>NZ_AWTC01000001.1 GCF_000497245.1 Sporolactobacillus laevolacticus DSM 442
TAAACTGGTACCTATGTCAAGGACACTATAAAAAAAGAGATTAAGCTACTAGAAGATGATTCCTATATTGAATAGGGGTCATCTTTTTTAAATTCCATTGATAGCGATAGTTATTATAATAAACCATATAATGATTTATTTTCGCTTTTAGTTCTTTTAATGTTTTACAGGATTGATAATCGATTTCATCTTTTAAATGACCAAAAAAAGACTCCTGTGGGGCATTATCCCAACAGTTTCCTCTTCGAGACATCGATTGACCTAGACCATACTTTTTTAATAACTGTTGATATCTTGGGCTTGTGTAATGGCTCCCTTGGTCTGAGTGGATAAAAGCCTCACGATGCAGTGTAACTCTCTTATTGTTGATTAATTTATGAATGGTTTGGGTTGCGACTTCCAAAGTGATTCGATCAGAAACATGATAAGCCAGAATCTCATTAGTTGAAGCGTCTTTTACGGCGGACAAATAAGCCATACAATTCCCGTTATACGGCAAATAAGTAATGTCCGTTAATAATACTTTTCCGGGAACTCCTTGCTTAAATTCTCTGTTTAATTTGTTTGGAACGACCTGATGCTCCTTGGTTGCTTTAGCGATCCTTTTATAAGGATTCGCCCTTCGATGTGGGCAGACAATTTCGTATTTCCTCATGATTCTCTGTATCTTTTTGCGACTAAAGATCAGGTTATAGTCATTCTCCACGATCATTTTTATGGAACGTGATCCCTTCTTATATCCCCGACGATTAAACGCCTTTAATATAATTTCTTTCGCTTCTAAGTCCAATAGTTCTCTTGCTTCTCGGCTAGCGAAGGCCTTTAGATAACTATAGTATCCAGAACGGGACACCTCCAAAAGGTCACAAAAATACTTGGTCATTTGCTTAAATTGATTGTGTTCAATCGTCTCATAAATCAACTTATAGATACTACTTGGATCTAAATTTTCGCTTGCGTTTAGCAGCCTCCTTTCTGTCGCTTCTAATTTTTTTAATAGCTCCACCTGCCCTTCGAGCAGCTTAATTCTTGCCTCTTGCCTTTCAATCACTTCAGACGATGTAAGTTCCCGTCTTAATGGTCTGCCTGAACCTATTTTCCTCGAATCGGTCAGCCCGATTAATCCATTCTTTTCATAGGCTTTCTTCCACCTATAAGCGGATTGTTCCATTCGCTTTATTCCGATAACCTCCAAATCGAAGCCATTCTCTGTAAAGATTTGTCTAGGGAGTTTGCCAGCCAGATACTCATCCATGAATCTACTTTTAAAGGAGTCTGTATATGTAATCGCTCGATCGCTAACACGTTGTACATTTGGATTCTTTTGAAGTGCTTTTATCTCTTTAGTCGAAAATGTTAGTTTACTCATGTTGTCTCCTAATCCCATATCCTTGAAATTCAAGTATATAAAAAAATACCTGTAGGTAAAACACTCTTTTTCAAGTGTCCTAATTACAGGTACCAGTTTANTCCCATATCCTTGAAATTCAAGTATATAAAAAAATACCTGTAGGTAAAACACTCTTTTTCAAGTGTCCTAATTACAGGTACCAGTTTAGAAATAGGTTCTCTCCCAATATGATTGAACTTGAAAATAATTTACCGGTCAGCTGTTCTTCTTACGTCTTCTGGTAATGAAGGCGATCAACCCAGCAAATATGAACAGAGCCAACCCGCTTAGCATCGCGAAGAAGTCGCTGCCGTCTCCGGTGGTCGGCAGTTTGCCGGTTTTTTCTTCGCGTGATTGATCCACGGTTTGGTGAACAACCGGAGCATTTTGTTCAACTTTCGATTCTTCGACCAGCGCCTCATAGGCTCTGGTCAGCTTGGCGTAAGCAGCATCTACTTCTACCTGAGTCGCATTTGGATCGGACAGAACAACTTTGGCCGCCTTTTGCGCCGACTGAAGTGCATTCCAACTGCTTCCTGTGAAGTCGTTGGACGTCAGCCCTTCTTTATCAATGGTGTCGGATTTCGCCTGAAGTCTCGTCTTGTCGACGGTCTGAGCCGTTAATTCGGTCCGTACCTGAGCCTGATTGGTTGGAACCTGATTGACCCGTTGCGTCCTGCCACCGTTACTGTCAAAATTTACGGTGTTCTGGTTGAACGTCCATTTCGCATAGAGCGTTGTATCCTGTATGACGGTATCTTTGTCAAAGGTCCATACCTTTATCAAGTCTTTATCTTTGTACCAACCGGCAAACGTATAGCCGATTCGCGTTGGTGCAGTTGGTCGACTTGCCTGAGCACCGTAGTCCACAGTCTGGTTAACGACTGACGATCCTCCATTACTGTCAAAGTCAACCATATAGTGATTAATCTTCCACTGGGCATACAAGGTCACATTTGACAAACCCATCGTGATCCGATTACCGGCTACATAAGAAGTGCCGCTTCCATCCGCTTTCGTATTCCAACCCGCGAATGCGAAGCCGGTTCGGCTTAGTAACCCCGTATTTTCTGGTATGGTCACGTCGCTATTATAGGGATACGTTTCTTCAGCTGGTGCGCTACCTCCATCGCTGCCGTTTCCGTCATAGGTTACAGAGTAGCTATTGATCGCCCATTTCGCATAGAGTGTTGTATTCTGTATGACGGTATCTTTGTCAAAGGTCCATACCTTCATCAAATCTTTATTTTTGTACCATTCGACAAACGTATAACCCTTTTTTGTCGGAGCGGCAGGGGGGGTGATCATATTTCCATAATCTGTGCCTACATCTGCTGCAGCACTACCCCCGTTACTGTCAAAATGTACCGCGTACCGATTGGCCGTCCATTTCGCATAGAGAATCGTATCCCCTACAACAGTATTCTTATTGAAATCCCAGGTCTCCGTCAAGTCCTTGTCCTTGTACCATCCGTCAAAGGTATAGCCTTCTTTTGTAGGAGCTGAAGGGGCACTGATTGTTGTGCCATAATCGGAGTTTTTATTGGGAACTACACTGCCTCCGTTACTGTTGAAGCTAATGGTATAACTGTTAATCTTCCATTTTGCGTACAGTGTGACATTTGACTCACTAATCGTTAAATGGTCATTAACATGAAAAGTCGTGCCGCTTCCATCTGATTCGGTGTTCCACCCCTCGAATGTATAGCCTGCTCGGCTAAGTCCACCGGGATTTCCTTGTACAGTCACTGTATCACCTGGTGCGGCAAGCATCGACTGAGGTGGAGCAAAGCCTCCATCATTGCCATTCCCGTTATAAGCTACGTGGTATCGTGCAACCGGAACCCACTGGGCGTACATCGTCACGTTGAACGCGCCTAAAGTATATTTGTCGCCGGGCTGATAAGTTGTGCCGCTTCCATCTGCTTTGGTATTCCATCCTGTAAAACTGTAATCAGATCGGGTAAACTGATTAACCGCAATTTCAAATTGTGTTCCCGGTTCTGATAAAGGAGTAGTATACGTTATATTGCCCTCGTTACTGCCATTTCCGTTATACGTTATTAAATACACGTCGATTGTCCACTTGGCGTATAAGGTCACATTCGATGCGCCTATTGTTAAATGAGCACCAGGAGTATATGTCGTTCCACTCCCGTCCGGTTTTGTATTCCAACCGGCAAAAGTAAAACCGTCTTTTCTTAGATCACCTATATTATTCATTACAGTAACAGTGTCGTTCTCTTTATAATCATTCCCATCCGTCGGTACGCTCCCTGCTGTACCGCTGTTGTCATTATAGGTCACTGAATAATGTGAAACAAAAAATGGATAACCACCGTTAACTGCCGAATTAATCCCCCAAGTATTGTCAAAATCCCAACCGGCATCTGTATAGGTTGAGATGGTTTTCATCTCTACTGTTGTCTTCGGTGTCCCCCTGCCAGTATCGGATTGTCCAGTTGTTTCAGAATTATAAAAGCTGTTCAGAATTGTGGATCCGGCATTAATACCTACCAGGCTGCCGACAGAGGATGTACCGTTCACACGACCTGTTGCGTAGGTGTTATTAATGCTACCACCATAACCAAAGCCGACAAGTCCGCCGGCACCATCGCGGCCGTTTACATCCCCCGTCGTATAAGAATTGGTAATATTACCCAAGTTACGTCCCACCAGATCTCCTGTACCGCGATCACCATATACGATACACGAAGAATAGGAGTTAACAATACTTCCCCCATCGTTCGCTCCTGTCAATCCGCCAGTGTGCATATTTCCACTGACACTGCCACCCTCTATTCCGATATTCTCAACCTTTCCACCAAGGCCCACATCACCAAACAGCCCAATAAAATTGCTCGAAGGACGATTGATCTGAAGTCCGATGATCTTGTGCCCCTGCCCATCAAATGTACCTGTGAAAGAGGTTAAATCATTTCCGATCGGTTCCCAGCCGGCACCGCCATGATAACCTGCACCACCTGATGATACATACGATGACAAATCAATATCATTTACCAATTGATAATGGGCAGATAAATCATTACGTACATTATCCAATTGCTGCGGTGTTGCGATTATCCAGGGATCTTCTGCTGTTCCGGTGCCCCCGGCGAAGCTCGAGGCAGCAGCAAGCCCTACTTGGGGATAGGTAAATAATTGAATAATTGGTGATAGCAATACTATAAAAGCGAGAAAAATAAAAGGGTATTTTTTCGAATGCATGTTTGTTGAATCATCTCCTTCCTTATAGAAAATTTCATAAATAGTGTTCATTGTGATATACATCACATCGTTCTTTCGCATAAAATTATATCTAAAAATGTAAAAAAAAAGATCCACCCCCGGGTAGAGACAGGGGTGGATCTTTCGTGAATAAATTCAAAGTCCCAATTCTTTTCCTTTTCGAATTGCTGTCAATCGACTGTGAACGTCGAGTTTACTGTATACATTATTGATATGCGTTTTGACCGTGCCATAACTGATGTTCAGTTTTTCAGCCATTTCTTTGTTCGTCATTCCTCGTACAATCAATTGCAGCACATTACTTTCCTGTTTCGTTAAAAGGTCAGTCAACGGATTGACTAAAACAGAGGGCTGATCCTCCGCAAACTCACCTGTCTTGTTTTTAAAACGAGACAGGAGTAAGCGAATATAATTCAGAGATGGCGCGCCTCCGGTTTGTATGCCCTTCGGCATCCGGACATACAGGGAAAGTAATTCTGCCATCGGCCTGCCTTCATCAACAAAGATGCGTATAAATTCTTCGGGTTCAGTTCGATTTAATACTGTTCTCAATTTTTCAAGAGCGAACTCTGTTTTTCCCGTCTTCTGCAGAAGAAGCGATTGTAAGATCATGACTTCTGTCCAATAGAAAACACGTTTTCCATTATAGGAGACAGTCCTAAGCCTTTCAGAAAGTGTCCGCGCCTCTTCAAAGCAGTTCTTCATAATTAAAATGCGAAGCAAGAAAAGATATTCGAACAGCCGAGCGACTGATAATTCATCATTGATGGACAGCGAATAGCGCTTGATCCATTCATCCGCCGGTTCCATATTCCCCTGCTTTAGAGCAAGATCAGCCAGCTCTGCATCGAAATATATCAGTGCGGACGGAACCCCTAGAACCATACAGTTCCTCTTTGCCTGCAGCAAGATTTGCTCGGCTTCAACCAATAATCCTTGAGCTTTTTTGATGTGGGAATGCAATAGCCACGCGGGTACCAACGCTTCGGAAGCAACCGGATTATTAAAATCTGTTGATTCAAAAACAACATTTAATGTAGATTCAGCTTCGTCAAGGTCATCCCATTCATAAAGAAACTCAGAGAGCCCGACCCTTGCCGGAGATCCCAAATCCAGATCATCAACCGTTGCGATTATATTTTGGTAAAAGGGAGTCAGAAGTGAACGATGCAATTGACCTTCAGGCGGCGCAACATGATCTTTGACCATGGAAGGCGTGCCCGTATTTTTCTGGGCGAAAACGAGTTTCGGTCCCGACGGATTAAATTGTCTGGAACGCTTCATATTCTGAACGACCAGATTCATGTCGTGTAATGCCTCCGCGGAGAAATACGCCTTTACAAAATAAAAGCTGCCCCAAAAATTATTCTTTTCATCCGTCGTCCAACTGCCTGCCAAACGATCAATTTGTTTCTCCGCTTCACTAAGCATTTTTTCGACTAAAATGTACTTTTTATCACCGTACAGTAAGGAGAGTGCGTAGGAAAAGTAGAGTGATGGACACTCCAAAAGCATCGCCCTAGGTATCTTGGACAGCCATGATTTTAATAGTGACCATTCCATGCGCAGCATTTTCGTTGTCATATTTCCCAACAAACGTAAAGCAGGTCCAAAATGTTCTCCGGTTATGTAGTATTCTAATGCTTCTTCCTGAAAATGCTGCTTTTCACACCATTCTCCTGCCTTCAGATACTGGGATGTGATTTTTCCAGGATTCGTTCGATTAAGTCTGCGCTGTAAAAATTCAGAGAACAAATGATGAAAACGATACCAACCATTTTTCTCGTCCAATGGAGTTAGAAAAAGCTGGGCGTGATTCAGATAATCGATCATTTTCTGAGCATCATCACTTCCGGTGAGCTCATTACATAGAGCGGCATTCATCCTTTTTAAAACGGCAATGTTCATGAGAAAACTTTGGACAGCTTCACTTTGCAGATGAAAAACTTCTTCAAGCAAATATTGCTCCAGCAGGTGAAAATCTCCAGAAAAGTGTTTAATATTCGTAAGCATCTGATCTGGATACTGCAATGCCATTCCTGCCAATTTCAGAGCGGTTACCCACCCCTCCGTTCGCTTCACCAAGTCCGTAGCTACATTTTGATCCAAATGCAGCTTCATGCAACGAACGTAAAAATCAGCCCCCTCTTCATTGGTAAAGGACAGCTCTTTTGCGTGTATGCGTTGCATATCCTGATTCGCTTGAAGCCTCGCTGAATGAAAAGGAGGTTCTGTTCGGCTAGCCACAAAAAGATGAACGTGTTCCGGCAAATGTTCAATAAAATAGGAAAAAGACGAGATCACGCTTTCTTCGATCAGAAAGTGAAAATCATCCAAGATTAACACAAGTGTCCGATCGATCTTCTGCAGCTCGTTTAAGATCATATTAAGCGCCTGCTCAAAATCAGTCGGATAGAGCATATTTAAATAAGGACGTGTTCTTTTTTCAAAACCAAAGTTTTGAACATCAATAGACACGATCATATAACGCCAAAAGCGAACAAGATTGTTATCTGCCTGTTCTAAAGAGAGCCAACCCGGACGAAGTTCCAGCCGGAGTGCCCATTCAGCAAGCAACGTCGATTTTCCGTAGCCTGCTGGCGCACTTACAAAAGTCAATTTTTTTTGTATCCCTTGATCTAGAAGTGTAGCTAATCTTGGTCGGAGAAGCGTTTCTGTTTTCATTTTTGGAATGTGGCATTTTGTAACAAGAATTGATGTCATTAATGAAGCATTTATATTCTGACCAGGCAGCGGCATCTGCTTATCCTCCGTTCACTTAGTTATTCTCTTTATAAACTGATTAACGAGACGGATGCAAGCAATTCGCTTTCATATTTAATATTCTCTAAAAACTCATTGCGTCAACAATATGCCACTGCCCTATCTATTGTTTTCATTACTCTGTTGGAACAGGTTTACTTTGTGCAGTTGTTACCGAATGCATAAAATCATTACATTCAGAAAAACCATGCAAGCCCAGTCCTTGACTATCGCTTTTATGCGGCTTTAATTCACCAAACTTGTGCTTCGACGACACTTCAGTTGCTGGCAACAACTGGTGCGACCGCGGGCGATCCGTGAGCCTCCTCATAAAAGCAGTAATCTGCGGGGTCTCACTTGGCTCGCATCAACAATGGCAGTCCCGCAGGAGTCTCGCACTTTCGTGTTTGAACCTAAATCANAGCAGTAATCTGCGGGGTCTCACTTGGCTCGCATCAACAATGGCAGTCCCGCAGGAGTCTCGCACTTTCGTGTTTGAACCTAAATCATTGCGATGGAACGCCGATCATCCTAGTAATTACGCCATGATTTTTAAACTTCCTTATCACGCAAAAAAGAGATGCCAATGGCATCTCTCAAAAAGCTATATCATTTTCAATTATTATAAAGCAATCTCATTTAAGATTGTTTTGAGGAACTGGATCTTTGCCAAGAAAAGCACTGTAAAACCAGATTTCTTTATCAAGTTTGTTTTTTACTGATACGAGCATATCGTTAGTTACTGCATCTCCCTCACCGTCGGAGAGAACAATCCCTTCTGCAAGTTCATCTCGCAACAGGACAAGATCGTTAATAACAATCTGAACCATTTCGTCTTCAGTCAATGGTGTTGTGTAAGGTTTTTCCTTTAAACTTGCATGTTCGAGAAATTCCTGTAATGTAGAATAGGGTTGACCATCGATTTGTAGCAAACGTTCAGCTACTTCATCAAGAATAGCGGTCGTTTGATCATAGAGCTCTTCGAATTTCACATGGAGCGTAAAAAAGTTGTGACCTTTCACATACCAATGCAATTGATGAAGCTTTGTATAGAATAGACCATAGTTAGCCACCTGTTGGTTTAAAAAGGTTTTCGTGTTTTTTCCTTGTGCGATTGCCATAAGAATCTCTCCTCCATTAATTAAAATCATTTCTTTTCTATAATTATTATAATTTGGTATTTGTTGAATGTCTAGCAAAACGTATCTATATGAGAAACTATTTCATACTCAATTTCAGACCACGAATTAATTTTATCCTAATATTAATGATTCAAACCGTGGAGGTTAAAATAATGAGCAACAAAACATTTTCCGCTTTAATTGTTGATAAAAAGGCAAATCAGTTTTCAGTAGAAATAAAAAAGCTGGACATTAAGCAATTGCCGCAAGAAGATGTCTTAATAAAGGTTCTCTATTCAATTATTAATTACAAGGATGCTTTAGCTTGCGTACCAGATGGAAAGATTGTCAAAGCGTACCCTTTCATTCCCGGTATTGATCTGGCTGGCATTGTTGTATCCTCGAAAGATGTACGTTTTAAAGAAGGAGATTCGGTGCTTGCAACCGGATATGAGCTAGGTGTTTCTCATTTCGGCGGGTATAGTGAGTACGCTGCGCTTCCTGGTGATTGGCTCATTCCACTTCCGCAAAAATTGACGCTAAAAGAAGCAATGATTTTCGGTACTGCAGGATTTACGGCAGCGTTGTCCATCCATAAGCTCGAAGAAAACGGCCTTACGCCTAACAATGGGAAAGTTCTGGTAACCGGAGCGACCGGCGGTGTGGGAAGCTTGGCGGTTTCCATGTTTTCAAACCTTGGGTATCACGTCGTTGCAAGCACGGGAAAAACTGAAGAGCATGATTTATTACGAGCACTTGGTGCTTCTGAGATTATCTCCCGAAGTGACGTTTATGATGGAACCATAAAAAGCCTGGACAAACAGCAATTTGCCGCAGCGATTGATCCTGTTGGAGGATCTCAGCTTGCAGCTATTTTGAGCAAAATCAGTTATGGAGGCTCTGTTGCTTTTAGCGGGCTTACCGGCGGCGCCAAAGTCCCCACATCGGTCTTTCCCTTCATATTGCGAGGGATTAATCTACTCGGGGTTGACTCCGTGAATTGTCCGCCAGAAAAGAGATCAATCATTTGGCAACGTATCGCTGCTGAAATGAAGGATGAAAAGAAACTCAATTTAATAAAAAAAGAGATTTTATTTCGTGAACTTCCGAATGTACTACCCCAATTATTAAAGGGAAAATAAGTGGGAAGAATCATTATAAAGATTAATGCATGACAATCGAATGATGGCGGTAAAAAGTCTTGATGTTAAAAGGGTGCATCAAGGCTTTTCTATTCCTCTTTTAAATACTGTTGAGTCAGCTCCAAAAATACTGAAAGAGCTGGTGACACCCACTTATCTTTTGGCCAAACGAGCTGTGAATGAACGGTTATCTGATTCCCAGTCCAAGGAAGTGGTTTAATACTGCCTTCAGAAATTTCTTTCTTAACTGTCATTTCCGGCAATACCGCGACCCCAAGGCCGGCCATCACACATTGTTTTATTGCTTCTACACTCGCGAATTCAAAGATATGTTCTGTTCTTAATCCTCTACTGGAAAAAACAGCGTCAAACTTGCGCCGATAGCTGCAGTCCTTTTCAGTAAGAAGCAGAGATTCTTGATAAAGGTCTTCAGGACTCACCCAATCTTTCATTGATAATAGATGTTCGGGAGAGGCGACAATACAGGATGATTCTTCTCTCAGAGATTCAATCATGAATAGATCAGGCGACGCACACGCATCCATGAGAACAGCAGCATCCAGTTTCCCTTTAATTAGCTGGTCAAGAATGTCTTTATCCGAAACACCTGGTGAAAATTGAAATTGAACCTTTGGGCATTGACGTTTAAATGCAGAAAGTACTGGAGGCAGCCGATAAGTACATAAGCTCTCAATTGCGCCGATCACAAGCGTTCCAGTTGGCTCTTTGTCCACCGCAATTGCTCTTTGTGCTTCAGAAGTTAATGCAAGAATTCTATTTGTATAACGCTGAAGCTTTCTTCCAGCCTCGGTAAGCACCAGTGTCTTTCCTAGCCGATCAAAAAGCGGGACACCAAATTCATCTTCGAGTGCCTTAATATGGGCGGTAACGCTGGATTGAGCAAAATTTAACTGTTCAGCGGTACGTGTAAAATTAAGTTGTTCGGCAGCTCTTTGGAATGTAACTAGTTGTTTAAATTCCAAGATTATCTCTCCTATCAGAGTATTGCTCAAACGATCAATCGGTTTTGCTGATGGTACCAATCGGAATAATCATCTTTACCGATCGTTCTTTCTTTTCTATGATACAGGAAAGAAACAGAGAATCAATACAGGAGGAGAAATACATGAAAAATGTTGTTAAGCCCACTATCCGACTACCTCAAGCGATCGCGCTTTATATCGGTGCTGTTCTCGGTGCGGGGATTTTAATCATACCGGGAATGGCAGCTCAGATTGCTGGTCCGGCTTCACTTGTGGATTGGGCACTATTAATGCTGCTTGCGTTCCCTCTTTCTATGTGTATGGCTTATCTAGCACGAAGTTATCCAAACTCTGGAGGGGTGTCCTATTTTGTGACCAAGGCTTTTGGGGAAAAAATGGGCCACTTGATCGGCTGGTTTTTCCTAATGTCCGTTCCGATCGGAGCTCCTGTGGCGGCAATAACCGGAGCAGGTTATTTAAGCGCTTCTCTTGGTCTGACTGAGAACATGAGAATACTGATTGCCTGCCTCATTCTTTTACTGGCTTTATCTTTGAACTATATCGGGATGAGCGTGGCCGGTAAAGTTCAGGTTGCAGTTGTTTGCGGCATACTTGCCATTCTTATCGCTGCGATCATTGGGGCTGTTCCGAATGTGAAAGCAGCAAATTTTGAACCTTTTATGACTCACGGTGCGCTTGGTATCGGCGCAGCTTCGACGATTCTCTTCTGGTGCTTTATCGGCTGGGAGGCAGTATCCCATTTGTCCGAAGAATTTGTTCATCCTGAAAAAGATGTCACTCAGGCAACGCTTATTTCTGCCGCTTTGATCGGTATCCTTTATTTCTTAAGCGCTGCAGCCGTTATTGGAACAAATAGTTATAAAATGAGTGCCCAGGCAGCACTTGTCGTCGTAGCAGAACATGCTTTTGGTCGCATTGGCGCGATTTTGATCGGTGTTTCTGCCCTGCTGATTTGTCTCGCAACGGTTGTGGCCTATATAGGCGCTGCATCACGGCTAGCCTTATCACTTTCAAATAACGGTCACGCACCACGATGGTTTGGAAAAGTCTCCGACAAATATCAGACACCATCTGGCGGACTTACCTTTTTGTCACTATGTTTTATCATCATCATGAGCCTGTACGGTATGCATGCCGTAAATCTTGGCACCTTAATCCAACTGCCAAACGCAACGTTTCTGCTTACCTATCTCGGAGGATGTGCGGCAGGAGTTAAGCTTTTTAGAAAAGATAAAAAGCCATTCATCACTAGCTTGATTTCACTAGTTACAACATCAATCATGTTTCTGTTCGTTGGCTGGGCAATCATCTATCCAGCTGCCATTGCCCTATTCGTTTTTTTAGGGAAACCAATGAAAGTAGGCAGACAGAGCATCATTTCGAAACGATAATAAAATTTGTCATTAAGAAACACATTGTACTGAGGATTTTCTCTCAACAATGTGTTTTTATATGCTCATTTTGCTCTCTTCTTTGCTCGAATCCCAATTCAAATGAAAATTATTTTTTCTTGATACATACGAATTGTAAAAGAAATGTATTTTGGTTGACAGTATTAACTATTAATTGTTAACATGGTAAACAGTTAATACAGTTATCTATTTATGGAGGTATGTTACATGGAATTAGATTCGGTCAAATCCCTGATAAGTGCTTATGAAGATTTGTCCATCTATACATCTAATAAGGTTCATGAAGCTGTTGAAGGGATTATCAAAGCACATGGCATCACTTATGAGCAGCTTTGTTTACTCCGGATGTTGGAAAAAAAACCGGGAACTAGCCCTGTCCAAATCGCGAGCCTGCTAGATATCAACAAAAGCGGCGTCAGCATTCGTGTCAATCGATTGGTGGATAAAGGCTATATTGAAAAACGGATGATCGATAATCGAAGCTTCGGATTATATAACACGGCCTTAGGAACATCAATCTATCTCGAAGGTGAACGAAAGATTCATGAGCTTGTCGGAGAATGGATTAAAGAAGTCGGCGAGAAAGACAGCAAGGAATTTATCCGAATCTATTTGAAGATCAACGAAACTATTATGCGACAGAAGGCGAAAAAATGAGAAAGATTATTTCATTAAGATGGGTTTTACTTGGTTTATGGATTATTGGGCTAGCCGCGCTCATCTTTACTTCTCCAAATATGAATGAGTTAGTACGTGATAAAGGCGGCTATGCACTTCCAAAGGATTATTCAACCAGTGTAGCCGGGAAAATTGAAAAGAAATTCAGCGGTAAGCAGGATACAACCACATATGTTGCAGTGTTCCACGCTAACCAAGGCTTGACTGAACAAAATATGAATGACATTGAAAAAACACTGCAACAGGTCAAAGATCATAAAAAAAGCCTAAAAATCGAAAGCATTATTGATAGTTTTGATCACAAGGATCTTAAAGACCAATTCGTCTCCAAGAACAAGAAAACACTGATCGCAGCATTCCAGGTAAAAAATATTAGTGTAGCCAGTGTGCATGCATTGCGCACAAAAATGGATGCCGAAATTAAGACATCAGGCGTCAAAACGTATTTAACCGGCCAGCAATTAATTAATGATGATATGAGTACCTCAGCGGAAAGTGGACTTCATAAAACCGAAGGCATTACGGTCGTCTTCATCCTTGTCGTTCTTTTTCTTGTTTTTCGTTCGTTTGTCGCACCTTTCGTACCTCTCTTTACGGTCGGGCTCAGTTATATGGTGGCTCAGGTTGTCGTCGCTTTTCTCGTAAAATACATGAACTTTCCCGTTTCTAATTTTACACAAATCTTCATGGTTGCGATTATGTTCGGCATAGGTACGGATTATTGCATCTTGCTTTTGAGTCGATTCAAAGAAGAACTTGCTAAGGGTAAGGATAAATATCAAGCAGCCCTGACAACCTTTAAAACTGCTGGTACTACTGTTCTGCATAGTGGTATTCCTGTTTTTATCGCTTTTCTGTCACTCGCTTTTGTGCAGTTTAATTTGTATCGCAGCGCAATGGCTGTCGGGGTCGGGGTTATCTTCCTGCTTCTAGCACTGTTTACTCTGCTCCCGCTCTTTATGGTGACCTTAGGCAAGCAATTATTCTGGCCAATGAACGGTACAATCAGAGAGCCAAAAAGTAATCTGTGGGCAGGTGCAGGAAAACTTGCGTTTACACGTCCAATCATTGCCCTTTTGATTGTTGCACTCTTTACTATTCCTCCGATTATCACATATAGCGGTCAGCTTTCGTTTAACTCTCCAGAAGAGCTACCTGATCAGTACGCAGCGAAAGCCGGATTTGATGTGGTTTCTAAAGATTTCGGGGCAGGCAACATTTCTCCGGCAACCATTTACCTGCAAAACGACGATAACATGCGAACGACAGATTATGTCGCACTGATTGAGCGACTTTCCATCGCTATTAAGAAGGATCCAAACGTTGATAAAGTCATGAGTGTTTCTCGACCGCTTGGGAATCGCTTAGATGATATTTACGTCACAAAACAATCGGATACCATTCACAAAGGTTTGTCGGATGCAACAGATGGTTTGGGAACACTACAGAACAGTCTTCAAAACACGAGCAAGAAAATCAATGCATCACAGCTACAGCTTAATTCCGCTCTCACAGGAATAGACAATCTGCAAACGGGTACCAATGACACAAAAAATGGTGTTCAGAAGATGCAGGATGTGCTTACGCAAATTTCCGACGGCATTAAATCCGGTTCTGCCGGAACAGCAGAGATCAGAAAGAATGTTCAAAGTGCAGAAACACAATTGACCCAGCTTCAATCAGGGCAAGAGCAAATCCAAAACGGGTATCAGCAGGTTGCCAAAAATCTGCAGGCCATTTCGGATCAGCTTAGCCAATTCTCAACAGGATCTGGCGCACAGCCGGCAATTGATACAACTGCATTAGAAAAAACGCTTGGCCAGATTCAAACGAGTATGCAAGCTTATCTGGCTGCACATCCCGAAGCGATGCAAGATCCAAATTTCCGTCAACTCGCCGCAGGATTACAGCAATTACCTGCAGACATGAAGAATATGCAAACAGCAATACAATCTGCCATCACAAAACAAACGCAGAGTGCCCAGACACAGATCACTCAATTGAACAAAGGCATTCAGTCATTGGCAGATGCAATGAATCAGCTGAACAGTCAGTCTACAAAGGTTACAAACGGTATGAGCGCCTTTAAATCTGGGCTATCGCAATTAGACACCGGTCTCGGTCAGCTTGAAGATGGGTTAAATAAAGCAAGCAGCGGTCAGGATCAGGTTGTACAAAATACACCGCAAATTACTAACGCACTGGATCAAATTGCTTCAGGACAAAATCAATTAAAAAGTGGCTTCGGTGACGTCCAAAGCCAGATGAAGAGCTTGTCCGGCGGATTGGCTAAAGGGGCAGACGGAGCTAAGAAAATAAAAAATGGTGTCAACTCAGCCAATGATTTTATCGGCAATTGGACCGAAGTGTCTTACGCACAATCGGGTATTTATGTTCCAGATCAAATTTTCAACAATAAATCGTTTAAGTCAGCACTCGATCAGTACATGAGCAAAGATGGAAAAATTACCAGCATCAGCGTCACAATGAAAGATGATCCTTATACAAATGAAGGGATTGCCCATTTCCGAGCTCTGAAGAAAGAACTACCTTCACTATTAAAAGGAACAAAACTAGAAAATGCGCACGTCGGTATCAACGGCATCGCCAGCTTTAACAGTGATTTGAAACAGCTTTCCGGGTCGGATTACCAAAAGGCTGTCACCTTTGTCATCATTGGTGTCTTTATCGCACTCGTGATTGTCTTGCGTTCACTAAGCATGCCAACCTATTTGATGGCTTCCCTGCTCTTAACTTATTTCTCATCAATGGGTTTTGCCGAACTCATTTTCACGAAGCTGCTCCATTATTCAGGTCTGACATGGACGACCCAGTTCTTCGGATTTATTGTTCTTGTTGCATTGGGTATTGATTATTCAATCTTTGTTATGACGCGATTCAATGAATATGCGAGATTAGCAATTAAAGAGCGGCTGCTTTTGACCCTATGGCACATGGGCAGCGTCATTTTCTCCGCTGTGCTTATCCTAAGCGGAACCTTCGCTGCAATGATGCCTTCAGGTATGTTATCGCTTGTAGAGATTTCAGCTGTCGTCATCATCGGCTTGGTCCTTTATGCAGCGGTTATCATCCCATTGTTCGTCCCAGTAATGGTAAAACTATTTGGACGAGGTAACTGGTGGCCATTCATTCCTAAAAAGCCTAATGAACTCAAGCTTGACCAAAACGAATCACTATAAACTGTTGCTTTATAAATACAAAAAAAGTCGGACCTAGGTCCGACTTTTTTGTGTGCTTATTTATTGGTGTCTAATTCAGAATGAAGGTCTACTCGTTCAATCACTAACTTTAAATACGGCAACAAGCTGCTGCAGTTCATCTGCCATTGTTGATAAAGTTGTTGCGCTTCCTGCCACCTCTTCCATTGCTGCTGATTGCTCTTCTGTAGCTGCGGACACATTTTCCGAGTTTTCACTTGCAACAGATGCCAGCTCTGCAATACTAACTAGAGCAACATTCACGTTCTCTACTTCACCGGTTATTGTTTTTATTGAATGTGTGACATCAGTGACTTCACTCGATACAGTATTCATTGAATCTTGAATTTCAACAAATGACTGCCCAGTTTGATGAACTGTATTGATTCCCTTTTCAATCTCAATTGTGCCGCTTTCCATTGACTTCAAAACAGCTGATGATTTTTCCTGGATCGAATGAACGACTTCAGAAATCTGTTTCGTGGAATCCGCCGACTCTTTTGCCAATTTACGGATTTCATCGGCAACAACCGCAAAGCCTTTACCTTCCTCACCGGCACGTGCTGCTTCAATAGCTGCATTTAAAGAAAGTAAATGGGTTTGTGCAGCGATTTCATCAATCAAGCTATTCATTTTGCCAATGTTATCTACTTGATTCATGAGTTCATCCAAAGTTGCAGACACCTGTGAATGGGTTTCCTTGATATGACTCATTTGGTTACTTGCTTTCTCTAATGATTGTTGCCCATTACCCACTTTTTGTACTGTAGTTACTGAAGCTTGATCAAGCGTGATTGCTTTATCAGAGATCACTACAAGTTCCTTACTAATCGCTGATGAGGATTTTTTCGTGCCTTCAATCTTTGCTGAAGATTCACCTGCTTCAGAAGCGATGGCTTGAATGGAGTTCGCAATTTCATCTGAAGTGGCTTTATTTTCCTCAGTTGATGCCGAAAGTTCCTCGGATGAAGCAGCCAGCATTTCCGACTTTTGGGTAATTTTCTCCATGAGTACTTTCAATTTATCAATCATTTGGTTCGCGAATAAGCCTAGTTTTGCAAATTCACGATTGACATTGATTTCATCACCAATTTTATGAGTCAAGTCGCCTCCACTAATCTTTGAAAATAGAACAACAAAATGTTCAAGCGGCTTGATAATGCGTCTTAAAATATAATATAGGGCAAGACTTGAGAAAACGATGAGCAAAGCTGCTGCAATTAAAATAATTTTATATAATAGCGGATTAACAACAGCACTCACGTCCTTATTCGCCATAACCCCGCCGATTTTCCAACCAGTTAATGAATTGGTTGAGTAAAAAATGGTATTGTTTTTCCCTTTCTCAGGGTCTTGCATCATTCCAGCTTTGTTTTTTGATAAAGGATTGATCAGATCGGGATTTGCTTTTGATCCTGTTTTGGCAATAGGATCTGCAATCCAAATTCCTTTAGCATCAAGTAAAAAGGCGTATCCGTTTTTGCCGACCGATACTTTTTTTACGATTTTTTGAAGTGAACTGATATCGACATCCATCCCCACAGCCGCTTTTCCGTCAGGTGTTGATTTGGCCATAACAATGGTTAATTTATGATCAAGAGTCGATATAAATGGTGGAGTAATAATTATTTTTCCCGGATTCGCCATAGCCTGTTTGTACCATGTTTCGTGATTTACTTTATTTGCCAATACAGCTTGGGGTGAACGTACATATTGTCCTTGATTATTACCTACTGTCACAGCATTTATGCTCGCATGTGATTTCGGTACTTGAGACAACAGATCTTGCACGCTCTGCTTTTTGCTCAGATCACCACCGGAAAGCTGTTTACTCACCGCATTAATAGCATAGGTGTCCTCATTGATGAATTGGGTAATGTTGTCATTTAACATCTGAACATTATTCTTAGCATCAGCGTATAACTGATTGCTAAGCGAGGTTCCAACATCATTGTAGACAATAGAAAAAATAATTAAATCAGGCACAACTACAACAAAAACAATCAGCAAAATTTCAATAGCTTTAAGACTTAGTTTCGACCCCAAATTCCCTCTCATAAGCTGCTTTGTCCCTTCAGTTGCTTTAATTTTTTCATTGCAGAATTAAAAAGTTAAAAATAACCAATTATCTTGTTTTTTCGGCGTTTGTTGCGTCTTAAGATAATTGGATTCTCTTTCGTTTGCATGTACACAAAAAAGCCCGCAAATTAAATATCGGACTTTTTTCACTGAAATGAAGTTAATTATGATGCAATAGGGAAAAACAGGTATTTTTACCTAGATATATATTTGTAGTTGTTTCATGTGTGCCTTAACGATCGGTAACCCATTTTTAAACCAAGCCTGTCTCCTCAGGGATATTAAGCATAAGGTTCATACATTGGATCGCTGCACCGGACGCTCCCTTGCCTAAATTATCTAATCTTGCCATAAGCTGTATTCTCTCTGAACTACCAAACACAAAAATATCTGCTCTATTCGTATCGTTGCATCCCGTTATGTCAAAAGTCCCATCTTCAAGTAGTCTTTCATTATCAGAATTTATTACTTTTACGAATCTTTCTTCGGAATAATAGTCTTCTAAAAAGTCTCGTATATCCTCAGGTGACTTGTTTCCGGTTAGATACTTAGGAAAAAGCGGGATGCTCACCGCCAACCCTTTATAGTAATTACAAATGATAGGCGTAAAAAGAGGTTTATCTTTGAGTCCTGTATATTTCATAATTTCTGGCAAATGCTTGTGGTTTAAGTTCAATGCATAGTGTCTGGGTATTTCTAGATAGGTTTTTCTATTACTTGTTTCATATCGTGCAATCGTATCTTTACCTCCGCCACTATAGCCTGTAACGGAAAAAATAGACACTGGATAATCAGATGGAACAATCCCCTTATTAACTAATGGAGCAAGTGCCAGTATGGATGCCGTTGCATGGCAACCTGGAACACTCACTCGCTTAGAATTTCTAATTTTTTCTCTTTGCTGCGGATCTAGTTCGGGAATGCCGTAAGCCCAGTCATCGTTAGTTCTATGTGCGGTACTGGCGTCAATAATTTTCGTTTTATTGTTTTCAACCAATTTAACTGCTTCACGGGCAGCCTGGTCTGGAAGGCATAAAAAGACTAAATCTGCTTCATTCATGTATTTCTTTCTCGTTTGAAGGTCTCTTCTCTTTTCATAGTCAATAGTTAACAATTCAACATTTTCATGCTTAGACAAATATTCCTGAATTTTTAAACCTGTTGTTCCATATTGACCGTCCACATATACATTAAACATGACACACCGCCTTCCAAATGATGATCTCCTATCATAAAGTAGCATTCAGCAACAAGTATCCGAGCTCCATAGAAAAAGTCATTGTTTGTCTTCTGGAGCAAAAAATTGATTTGTCCAAGGTTCCACTTCGATAACACATCTTCTCAATTCTTCAGCCATATCTGCGATTTCCCATTGTGCACCATGACCGTGTCTGCGTTTTTCATAGAAGTCAAGCAACGCTCTCAAGTTTGCTGTCATGACAATATTGGTCACAGCTGCATTAGGCAATACAGATCTGCTGTCTTCCGGCGGAACACCTTTTTCGCGAAGTGCATCATAATTGTCTTGAAGCACACGCATTGTGGACTCAAAAATAGACACAGCATCAGCACCCGCTTTCTCAATCGACGGGGGGATCACATAGTTAAATCCGCCTGATTTGTCTTTGCTGCCAAGTCTTGTATACCTCTGGCTCTCTACTGAAAATGAGAAACCAACCCTGTGCCTGGTTAGTTGAGCGAGAAGTGCCCTGCTCACGTCTTGGATGGAAAAAGTAAAGTTAAGATGTTCCATTGTACTGAGGTGACCACTATGAACAATCTGGCGAAATAACCGCTCAGCGTCAGATCCCCTTTCTCCATCCGATGCTTTTCGGCTGAAATATTTCTTGTTTTCTTTTATGAAAATTTCGCTCGGGTATGTAGAAGAATAGCAGTTTCTTATTGCAGATAAGGCGATAACCTGTCCATCCGTTGGGTTACAGTCCAATTCCTTCAATTGATCCATTTCCTGCTTAATTTTCTTACGAAATGTTTTGCTTAATTGCGTATGCGCCAGCAACGATACTTCCAAAAAATCTCCTCCTCTTCCTAATTATTTATCGTTTAGCAATTCTTCGATCATCTTAATCGCAAATCTTGCGTTCGGATATGTTATAGAACCTCCGCCGATAACACCGATTTTGATCGCTTCAATGAGTTCTTCTTTTGTCGCTTCCGCCTTGATTGACGTTTCTAAATGATAGAGCACACATTCGTTGCAGCGAGTCACTACGGAAATTGCAAGACCCATTAATTCTTTATTCTTTTTACTAATTGCACCATCAGCATATGCATTTGCATCGAGTTCACCAAAACTCTTGAAAAAAGAATCCGTTTCAATTAATTTCTGATTATAAGTCATACGTTGTTGTTTAAGTTGTTCTGCCGTCAATTGAATCGCACCTCCCCCTAAAATTTTCTTGCTTAATGAGGAAGAACACTACAAGATGTTCTATTGTTTGAGAGAACTTAGTCCACTAATTTTTTCTCAAAGCAGACGGATTCAGGCCTGTTCGCATACTTTCCGTAATTTTGAATTCGTTTGTATGATTTACTTTCATAAAAGAGAACTGCTTTTCGATTGATTACTCTTGTTTCCAGAATTAATTTCGTGTATCCCATTTTTCGAGCTTCCGTTTCCAGATAGTTTAACAGAGCGCTGCCTATGCCTTTACCGCTTAATCTTGCATACATGCGTTTAACTTCTGCTGTCGTCTCGTCAATTGGACGAATCGCCCCGCATCCCACAGCTTCTTCTTGAAGATAAGCGACTGCAAAAAGTGAACGTGGAGAACGTACATCCTCGATGTTGAATGACCCGCGTCCGCTGCTCCCTGTGATCTTCTCAAGGATCTGTGAAAGCTCATTCATTAATTCGAGTGCTTCTGGTTCATTGGAATCTCTCTTGAGGATTTTCATTTTATTTGCCTCTTTTGATTGCTGTGCTTCAGATCGAAAAATTCAGTTAGGATACGACGATGCTCTGGAAACATCTTTTCTGGTAATTGATCAGAGGAGCGGAATTCAAATGTGTCCGATTCACTTGGATCAATTTTTAACGTCCCTTTATAGTCAGTTGTGGTATATAATGTACTGACTGTATAGTATTGATCGCCGTTCTCCGCTTGGTAAAGCTTGATCCTGAGTACACATTGAACAAATGCAGATGGGCAATTGTCAATCCGGTTTCTTCAAAGATTTCACGCTTTGCCGTTTCCTTGGTAGACTCGCCAAGCTCCATCATGCCGCAGGGAATACCCCATGTTTCTGAGGGAAAGGTACGTTTTTGCAGCAGCACCCTACCCAATTCATCCACTATTAAAGCACCGGCAACATTTAAGATAATCGGACGATGTCCGACAAGTGCCCGTATTTGTTCAATATAACCCATAGTCAACACCTCCATGATAAGGAAAATACTAGACTAAAAAACTGAATTTTTATCTATAAAACAATGGGGCATTATATAATGATCTGTGTTACTTTGGATTATAATAAAAAAAGATTACTAAAATAGGTGGAGAATCATGTCTATTAAAGCACTATTTCTCGATTTTTACGGAACAGTGGTTCATGAAGATGGAAAGATCATCAGCATCATTTTAAGTAAAATTCAGAAAAGCTTGCATTCAGAAATCTCTCAATCGGACATTGGCCACTTATGGTATACAAAATTTCAGAAGTTATGTAACAACAGTTATGAAGCAAATTTCAAAACGCAAAGAGAAATTGAACTGCTTGCGCTACGCCAGACACTAAACTTTTTCCATTCACCATTGAATGAAACCGAATTGTGTCAGCTTCAGTTCGATTACTGGAAAAAGCCAGAAATTTTTGCAGATGCTGCAGATTTTTTAAAGCAGAACCTGGTTCCGGTTTATATCGTATCGAATATTGACACAGCCGATCTAAAGGCAGCAATCGCCTATCATCAACTGAATCATATTACGGATGTGATTACGAGCGAGTCGGTCAAATCCTATAAACCGCAGACTGAGATGTTTCACAAAGCTTTAGAAAAAAGCAATCTATCTGCTGAAGACGTCATCCATGTCGGAGATTCTTTAACAAGTGATGTGGCAGGCGCGCAAAGTGCCGGCATCAAAACAGTATGGCTGAATAGAACCCGAAAAATAAATGTGCACAACAAAAAACCTGAATACATCATTCATTCATTTGATGATTTGCTCAACATCATTCAATAAATTAAATCATTTTCTTTAAAAATGAAAAGCACCTGAAGAGTAATAGTAAATCAAAGTCGCAATCACGTCGATCACGCAGATTACAGCAATGATGAGTACAATGTTTACTTTCTTTTTTTTGCCTTCTTCACTTTTAATTTTCTTGTCCACTGGTTTTTCCTCCAATATTTTGCTATGTATTTTTTTATTTTATCACAAATAAAATTTCATTGAACTTGCGATTCGTTCGATTATTCGAAACATAATTGATAATTCATTGCCATGGACTAACTCGAATTTTGAAGAGAAATGTTTACTGATAGATTTCATATAAACGCTTGATCTGATTGCTGATTTCTTTTCGCAACTCATTTGGTTTGATTACTTCAACCTCAGAACCCAAGCTTAAGATCTCTCGGACTGCATGAGCAAAATTTTCAAACTGAATGCAGATCAATTGCTTACCATCTTTCTCTTCACTCAATTGTTGAAAATTCCGATTTTCACTCACAAGAAATTCATGCAAGGTTTCCAAACTCATACGTAATGTAGCAGAATATTTTGGACGGCTTGTTTCAAAATAGTGACACCATTTATTCCAAAACTGATCAAGTTCAAAACTTTTGGGAATCAAAAAGCTCTTAGCAACACTTTTTATATCATGAATTCTGGAAACACGATACACTCTTATATCTTCACCATGGCTAGCTACCATGTACCAAGTATCCGTTTTGGCAACAAGCCCATAAGGAGCCACTTGTCTTGAAATCACATCACCATTCTTTTTTACATAATCGATCAAAAGCCATAAGTTGCTATACATAGCTTCGTATATAAGTTTCAAAAAAGGAACAGCTTCTTGCTCATTAAACCAAGTAGTGGAATCAAGATAGATACGTTTACTGAATTGATCAGCTTGCTTGCGTTGATTACTTGAAAGGCTTGGGAACAATTTATAAATTATTCTGTAATTTGTGTTTAAACCAAGATCAGCAAGTGGATCTGCAGATTGTCTAACAAGTAATTTTTTTATATCTGTCAGATTGATTCCAGAAACATTCGTACGAAAGTGCTCATCCAAGGTAAAGCCTCCGCATGATCCTCTTAATGAAATAATCGGAATTCCTGCGAAACTAAGCGCATCAATATCTCTATAAATGGTGCGTTCAGAAACTTCTAATCTGCTTGCGAGCATCTTCGCAGAAACAGTACCTTCCGTTTGCAAAAGCAATATTATTGCCACAAGCCTGTCCGCACGCATGATCAATCTCCTTGTTTTTTTTTAGTATAGCACGCATACATGACAGTAGATGTCAGGATTGTCGAATAAAATAAATATATTAACCTATGAAATAGTGCATGAAAGAAGATTGAACAAAGTTGGAGCGATTAAAACACTTCTTGCCCTCTTTTGATAGGAGAATCTGGTGGATTTTATTAGGATATACGGTCTCATTAATCGGAACGGGTATGACAGAACCTTACCTTATTATTTATCTGCATCACATACGGAACATCTCTCTCACACTGTCAGGGATTATTATCGGTTCCAGTGGTTTAGCAGGTGTTATTGCAATTCCAACAGCAGGACTATTGAATAATTGGATCCGTACAAAGCAAATTTTTATTTTCTCACTGTTTCTCGGTTCTTTAGGGCGATTACTTTTTGCTCTTTCGATTAATGAAAAAATAGCTATTTGCGCAGCAATTGTATCCGGTGCAGCAACGGCAGCATCATGGAATGCTTTGTCTTTAATCCTTAGTCTATCTGTTGCAAAAAGTCAAAAAAGCAGTATATTTGGCGTTGCATTTGCACTACAGAATCTTGGTTCAGGATTAGGAGCAATGCTAGGTAGTGTTCTTGTTCGTTCACAATCTACACGTTCATTTCAACTTATATTTATTTTAGACGCGGTTACTTTTATCATTTTTGCGCTATTCAGTGAAAAATGGGTAATGAACATCTCAACCAGAACAGTAACATCTCAGCGGAAAAAACACATGTACCTCTTCTCGGACCACATAATCAAGAATGACTACAAAATTCTCATTTTTCTTTCTTCCTGTTATGCTCTTTTTGCCATTGTTATGACAGGTGTGTCCACAACATTATTCCCACAATGGGCTATAGTTCAAGCACATGTATCTTTGCAAGTAATCGGTGATGCATTTTTAATCAATAGTTTAACGATACTAGCCGCCCAGCTTCCTTCACTTCAATGGATCAAAAGGACGCGGCGTACACGTGTTATCGCTTTCGCAGCCTTACTATTTACTGTTGGATACATTGTTATGCTTATTGCAGGATTCCTGAAATCTGAATGTTCAGCTCTTGCACTCATCCTATCATTTGCTGTCACAGCTTTTGGCGAGATCTTTCTATTCTCAAGCCTACCAGCGCTAGTAAATGATCTTGTCAGGGGAAAAATAAAAAATCATTTTAATAGTGTAATTAACGGTGCTTGGCAAATTGGTTCCATTTTCGGGCCGATCTTAGCTGGTTCAGGATTGACGCTGCATCTTGCTATCCCGTTATTTCTCGGCTATATTTTTATATTAATGTTGTTGATTCCATCCTTGATTTTTTTAGAAACACTTATACCAATCGAATTAAACAGAGATACATGAGACTTAAACAGCGCTGATATTAAGTGAACAAAATATATAAACCAATAGCTGCTGCAAGGATGGGTATACCCAAAAAAGCGGTTTTTAAAGCCATGTCAATCCTTTCTTGCCTACCTTCTTTCGTTTCCGCCCAGAAGTTAGCACGGACACGATCTCCACTAACAAGAGCACCGACTGATGCTGCGGAAATGAAAAAGCTAATCCCTGCAACTATTCCTGCAATATTTGCAACAAGCTTATGATTACTAATCAGTGCACCGATAATAAACAGCACTAATCCCAAAACAAAGCCAATAAAGAAATACGTTCTTTTTTTCATTACCATCATCCCCCAATCAGATTAGCCTTTTTCAGATGAACTTGATTTCATTCAATTACTTCTCGAACTACATACTACATGCGCAAGCTCACACTAGCCACATCTTATTCATTACATGCTTGCCGATTCTGATTGATGCGATAATTTCACTCTAAACACTCGAACTAATTTGATCAGAATTTTATAGATTAAATAACCAAGTGCAGCTCCTGCCCCATTACAGATCACATCATCAATGTCAGCTACTCGAATAGAAGTACCGAAAAGAATTTCAATGAATTGAAGCGTTTCAATAGCAACGGAGACCAGCAGTCCGAAAAAAAACTGTCGCACGAAATGTTTGAAATTTCCCACGCCAAATCGGGGCAATGATGCCTAATGGTACAAACAAAAGAATGTTGCCTCCGACATTTTTGAGAATTAATTCGATCATGAATAATGAATCTCCGCTATAGGCCGTACCGATCGATCCAACTTCTCTAATAATTGAAATCAAAGGAATGATATTTATCCCATGCCTGATATTGTCGAGATACATTGGAGCGCCAATCCTGAACATCAATGGGAATAAGGTTACGGACACAACAAGAACTATGTAAAAAACAAAGAAAAGCTGCACGGTTTCTGCCAACCAATGGATAGGTAGATGCTTTTTGTGTCTGATATAAAGAAAAATACTACGCACTGCACAATAGATGCCTGTACCAAATAAAGCAAAAAAACAATTGTCAATTAATGCATAATACATACACTTAGCCACCTTATACTCTTAGAATAACGTTTTATCAATAATGGATTATGTTAGGATAGAGAAAATCGTGATGTAATGGAGGCGAATTATTAAAATAGATTTAGGAAAAGCTTTGTATCGAGCAGCTGCCGAGTTAGTCTATAGTAGGTATCCAAAAGGTTGGGGTGGCGCTGCGGCAATGTACACTTCCGACAAACGCATTCTAACCAGTGTTGCTCCTGACGTTATCAACGCTTCCTCTTAACTTTGTATGGAAACAGGCGCTCTTAGAAGCATTTAAGTTGAACACGGAAATCACACATACATTGTGCATTGCAAGAGAAAATGAACATAGTGCATTTAAAGTTTTGACGCCCTGCGGTATCTGCCAGGAGCGCCTTTATTACTGGGGACCAAAAGTTAAAGCGGCTGTCACGAACGATCAGGGCTTACTGGAATTTAAAACATTAGAAGAAATTCAACCGTATCATTGGTATCAAGCATACAGAAAATAGTTACTTTTGTATACCTTTTTTAGTAGATCAAGCCTGAATTTTCAGTGAATCTCTCAACATAATTAGATTAAGCTTTACTTTGTGCTTCTTCCCGCAATTTCAAAAGATACGAAATAATTTCTCGTCTCCGAATAATACCTATAAATACGCCACTGTCATCAACAATAGGCACAAAGTTTTGGGACAAAGACTTTTCCATAATGTCTTCAATTTCTACATCAATCGAAATAGCCTTTATGTCCCTGTATCTTGGAACATCTTTCAGCAACATCTTTTCGGTATCCCAAAAATCAAGATCTTCATTCTTCTTTAAATTCCAGAGAATATCTCCTTCTGTCAATGTTCCTACGTAAATGCCCTTTTTATTTAAAATCGGAATTGCAGAGTAACGATAATGCTCCATTTTCTCCAGAGCTTGCCTTATCGTCCAATGATCATACACAAACTTAACATCACTTTTTGGCGTAATCAAAAAAGCTGCATTCATCAACTATCCGCTCCTCGCTTACACATAACATTCCATCTATCTCTGTTCGTTGTTACCAAACACTCTATGACCATTGAAGATGAAATCGCTTATTACTTTCCTCTATTATTTTGCCATAAAAATTGTCCCATTTGATATTTTTTATGTGAAAGTTTAATAAAATAACGCGTCTTTCAAGAACGTATGTTCTTTTCTGTGGATAAATGGTACACTTATCCTGTGATCACGACGATACATTTTACACTCTTCAAATCAAAGGAGATCATTATGGAAAAAGTTAAGGTTCACAGAAGCGTGGCTAAGTTGAAGACGATTAACCTGTTTTACTTTGACACAAAAACCAATGGGCCAGTTATTCTATGTCTTCACGGAAGATATGGAAGAGCAGAAACGTGGGTTGATTTTATCCAGCACTATGGGGATCGGTACAGAATTATCGCTCCCGATCAAAGAGGGCATGGATTGAGTGATAAGCCGATTGCTAAATATACAACTGAGGAAATGGCTGAGGACATGATCGAACTACTGGATTTCTTAAAGATTGATTCAGTCATTGTCGTTGGTCATTCAATGGGTGGTGCAATTGCCGGATACTTGGCTGTTAAGTACCCTCAGTATGTAACAGCAACAGCACTCCTTGACAAATCTGCTTCCGGGCCTGATCAGCCGAACACGTTGCCATTAGACAAAATTCCAGCAATTGACCCCGTAACGAACAATTGGCCTTTACCTTTTGCCAGCTTAAGTGAAGCCAAGGCTTTCATTCATCAAGCTATGGATTCGGACTTGAGCTATCAGTATTTCATGAATAGTTTAGTTGAAACTGTAGATGGATACGATATGATGTTCAGCGCTCAGGCGATAGCTGCTAACATCGCATATTATGAACGTTGGTTTCATCTGTTGCCCAGCATCAATTGTCTCGTATTGCTCATTCGTGCAAAAGGCAATGACGCCGTTTCAGACGAAGATTTTATAAAAATGCAATCTCTGCTTCCAAATTGCATCGCACGCGAAATGTCTAATCCCAACCATAACGTTCATTTATCAAATAAAGAGGAATTTTATCGTTATTTCGATGAATTTCTTAAAAGAACGTTCAGTTAAATATATGGCGTTACTTTCTAACAGATAATCCCCCTTAAATGTTTTATTAAAAAAACACTCAAGAGGGACATTATTTTAATCTATGGTTGAATTATCGGCTTTTCTTATTTTTAAATAATCGATATGAACATGATCATCCGTCCACAATCTTAGTCCATCAGAGCTGAGTTGAGGGAAAATCAAACTGCTAAGTACATACTCCCCATCATTAACAAATATTTCTATAGTACTTCGATCCACTAAGATATCGAGTTTAATTTTTCCATTTTTCGGAGGTATATGAACTTTATATGCTTTTGCGAAGTCAGTCATACTGACAATACCGCTGTGCGTCCGATCAAATACGAGTTCTTGAATATTTTTATCGTACGTTATATCTGTATGTTCGTCATTTCCATCTCTCAATGATAAACCGAATTTTGCACTGGTGGAGTCGTCTACTGTAAACGTTGATTCAATGGAATAAGATGTTTCATGAATATTTTTAAGCAGATTATCCTGCCCTGTATAAATTACCTGATCACCGAAGTAAGCAAGCTCAGTTAAATTATCTTTTAAATTCCATACAGGATTTTGTACTAATTTAAGACCTTCAGATGTATTTCTTAAAGTTAATTCACGTACAACACTGGTGTTCCCGATATAGTTCTCCCAGGGAACCTGACGCGCATAATTCCAGTTACTCATCCAAGATATAAAGTATCGATAATTTTCATTTGTGTACGGAGCGTCCCATGTTACACCGGTATATGAATCAGGGCCATCCTCCAGCCATTTAACATTTGTTTGATTATGAAAACTCTCTCCATCAAAATCACCAATAAAATAAGCGGAACCAGTCGTATGACCATAATTGAATCCATTTCCACCAACCATGAGTACCCATTTTTTCTGATCTGGATTGCCATCCTCATTCAACTGAAACAAATCAGGACATTCAACAATACCTATATCCTGTCTCACGAACGATGAAGTGTAGGTCCAATTTTTCAGATCAGATGAAGTATAAAACCCAACCTTGTCTTTTTCCGCCATCACCATTACCCATTTTTTTGTCGGTTCATACCAAATGATTTTCGGGTCGCGAAAATCCGCGCTGCCTGTCGGATTGTGCTGCACCAAACCATAATATTTAAACGTATTTCCTCCATCAGTGCTGTACCAAAGATGTGTGGACTGCCCTTCTACAGGCATAGTGACCAGTGCAATAACAGCATCTTTCCCGAAACCCGCCGTATTATTTGTATCGACTACCGTACTCCCGGTCCATGGATCCCCATTTGGCGTTTTATATTTTTCAATCGCTACGGGCTCTCTCTTCCAATGCACAAGATCAGTAGATTCTACATGTGCCCATTCAGTTCCGTTCCCGCCCCAGGAATAATCTTTGTTATACAGATAATAAAGGTGATGAACGCCATTGATGTAGAGCGGTCTTTGTACATCATTCATCCATTTAGTCGACGGCGTTACGTGATACAACGGCCTGAATGACTCTGCTAGTACCCTATCAGGTACACTTACTGTAGATACACCTATTCCAACTACTAACAATGTTAAAAACAAACCCAACCAACTTACAGGTTTTTGCGTTACTTTCAATGGATTCCCTCTTTTTGATCATAAAGTACCCCATCTTCATTAATTTTTGGAATAAAAATACAATTATGGTAATGGAGCCATAAACTTTATCGGACAAAAAAGGAAAATATTTCAATTTTTTAATTGTTCTATTATGTAGTTAACATAACAATGTAACGATTTAAGAAAAAAAACGTTGTTTAGTATATATATGGAAAAGGAGATTTACAAAAATGAAAATTGCTGCACTTTATGATATCCACGGTAATTTTCCTGCACTGAGAGCAGTGCTTGACGAAGTTAATTTCTTACAACCGGATTGGATTGTAATTGGTGGCGATATTGTTTCAGGACCAATGCCTGTTCAAACGCTAGAGTGTCTTTTTAATTTACAAAAAAATGTAAGAGTCACATTCATTCGAGGTAATGGGGATAGAGAAGTTGTCGAAGCATCGAGGGGACTCGGATTAGAAAATCTATCAGAACAGGGGCACAAAACACAACAGTGGGTTGCTGAACAATTGACTGACAGGCATATTGAGTTTCTTTCAAATTTAAAAAGCGTTACAAGTCTTCATGCGGAATACATCGGTGACTTGCTATTCTGTCATGCTACACCAATCAGTGATTCTGATATTTTCACCCCTAAATCAAGTAAAGAACATTTGGAGAAAATATTTGAGAATGTCAAGCAACCCATTATTGTGTGCGGACATACTCATATGCAGTTCAAGTTAAAATTTGAAAAAAAGATTATTTTTAACTCTGGAAGTGTTGGGATGCCCTTTGCTAAACAGCCTGGGGCTTACTGGCTTTTTATTGATCCAGATGGGATCCAGTTTAAACGAACATCTTATGATTTGAATGCAGCAGCAAAGTTATTTAGACAAAGTAACGATCCATATGTGGATGATTTCATCAATCATAATTTACTTCACATTCCCACTGAAGATGAAGCCATGGCATTGCTAAACAAAATCACAAAAAATAGATGAGTATGTTATTACGTAGTCAGTGTTTACAGCGTAGATTATAATAGATTTCGATTATGGTTTTCGATTAAGTGGCATAATGGAAAGTCTTCCTCCAATTTCAGACAACCGTCATACAATTGTCAAATTCGCGTCAGCATTCCGTTACAGCAAGATCAGACGAATGTTTTGCTTGAGCACCTCATGTCTTACACAAGATTATCATTTGAACCATTCTCAAGAATTTCACTGAGACGATTTTCTCTCCCCCATTGCGCCATTAACTCAAGGATTGGGATCAGGCTGTTCCCACGCTCATTGAGACGATACTCTACCTTTGGCGGGACTTGAGCATAGTCTATGCGTTCAATTAATTCATCATTGCGTAATTCACTTAAAACTTGGCTCAGCATTTTATGGGTTATTGATGGGAGGTTTCTTTTTAGTTCACCATACCTCATGACCTTATTTTTAAACAATTTATAGAGAATAAGCCATTTCCATCTTCCCCCTGCAACTGACAACGTATAAGAGATTGAGCAGTTTCCTTCATCGACGGACCATTTTTTCATCTTTACTTTCCTTTCATATAGTATCTAACAATAAAGTGCATACTGTCTTTTTCTATCATCACTATATACACTGATTAGAGAAAATACAAGGATATAGCCTGACGCTGTGGGCGGCTTTATGAAAGGATTGATTACGTTTGAAACCGATGTGGAAGATCTATGCCTTAGCAGTAATCAGTTTTCTGATCGGAACCTCACAATTTGTGATCTCCGGTTTTCTCGATCAGATCGCTACCACTATGGGCATCTCTGTTGCTAATGCCGGTCAATTTATTACCGTGTATTCACTCACCTATGCCATTGCCACGCCTATTCTCATTACATTAACTGTAAGCATCGACCGGCGCAAACTCATCTTATGGTCGCTTGCCGTATTCGTCTTTGGAAATTTACTGTCCTACTTCTTCCCAGGCTACGGATGTTTTATTCTATCAAGAATGATCGTTGCTCTCGGAGCTGGAATGGTTATTGTTACCACACTTACTATTGCCACAAAAATTGCACCAGCAGGCAAACAGGCAAGCTCAATCGCTGCTGTCACAACAGGTTTTACAACGGCACTTATTCTTGGCGTTCCGATTGGGCGGCTATTATCCTCTGCTTTTGGATGGAGAAGTGTTTTCCTGGACATTGCTCTCTTTGGGGTGCTTGCAACGCTTGTGATTATTGCAGTCGTTCCAAACGCAAAGGGAGATGATCCCGTTCCACTTTTGAAACAATTCGCCTTGCTGAAAAATCCAAATGTGTTGACCGGCCTAATCATCACTCTCTTTTGGCTAAGCGGGTATGCCATTGTGTTCACTTACATATCCCCTTATTTGCTGCAAGGATTGCATTTGCCCGAAGGATTATTGAGTCCAGCGTTATTCGTTTTTGGGATCGCATGTCTGATCGGTACAACGATCGGCGGGTATTGTGCAGATCGATTTGGTATAACGGCTACATTGCTTATTGGTATGGGAATAAATGTAGTGTCACTTACCCTACTCTCACTATCTACTGGATCACCTGTCTTCCTTTTCATCTCTCTGTTCATTTGGTCTGCTTCAGTATGGAGTTCCCAACCCACACAACAATACAATCTTGTCACACTATCCCCGTCACAATCAGGGATTATGCTTAGTTTAAATCAGTCTGCCAGTCAACTTGCTATGGCAATTGGTGCAGCCGTTGGCGGTGTTACAATTAACAAGTTCTCCTTACACTCAATCACCTGGTTTGGGACTGTCGGTGTTGCCGCAGCCATGATCCTCGTGTGGGGACTGCATCATATGCAAATACAACATGCTGATTAAATAGTAGGTAAATTTCAATTGCTCGGAGTCATAACCGAAGTACAAAAAGCTTATTGAAATAATTTTGAACCAACTGATTAACCAAAGATGCAAAAAGATGTGCGAAAATATAGGAAGTACGTGATTAAAGAACTCTTTTTCTTTTATTCGTCACCCATTGCTTTAGCACTCTTCGTTTCTAAACACAAAACTAAAAATACGTCTCGATTCATAGGGAGCGATAACATGGTAAAAAAATTAAGATTATATCAAATTGATGCATTCACAAAAGAAAAATTCACTGGAAATCCAGCAGGAGTGGTAACAAATGCGGATGGGTTAACACTGGGTGAGATGCAAAAAATAGCGAGAGAACTAAACAACTCTGAAACAGCCTTTATCTTCTCATCCGATCAAAACAATTATGATGTTCATGTTCGGTTTTTCACACCAACAAATGAAGTTCCGATCTGCGGACATGCCACTATTGCTGCTCATTTTGCTCGTGCCATTGAGAACAATCTTGACGCTTGCAGAGTATATCAAAAAACTGGAGCGGGAATTTTACCCGTTGATCTCATTAAAGAACACGATGATTACAGAATGATTATGACTCAAGGAAAAATTGAATTCGGCGATATTATTGATGGAAAACATAAAGCTCATCTCGTCTCTTCTCTTAATATGAGTGAGAATGACTTATTAGAAAATTATCCGATTCAAATTGTTTCAACTGGCCATTCCAAGGTCATGATCGGCATTAAAAGCAACGACCATTTGAACAAACTGCAACCTAATTACGACGGTCTGGCTAATCTGAGCAAGATGATTGGGTGTAACGGATATTATGTTTTTACCATTGATGATTCCCCCAATAGTGACACTTTAGTTCACGGTCGAATGTTCGCTCCTGCTATTGGTATTACTGAAGATCCGGTAACAGGAAATGCGAATGGTCCATTAGGCGCTTATCTGGTCCATCATCATTTGGTTAATCAAAATCATTCATTATTTAAGTTTAAAGCGAAACAAGGAGAAGCGATAAAACGTCCGGGTACCATGGATGTCGAAGTTAAAATTAAAAATAATGAACCTGAAGAAGTTAAAATATCAGGACAAGCCGTGATCGCATTTAAGTCGGAATTATTATTGGAGTAAAATACATTTCCACGCCTCGACCTTTTATTTTTGAAACAGCTCTTCTAGCTTATATTGGAGGGAAATATGAACACTTATATTTACATGGTGAGACATGGAGATTCACCGAAAACAGTGGGAACTGAACGAACAAGAGGGTTAACTGCTCGGGGTAAATGCGATGCGCATCGCATAACTGATCTATTACACGGAGAGGATATTGATGTTTTTGTTTCCAGTCCATACAAGCGATCAATTCTCACTATCCAGGAGTTAGCTGAACGTTCAGGACAAGAATTAATCGTATTTGAAGATCTTAAAGAGAGGATCTTTTCTACTGACAACAAGCGAATGCCTGATGAGGAATTATTCCCATTGTTAACGCAATCCTTTGCTGATCCAAACTTTGCTTTAAGGGGAGCAGAGTCTAATGCAGATTGTCAGATCCGGGCAATAAAAGTTTTAAAGGGATTATTAAAGACTTATCGAGGACAGAAAGTAGTACTAGGAACTCATGGAGCCGTTATGACTTTGATGATGGGCTTTTTTAACAGTCAATACGGTTTGAACTTTTTACTAAATACATCAAAACCAGATATATACAGAATGGAATTTAATGGTCAAGAATTGGTGGATGTTAAAAGATTATGGAACCGTTAGCTTCATAACTCTTGAAACGGTAAAAAATGTGTGTAGTACATTGTCATAAAAATTAATGAGGATCAGCCGCCAAACCTATCTTCATTTCTAAACCGCTTCGTGCTACAATGTCCATAATTTTATTTATCGAGGTGACTATCAATGACACATCTTTTCACATTTGTTATTTTAGCTTTCCTACTTGTCTTACTCCCCGGTCCAGATTATGTCATGATAACCAAGAATACTTTAAAAGATGGGACTCAAGCCGGGATGAGAACGCTTTTTGGCACATGTACCGCTTTATGTGCACATACAACATTCGCTGTCGTTGGACTTTCTGCTATTATCGTAAAATCTGCTTTCTTATTCTCAACTTTTAAAATCATTGGTGCTGTTTATCTCTTTTATCTTGGTGTGAAGGCATTACTTTCAATGCGAAAAATAAGTGCGAATTCTTTACAACAAACCGAAAAGGAAACGAACACTAAGCAAGAACCAAATTTTAGACAAGGGGTTCTTACAAATCTACTAAACCCAAAGGTCGCCGTCTTTTTCCTTACGTTTTTGCCACAGTTTGTAAATCCGAATGAAAATACATTAATTTCTTTTACCTCCTCGGAGTAATCTATATTTTAATTACTTTCACATTTTTCGTCGTTTATGTACTGCTCATTAATCGTATAAAAATGTTTATGGAAAAGGAATCGACTCAGAAAGCCATTCAATGTGTCTCCGGAATCGTTTTAATTGCTTTTGGTGTTAAGCTTGCATTAGAAAAGGCTTAATCAATACAAAACCTCCGCCAATCAAGCGGAGGTTAATTTTTATATTTAATTTCACAGAGGACGCCGCGAGTGTGCTTCACAAATTGCTACAAACATTTACAGCAGCGACAATCCATAACTATGGTCATTGTTCAATATAAACCGTATATGGCTTAGTATATATATCTTAAAGTTCGAACAAATTAAAAGCTTCTTTCTTCGTGTGTGGATCAAAATCCAATTGTTCAATTGGCACGCCATGTTTGATACCATAAGTAATAACTTCTTTCCAATCGTTTGGATTAACAGTAGTTTTAAATAGAGCATCCTGATAAACGACAATCATTGTTTCATCCCTAAAAAAATGACTATACCAGCATTCATCATTGATACGAATCATGCTATTTTGTAACTTTTTCAACTGATTTTCCAGTTCAATCTCAGGGATTGATAGCAACAAAAACCTCCAACTGCCTTTTTGCTTTTGTGCAACTAAATCAAATTCATTGATAATATCAGGATTTTTTAATGATTGTTCAATGACTATTCCATAATAGTTCATTTATCACGCCCCCAAGCAAACGTATGTTCCTGTTCTTTGGTTATTGTATCCCAATCTATACTATTTAACAACAATCTCTTACGAAAAGAATTTCGCTTGATTGGCGGGGTTTTTGGTGTTGAGAATTAAATAAATTCATAGCAAAAGCAAAAGACGGCTCATAGTGATCCCGGTTATCACGAAAAAACCGCTCGTCATCAAAATATATCGCTCGTACTTTTTCTGAGAACATATTCTGTATCATGAGAAGAAACTACAATGCTGTCTACTTGCTGGATTTTTATACGTTTTTTTCCTCTTTTCAAGTAACATTCAAACTTCCCTTTGAATAAAATGCACAACAAAGTATAATATAATCAAATGAACATTTGAATGACCAGGAGGATACTTATAGTGGTCGAAAAAGAGACATGCGACATTTATTGCTATGACGAAGAAAAGGTTAATCGCATACAAGCTCTTTTAAAGAAGGAAAATGATGGCCTTTCTCGTATTGTGCACTTATTCAAAGCGCTTGCTGATGAAAATAGGACAAAAATTGTTTATGCCTTATGCCAAGATAAAGAGTTATGTGTTTGTGATGTTGCAAATATCATTGGTTCTTCCATCGCAACAGCATCACATCATCTCCGCACGCTCCGGAAGCAAGGCCTTGTCAACTATCGAAAGGATGGAAAAATGGCGTTTTATTCACTTGATGATGAACACATAAAGCAATTAATTTTTATTTCAATGACACACAGACAGGAGGAGAAAACCCATGTCTGAACAACGAGTTAAGTCATATCGTGTTCAAGGATTTGACTGCATCGATTGCGCGAATAAGTTTGAAAAAAATGTAAAACGGTTAGATGGAGTGCTTGATGCTAAAGTGAATTTTGGCGCATCAAAGATTATGGTCACTGGAAGCACCACGATTGAGGCATTGGAAAAAGCAGGAGCGTTTGAAAACTTAAAAGTAAGGAACGAATCGGAACAAACAATTGAGCATGAACCATTTTGGAAGCAAAAAGAGAATTTTAAAGTCTACATTTCAGCAGTTTTATTGATCATTAGTTGGCTCCTTGGGAACCAGTACGGGGAACAGCATATTTTTCCTACGATTGGATTTTTGGCGGCTATTATCATAGGTGGCAACTCGTTGTTCATTGAAGGATTTAAAAATCTGATTCGTCTCGATTTTGATATGGATACTCTTATGACGATTGCTATTATAGGAGCGGCCGCGATAGGTAAATGGGAAGAAAGCGCGACGGTTGTCATTCTCTTTGCGATCAGTGAAGCGTTAGAAGGTTATTCAGCAGATAAAGCGAGACACTCTATTCAATCGTTAATGAACATTGCACCAAAAGAAACATTGATTCGTCGGAACGGTCAAGAATTGATGGTTCCTGTTGAAGCTGTTCAAGTTGGTGACACAATGATTGTGAAACCAGGGCAGAAACTAGCCATGGACGGCGTTGTGTCTAAGGGTACCTCAACACTCAATCAGTCAGCCATTACTGGCGAATCTGTCCCATTAACAAAAACAATTGATGATGAAGTTTTTGCTGGGACTTTGAATGAAGAAGGTTTATTAGAAGTCAAAGTCACAAAAAGGGTTGAAGATACAACGCTTTCTAAAATCATTCATTTGGTTGAGGAGTCACAAGCACAAAAAGCCCATTCTCAGACGTTCGTTGATCGTTTCGCAAAAGTCTACACACCAGCAATTATTATTTTCGCTGTTCTGTTATCTGTGATCCCTCCTCTTTTCATGGGCGCGTCTTGGGGAGATTGGATCTATCGAGGGTTAGCCTTGCTCGTTGTCGGTTGCCCGTGTGCTCTTGTTATTTCTACACCAGTCGCTATTGTTACAGCAATAGGGAATGCCGCCAAAAACGGTGTTATTATCAAAGGTGGGATTCACCTAGAAGAAGCTGGTTCTCTCAGTGTCATTGCTTTTGATAAAACCGGTACATTAACAAGAGGAGTTCCAGAGGTTACAGACATCGTGACTTTTAATGGAAATGAGCAGCAAGTTATCGCCTTAACAGCGGCTCTTGAAAAAGGATCTCAACACCCACTCGCCTCAGCTATTGTTAGGAAGGCTGAGAAAGAAGGAATGAGACTTAACGATATTGGAATTGAAGATTTTCACTCCATTACTGGTAAGGGTGTCAAGGGTAGAGTTAAACGGACGATGTACTATGTAGGCAGCCCAAACCTTTTTGAAGAACTACTTAAAAATGGTATTGAAAAGACGATCCATAATCAGATTATTAGCCTTCAAAAGCAAGGCAAAACGGTTATGGTATTTGGAACGGACAATGGAGTTCTAGCACTTATCGCTGTGGCTGATAAACTGAGAGATTCAGCGAGAACGATCATTCAGAAACTTCATCAATCCGGTATTGAACAAACCGTGATGTTGACAGGAGACAACAAGAGTACAGCAGAGGCGATAGGAAAAGAAGTCGGCGTCTCCGAAATTAAGGCAGAATTATTACCGGAAGAAAAATTGACCTATATTAAGTCCTATAGTAGGAAACAAAAAGTTGCGATGGTTGGAGATGGAGTGAACGATGCCCCAGCATTGGCCGAAGCAACTGTTGGTATTGCGATGGGGGGTGCTGGAACAGACACTGCTTTAGAGACAGCGGACATTGCACTCATGTCTGATGATTTAACGAAACTCCCCTATACGATAAAGTTGAGTCGCAAAGCACTGGCTATTATCAAACAAAATGTAACATTCTCGCTGGCCATTAAGGCTATTTCTATATTGCTGATTTTTCCAGGATGGCTAACCCTATGGATTGCTATTTTAGCAGACGTAGGAGCTACTTTAATTGTCACACTGAACAGTTTACGACTCGCGAAGGTTAAAGATTAATAATACGCAATGTTAACGCTCAATGTTGATTGGAGCGGAATGTGCGGAACTCTGCTGCGAACTATTGAGCGAGGAGGCTCCCATTGGTTAAAACAAAAGTACTAGAACGAATAAAAGGAAGTGCCAAAAAATTAAAGAGAGAATTATTTGTCTTACTTTTGGCTTATAAAGATAGTCGCGTGCCTTGGTACGCAAAAGTATTCTCTATATTAATTGTTGCTTATGCTTTTAGTCCAATTGATTTAATCCCTGATTTTATACCTATATTGGGATATATTGATGATCTCATTCTTATTCCGTTAGGTATTTCATTAGCACTAAAAATGATTCCACAATCAATTATTGAAGATTTAAGGATTCAAGCTAATGAGATTAAGCATAAGGAAAAACCTAAGAATTGGTTTGTAGGCATACTATTTGTTACACTATGGATTCTGGTCGCAATATGGTTTGGCAGGTTAATTTATCAGCTTTCCTCGCGGGCTTGACATAAAAAAATCACCTCTGCTAGTTGTCTGGCGGAGGCTTTGGTGTTTAATGAAAACAATGCACCTTATTTAATTTATGGCATTTAACGGGAACACTGAGAAAGAATAAGAAGTCCTCCACCAATAATAATTATAATTATAACCAGAGTAATAATGTTTGTGAGACAGCCACCTTTGGTTAATGATTTTAAATCACCAACCATTGAACGATTAATAGAGTCTGAGAGATTGTGCATTGGATGCTTTTTATATTCTTCTGATTGCTTTTTGTCTCGGTCATCTCGGTTCATAAAATCCTTCCCCTAAGAACAACTTTTTTATGCGCTTTTTATACTTTCATAATATATGAAATCTACTGTGATTGTATGTGTTTCACTCATTCCACTTATATGAATAATAGCACTACTCCAAGTTCTCGGTCTAGCATCTCCCCAAATTCTTAAGTTTTCAATCAATCCATAAGAAGCTTTATTGACGGCCAAACAGTTCCCCAATCTTTTTGCCCCACTCTTTTCTTATAAACTTTCATTCTTTCCTCTGTTTCTTTCGCAGAAGGTGTTGGACGGACCGTCAATGTCAACAAATCTTCGACCCCATGTGGTGCCGTAAGAATAACCTGATCATTTGTGTTTAATCGAGCACCAATCGCCGTCACGGTTTCCGGGAATTTAGAGATGGCATCTGTTGTTGATATGTATCGGGGGGATCCAGGATGATGAACGTGCATACGTGCTTCATTTTTCACCTCCCAATTGTAGGCAGGTTCTTTTGTTTTTAGGAGCGTTTGTATCTCTTGCTCATAATCATAATTAATCAATTGCTGATCGAAATAAACAACGTCTACATCATGAACCGGTGTTTTAAAAGAAAAACCTGATTGGTTATCCCATATTCTTGAACGCAATAAACCGGCACATAACCATGAATCCGAAAGATCTAATTCACGAATCAATGCAAGTATTTTCATTAATTCTTCGTCATTTTCGATAAATGCCAGAATATCTTCTTCTGTTTCTAATCGACGCATAGGTCCCTCCATCAATCATTATCAAAACAAAACCGAAATGTGTGTTCTCATTTTAATGCAAGAGTTGTTTCATGGCAATGATTTTCCTCCATGATAAATTTGCTATTGATTTTCCACTCTGATTTTATTATCATCTAATTAGATATTAATCAAATTGGATGGTGTTTTTTATGCAACTTAATCGCATCGTTGAATTCCACAAAGCATTGGGTGATTTAACACGAATACGGATCATCGCACTCTTACAACAGGGACCGCTTCATGGCCAAGCGATTGCGGGAAAGCTGTCATTAAAACCACCGACAATTACACATCACATGACCAAACTTCGAGAAGTAGGATTAATCAAGGAACGTCGTGATAAAAACACCATTTATTTTTCATTAAATCAAGATGTATTGGAAAGTTGCGCAAATGCGATTCTAACACTTGGAAAAGAGGCAAAGAACATGGAGATGTCCGTGACAGAAGCAGAACGTGCGGCGATACTTAGCAATTTCTACACTGCAGATGGTACATTAAAAAACATTCCCGCTCAACGAAAAAAGAGATTGGTGGTTCTCTCTCATATTGTTAAAGGGCTAGCATTTGGAAAAGTTTATACCGAAAAAGAAATAAGCGAGTATCTGAGAAAATTCCACCCCGATTACGCAACACTTCGCAGAGAACTCATTATCCACCAGTTTATGTACCGTAAGAACAGTCAGTATGAAATGAATCCACCGGAACTTTGGAGTTTTCAATAATGTGTTTTTTTCACCCAACTAATTAGATATTTATCAAATTAGTACTTTTTAAAAATTTGGAGGATCTTATGCATTCATTTTTTCTCGTTAAAGAAAAGCAGTATAGAAAGCTGTTTCTAGCTGGATTAATTAATGGCGTTGGTGATCGTTTCAGTCAAGTTGCCACGTTAACCTTATTGTTGCAGTTAACAGGTTCTGGTTTCGCCGTAGGTGTTACAATGGCACTCCGGCTGCTGCCCTTTCTGATTTTCGGACCATTCGGTGGAAGATTAGCTGATCGATACTCAAGAAAAACGCTACTAGTCGTGACAGATTTAGCAAGAATTGCATTTGCCTTATCCTTTTTACTCGTGCATACTCGGCAAGACATTTGGATTATCTATGTCAGTTCATTTATTCTCGCATCAGGTGAGGCAATTTATGCGCCAACGCGCAAAGCAACACTTCCTCTCTTAATTTCAAGAAAACAGCTTGTAAAAGTAAACAGTATGGAACAAGTGCTCGTCGGCATTGTGCTGATTGGCGGCGCTTTTGCTGGGGGTGTGGTTTCGTACTTTTTTGGTCCTGATCTGACATTCTGGTTGAACGGCTTCTCCTTCCTAGCAGCTGCATGGCTCATTTCAACGATTCAATTTATAAATCCGACCCGCCATCATGAAGATCCAAACACAAAAAAAGAGAGGCTCTCCCTCTCTCTTAAAAACGTAATCCTTCTTTCCATTCCGCTTCAGATCATTTTACTCTGTGAAATTCTCGTACCCTTTGTAAATGGAATCGATAACGTACTCATCAGTGTCTATGCCGTAGAAATCTTTCATCTTGACAACGTTGGTGTCGGCACTTTCTATGGTGCGCTTGGAATTGGATTAATGGCCAGCTTCTCTATTGCCAACCGGATCAATAAACATTATCTCTTGATTGGCCTCTCATGTTTATTTTTCGAAGGATGCATGATGATTTTTCTCAGTCATGCTTATAGTACTCTGTTTGCAGTGATGATTTTCTGCAGCTCCGCATTTTTCTCAGGTATCGGAAACGCCTGCCTTGATACCGTTCTGATGCGGGAAATTCCCGAACAGCATCAGGGCATGATGTTCGCCCTTATGGCGTCACTTTCAAATACACTTCTTGGCCTGTCCATGCTTATAGCCGGCGGTTCCTTAGATGTTATTTCTCCACGTTTATTAGGCTTTTTGGGAGGAACATCGTTATTGTGTATTTCGGTTTTCCTAATCATGACTTATTTAATAAGAAAGTCGAAAGAAGTGAGCAGTCAAGATGAAACGATATAAAGCACCTGTCTAATTAAATTGTGAAAGATGTTCCAAGAACGCCTGAAGGAACTCGGACTTATTAAATTTTCATTTCATTATCAAAATAATATAGAGCAAGAAATCATTCTGTGATAATATACCTATCGAGGCAAATTTTACGAAAGTATTAGACGCAAAGCCACGGGCCTAAAGCATTATTCATGTCATGGCAGCCGGGTTGCCAGGAATTCTTCCTGTATAAATTAATGCTCTTTTCAAATTTGCCCTTTTATTGAAAAGGGGTATTTCGTTTGAATAAGTCTGTTCTTATTGTTGATGACTCAAAGTTCATGAGATCATATATTGCGAACAAAATTGATAATGAAATTTTCACTGTCGTTGGAGAAGCATCAAATGGTCTCGAAGCGTTAAATCAATATCTTACTCTTCATCCAGATCTTGTTATCATGGATATAACAATGCCGATTATGACTGGCATTCAAGCTTTAAGAGAAATCATGGGGTATGATCCAAAGGCCAATGTAATTATATGTTCATCATTAGGAAGCAAACAGTTAATTATTGACGCACTGGTGTATGGTGCTAAGGACTTTGTATTGAAACCTTATTTCGATCAAATCAATGACCAATTAGAACAGGTTTTATTTTGAATCGATGAAACCATTGATCAATGTACTGGAGAATGCTCAGAGTTGCTCAGATAATTTCTGACCACTGCCATTGCCAAACAGTCTGCAGAATCGACAAAATGTACATGACTATCTGTTTGCTCTGTAACTACATTCAGATCTGTACATGCGATAATCACGGTATCCACTTTTCCGGATAATTCGTTGATCAGTTCAACCCATAATTCTTTTGCTCGGTCGACTTGATCGGGCTTTTTTATGTCTGAGATGATTTGATTTACTTTCCCTTGCCAATAAGGCTCAACAACGTATTGAAAACCCGAAGTCAATAACCCTTGTTGATAGAGCTCAGATTCAATTGTGGAAGGCGTGCCGAGAACAGCTACTTTGGTGGCGGATTGAGGCAGGGTTTTAATCGTTTCATCAACAATATTTAATAGTGGCACATCCAGTGCTTGCTTGATCTGATCAAAATAAATGTGCGCGGTGTTACATGGCATCGCAATAAAATCAATACCGGTCGCCTCCAACCGCTTTGCTCCATCGATAATCGCCTGTTCCATCGCTTGCGGATCAATCGGACGATCGACATGAAACGGAGTAGGACATGAATAGATCATCATGTGAGGAAAATCCATATCATTCTTAGCTCCATAAAGTACCTGACAATAATGAACGACTTTATCAACAAATGGTCCAGTAGATTTTGGACCCATTCCGGCTAATATTCCAATCATTGGATACCCCCCCTTCAATTATCTAGTAATGCTCATATATCTTCTTTTATCGTGTCCGATCATGATAGACCTTTATTTTTCATATAATCTTCTTTTATAATGCCGTAGTATATTCGATCATCGTATGCATTTTCATCTGTGTAATAAAATGATTTACGTAAAGTACCTTCATACTTCATCATGGATTTTTGCAAAACTTTTCCGGAAGCTGTATTTCTACCTCTATGGAACGCCTGCAATCTGTTTAGCGCTGTTTTTTCAAATGTAAAAGCAATAACAGCGGATAACGCTTCAGTTGCATAGCCTATTCCTTGGTACGTTCTGCTGATGCAATACTCAATATCTGCAAAATGATGATTTAAATCAATGGCACAAAAGGCAATCTGGCCGATATTCTCATTTTTTTCTTTCAAAATCACTGCCCACCTGTAGTAATTATGATCAGAATAAGCTGAAATCCATCGATTAAGTAATTCATTGACGGATTCAAGGCTCTCATAAATCGGTTCGCCGTAATTGGATTGAATCTCTTCATCGTTAATCCAGTTTCGTAGCATATCATCAGTGTCACTCAACGTAAATTTTCTTAAGATGAGCCGATCCGTCTCTATAGTTTTCGTCCCAATATTTTTCATTTTCGTTATCCTCACCTGTAGTCATTCGCTTCTAAAACAATTGACAGTACATATCAACTATGATAATTCTTTTTAAGAAAAGATTAAATCATTTCGGATAAAATGGGGATAGCATAGTGAATAAGATTCTCTACCAGGCAGACCAAGCAAAATCAATCGAGATCAAAACATGTGCCAATACGGTCCATACATCCAGAGCGCATTTTCATGATGAAGTATCGATCGGAATCATTGAGCAAGGAAGCTGCAGAACAGAGATCGGTCATCATTCATTCCATCTATCCGAAGGAACCCTGCTCATTATCCCATCTAAAGCCGTACACCGTTGCCAACCAAAGGACACTACAAACTGGCGTTTTAAAATGATCTATCTTGGTGACTCTTTGTTTTCTAAAATTTTCGGTGACATGGTCCGTAATGGAAGTATCTATCCGAAGCTAAAGTCAAGCACATTTCAATACGTCATTAAAACATTTAAGCTGTTTGAGGAAAGCTTGTTGAACCAGGAAACAGAACCAAAAGTGCTGATTGATCTGATGAACGTCATGGATCTGCATGAAAAAGGCTCCATCAAACAGAATTCAGAACCACCAAACTCTGAAAAAATTGGTAGCATCATTCAGTATCTCAATAAACATTATCTGAGCAGAATAACAATAGATGACTTGTCGGAGCAATTCGGCATCAATAAATATCAGCTGATTCGCCAGTTTCATTTGTGTACCGGGCTGACTCCGCAGAAATACTTGATTAATCTGCGCATCAATGAAGCGAAGAAAATGCTTCAAAATAATCGACCAATTGCAGATGTCGCTGTTACCTGCGGTTTTTACGACCAAAGCCATTTTGACAAATATTTTAAGGCTTATACAGGGGTCGTGCCTATGAACTACTGCCTCCATCAGCCATGAATTGTAAAGGACCGATTGCCTGATAATTGAGGAAATCGGTCCTTTCAATTACATAATCATTAATTACTTTAGTGTTGGAAGACTTCCTGTCAGATGGTTCACTGCCTTTTTCTCCCCATATAAGCAGAGACCGAGAAAGTTCAGATCACTTGTTGAAAGAGCAGAAAGTTTTGTTGCATAATCCTCGTAGTCTTTGCTTCTCTGAGCAGTCGTGGTAAAGCTGATCACTTCAATCTTCTCACTGTACTGTTCTCTGACTTCACGATGCAGCTCCATCAATCCTTCTTTGGTCGATGATAATACCGGAATGGGGAGATTGACGATCCCTTTATGTAAAAAACCGCTGCCATCCTCAATACTGCTTCCAACCACCTCACCAAAATCTTTGCCTAAGGTGCAGCCTAGAATCGCTGCTGTATTAGCAATCACACCAACCGGTAATTCATGATCAATCACCATCACGCATTTCTTTGTTGAATCGGTCATTTTGTACCCTCCCCGTTTCTTCTCAGCTATTCTAAGTGATGAAGACCAGACAAGGATAGGAAAAAATTGATGGACAGCCGTTGGAAGTTGCCTATTGATTATCTTGATTCAAAGAGCCCGGTAGCTTTTGTGATCTCAATAAAGCCCCCGTTTTTCTTTTTTACTTCTTCTAGATAGTTTATGAATTGTTCAAGTTTTGTTCCGGATAAAACAGCCTTTGCTTTGGTACCCGATGACAAAATATAGTCAGCGATTGCCTGAACATCATCAATTTGAAGTCCGCCTGGAAAGCAGGTTAGCTTTACCTGATCAAAAAAATGCTCAAGTTGCTTCGCTCCATTTTCCAAGCCAAAGGCATCCGCTTGAACATTGGTTAGATCAAAACCAAGATCAGGATCAAAGCGCTTCAGGAGTTCATTAAAGTCTGCCATGTGCTGTTTTCCAATTGTTGACGAGTAAAAAACACCACCCGGCTTTAAAACTCTGCGGACCTCCTTTAACGCTTGCGATCTATTCGGGACATGATAGAGCATATGGTTTGCGATGACGGCATCAAAACGATCATCCTCAAATGGAATAGCCTGAATGTCGATAACCTTGAATGTTACGTTTACGTCGTCCCCTAATTTCCCTTGCGCATCAGCAAGCATGCCAGAAGAGAAGTCGGAAAGCGTGACCTTCCAATCTTTTGGTACACGATCTTTGTTTTTCATCCAAAAAGTTCCATCACCGGAACCAAGTTCAAGAATTCTGCTGCCAGGTTCTATTGTATAGTGTTCAAAAAGCCATTCATGCCAATCCTTTTTATTGGTACTATATTGCTCGTGAATCTTTATCCTAATATCCAAATTTGATGAGTCTCGATATTGTTTGCCTACCTCTTCCATATAACGGGTCCCTCCTAAATTGCTTTTAAGCATCCTTACCAGATGGTTTAATGCCTCATGTTGATTTTTACACATCAAAAAAATTCGGATTAAACTTATGTTCCAGTGTGAATAGTTGCTGCTCCTCATCTTTTTCGAGTAAAGCTTTTTCCTTCAGTCTCATGTAAAGGCATCGAATGAACTGTTTGAAAGTAATCCTTTTCACTTTTGGTCTTTCTGATTGGCTCTCTAATTGATCTATGTCAATTTCTTGAAGCCATTCATGAATAACACTAAAAGGCACTTTTTTCAGTTCAATCATTGCGATTACAGGAGTTATTATCCGCTCATCCTCTTCAGCATCAAAAACATTCGGCGCATTGGTGAGCAGTTTCAGAAAGCCTTCTTTCCATAATGCCGTGCATGTGTCGAGATCTGCAAAGCGGCTTCTAACACACTCATCAAGTGCATCACTGATGTGAGCAGGCGCATGTGCCCATCCTTTTCCGGGGACAAAACTTCGGTAATCCTTTTCAAGCTTGCAATAGCCGATAAGACGATTTAGTGTTACTTGGTAATTCTCCTTGCTTAAAAAGTGTTCCTTATTATCCCGAACAAGAATTAGTGCAATAAGTAATGAAGAAAAAGTTCTTTGAAAAACACTGTCTTTCTCTGATTCGCCAATTTTAAAGTAAAGCATTTCTTCAGATACGGCTTGCCATAATAAATCATTTAGCTGTCTTCCATCAAGCAACTGCTTCTCAAGCAATAGCCACTTTAACAAAATCGTATAAGCTAAGTCATCACGGAGTTCTCCATCGGACGAGCCTAAGGCCGTGATTACTCGTTTCACAGCTTGTTCATCAGTCATCCCATCCGGTAATTGATAGTTGCTGTTTTTTATTGCAAGCAACTCTTCTTTTAATTGGTTAGATTGCATCTCATTCCAGCTTTCTTTATGTAATGGATTTAATTCATTTTAGCACGTTAATGATGGTGAAATCTTCCACATCTGATCGTTTCAAGAACAAAATGATTAAGTTTAGTGTAAATTCTGGATTTTTCCATTCAGATTAAGGTATTGGCAATATTTACAATCAACATTTAACTAGATTGCAAACTCTTTTCAAATTTGGTGCGCTACACTAAGTGTATAAATGTTTGCTCGACTTGAATGGTTTGTTACAAACAGTAATTCACATTTACATACATAGTACTCGCCTACTGGTCAGCATCTTTGCATTTCACAACAATTATAGAGGGGCGAGTTCAATTGGCATTCGATCAAAAACACCGCTATATGGGCGGATTGGACGGCCTCAGAGGACTGTCTGTTCTGGCAGTTATTGCATATCATATGAATCTTCCATGGGCAAAGGGAGGTTTCCTTGGTGTAGGTATTTTCTTCGTGCTTTCCGGCTACTTAATTACAGATCTATTAATTCAAGAATGGGAAGAAACCAAAACGATTGATTTAAAGAAATTCTGGATCAGGCGTGCGGAGAGGCTTCTTCCTGCAATGCTTTGTCTATTGATTGTCGTTATGGGTTATGTCCTCTTTTTTCACCAATCGTTGCTTCGGACGACACGGATGGATGCAACGGCGGCTCTCTTTTATTTCAGCAACTGGTGGTCAATTTTTCATCAGCAATCCTATTTTGATAGTTTCGCCAACCCTTCACTTTTAAAGCATTTTTGGTCACTTGCTGTTGAGGAACAATTTTACCTCATCTGGCCATTATTTGTGATTATTGGATTACGATTTGGCAAAAGCATTAAAGTCTTATATCTACTCACCATGCTGTTTGCGGCAAGTTCTATCCTTTTCATGGGATTCCTATATCAGCCTGATACCGACCCAAGCCGTGTCTACTATGGAACAGATACGCGGGCTTTTGCTTTGCTCTTTGGCGCAATTTTGGCATACATTTGGCCCAGTAAACACCTCTCAAACGCGGGTTCAAAGATTGTCCATAACTTTTTAGATAGTGTCGGCCTATTTTCACTGATACTTCTTCTTTTGGCCGTCTATTTCGTCAATCAGTATGAAGACTTTCTCTATACCGGTGGTTTGGCACTTTTTTCTTTAGTCACTGTTATGCTCATATCTGTTCTTGCACATCCTTCTACCTTCCTTGGAAGATGGATGGGTGTAAAACCGCTGCGTTGGATCGGCGTTCGTTCCTATGGAATGTACCTGTGGCACTATCCTATTATTCTGTTAACCACCCCTGCTAGTGAAGTTAATGAGGTACACCCGCTGCGTATTGTTCTACAGTTGGCAATCATTTTTACCGTTTCAACACTATCCTTGCGTTACATTGAGAACCCAATTCGCAGGTTAGTAAATAAATCACAAAAGAATTACGGGGTATACGTGATCAAAAAAGCAGGGATCGGTTTATCCGTTCTCTTCCTTATCTTTTCTACATCGGTGATCGCTCAACAACCGAATAAAAATCCGATTGCTTCTGAAAAAGTAAAGAGCAGTGGTAATGCCGACAAAGAAACAACTGGATCCAAGAGTACAAAAAAGAATACGCAGAAAACAGAATCCACTGCAAGCCTTTTAAATGGATCGGGCGTTTCCGAACATTCAAAGACGTCAACTCAGAATAAATTGCCTGCCCATAAAGCAGAACCGACAAAAAAGAAACCGATCAAGGCAACAAATGACCAGAACTCTGGAGCTTTATCTAGTCGTTTGTCGAAACAGAAGATTACGGCTATAGGAGATTCGGTGATGCTCGGTGCTGAGCCATACTTAAAAAAGTCGATTACTCATTTAGATATTGATTGCAAGATAGGCAGGCAGTTTCGTGAAGCATTCAGCAAAGTGGCTCAACTTAAACAAGAAGGAAAGTTAGGTCGATATGTACTTGTTGAACTTGGCACAAACGGCTCATTTACTACTGAACAAGTTAATACTTTGATTGAGTTAATTGGCAATAAAAGAAAGGTTATTCTTGTAAACACACGTGTTCCTCGTCCATGGGAATCAATTGTTAATCAGGTCATTAAAAAAGCAGCCGACACGCATAACAATGTCATTTTTATAGACTGGCATAGCGCCAGTGAGCAACACGGCAACTATTTTTCAAATGACGGCGTTCACTTAACGGTGACCGGTGCCAAAAAGTATACTGAACTGATCGTAAAAACCATCGAATCCATGAACTGAGCCTCAGCTAATCGTAAAAAATACCGAGAAATGAGGATTCCTTTTATTTCTATTGCACAGCGGAGCCAATAAGCCCATAGGTAAAGAAATGCAGGTCCTACCATCCCAATTCGAGAACTAAATTTCTCAGGACTAGTATGGCTTGCTCCATTTCCTTGAATGAGGCATAAGCATACGACAGGCGCAAGTATTGCCGAGCGTTGCGATCATACAAAACACCTGGATTTAAGAGAATACCCTGCTGGAGAGCACGCTCAAATAAAACACGCGGATCAATCGTCGGAATCAGTTTCAGCCAAATATAAAAACCACCCGAGGGCTTGTGCCACTCTGCAAGATCCTTTAAGTAATTTGTGAGTAGGCTTAATAAATGATCTCGCCTTATCTTTAGCCGATTACGAACATATGAGGAATGTTCCTCATATATCTCTGTTCTCAAACATTCGGCAGCGACCCATTGTGATAAAGAACTTGAGCCATAGTCACTCTGCATTTTAATGTCGGCAAGTCGGTCAATGACCGGCTTTGCCCCAACAATCCAGCCGATTCTCAATCCCGGACTCAAGGTCTTTGACATACTACCGATATAGAGCACGTTACCCGAATGGTCGATGCTCTTCAACGCGGGAGGCGGCGGAGTTTCAATCCATAGATCACGATAAACATCATCTTCGATCAACGGCATGCGCTCCTGCTCGCAAGCAAATAAAAGTTCTTTTCTTCGCGATAAGGACATCACTGTACCGGTAGGATTATGGAAAGATGGAATGGTATAAACGATTGCAGAATCCACTTCTTTCTTAAATTCAGAAAGTTGGTCCGGCATGAATCCCTCTGAATCCATTGGCAATCCGCAAAACCGCATCCCTGACGATTGAAAGACATGGATCGAATAGAGGTATGATGGCTTTTCCAGCAGCACTGTTGACCCACGATCAAGCAACCCGATTGAAATAAGCTGCAAAGCCTGTAATGCACCGGAAACAACCAATATAGATGAAGGCTCGGCATTGATTCCATTCTTCTTCAGGTAGTATGAGATCTGTTCCCGAAGCTGTAGATCTCCTTTAGGCTCAGAATAGCCCAGTGATCTTGGCTTAAATGAGGATTTTGTAAAAAGATGAATCAATTTTTCACTTGGAATCAAATCGGGGCTCAGCTCTCCAGTCCCTAACCGAATGATATCTGGGATAAATTCCGCTTCATTAATCGTCCGAATCATAGGAAGATTAGGTTTGAACTGACCTGCCTCAACATAGGCACCCCAATCAGCCGGTTTCCGTTTTGCCATAAGGCCCCAGGTGTTATTGACAACCCTTGTGCCTCCGCCTCGTTTTCCCTCAATCAAGCCCTGTGCCGTAAGCTCTTCGAAAGCTGCAGTCACCGTGCTGCGGTTGACATGAAGCTGATCTGCCAGTTTTCTTTGTGAAGGCAGGCGCGAACCAGTCACCCATTCTCCATTTGTGATATGACTCGTTATGTACTCCGCAACTTGTTGATGTAGCGGAACTGATGAACCTCGGTCTAATATCAATAGGCTGTCTCCTTAAAGGTTAATAACGAAAATGGCACAATCGTCGAAAAGATATCAATATTGATTTGTCCATTGCAGTAAACCATTACCTATATAACATAACTTAACTGCAATTATAGCATCAAGCCTGTATCCGTCGTGGTGTTCAGCACTTTTCCATTCTGATGAATGATTTCCAATACTATTTTGGCTGGTTTGTTATTTTTCGTTTGGCTGGTGACAGCATACGATTTTTACGAAAAAATAGAGAAGTGATTTTTTTACAGGAGGAATACTGATGTTTGTAGCGTTTATTCACGGTTTTATTTTATCGATCAGTCTTATTTTGCCCCTTGGTGCGCAAAATGTTTTTATTTTTAATCAAGGCGCCCGTTCCAGACGTTTTGTCGACGTATCGGCTGCAATCATTACAGCTTCACTTTCCGACACATTACTGATTGTACTTGCGGTAGGTGGCGTCTCACTTCTAATTTTAACTTTTCCATGGTTGATTACAACTTTGTTCATTATTGGCATTGTCTTTCTCGTTTACATAGGATGGACAATTTGGTCGGAGTCAACTACTAAAAAAAATCAAAGGTCCGAACGTCTTTCGGCAAAACAGCAAGTACTCTTTGCTCTTTCTGTTTCATTGCTTAACCCGCATGCCATTCTCGATACTATAGGCGTGATTGGGACAAATGCCATCCACTATTCAGGTGTTGAAAAATGGTTGTTTGCCGCTTCATGTATATCTGTATCATGGATCTGGTTTTTTTGTTTGGCACTTGTAGGGCATCTAACCGGCAGAGCAGCAAACAGCAGCAGAACAATGCTTTTTATCAACAAAATTTCCGCTTTGATGATTTGGAGCGTTGCCGTTTACTTGTGTTGGGCTCTTCTTCACAATAAATGATGAAACGGATACGTGCTGAATCACAGAAAAAAACACTCCGACCTTTAACAAGGGATAATGTAAGTGTTTTCATTATTAAAGGTCAAAATGCTTAATTAGAGGATTATTATTCATTTTGCATCGTCAACTCTTCGAACCAGTCTCTATCGTAAGTAGCTAATGCAAGATCAATTAAACTGTCCAATTCTACACGTGTAAAATCAGGACTGTCTGGAATCACATCCGAGTATGAAATCTCCAGCCATTTCATCCGCGGATGGTTTTCACACTTCGTGACTCTGATCTTGCATCTTTTGAAATCCGGATAATTCGATGTGACAAACCCAACGCAATCATGTTTCCCCATATACTTTGTACGAACCCATTGTCCTACTTTCATGGCTGATCGCCTCACTATGATTCAGGTTGCCTGGCCATCATCACACTCCCAAGGATCAGAAGATCTGTTAATAGCATATGAATCATTTTCTTTCTATGCCACACATCATTTGCCTGATCCTCATTTTTTTGCCACTTAAGAAGGTCTCCTTCTGTTGACAGGTAAACGGAAAACAATTATATTCAGATTATATTAAACACTGTTTAATAAAAAGGGAAGTGATTATTATCAGCACTCCTGTAAGAAAAAACAAGCAGCAAGCAGAGATGCGAGCAGCTATTCTTCAATCTGCTCGTGTGCTACTCACGCATAACGGCATAGAACATCTATCCATTCGAAAAGTTGCGCAGCAAATCGATTATTCTCCGGCGATTGTCTATCATTATTTTAATAATAAGGAAGAAATTATTGACGCGCTCTTAGAAGAGGATTACGAAAAAATTGTTGAGGTTGTTAAAACGACTGCAGAATACTATTCAAAAAAGGATTTTAAAAATGGAATTGTCGCCTACATCCGGCTTGTTACAGACATGGGCGCTTTTTATAAAAACGTGATGATTTCCGATTTACCACGCATACTTCAACGTACATCTGTGCTTCATAAAGGTGCTGCACAAGAGAGACCGGCGCTCGAAGCGCTATGCAGCGATCTTCGCGTATGCCCGGCATTCGCGAACCAAAGCGATGCGGATATTGAGCTTGCCGCGCAAATCATTTGGAGCACCTTATTCGGATTGGCGACAAGAATCATTATTGAAGATGTAGACAAAGACCAGAAAGAACGTCTCGCTGAGCAGGCAGCAGAACTTATATTAAAAATGTTTCGTTAAAGGAGAATGATTCATGAAATCACTAATCATTTACGCAACCAAATACGGAAGCGCTGCTGAAGTTGCACGAAGAATTAAGAACCAATTGGATGGCAACACTGAGTTAATTAATGTTATGACAGATCCAGCACCGACTCCCAACCATTATGATACTGTGATTCTTGGCGGTTCCATTTACATGGGCAAAATACAAAAGCAACTCACCAACTATATCAACAAAAATTTAGAAGAGCTGAAAAAGAAAAATGTCGGTCTTTACATCTGCGCTGGACATCCTGACAAAGATTATGTGCTTAACGAGTTTAGAAATGCATTTCCAGAAGACTTATATAAGCATGCTTTAGTTAAGGATACTCTTGGTTATGTCTTTAACTTTGAAAAGCTTCGATTCTTTGATAAATTGATTTTACGTGCTTTTAAGGGCGACAGTGTCAGTACATCAGAATTGTATGATGACCGTATTGCATCATTTTCTCAAGCATTTAATAAATGAATTTTAGACAAGAAGCGCCCGATCCTTAGTTGATCCGTAGTTCATGTCGCTGCGGGGTCTCGCTTTTGAATGAGTAATCCCCTCAAAAAATTATACTTTCCTGTCATTTAAAAAAATCCGGCAAATGCCCGGATTTTTGGATCACGTTTACGAAAGGGAAAGCAAGCGTTTCTGGATGTTTGAAGCCGTCCCCCCTGCTTCGATTTTCTGAATATGATCACCACTCCATTTGATTTTGGTGAAAATAGTTGATGGCCGGTTCATGCTGTCTCCCTGCCTGAAGATATATGGCTGGACACTTGGATTGGCTATTTTTTTATATTTATGCAGATAGCAGGTCAGTGCTCCATTTGATGTACCAGTCGCACTTTCTTCCGGAATATCATATAAAGGCGCAAAGTTTCGGCAATAAGCTATAACACCTTGCTCAGCATCCAAGGTAAATAGATGATAGCCAATTGTTTTATATTTTTGGCTTACTTGTGCAATTTTTTTAAAATCAGGCACGATCCTGTTCAGTGTATCTTGATTTTTAATTGGAACGAATATATCTCTAAGTCCTGTGGAGACAACTTCGACCGGCAACTTTTCATCCAGCATTGCTATGGGAATATTGAGGGAGTCAGCAATTTCATTTCGATCTGGCTGATCCGAAAATAAAGGCAAAGCCTGGGAAAGAAAAATTCGGTTGCCCTCCTCAGCCGTAATTTCCAGTACTCCCGCGCCGGTCTCAATTTTATAGACGCCATAACCGATTTTCTTTTGCAGCAGCATCAGGTAAAAGGTGGCAATGGTAGCATGTCCGCACAAATCGACCTCGGCATTCGGAGTAAAATAGCTGACTTTGTAATCAGCAACTTTTGATTTCTGCACAAAGGCCGTTTCCGAAAAACCGACAAGGCGTGCAATCTCTTGCATCTCATTCGGTTTCAAAGTATCTCCACCAAAGACAACACCTGCCGGATTTCCACCATTAGGCTCACTTGAAAAAGCATTTAGGGTAAATACCTCGACATCCATTTTTTATCACGTTCCTTTTTTTCGCTTTTAATCTAATTTTTCGAAACTCAAAAATATAAGATTATTGCATCTTTTTGCCTGTTGAAGTTATCACTGCCGGTCCGCACGAATAAAATAACCGCTTTTATACCACTCGAGAGGCTCAAGGTAGACGTTCCATCCTCTCTTTCGGTATTCTTCAACAATCTGTTCCGGAGTGAGTTGGTTTTTCATTCTCTCATTTTGACTGATGAACCAGCCCATTTGTCGAATGCCTGAAGTCACTAGATTGGTTACATCGTCAAAGTATCGATCTGTATCCTCAATAAACATAAAAACATCACGACTGACTAAAAAATCCAGAGTCTGTTCAGCAAACACCTTGCTTAATTGAGCAATATCAGAATGAAGAAACTGAAACTTGCTAAGAACTGTCATATCCGTCAACTGGTCATTACACGCTTCGTCCTGATCAAGTCCATAGATGACCTTAATACGTTTATTGTCCATCAAGTACCTACTCAGGAATCCCCCTCCGCATCCCAAGTCAAGTATTGTACCTGAGAGATCATTGAAATAGCTATGAATTCGATGATTGTAATAATAAGCAGCAGCTTTCTGGTCGACAACATTCTCTGTGCCGCATCTTGGGCATCTAATCTTCAAAGTGAAAGATGTCTCATTCCAAGGATGATGCTCCTTCTGCAACACGCTACATGCATAACCGCATTTGCTGCATAATGTTCCCCATACGACATTTGAATGCTCCCTAAAAATAATGGATCACCTGACCAATCGGGCTTAAATTTTTTCATCTATCTAAATGCTAACCTATGTATTCCGCAAGGATCTTAGCTCACAATGAATCTATGAAATTTTAACCTTATTATACTATAAGAGTCTGTTCGAAAAGGAGGACAAAAAGGACCAAGAAGGTCAAGGAAACGCAGTTTCGAGCACCGGAGCGTGCTTCTACAGGATGTAGTGACTTCAACGTTACGTACAGGACGTACGCGTTCTTAGTTGAAGTTCCACTATTATGAAAACGTGAGGAGCGAAGAAGCAAGTTGACACAGAGAACTTCCGCAGGATGCGGTGACTTCTGCGTTATGCACAGGACGTGCATGTAATTAGCAGAAGATCCTTCTTACCCTTTCCCGGANACTTCCGCAGGATGCGGTGACTTCTGCGTTATGCACAGGACGTGCATGTAATTAGCAGAAGATCCTTCTTACCCTTTCCCGGACTTTTCGAACACCCTCTATAAATAAACCCTTAGAATTTCAAGAGCATGCATGAGTTACGACAAAATGATCAATGAAAGGACATCTCATGGTATGATAGAGAAAAATATTTTCGTTACTTAATTTTAAGTGATCACTCCTGATTTTGACGTACACATATCGAGATAATAAATTTTTACATAGAGCTGAATTTTCTTATTAAATCTCGAATCAGGGGATAGATCGCTTTGCTCCTGGAGGCATATTCATGACCGCTTACTTGCATCTTCTGATGTCGATCAGTGTTCCAATCTTAATCATTTGTACCTGCGGCGCAATCCTGCAAAAAAATCGTCCTGTAGATACAAAATTACTTGCAGACATTGCTCTGTACATACTGGCGCCCGCACTTATTCTGTCCGCCCTGTCTGAGTCACATATGCATGAGAACAATGTCATTCATATTTTTTTATTTTCAATTATAATGACTGCGGTCTTGTGGCTGACAGCAATCCTGACCGCAAAAATTGCCCGTTTCTCCGAGCGCAGCAGCCGAGCATTGACCTTAACAACCATATTCAGCAACTCAAACAATTATGGACTGCCAGTTCTACTTTTAGCATTCGGGCCTAAAGGGTTTGCCTTAGGTGCAGTTTATGTCATCGGACAGATCATTCTTGTAAATATCCTAGGCATGTATATCGCGTCGCGCGCTTCGATGAGCGGCAAACAGGCAGCCAATCATATTCTGAAATCGCCACTCATCTATGCCTGCCTTGCCGGCATACTTCTGGCTCTAACCCATATCCAGCTTCCTAGAGGAATTTCCACTGCTGTACAAATGCTTGGTACTGCTTATCCGACATTGGTTCTGCTCATTCTCGGGATAAAATTAGCGAATACCAAACGTTCTGGCTTACGCCGTCCAGAGGTGTGGATTGGTGTCTTTCTCCGTTTAATCATTGTTCCGGTTATTGCTAAAGTAGTCTTGTTTACTCTCGGGATTCATGGCCTGTTAGCGTCCGTATTGTTTGTCGAAATCAGCATGCCGGCTGCAATTAACACCGTTATGCTTGCTGAGAAATTCGATGGGGATTCAGAGATGATTTCACTTATTGTGTCGATTACAACTATTCTCAGTTTTATTTATCTCCCTCTTTTGGTATACATCGGCTAATTGATTTACGACATGAACAATAATTTGTATACCCGAACAAAAATGCAGGCAAAAAGCAAGCCTGCATTTTTATTCGTTATAAACTTTTTTAGATAAAAAGATTAAGACAATATCAATAACGGAAGAGAACGGCAATGTTTTGGGAACCTGCTCCGATTGTCCAGAACATCGCATAATCACCGCGTTTCACTTTTCCGTTGGCAATCGCTTCATAGAATGCAATAAAAGGGCTGCTGGTACCGGTATACCCATATTTGCCACCAATGAAAATCGAGTGAGCTTCATCAATGTCCATCAGCTTGCGAAGATCAACGATATTTGCGTACGCATATTGAGAAAAGCAGAACATGCTTATATCAGCAACAGTGAGCTGGTTTTCTTGAAGCAGATCCAGCATATTTTTTGCAGCTGATTCAAGCGACACATTTTCGAATGGTTTCCAATCGAGCAGCCATTCGCGTTTATCCGCATTTTTCAAGTTAGAGGCACCGCAGCCCGGAAAAAGAATGTTATTGTGCTCTTCTGAGTTGATCCTGCATTTTGATCCAAGCAGTCCGCGTTCATCCGTCGTTTTCTCCAAAATAATGGCACATGCGGCATCACCGAAATGTCCGTGGCAAAATTCATTATCCGGATTCACTACGGAATTGATGTAATCCGAACCAACGATCAGCGCTCGTTTCACTTCTTTAGTAACGGACATGTATTTTGTTACATTTTCAAGAGACAAGATCATGCCCGCACAGTCCCCATTGAGATCAAGGCATATGCAGTCGGGCTTCCCGTTGATCGCGTGATGCAAGTGAATGGAACTTGGCGGGGCGGTGTACTCCGGAAAAAAGCTAGAAAGAACAATCATGTCGATATCCTCGCCAGTCAGTCCTGTCTTATCAAGAACTTTTTCAGCAGCAGCAATGGCCATCGTCACGCTGTTTTCTTTTTCAGAATCAACCAAATACCGCTTGTCCATGCCGATAATGTCCTCAAAAAAATGCGCGAGATCTTTGCCTTTCTTCTTAAAATGGTCGATGTACGTATCATTGGGAACAACCTGTTGACCATGGTATACTTCAATTCCTAATAAGTTCACATTGATCATTCTGATGACCTCCGTTTACATAAATGATTGATATGAAAAAGACCGGATAAGTATCTACTTCCGGTCTTGTCCGTTTTAGATTAATTTAAATTGCGTAAGACCGGCTTCTTTTGCCAGCCGTTTAATCTGCATATTTAAGACTGCGCTCTTTCCTAAGTTCATTGTGATGTCGTTAAAGCCCATCTCTTTGTACATAGTAATAATATTGGTCAGCATGCCGACCATTTCCTGTGAAGATACTCTCAATCCTGAACCGTCCAGCATGAGATGAGCGGTTGCCGGATTGACTTTAGCAGCAGCTATTTTGAACTCTTCCACATAACCAGCTGCATCCTCCATCGTAAATACGCCTTCACAAACAACATTGATGTCATTTCCTGATGTCGAAACACTGTATTTGCCCATTGAAAAACCTCCAAAATTTATTAACAAAAAAAGCCATGACATGTATCTCACAGCTTCTATGTCCTAATGGTAACCCGGCTGTCTTTGCTTTCGCTTTAGACCCGCAGCTTTGCGTCCTAATCTTTCGGTTAGTTTGCTCTTTTCATTTTATTAAATTGGCAATTTTTATCAATTCGCGTTACCTTCGTATCATATAATTTTAATAACGACCATAACAGTGCTATTAGTATTAGTCTTATTTTCTCATCGAGTTACTTATTATATTAGAAGAATTCCGTTCTGTATGAGCTGATATCTATTGACATTATCCGTACTGTAGGATTACAAACTCTGCAAAAAATTGACCATTGATCTCCCTACCCCAAATTTTCACTTTCGTGTGTTCAGGTATTCTGCTCATTCGACTGGCTTTAGTGGGTTTATAGGATGCTGGTGAAAATCTTAAATGAGCAGATGCATGCTCAATGAAGAGTTGTGTTGATCGACTGATGGCTATTTGTACCTGAACGTTTCCCTGATCCTTGTCCAGTCTGATCTCCATCCGCTGAACATTTCCACTCAAATAATCTCCTGAATAATCAGGAATACTCAATGAATATCCGTCTATCTTTGGATCATACTCTGAAAAGTTTGGATCTGTTGTTTTTTGAACCTGCTGAACGGAAAGCCAAAATATAAAGAATAATGCGGTTATAATAACCAGTATCCGTGCTCTTACGCCTTGAGCGGGTACCCATTCAGACAACAAATGCCAGATAACAAACCCAGTAATCGCACCTAAAACGTTCAGTATTAAATCATCAATGTCACATCTTCCGGTCCCCAATATGTATTGCCCTGCTTCAATCAATAGGCTCAATCCAACCGGTATTGCAATAAACTGTTCAAACTCTATCGGTTTCGTCTTGACGGCCGGTAGTAGATAACCTAACGGCAGAAACGCAGAAAATGTGATGAATGATTCTAGTAATGATTGCCAGAGTCTCTGGTCATGATGATCAGAGAAATAAAAAAGTGTAGTGATAATATTAAGCGGCACCCAATTAATAAAGCGCATCTCTTTTCGCTCGTGCCAATGGGTAAACAACGTTGAAATCGATCGGTCTCCGACAACTGAATCTTTCAATAAAATGAGCACGTATACAAAAAGAAAACTAATAAGCAGCAATTTCAATGGCTGTTGTCTATACATCCATTCACGCCATTTTCCGAATGTGCTAAGAAGCCGAATAGGTTCTACTCCTCTGACCATAAGATCCCCCCTTTCTTTATCTCGCGTTCCTTTCGTTTTGATTTTTAAAAATCGTATAAGCATCTTCTATATCGTATTGAGTCGTGCTGTGATTACCAGGTGCACCCAGGGTAATTAGTATGTATTCGTGTCCGTTCATTTTGGCTAATGATGCCAAACATAACCCGGCTTCATCCGTGTAACCGGTTTTTCCGCCGAGGATTGCTCCTCCGTTAATTTGTCCTGAGCCTATTTTCTGAAAGAGTGTGCTGTGAAGCATTATTCCGTCCGGATGCAGATTAGTTGGATCGATTCGATGCTGCTTTGTCGTAAACACCTGGCGAAAGGTGGAATTTTTTAAAGCATAGGATAAAAGTAATGACAAATCCTTTGCCGTTGTATAGTGCCGAGGATCTTGAAGACCACTGTCATTCGCAAAGTGCGTGTGTCTCATCCCAAGCTCAGCTGCCTTCTGATTCATCATTGAGACAAAAGCCTGTTCTGAACCGGCAACGGAAATTGCCAGTGTCCCTGATGCGTCCGCTCCGGAAGGCAGCAGCGTTCCGTAAAGAAGATCAATAATTTTCACATCTTCATTGGGCAAAAAACCTGCCATTGAAGCATCTTTATCCCTTAAATCAGAGAACACAGTGGCAGGCATTTGGACTGTTTTATGGAGATCATGGATGTGTTCAATGGCAAGAAGGGTCGTCATGATTTTGGTCAAAGAGGCGGGATAGGCTCTCTGCTCTTCTTGTTGCCGAAATAGAGTCTTACCCGTAGTTAAATCAACGAGAATGGCTTGACGGCTATGTATCGTGTATCCTTTTTGTTCCGGTACCCTTTCTGAAGCTGTTCCGAACAGTATAGAACCGGATGCGATAAAACCGTATAGGATGAACATAAGCATGATAAAAATGATTAAGGGCAGAAACCGTACATTCATCCTTTTTCTTTTCTGCATAAAATAGCTCCTTTCTGATATGTCTATTAAACCATCAAAAAAGGAGCTTTCTTTTTAAAATCTTCTTATGAAATTCTTAAGATTTTTGCAAAGAAAAGAAAGGAGCACATAGAATTTTAAATTTACGAGATAATCACAGCTCGTAATCGCCGTATCCCTTCCTTAATATCCTTTTCATTGGCAAATGAGTAACTGAGCCGTATCCAGGATTTCATTGTTCGTTCCGGATCAAAGTACTCGCCTGGAACAAATGAAACGGATTGTTCTATGCTTTGTTTAAATAGCGTATCTACGTGAATGTGCTCCGGCACATTCACCCACAAGTTGAACCCTCCATTAGGACTTTCCCATTTCCAATCTGTTGTGGAAAGTGCTTCTTCCATGAGTCCTTTTCGCACGTTCAATGCGATACGAAGTTTTTCCAAATGGTTTTGCATCCTTGAAGATAAAAAATAGTGAAGAAAAATTTTCTGATTTAATAGCGGTGTACCGTTATCGGACAGTGATTTGGCAATAAGCAATTGTTTCATTAGCCATGGGCGACAGCAAACCGATGCAATACGCAAGCCTGGTGAAATATATTTGCTGAAACTGCGAATATAAATGACATAGCCGCTTGTATCATAGGAAAAAAGCGGATGCGGCGGCTTATGGTCAAAGAAGATATCATGAAATGGATCATCTTCAACGAGAACACAGCGATAGCGCTCCGCCAGATCAACGAGCATTTTTCGCTGTTCTTTTGGCAATGTATAGCCAGTCGGATTATGGAACGTTGGATTTATGTAAAAGAGACGTGGTTTGTGTTTTTTCATTAAGTACTCAACCCGATCGAGATCATAACCATAAGGATGAATGTCAATCGGAATGATGCGTGCTTCCTTCTGCCGGAAGATATCAATCGCTGCGCTGTACGTTGGTCTCTCTAGAAAAACAGTATCTCTAGGTTTTATCAGAACTTCAGCGACAAAATCAATGGCTTGTTGCGCGCCGGTCGTGATGAGTACTTCATCTGCGGATACATAGAGATTCTCTGTTTGCAAAAAATACTCAGTAAGTGCCCCTCTTAATTCTTCATCTCCTTGTAGAGGTGAATAAGAGCCCAGAACCTTTGGATACAGATCGAAAACGTTCTTCACGTATTCCGAAAAATAGTGATTCGGTAATAAATTGGGGTCGATAATCGCTTGCGAAAATTGATAAGTAGCTGGTATCTGTTGGATGTCCGACAAATAATTTCTTTGAATCGAAGTGGAGATATGGGCATCATTCATTGGAACTTCATCCCTATAAGTTGGGGATACAAAATAACCGGATTTGTCCTTCACATACACTCTTTGTTTCTGTTTTAATAACTGATAAGCTTTAAACACGGTTAATCTGTGAACATTCATTGCACGCGCCAAATCACGAATCGAAGGAAGCTTGTCATGCATTTGCCACTCTCCGCGATCGATCCGATGATTGATGTAATCATACACTTGCTCATAAAGATTCTTCGAGTGATTAGCCTCTGAGATGTATCTGTTCAACTGCATCCCCTCCATTTTTTTATTGTACACCATCATCTGCCATCTGTTCTATAGCTTATCATCTGTTCTGTCCCCCGCTTATTACAATTGAGTAAAGGGGGAACGAAAATGATAGTCATTAATTATATAAGCTTATGTTTAATCTTTGGAACTACCTTTTTAGCAATTAAGATCGGAGTTGATACAGGCACGCCGCCTTTCTTCTCCGCAGGCGTCCGTTTCTTTTTAGCGGGTATATTACTTTTTATCTGGATGTTATTGAGAAAAGAAGCGAAATTGAGTTTGCTTCTCCGCAAAGAATTGTGGTTTATTGGATTAGGCTTAACATTCTCTACTTCCGCCGCACTGTATTGGGCCGAACAATATGTCAGTTCAGGCATGGCAGCCGTTCTTTCAGCAACCGGGCCAATGATTATCATCATTATTCAAGTCATTGCACTCCACAAGAAAATAACTGTCTCATCATTAATCGGATGCGCAATTGGTTTTGTTGGTGTGTTCATGCTCATTTTGCCTAATCTTACTGTTAAAAGTGATGGCTATGCTGTACTTGGATGTGTCATTATTTTGTTAGGAGAAACAGGTTATGCGGCGGCAACTGTCTACTCAAAGCAGGTTAATTCCCTTTTTTCGACTATGTCACCGATTACACTGAATGCGGTTCAGATGATCTGTGGAGGAACCGCGCTTATTGTTCTGTCGATGTTCACCGAGAAGATCAATTATAGCTCTTTATTTACCGGAAATACGATCGGATCATTACTTTATTTAACCATTATTGGTTCGATGATTGGTCACACAATCTATTATTGGCTCGTCGTTCGGACAAATCCAATCTTCCCCTCAACTTGGCTTTACATTTCACCAATTATTGCCCTAATTATTGGCCATTGGATCTATAAAGAAGCTATATCAAGTATTTCGATCATTGGATCATTAACGATCATTTCAGGTGTTGTTATTGCTAATGCCGGACAGATCCGTTCACTTATTCGGAAACCAAAGCTAGAGTAAATGAGCAGGATTAGCGATTAAAAGTGTAAACAGCATTCATATTTTAACTCACAGACGGGTTTACATGATGAGCGAATATGGTAAAATCAACTAAATATAAAATAAGTCTTATATTCTAATAGGGGGATGAGAGTGTCACTATCAGTATCTATACAGGAAGCAGGTTATTCCCACGAGTCAACCGTACTGAAAGATATTCATTTTTCTGTTCAACCCGGTGAACTAGTCGGATTGATTGGTCCAAACGGTGCGTAAAAAAGCACAACAATTAAGTCCATATTAGGCATCATCTCACATATCAAAGGTGAAGTGCATGTCGATGACTATGCTTACATACCTGAGCGGCCTATTTTTTACGATCAACTCACCTTATGGGAGCATATTGACTTTCTGCTTTCCACACAAAACATTGAAGAACAACCTTTTTTACAAAAAGCTCATGAACTTCTAGAAACTTTTCGACTCACTGATGTCGTGCATCAATATCCGGATCGTTTCTCAAAAGGCATGCAACAAAAGGCCATGCTGGTGCTCGCCTTCCTAAAACAAGCCAAATTATATATTATAGATGAACCGTTTATGGGGCTTGATCCTAAAGCAATCAAAAAATTTTTACTGAAACTACAAGAGGAAAAAGCAGCAGGAGCTGGGATACTCATGTCCACCCACGTTCTCGATACTGCCGAGAAAATTTGTGATCGCTTCGTTATGATATCCAGAGGAAAGCTTATTGTTCAGGGTACCCTTGAAGACATTCGCGAAGAAAGTGAACTCAGGAACGGCTCACTATTAGACTGTTTTGACACGTTGACGGAGGAAGAAGAACGATGATGGGACAACGATTATTTGCCAAACGGCTGTCTCAGGAATGGAAGAAGAAATTGGGGGTCGCGCGCTCTGTCATTGATGGCTGGATACTTTTGTACTTTGTCATTCCCGCAGCCGTTCTTCTACCTATTTTGTACCATGAAGATGGCAAACGGTTAATCATTACTGGAGCCCTCTCTTTCCCCTCCCCTCTGTGCTGTTTCTAATGCTCTTATTGTCAAGCGGAGGAAACTTCAGAACGTATTTATTAGAAGCAGACAAATTGTTTCTGATTCAAAAGAGAGGCATTATCCGACAGCTGAAACTACGGGCGTTATTCTTTTCTCTTGTTCAGAATTTGGTATGGATCACGCTGATCTTTCTTCTCGCACTTCCGATCCTCGTACAAGTCTTCCGTTTTTCCGTACCTTCGATCATCTATCTCTATTTAGCGTTTTGTAGCTTCAAGCTAATCATTCTCACGCTAAAAAAATACATCAGCCGTCCTCTGTACCAGAAGATCATCGTTTTTTTTACTATTGATATCCTTACGATTCTGTTTTCATTTGTCGATCCATCTGTTTATGGTATTTGTGGCGCATTATTTACTTTGCTACTTGCATACCTTCAATTCAGACAGGCTTCATCTATTAAAGGGTTTATAAGAGAACTTGAAATAGAGGATCTGGAGGCAAATAAATACATAAGGTTCGTTATGAATTTCTCAATTGATGTGGAAAAGCCGCCGAAAACAAGAAGCAGAAAACCGCTAATTTTGTTCAGAAAATCCAAGCGAATGTTTAAGGTAAGAAGCAAGGAGAATGGGTTACTTGAATTGGTACTCAAAGTTTTTCTTCGAGACGGATCTGTGATTAGGAGTTACATCCAGTTTATTATTCTGACAAGCATTGCTCTTTGCCTGCTGCCGTTAGTGATTAAGTGGTTAATGTTTGCAGCTTTTCTCTTCTTTCTAAATCTTTGGCTGAATCTAATCTTCAAAAGAATTATGGAAAATGAATTTCTTTATGTTGTTCCATACGATCAAAAAATTGAAGGTCCTGTCTGGGCTCGTTTTAAGAGATGGATCATTATTCCGTCCACTGTATGGACGGGAGGACTCATCCTGCTGCTCACTGTGCTTAAATTTATGTAGATTATGGCAAATCTCTTTTTTGACAACTAAATTACTTTATATTCTATCGCACAAAAAAATCATAGCTTAGCTGCTATGATTTTTTTATTATCGACGTCACTTGAGTCCTTACTCATACAGTCAATCTTATGTTTTATAGCAATGCTTTTACAGCGCTCAATGCTGCATCGTAATCCGGATGGTTGGTCATTTCTTCGAGGTATTCCACGTATCGGATGGTATTGCTCTCATCCAGAATGAAAATAGAACGCATATCGAGTTGAAGTTCTTTGATCAACACGCCATAGCTCTTGCCGAATGAACGGAACTTATAGTCGGATAAAGTGTCAAGGTTCTCAATGCCCGCAACTGAACAGAAGCGCCCTTGCGCAAATGGCAGATCCACTGAAATTGTAATCACTTTAACTTTGTCACCCAGTTTCGATGCTTCTTCATTAAAGCGGCGCGTTTGCGCTTCACAAACGGATGTATCAAGAGAAGGAACAACCGAAATCAATTTGATTTTGCCCTCGTAATCTGAGAGGCTAGCTTCTTCGATCAAGTCTTTATTGATCGTGAAATCAGGCGCCTTGTCCCCCACCTTCAACTCTGGACCGATCAAAGTTAATGGATTTCCTTGTATTGTTGCAACTCCGGTGCGTTCTTCACTCATTTTATATTCCTCCACTCAAAATAAAAGATATCTTGCATTTCAATAATCAAATTCCCCTGCCATATAGACCATACATGAGCGAGCTTCTCCGACATCACCCCCTAAAAGTATATTGTGCAAAATTGTATTTTGCACAATATAAAACCGAAAAATTTTTACTCAATAATGCTGTCATCATCTTGCTTCGTAAAGTAATTATGAGATTCAGCACTGAGGACTCGTTTCGTCAAGGCTTTAATCTTTTCATTTAACTCAACAATTTCTTCTATATTCATGCCACTGGATTCAACCAGCGCTGAAGGAATACATGCCGCTTCTTCATGAAGCACTTCACCTTTTGGCGCTAAAGAGATCTTGACTACACGTTCATCCGTTTTCAACCGGGTTCTCTGAATCAATTGCTTCTCTTCCATTCTTTTCAACAATGGCGTCAATGTCCCAGAATCCAAATCTAAACGTTCTCCTATTTCTTTAATTGAGCGCTCTCCTTTTTCCCACAATACGAGCAGAACAAGATATTGCGGATAGGTAATTCCTAACTTGTTGAGTAAGGGGCGATACATTCGAGAAATCGCTCGGGAACAAGCATATATTGAAAAACACAGATGATCCTGCAAGTTCAGATATTCCTTCAAACCGATCCCTCTTTTTAAATTGATAATTATATTGTGCACAATATAAACGATGATGTCAAAAAAATTGCTTTGATGAACACAGCAAAACAGGTGCCCATCACTTCAATGAGCACCTATTTATTAAAAACTGACACCGCATTTACTTCAGTTATTTTAATATCTGCTGTTTTGTTTCAGGACCCCAGACTATGGTTAATCCGGCGACAATTGCAAGGAATACACCAATAATGACGAAAACGGCGAGAATTCCTTGGTACGTAAGCAGCCATGCCACCGCGTAAGGAGTTACAATGGTAAAAAGACGTCCAACCGCCTGCGCTGTTCCATTGCCACGCATGCGAAGCCTGGTGGAGAACAGTTCAGGAACATAAATCGAAAGTCCGACAGCCATAAGAATATACAGGCATACAGTCATTAGAAATCCTATGGTCATGATCATGGTAGGCTGATTCTGAAAGGCATAGATATAACCCAAAAGTGCCGTCATCATAAACGCGCCAACAATCATCCACTTTCGGCCAATCCGGTCAACGGTGATCCTGCCAATAAACGCACCAACCGGAGCACCAATCATCATTAATGCCGTATAGCCCAACGATTTCGAAATAGTAATTCCGCTGTTGACGAGTAAAGTGGGCACCCACGTCACAAATGTATAAGCAGCTGTATTGATCGCAGCTAATATCATGCAGCCTAGAATGGTTTTCCTGATGGCATTTTTACTGAACAATTCACTGTAGCTGCCGTGTTTCGTCACAATTTGATTTACTTGTTGTGAACTATGTTTTGGTTGGATCCCCTTTTCCCTTGCTTCAGCTTCAAAAATGGAAACAATCTGCTCTGCCTTGCTAAATTTCCCCTGCGAAAAATACCATCTTGGTGATTCAGGAAGACTACGCCTAAAATACCAAACAATGAGGGAGAGAATTCCCGCAATGGCAAACATCCATCGCCAGCCGATCGAAGGAATAATCAAGAATCCGAGAAAGGTAGCGATTGGGGCAGAACAATTGGCAAGGACAGATAAACTTCCGACCCATTTTCCACGCGAACCCGCTGGAACGAATTCACCGAGCAGTGCGAAACCAGTCACGATCTCAGCACCTAGTCCAATGCCACTGATACCTCTGAGAATAATTAAGGTTGTCATATTAGGAGCAAAGAAGCTTGCAAGTGATCCAATACCAAAAATGAATAGGTTAATTTGATAAGCAAATTGGCGCCCCTTCCAATCACCAACAAAACCTGTAATTACCGATCCGAAAAATAGCCCGATAAACGTTGTCGAAATAAATGTAGCGTTCAAGGCAAGCGATGACCAGCCGGTTTGCACAAGTTGTCCTAGCACTCCCCCTGCCAGATAGACGTCAAAGCCATCAAGCAGCATCCCCAATGTAATCAATGTAAAAATGCGATACATAGTCTTTGTCACAGGAAGATTATTAATCCGTGCTTCAAGTTCCTGTCTCTGTTTTTCTGTATAATGTTCTTCAGGTACATAGTTTTTCTGCCTGATCCTTAATTCTTCACTGCTTGCGACACCTTCTGCGTTCATCTTTGTCTGCTCCTTTTATCCTTTTTTAGGAATTATCCTAACAGAAACACTTAATCTCTCTTTTCAACACTCCGCTTTTCTGCCATCTTTCTCTAGTGCATTCATCTGTAATTTTTTTGGATCACGATCACCCTCGCATGCATTTTCACTAAAAAAGTGTAAAAAAATAACCCATTCATGGATGAATGGGTTAATGTGAAGAGTAAATGTCCCATACAGTACATGAACAGGACACGAACCTTCCCGTTGATGAAAACCGTACGGTTGCAGTGCCCTACTATTGAATGAAGTTAGGCTGAGTCAATACAACTAGCCCTTGCAACAATTCAGATCGTAGGTTTTGCAATCGCCGTAAAACGTTCATCAGAAGGATTCCTTTCACATCGAATTTTTAAGGTATGGTCAGTCTACTCCTCATGTTCTTGATCTGTCAACAGTCAATTTTGAAAAAAGAGTTTAATAACCTGTTCATCTGTTGAATAAGCTGCTTACCTGCTAATTATGTGTCGGACAGAAATATCAAGTATACATAAATTCATTTTCAAAACGTTTAAGATATCATTTTTGATACGGTTATTAGATTTTTGAACAAGCTGTTGGCTTTTAATAGCTTTATTGAGTGCAGAAAAAATTTTTTACGCATAATTTTTCAGCGCCTGCACCTTTGAAGAATACTGTTCCCCCGCTTTTTTAACCAAATACGTCATAAAAGTAATTCAATAAATATTTCGAAAATGCTGTTGACAAAAAAAATAAACTCTGTATCATGAGGAGCACAAACAAATTAACGACGAAATGATTTTTAAAAGTTAAATCAATGATGAGGATAAAGTGATGAGCATGGATGCTTCCAGAGAGTCGGAGCTTGGTGAAAATCCGGCAGCACCGCTGATCACACACTCGCCTCTGAGTGCCGATTTGAACGATTTAGTAGGATCGGCCAAGTGTTACAAGCACTTGTTATCAAAAAAGACATTCCGGGAAAACCGGAATTGCCGCTGAGTCGATATTCGCGAGAATATTGAAGAGCCGGGTGGTACCGTGAAACGAGTCCTTTCACCCCTGCATACTAATCGCCTTTGCGATTGGTGTGCGGAGTGAAAGGACTTTTTAATTTATATACAGCTTGCGCAGAAGACTTGGCTAACTAAGCCTTCTTACAAAATAGATAAAGCGCAAAACAAAAACAGAACACTAATCAAGGAAAGGAGAATGAAAATGGAAAAGGTTGAAATTTACGACACAACACTCCGAGACGGAGAACAAGCCCCAGGCTGTAGCCTGAATGAACAAGAAAAAGTGCAGGTGGCAAAGCAGTTGGAACGCCTTCAGGTCGATGTGATCGAAGCTGGTTTCCCGGCTGCTTCTCCCGAAGATTTTAAGGCGGTCAAGAGCATTTCGGAAATTGTAAAAAACAGCACTGTCACGGGTCTTGCCCGTTCCATGAAAAGTGATATTGATGCCGCATGGGAAGCGCTGAAACAAACAGAAAGTCCGCGTGTTCATGTGTTTATCGCTACTTCACCTGTACACATGACTTATAAATTACGCAAGAAACCGGAAGACGTGCTCGAAATGGCGGTCCAATCCGTCAAATATGCTCACCGTTTCTTCCCTCAGGTTGAATTTTCATGTGAAGATGCTTCGCGCAGTGATTACGCGTTTCTGTCCAACGTAATTTCCGCAGCCATTGACGCAGGGGCATCAGTTATCAATCTACCTGATACAGTAGGATACTGTACACCTCAGGAATATGCGGCGATGTTCCAATATGTCAGTACACATGTGCCTAATATTGATCGCGTCCGTCTATCCTGCCATTGCCATAATGACCTTGGGATGGCGACCGCTAACACGCTGGCCGCAGTCGGCGCGGGTGTCCGGCAAGTCGAATGTACGATGAATGGTGTTGGCGAGCGAGCCGGAAATGTGGCACTCGAAGAAATCGGCGTCGCGCTTCATATCAGGAAAGATATTTTCAATGTCCGTACACAGCTAAAGCTTGATGAAATCAAAAAAACAAGTGCGCTTGTCAGCCGATTAATGAACAGTCCGATTCCCGGAAACAAAGCGATTGTCGGCGCCAATGCGTTTGCTCACGAAGCCGGAATCCATCAAGATGGCGTTTTGAAAAATCCGAAAACCTACGAAATTATCTCACCTTCCCTGATTGGACTTGACTCAGGCCGACTTGTACTCGGAAAGCACTCCGGACGTCACGCCTTCAGAAAAAAAGCGATCGAAATGGGCATTCACTTAACTGAGGAACAAGTTGATCAGTCCTTTCTCGCTTTTAAAAACCTGGCGGACAGAAAGAAAGAGATCTCAGATCGTGATATCCGATCCCTATTCTCCAGGTATGAAAAGACTTCAGTTCGTTAATTGATTCAGAATTCGCGATGAAAAGAGTTGTTCCAGATGAAAACTATTACTGTTTTACCAGGCGACGGGATTGGTCCAGAAGTAACTGCATCAGCGGTTCGTGTACTCCGTTCCATAATGAAACATAGCCAACAAGATGTTCAGTTTGTCGAGAAGAAAATCGGAGGAGCGGCAATTGATACCTATGGCACTCCACTTCCGCAAGAGACAATCGATCAATGCCAATCAAGTGATGCGATTCTATTAGGTGCTGTCGGCGGACCAAAGTGGAATGCTCAATCAATGAATATCAGGCCGGAACAAGGCCTGCTCGGCATTCGAAAAGCAATGGGATTGTTCGCTAATCTGCGTCCTGTTGAAGCATACCAAGCATTGATTGACTCCTCACCACTCAAACGAACCTTTGTGGAAAATGTTGATTTTGTTATTGTGCGCGAGCTCACCGGAGGCTTATATTTTGGGACACCAAGTGAACGGCGCGGAGCGAATAACGAACAAGTCGTCGATACTCTCGCCTATAGCCGGACGGAAATTCAACGCGTTGTGGAAAAAGCCTTTCAGCTTGCGATGAAAAGACGTAAAAAACTTACATCAATCGATAAAGCGAATGTTTTGGAATCTAGCCGTATGTGGCGTGAAGTAGTGAATCAGCTTGCCAAACATTACCCGGAAGTGACGGTAAATCACCAGCTCGTTGATTCTGCAGCAATGCAGCTGATCACGAACCCCGGACAGTTCGATGTGCTCGTTACTGAGAATATGTTTGGCGATATCTTAAGTGATGAAGCTTCAGTCATTACCGGTTCTCTTGGGATGATGCCGTCAGCAAGTCTGAGATCGGATAAAGTCGGCTTGTATGAACCGGTTCACGGCTCGGCTCCTGATATTGCCGGGCAAGGCAAAGCGAATCCGCTTGCGACTATTTTATCAGCAGCCTTGCTCCTCCGCTATTCTCTTGATATGGACCAAGAAGCTTCCAAGATTGAAACCGCAGTGCGTGAGGTACTAAACCAAGGCTACCATACCGGTGATTTACAGATTGATCACCAAGATGACAAGATTGTAAACACAACAGAGATAACGGATCTTGTGATTAACACAATGAATCAAAACAGTACAGTTACCCAATAAATGATCATTCAATGAGGAGGAAAACCAATGAAGCCACGCACCATCATCGAAAAAATTTGGGATCAGCATCTGATCCACAGAGAAAACGGAAAACCAGATTTACTCTACATTGATCTTCATCTTGTCCACGAAGTGACCTCTCCTCAAGCCTTTGAGGGACTGCGCATGAATCATCGGTCAGTCAGACGTCCTGAACGCACCTTCGCGACCGTTGACCATAATGTACCAACTGCTCAAAACAGAGAAACGAAAGATTCGATATCTAAAATCCAGATCGAGACGCTTCAGAAAAACTGTAAAGACTTCGGTATCGAACTCGCCGACATTTATAGTCCTCACCAAGGAATCGTCCATGTTATCGGACCTGAACTTGGATTGACACAGCCAGGAAAAACGATTGTCTGTGGGGACAGCCATACCTCAACGCATGGTGCTTTCGGCGCGATCGCCTTTGGTATTGGAACGAGTGAAGTCGAACATGTTTTGGCTACTCAGACTTTGTGGCAGAAACGGCCGAAAACGATGCAAATTAAGGTTAACGGGCAACTCGGCATCGGCGTCGGTGCGAAAGATTTGATTCTTGCCATCATCGCTAAATACGGTATCTCGATTGGAACTGGCCATATCGTTGAGTATACTGGAGAAGCCATTCGTAGACTGTCCATGGAGGAACGGATGACCGTTTGCAATATGTCAATTGAAGCCGGGGCAAGAGCCGGATTAATAAGTCCTGATCAAACGACCGTTGATTACATTAAGGGACGGCGTTTCGCGCCAAAAGGTGCTGTATTCGAAGAAACAACACGAAAATGGCTGGAACTGGCTAGCGACGAAGGAGCCTCTTATGATCGTACGATTGAAATTGATGCTTCTGAAATCGAACCTCAAGTCACTTGGGGAACCAACCCGTCAATGGGTGCATCAATCAATGATACTGTTCCGGATCCTGAATCTTTTGAATCTGAGGAGAAAAGGCAAGCGGCTAGAAAAGCGATCACATATATGGATCTGAAACCGGGCACACCGATTCACGATATTCCAATTGATGTAGTCTTTATCGGGTCCTGCACAAACAGCAGAATCAGCGATCTGCGGCAGGCAGCACAGATTGCGAACGGTAAGCATGTTCACGAAGGCGTTCGGGCCCTTATTGTTCCCGGCTCCTACACCATTAAAAAACAGGCTGAGGCTGAAGGCCTGGACAAAGTTTTCAAAGAAGCCGGGTTTGAATGGCGCGAAGCTGGGTGCAGTATGTGCCTTGCAATGAATGACGACATCGTTCCATCCGGAAAACGCTGTGCCTCGACATCAAACCGCAACTTCGAAGGGCGCCAAGGTACCGGATCACGCACCCATCTTGTTAGTCCAGCAATGGCTGCCGCTGCGGCAATTCATGGTCATTTCGCCGATATCCGCGAATTCGCCACCACACGCTAACTGACTCTTTCATCACAATAATCGTTTGGGAGGTAAAAATTATGAAAGCATTTCAAACCTTTGAAGGTCTCGTTTGTCCGCTCGACCGAACAAATGTAGATACAGATCAAATTATTCCAAAACAATTTCTCAAGCGCGTCGAGCGCAAAGGATTCGGCGCTTGCTTGTTTTATAACTGGCGCTTTGATGAGAAAGGAAATAAGAAAACAGACTTCATTCTGAATCAACCCGACTATGCAGGTGCTTCTATTCTTGTTGCACGAGACAATTTTGGCTGCGGTTCATCACGTGAACACGCGCCTTGGGCACTTCAAGATTACGGTTTTCGCGTGATCATTGCACCTAGCTTTGCCGACATTTTCTTCAATAACTGTCAGAAAAATGGCGTCCTGGCTATTCGGCTTGACGAGAGAAAAGTTGAAACATTAATCGGTTGTGCATCTCAAGGGGCCTTCCATCTAACTGTAAATCTCGCAGAACAAACGCTCACAGGTAATGAATTTAAGGAAAAATTCGATATTGATCCTTATCAAAAAGAACTGTTGATAAAAGGTCTTGATGAAATTGCCATTACATTGAATTACGATAACGATATCACGGCTTATGAACAAAGGCATGCAATGTAAGTAGTACGACTGAAATTTATTGTAAATGGACTTTCGTTAAAGAGAGTCCTTTTTACTTTGGCAGCAAAGTCGATGAACTCTATGAAAAACTAGAACGTACAGTGACATGGCACTCAGAGATTCAATTTCCGTCTGACATGATCAAGTTAGTTATTGACAAAATTATTTATTTATGCTATAATTTACAAATATATAAATATCGTATATAATGAGATTCTCCTGGCCAGGGGAATCTTTTTTGTTTTATAAAGGAGGATATTTGTTTGGAAAAAGGTAAGTCCAGCATAACCTCATTAATTTCTACATTCGGCAGAGCTTATCATCATCAGTTTGATTCACCGAAGATTTTTGATGATTTTCTTGCTCAAGAGTTAATTTCACAGGAAGAATTAAACGACATCAAAGAAAAATTGATTCAAGGCATACAGTTTTTCAATCCAGCAATCGCAGAAAAATTCAAGGGAAATCCGAATGAAATCCTGAAATGGATCACACAAGTTCAGCTTTCACCAACTCCGTTAGCTCGAGCAGCCTATTGTGAAGAAGTAGTGTTGCATGAGCTTGAATTCGGTCTAAAACAGGTTGTTTTACTTGGTGCAGGAATGGATACTTTTTGCTTGCGGCATCCTGAACTGAATCATTTAGAATTTTTTGAAGTAGACCATCCAGCAACACAAGCACTTAAAAAGAAGCGCTTAGAACAAGCTAGATTAACTGCGCCGGACAATCTTCATTTTGTTCCTATGGATTTTACCAAAGGCTTTGCCGTTCAATCATTAATTCACGAAGGTATGGTCCATAAGAAAACTTTATTTAGCTTGCTTGGCGTCAGCTATTATTTGACGAAAGAAGAAAATGCACGATTACTAGAAAATGTGTTTAGCAAAGTGCCTTCCGGAAGCTCGATCGTTTTCGATTATGCTGACGAAACGCTTTTTGAAACCAAAGGATTGTCGAACAGAGTAGAAAACATGGTCAAAAGTGCTGCCGCATGCGGCGGACCCATGAAATCATGTTTTTCCTATCAAGAAATGGAGCATCTACTTGAGGAATCTGGATTGCTTATTTATGAGCAATTATCGCCAAACCAAATTAATCACCGCTATTTTGCTCACCGAAGCGACTATTTGTCTGCTTTCGAAACGATTTATTACATTCATGCAGTAAAAGAATAATAGAAAACTGGCCGTCAGCAGGTAATGAGACGGTCAGTTTTTTTTGTTAGCATTCATTGATTTTCTCATTAATTTAGCATTTCTCGGGGTAATGTTGTTGCCCTTTGAATCCACAACTTTAATTTGGGCGAGCTGTTGTTTGAACCTATTTCGAAAATTGTCCAGATATTGCTGGCGGAGCTCAGCCTGTCTTTTTCGCTCTTGGGCGTTTAATGGTCGTTCCCGAGATAATCTGGCCAGCCGGTTAATTTCATCAATCAACTTACTCATTACTTCCTGCTCTCTCCTTCAATGAATCAATACCTTTTTTAATAGCCTTGTAGCATTATCGCATAGATACGTGACTAATTCCAATGACTTCAATTGTCCAGAGCTGGTGTTAATTGCTTATAATACCCATTACAGTCATGCACACGGTCAAAAGTTTTCCAGATTTTCTCTTTTTCGTTGCCTGAATAGTGTGCTTCCACAACAACAGGTTCCAAATTGGAAATGGATGATTGAACAAAGTTACTCACCTTTTCTCCAGTAATAAATACATGAAGATAGCTTTCCATCTGAGTAAAACCATTTTTCTGATACCAGCCGTTCACCCATTGATCATCTCTGGTCCAAGCTTCTATTTCAAAGATTCCTAGAGTCTTAAGCTTTCTTTCTGCTTCTGCAAGTAGAAGTGCACCAATTCCTTTTCTTTGGTAATCCGGATGGACAGCCAAATTCCAGATCATGCCTCCTCTACCCGAGCAAAGTGTGCAAACAGTTCCAGATACATCTTCATATTCAATGTCAAGCAAGCCAACGACCTGTCCTGATTCAACAGCCACCAGTTCAATTGAAGGATTTGTGTATGTTTCCTTCTTCTGCAATACATTATCAAAGTAGGCGGTATGTAAAAATGATAGAATACGGCAACGCAACCACCCTTCTTCATCAGCATCTTGATAATTTCTGATCAGCATATTTTCACTTCCTTTCCTAAACACAAAATCACACCAAAAAATGAGCAATTATACATAGATTACCCCACCTTCTTTAATAATTCATTCGAAAAGTTAATCCAGCCCTTTTGATAAGCAGATTTGATTCCTGCTCTTCTATTCATTTGATAAATATCCGCAAACCAAAACATTCCGGCAATACAAGCAAATTTATCCCAAAACGCACCTGCACAGGCATTGATCAAGTTTTGTTTTTGTTGATCGGAATTCTCTTCTTTATATGCCTCAGAAAAATCATGGAATGCTTTTTCTTTCCGCTCAAGTGTTTCCGAACTTGTCCAATCATAATTGTTCACTTGTTCATCCATTGCCAGAAAATGAGCGAGCCCCTCATCAAAAAGAAGGTAACTTAATTTTTCTCTGTATGTATTTGCTTCTGACTCCGGATAATCCTGATGCAGCAAAAGATGTGCACACTCATGAGTCAACATTTTACGAATGATTTCAGAAACATCATTCTGTGCACTTTTGTAACAAGACATTCTAATCAAATCAAAAATAATCGTTTCAGATCCGTCCGGGCCTGTTCTAACCATTGCCCCATAGGGAGAAGGACAGCCAACGACTAATTGAATGGTTACTTTTTGGAGTCTACTTGCGGCCATGGGAAAAAGTGTGTCCCACAGATCTTGATTAAAGGGGAGAAATGGATCCAATTGTGTCTGAATCTCCTCAACTGTTTGCGTGATGATTGGTATTTGCTCTGGATCTGGTTCTTCAAACAAATACTGTCCTTCCTCAATGGAATGGAAGATCCATGAATCTGAATAATCACTTGACGATATGCCATTCAAATAGTGTTTAACAATTTCAGTGTTAACTTTCAATAGAGTCCTCTCCTTATTTAAGGAGTGCAGATGCAAATCTTTCTTCAATCTCTTTATTAGCAATACTTCGAATTATGTTTAAGAATTTTTCCGTACTGCTTACTTGAAGATGAATTTGCCATTTTATAGTTTTACTTCATTCGAATTAAGAAGTCTGATTCATTTATTTTCATAAATAGCTGATAAATATTTTGTCAGTTCTTCTTTTAACTTTCCGTGTTTTTCAATGCTAAAATGTTTTTCCTCGTCAAACCAGTTTGAAGAATCGTATAGCCAAACCGGCATCTTTCTTCTTTCTTCCTTTTCCCAATCATACCTCGGAAAAACATGTGCATGTAAAAATGCATCTGTGTTACCCAATATATCGTAATTTACACGAACAGGGTGACAAACATTAATGATCGCATCACCAATTAAGCTCATATCCGTTAAAAATTGTGCACGTTCGGGGATTGTTAAATCATTAAGACTAGATACTTCTCTCTTAGGGAGTAACACACAATATCCAGGCAAAAATTGAGTATCTCCGATTACTGCATACCCGCTTTTCATTTCTGCTAAAACCATTGGATTTGTTCCATTCTTTGCTGATTCGATTCTGTTTTCTCTCCAGTCCATATGTACAACCTCCAACTTGTTTTCAAAACATAAACTGCTCAAATAAGATTCATATTTTCTCTGTTTCTTTTACCCGTACCTTTATTATTCCAGCTACTAGCAAGTATTTTTTACAGTAATTTTGCAAACCAAGCCACATAATATGCGGCGGGGATGAAGATTACCTGTGCAACCAAAGTTCCGACAAATTTGGAACTGATCATCGTTAATGAGTAACTTTTTAAATAGATATAGTTGCATTCTTTCTTTACTACTCGATCAGCGAGCACGGATGCCTGAGGATCAATAAAAAGAGTGAGTAAGATCGTCGCCACGCCATTAATAATTCCTGAAGACATAGCTGCTGCTTGTGCGTACTCTGGTACAAGAAGTGATGCGTATAAGGCAGCGAGAACACCTACAGTATAGATTGCGGTAATGGCTACGTTAACTACAAAAAGTCTCTTGGGTATCGTTTTATAGGTGATGCCTTTAAGATCATATATACGTGGTAAACGAACATAAAGACGAAGGCTCTTCATTCCCTTCAGATTAAACCATTTACTCACGAGTGAAATAATAGATCCTCTTTCTTTAGATAGCTGCACAATGGCTCGAGAAAATATACCGATAAATGTAGGAAAAAGTATAATACCTAAGATAACTCCTATGGAAATGACACCAATCAAAATCCGATATTGATCCTCTACGAATGTGAACTTAAATTTTACGGGGGCATCAGCAATGAGCTTTGCTGTAAGTGGCTGTTGAAACATCGTTGAAAATCTTGAAATAATCACCATGGTACTGAATAAAGAAATCGCTGTAGCCATTAACTTCACTCTCGCTCCGGAAATTCGCGTGGCATAAGCAAGTGTTTCGATGGCTGTAACCACCATCAAGAGAATTGCAACTATCATCAGCTTACCTGTTATAAGTGGCATCCAGATGACTCCTTATCATTTGCTTTTCACTATTCTATACCATCTGAACAGTTTTGGAAAACTGCTGTTCACCTCATCTTTGCGAAACATCTTCTCCTCGACCATAAGCGCAAGAATGAGGACGAAAACATCGGCTTTAATTTGTTACAATAAAGAAACAGAATATGTCGTATTCTCTTTTTTAGCACCTTCAAAGGACGTGAAATACATGCCTGAGAAAATTAATCTTTCTTTTGATGAAATGTGGGAAAAGGTTCTGGCTTGTGATCGAGCCTATGACGGCGTATTTTTCACAGCAGTCAAGACAACAAAGATCTACTGCCGTCCTTCCTGCCGATCTAGAAAACCGAAAAAAATCAATGTAGCGTTCTATCAAGATATCCAAGAAGTGGAGAACGCGGGGTATCGCGCTTGCAAAAGATGCCGGCCGGATACTACTCATTCTCCAGATTTAGGCGTGGTCAACAGCGTCATTACCTTCCTGATCAATCATTATAAACAGCCTTTTATCCTGCAGGATATCGCTGATCACGTGGGTATCAGTTCCTTTTATCTAGAGCGATTATTCAAGCGCGAAACGGCAGAGACACCGCGCAGCTATCTGGAGAAAATAAGAGTAGACAAAGCCTCACATTATTTAAGAAACAGTCTAAAGACCAATTTGGAGATTTGTTATGAAACGGGATTCCAGAGCCCTTCTAATTTCTATCGGGTTTTCCGTCGTCTCAAAAATTGTACGCCAAGCGAATATCGCCATTTACTCAACGAGGACCGACCATAATGAGCTGGCTCGATCATGATTCTTATATTGAAATTTATCCACCTGAGCCCTTCGACTTTTCGGAATGTCTGGTATTTTTAGCTCGATCCGATCAGGAGGTGTCACACCGAATAAAAGGCGATCACTTATATAAACTGATTAAATTGGATGACGAATTGGTTTTACTGAAAATAGGAATGAAGCAAAAAATGCTAAATGTTGAATTTCTAGGGAAATCTCCATCTTCATCCATTCGAGAAAAGACGGCAGCCTATGTATGGGACTGGTTCGATTTCGAAAGTAATTTAGGTGAATTTTATGATTTTGCTGCTTGGGATAAGGTGCTTAAACCGCTTATTGATAACTTTTACGGACTTAGGATTGTGGGTATTCCGGATTTGTTCGAAGCAATAGCCTGGGCCATTACCGGTCAGCAAATCAATTTAACTTTTGCTTATAAATTGAAAAAAAAGTTTGTTTATCATTATGGGGAATCACTTACATTTGATAATGAGAACTATTGGTTATTTCCTTCTTATAAGACGATTGCCTCTCTTGATGTTGAAGATTTAAGGGCACTTCAGTTTTCTGTTCGAAAAGCTGAATACATCATTGGCGTCGCCAAAACGTTGGCGCAATATCAATGGACAAGAAATACCCTTCTTACAAAGCAAGACGACGATGAGATTCGAAATTTGTTAATGAGCATCCGTGGTATTGGTGCTTGGACTGCCGATTTGGTCATGATGAGATGTCTCCATCGCGCCAATGCTTTTCCAATAGCGGATGTCGGCCTTCACAACGCTTTAAAAATTCATCTGGGGCTTGAGCACAAACAGAGCATTGCTGAAGTCAAAGAAATGGCCGCAGCATGGGACGGATGGTATGCTTATGCTACGTTTTACTTATGGAGGTTGCTTTATGAACACCATGCATAAACTTGACTATGTGTCACCGATTGGCGTGATTGAAATAACGGGAAATGCTGACGGAATCTATTCAATTATGTTTGTTGAACGCAGCAATCCGCAGTATCTTCGTGAAAACGAGACGCCAAGCGTATTATTGACTTGCCATTTTCAGCTTGATGAATATTTCAGCGGAATGCGCCAAGAATTTACCATTCCTTATATTCTTGACGGCACCTTGTTTCAAAAATCCGTATGGCACGCATTAACGGAAGTACCTTACGCACAAACACGTTCCTATAAGGAGATTGCAGCTTCTATCGGGAATGAAAAAGCAGTGCGAGCAGTTGGAATGACGAACGGCAAGAACAAGATTAGTATCGTTATCCCATGTCACCGAGTTATAGGATCGGATGGGAAACTTACAGGATACGCTGGTGGTTTGTGGCGAAAAAAATGGCTGCTTCAGCATGAAGAAAAGTTCAAATAGCGCTGAATCATGTTTTTATATCATAGTTGACAGCTGTGATTAATTTGGATTATAATAAAACCAATCAAATATTGGTTCTGCTTATCTAGAGAGGTGGAGGGATTGGCCCGATGAAACCTCAGCAACCGGTCACTTAAGATACGGTGCTAATTCCAATAAGCGTATTGCTTTGAAGATAAGTCGAGAGGAACAAACACAACGCCTTCTCTTCTTAACTTTGGAGAGAGGCTTTTATTTTTTCATAAGAAGGTTGTGGTTAAATGAATCAATCATTGCGTCAAACAATAGAAAATAAACGTCAAAAACTAATTGATCAGCTTATTGATGCGGATGTGTTCAAAATTGATGGAAAACAACTTTTTGAAGTAAGCTTGACGAAGTTGGAACATGAATACAAAACGGTTCAATTACACGCACATTATCACGAAAAAGCTTCAGGATAACTGATATCTGGTCATCTCAACGTTTCCAAATTATTTAATAAGGGAATAGTTATGGTGTATACCTTGTCCAGAGGTTTGATGCAGGGCTTAACTGTTTAACCGTGCCATCAACACAAAAAGGAGGTATGACCATGAAGAACTTAATTATTGTGATCACACTTATGCTCACCTGTATCCTGATCACTGGTTGCGCGCAAAGTTATCAAAGTAAATCACCCAACTATGGTGCCGACCAATCTTCCTCCAACGATAAGAGTTATTCATCATCCAAGGCAGGCAAGTCATCAAATGGAACCAGTAGCAATGGATCAAGCATTCAGAGTGGAAATAGCAACTCATCTGCCGGGAAAGTAAACAGCAGCGCATCAGCGGTCAAAACCGGATCTTTGCAGCAGGTACTCAAGGATACAAGATCGCTCTTGAAAAGTCAGAATCAAGTTCGTCTTCCACAGACACTACCCGTCGAAAAAGGAAAATATATTTCGGCTATTGTTAAAAAGGATTCACCGGGATACACAGTAACTTTTAAACAGACGAATACTCCTATTCAAGTGAATAACAAAACGCTCACCAAAGCGAAAACCGTGACCATAATTAAAGCCATTGGTTATGCCAGCAGTACCGAGACGGCAAAACAAATTACATTTCATGCCTATGGAAAATCAGATGGTCAGGCTGTAGATCTCGGTTATTCCATTACAGGTTATGCGGATGCGGGGGCGGGGACTGCTGGCATTTCTTGGAATGAAGGACGCTGGACACTCATGGTTCTCTCACCGACTGCAGATGCCGAAAATGGAAAAACACTCGCAAGAAAAGTTGTTGCCTATCTTGAAAGGCATACGTTGCCCATCCCACATCAATATGGTGTCATCCAATTGTATACCGATAACCGCCAAAGCATGGTCAGATGGCAGGATGGGAAAATAATCTACGAATTATCTGGAATTGAAAATCCAATGTCCCTTTTGGCAGCTGCCGTTTCTGTAAAATAACATGTAGTAAAAGATTAAAGAAAGAGATGACCAAAAAAGGTGGCCATCTCTTTCTTTAATCTAGTTGGATCCAGTATCTTTGCGTGATTCTGTCTTCATGAGCAATTTCATTTTCCAGAACGCCGCCATTGTTCATGATTGTCCGAGCTGAACCTCGATTATTTTTATCGCAGGTGATCAAAACACGCTGGATCCCAAGCACTCGAGCTTTTTCAAGTGCCATCGCCAGCATTTTTGTTGCAAGCCCTTTCCGACGTTCCGAAGGCCTGATACCATATCCGATATGCCCACCGTAATCCAATAAGGATTCATTTAATTCATGTCTAACCTGAATTGCCCCCAATATTTTCTTGTGCTCATCAATCAAAAAGTACAAGGAGGCGGGAACAAAGCCTTTTTTATAAGGCGCGTTTGTTTTATCAATGCACCACTCTCGAATTAATTCGCTAAATGCTTTTCCACAACGATTGGTAGCGGAAGGAACGATCCTATCCCCCGCTTTCTCCCATTCGCTGATGTAATCTATGAAATTGTTTTCTAAGTCCAGCGTAGGTTCAACCAATTGATACATACAAATCCCTCTTTTACGCAATTATTTCCTTCGTCAAAGTTATTAGATTATAATTTTATCAGGCAATAAAAAATACTGGAGGTAAACTCATGAGCATCGATACGCTCCCATCAGGAGTGCTAAACGAACTACAGACTAATTTTCAGGATTCAAGGCCTCAATCTATGCTGGATTCGATTAATATGTCGCCAGAGAGCAGAAGACTCGTTGAGCACAACAGCTTTGCCTTGCTCATTGCTGTGATTGCCGATCAATCAGTAAAATCAGAGATTGCCTGGAACCTGCCCTATGAACTCAGTCAGAGAATTGGCACTGACCATTTAAATCCGGGATGGATTATTGAACATATAGAATCCATCAGAACTGCGATTGCGCAAAAACCGGCTCTTCACCGATTTCCTCAGAAAATTACGGATTATATTTTGTCTCTGTCAACAATTATTGAGACAAAGTATCTTTCTTCAGATCACTTTTTGAATAATTCTTTGAATTATACTATTTTTGTATCAAATATCAAGGAAGTAACTGGGATTAGTGATAAAAAAGCAAATTTCTTATTCTTGATTCTTGTACTAGATTTTAACTACAAATTTGCAAATATGGAGAACAGCGCTGTTCTTTTTGATTCTCATCTGGAGAAATGGCTGTCTCAACGATTCAACAAAAAAATAACGAAAAGCGAAGCAAACCAAATCTGCACCTATGTATCACCTGAAAATCCGGCATTGCTTTGTCCATATATATGGAGTACGGATCGGAAATCGAAGTGAATCTACAAAATAAATGATTGGTGATCATCTTTATATAGGCTTAGAAAAACCAGGCTACCCCTGGTCCTTGTCGTTCACTCTTTATACGGCTTTAATTCACCAAACTTGTGCTTCAATGACACTTCAGTTGCTCGCATCAACAGAGGCGGCCGCGGGCGATCCGGGAGCCTCCTCGGTCAACCCGCTGTCTGCGGGGTCTCCCCTGGCTCGCATCAACAATACTAGTCCCGCAGGAGTCTCGCACTTTCGTTTTTGAACCTAAATCACGGCGAAGTAACGCCGATCACCCTAGTGACTAAGTCCAAATTTTTTCACTTTCTTTCCTCTTGTAAAAAAGTCGAGCAGGAAACGGATGCCGTTTCCTGCTCGACTTTTTCTAGTTCGGAGGTTTCGATCTTTCTTGAGCTCCATCTCCAACATTCACAAACTTTATCTCCATTCTTGTTCCAAATTAATACTCAATCTCCCCTGTCCACTCGAGCATTCCTCCGGTCATATTTTTCACATTATATCCGTAGGAAGCCAGAATGGTACAAGCGACCCCGCTTCTGCCTCCTGAATGGCAGACAATGATATGTTCGTTTCCCTTGTCGATTTGATTTATGCTGGACTGAATCACATTTACTGAAATATTGACTGCGCCAGGGATATGGCCGCTTTCAAACTCATCTGCTTCTCTGACATCGATGATGCTGTCAGCCTTATCTTGTGCCAAGAGTAACTCTACTTCATACGGCGAAATCTCTTCAAACATGGCCACTTCTCCTTTTTGATTTATCATGCGTCAGACCAGCGTTTCTTAGCAGGTCTTGTCTATTAATTTACCGCGATTATGCAGCGATGTAAAATATGTCACACTCATGACTTGATGTTTTTGTATGTACCTAAATTTCTATACCCTGTTCCGAATAGTCCGGTTGATTTCTTAAATGAATCCTTCGCTCAACATAAGGAATTATCACAAAGTACAATCCTGTTCCACCCAGACCGATTGCAGTGATGATGAGTGAAGTGGCGAGTGGCGTCAGATAAGTGCCAATTGTGATGGTCAATGATGCAATCAGCATCGCAAGATTATATTTCAGCCCGTTTATTGCCATATATATACTTCTCGCATTTTCCGGTGGAATAGCGGCTGCGTACGATTGCTCGACAGGTACCCGGAATACTTCACCGATGGTCAGAACAATCATGAAACTGACCAGCAGCCAGACATTATTGGAGTAGGATAATACACCATAACCAACTGAAAACAACATGCAGCTGATTACCAAGGTCGTTTTATCCTTCAGCAAGTGACTAACTTTGGAAACAAACAACACAAGCAAGGCAACCAAGAGTGTATTCTCACTGCGCAGAATACCCATCATGGTTAATCCGTTGACCGGCCAGAACAATAAATATTGAGTGGGCATATGCTCACTCAGCCGGATTCCGATGTAATTCGTTAATTGTAGTTCCATCGAGAAGACAAGAACTCCAGCAATGACAAAAACGATAAAGAGTTTATCCCGAAAAACCCTTTGGTAACTTTTAAATATCTGATAAAAATGCTGGTGCAGAGCCATTCCATTACTTTGCTGCTTCGCATGACTTTCTTCAATAAAAAAGGCGACAAGAATCACAACACCGATTTCAACAACACATAAGGCAACGAATAATTCAAAAAGATAGTGCTGAAAGAGTAATGCCCCAAGAATCCCACCTATGGCAATTGATAAATTGTTCGCCCAGTAGGTTATCGAATACATCAGCTTGCGCTGCTCGGGTGTGCTCACATCAATCATCATGGCGTCATTCGCCGGTCCGGCCATACCCCAGCAAATACTGTTGATGATCATCATCATGAAAGTGATCGACGGTGACTCAAAGAACGGTGAGTTGCTGACCATCATCATGAAAAAAGCTGCAAACCTTGCGCATTCCGCCCAAAACATCACTTTTTTCCGTCCGAACTGGTCTGACAAATAACCACCTAGAAATGAATTGGCAACGCCAATGAAAATATTGATTAATAACAGTAGTCCAGTCGTTTTGGCCCCAAAATGTGCGGCTAAGTAAATGGTCATAAAAGGGAAGATCATGCCGCCGACAAAACGGCTGGTAAAGGTTTCAATGATTCTAATTTTAATATTTTTGTGAAAGTCTCTGAATCTCATAATATGCCTTCTTTCCGCCAACAGAAACATCTGACAATATGTATATTGCTTTCTTAAATGAGTTCCCAAGAGCAAATAGTATATCATTAAATGTTATCAATTGTAACTTTTTTCAAAAAAAGATGATCATGAAAACAGAACATTTATGGTAGGATGAATATGCCAAGTATTTGTTCAGCTAAACTAGTTGCTGGAGTGAGTTCACTGACATCCATTAACCGTAATTTTCTATACATAATTTTATTTTTTGCCGCTTTTGCACTTTCCACATCAGCAATTTTTGTCAAGCTTTCCGATGCTCCTTCAACGATTATCGCCGGATATCGCATGCTGTTCTCAGCGCTTATTCTCATGCCATTTCTATTGTTAAAGAAGGCGAACTGGCATGAGTTGAAAAAGCTGTCAAAAAAGCAATGGCTGCTTGGGGTATTATCAGGCGTATTTCTCGCTGCCCACTACACCCTATGGTTTGAATCGCTGCGCTTCACGTCTGTTGCAAGCTCGACGGTGCTTGTCACGTTGCAGCCGTTGTTCGCTTTTATTGGGGGCTATTTTCTTTTTGGTGAGAAATTAACCCGCCGTTCATTTTTTGGCGGACTCTTGGCAATTGCCGGAAGCGTGATTATCGGATGGCAAGACTTTCAGGTCAGTGGAACTGCTTTCTTTGGCGATGTACTCGCATTAATCGCCGCAGGCGTCATCACCGGTTATTTCTTGCTCGGGCAAAGTCTTCGGAAGGAGCTATCACTTGTTCCCTACTCCATTATCGGCTACGGAAGCAGTGCTTTCTTTCTTCTTGGCTATTCAATGTTTTATGGCTTTTCATTGACCGGATACGCTTCAGATAATTGGGTTTGGTTCATTGGTCTTGCTCTCATCTCCACGATTTTAGGTCAAACGATTTTTAATTGGCTACTCAAATGGTTGAATACATCAACCATTTCTATGAGTATTGTTGGTGAACCTGTCGGAACATGCATCCTCGCCTATTTTATTCTCGGGCAGGGTATTACCCTTCAGCAAGGGATCGGCATCTTCGTGATTTTCGTCGGTATTTCGATCTTTTTAACAAAAAAATAAAACAGTGATGTAAAAGATTAGCCCTTTTACATCACTGTTTTTTGGTTTACTCTCATCAATCGGTCAAATAGATTTCTATACGCTCCTTGCCCTTACCTAAATTTCTTCTTTTCAACAGGATTGGTCCGACTTCACCTGTTTTTTTAATATGCGTTCCTCCGCATGGAACCCTGGAAAATCCTTTAATTTCCCAGTACCTTCTTTGTTTTTCTTCATCACTGAACGCACTGATGATCTCAAGATTTGATTGAATCATTTCGTTAACCTTATTTTCCAGTTCTGGAAAAATATTCGAGATGTTCCCATCCCAGTAAAAATCGACACGTGCCTTATCAGCGGTAATATTCGCTCCGATTTTTTCAGGATGGTTATAATTTTGATATACATTTTCCAGCACAAGTTCGGCCGCAAAATGGAGACGCATTAATTTATACCTCTTTTCCCAATCAATCTTGACCGTGACGTCATCGCCTGATTCCAACGAATGATTGGGTTCCAGTTCATAATAAATTTCTTTGCTGTCTTTTCGTGCCTCTATTATTTCATATCCGCCAATTGTCCCCGAGTCGGATTGCTGACCGCCATTAAAAGCATAAGCAATGGTTTGATCAACTGTTATCGTCTGATCATGAACACTAGTTATTTTTGCTTCAGTTTCAGTTAAGTACGGATTTTCCCAAAATAATTTCCTTACTGGCATTGGTTACCCTCCCTTTGAACGCGGTTCTTAAGTACTTCAGTCACTTTATTTCTTCAATGTCGTAATCATGCCCTTAATGAAAGTATCAAAGGCAACCGAAATCGAATCTTCCAAAGGAACATTCATATTAAAGCCGCCTCGTCTCTCAAGGGTGTTAAATCCATGCGATAGGGCTCGCAAACCTCTAATGATATGAATCGCGTGCTCTTCACTCAAATGGTATGGCTCTAATACACGTAACAGCATAGAAATAATTTCCGAGCTGATTTTTTCTATTTCCTCATTTTGGGGATCTGGTGCTCTTAACATTGCATCATACAGCCCCGGATTCTCACTCATAAAATGAATGTCTGCCAGTCCAATCGACTTTAGTGCCACATCACCTGCTTTTCCTACTGCCGACATCATGATCTGATGGGAAAGTTGCTTCAATGCATGCACAGCCAGTTCATTTCTTAGATCATTTAAGTTCGAGATATGATTATAAAGAGAAGGTGTCTTTATTTTTAATACTTTTGCAAGTTTAGCTAATGTAAGCGATTCATAGCCCTCCTGATTCACAATTTCCTCACTGACTTGGAGAATTGCTTGTCTGGTAATCTTTTCTCTCATTTTTCACCGCTCAGCTTTCTTTCAAAGATGATTTAATCGATTTGATAGTAAAAGAATGATCTTATATTTTCATCATATCACTATTTTAATTAGCATTATAACTAACTAAGTAAGTTTTGTGAAGAAAGCTCAAGCAAAATATAATAACAGATACTTTCAACAGAAAAGGTAAATGATGCGTTGACAAACTAATAACATTAGTTTATATTCTAATTATGTTAGTTATACAGATAAGCTTAATTCACGGTTACGTCGTTCAATTCAATTAGGTTTTGGCGACAGTAAACCAGTTGGTGGTCAATCAATCATAAATAGGACGGGAGTTGGAATGAAGATGAGCTTTCTTATCTTATTGGTACTTTTTATATTTGTCAGTGGTTGGTTAGATTCAAAAGTCCGTAAACGGAAAGGGGAAAATTAAATGTTTGCAGGACATTTTGCATTGGCATCCGGTGTAAAAGCAAAAACCCCTCAAGTGCCTTTATGGGCGCTTATGCTGAGCACACAATTACTTGATATACTCTTTGTACCTTTATTGTTAACTGGAGTTGAGACCATCGTCCCTGTTGGAAACGGAGGATACGGCGAAGCGGTTATTCACGCAGACTACACCCATTCTTTAATCGGTGCGCTGCTTATCTCTCTGATTTTCGGGTTCTTGGCTGCTCGTCTCTGGGGACGTAAAGGCGGAGTCATTATTGGATCAGTTGTTTTCAGTCATTGGATTCTTGATTTACTCGTCCACCGTATTGATTTGCCTATATTCCCAGCTAATATCGGTAACTTTCCTCTATTAGGCCTTGGCCTGTGGAGATACCCGGTTATTAGCATTCTATTAGAAGGCTTGTTCGTCATCGTAGGATTAATTTTATATATACGGTCGATTGTACCCGGAACCAGTGGCAAGACTCGGGTTATGGCAGTAATTTCAGCAAGTGTAATGGGCACCTTGCTCTCTCTTTCACTCCTTTCCAGTATTCTTGGATGGGCATAAGACACCGAAAATAAATCGGGACAAGAGAATTGTCTCGATTTTTTTACGCAATCAATCATGATCGTGAAAATAACGTAATGAAATCCAAACTTAAAAAGGATGCCTGGACTTAACCCGAGCATCCTTTACGATTATTTCTGATTTAGAGCTACGAATACATTTTTCAAATGATCTTTAAGTTGCTGAACATAAGAAGTGGCGTCAGGATTCTTAACCACATCGTTGAAAGAAATACTTGGCAGTTTTTTTAAGCCAATAAACTCGTGGGTGTAATGGAACGCCGAGAGTACCTCATCCACCGACTGCCCGTTAAAAAATGAAGCCGGATTGTTAAAGACCTCAATTGGGGCATTCCAAGTTGTTGATACTAAATAGCTCTTTCCTGTAAGCAATCCGCCTCTGCCGTATTCAGTTCCCCCCTTATAAAACTGTTTACCGTTATAAATATCTTCAAAATAGCGTTTTAAAACTGCCGGTGCCCCGAACCAGTATATAGGGAATTGGAATAGAACAACATCCGCTTTCCCCCATTTCTCATCTTCTTCCTTTACCTCATAACCATCTTTAACCGTTGTTTTCAACAGTTCAAAACCATTGTCTTTAAGATAATCCGCTGCTGTTTCGGCTAATAAGGTGTTTAGTTCTCCTTTGGATGCATAGTCGTATTGATTGTCTGTACCATTAATAATAAATACCGTTTGTTTTCCCATTGCCAGCCCTCCAAAATTTTTCATCATAGTACACAAATTAGATGAGGTGATGTCCTCCATCAACATGAATAATGTTCCCCGTCATAAAGCCATTTTCCATTGCATGAATGGCGCTCTTGGCAACATCTTCAGGCAAACCAACTCTTTCCACAGGTAGTTGTGCCGCTACATTCTGGTAGTACGCGGCTCTATCACTTTCATTCATTGACGCGCGTGCCGGTGTGTCGATAATGCCAGGCGAAATAACATTCACACGGATTGGAGCTAATTCCAGTGCCAATGTCTGGCCCAGATTCGCAATCGCTGCATTTAACGCCCCGAGCGCTGAAGCTCCAATCATATGCTTGAAAGCGACGACTCCAGAAAACAACACAATTGATCCGCCTTTCCGAATGTTAGGCGCTCCATATTTCGCGGCATAATATTGTCCCCAGAATTTATTGTCAAAAAGTTGGCGGGCAGTTATGGTTTCTGTTTCTAAGAATTTACCGCCTCCTGTTTTTGCTGCTGGAACAGCAAGATGATTTATTTCTCCGATTTTCGCAAAAAAGTCCTTAACGGCGGCTTCGTCTTCAACATCAAGAGAATAATAGGTTACATTCCCAAGCTGTTTCTGTGCAGCCTTTAATTTGTTTATCGTCCTACCAGCAATAATCACTTCTGCTTCCTTTTGCACGGCTAATTTTGCAATTTCAAAACCGATACCTGAACTTCCTCCGATAATGACGACACGTTCATTCTTCATGTATTTGCCCCTCCTTACGTGATGATGTTATTATCGTCCCATTAATATACTAAGTAAAGTATGGATTTTTATTGAAGTAAGTATACTTTTTGTATAAAATGATCTTATCAGTGAATTGGAGGGATTTCTGATGTTCACAAAATTAACCCGAGATTCATCACAGAATTGTCCGATTGAAGCATCACTTAACTTAATCGGTACAAAGTGGTCTTTTTTAATTATTCGCGAGTTGATGATCGATGGAACACTAAGATATAATCAGATACTGAAAAATTTGGAGGGCATCAGCCCGAGAACCTTGTCTGCTAAATTAAAGCTGCTCGAAGAATCAAAGATTATTTCGAAAAGGGTATATGCGGAAGTTCCCCCTCGTGTCGAATATTCATTAACGGATTTCGGTAAGAAGCTGGAGCCTATCTTTTTGGAACTCAAGAAATTTGGGATCACCTTACAAAAATAAGCGGTAGGTTTCATGAAAAATAGGAACCAGAGTGAAAAAATCGCTCTGGTTCCCTTTTGGATTGTGATAAAATAATTCGTTGGTAAGGCCTTTTCAACGTGCTCTTCGGCTAACTTTACTGATGACGAATCTGCTCTTTGGTAAGGTGGGTATTCTTGATAGATTGATGCTTAGGTCCTGAATGGGTAGTTCATATTCAATCTGATTGGCTAAATAGTTCAAACTAGCTTCCATTACGTTTATGGTTAACCATTCTCCAGCACAGCGATGACCACGATAACGGTCACCCCCGCCCTGTGGAATAAAGTCAAAATTCCCGCCTTTCCAATCGTTAAAGCGTTCCGGATTGAATACATCAGGCTGCTCCCAAATACGCGGATCGTGATTCATTCCATAAATATCAAGCAAAACCAACGTTTCTCTATTGAATGGATGTTGTTTCCAGGTAAAGTCATGTCTTACCCGGGCTCCGACGAAAGGAGTAAACGGATAAAAACGCCGGATTTCCTGTACAAACTGTTGAACAAATTGCCCTTCACCGTGCTGAAGTTTCTCAACGTATTCCGGATGTTCGTGGAGTGCATGTGCGCCAAAGACAATATAGGTCGCAATCGCAACAATCGGCCTCAAAATGTTCAGTAATTCAACTGCGGCAATATTGGTTTCCAGTAGTTGCCCATTCAGTTCCTGATGCCATGCAATCGTGTATGCTGCTGTTTCTTTTGGCGGGTTAAATTCTCCGCTTCGTATCTTTTCAACGATCTCTTCGATCCATTGTTCAGATCGCGTCCGAGCACCTTTTCCTTGCCAATGCCTTGGACCGACTGCCCCAAACCCATCAACCATTTTTCCTAAATCGTCCGCCCTTTGCTTGACTTCATCTTCTCTTAGTGGAACACCCGCCCATTGACAAGAAATTCTACATAGCATCTCTTGAACCTCATCGAAAAGGACCACCTGATCCACTGTTTGCCATTTTACAATCGCTATTTCCCACTGTTTTTTTGTTAAATCAACGATATCCTTTAAACGTTCATCGCTCATTAAAGACATGAACATGTGCTTTCGATGCTGATGTTCATGTCCGTCTAAGCTTTGAACACCTTTTTCACCAGTTAACGTTTTTTGAATTCTCTTAGGCAAGGCCTTCTTTCGTTCAAATTTATCGTTATCATAGAAGATCTCTGCCGCTTCCTTGCCTGTCATACAGATTACATTTTGAGCAAATAATCGTGTCTGGAAAATATCAGTCTGAAGCCGTTTGCATCTGTTTTGAATAAATAAATAACCTTCAGAGAGTAAAGACAGACTTTTTTCTAGACCTTCATCTTGTGGAATTTGAACTTTTAGATTCCCGTCCATTCGATTAATCTTCTCCTTATATGACAGCCTTTTGATTCACAAATTTTAATAGTATCGGTATGTACATATTCGCTTGGAATTATTCACACGCCGTAATGCAAAGACTGTTTTTCATATATGGAATACATCGTTTCAAATTATGTTGATTACTCCTTGCGACAGAGAATAAGATGTATTTCCCAAAGCACTTATATTCTCGGCAGGACGAGGCCGTATTTCGTTCCGGGAGGTACAAGATATAAGATCAGCTTTCAAAAGAAATAGTTCCATTCGAATGAGCACGCACAGTGATTCCCTGGCTTAGTTCTACAGTAACGGGAAATGCACCGGAAACTTTATTAGAGAAGAACCACGTTCTATTAACAGGTCCAAGTAAAAAATATCCTTTAAAATCCCCCATAAAATTAAGCCCTTTTTCATTCAAGGGTTTATTATCTAGTGGTTTAAAGCCTTGATTTAATAGTTTTTTACCTTCCACCAAAACATCATTAACAGTTAGATTAATTTCGCTGATATTAATGACATCATCAATGGAAAAGTCCTCTTTTCTACTTATGCAGCTTTTTCGCCCGATGAATTCAACAACGTTTCCTGCCGAATCATAAAAGTAAAAAGACCTAGCATTCAGAAATTCAAAATAGACTTCATCATCCCCCCCTTCCGTGTTTAAGGGCACTTTTGACTGTATCCATTCTTTCGCCGATTTAAATAAGGTTCCAGGAATAGTAAAAGCAAAATGGTAGACAGGAGTTTTATTTAATGCACATGGTTTGAAAGCCAGCTTACTGCTCCCAATTTTCAGGATTAATTCGTCTGAGCTTTCTTTTTCAACTTCAAAACCTAACACTTCTGAATAAAATTTCTTAAGCTTTTTTAGCTGATCCGTACAAAGAGTTACCTTCGCAATATTCATACTCATCCCTCTTTCAGTCATTTATTAGATGAAAAAGAGCGAGACAGAAACATCTCGCTCGTTGCAATTGATCAATCTCATTGTTCAGCATTCTCTATAATGTTCAAAGTAATTAATGAAAAAGACTAGAAAGCCTCGTACCAATGGGGCTTCCCATTCCAGTGCATGCATCCCATCCAGCATGGGCGTCATAAGCGTCGGCTTCCCGGCTCGAATCATTGTTTCCAATCGTAATATCTCGCAGAGATGATCGAGTGGAATCCTCGTAGAGTATTGAGTTCATAAAACCAATCGGATGGCCAAGATTCTGATTGATCAGCGCAATCAGTCCCGCCCAAAGGGGTGCAACAGCACTTGTCCCGCCAATTACAGTCCGCTGTCCGTCTACCAATATCTGGTACCCGGTCACAGGATCCGCATTACCGGCTACATCAGGCACTCCTCGTCCTGACTTTGCACCCGGATTAGCCGAAAGCGGTACTTGTGCGTTCGTTTGCCACTCAGGCAAATTGAAGTACTCACTGACTCCACCTCCTGTGCTGCTATTTGGTCCGTTATTCCAGACGGTTTCGTTATTTATGGTAGAACCGCTCCCTACCAGACGCGTGCCGCCGCAAGAAAGAATGTTCGGACTGGATGCGGGAAAATCAACATGAACCAAACCATCATTGACACCATCAGAAGAACCGCGATCACCCGCTGCACTGCAAATGGTCACCCCAAGTGCCCGTGCATCCTGAAACGCGCGATCCATCGCTTTCATCGCCTGCTGTGTCCAGTTACTTTCCGAACTTCCCCAGCTGATCGAAATGACCGATGGTTTGTTCTTATTATCGTGAATGGCCGTATTGATAGCATTTAGAAAACCCGCATCGGTATTTGAGGCAAAATATACTGCGATTTTCACACCTGGAGCGACCGCTCCTGCGACCTCAATATCTAGGACAACTTCTCCATCCGGACCACTGGGATCCCCAGTCGGTTGATTGCCAACGTCATTTACTTGCACTTCAACAACATCCGGTGCATCAAGAGACAATCCTGAGAAATACTCCCTCAATTCATCAGTTTTATAACCGCCGCCAAGCTCAATAATGCCGATACATTGTTCATTTGCGCTGATGTCTGAAGGAAAGCTGTAAAGCTGGGCAACCTGTGCAGGGGTGTACGATTGTCTCGCTTGACGACTTTGTATGGTTTGATCCGTTTCATGAAGAATCTGGAAATGTGTGCTCACTTGAGGGCGATTGTCGAGACCGAAGATACTTTCGACAATCCCATCGAGTTCTTGAGGAATCTTAACAGAACCGCTGTGTCCACGATAGGTAAAATTAGGGTGTTTAAATTGCTGTAATTGAATGCCGAACGCTCGATTAAAATCGGCTGTCTTTCCGGAAAGAATCATCGTACCTGCGGCAATATTGACCTCTTTCACTTTTAAACGATGTGCGTTCGCAAAGATTTCCACTTTGTTTAGGTCTTCCTGTTTTGCACCATAAGTACTGACGAAATCTTCCCGACTTAGAGAATTCCCTTTATTTTCAGCAATAAAATGGCTGATCGAAGGCCGGTGTACGAGAATAGTGACTGTCATCTCTTTGTTCGGATCTGCAGGACCAATTTGATGGGCATTGGCCAACTGATGACGCTCACTCTGAGGCAACGGTATTTCATGCGAAGGTTCCTGTCCATATTGTCTGTTCAACAAATGATCATCCTTATTCATGATTATTCACCTCTGTATTGAATTGATTTCAATTTACCACCGTTTTCTTTGTTTTTCATGGTGCTTTCGTTTGAAATTGCAAAAAAATCTGAACGAAAATGGTTCAAAATCATTCCCCAGATCTGAAATTCCCGCACCGGAATGTACGTTCCTATTATATCAACAAAAGGTTAATATAGAAAGAATAAAACTCTAAATAATCTGAAATTGTTTTAAATAAACCCTAGAGAAGTATAGAATACCTTCAAAGAACGACATACAAATCTGCAAACGAGATTTTCCTCTCTGAATATGGCATACTGAGACAAGCGCCATAAGAAACAAAACGGAGGAATTAATCATGAAATGCAAAATCAATCGAAATGCCGCAAAAGTTATGAAAACAATGCTTGAAAACGAAGATGCAAAAGGACAGATGCTTCGCGTCATAGTGACTGAGCATCATGGAGACCACGCCCATTATGCGCTGACTTACGGAACACCCACAGAGCATGATGAAATTGTTCACACAGACAAAGAAATTGACGTGCTCTTAGATAAACGTGAGGAGCTCCTTGATGGGATATGGATCCAATTTTTTTATGTTCCGGAACCAGGATTTGAAATCAATAATCCAACAAAAGGACATCACCATCATTTTTAACTCGATTTCACTTAGCTAATTGATGTTTGTTATATTTTTCCAAAAATTCAACAATCAATTGAATAACCGTGTCAACATCACGATCCCGGCAAATATGATGCCTTGAAAACGGAAGATAGTGCAACTCTTTTTCTTTTGATGAAACTTCTCGATAAATCAGTTTTGAACTTTTCGGATCTACGGTTTCATCCTTTTCTCCATGAATGATACAAATCGGGATAGAAATATGTTGAAAGATCCGTTTTGCATGACGGACAACCCTTTGAAATTGGAATAGATTATAAATGGGGATAAAACGGAAGAATGATCGATCATTGAGAATCATGTGCTCAGAAAATGATCGATTATTTTTATTGAGTTGAAAAAGTGTTTCCAGCCTCATCCTTAACACATGAGGCGTAAGTACATAGACTGCCGGAGAAAGTAACGCTAAGGTTGATATCTGATATCGACAGGCAACAATAGAAGCGATCATCGCGCCCATTGAAAATCCAATCAAATGAACTTCTTTATTTTTTTCAATTGCATTTTCAACAATTTTGTCAATCATTTGCAGCCAATCCATTGCAGTAATTTTCTCCATTCGTTCCTTGTTAATACTGTGCCCCGGTAACAAGGGCGTCACGACTTCGTAACCCATTCGCTCCAAGGCATGTGCTAATGGTTCCACTTCCCACGGGCTTCCGGCAAACCCATGAATAATAACACATAACTCTTGATGCATGAATATTCCTCCCTAAATTCAGGCAAAAATTACTTCGCCTCTGATTTATCTTGATCGAATAGAACTGAAGAATACACCTCTAGTCTGCCGGTGTCACCGATGGATCATACAAAAAAAGGTAAGAAAATCGAAAAAATCCTGACCGTTTCGGATACAGGCGAATAATCAGGAAATGATAATGAACAACATGGACAAGATGAGGTGATCTGATATGCCATTCATGATGACGAACGGTTGCAAACTTTATTACTCGATTGTCGGTCAGGGGATACCTATTCTCTTTATTCACCCTCCTCTTCTGACACATTTTAATTTTGAGTATCAGGTAAAGGAATTATCCTCGAGTTACCAGATTATTACTTTCGATATCCGAGGACATGGAAGAAGTTCATCTTCCCAGCAATCTTTGACTTACCCGCTGATTGCGGATGATATGAAACGGTTATTAGATCATCTCAACATTGAAAAAGCCTATATTTGCGGTTATTCAACAGGAGGCACTATTGCTCTTGAATTTCTATTGAAGTATTCTGAGCGGGCAAAGGGAGCAATACTGATCAGCGGATTGTCTGAAATCAGTGATTGGTCATTAAGAAGCAAAATTATACTTGCGAGGACTCTTATCCGATTCAAGGCGCGATCCGTTTTGGCTTTATACATTTCCGGAACCAATATGGATACACTGGCCTCATTCTGGAACATGGTTAAAGAACAACAAAATGGAAGCGCCAAAAATATTGAAGAATATTATCAGTACAGCTTGTCCTATAATTGTACTGGACAATTGGCAAACATAAAAATTCCAGTATTATTAGTCTACGGGCTAGCCGATCAGGGCTTTTTTCGCTACGCCAAGTTGCTGCATGACAAATTACCTCACAATGAATTGAAATGGATTCCGGGTGTCAAGCATCAAATTCCAACAAAAGCCGCGTCTGAGTTAAATGGTTTTATTGAGCAATTTATTAATGCGCAGCAAGAACAAAAAGAAAACGAACACTGAGCTTTCTTCGAAGGAGAATTTGACAAATTTTCGTTCTCACAAGCATTACAATATTCGGTTATTTTAATAGTCGATTAAATACTTTTTGCCATTTTGTATTCTCATAGCCCATTTGAGAATAAAATAGATGTGCTTTTTCTCTCGTCCCGCCTGATCGTACTCTAAGCTCTGAATATCCCTTTTCAATGGCCCATTTCTCACAGTGTTCAATCAGCGATTTCCCGATACCCAGACGTCTATGCCGACTATCAACAACTATTCCCCCGAGTTCAGCATATATCCCTTCTAGCAGATGTTTACCGAAGACATGTGCCCAACCACCAACCAAACCTTTCTGATCTTCGTAAACAAATAATCCATGATCCGGGTTATCTAAAATATACTGAAGTCGTTTCTTGATGTCTGTTTCTTCCACTTCATAACCAAGTTGAGAACAAAGATCGCTAAGTTTCTTAACATCAGACGTTTTGGCTATTCTAATCACGTAAACGCTCTCCTTTTCAGAGGCACATGCATTATTTTTGTATCATTGACTTATGCAAACTAAGGTTTGAATTAAATCCATTTCTCCATAAAAATTAATTCGTCTCTTTTGTACGCTTGCTTTTCATAGAAGCTCTGAACCCCTTTGTTGCTTGGTTCGATCAGTAGATTAACTTTTTCACATCCTTCTTTTCTGAAGCGTTTTTCTAGTTCTATGATCATTGCTTGCCCTATTTTTCTCCCCTGATATTCCGGATCAACCGCCAAATGATTTATCCATCCTCTTCTTCCGTCGTAGCTTCCCATCACCACACCGATGATTTGATGATCTTCCTCCGCAACAAAGAATAACTCAGAATCTCTCTTTAATTTTTTCTTCAATCCTTCAGAAGTGTCTGAAGGTGACAGAATTAATCCGGCTTTTCTCCATAAAGAAATAACTGAATCAAAATCATTCAATGTAAACGTTCGAAATTTCATAATAAAATCCTCCAATAATAAAATGTTTAGATGCATTTGTGATCATAGAAATTCTGACATATCTAACACTTTCTTCGAGTTTGTCAGAGTATTCACAGCTTTACCTTTTAGTCAAATGTGCTCAGTTATTAATGCCTGCTGAATGGCCCAAGCTTGCTGCTCTCGGACCATAAGCGTTTCAAGTGAACGGTCACTATTCACCCATTCGAAAAAGTGATCGGTTTCTACTGGCTGCTGAACTTTCTCCATCAAGGAAACAGCATAGAAATAGCCATCATTCATCAAAGGCCTTCCATCTCTTGAAATAAGATATTGTAGCGCGTGTCCTATGTATCTTATATTTTTAAACGTATAGCCAACTTCTTCAAGAATTTCCCGACGCAGGCATTGTTCATCTGTTTCTCCTTCTTCCATGCCACCTCCAAGTAAAAAATAATTATGATTTACCCGGATTAAACCCAGTCTCATCCTGGAGTGATTCTCAAAAACTACTGCGTAGGCACCTTTTCGTTTTTTATAAGTCAAGTTCTCCAATTTTGATCCAAAAGTCGGAATGGGCACCCGACATCACCTTCAATTTATCTGTTTCGAAATTTCGCTCAGCCTTGTGTATACAAATTACTTTTTCTTTTATTCCCCTGATTTAAAAGGCAACATCAAAAATAAACTTACCAGCATATGGTCAGTTTATTTACAAATCCATATGAACAGATATAATGGCATTAATCTAATTATAGCAAAAAGGACAGCTTTTCTGTCTTTAACTCAAGAAGGAGGATAAAATTGCTGACTAGTGATCAGATTTATCTGAAACCATTTACGTTAACAGACGTTGAGCATTTGCTGCAATTACAAGTAACTAATAAGGATTTTTTTGAACAATTTTCTATGACACGCACTATAAATTATTACTCTATTGAATACCAAACGCGTTTAATCCAAAGATGGAAACAAAAAGCAGAACAGGATTCTGAATATCAATTCGGCATTTTTCGAAATGAGGATCATGCATTATTGGGAACCATCAATCTTTTTCAAGTTCAAAGAGGACCTCTGCAAAGTGCTTTTATCGGCTATTTTTTAGATAAAACGCAGAATGGTAAAGGGTATATGACCGAAGCCGTCCATTTGATCGTCGATTATGCATTCAACCGGCTTCATCTACATCGAATTGAGGCGGGAGTGATGCCGCATAACACAGGATCCAATCGTGTTTTAGAGAAGACCGGCTTTCAAAAAGAAGGATTGGCACGGAAAAATGTAAAGATTAATAATCGCTGGGAGGACCACATCACGCTGGCGATCATAAATCCTAACGAAATATGATTCTACTTACACCTTCTTCTTCATAAGCACAACTTCAATATCAATACCTTCTGGCTTATGAACAACTTCCTGATCAAAGACCTGATAACCAATTGATTGATAGAGATGTACGTTTCTGATTACACTTTTGCGTACCCTACACACGATAGAATGTCTATTATTATCTTTTGCAACTTTTTCAAGTTCTTGCAAAATTCTTTTTGCAACACCCTGACCCTGTCTTTCAGGGATTACTGAAAGCCGGAAAAAATAAAGAACATCATTCCTCACTCGAAAACGTACCATTCCAACTGGGATTGTTTCGTCAAATGCAATCAGCGCCTGTTCCCCATTTTCCAACGCCACTTCAATTAATGCCGTTGATTCCTGCATCGCGCTAGATGGCACCTTCGAATTCTGGTATTCAGTAAAGGCTTGAACCATCAGGTTGCGAATCAATTCAGAATCGGAATGATCTGCAAATCTAAAATGAATCATGATTTCCTCCATAAAAAGAATCTATATTACGATTGAATTGGAACCGTCCGACTCAGCTCTTCATTATGAACCTTACACAGGCCTTATTATTTCAAAGGTTTCACCCAATTTTGCATAGGCACTTCCGGCTAGTCTGCTAACCGGTTTTAACCCAGCAGCATTGATTCGTCCTTTCTTGTATAAATCTTCCCTAATATGATAATAAACGACCCGCCCAATTAATAAGTCACAAGAAGGATTGCCATCCGTCCCACCTAGTTCTATTGCTCGCTCAAGCACGCATTCCAGTCGAATGTTCGCTTCTTTTACCCCTTGAACACTGACCTTGATACTGTTGACAGGGGTTAGTCCAGAATCTTCAACCTCACTTTCATTTGATGGCAATGGCTTTGCCGTGTTATTTATTTGATCAATATAGCTTTCATCAGAAATGTGGACAACGAATTCACCTTTTTCAACCGCATTTCTCGATGTATCTTTCATCGCTCCGTTTAATCGTTGCACGGATACGGAGATCATTGGCGGTTCATCAGTAATGATATTGAAGTAACTAAATGGTGCTGCATTTAATATACCTTCTGATGACTGCGTTGTTACGAAGGCTACCGGTCTCGGAATAATGCTGCCTGATAAAAACTTATAATTTTCCCGCCCAGGTAGTGCGTTTGGATCAATGCTTATCAAAATTTAGCCCCCTGTTCTGCTCTCAAACAAATTAGTTTCCACTTCAATGATTCAATCTTCTTAAAAACAGTATAACCTCATTCAGAAAATAGCTGTTAGCAATATTGCGCATCACTCAACGAACCGTCTACTTTGATTCATAAGATTCTTTTGTTTTTTTATAAATTCATAGCAGATCGCTAACAAGAGAAATGCACTGCCGCTGATCACCATTCCCACAGCACCCACTATGTGATAAGCTTGACTGCCAACCCAAGAACCAATTGAACCGCCTAGATAATAGCCAACCATGAATAGTGCGTTTAATCTACTGTGTTTGCCGGGATCGAGTTGGTACAGCCTTCCTTGATTCAAAGACATGTTCATACGTGAACCGACATCAAGAAAGAAAGTTACAAGAATAAGCAGCGGCAAAGAACGCCAACCAAATCCGAAAAACACGAAGGATAGGACCATCACAAGCAATGCGGTTATGTTCCACCCTCGGACGTTCGGACGATTTGACAGTTTGCCTGTAAACCCTGCTGCTAACGCACCCGCAATTCCAACAAATCCAAAAGTACCTGTCATGCCGCTTCCAAAGTGATAGGGCTCCCCATTTAACAAGAGCGCAAGGGGCACCCAGAAAACGTTAAAAGCAGCAAATGCTGCAGACCCAAGCACTAACGTCTCTCTAAGAATGGGCTCCTTCTTGATGAGTGGCAACAACGAGCCAATAATTTCCTTGTAGGATGCCTGCTTCGGCGCCTGGTCTTCTGGCAGCCGCCAGAAAAGATAACTCGCAATACAGATTAAAATGAACGCTGCTGTCCAATGTACGGCATGCCATCCAAAAAGTTGGCCAATCCACCCGCCGAAAACACGCCCAACAAGCACCCCCATAAAAATCCCCGTCAATAAATGTCCGATTAGCTTTCCTCTCTGCTCAAGCAACGCATTTGAAGCAACAAAAGGGACAATCAATTGTGCTGAGACTGTACTGAATCCCAGCAAAAATCCGATCACTAATAATAATTGAAAAGAAGACACCCATGTCATTAGGACAAGCCACACCGCAGACAATAACATACTCCCTAATATCAGAATTCTTCTGTTGAACCGATCTCCTAACGGGACAACAAAAAGAAGGCCAAGTGTATACCCTATTTGAATCACAGATAATAAGAGTCCTGCTTCGCTCGCCTGAATGGAAAAATGCTTGACAATATCAGAGAGCAACACCTGATCGTAAAATAAATTAGCTACTGCAGCGGCGCAAGTTAATGCAAGAATGTTTTGTAATCCTGTTGAAAATCTATTATTCTTATTAATTGTTTCATTCACCATCGCCAACTCCTTCTTTATTCGACAAGATATAAGGTATAATAATATCCTGCACGCAAGAAGAGCGTTCGTTATCCTAGGATTGATAATCCTATGAAAGAAGGTCATCAGGTGAAGAAAAACGAAGGAAAGTATTACGCGCTAGGTCAATTTTTAAAGAAAAAGCGAGCATCCCTTTCACCTGAACAAGCCGGTTTAAAAGAAGGTTTCCGTCGACGGGTTGAGGGACTAAGACGTGAAGAAGTTGCTGATTTGGCGGGGCTCAGTGTTGACTGGTATACACGTTTGGAACAGGGGCGAACGGTACACCCGTCGGCAGACGTCTTATTGTCTCTGAGTCTTGTTCTTCAGTTAAATAATAAAGAACGTGCCTATCTCTTTTCATTAGCAGATCAAAGAATCCCAGATGAACACACTGGAGAACTTATCATCAGTGACGGCATGCAGCATTTCTTGGACGCACAGCAGCCCCACCCCGCTTATATTACCGACCAAAGATGGAACATGATTGCGTGGAATCAAGCAACTTTGAAAATATTTGGTAATTACCCCAAAATGTCAGGGCTCGATCGGAACACCGTATGGCGTGCCTTCACTGATCCGTATATGCAAGAACTGCTTGATGATTGGCAAGGTCATGCAAAGCGGCGCGTAAGCCAGCTCAGAATGGCCTTTAGCAAAACGTCAAATAATTCAGATCTGAACACGTTTATCCATCAATTGCAGGAAGCAAGTTCATTATTTGATTCGTGGTGGAATGATCAAACGATCTGTGGAACACCCGAAGGCAAAAAGCTATTGCATCATCCAATTGTCGGCGATATTCGCCTTAATTACTTATCTTTTCAATCCGAAGAATTGCCTGGTGCAACAATTACAATTCATCTTGCAGGAGATCATGCCTCTCTAACAAAACTGCAGACCCTCCAATCGTGAAAGTAAGGTGATACTTGGAGTAACAACAACAGACGTGTTTGCGTACAATTAGAAAGCTTTCGTTTTACAACTACAAAGCTCAACCTAATTGAATTAATCAGCCGTATTCTTCATAAATTTAATTGTTGTCTGAAGATGGATAGTGCATGAAATTGAACAGTCCGGATTTTAAATATGAACTGGAGAGAGCATATTATTGAGCGTTCCATGCATATCTTTAGATTCAGGATGGATCTCTTCTTCACATGACAATCCAGTTGTATTCTGTTCCAGTGATCATAGATTCGAATCCATAATTCATTCGTCATTGAATGCAAGTCTAGATGAAGAAGGAGCGATGGCTGTGTTGATTCATGTTGTGCAGAGTGGAGAATCGCTATGGCAAATTACAAACTATTACCACGTATCTGCAATTGTGGTTGCAGCCATAAACGGGTTGTCCGACTCAAACCGACTCGTGATTGGCCAGGCATTAGTTGTTCCTATTCCAGAAGTACCACCCTACGCGGGACCCAAGCCAACACTTGAAGTCAATGCCTATACATACCAATCTGATTCTGTTGACGCATTAACAATTCTTCAACTAGGCTATCTGCTTACTTCGGTTATTCCATTTGCCTACCATGTCACAGCAAACGGAACCTTGGATTTGTTAGATGATCAGGCAAGATTATCTGCTGCTTTTGCGCAAAACGTCCTACCAACCATGGCGATTAATAACTTCTCTGCAACTGAATCCGGATCAGACTTATTGCATCGCGTACTCAACACTCCGGAATATCGTGAAAATTTACTGTCGGACATTGTTCGGATCATGCAGGAGAAAGGATATCGAGGATTAAATGTTGATTTCGAGAATGTTCTGCCTGCTGATCGCGAACAATACAATCAATTTCTTCAGCAGGCAGCTGATCGCCTGCATCCTCTGGGTTTCTTACTCTCTACTGCAGTGATGCCGAAAACGGGTGCTACACAGCCTTTTGCATCGTATGAAGCCTATGATTACGAGGCTCACGGTCGAATTGTTGATTTTGTTGTGCTGATGACCTATGAATGGGGCTTCCGTCTCGGCCCGCCACAGGCGATCTCACCTGTTGATAAAATGAGAGAGGTCGTTCAATACGCTTTATCGGTCATACCGGCAAATAAAATTTCCCTAGGATTTGAAACATACGCTCGTGACTGGTTGCTCCCTCATGTTGAGGGCCGGGAGGCTGAAACATTTAGTCCGAAGGAAGCTGTCGACCGGGCCATTAAATACGGGGCTGCAATTCAGTATGATCAACAAGCGCAATCACCCTATTATCGCTATGTCGATGAACAAGGTCGCAGTCATGAAGTTTGGTTTGAAGATGCACGAAGCGCACAAGCAAAATTTGACTTGGTCAAAGAATTCAAGCTCCGCGGTCTCAGCTATTGGGCACTCGGCTATCCATATCCGCAAAACTGGGCGCTGCTCGAAAACAATTTTACTATTCGCAAGTGGCGAACGTAAAGCAGCCTCTATTTTATAGTATTTAAGACAGAGCGAGAATGATAGTAGGTAATGTAACTCAGCAGTCATAGCCTTTGACATCCTGCTCTCGTTTCAATGGATTAATTTCATAATTTCTGCTAAAAGCAGCTGGCTGACTAAATCATGTAGTTCCCCTGCCCAGACAGACTCCCTCATTTAAATTCGATATCGACAACTGGCGGTAACATATATTCTATTTTAGGGACTGTATGAATGAAGTTTTCGGCCTGCGCTTCTCCAGAACTATCATAACTAAAAAAATGATAAGCACCAATCCGCAAAGAAGTTTTGGAAGCGTTTTTCCAATTATATGAAAATCGCTTATCCTGGGAAGTACTACCCTCGGTCGCTTTAATATATGCAAATTGGATCTTTTGCCTAGATAAAACATCCCATAAAATCTTTCCTTGATATGCTGAAACATCTACTCCTCGTACAGGATAAACCTCTTTTGACGGGTGATTAAACAAGATCACGCCATTGACTAGGAGTAAACAAACAATAAACACTGCTGATATAACAAAAGCAGTAACCGCTAAAACTATTTTTTTCTTCATAGAATCATTCCCTAGTAAATTATGAATTAAAATGTATAGTCCATTATTTATAATTCCGTGACCTTTACCCTATTTTCGTGAATATAGTATACGCTTTGATTTTGTCGTGTCGAATCATGCTAGGATAAGACAACCAAAAAGAGAGGGGAAGTATAATGAAAAAACAATTCTGGATCAAAATTGTTTCTGCAGTATTGACACTAGTTTTTATTTTTAGCTTTGCATCTCAATCATTTGCAAAAAGCGACTCTTTTTTCAGATCAAATCAGAGCAATCTTGGGGTTTACTATGAACTGTTTGTTAACTCTTTTTATGATTCCAATCACGATGGGCATGGCGATTTAAATGGGATCACCCAGAAACTGGATTATCTGAATGACGGACACAAAAACAGTAAGACAGACCTTGGTGTCAATGCCATCTGGTTGATGCCGATCTATCCATCACCGACTTATCATAAGTATGATACAACAGATTTCTATAATGTGGATCCACAATATGGAACTCTGAGCGATTTCCGCCGACTGGCACGAGAAGCACATGAACGTGGTGTGAAAGTAATTTTGGACATCGCTCTGAATCATACGAGCAATCAGAATCCATGGTTCCTGGCTGCAGAAAATGACAAGAACAGTCCATACAGAGATTACTATATCTGGGCGGACAAGAATACAGACATCAATGAAAAAGGGCCATGGGGTCAGCAAGTCTGGCATGAAACTCATCCAGGTTCAGGCGACTACTATTACGGAGTCTTTGACAAGGCTATGCCCGATTTGAATTATGATAATCCGAAGGTTCGGGAAGAAGCCATTAACATCGGCAAGTTCTGGCTGAATCAGGGGGCTGACGGATTCCGGTTGGATGCGGCGATGCACATCTACACCGGGGATACGGAAAAAAATGTCGCCTGGTGGGATGAATTCAGTCAAGCCCTTAAGAAAACAGATCCGAAAGTTTATCTGGTAGGAGAAGTCTGGGACCGTCCAAACAACATCGCACCTTATTATCAGGCACTGAACTCGAATTTCAACTTTGATCTTGCCGGTAAGATATTGGATGCAGTCCAGAGTGGTGAAAATAACGGACTCGTTGCTTTTGAAATGAGTGCCCTTTCCCAATATCAGAGTGTAAACGCAAATGCAATTGACGCACCATTTTTAACAAATCATGATCAACCTCGAACGATGTCGCTTCTTAACGGTAACGTGGATAAAGCAAAGCTTTCGGCGTCGGTTCTCCTGACTATGCCAGGTAATCCATATATTTATTATGGTGAAGAAATTGGGATGCTTGGAGCAGGCCCGGATGAGTTCAAGCGTGAACCTTTCCGCTGGTATCCTGGTGATGGAGAAGGTCAGACAACTTGGGAAACGCCGCAATATAACGTTGGCCCAAATGCAGTTTCTGTTCAATCTGAAGATCTTGATCCGAATTCGCTTCTCAATCGTTACCGTGAACTGATCCATCTCCGTAATTCAAATCCAGCTCTGGTTTCAGGGGATATTAAGGACTTTCAGACCGGAGACAGCAGAGTTCTGGGTTATACAAGAAATGATCAGAAAGACTCGGTACTTGTTCTAAATAACCTATCCGATCAAACGGTCACGATCACTGTCGATAAAGAAGCTTTTAAAACACATAAAGTACTCTTCTCCACCTTTTCACATGAGAATGTTAAGAGGGGCCATGGGACAATCAAGATTACGTTACCGTCCTATTCAACCATTCTCTTAAAGTGAATAATAAGCAATAGATAAAGGGGCTTCACAGGATAAACTACTACTCCTGTGAAGTCCCTTTTTGTAGTAGAATTTATTTAAAGAACAGATAAAACGATGTCTGATTCACTGCGAAATGAGGTAGATTAATGAAAGTACTGCTTGCTGAAGATGACCTGCGTCTTGGAAAATTAATTATGAAAATGTTAAAGAAAGAACAATTCGCTGCTGACTGGGTCGACAATGGAGAAACCGCATACGACCAAGCCCTTACCGGGGATTATGATGTGATCATCCTCGATTGGATGCTTCCTGAAAAGGACGGGATTGAAGTCAGCAGATTATTGAGGAAAGAAGGATACAGTGGAGCCATACTTATGCTCACAGCACGAGATGCCCTTGAAGATCGCGTTCAAGGACTTGATTCTGGAGCAGATGACTATATGATGAAGCCATTTGCTTTTGAAGAACTTTTTGCACGTCTCCGATCTCTTTACCGGAGGAACTTTTTCCCGGTCGATCAAAATGTGATCCGAACCCACGACCTAACCATTGACTTGACGAATCATTTGATTAAAAAAAATGACGAACTGCTCAGCCTAACTTCTCGAGAATACCAGCTGCTTGTTTATTTTGTTAAAAACACTGGTAGGATTCTTTCTAAAGAAATGATTATGTCGAGAGTTTGGGAAGAGAGCAGTGACGTCACGTTTAATACCATGGAAGCCTTTGTGAAGCTATTAAGAAAGAAACTTGGTCAGTCCAAGCAAAGCAGTTATATTAAAACAATCCGCGGTTTGGGCTATATGTGGGTGGATGAACATGTTTAAAACGCTGCAAAGAAAACTGACACTGACCTACAGTCTGTGGTTTTTCCTTACCCTTGCTGCTCTTTTTATTGTTCTCTTTTTTGTATTTAAAAGCATGATCTATCAGTCTGTCAGTTGGCAAGTTGAGGATGTTGCGCGTGACCAGGCAATAGAGTTTGCCGAACGGCATCACCTTGAGGGCAGCCATTTCAAACATTCTCTTTATTTGTCGGCTTTTCTTTCAGAAAATGGAGAAGATGTTGTCTATAGAGGCACAATGCCCAATCCACTTCGCCATGAATTTATTGAACGCGTGGCAAAAAAAGAGAACTGGGGTCTAACAAAGGTTACATCCATAAATGGTGAAAAAAATTACATGGTCTATGCAATGGAGCCGGTTGTCGCGAAGGGACATCGAATTGGCTATATTGTCATTGCTAAAGGCATTAGAGGCGCTCATGAACTCATCGAACGATGGTTCATACTACTTTTTGTACTAAGTCTTATTGCTGGCTCATTATCGATTATGATTGCACATTTTCTTGCGCGACGAGCTGTTCTTCCAGTGAAACACAACTATGAGAAACAAAGAACTTTTGTTGCTGATGCGAGTCATGAAATGCGGACCCCCCTTAGCGTGTTTTCTGCCGGACTTGAATATCTTGAAGCAGAAGAAAGCGAGCGTTTGTCCGAATCATCAAAAGAAACACTCACCGATCTAAAAGAGGAAGTCAGTGAAATGAATACACTGATTAGCCATTTACTCACTCTTGCAAAAGCCGATCGTGATGGAATAGCCGTACAACGGTCGGATATAGAAGGAATCAAAATGATCCATTCTTTTGCCACATATTATCACCAAAAAGCAGTACTTGAAGAGAAAAAATTCGATTTTGATTTGCCTCAACATGAACTTAAGCTCCATGCCAATCCGGTTGAAATCAAGCAACTATTTACTATTTTTCTGGACAATGCATTTAAGTATACAAAAGCTGGAGATCAGATCTTTCTACGCGTGTGGGCAGATGAAAAAAATCACTGCTTCTGCTTTTCTACCAAAGACACGGGAATTGGTATTGCTGAGAACGAGCAAAAACATATTTATGAGCGTTTTTATCGAGTAGAAAAAGGAAGAGCAAGGAAGAGCGGCGGGAACGGACTGGGGCTGTCGATTGCACGGGAAATTATTGACGCGTACAGCGGTTCAATAGTACTTGAGAGTAAACTAAACAAAGGCACTACTTTTCAAATCACGTTGCCGATACTCAAGAATTCGAATTAATTCAGTTCATTTTCAGTTTTCTTCTTTACTATTTGTTTATAAAAAGGAGACGATTGATATGTTCGGAACACCACTTCACCCTTTACTTGTTCATTTTCCTATCGCTTTATTGATTTTCGGTACAATCCTGCAAATTGTTGCACTATGGAAGAAAGATTTTTTTGACAAGGCAGCCTTGCTCCTTCTTTCCGTGGGTTTCCTCTCAGGAATTGCAGCTTATCTATCCGGTGATGGAGCTGAAGAATTTGCAGCTGCACACTGGGGCAACGCTTACCGTTCAGTTGTAGAAATCCATCAATTCTATGCAACGGTGACACTGCTTCTTTTCGGAGCAGCTATCGGATTGAGGATTCTTTTCCATTTTTTCCAGAAAAAGATTTTGATCCCATTGGTTCTTATCTTTTGTATTTTCGGATCAATAACACTTGCATTAACCGGACATTATGGAGGTCAAATGGTCTATATCCAAAAACATGCCGGATCCACCTATTCCCTCAACAAAAGGTAACACATATGATGAATTTCCAACTGTTAAGTAAAGAGTGAAAATAATAAAACAGTAATCTAGCGGCTTTAGCTCTGTATTCCATAGGGCTAAGGTCGTTTAGTCTTTTTTTGGTATCTTTCATGATCATAAAAATTTTAAGTACTCATTTACCTTCACCGAAAGTTTTTCGAACGTCCTTATTTCTAATTTGATTATTGTTTCCGGTAAGCTTTTTGTTTCGCCATACTCTATCGTCAGAGAACCGATTTGCTTGGGATTCCATACAGCCTCACAATCTCATATCTTAAGAATATTCCTCCGAAAGAAAACCGCCCCATAACTGCTTCTTTAAGTTCTTTTGACTATGGTTTCTAGGCTTTAGAATGTTTCAAACCTATCTAAGATCGTGTTTTTTATTTAAGCAAGCAAAATTTCTTACTGTCTAGAATACAATTACCTAAACATAAGAAAACTCCCCCAAAGACAAAACAGATTTTGATGTTTACATCTGTCTATCTTAAGGGGAGTATATCATCATAATGGAGCAGCTTTTCTTAGTTTTTCTAATTCATTGTTCACAAACTGCAGTGTTCAAAGGCTCGTGTCAGTTCACGTTCATCACTTTACGCCGAGTACTGCTGTGCTGATCCAGTTTCGAATGAATAGCTTTCAAGCTATTTGCGGCAAATAATCCTACAAGCAAGAAGGATAACTTACTTAGATAGAGATAAGCTGCTCCGCTGATTAAGGCTGCAAGTAAGCCGAAAATCACTTGCTCACGATATTTTGCCGGTGATGTCGGTGGATCAGTCAGCATAAAGAAGGACATAAATAACGCTGCATCTATATATGGTGCCCGGAGTGCATCACCTGCTCCAGCTACATTAAGAATTCCCAAGATCAGAAAGAACATCATATAGGTACCAAGAAAAGAAAATACGAGCGGCAGTTTGTTAATTCTGTTTACTATAATAAAGCCACCTGCAAGCAGAATAACCGTCATCCACACAGGTGTCATGGACAAACCACTCCACCAGCTCTCCCCTGTCGAGAACAAGGTTGCACTGATGAACAGCCCTACCGCAGCAGGATTAAACAAAGGCTTTCGTTTATCCTTAAGGATATGCTTTGAAAGCAACGCAACGATTGTGGTGAACATGACGAAGTACCAAGGTACCGCAGGGCTAAGGACGCCTCCTATAATGAGCCCAGTGATTAGGGCACCATCAGAAAAACGTAATGGGCGACTCATTACATAGGCGACAACATAGTCAAGAAGTACACCTGTTACCATCGCTAAAACGATATTTTTAATTCCCGACAAACCCGTTGGATAAAACGTGCCGACATAAGACAAGATAGCCAGGATGATAAAAACAATTCCTTTTGGTGATTTAATAAACTTTTGAAATGACGACTTTTTCTGCTTCTTCGGCGCGCGATTCGCTCTTCCCATTCTTGTTTCAGGTTCGTTTCTGTATTCTCGACGGATGGTCGTATCTATTCGGTCCATGATACATTCTCCTTAAAATTTTTTGTGTAATAGCGTTCTGATGAGTGGGTGAGCATCAGACAGTCCAGCTGCATTTCTTCCATCTTCTTAATTCCTTTGTCAGTACCCATTACAGATGCAGCCGTTGAAAACGCATCTGCAAGCATCGTGAAAGGAGAAATAACCGTACAGCTTGACAGCTCGCGAGGAGATTTATGCCTGAGGGGATTAAGTAGATGGTTCTCCCCTGGAGTAATCGTACTTGGGCGTTCATAATCGCCTGATGTACAAATTGCCTCATCGGATAACTGCACAAAACCGATCCATGTTTCTCGATTTGATGGGTTTCTAATGCCAATCTTCCACGGTTCATTTTGTTCGTTATGTCCGCTTGCGTAGATATCTCCGCCTGCATTAATTATGAAATTATTGAAACCTGCATCTCGCATGGTTTTCACCGCAAGATCAACAGCCATTCCCTTAACAACCGCATTCAGATCAATTACCATAGGCTTTTTTAAGTAAATCCCCATTTTCTCATCGATCATGGATATATCTTTATAACTTACATTCGAAGTTTCTACGAAAGTAGAACACATTCTCGCACCAGACAAATAGTTACTGTTAAATCCTCGTTGCTCCATAATCCTGCCAATGGTTGGATCAAATGCTCCTCCTGTTTCTTCCGCTGTTTCAACAGCAAACTTAATGGCCTGATATAAAATCGAAGAAACGCTGACCATCTCACCGGCACGTTGGCAAAGATGCATCAGTTCACTGTCTTGATCAAAGCGACTGCATATACGCTCTATTTGATAAAAGTTGCGGACCGCTTCCTTAATGACATCATCGATCTGTTCTTCCTGATCCGAAACAACCTTTATCGTTACTGTCGTGTCCATGCAAATAAACATTCGTGTATCGATCATCTTGGTATCAGAACACCTCCTCATTCACCTGTTTCTTCATCAATCCGTAAAATAATCAAGCCTTTGCCTTGCTTAATGCCTCCATGACTGCTGTTTTAAAGTTATCTGTACTTTCAGTCGCTCCCGATACATTATCTACATTCGAGCTCTGACGTGAGACAACCTGCTGAGGAAGATGATCAATCAAGTTTTCCGGATATGATGTTGTACAGTCGGTAATTTGAACACGTTCAATCTTTCCTTTTTGGATCGTAACACTTACCGAAACCGAACCAATTCGGTTCATCCCTTGTCCTGCATAACTTCCGTCCTTGTACATTGACTGAGTTTGACTTGAACTGCCGCTCTGATTATCTTGTTTTTTTGTACTGCCTTGATTAGCCTGGCTATTTGAACTATGTTGATCATTTTGGCTCTTTGATCCTTTGTCCAGAGGATGCAATTGTATTTGTTGTGCTGCTGCTGATACTGGAGCAGCTTTTGGTTCCGTAACTACATATCCTGCTGCATAGGTGATACTGATCGCTGCAGTGCATAATGCCATCCATTTTGGGCTGATCTTGCTCATCAAAAGTCCTCCTATTCGTTAAGTAAATACTTTTTTAGTTAAGTTAGGTTCGATTCAATACATACTCTACTATTAGAAACTGAATTTTTGCTGAAAAAAATTTTTGATAGTGTCTCTTATTATACTAAAAAAAGCGTCCATCAAATAATTCAGATGAACGCTTTAAATCCTGTTTGTTTTTTTTTTAATAAATGATTACCGGTTCGTTTTGTTCAAGATTGTCATAGACGGTTTTCATCACAGCTGGAGGCGTGTTCACACAACCTCCTGATCCTTGCGTCAGGTACGCGTCGCTCTTCCAGTTCCGACGCCAACTCGCATCATGAAATCCGCAACCGCTATTCGTAAACGGTGCCCAATAATTGACCTTAACTGAATAATGAGGATTGCCCGCTTCACTGCCTTCAAGTGTTGATGGAGACTGCTTATACATAATGTACCATAATCCTACTGGAGTATCTTCATTTGTATTATGCCTTCCGGTCACGACATTTGTTGTTGCCTTCAACTGTCCGTTTTTATAAATCCAGATTCGCTGTTCCTTAATCGACACTTCAGCATATGTGTTGCCTATACCATGGTTTGTCGTATTATGGTAGCCAATTCCATATGTGCTGTAGCCGATTCCATAGACATTATAAGCTTTTAGTGAAGCTTTTCCTTTCTCAAATGCATCCCGAATACGTTTGGTTTCTTTGCTGACATTAAGTGCCCATCCATAGGATTGGCCCTGGACAGAAATGATTGATCCTGAATGCGTCTTAAAGGTGTACTTTTTATTTAAAGTAGACTGATTGCGATTAATATCGGCTATCTTGTTCTTAAGATCGCCCATATCAATGTCCACTTTCATAGATTTTGACACTGCTGCATTTTTAAGGAGCTCGCTCGCTTTCAAAGAATAAGTCTTGTTTTGAACCTTATAGTCGACTGTCCGTGTAACAAGTTCCTTCAGGATGTTCTTTTCCTTTTCCACGGTTTGGCTGTTTGATTTAATCGGTAATAAGCGTATCGCTTTTAAATGAATTTCACTATTGTATTCTTGGCGATCATAATCCTGTATTAATTCGCCCGTATCATACTTTTGCCCATTCTCGCTTTTAGAGACCTTGATCTGGCCTTTATCCAAATAGGCATAGGCATCTTTTGGTGCTTTCAAATTCTTGTTCAATGCATTTATTCGTTTCAATACGTCTTTCTTAAGTATTTTTGCCCGATATTGATCCAACTCTTTTGGCATTAGTGCATAGTTTTTTGATTGCAAAGAAGGAAACCACGTCCACTGCTTCTTGAATAATTGGTTCACTTCGGGCAGATCTTGTTTTGAGAATTTCGCTTTTGTGTTCTTCCCATCGAAGATTTGCTCTTTCCCAATATACACGTCATTTTTTAACGTCTGTTCTTTTAATTTTTTTAGCGCTTGTTCTGTTGTCAATCTGCCGACCTGTATGCCATTTATGCTCACATGTGCATTAAACCGGGTCGCCTGAAAATAACTCATAATAGCAATAATTAATGCTGCTATAAGAATGACACTGCTTATAACGATCACGTATACCTTACGAATGATGATTCACCTCAGACTTAATGGTTTTACTATTATACAATTAATATTACAAAGATGTTTCAAATATTAATAGTTAAATATAAAATAAATGAATTGACCACGATTAACAACCCTAAACGCAATGATTCATAATTTTTTTCATCTTATGAAAATATATTTCGTTCCATCCTCCAATCAATCTCTTTTTCGAGAAGATAATGGATCATATGGATCGGATCACAAAATAATACTCTTGATTTTTGTGCGCTTTATCATTGTAAAAATGAGCAGAGAAGGAGTAAAAAAGCTGACAGAATCAGCTAAGCGCATTGTTAGACGCACCTATTTTGGAATGCTAAACTAATGGGGATGAAGGAGGAGGAGAATTCAGTGACATCTATTCCAGAAATCACGCTGAACGACGGGATAAAACTTCCAGCTGTAGGGTTTGGTACATACAAGCTAAACGGAGCTTCAGGAGTAAACACGATTGTCGGCGCTATTGACACAGGTTATCGCTTACTAGATTCAGCCTTTAATTATGAAAATGAAGGAGCACTTGGTGAGGCCATCCGGCGCAGCTCAGTACCGCGTGAACAATTAATTGTGACGTCAAAGCTGCCCGGAAGACATCATAAATATGATGAGGCTTTAGCAACAATTCAAGAATCGCTGTTCCGTTCGGGCTTGGATTATTATGACCTTTATCTGATTCATTGGCCAAATCCAAGCAAGGATTTATACGTTGAAGCCTGGCAGGCTTTGATTGATGCACAAAAATGGGGCTTAATACGTTCTATAGGCGTCTGCAACTTCTTACCGGAGCATTTGGAGCGCTTGATCTCAGAAACCGGTGTGACGCCTAGCATCAATCAGGTTGAGCTCCATCCTTATTTCTCACAGGATGAGCAGCGGGCATTTGACAAAGAGCATGGCATCGTGACCGAATCATGGAGCCCGCTTGGACGTGCCAATAAACTGTTACAAGATGCAGCCATCAAAAAAATCGCTGATGCGCATCAGAAGTCGATCCCTCAGATTATCCTGCGCTGGCATGTTCAGCTTGGCGCGTTGCCGCTGCCAAAATCATCTTCACCGAAACGTCAACTTGAGAATCTTTCATTATTTGATTTCTCACTAAGTGATGAAGAGATGCAGACGATTGGCAAGCTGAGCCATCCAGGTGGACGAACTTTCGATCAGGATCCAGCACGCTACGAAGAATTTTAACAAAAAAACACGATTCAAACCGGCTGAACTGGTAAAGGCGCCATTCGGCCGGTTTTTCATTTGTTAACACAATTGTTTTACGAACACTTTTATACAAACAAGGGTAGAACATCAGCCCTTGAAAGTTGGTTTGGTTTATCGCTTCAATAATATCCCAGTGGTAATTATATTTTATTACTGTATTGAATTTAGATTGGACATTCACCAAAAGTTCTAGTCCGCCAAATAATAGAGCTTTCAAAAATTTCCGTTCAGTATTTGACCCAAAACCTGGTAAGGCAATACTCCATAGCAATATTTCAACTTTGCGGTCACCATTTTCCATTCAATTCCTAACTTTTCTTTAACGTAATTAAATGTATGCTAACGCTTTCCGGTCATCTGCTTGTGGAACTTGCTCCATCCATCCATTTTTGATTAAAATATTTACTCCATCCTCTGCGTATAGTTGAGTTTCTGTAATAATTCGTTGATATTGTACTGCTAAATCCCTTCTCATACATGCTGCCATTCCAGCACCAAAAAAGGCTATTGCTGCAGCAACTAAAATTTGTGTATGATACATCATCAACTTGTCTGAAAATGGTGGAACAATACAATTAGTTATTTCCGATTCCAGACGCAGAGCGGAAGGTAGGTCATTCTCGTGCAAGATTGAACTGAAAACCTCAATATGTTTAAAAGTGATATCTGCACCTCTTAACATAAAATCACGAATTTCATTAGATTTTGCCACTTGACTGAAGCCAATTTGTAATGCTCTGTTAACGGTATCTTTATTTAAATTGAAGAAAATATTACTGATTTCTACAGAATTTAAAGGTCTGCGATCACCAAACCAACCGTTTAAAAAGGATTGTTTCTTAACAAACTCAACCTTATCTGGAGTTGAAATATATGGAGGTCTTTGGAAAATCCCTTTTGATAAAAGCGCTTCTATGGTCTTATTGTACAATTCGGTTGATGAACGATTACATTCAGTGTAATAATCACGAATATCTGAACGTGTCGCAGTCGTTAAAGCAACAGCATATCCAGTAAGACCGTGAATTGTCATTACATGAAGGTACTTTAACCAATAGGTATCAGAAAATAAACGTGGTGCTGTTAGGTCTACATCTTCATCCGTAAATCCGGCAGGAATAGGGAAATTTTCTTCTTTAAAGATTCCTGTAATTGTTTGGATATGAGTGTTGGCCAATTCTAAGGCGTATTCAAAAACTGTTTTTATTTGACTATCCTCAACCTCTTCCAACATATACTTAAGTACACAAATTGCCATTGTATCACTTTGGTACGAAGTCCAAAGGCTTGCCATCTCTGGTGACGTTAGGCGTATGCTGTGTTCCGTTTCATGCTTCATGTTCTCCATAAGCGCGTATTTTCCTCCATTTGTTGTTAAGCTTCATTTAGTATTATGAACATTTTCTTCATCCATACGTCTTCCAAATTATGTACAATGACTACGGAAATATCTGCCGCACAAATAGAAAGATACGCAACTAATTAAGACGTAATTTATTTCGAACCTACTGGATAATGGTAACAGTAATATCACGGTGCAGAATAGATTTACTTGCCTGTTAACGTATTGCCGTTTATATCAAACGTTTGGATGTTTTGGAGGATAACCGAGTACCGCAGACAAGAAGTGTCAGGAAATTTTATCCGAAAATCTCCTTAATTGTAATTATTATTCTTATACCCGCATGCTTTCGGCTGCTCTATGTTAATATTTCTCATACTTCGATTATAAGGATATTCATTACTTTATCATTTCATTGTCACTCATTAAAAAGGCACCGTTCCAATCTTTACCGAAATAAACAGAGGTATGGATCAAGTCAAAACTCTTGTGTAAATACGATCTAAGCCCAATAAGTTTGTCTCAGATTTTGTAATCTGTTTTGGGTTTTGTCACAAATTTTTGTCAAATAAAAAAGGATCAGACTCGATGCTGTCGAATTCATTAACCATGGTTCTCTTCTACCATCTGATCACGGTTTAAGGAGGCGAATGTTACCTGTCGTTTTTCCTTCAATATCATTTTCCTCTTTCTCATCGCTTCATCTTTCAGGCTTTTCTTCATTTATCTGATTTACTTTTCTATCTGCTCGATTTATCTTCCAGTAAAGCTTATCTTCTAGTCGTTTTTTATCCCACACCAAAGGAGTTCCTCGAATGTTGAAAACACTTCGCAAATTGATTCTTACCTCAGAACGCGGATTTACCCTAATTGAAATGATGATCGTTTTGTTAATTATTTCCATTTTATTGTTGATTGCCGTGCCAAATATGACAAAGTCCAATGCTGTTGTCACAGATAAAAGTACAGAAGCAACCGTTAAGTTGGTACAAAGCCAGGTTGCTGCTTATCAGATGGACCATGACGGCAGCTTGCCGGCGACTTTAGATGATCTTCTTACTGGAAATTATGTCAATAGCATTACCACATCCAATGGCACGGAGCTTGATTATGATACGGCAACAGGAACCGTTAGTGCTCCGTAATCAGGCAGGATTCACGCTGCTTGAAATGCTTATTGTTCTTTCAATCGCCTGTATCATTGGTCCCCTCACTTTTCTCACCTTCTCTCATTGGTCTGATGAAATCACACTAAGACACTTCACCGAAGATATTGAAGACATGATTCAAGATGCACAGATCGAAGCGATCACCCAATCTCAGCTTGTTCATATCGTTTTCAACAATCAGGACCACTATTATTATGTTTCACGCAGCAATGAAATTGAAAAGTCGGATATGAATCGCAGAATCATGATTTATAACAGCGTTGGCGAAACCACAATTACGATTAATCGGCTTGGCCATTTTTCTCAATCGGGCACCTTCACAATCTCAATGGGGAGCATTCGTTACAAATTGGTGATGCTGCTTGGACAAGGGAGGGTTTATATTGAGAAAGTTTCAGGATGAACGCGGCATATTTCTAACAGAAGCTGTTGTCTCAATCTGCATACTCACAATTGTTATTGGTATTGTCTTCCCTATTTTGATGCAAACATATCGTGAACGACAAATTTTAAAACAGAAAAATGAAGCACTCACCTATCTCCGACATCAATTATTATTATGGAAGACTGATGGGGACATCCTTTCTAAAGCTGAGCCTGCTACGGTCTTTCAGCTGGAGTGGATCGAACAAACCGACCACTCAGCATATCTACGCGTCTATTGGAACTATGCCGGGAGAACCCATTACCTGACGGGTGAAGCGAAAAAATGAGAAACCAAAATGGTTTTACCTTACTCTCCATGATGATTGCCCTCTCTATTTTGTTAATTATTGTTGGCCTGATGGTGGCTGTAACACAATTCATGACCAACCGCTTTGAGTCACGCTTAGATACGCAAAAAGAGACACGTATCTTTTTTGTCCAGACAGCAACTGAATTACACCTGTCACAAACAGTCAGCAGTTCCTCAGATCATCGCAGCCTTATCCTCAAAAAAGGAACAGAAACAATAACTTATAAAAGTGTTAGTCCTGGACGCGTCATTCGCCAGGTTAGTGGACAAGGTTATGAAATTGTTCTTCAACATGTCAAAAATGCATTTTTCCAATCCGATGGAACATACGTCTCCATTCAAGTGATCGATGAAGCCAACCATTCTTATTATTGGGACGACCGTCTCTATGTGAAGGAGAATGTAAATGCGAAGCCCTCTCCATAGCCAACGTGGATTCATCCTTCCGTTAACCATGATACTGTCTTTACTCCTCCTCGCCTTTGTTTTTCATGCTCTGCTGTTGTTATATAGCGATCGGCAATTTTTCCGCCAAGTCCATGCTCAGTTTCAACTTCAGCAGCTCCGTGAATGTGTGCTGAATGACCTTGAACAGAATATAAGAGAGAAGACATTGCCTAGTCAAGGAACATTTGTCTATCACAAAGGAACAGTTACTTTTTCTGCCACAGAAAGCGGAGGGCTGTTGAAGGTTAAATTTACACTGTCAGACAATCAGAGTAAAGAAACCGACCAAATGACTTATTCAATGGAAAGCGGAGAGCCTATAAATTGGCTCGAGCGAATAGATCCCTGATCTGAATACCCTATTTTGTCAATAAATCTTCTTTAATGCATCAAAATGAGAAAAAACGGGCAAACTATTATAAAAATTCAAAGGAGATCTCCCAATTGAAATCCGATGAATATGTTCGCTTTCTTACAGAACAGTTTGTCCGTTATATGGAAACCCCTCGTGCGGAGCGAAAAAAGGTTCGAATGGAACAAAAAGCAGCTCGTCCGCCATTTCGTAATCAGCTTTTCGGCCAAATTCCTGATGCTATCGAAAGCTATGCGTCCAGAATTACCGAGCGTCTTCACAAGCATAAGAAATAACCCGGCAACGCGAAGAGCGCAGCCGGGTTATTTAATCCGCGTTTGTTTTCATTGCGTGAAAAATTCGGTAAGACAAAATGTTTTTATACGTCTGCATCATATGCATGTGCTCTAGCCAGACTTCGAGCGTTTCCTCATCAATCTCGCTTGTGAAGTTATAGGTTGGCAATGCGTCACCTGTGACATTTCTGAACTGACTTACAGGTAATACAGTGACTTGAGCGAAACCCGCACGTTTCCAAATTTCCAGCCAATTTTCTTCAGTATTTAAGCCATTCACACCATATACCGATTGAATCAGCTGTTGATCCCTCTCATCAATCGGATGTTCGATCGTCATTTCGATTGCCATCAAATGTCCGCCTGGTCTCAGGACTCGGAAATATTCAGGAACGGAGCGTTCAACATCTGTAAACGCTGTTACTGACTCCGAAAGCAGGCAATCAAATGTGTCTGTCTGAAAGGGTAGCTGCTCGGCAGATGCCTGAATGATCTTAACGGGCTTGTCGCATGCTTTCACACGTTCCTTTGCCCGTTCCACCATACGCGGATGCAGATCGATTCCAGTGACGTCTGCTTCCAATTGTTCGGATAAAAAGACCGCTGTAGCACCAGTACCACACCCTACATCCAATACACCGCAGCCTTTCTTAATCGGCAATCGTTCAATAATCGCCTTCGTAAGTTGATGACCACCAGGATGCGCATTATCAACTGCCAATTTAGCGAGAAAATCAATATATCGGTGTTTGTTCACACCCCGCACGCTCCTTCGCTCTTTATCAACCTATCCTATGATAAAGGCACTTGAACGTGCAGTGGTATTTAAATCAGAAAAGGATTCGATTCTGCCTCTTTGACAATCGTTGTCGAAGGTCCATGTCCCGGGCATGCGACCGTATCTTCAGGGAGCGTAAGCAATTGTTGTTCAATGCTCGATAGTAATTGCTCGTGGTTCCCTCCAAATTGATCTGAACGGCCGATGCTTCCTCGGAATAAGGCGTCCCCACAAAAAACAGTTTTCAATTGTTCAAAGTAGAAAGACACACCTCCAGGTGAATGACCTGGCGTGTGCAGGACTTTGCATGCAAAAGAACCAATAGATAATCGTTGTCCGCCACTCAGCAACACTTCCGCTTTTCTGGCACAAACGGGTTGGATCATCGAAAAAAATGACGAGCCGTTTTTTTTCGGATCATCGAGCCAATCGGCCTCATCCTGATGCAAGCAGACAGGAATACGCCATGCATCCCGTGCCTGATCCAAAGCGCCAATGTGATCAAAATGAGCGTGTGTCAAGAGAATGGCTATGGGTTCTAGCTGTTCACGCGCGACAATCGCTTCTATTTTTTCAAATTCTTCTCCGGGGTCAATGATAAGCGACTGATTAGAATTTTTATCTTTTATTACATAACAATTGGCTTGTATAGGGCCAACCGGACAAACCATCCAGCTCATCAAATCCCCCTTTTCTAGAGCGACCAATCACATGAGATTCATAGATTTACGCAGTTGTATGTGCCTGTTGGAGCTTCGTCTTAGAGAGCCATGCCCCGCCGATTACCCCAGCATCATTACCTAATTTTGCAATATCAATGGAACAAGCATCAAAGACACGTGGTAACGAAAAACGCTTAAAATATTTTGTTAGAGGAGTAAGCAATGTCTCGCCTGCATGGGAGACCCCGCCACCGATAACAATTTTTTCCGGATTAATTGTTACAGCAAGAGCGCCAAGCGCGAAGCCAAGATAGAACGCTGCTTTCTCGGCAACTGTTGAAGAGAGCGGGTCATTCTGCGCTGCACAATTGAACACATCTTCTGCAGTGATATCGCCTTTGCTCTCAAAGATATCGCGAAGAATACTTTCTGAATCATTATAATCTAATGCATCCAAAGCAAGTCTGCGAATACCGGTTGCCGAAGAAACTGTTTCGAGGCAGCCTGTCTTGCCGCAATTACATGGAGCTCCATCACTTGGCAACACTGTAATATGACCGATTTCTCCAGCCATCCCACTAACTCCATGGAGGATCTCTCCATCACAGATGATTCCCCCGCCTACACCTGTTCCGAGTGTGACACAAATCAAATTCTTTGCGCCAAGACCCGCGCCAAGCCACATCTCGCCAAGTGCCGCCATATTTGCATCATTATCAATCACTACAGGCAGGCCGATTGATTTTTCCAATTCATCTTTCAGCGCATAATCCTTCCATCCTATATTAACTGCTTGATAGATAAATCCGGTGTCCATGTTAATAAATCCGGGAGCACCTACCCCTACACCTCTTACGGTCGAACGTTCCAAATTGAATTGTTTCATCTTCTTAAGCACACTGGCACTGATATCTGCTGCGATATGTTTTCCATTATCAATGGTGTTCGTCGCGATTGCCCATTTGTCGATCATCTTTCCATCATCATCAATTAACGCCATTTTTATTGTTGTTCCGCCTAAATCCACACCTATATTAATCATTACCATACACCCGCCAATCGAAATAAAATCATAGTTCTATTTTCGCCTAAAAAGCGCAATTTGCCAATGAATAAATCGTTAACATTATGAAACCATTCCATATGCCTATAAATGACCCAAGGCTGAGGCATGAATGACGGCTTGTACGAATAAAGTGAACTATATCGACTTGTCCGGAGGTTTTCTGTCTATGCGACTAAATAGAAATGTCCTGTTTCAAAGCCTGATCGCTGCAGGAGCGGCTATTTTCGTGCTGCTAATATTGCCGTTCTTCTTACAGGTACAGCCGAGTATCACTTATTTTCCAGAGCATGCACGGTTGCACTATACTGCTGCTGAAACCAAGCTAAGTGCTATGCCGCAAGACAAATTACTGAGATGGTCAGTGTCCTCTCAAACCGTTGAAAAAAACGACTTGATGCAAGATTTTTCTTTATTGTTTCGAAACAACCGTCTCGTTTCTATCATCAATCATTGGCAGAAAAATGTTAGTGAACTGACTGCAACAAAGGAAATGCCTTTGTCATCCGGATATTATGTAGGTCTGACTGTTCATCAAGCCGAATTACATATTGGTCAATCTATCTATGGCAAAGAAATACTGTCACAGGACTTTCTCATTGTCACGCCAAAAAATGGTTCTTACAGCGCATTTCGAGAACCAGCAACCTCTGAACAGGTAAAACAGATCAGTCATTATGCACAAAAAACTGAAGCTGAACGATCAGCGCTGCTCCGTAAAGCATCCGAAAAATATGGATTTCAGTTAACCGACTATCGTGTCGTTCCGCTTGACGAGTTGACGGCAGAGTCATTTCAACGCATCTTTCCATTTGGAGAGAAAAAAGCAGAGCGCATCACCGGGCAGCTCTGGGAAGGTATTTATAAAACTTATGTAAAAGGCATCCAGCTTACGCCTGAACAAGGAGAGCCGGCGCTTGGCAGCAGCATGCCTCTTTTATTGATTGCGCCCGATCATATGTTGATTGTTATTGAAACTGCAGGGCAACAAATTGTTTTGCTTAGACAAAATTTCTCATAAATTCAGAGCAGAACGTTGACCGACGATAATTTATGCCGGCATTCTTTTTCACTATCGGACAGATTCGTCTTTTTTCATCCATCCAAACAAGCAGCAATGTCCTATGATCAGTACCAATAATTCAAAAAGCGTACGGCGCCTGCGTATTATAAACACCGCTGTCAGTGCCAACAACACGGTTGCAAGGATTTCCGTTCTTCTCACCACAATAAAACACCCCCGGACTTTCTAATTTGGGTTTAGTGTGGCTTAATCGAGCTGCTTTCATTCGCTAATTTCTTGCGCGCGATACCTGCCCTCTTCTGTGATTAGCCATTTCACTCGCTGATCATGATCCTCTACAGGAATGCCCGCGATAAATTGGCTTTCAAGGAGCAGTGACACCGTGATGCCTGAATAATGTGGCAAAAGACGGTCGTAGTAACCGCCTCCATAACCGATACGATAACCTTGATGATCAAAAACGACGCCTGGAACAATGAGCAAGTCCAGCGCGTCTGTTCCAATCAGCTGTGTCTTATCTGTATTCGGCTCCATCAGGCCGTAAAATCCGGATTCAAGCTGACTAAACGATTCCAGTTCATAGAAACTGAGCGTTCGATCAGATGGATGACATTTTGGCACAGCAACCCGTTTCATTTCTGTCCACGCCTTCGTAATAATGGCCATGGTTTCCACTTCTCTGCCGACGGATAGTGTAACCCCAACGAATTCGGCGTTTTTCCACATTTCGGAAGCAAACAAATGGTTCCTGACCTTCTTGCATTTTTCGGTAAAAACATACTCATCAATTTTTTCCATATCATGGAGTATCTGGTTGCGTATTTTCTGCTTTTGTAAGTTCATTCTATCCTCCATATTGAAAACCTGATGACTGAGAAATTCAGAGTAGTCACGCGAATAAGCAGCCGGCATAAGTCCGGAACGAAAACGGACCTGCATGACAAAAAGCCGCAAAAAACCCGTCAGAGGTCTTTCGCGGCTTTTTATTCAAGCCTGCTTACTTTGTTTCGCGGTAAGTCGCATACCTTCTCAGTTTTGGGCTGTACTTTTTCAGCTCAAGACGTTCAGGGTTCTTTTGTTTGTTTTTCGTTGTGATGTAATCGCGATCACCGGTTTCCGTATTTTCCAAAATAACCTTAACTCGCATATTTATCCCTCCATTGCACTTATTATCATCGTGTCCAAAAACATACACTTTATCTTAACAAAAAAAAAGAAATGCTTCAACCTCTACAATAACTTATTTCATATAAGGAAGTGGACTACTTTCTCATTTTCCCCATTTTTTTCTATTTATTTTACAATCTTCTTTCTTTTTCACCCTTATTCTTCCGTAACTATTTGAGATATGTTATAAATAACTATGGTGATTGTCATGTGAGCGTTAATACACATGAACCTCAGACAATCGTGAGGGGGGTAATGAATTGGGGTTTGTCATCTTGATACTCATGATCATTGGATTGACTGCACTGGCTGTATCCTATTACAAACAAGACAGCATTAAGCAAGTGGAGGGCCAGCTGGAGGAAAATTCAATCACAATGATGCAGGAACTGTACAAGGTCAAGAAAAAAATTCGTGTGCTCGAAGAGGAAATTATGCTCGGGGACCAGGATCATTCTAAAGGGTGAATGCAGTGACAAAAAATGAAATTCGCGGTTTCGCCGCAGGCATATTGCTGACATGCGCCGTCTTTGCTTTCTTTTACTATTTGATCTTCAATCAAGGAGAACAGAAACCGGCTAAAAATGTAGTCAAGCAAACGCCGTTGACGGAAGCGACCGTCACTCAATATCTTGCCAGCCATCACCGTAAAGCCATTGATCTCGACGCCTATAACCAATGGCTGAGCGATACACAAAAGGCAACTGATAAGGCAAGTAAGAGCAAAGATCAAACAAACACTAACAGTAAAGACAAATCACCGGCAAAAACGAGCAAAACAACAACCTATAATCTGCATATTAAGAGCGGCATGACACCGGGAGACATTTCTAGCGAACTGGTCAGTGCGAAGATTCTCAAATCGAATCAGAAGCTCAATTTCGACCAGTATCTCCACAAAAATAAGCTTGAAAAATATGTTCAGCTCGGATCATACAAAGTGTCCAGCGATATGTCCATTCAGAAGCTTGCTCAAGTGATTACAAAAAACCACAGCAATTAATTAAATAAAAGGTAGAAAAGCCAAGTTGACCTAACAATTCAACTTGGTTTTTTTGCATGTACACTGGCATAAATTTAATCTTGTTAATACAAAACGAGCAATTTTCAAAACCAAAATTCATTTACTCGAAGTACTTTGAATTTAATTTGGAACAATTTTTACAAGCACCTTTAACTCCTGATTTTTTTAAGTGTCACTACAAAATGACTATGCGGCAATATAATCATCGACACATGGTCACCATCCTTCAACCCATACTTAGCATAATCATATTCATAATATTCATCCTCTAAATAGAAATATTGTGTTCCGGATCTACCGTTATCGACTTCATAAATAGTTCCTGTTATTAATTTAGTTTTATTTGATAATGCATTTGGGACATCCAAAATTCGAGGGCCATCAAAATAGAGATATAAAACAATTATAGCAATTACACCAATTAACCTGCCTGCATGATCGATCCAAGAATCTTTTGGGGCGTTATCTATGTCTCTTATTAAATATTTTTTGATCAGTATAAAAAGAAATACACAAAATAATAAATTCCCTTGAAAAAGAAGAGAAAAATAACTTGAATAATCGATTGTACAAAAAACAGATAGGAACAATGGAAATACAATAAAACAGACGATAATAAAAATAATTATGATCAAGTATCGCCAAGATCTGTGAGTTTTCCAAAAGTTAATCATACTTCGGCTCCTCTTATTTGAAATCCTTGTAAGCTTCATGAATAGAATTCAATCTTGACGCTATGAAAATAGTTATTAGAACCATCACTAATGCATGATCGATTAGCCTGTGCATTATCTAAATAAGTCTACTTTATTATACTTAAAAACAAATCAACACAAAAATAGTTATTTACGCTATCTTGTAGCGAACATTGTCCTATAAGTTGTCATACATTCTTAACGCATCTAAAAACAAAACCCGATCCGTATGGAATCAGGTTTTGTTTGAATTTTTCTGTTAACATCATATAAAAAAATTACTTTCAGCAACATTAGAGAGAACTCAATACAATCCACAAAAAGACCAACACAATCCTCTAATTACTTGTTTTAATTTCCTGGGCTTGTATAGTGATACAATCGGTCATACTCCTTATACATTTCAAGAGCGATTTGTTGGTTTTGATGTCCGATTTCGACCCTTGGGACAACGACAGAGATTGCTACTTGAGGATTATCATAGGGTGCATAGGAAACCAGGGTTTCATTATAAAGGTTTAGATTATGTCGATCAATCTGCGCTGTACCAGTTTTTGCAGCTACTTTATATTTTTGACCTTGTGAATAAAAAACACCTCCGGTTCCTCGTGCGCCATGGGTAACAAGATATAAACCATGTTGCACACGTGCCAAATCATGCTTGTTATTAGGTATCGTATTCAGCACTTTTGGCTCGAGTGAGTATACCATTTTACCGAGTGTGTTTGAATCACTTCCAGGTGCATGAACCGATTCTAGAAGATGGGGCTGTATTCTATACCCACCATTGGCGATTGTTGAAATATATTGAACCATCTCTAATGGTGTATAGGTATCAAACTGTCCAATGGCAAACTGGTGAATAAGTCCAGGATTGTCAGGCATTCCACCATTGAAACCTGTACCTTCTGTTGGCAAATCAATTCCTGTTTTAACTCCCATGCCAAATTGGCTATAACCATTTCTAAGATTATTAAATGCTCGTATAAATCGTGGATCATTAACAGTCGGAAATTTCGCGCTATAATGACCTCCCGCTGGCAACAATGATATACCAGCCATTTTGGATACGATCGATGCCATAAAAACGTTTGATGAAAATTGCAAGGCAGTCTCAGGTGTCTGTGCGCCTAATCCTCCTGGCTCCCAAGACGAAAAACTTCCTAATCCTCCTGGATAGTCAATGGTCATGTCATAAAAATGTTCCGGCACTGCATGATGCTGAAATCCTATTAACTCTGTTGCTCCCTTGACCGCAGATCCCATTTCAAATTGTGACGTTATAGCGTCGCTTGCGACATCGACAAACTTTCCATTAACATATTTTTTCCCGCCAATGGCTAAGATTGCCCCGGTTTTCGGATTCATCATTACAGCGTAGGCACTATTATTTTGTCCGTTTCCCGCCATCGATCGTGCGGATAAGATATTCTGTTCTAACACCTGGTCGAGCTTCTTTTGTAGCCGGATATCAATGGTCAGCTGCAAATCGTCTCCGCGTGTTCCGGATTTAATCGTCGGGTTGCCCACCGGTAAACCTTTATTCGTTTCGTAAGTTAGCGTCATCGGAACACCGCGCAAGTATGACTCATATTGATCCTCAACATAGCTTATTCCAACTTCAGTATTTCTGCTGTAGCCTTGTGCTAAATAGCCGTTAATCTTGTCTTCCGGAATCGGACCCATTTTTCCCACATAAAAAGGCTTGTTCTTAATATAAGTACGTGAAGACACATTTGCCGTTTGAATGGTGCCATCAAAATCATTGAGGTGGTCGACAACATTGATGTATTCCTTATCATGGACATTTAAGCCGCGCTTGATGATGTACGGACTCAGGTTAGATGCCTGATTTAATTCATGTTGAATCGCCATGACTTGAACATCATTTGCTGAATACCCAGTTAACACCGAATCAGGGATACGGGAAAGAAGCACCTTATACGCCTTGTTCGGTGATTTGGCATATTTTCTTTGTTCCGAAGCCGACAAATATTTGTCATAAGCACCGCTCAGTTTCTTGAATTTTGTGAGGATATAATATTCTTTCTTGTCCCTGTTCGATACACGCTTAATGGCTTTGTTATCTAATGTGATGTATTGGGCCAGTTTCTGAGCAATCTTAACACTCTTTGAGGCGCTGATCCCAGCATTCCGAATATAGACAATCGCAAGTTCTGCTTTATTATCGGCAAGTGTCACACCATTCGTGTCAAAAATTTTTCCGCGTGCCGAATCGATTCGCGCCGATTGAGACTTATTGGCATTAACGGCATTTCTATAATGCTCGCCATCGACAATTTGGACATGGCCAAGCCTGACAATCAAACCTGCAAATGCTATGAAAACAGAAAGAAATAGAATATTTAGTCTCATAGACAGGTTATGCTTTGTTCCCTTATTTTTTACCGTTTTTTGTGTCACTTTTATCCCCCCTAGACAGTAAAGCCTTGCGTTCAGCACAAACTGTAACACTTTATGTACTTTTTGTGACTAAGTACATGTATTAATGTACATACACAGATTTATATACAATGACTTGCAAGTGTTTTTATATTCTGGTTGAATATTGCTGTATTTCACTAAACGACGTTTTCAAAAAGGGTATCCGCTCACAAAATTAGAAATTAGAAATGACTATATTTCAAGGACTTTCTAAGTTAAGAATACTATCTAAACGTTGAAAAATCGACATTTAGATAGCTTCGTTTTTTGATCCCGTGTTTATAAACTAAACCAATCCTGTTTAATCCTTTACTATCTCACGGAAACAGTAGATTAATGAACTAAGTCATTAAAAAAGGATAACCCCTGTAACTTATCAGAAGTTATCCTTTTTACAATCAAAATCATTTTAATTACTGGTATAGTGATACAACCGATCATATTCCTTATACATTTCTAGAGCAATTTGCTGGTTTTGATGACCTGTTCGTACGCTTGGTACAACAACAGAAATGGCTACTTGAGGATTGTCATATGGTGCATATGATACCAAAGTTTCGTTGTACAAGCTCAAATCTTTTTGATTAATCTGCGCAGTACCTGTTTTCGCAGCCACTTTATATTTCTGACCTTGTGAATAGAAGACACTTCCAGTACCGCGTGCGCCATGGGTAACAAGATATAGTCCATGCTGCACGCGTGCCAAATCGTGCTTATTATTCGCTATCGTATTTAACACCTGTGGTGAATACGTATACACGTTAGCGCCAAGATTGTTCGAGTCGTTTCCCGGCGCATGAACCGATTCCAGAAGATGAGGTTGCATTCGGTATCCGCCATTCGCGATTGTTGAAATATACTGCACCATCTCTAGCGGGGTGTACGTGTCAAACTGGCCGATGGCATATTGGTGAATAACACCGGGATCCTTAGGCATACCGCCATTATATCCGCTTCCTTCTGTCGGGAGATCAATTCCAGTCTTCACACCAAGTCCGAACTGGCTGTACCCGTTTCGCAAATCATTAATCGCTTTAATGAATTTCGGACTCGTAACGAAAGGAGTTCTCGCTATATATTTTCCACCGGAAGGAGCTAAAATAATTCCTGACATATTAGAAACGATCTTTGCCATGAAAACGTTGGAAGAAAACTGCAAAGCAGTTTCAGGGGTCAATGTCCCAAGTCCGCTCACTTCCCATGATTTGAAATATTTTTTGGAACCTCGATAATTGATTGGCATATCGTGAAATTGCGAAGGAACCGCATTGTGCTGAAAGCCAACTAATTCCGTAGCTCCTTTGACTGCGGATCCCATTTCAAATTGCGACGTTATAGCATCGCTTGCGACATCAACAAACTTTCCATTAACATATTTTTTCCCGCCAATGGCAAGGATTGCACCGGTTTTCGGATTCATCATCACGGCATAGGCACTGTTATTCTGTCCATTTCCCGCCATCGATCGTGCGGACAAGATATTCTGTTCCAACACCTGGTCGAGCTTCTTTTGCAGCCGAATATCAATGGTCAGCTGCAAATCATCTCCACGTGTCCCTGACTTAATTGTTGGGTTGCCCACCGGCATCCCCTTTTTCGTTTCGTAAGTCAGTGTCATGGGTACACCGCGCAAGTAAGACTCATATTGGTCCTCAATATAGCTGATCCCGACCTCTGTATTTCTGCTATATCCTTGTGCTAAATAGCCGTTAATTTTATCTTCCGGAATCGGACCCATTTTCCCAACATAAAAAGGCTTGTTCTTAATATAGGTACGCGAAGAAACATCTGCCGTTTGAATGGCGCCATTAAAATCACTGAGGTTATCGACAACATTGATGTATTCTTTATCGTCGACATGCAAGCCACGCTTGATAATGTATGGACTCAGATTTGATGCTTGATTAAATTCATGCTGGATTGCCATGACCTGAACATCTTTTGCCGAATAACCATTCAGTACTGAATTAGGGACTCGGGAGAGAAGTAATTTATATGCCTTGTTCGGTGTTTTGGCATTGTTCTTTTGCTCTGATGCAGACAAATATTTATCATAAGCGTCCTGCATGTTCTTGAATTTTGTGAGAATGTAATATTCTTTCTTATCTCTGGTCGATATCAGCTTGATGGCTTTATTGTCCAAAGTAATGTATTGGGCCAGTTTCTGAGCAATCTTAATACTCTTTGAAGCGCTGATCCCGGCATTCCGAATATAGACAATTGCAAGTTCCGCTTTATTATCTGCAAGGGTTACACCATTTGTGTCGAAAATCCTGCCCCTTGCCGAATCGATTCGCGCCGATTGAGACTTGTTGGCATTCACGGCATTTTTATAATGCTCGCCATTGACTATTTGGACGTAGCCCAACCTCACAATCAAGCCTGCAAATGCCATGAAAACAATAAGGAATAGAATATTCAATCTCATTGGCAAGTTATGCTTTGTTCCCTTATTTTTCACCGTTTCTTGAGCCACTTTTTCCCCTCCTAGGCTGAATAGCCTTGTGTTCAGCGCAATACCGTATCGCTTCATCCGAACATTTTTTAGCTAAGTACATATATTCGTGTGCACGCACGGATTTATATACGGTGATTTGCAAGAGTTTTCATATTTTGCGTAAATCATCGTTATATTCCTATATAAACGGTTATTTCTATTCATCACAAAAGGACGCCAGCGATTGGCGTCCCCATGATGTCAAGCCTATTATTTATTTTACGTTTGCACTGTTATTCTGTCAAAATCTTAATCGGACTATTATGTGGTTGTAATAAATCGCTGATTGATTTCCTTCCAATCAATAATTTTAAAAAAAGCGGCGATATATTCGGGTCAATACGCATGTTCCCAGACGTCCAGACCAAGCAGTGGTTTTTTCCCGGCAAAAAGCGGCGAATCCTAATTTGTTGTTGTCATCATAGCTAGAGGGTCAAAGTGCATGTGCCTATAAAAATCTGTCAGATACAGATAAATATCCAAACAAAATAAAACACCCGGAAATGCTATCTGAGAGCGATTTCCGAGTGCTTGCATTGAGGTATTACATTATGTATACCAACGGAGGAAGAGGGATTCGAACCCCCGCGAGCCGTGAAGCCCCTGTCGGTTTTCAAGACCGATCCCTTCAGCCAAACTTGGGTATTCCTCCATACTAAGTGGTGGACCCTGTAGGACTCGAACCTACAACCGGACGGTTATGAGCCGTCAGCTCTAACCAATTGAGCTAAGGGTCCACGGGCGGTTAATGGGGATCGAACCCACGCATGCCGGAACCACAATCCGGTGTGTTAACCACTTCACCATAACCGCCATGGGTAGTGATGTAAAGAAAAAAATAGCGGCGGGGGGGATCGAACCCTCGACCTCACGGGTATGAACCGTACGCTCTAGCCAGCTGAGCTACACCGCCATGGCTCCACAGGTAGGGTTCGAACCTACGACCGATCGGTTAACAGCCGATTGCTCTACCACTGAGCTACTGTGGAACAAATTCAGAACATGAATTAATTTAACATAAGCGCTAAAGCCTGTCAACTTAAATTTCTAAGCTTCAATGCCTGTCCCAACGACAAGAAATAATATACCATAACTGGTTGTAAATAACAATACTTTTTTTTACATTTCTCTATTATTTCTTTACAAATCATTCTTTAATACGTTAAACACCAACACCATCATTGAGCTGGTCAATGAAGATTCGAGTGCCATCCACAGATATAACCTTAACTGAGATATCTTTATCCAAAAAAACACCATCGGTAATCGCGCTGTAGTTTTTTCCTTCAATCTTCACTGTTCCGACCGGATGAAACGGTGTCATTGTTTTTCCTTCTTTCCCGATCAAACCATGATAGTCACTATTCATGGAGTTATAGCCCTTTTCACTAGAAAGCCGGTCATTGAGCATGAGTTTGTCAAGGTAGTCACGATCAGGCAATAGCTTCCTAAAGAATAACGAAGAGCAAGATCCGATCACAAACGCGATTCCAACCAACATCCCATAGAGCAATGACGGTGTTGGCAAGGCGCAGCCGAGAACCATAAGAATAAAGCCGAACACGCCGATAACTCCGGTCGTAAATAACTTGCCGTCAACAATGATCAAAAGCAAGCCTCCAATAAGCAGCAAGAAAATCCATGGTGACGCTTGTTCGGTAAGAAAATGCAAAAAGTAATAGATGAATAGCCCACTTCCTGTCAGAGCAAGCAGTCCCTTCGCTTTTACAAGCAGTTCTGCAAACAAAAAACAAGACGCGAGTAAAATAATAATAAATCCACCTGCAGGATACGATAGTAGTCCCATGTCGTTCCTCCTCTATATATGAGCAAATCTTTTCTTTCTCTATAATAAAAATATGATCTTTCCTGCATCTGAGACACATAAAATTTCTCACTATTAATTAAACCATACACCGTGCACCAGGGAAAGTTTCTTTGAAAAATCGCCCAACTTTTTTCAAAAAATAAGCATATTATTCGGATAACCGGCATATAGATGATTATAGCGCGTTGTTTCGCAAAAATTGCTGTTTTGAACGGAGAAGAAGCGATGAAAAAACGATTTTTCACCATACTTTTTATCATGGCCTGTTGGACAAGTTATGTTGATCTGACTTCCGGATCACTTCCAGCCGGACAAGCTGCCCAACCTGCAAAAACGGTAACTGAAAAAGCCGCTGTCCCTTATCAACGGATCACCGTGGCTCCGGGAGATACTCTGCTCTCCATTACCGAAAAAATTAATGAGAATGAACCTTCTATTGAAAGAGTACTTAAAGATTTCGCCGTACTGAATCCATCAGTGGATCCTAACCATCTTCAGATCGGAGAAACCTATGCATTTCCAAATTATGATAAGACAAGCGTTTCATCACCAGCATCCACTGCTCCTTGATTTACAGTTGCAATTTGATGTGTAAAGTCTTTCACACATGCATTTATTCAGGCAGTCCGGGTGGATTCATGATATACTGACGTTAGTTGCAAAAGTCACAAATCATTCACTTATTTAAAAAGGAGCGAAGCGCTCGTGTCTGAAATTACACACCGCACGAAAACAAGAAAAGTCAAAGTGGGCAACCTGACGATCGGCGGGTCCAATGAAGTCATTATCCAAAGCATGACGACCACGAAAACGCGGGACGTCGAGGCTACCGTAGCGGAAATCAAGCGACTTGAAGATGCCGGTTGCCAAATGGTGCGTGTTGCTTGTCCGACCATGGAAGATGCATTGGCTATTCCGGATATCAAAAGGCAAATTCATATTCCGCTCGTTGTGGATATCCATTTTAATTATAAACTGGCATTAAAGGCAATCGAAGGTGGCGCAGATAAGATCCGGATTAACCCGGGCAATATCGGAAAACAGGAAAACGTTGAAGCGGTTGTTCGCGCCGCTAAAGAAAAACACATTCCAATACGCATTGGCGTTAATGCCGGATCCCTTGAAAAACACATCTTGGATAAGTACGGTTATCCTACTGCGGACGGAATGGTCGAAAGCGCGTTGCATCATATTAAGATTCTTGAAGACCTGGACTTTCACGACATTATTGTTTCGCTGAAAGCATCGAACGTTAATCTCGCCGTCGAGGCTTATGAAAAAGCGGCACGCACCTTTGATTATCCCCTTCACTTGGGCATTACCGAATCCGGCACACTGTTCTCAGGAAGCATTAAAAGTGCCGCCGGTTTGGGTATTCTGCTGAACAAAGGGATTGGTAATACGATTCGTATCTCATTGTCTGCCGATCCTGTTCAGGAGATCAAGGTATGCCGAGAACTTCTGAAAACCTTTGGACTAACCAACGCAGCGACACTCGTCTCCTGTCCGACCTGCGGGCGTATCCAAATTGATCTGATCAAGATTGCCAATCAAGTCGAACAATACATTTCCGACATCAATGTGCCAATTAAAGTCTCTGTGCTTGGCTGTGCCGTTAACGGTCCTGGAGAAGCTAGAGAAGCGGATATCGGTATAGCCGGCGGTCGTGGTGAAGGCCTTCTATTCCGGCATGGCGAGGTGATTCGCAAAGTGCCTGAAGATCGCATGGTTGAAGAATTGAAAATTGAAATTGACAAGCTGGCAGCTGAATACTTTGCGAAAAAGAAAGCGGAGCAGGTTGAAGTAAACATTTAATATTAACTACATTAACTGCCACGTACAAAAAGCAAGCCTAAAAATCTAGGCTTGCTTTTTTGTATGACGAGTTCATAGTAATCCATATGTAGAGTTCAGGTCTTATCAAGCGTTCTCAATTTGGATAATGCAAAAAGACCGGAATATTATCCGGTCTTTTTATTAATTACTATGATTATTGAATTACGCGTCAACCCATTCAGTGATCTCAGCAACAGATTTACGTTCAGGAACTTTTGGCGTCGTTTCTAGATCAGGGTAGCCAACATAGACAAAGCCCATGACCCGGCCATTTTCGGACACACCGAATTGCTGCTTTGCTTCTTCCGAATAAGCAGCGCCACCAGTGCGCCAGATAGAGCCAAGCCCGAGCGAATGAGCAGCGAGCATCAGGTTTTCCACCGCACATGCGGTTGCCGCAACATCTTCAATCTCAATTGCACGAGGATTATCACTCGGTTCCATTGTTACAACAATGATGACAGGTGCTCGTTTCGCGCTGGCAACTCCTTTTTCAAAGGCTGCATCTAAAGTCGGTTGATCGGCATCTGCCAGATTTTTCTGATTCACTTTTCCATAAACTTCACCAAGCTTATTCCTTCCTTCACCGGTCAAAACGGTAAAGTGCCACGGCTCAGTGTTCATATGATTCGGTGCCCGTCTTGCAGCATCAAGAATTTGTTCAATTATTTCTTTTGACGGTTCCTGTTCTGTGACTTTGCGTATCGAACGCCGTGTGTTTATCGCGTCAATGGTCTCCATAGCACTCATTCCTTTTTGTATATGTTCAAAATATCTCTAATTTAGTGTAACATTTATCACAGTTAACCTTCTAGAAATATGCACCGCAAAACAGCTAATTAAACCCAAACATATTTTCAATTTGTCCCCTGCTATTCTTTACATTCTAAAACAAAACAAAAGAACCTTTACCGAAGCAAAGGTTCCCTTGTTTTTTTACCAAAAAAGCGGTGAAAGCAATTGAATCAGTACAGCGAGACAGCCAATACCGATCGCCCATCCTCCCAATGTTCGAGCGCCTTGCCTAAGGGCAATATAGCCAATAATGATTCCGGCAATACCCAAGACTATCGGCAGGAAGAACAATGAGATAACGGAACAAACCAAAGCTAACCAACCAATGCCTTTGCCGCCTTCAACAGTTCCTCGATGATCACCACGTGTGGAACGGTTATCATCATTGCGCGATCTTCCCGCTTCCGGATCATATTGATCGGCAGACAGTTCTCTCGCGTATTCCTCATTATGAAAAGCATTTTGCTTATCATATAATGAGTCTTCATCGTGAAAATGATCCTTATCAGCCATAATGACCCCTCACTTTCATTTTAGGATCACCTATAGTGTGACTCATAAAGATGATTTTCACAGATGCACATTATGGAAATTTTATGGGGATACAAAGGGAAGAAAAAAACTGACGGTTGTCCCTTTTCCAGGAACACTGCTAACGCAAAAAATTCCCCGATGATCGGCAACAATCTTCTTACAGAGTGACAATCCAATTCCAGTTCCTCTTGGTTTTGTTGTATAAAGCGGCTGACCAAGATTCTTGAGCACATCTGTCTCCATCCCTGGACCATTATCAATTAATGAAAAACGGTACCCTTTATCTTCCACGCTTCCACGAAATACAATTTTCTTGTCTCTTGTACGGTCATTAAATGCTTCCAATGCATTACGAAGCAAGTTAATCATGACTTGTTTTATTTTATCAACATCTACTTTGCATACGTTTTCAGAATAAGTAACATCGTAATCGAAGTCAATCTTATTCACGATACATTCCGCTGACAAGAGTGAAACAATTGTCTTACAGAGCGCATCAGGGTTCATGGACTGATAATTGCACTTCCTTGATGACATCGTCAAGAAATTTTCCAATATCGTATACATTCTGTCAATTTCCGACAAAATAACCGGCTGGTATTTATCGTATTCCTTCGTATATTCACATAATTGTAAAAAACCTTTGATGACAGTCAGAGGATTTCTCAGTTCATGCGCAAATTCAGCAGTCATCCGAGTCAGCATTTGCGTTCGAAAACCAACAAGAATAATTTTTCCTGCCTTCATAAAACCATTATATAAAGTACCAAGATCTTTCTCGCTTAATTTATCCCTAAGAAGGGCAGAGACGATGTCATTGCTCTCTATAATTGTTTTCAGATAAGTTTTCACTTCCAAAGCGATATGATCCGTAAAGAAATTCAGAAAGTGTGTGCCGAATCGATCCACTAATACCTGTCCATTTTTGTTGCACTCCAGTATTCGTCCATCAGGAGTCAGGCAAAAACGTATCTCCAAAGAAAATTGTTCTTCAAATTGGTCTTTTTCAGTAACAGAAAGAAACGATTCACGGTAGATAATTGTTATCACTCCCCTGCATTAGTAACAGCTTCTCAGTCACCATTCCCCAGAAGGATGCATACTTTTTGTGTTCTGTATAGCACGAAAAAGCATAATCGCTCGCGTTCTGCTTTCTTATTTGTCTTTGTCATTTTCAGCATGACTGGAACGTTCGCAGTTTGAGCTGAACTTTTATCAGTGTGATGGAACACAAATATCTCTTTTTTTATCACTCTTATTGACCTTAATTATACTTTAATCCTGTGCATTGTGACAATTTTATTGGCAATTATTGTTAGACAAGTTCCGACATTTTTCAGAAATATTTGCATTCTGTCTACGTCATCATTTTCAAGAATCAATCATAGTTTAAACAGTGAGTCTAATATAGGAATTGGAGTTGACTATATGAATCCTTTCATTGAACAGCTTGTGATCCAGCGAATGAACCAATTGACGCCCGGAGAACTTTATCAATATGCCAGCCAATATAATATTCCGGTGACAAAGCAACAAGCCTCTAGTATCGCCATGCGTGTTCAGAATAAAAATATTAACCCTTTCAAGCCGGACGGTCAGCAGACACTTCGAAAAATCCTCAATGAAGAGATTGGAACTGAGCTTGCCGAAATTCTTGAAAAACAATTTGAACATTTGGCGAAGGGGCTGTAACTTTGCCATAGAAATTGAGCATCAAAACCCATTAAAAAACCGGAGCAAATAAATGCTCCGGAATTCTTTCTATTAATCAAGATTGCGATTCGATATCCTGAATCAAATGCTCATTAAATTGTTGCTTTTTAAACATGTCAATTTCATACTTATATGGCGGTTTTTTGTTTTTCTTATCAGTACCGACATAAGGTGTCTCGAGAATTTTTGGTGAATGTTCAAGCTGTGGATGATGAACGATGTAATTCAGGACATCAAAACCAATGGTTCCCAAACCAATATTTTCGTGACGGTCTTTTCTGGACCCTTCAGGATTTTTGCTGTCATTCACGTGTACCACTTGAATCCGGTTAACACCGACTACGCGATCAAATTCTTCGAGTACACCATCAAAATCTTCAGCGATCGGATAACCTGCATCGTTTGTGTGGCAAGTATCAAAGCACACAGATAATTTTTCTTCCAGTTGCACACCATCAATAATTTTTGCAAGATGTTCAAATTGGAAACCGCATTCGCTACCCTTTCCTGCCATCGTTTCCAAAGCAATCTGCACCTTATCCCGCGGCTCGAGTACCTCATTTAGGCCTTCAATGATTTTCTTAATTCCAACGTCAACACCTGCGCCAACATGAGCACCAGGATGCAAAACAATCTGTTTCGCTCCGATTGCTTCAGCACGATCAATTTCTTTGCGCAGGAAAGAAACGCCTAAAGCGAATGTCTCCGGCTTCACGGTATTAGCTATATTAATAATATATGGTGCATGAACGACCACTTCCTCAACGCCGTGCTCTGCCATATGTGCATGTCCTGGTTCAATATTTAATTTCTCAATCGGTTTTCTAACCGTATTCTGCGGTGCACCTGTATAAATCATCATGACGTTCTCTCCGAATGAGACCGCCTCTTCACTTGCGCCAAGCAACATTTTTGCGCCCGACATGTGGACATGAGATCCAATTTTCAGCACAGACATCTCCTCCTTTATACCTTGTTATTTTAACATAGTTGTACCACTTTGCACTTTATTGCCGGCTTATCAACGATTGTCACCGTTAAAGCACGGCCGACATAAACTAGATATCAGCAAGTATCCCTGTTTTGTACCGGATTACAGTGTTAATCAGGCCTTGTTCGCCCCGTGACAGAGTCATAAAATCGCATCACTTGAATAGCGTACAAACGTCGTTAAGAAAGGAATGAGTCATGATGCCACCGTTTGACCGTGGGCCGCAGCAGCCATTTTTCTGGAATCCTCCTGTACAGTCTTCACAGCGCCCCACGCCGCCAACTCGTGGGTTCCCGCCAATTTTCCCAAGCATGGCTCCTCCTCCGTCTCAAGCTCCGATTCCTCCATCTTCAGCTACAGGTGGATTGGGCGGATTAAGCGGATTAATCTCATCATTTCTTTCCCCCGGAACAGCTGGCGGCTCAGGAGGAGGTATGAATCTATTTGGCATGCTCATGAATGCTCAGAAGGCCATACAGACGGCTCAAACTGTACTTCCTATGATTCAACAGTTTGGACCGCTGATAAAGAATGCCCCGGCCATTATCAGCGTGCTCAAAGGCATGCAAGAAGATTCTGCAACTGAGGATTCGAAGAATGAGGACAAAAAGGATGAAGAACAAAATGGCGATACTGAATCGCCTGTTGAGCCCAAAAATCAGAATATTTCTAGTGAATCGCATCATGCAACTGTGCAAACCGAGAAAAAAAAGACTAGAACCACTCAAAAAGTCAAAAAGACGACTGCATTACAAAAAAAAGCCTCTTTGTTGAATAGCGATACACTGCCAACAAAGCCATCGGTTCCACGTATGTATATTTAGTTACTACAGATTCATTGTGTTCATGACATGGGTCATTTATAATAATTGAGAAGTATCACTATAAGAGGGTGTTCAAAAAAGCCCAGGAAAAAATCAGCTGATGTTTCGCAGGATGCTGCGTTCTTAGCGTGAATCTTTCGTCCTCCTTTTTTGAACAGAACCAATATGCAGAAACTGCAGAACGGGGAGATTCCATGAAAGTTATCAAAGTCTCACCGCGAGGCTATTGCTACGGCGTTGTCGACGCCTTGGTCATTGCAAGACAAGCTGCCATGAATCCAGACTTGCCAAGGCCCATATATATATTAGGAATGATCGTCCATAATCACCATGTCACTGAGGCCCTGAAAGAGGATGGAGTCATCACGCTTGACGTTCGCGGTAAAAAAAGAATCGATCTGCTTCAGGAAATCGATCATGGAACCGTGATCTTTACAGCTCATGGTGTATCGCCTGAAGTCAGGCAAATTGCAAAGCAAAGAGGATTGACCGCGATCGACGCGACCTGTCCTGATGTCACAAAAACCCACAATCTTATTGAAGAAAAGAAAAAAGAAGGCTATCACGTCATCTACATCGGCAAAAAGGGGCATCCTGAGCCTGAAGGAGCAATCGGTGTCGCACCGGATATTGTCCACCTTGTAGAGACAATGGATGATGTCGATCAACTCCAGTTGGACACTGACAAGATTATAATTACCAATCAAACGACGATGAGCCAGTGGGATGTCATGGACATCATGAATTATATAAAAACCAAGTACCCTCAGGCGGAAAACTGTAATGAAATTTGCCAAGCAACTCAGACGAGACAAGAGGCTGTCGCATCGCAGGCGAAGGATTCGGATTTGCTGATTGTCGTTGGTGATCCGCGCAGCAACAATTCAAACCGTCTTGCTCAAGTGTCGAAAGAAATTGCGCATACACACTCTTACCGCATTGCCGACCTTTCCGAACTTAAACTGGAATGGCTGAAAGGTGTTCACACCGTTGCTGTCACTGCCGGAGCGTCTACTCCGACCCAACTGACCAAAGAAGTCATTCTGTTCCTCGATCAGTATGATCCTGATAATCCTGAGACATGGTCGACTGAAAGCAGAGCAACAAAAAACAAAAATATTTTACCTAAGGTTAAATTGAAGCAGCAGACCAAATAAGACCTATATAACAAAAAGAGGCGGACAACAGTCCCCTCTTTTTTGCATTGAAAACCAAAATGATCACCCACTAGACAACAAAGTGGAATGGGTTTGTCACTGCTTTTGAAATGAGTACCTCCGTGTCACTTTTTTCTTCAGCGATGACTTTGCACAGAAAGTCTTTAACCCCCTGTTTCATCACGGATTCAATATGATGACCAGCATCTATAACATTCAGACCGCAAAGCAGTGCATCGTGGGCAGTATGGTAATAGATATCGCCGGTAATCAGGACATCTGCCCCCTGATATTTTGCGTACGGAATCAGGCTATTCCCATCACCGCCGGATACAGCGACTGTTTTCACCATGTTCTCCGGCGATCCAACTGTCCTCAGGCCTTCTAAGCCAAGTTTTTCTTTTACGAGAAGACAATAGTCTTTAAATGGAATTGCTTCGGAAAGTTTTCCGATTCTTCCAAGTCCATATTTTTTACCTTCATTCTGCAGAGGAATGACGTCATAGGCAACTTCTTCATAGGGATGCGCTTTGATCATTTTCTGGATCGTTATATGAAGCAAATGTTCAGGAACGACCGCTTCAATTTTCTCTTCTGATGTTTTTTCAATCTTATCGACCGTTCCCTTATATGGTTTTGCACCTGACTGTGGAAGAAAAGCGCCCTCTCCATGCGTACTGAACGAGCAGCGCGTGTATTTTCCAATTGCTCCGGCTCCGGCATCGCCCAGGACATCCCTTATATGTTCAGCATGACTCACTGGAACGTAGACCGCCAGCTTATATAACGGTTCAGAATAAGTGGGTTGCAAAATATCTGTGTCTTTCAATCCAAGCTGATCCGCCAGCATGTCGTTCACACCGCCTTCTGCAATATCGAGGTTGGTATGGGCGGCATAAACGGCTATATCATGTTTAATGCACTTGGTTACAATTTTCCCCTGCCCTTCATCCGAACGAACATTTTTCAGTGGATGGAAGATTAAAGGATGATGGGCGATAATTAAATCCACATTCTTTTCTGCTGCTTCATCTGCAACGTTTTCTAGCAGGTCCAAGGTGACCATGACGCGTTTAACTTTTTTATGCAAGCTCCCTACTAAAAGACCGATTTTGTCATGCTCATAAGCCAGTTTCTTGGGCGCCCACGCTTCAAAACGCTGAATGAGCCGGTCTCCTGAAATCCACTGTGCCACTTTGATCACTCCTGATCCATTTTATGATTCAAGTTGATTTAAGCAAGACTTGATCAATTGCAAATAGTTTTCACTATCCTCTTTCTTTCGGCGTACGGAATCAGTTTCTTCTGCATGATTCAGAGCATCCAGAATATCGAACAGTTTTTTCTCACGTCTTTTCCATTTTTTTATAAACGCCGGCTCTCCTTTTTTTGAGAGTATCGGCCCCATTTGCAACTCCATATCCGTTAACTCTTTTCTCTCCGCTACTTGTCTGGCCTGAATAATTTCATAAAAGTGAGGAAATTCCTCAACAATACATTCATCTATAATGTCCCATCCGTTATCATTGAGCCATTTTCGGACATATGCCTCACGAATGTTCGGTTGAAGAATAAGTACTGTATTAGTACTAAGTTTAGACTTTCCGCGTTCGAGAATATCACGAATCAGTTCGCCACCCATACCGGCGATTACAATAGCATCTGCTTGACCAGGCTCACGAATCACATCGAGCCCATCACCCATTCGAACGTCAATATACTCCTGCATTCTAGACGTCTTCACATTATTTAGAGCCTGATAATAAGGTCCTGGTCTAACTTCACCCGCAATTGCTGTTTCTGCGATTTTGTCTTGAACCGCACGCAAGGGCAGATGGGCATGGTCAGAACCGATATCTGCCAAACATTTTGATTTTGGAATAAATTGAAGCACGGCATTCAATCTTGGGGATAATTGTACGGTTTCCATAGTCACAATCCTTACATATCAATTCATATTTCCCTGTTATCGTACCACAAAGGTGGAAAAAACCCCAATTATCAAAGACGAGCACAGAAATAAAAATAACATAATTGATAGCGCTTGCAAAATGTATTAAAATAGAAAAGAGAGAGGCACTTCCCGCATCTGCCTGTTCTCTTAGTCTTTAGGCCGCCATTTGCATCTTGTCATAAAACTAATTAGAATTAGAGCTAAAGAGCTTTCGGATATCCCGACGAACTTGACAAAAAAAATTGCCCCCCTGCCGGGAGCAACCGTATTTGCGGGTCAGTCAAGAAAATCCTTTAACTGCTTGCTTCTGCTTGGATGGCGCAGCTTTCGCAATGCTTTTGCTTCAATTTGCCTGATTCTTTCCCTTGTCACTCCAAATACCTTGCCGACCTCTTCCAATGTCCGAGTACGACCATCGTCCAGACCAAAACGGAGTCTCAATACGTTTTCTTCACGGTCCGTTAAGGTGTCTAGGACATCTTCCAGCTGTTCTTTCAGCAGTTCATAAGCAGCTGCTTCAGAAGGGGCTTTCGCATCTTGGTCTTCGATAAAATCGCCAAGATGTGAGTCATCTTCTTCACCAATTGGGGTTTCAAGTGAAACCGGTTCTTGTGCAATTTTCAATATTTCACGAACCTTTTCTGGAGATAATTCCATTTCTTTGCCAATTTCTTCAGGTGTAGGTTCGCGACCAAGATCCTGCAGCTGTTGCCTTTGAACACGAATCAATTTATTAATTGTCTCGACCATGTGAACAGGAATTCGAATCGTACGTGCTTGGTCGGCAATCGCGCGGGTGATTGCCTGCCTAATCCACCAGGTTGCATAAGTGCTGAATTTAAAGCCTTTTGTATAATCAAATTTTTCAACGGCTTTCATCAGGCCCATGTTGCCTTCTTGAATTAAATCAAGAAATAGCATGCCGCGGCCCACGTAGCGCTTTGCGATGCTGACAACAAGCCGAAGGTTTGCTTCAGCTAAACGCCGTTTTGCGCTCTCGTCTCCATCATTGATGCGTTTCGCCAGTGTAATTTCCTCATCAGCAGAGAGCAAATCAACGCGGCCGATTTCTTTAAGATACATTCTTACGGGGTCGTTGATTTTAACACCCGGAGGAACACTGAGATCATTCAGGTCGAATTCTTCTTCTTTATTCTTTTCGTCGGAACTCGGCCCTTCGGATTCATCTGACACATCAATGCCTTGATCGGCAAGTGTCTCATAAAATTCATCCATCTGTTCCGGTTCCTGATCAAATGGAGCAAGACGGGTGCTTATTTCCTGATAGGTGAGTGAACCCCTTTTCTTTCCGAGTTCCAATAACTGTTCCTTTTCCTGATCCACCGTCAGTTCTTGATCCGTCTTGCTGACTTTTCCAGCCATTTGACCCCCTCCTTCCAAATCCTAATCATGCTCTACCTGAAAATGGCCCAACTGTTTTTTTATACTGATAATCTCGGATAGCAACCGTGCTGAACGGCCATAATCTCCGCTTTGCTCGGCTTTCTTTCTCTCCTCTTCCTTATCCGCAATCATCGACGACTTCGACTGTCTGATGACTTGATGCAAGCAATCCTCAATTTCCTTATCATCCACCTGTTCACTCATCGGCATCATGGATAATTCCGAAACTTTGCGCTGTAGCGCGGGATCCTCAAGCTTCTGAATAAAAAGTCCTTCGTCCGGTGGATTTCCTTGTGCATAGTAGGCGTAAAGATACGCGGCCAAGGCTTGATGGACATCAATGGTAAAGGAGCCACCCAAAGTGTCTTGGACACGATCGGAAATCTCCCTGCTTCTCATCATCCGTGCGAGCAGTTTTCGCTCCGCCATTTCATATGCAGGGGGAATCCGATTTGTCCGGGCAAGCGGCATGGTTCGCGCTTTCTGCTTTTCCCGTCTTTGTACCATGGTGTACAATTGGTGCTGCTGCTTTTTCAAGGAATCAAGGGAAATTGAGAATTCCTCCGAAAGCAATCTGAGATAGTGATCACGTTCGACAGCGCGATTGAGCTTTGTCAATTCCCTCAATACATCTTCAATATAGAGGAGCCGATCTCCTTCATCACTCAGATTTCTTTTTCGCCGGAGATAGCCCATCTTAAAAGTCATCAGTGTTTGGCTAGCCCCTATTACATCGCTTTTAAAGCGTTCGCCGCCAAACTTGCGAATGTAGTCATCGGGGTCGAGACCTTCGGGCATTTTTGCGATTTTAATGACTTTCCCATTTCCTTGAAGCATCTCCGCCGCGCGGAAACTTGCTTCAATTCCTGCATTATCGGAGTCATAACAAATAATAATGGTATCGGCCATGCGGGTCAGCGCCGCGGCCTGTGCTTCGGTCAGCGATGTACCCATTGAAGCCACACTGCAGGTTACACCTGCTTGATGTGCACGAATCACATCTACGTAGCCTTCGAGAAGCACTGCCTGACTCGTCTTTCGGATTGCCTGCCTTGCTAAATGATAGCCGTACAAAATACTGCCTTTATGGAAAACCTCGGATTCGGGCGAGTTCAAATACTTGGGTTTATCTTCGCCAAGTGTTCTCCCCCCAAAAGCGACTGTCTGGCCCCTCATATTGAAAATAGGAAAAATCACACGATTGCGGAAACGGTCAAAGTATTTGTTGTCGAATCCACGCTTTGCAATTATCCCCGCACGTTCCATCTGCTCAAGGTTTACATCTCTTTTTTGGAGCAAATTGGTCACGGCATCCCAGCTGTCGACTGCGTAACCAATTCTGAAATGCTTAATCATTTCAGCACTGAAACCACGATTTTCAAGATACTGCATCCCCGGTGAACCATACTTTGCAGTTGTCAGTAAATAATGATAAAATTTTGTTAATAGTTCCAGACCTTCGGTTACCTGTTTCCTCTTCTGGTTGTTCGGGTCGCGTTTGTCGCTGTTCTTTGAAAAAGAAGAGCCCAAATCAATTTTGGCACGATCAGCGAGCGACTCCGCCGCTTCCGAAAAAGACATGCCTTCAATTTCCATCATGAAGGTGAAGAGATTGCCGCCTGCACCGCATCCAAAGCAATGATAAAGCTGTTTATCCGGTGACACTGAAAAAGACGGTGTGTGTTCGCTGTGAAACGGACATAAACCGATGTAATTCTTTCCTTGCTTCTTTAATTGCACATAATTGCCGATCACATCAACAATATCCAGAGATTTCCTTATTTCTTCAATAACGTTATCCTGAAGTTGCAAAATGCCATGCACCACCAGTATTCTTACTTATTTATATCCTAATGATCGAGTCGGCATAACAGTTTTGTTAATGCATCGGAAAAATTTTTCCGATTTGTGCTTGTAAACGGCTTCGGACCTTTTATTTTTTCCCCCGCATTGAGCGCATGATAGGCTTGATACCTTCTGTCGAGCAACACGTCAACATTCATTTCGCTGATCAGTTGTCCACGCACAGATAGCACAAATACACTTCGTTTGGTCAGCAATCCGGCCAATCCAATGTCTTGTGTGACAACGACATCACCAGGATTCGCATGATTGACAATGTACAGATCCGCCGCCTCTTTTTGCTGGTCGACAAATACCCATGTTCCATCCCTTTCCGGTGAAAAGCTGGCGTAGGACGCGACAAAAATAGGATCAAGCTGATATGTGCCTGCAATGTTCAGGATCTCTTTCTTTACCGGACAAGCATCGGCATCGACAAATAATGTGATGTTTTTCATCATAATTAATCATTCTCTATTTTCCGTTTAAAATCCTGCTTGTCTTATTATGTTTTTATTTTTAAAATATTGTCATAATATGTCGAATTTTGCGCAGGACAACAAAATATTATTATAAACTAATTTTCAGGATTAAAACAGTGAAAACTATTTTCTTTCTTAAAAAATTTATCGATGCACCTAGTCTTATATAAAGTTTTGCTTCGGCAAAGAGGCTTTATTAGTTGATTCTTGTTCCATTCTTGCTTCTTCCCGACATGAGAATACCCTTCCTCATCTCATGATAAACTTTTTTCAGAATTTGTTGCTTTCTCCACTTGAAAGACTCACAAACGCCTTAGTAATATTCGTCTTGGTCATCCTACCTATGACCTCAAAGCCTGTATCTTTCGCTTGCACAACAGGCACAGCGTCAATTTCTTTAGTGATCAGCAGAACAGCGACATCTAATACAGAATCGTTATTTTTGCAATAGGCAATGTTTGGCATCCGTGACATAATCACATTGACCGGCACCTGATTCATGTCCTGAGAACCGATTGCTGTTCTAAGCAAATCTTTGCGCGATATAACGCCGGCAAGCAGACCTTTGTCATCGACTACGAATAAGGAGCCAACATCTTCAACAAACATCTCACAAACAGCTTTATAAGCAGATGCAGATCCAGAAATGACAACAGGTAAAGATTGGAATTCTTTCACCTTCAATTTTTTTATCTCTTCAGAAAGTATGGTTCCGGAAGTCTGGCCAGTATAGAAATAGCCAACTCTTGGACGAGCTTCTAAAAAGCCGGACATTGTCAAGATTGTTAGATCTGGTCTTAAAGTCGCACGTGTAACGTTCAACTTTTCCGCGATTTGTTCCCCTGTGATCGGCGCTTCCTCTCTGACTATTTCAATAATTTTATGCTGTCGATCGTTGAGATCCAAAGCAGTTCCCTCCCACATTTCTTTGGTGTTGTCCTGTTCAAACACTTGTCCCGATTTCGAAAACAAAGTGTTTCATTTTGTTCGAAATTTGGACAATTGCTCGAGGAAATGCCTAGAGCGTAATTTAATTCCAGCGTTTTGCTCATAATAAGCATAAATGATTGATTCAATCTCGCCAATAGTTTTTGGCTTTAATGATACTTTTCCCAATCTTTCCAAAGGAACAGCTTTGATAATTGGCAACAATTTCTGTACTCCCGGAGAGAGTTGGAGCGCATATTCGTCGGTATGCTGACAATTCGGGCAAAGGAACCCTCCTCCTGAAATTGAGAAGGAGTAGGTGATATGCTGATTTCCGCAATGAACACATTTGTTTAATTCAGGGCTAATCCCTGCAAAAGGCATCATTTTCATCGCATAGATCGCAGCCAGTACAGCAGGATCTGTTCCTTTTTCAATGAGCAAAAGAATGTCACGCAATAAATTAAAGACGCCTTGTGTAGGTTGTCCTTCTTCAGTCAGTCGATCAGTTAGCTCTAAAATCAATGCCGCATAACCCATTTTTTCAATATCTTCACGAATTGTCCGAAAAGAGTTTAATGTTTCAGCTTGATATAACGTACCAAGACCTCTGCCCTTACTAAAGAGGCAGAGGCCGTAGAAGAGTACATGGCTAACCGCGGAAAGTGTGTTTTTCGGTTTCTTTGCTCCTCTCGCCATTAACCCGATTTTGCCAAATTCCTTCGTATATAGGGTCACAATTTTATTCGTTTCCCCGTAATCGGTTGTACGAATGATAATGCCTTCCGCTTTAGCCATCATCTGTACCACTCGCTTCCTTATTTCGAAACGCGGACTGCTGACCTATGCTCCCGCATGTTCTTTCATATCGGAAATCCGACTTTCCGTCTCAATGCTATCTTCATCCTTTTCCTTCTCGATCTCTCTAACCAAAAGGTAAGAGCCAATGTTGCCTGTCATACAAAATAACTTCCAACTGATATCCAACATAATTCTCATCCTCCCATTTTTTCTCCTCACTTATAGCGTTAGCGAAATGCGAAGAAAAATGTGAAGAAATGATTGTCAATTTGTGCTCACGATGTCCTCTTTAGACGTAAAATGAATGAAAAAGGTTTCATTTCCAGTTGTTCATGATAGATCATGATTCTTAGCAGTTAGTCATCCTGAACGGTATAACCAAAATTCTTAAGCTCTTCTTCCTTGTCGCGCCAATTTTTATCAACCTTTACCCACAGCTCCAAGAATACTTTGGAGCCAATGAGCGCTTCAATTTCTTGTCGTGCCAGTGTCCCAATTTTTTTGAGCATGCTTCCTGATTTTCCAATAATGATTCCCTTCTGTGATGTTCGTTCAACCATGATGGTCGCTTGTATTTCCGTGAGCTGGCGTCGTTCATCAACCTTCATTTTATCGATAACGACGGCAATCGCGTGTGGCACTTCATCACGTGTCAGATGAAGGATCTTCTCACGGATGAGCTCAGCAACAATAAAACGCTCTGGATGATCAGTAATCTGATCTTCAGGATAATATTTCGGTCCCTCCGGCAAATAGCTGCCAATTTGCTCCATCAACGCAGAAACATTCTGACCCTGAAGAGCAGACACCGGAATAATCTCTTTAAATGTGTAAAGTTGGCGATAGCGATCAATTAATGGGAGCAGTTCATCCGGATGCACCTTGTCGATTTTATTAACAATGAGAAATACTGGGACACTGGTTTTGTTCAAGAAATCAATGATAAATTGATCCCCTCTCCCATAGCCCTGCTCGGCATCAATCAGAAATAATACGAGGTCGACCTCGTTCAATGTTGCAAGCGCCAGTGAAGTCATCATTTGGCCCAGCTTATGTTTCGGCTTATGGATACCCGGAGTATCGATGAAGACGACCTGCTCCTGCTCTGTTGTGTAAATGCCATGAATCTTATTGCGGGTTGTCTGTGCCTTATCACTCATGATCGCGATCTTTTGACCGAGCACTCGGTTCAACAGCGTCGACTTACCAACGTTCGGGCGACCTACGATCGCCGCAAATCCTGATTTAAACGATTTGCTCATTGCATATCCTCCGATTCAAATGCGCCTGGGAGTAATTCGGCGACTGTAGTTATTTTAGTCAATCCCTCTGTATTCGCCAGAACAACCCGCATATCTCCAGGGCATAATTCACTCATGACTTGCCTGCAGGCACCGCATGGCGGAACAGGTCGGCTGCTCACTGCAATGACTGCGATCGCAGCATACTCGTGTTCACCTTCAGAGAATGCTTTAAATAGAGCGGTTCTCTCTGCACAATTGCATACAGAATAGGCGGCATTTTCAATATTGCATCCAGTAAATACTTTTCCTGATTTTGTTAGGAGGGCTGCACCGACCTGATAGTGCGAGTAAGGCACATACGCTTTTTGCATCGCCAGACGCGCCTCTTCAATTAATTGTTTGTCATCCATGTTTGTACACTCCTATTAGATTAAAGAATCAAGCACAATAAAAAGGTAAATGATCGCTGAAATTAATGAAAACCACCAGACTGCCGCTGCTGCAGTATCCTTCGCCGCTTTTGCCATGGGATGCTCTTCTTGAGTGACAAGATCAACAAGACGCTCAATTGCAGTGTTCACAAGTTCGAGGCTGATCACGCCTCCAATTAAAATGAAAACAATCATCAGCTCAACTAGCGAAACATGAATCATTAACGAAAAAACGATGACAACAACTGCAGCAAACATTTGGATGTGAAGATTTCGTTCCTGCAAAAAAGCAAAAACGAAGCCGGAAATGGCGTCTTTGAAGCTTTCTGGCAAATGTTTATGCCTTCTTGGAGAATGATTACTCATCACTTATCCTCTGCTTAATCCGAATGAGGAAAGAATTTTTTCCTGGAGCCCGAACATTTCTTCTTCTTCTTCTTTGGTCTGATGATCATAGCCAAGAAGGTGAAGCAAACCATGAATAACTAAGAAGCCTAGTTCTCGTTCAAACGAATGATTATATTCAGCCGCTTGTTCATGGGTCCTCTCAATAGAAATAATGATATCGCCCAGAACACGTGGTTCGCCTTCTTCAGGAAGAATGGGCACCTCATCTTCCTCCATTTCCTCTAACGCAAACGAAATCACATCGGTTGGACGGTCAATTCCGCGATAATCACGGTTAATGACTTGTATTTTTTCATTGTCCACAAAGGTAAGCGAACATTCAATTTCTCCTTCCAAATTCAGCTGATCTGCAGCATAATCAATGAGCTGAATGACGCTATTTTGAATGGATTCATTAATTTCTCCGGTTTCATCGTGCATATCAATGGTCATTGTCATTTAGTGGTCACCTTTTTCATTTTGAGGTCTTTTGGGTATTCAATACGCGAATGATAGACACCTCTCAGCGTTTCATCAATCGATTTTTCCACACTTTTAAGCTCTTTTAATGTTATATTGCACTCATCAAACTGTCCGTCACTCAAACGGTCGTTAAATATACTTTTGACAAGATTATTTACTTTAACTGGATTCGGCTTTTGCATTGCCCGAACGGCAGCTTCAATACTGTCCGCCAGTTCCACGACTGCCGCTTCTTTCGTTTGCACCTTCGGACCCGGATAACGAAATTCACTTTCGTCAATCGGTTTCTCACTTTGCTCCTGAGCCTTTACGTAAAAATACTTGAGCAGCGTTGTCCCATGATGCTGCTCGGCAATATCAATGATTTCTCTCGGCATTCGATACTGACGCAGAATTTCCGCACCGTCATAAGGGTGAGAAATAATGATTGTTCGGCTCAGCTGTGGTGAGATTTTATCATGCGGATTGACTCCATCCATTTGATTCTCAACAAAAAATTTCGGACGCTTAGTCTTACCAACGTCGTGATAATAAGCTGCCACACGTGCAAGCAGGCCGTTCGCTCCGATAACTTCACAGGCTCTCTCCGCCAGATTAGCGACCATTAAACTATGATGATAAGTACCCGGCGCTTCAATCAGTATTTTTCTCAGCAATGGGTGGTTCGGATTAGATAGTTCGATCAGACGTATTGGCGAGAGTATGCTGAACCCAGTTTCAAACAGCGGCATCAATCCATTTGTCAGAACAACAGCAAGAAATCCGGATAAGGCGGAAAATCCCAAAGTCAGTCCGGTGCTTGCAGGTGAAAAAGGCGTATTCTGAAACATTAGAAGAGAGAGTACGACAAGCACGTTAACGAGCGCAATCAATCCGCCGGTCTGCATGATTTTCGGACGTGCCTGTCTTTTTCTTAAAACAACAGCTCCGGCAAGTGCTGAAAAAAACAAGAAGATGCCCATTGACGAGTCAAAAATCGCTGCTTTTGCGCTGATTCCAAAAAGTACGCTACCGACTAGTGAAAGCAGCAATCCGGAAACCACAGCCACACGTTCGTTCAGAAGTATGCGGATCATTAGGGGCGCAATGGCAAGCGGAACAAGATAACTGATTCCTGACACATTAGTCAGTCTGAGATAGCTGCATATTTTTATAATGGCCGCTGCTCCAATAAAAATAAGCGCGTAAATATACAAATATTTCACTGAGTATCTTGGATGTTTTTCTTTAAAACGATAATATTCAAACCAAAAAATAAACGTAATAAATCCAGTGAAAAGCAGTAATCCGACGAAAGGAATGACATTAAAGTGTTCATCAAGCAATCCGACTAATTTGAGTTGGCGAATCATATCATTTGTGACTAATTCGCCTTTTTTTACTATGACTTCACCTTGATGTATGACGACATTGTCAACATTTCTTGCCGCTTCCTGCTTATTTTGCTTGGTCGCGTTCGCATCAAACGAATAGTTAGCAGTAATATAGGATTGAAGGACTTCATTCAGCGCCTTTCGTATGCTGTCATTCAGCACGGAAGAGGGCAAAGATGCAGAAGCCTTGTCTTGAACACGCTGAAGATCATTCCAGCCTACCTTATCGTTCATGGCTTCATAAATGCTTGTGCTTGCTATATCCTCCGCAATCTGCAGGTTATGGTCCGAAGCAGTCAGCAAGGCAGTTAGCGTGCTGTCCGACAGATGAGCATCTGATGAACCCGATAGACGGTCCCCGATCATTTTAATCGCGTTGTCAACGGCTACTTGCGGCGAATCGCTTGAAATCTTTTCGTCTTTTTTGACTGCAGCAATCGTATCGAAAAGGTCGCCCACTTTTTCGACTTGCATAAGTCCAAGATTTTTATTATATGCATAAGCAGAAGGCGTTGATCCGATTGCCTCCTGCCGTTTCACATGTGTTGCCTGTGTATCCACCGTGTCGATCGGCGATTGAATATCACTCGTCGCAATTTGATGAAGCTTCACATTTGGATTTTTGGGCAAAACACTGCCGACCATCAGTCCATATAAAGCAATACCGACGATGAGCACAATCCCCCAATCTGCCAAATAGGTGAGGGCAACTTCTCTAATTCTCTTTTTGAATTGACTTGATGATGTCATTGGATTGCCTCCGCAACTTATCTCCTTTTACCGGGCTAGGCAGTCATCCGGAATGAACAAGCTCCGCCAAGATTCTTGCGAGGTGTTCTCGGTTATTCAGTCACCATATGCTTCGATAATTTTCTGCACAAGCGGATGCCTTACAACATCTGTACGGTTAAGATTAATAAAAGAAATACCGTCAACATGTTCCAATAATTCTTTGGCTGTTTTTAAGCCGGATTTTTTTCCTTTTGGAAGATCGACTTGCGTGACATCACCTGTGATAATCATCTTCGAGCCAAAACCGAGCCGAGTCAGAAACATTTTCATTTGCTCTTGTGTCGTGTTCTGAGCCTCATCGAGAATTACGTATGCATCTTCAAGTGTACGACCTCTCATATAGGCAAGAGGAGCCACTTCAATTGTTCCTCTTTCGATCAGGCGAAGTGTATGCTCAGCCCCAAGCACGTCATGCAGAGCGTCGTAAAGCGGACGGAGATATGGGTCTACTTTTTCCTTAAGATCGCCGGGCAGAAAGCCTAGGCTTTCCCCAGCTTCCACTGCAGGTCGGGTCAGAATCAGGCGTTTAATCTTTCCAGCTTTCATCGCGGTCACAGCCATAACAACAGCCAAATAAGTCTTTCCGGTTCCAGCCGGTCCAATAGCGAAAACCATGTCATGCTTCCGGATCGCATCCACATAACGCTTCTGTCCAAGCGTTTTCACTCGGATTGGCTTTCCTTTGCTGTTCGTGGTGATCTCTGTTTCATATAAATCACTAAAGGCTTCCAGCTGGCCGTTATCCGCCATTTTAAGCGCATATACAGCATCACGTGAGGAAATAGAAATACCTCGTCTTATCAGGCTCAAAAGTGCCTTTAAGACTTGTTCTACTTTTCGTGCATCCGCCTCATTTTCTGCAGAGACATTTATAGAGCCGCCACGGGTCACAATCGAAAGCCCAAGTGTCTGCTCGATAATTTTCAAATGCGCGTCTCCGGGTCCAAACAGCATCAGCGCTTCATTTCCATTTTCCCAATCTATGGTAATTTTATATAAATGGCGTTCTGGCAAGCTTTATGTGTCCTCCTCAAAATCAATCACGTTTTCATCATTTTACCATATGTCACCGCTTAAATTCCAATCCGTTTTAAAAACACATGCATGATGCATGCAAACAAAAAGAACGGATGTCCATAATCAATCCGTTTTCTTTTTCATTTTCTGCTTTTCTTTGGCCACATTAATTGCCTGTGGTACAGCGATATTCTCATAGACAACTTGGTGGCTGCGGATGTACAGGCTGCCTTTCACGATCTTTTTATTGTCAATTGTTGAGGAAATAATCTTCGAATCCTTCGGAAGCTTGTCTAACAGTTTTTTGTCTGATGCTTCAATCGCTTCCTCAATAGCTTGATTGACCGTAAGATTGCGCATAACTATTTTTTTCTGTCTGAATTGTTCCCGCACATAGGTGAAGGGGGTCTGCCAAACAAGAAAACGAATCGGCTTTCGGATCTTTTCCCGATCATATGTTTTAAAGGGTTCTTTTTTCATTCCCCACAGCGGTACAGACAGATGCCATAGAATGAGCTGATGCTTCTGATAACTTTTTCCCGAGTAAAGCGCGTAATGGCTGACTAATGGAATACGCACCTCGGTGTGATACCATGTTTCTCCAATGACCTTACCCTTCGCCGATACAAAGGAGGATGACTTTTCATTGCCGACCATACCGCTAACGAGTATTTGTCCGGGGCGCACAAATTGATCACTCTCAACAACAGGTTGTCCGGATTCAACGAAAAGACTTTGAACAACTGCCTGCTTAGCGGCGACGAGATTTCTAGGTCCTGTTACCTCTTTAGGCTTCGGATACTTTTTCTGTACCACATCCACATTGTATGCAGTGCCATCTTTGGAGACCCCGATCCAAGTCACTTTGGTCAACTTGGTAGACAACGCATTCTCCAATTGACTCGTATCAGGAACAAAAAAATCAAGCGATCCTTCATACAGATGGTTCTGCTTTAGAATTGTACGAATCTGTTCCTCAAGTTTCGCATCCGCCCCTTCTACGTGAATAGACCAGACCATATTTGATAAAACAAGCATCAACGTAATAAAAAAAACAACGCCTGCCACGATACCGAGCCTTGTTCCCAATTTCTTCAGCAGAAAAGGCAGACCATTTTTTTCAAGTATGTGTACCCTGCAATTTGTTTCTTTAAGCCATTTTTTCATTGTCTTTGAGTCGATTAGCTCCATAAAACAGATAAGGGTTGTCTCATTTTTCCTTATAATATGCCACATTTTAACGTGTTCACGTACGCAGAGGCTGATAAATTTTTCGGGATCGTCCCCTTTTATTTCCGCTTTCAGATAACCCTCCGCGTGTTGAATCGTATGCCTCAACCGGCCAGCCTCCTTTCAATTGTTCACAAACCGAACATCATTCACCCGACCCTGAAGCACAATTTCTTTCTCCAGAATGGTCTCAAGTACAAAATCTTCACCTGAGATATGAAGTTCACCTTCATTGAGCATGAGCTTCAGCTCTGTTTTTGAGAAGGCGAGAACGTTCTGATAATTTTCTATGGAGAGGCGGAACTGACCAATTAAGGTTATACGAGGTACACCCAACACCACATCTTCGGGAATGTTGGACACGTCTGCAAACCATTTTTTAAATTGAGTGCTCCATTTTTTCATGATCTCTCTCCACCTCTTTACAAACTTATGAATGAATGAGGTAAGCTAGCACCATGAATCATGGCTAATCTTGAAGAAAGGAAATACAACCATTACTTTTCTTGCTGGATAAACTACGTATTTTTTATAAAGAAAAACCAGGCTGCGTCTGGTCCTTGGCTATCACTCTTTATGCGGCTTTAATTCACCAAACTTGTGCTTTATGACACTTCAGCCGCTCGCTTGCCGCGGGCAGTCGTAAAAAGTCCACAGCTGAAATCGGCTGCGGACCATCATAAACATTATTTAGTTTATTCGCTTACCAGAAAAAAAGCGGTGCGGTTCAACTGCACGCGGTTTACCAATACATTCTGAAAAAATAAAGGCTTGACGTACAGCGTCGCGGTTCTTCCTCCAGCTTCGTTCCATAACCTCCGCTGTACGAGAATGATTCATTTGGGGCTTTCTTCGTTCGGGTACAGTTCTTGAACCCACGGATTGATTCATCCGCTGAGCGGTTTCATAATATTTTTTCATCCAAACATTCTCATCGGTCTGAGTGTCGCTATAAGCCTGTTCAGTGACCGATTCCTGTCGCCGCGGCTGTCGTTGCTCGGTCCTTGAGACATTTTGAACAGATGGCGCATGTGAACGAGTGGTTCCGCTTCTATTCTGCTGACGACGTTTCTGTTCCTGAGCATTCTGCTTTTCAACAGATCGCGCCACATAGAAGATCAGCCAGATAACCACCCCGATAATCCAAATAAAAGACACTGCGCTCACCCCTTCCTCTTATGAAATGACAGATTACTTGTATTCATCACCGGAAGTATTGTCATTATTATTTTCTTTTCCGAATGAATGGCGCATTTCCGTATCGGCTTTAATATTATTATAATTCATGTAATCCATAACCCCTAATTTCCCAGATTTAAGCGCAGCGGCCATTGCCAGCGGCACTTCCGATTCCGCTTCAACAACTTTGGCGCGCATTTCCTCAACTCGGGCGCGCATTTCCTGTTCATTCGCGACAGCCATCGCGCGTCGCTCTTCAGCTTTCGCCTGAGCAATATTCTTATCCGCTTCCGCCTGTTCTGTCTGAAGAAATGCTCCGATGTTCTTGCCAACGTCGACATCCGCAATATCAATAGAGAGTATTTCAAAAGCGGTTCCGGCATCGAGCCCTTTCTCAAGTACTGTCTTCGAAATCGTGTCCGGATTTTTCAAAACATCCTTATGTGTGTGTGAAGCGCCTATCGTACTGACAACCCCTTCGCCAACACGGGCAACCACAGTTTCTTCACCCGCACCGCCGACCAGGCGGTCGATGTTCGCACGTACTGTGATTCTCGCCTTAACCTTCACTTCAATACCGTTAATGGCTACGCCGGCAATGTATGGGGTCTCAATGACCTTAGGATTAACGCTCATCTGGACCGCTTCAAGCACATTTCGACCAGCGAGGTCAATCGCTGCCGCACGTTCGAAAGTCAAAGCTATATTTGCTCGATGTGCCGCAATGAGCGCATTTACAACTCGGTCAACATTACCTCCTGCCAGATAGTGGCTTTCCAGTTGGTTTGTGTGCAGATCCAGTCCTGCCTTCGTTGCCTTAATCAGTGGGTCAATGACACGTCTTGGAACAACGCGTCTCAGCCTCATGCCAATTAATGTAAAGATACTGATTCGAACACCGGATGACAGAGCCGAAATCCATAGCATGACCGGAACAAAGGTAAAAAGAATGACAATCGCGATAATGATTAAAGCCGCAATAATAAGTATTCCTACTGTTGAAGCATCCAACTTTCTTCATCCCCTTTTCAATGATCAATAGTTTGGTAAAACTAGTTTGTGTAACTCTGATTTTACCAAGGCTCATATAAAAAAAGATGGCCTATGTAAACAAAGCTCTGTTTGCTTTTATGACAAACAGAGCTTCTTTTCAATTAACTTAATTTACTGCGTACGATTTTATTGATCACGCTGCCATCAGCCCGGCCTTTGACTTTCGGCATGACTGCTTTCATCACTTTGCCGATATCCGCCTTTGAAACAGCACCAACCTCAGAAATTGTTTCATCTATGAGTGCCTCAACTTCCTCTTCAGAAAGCTGTTCAGGCATGTAAGACTGGACAATTGCAATTTCATTGGCGACTTCTTCAACAAGATCCTGCCGCCCTGCATTCTTAAACTCTTGGAGGGAGTCTTTCCTCTGCTTAAGCTCTCGGGTCAGAACTGCCAGTGCCTCGTCTTCCGACAATGGTTTACCTAGCTTGATCGATTCGTTCTGCAGTGATGTTTTAATCATGCGAATCACCGAGAGACGTGCTTTCTCCCTCGCTTTCATCGCCTGTTTCATATCTGTAGTCAGACGATCAACAAGGCTCATGTGTAAAACTCCTTCTTAGAGAATGTTCAAAGTGTCCGGACTTTTTGTCCGCTTTTTTGAACAAACTCTCTTAGTATCTGCGGCGTTTCTTACGCGCAGCCTCAGATTTTTTCTTACGCTTAACACTCGGTTTCTCGTAATTTCTCCGTTTTTTAACTTCCGCTAATGTACCGGATTTAGAAACCGACCGTTTAAAGCGTCTTAACGCGTCTTCAATCGATTCATTTTTCCGAACCCTTGTCTCGACCATCTATGTTTCCCTCCCTCCAAAAACGAAAACAACTCAAATGACATCTCTTTTATGTCACTAGCCATTATATACGATAGATGACAAATTATCAAATTCAGGTAAGCGTTTTTTTACATTTACTAAAGTTTTTCCGGAAAATGTCCATGAAGAAAACTGGATTTTGCATCTATCATTTTCAGCCATTAACCATTTTCTAGTCATTCTTAACTACCCTTGTCCATACAATAGGACGAGGTGATCGGATGTGGATCAGCAAGTCGTTGTCTTTATCCTGTATATCTTGCTTTTTTTACTTGGCATGGGCGTTATGACCGGCGGCATGCATGCTCTGGTTGGCTCCAAAATGCGCCATACACTCGAACGTGCCGCGAGCACGCCATTTAAAGGTTTGGCAATCGGAACCATCGCTTCCATGCTTCTGCAAAGCAGTTCCGCAGTAACGATCATTACCGTTGGCTTAATCGGAGCACATGCGATGCGCTTCTCACAAAGTGTTGGCATCATTCTCGGTGCCAATATTGGGACTACCATAACCGGTGAAGTTGCAGCCTTGCCTGTAGGCTCAATGCACTATTTTTTCTTTGGCGCAGGGTTGATCATGATGTGCCTGCCGTTCCGCCGCTTCTTTTCAATAGGGTCATTATTGTTTGGCATCGGCTGTCTGTTTGCTTCAATGGCCGGGTTCAGTTCCCTCGCTGAGTCGTTGGTTCAAGCGCCTTTTATTCGCGATTTGCTCGTCGATGCCAACGAAAGCATGATTTACGCAGTTATCGTGGGTACTCTATTTTCAGCAATTATCCAGTCAAGTTCAGCAACAGTGCTCGTCTGCATGGGCTTTCTTGATCACAACATTCTGTCGCTTCCAGCCGCAATTGCTATTATGCTTGGCTCTAATGTCGGTACATGTCTCACAACTTACATTGCAAGTCTTGGAACCGGTAGAGAAGGCAGGTGGACCGCATACACGCATATTCTTTTTAATGTGCTCAGCGTGGTTGTCTTTTTCCCATTCATTCATTTCATGGCCGACTATACGATGATTATTGCAGGCAGTGGGAGAGCGGCACTTGCGCACGCGTCAGTAATTTTCAATTTAATTACCGGATTGATCGCAGTGCCGCTAGCCGGTCCATTCGGACGTTGGGTTGAGCGAACACGCTTATAATACATTGCCGTATTAATTAATGCGCAGTTGTCATTTGGGGATTTTCCACCACTCGGACAAATGCCCCCTCATTCATTGGGTAACCTGTTTCTACTAATTTTACGCGCACTAATTTACCAACGATATCATTGGATGGGTATTGGAACTTTACTTTCAAATAATTATCAGTAAAGCCTACAAAATAGCCATCCGGTTCTCTGTGATTTAAAGGTTCTTCGGGAATAACTTCAAGAACATGATCCTTGTATTTGGCTGCATATTCCGCTGAAAGCTTACTGGAAAGTTCGATCAAACGATTCACGCGATCATGCTTAACCTCTTCAGGCACCTGATCCGACATATTTGCCGCCGGTGTACCTGTTCTTTGTGAATATGGAAAAACATGCAGTTCAGAAAAATGAAGATCTTGGATAAAGTCATACGTCTCTTGAAATTCTTCTTCGGTTTCACCAGGAAAGCCGACAATCACATCGGACGTTAGCGCAAAGTCAGGCAAAGCCTCGCGCAATCGCGCGATTTTCTCGGCAAAAAAAGCCGTTTTGTATTTGCGATGCATGCGTTCCAGCACACGATCCGATCCCGCCTGAAGCGGAATATGGAGATGACGTGCAAGGATTTTGGAGCGGTTGACTACTTCAATCACTTCATCAGTAATTTGGCTTGCTTCAATCGATGAGATCCTCAAACGTTTCAAGCCATGCACCTTTTCTTCCAAATCACGCAAAAGCTGTGCGAAATTATAATTCTCCATATCCTCACCGTAACCCGCTGTATGGATACCGGTCAGGACAATTTCCTTGTAGCCCGCGTCCACGAGTTGCTGCGCCTGGCATATTACATTTTCAGGTTCTCTCGAGCGGAGGAGCCCCCGAGCCCATGGAATAATACAGAAGGTACAGAAATTGTTGCACCCTTCTTGGATTTTCAAAGAGGCACGGGTTCGATCAGTAAACTCAGGAACATCCAATTCTTCATACACTTTTGCTTTCATGATGTCACTGACGCCATTAATTGGTTCCCGTTCTTTGCGATACTGATCCACAAAACCAAGCAGGCGATTTCTGTCCTGCGTACCAACGACAATATCCACACCAGGTATGGACATCACTTCCGCCGGTGAGGTCTGCGCGTAGCAACCCGTCACGCAGATGACAGCGTCCGGATTATTGCGAATCGCGCGCCGGATGATCTGGCGGCTTTTCTGATCACCGGTATTGGTCACTGTACACGTATTAATAACATAAACATCCGCATGCTTCTCAAATTCAGCACGGTCATAGCCGCTTTTTTTGAAAAGCTGCCAGATTGCTTCGGTTTCATAATGATTAACTTTGCATCCTAGTGTGTGAAAAGCAACAGAAGGCATTTTTATTCATCCACCTCGCAATGTAATAGTTCAAAATGGTAGGATATCGCTGACAATAGATAAAGAGCAGCTGTTTCCGTTCTTAGTATCCGCGGCCCTAATCCGCAAAGAATAAAACCATGTTCTTGCAGTTGTTCAGCCTCAAGCGACGTAAGCCCGCCTTCAGGACCGATGACCGCAAGCAAATGATCGCCTTCCTTCATTTTATTCAGAAGAGTGGGAAAACCGGCTTGAGCCCCTGCTTTTGCAGTCTCTTCAAAGGCGACCATCTTGTTCTTAAATGACTCACCAAAAGCAATCAACTGACTCACATTCATTGGGTCACGAACCTCTGGTATACACAACCTATGCGATTGTTCTGCTGCTTCCTTACTAATCTTCTCGAGGCGAACCCTCTTTTTATCCTTTTTGTCCTGTTTCCAAATAGCAACCGAACGTTCCGCCTGAAAAGGAATGAATTCTGCGGCACCGCATTCAGTACCCTTTTGGACAATTGTATCAAATTTATCGGCTTTAGGAATGCCTTGCGCAATGGTCACACGAATCGGAAGTTCCGGGTCTCCTTCAAGCCGCTCACAGATTGAAGCAAGAACCTTGCCGTCTTCGCAAAGATCAATCTTGCAAAGATAGGCATCCCCTTTATTGTTCGCGCACACAATCATGTCAGATGGCTTCATGCGCATAACTTTGTGAATGTGGCGAGCGTCCTCTCCAGTAATGACGACTCTTTTTTCATCAAATTGATCTGACGGCACAAAGTAACGCTGCATATCAATCCGCCTTTTTGGCGACGAGAGCAATCCAGTCGCCGGATTCCATTTCATCGATCACGCTTAGGCCGGTCCGAGCAAGCGCCGTTACTACTTGATCCTTTTTCGGTTTGATGATGCCAGAAGCAATTAGAAGACCATTGCCTCCTATGAGATCTGCGACTCCGCCTTCACTGAGGCGAATCACAAGTTCCGCCAGCAAATTGGCGACAACTACATCATAAGTGCCTTCAATATTATCTGAAAGATTATTCTGTCTGATCTCAACAATGTCCTGGACCTTATTAAGCTTGATGTTAAGTTGAGCGGATTGAACAGCAACATGATCCAAATCTACAGCAAGAACTTTGCTAGCACCCAATTTGGCAGCAGCAATCGAAAGAACTCCTGTCCCTGTACCTACATCAAGAACATCAGCCTTGTTCGGCAAATATTTTTCCAGGGCTTCTATACAAAGAATAGTCGTAGGATGAGTCCCTGTACCGAATGCCATTCCCGGATCAAGCTCTATCACATGACGACTTTCATCCTCAGGTTGGAAGTCCGCCCATGTTGGCGATACATAAAACCTTTCACCCACGCTGACCGGTTTATAATATTTTTTCCAGGCAGTTGCCCATTCTTCTTCATTATGTTCGCTGAATGTAATGCGTCCATCACCAAGATCAATATCATACAGCAGTAGATTGTTCACGGACTGCTTGATTTCTTCTACTGTCTCTCCTAGAAAACTGTTCACCGGCAAGTAGGCTTTTACGTTCACTCCGTCCATTGGGTAATCCGCCGGATCTAGTGAATAGATAGAGCCTTCTGCCGATGTCCATTCTTGCTGAAGATCTTGAGAGTCTTCAATAACCACACCGCCCGCACCGGCTTCGTACAAAATGTTCGTCACCGCTTCAATCGCTTCTTCTGTTGTATGGATGCAAATTTCCGACCATTTCATCGCGTTTATGGATTCGCTCCTTGTTGAGGGTGTTAAGCATGTTCTGGTTCCTGTGATCGATTGGTGCTCTTAGAGGGTGTTCAAAAAGTCCGGGAAAAATTGCTGTCGAATCTCTTCGTCAACTTGTTTCTCCGCTCCTCACGTATTATTTGCATACGCTCTGGTGCTCGAAGCTGCGTTTCCTTGATTTTCTCGGCCCTTTTTGTCCTCCTTTTTGAACAGAATCTCTTAATTAATCTGCTTTAAAAACTTTTTTCTTCATTTTGTCGAAAAAGCTTTCATCGCCTTCGTTAATTGAATTGCCCCCAATATCTGCCAGTTTCTTGAATAGAGTTTTTTCTTCGTCAGTCAAGTGTTTTGGTGTCACTACTTTCACAGTTACGTGCTCATCACCTTGACCATAGCCCCTAACATTTTTAATGCCCTTGCCTCTCAATCGGAATTTCGTTCCTGTCTGAGTTCCGGCAGGAATGCGGAGCTTAACCTTTCCATACAGTGTCGGCACTTCAATTTCATCACCAAGCGCAACCTGGGCGAAGTTTAGAGGGACCTCCAAGAGGACATCATCCCCGACACGCTGATAATATTTATGCGGCTTCACACTGAAGACAATGTAAAGATCGCCGGATGGTCCTCCGTTTACCCCTGGCTCGCCTTGGCCGGACAAACGAATTTGCTGGCCGTCATCAATACCCGCAGGAATTTTGACTTCAATTTTTTTATTTACTTTCATTTTACCGGTTCCGGCACATGTACCGCATGGATTCTTGATGATTTTTCCTGTTCCATGGCAATACGGGCATACCCGGCGATTTACTATTCGGCCAAAAGGCGTATTCTGTTCCTGATTCAATTGACCAGTACCGTGGCAATGTGAACATTGCTCAGGTTTGGAACCCGATTTTGCGCCTGTTCCATGACAAGTTGTACAGGTTTCTTCTTTCGGTATCCGGATATCGGTTGTTTTGCCAAAAGCAGCTTCTTCAAATGTGATTGACATCTCATATTGAAGGTCAGATCCCTGGCGCGGCGCGTTTGGATCCCGCCGCCTTGCTCCACCATTAAAAATCTGATCGAAAATATCGCCGAAACCGCCAAAATCGGCACCATTAAATCCTTGACCTCCAAATCCACCGAAACCGCCTTGATTTGGATCGGCTTCACCAAATTGATCATAGTGAGCTTTTTTTTGCGGATCGCTCAACGTCTCGTAAGCCTTGGTCGCTTCTTTAAATTTTTCAGGCGCATCCGGATCTTTGTTCACATCGGGATGGTATTTCCTCGCCAGTTTCCGAAATGCTTTCTTAATTTCATCCTTTGAAGCGTCTTTACTGACGCCAAGGATTTCATAGTAATCCCGACTACTCATCAAATCACTCCCGAAATGATTTCACATAGAGTTTATATTATCATTCAAACAGATAGTTAAGCAAGAAAAAGCCAAAGCCAGAACCCGCGTCCGACTTCGACTTTCTCAATAAACATACTTTCAAGGTTAAACATTGGCTGATGTTTGTATTGATTTAACACTTTTTGGACCATTCGTTTTAAAAACGACAAAGTTTTTAAACAAAGCCTAGCCAGTCAGCCCTTGTAGGTCGGCTGGATCTGATCATTTCAAGCCTTTAACTAAGATATGACTAATCAGTTCTTTTTGTTCTTATCTTTGTCTTCGTCATTAACTTCCTTGTAATCCGCGTCAACAACATTATCATCTGCTTTGCTATTTGCAGCATCCTGTGCTCCTTGAGCACCTTGAGCTTGCTGTGCCTGTTGATACAGTTTAACAGATAGTTGCTGAACAACTTCATTTAGTTCGTCTTTTGCAGCTTTGATTGCATCAAGATCTTTACCGTCAAGGGCCTTCTTCAGCTTATCTTTAGCAGCTTCAGCCTTTGATTTTTCGGCAGCTTCAACTTTATCGCCAAGATCTTTGATTGTCTTTTCTGTTGCGAAGATGAGTTGGTCCGCTTCGTTTCGCAGATCAACTTCTTCTCTGCGTTTTTTATCTGCATCGGCATTTGCTTCAGCATCTTTAACCATTTTGTCGATTTCATCATCACTCAGGCCTGAAGACGATTGGATCGTAATGGATTGTTCCTTATTGGTTCCCTTGTCCTTTGCTTTAACGTTAACGATACCGTTCGCGTCAATTTCAAAAGTGACTTCGATCTGCGGAATACCGCGCGGTGCCGGCGGAATATCGGTCAACTGGAAGCGGCCGAGTGTCTTGTTGTCCGCAGCCATCTGGCGTTCACCTTGAAGTACATGAATATCTACTGCCGTCTGATTATCAGCAGCAGTTGAAAATACTTGGGACTTGCTGGTTGGGATCGTAGTATTGCGGTCGATCAGTTTTGTAAATACGCCACCCATCGTTTCGATACCCAAGGATAGCGGAGTGACATCAAGAAGAACGACATCTTTAACATCACCGGTCAACACGCCACCTTGAATAGCTGCGCCAACAGCAACAACTTCATCAGGGTTTACGCCTTTGCTTGGTTCTTTCCCTGTCAGGTTCTTGATCGCTGCCTGAACAGCAGGGATACGTGTAGAACCGCCGACGAGAACAATTTTATGGATATCGTCCATCGTCATATCCGCATCTGAGAGGGCCTGACGAACAGGACCCATCGTTGATTCAACAAGATCTGCAGTTAGTTCATCGAATTTTGCACGAGAAAGGTTCATTTCCAAGTGTTTAGGACCGGTAGCATCTGCAGAGATAAAAGGTAGCGAGATCTGTGACTGTGATACACCAGACAGTTCTTTCTTCGCTTTTTCCGAAGCATCCTTCAAACGTTGCAGTGCCATCTTATCACCAGAAAGATCAATGCCTGTTTCCTTTTTGAACTCACTAGTCAGATATTGGATGATTCTTTCGTCAAAGTCATCGCCACCGAGTCTGTTGTTACCGGCTGTTGCTTTTACTTCAAAGATGCCGTCGCCAAGTTCAAGAATAGATACGTCAAATGTACCACCACCAAGGTCGAAGACAAGAATAGTTTGATCTTCACCTTTATCAAGACCATAAGCAAGTGAAGCAGCCGTCGGTTCGTTAATAATTCTCAGAACTTCGAGTCCTGCAATCTTACCTGCATCCTTGGTTGCCTGACGCTGAGCGTCATTGAAATAAGCAGGTACTGTAATAACAGCTTTATCAACTGTTTCACCAAGATAAGCTTCGGCATCAGATTTCAGCTTTTGCAAGATAATCGCTGAGATTTCCTGAGGCGTATATTTCTTCCCTTCAACATCTACTTTGTAATCAGAGCCCATATGACGCTTAATAGAAAGGATTGTATTGGGATTGGTAACTGCCTGACGCTTTGCTACTTCACCAACTTGGCGTTCACCATTTTTAAAAGCCACAACAGATGGTGTCGTCCTAGCACCTTCAGGGTTAGGAATGACAACAGGCTCGCCGCCTTCCATTACTGCCACACAAGAGTTTGTCGTACCTAAGTCAATACCAATAATTTTGCTCATTTTCATTTCCTCCTAATATTTGAAAAACATTAAGTTTGAGCTGTCTTTGCTGATGCTCAAAAAGTCCGGGAAAAATTCTCTAGATGGACTTTTAATTAAGAGCTGACTTTCACCATTGCCGGACGAATCACACGCCCATTTAACGAGTAACCAGCCTGTAGTACTTGGATGACCGTACCTGCTTCATGTTCTGCACTGTCTTCCTGCATAACTGCTTGATGAACATTTGGATCAAATGGCTGATGGAGCGAGGCGATTTCTTCAACACCTTCTTTTTTCAGCGCATTTTCCAATTTTGAAAGCACCATTTCCATTCCCTTTTTCAAGGCCTGACCATCTTCAGATACTGTTTCAACTGCAAGCGCACGCTGAAAATTGTCCAGAATTTCAAGCATATCAGTAACGAGATCTTGAGCGCGATATTTACGGGCATCAGCCTTTTCTTTACTCGTACGCTTTCTGAAATTATCAAAATCGGCTTGCGTCCTCAACATGCGGTTATTGAAATCGTCTACCTTTTTTGTAAGGGTGTCAATTTCATCTGTCTGTTCTGCAATTTTTTTGAGCAAAGTATCCGTGTCCGGAGCCTCTTCATTTTTTACGGCTTCAGATGCATCCTTTGACTCGGAAGCAAGCTCTTCTTCGATTGTTTCCGGTTGTTCTTCCTGATTGATTACTTCTGCTTTTTCGTTCGTATTGAGTTCTTCTTTATTTGCCTGTTCTGTCATAGGCTCACCTCCTGAAATATAGAAAGGACTAACGCTCCTTGCGCTCTTGTTTGTTAAGATTTTCTGTCAAAAGCTTGGACACCAGATCGATCAGTGTGACAACACGCGGATATGCCATTCTTTTAGGGCCGATTACTGCAACAGTGCCAAGATGCTCACCGCCTATCGAATAGGTAGTAGTGATCAGGCTGCAATCCTCGATACCAATTAATTTATTCTCTCGCCCGATACGAATATGCAGGCCCTTTGCCGGCATGTTCATCAATTCACGGACAATTTCTTTACCTTCAAGAACATTGAGAAGAGAAATAATCTTATCGACATCTTGAAATTCAGGCTGAGAAAACATGTTGCTTTTCCCGCTATAGAAAATTTGCTCCGGATCATTGATTGTCAAACCCTCAGTCAATAGCGACATCACACGCTTATAATCACGGACGTGATTACGCAAAACATCGGCAATTTCTGCATTCAAACGATTCTGAAGCTGATAGAGCGGCACCATGTTCAGTTTCTCATTCAATATGTTGACAATCTTCTCAATATCTTCTGCTTTAATCGAGTCCGGGACAGACACGACGCGATTTTCCACATGGCCCGTGTCGGTTACAATAATAAGTACACCCTGAGTCGGACTAAGCTTAACCAATTGAATATGCTTCATTTTCATTTCCAGAAGTTCAGGACCAATCATGATTGCCGTATAATTCGTGAACTCGGAAAGTATCTTGGCCGTAACGCGAATCAGTTCCTCGGTCTCAGAAAACTTTTTCTGATAGGCATCACGGATATTGCCCATTTCGTCGTCGGGAAGCAGTGCCGGCGACAGCAAATGATCGACATAAAATCGGTAACCTTTTTCCGACGGCACCCGTCCTGATGACAGATGCGTTTTCTCAAGGTAACCCATCTCTTCCAAGTCCGCAAGCTCGTTTCTGATCGTCGCAGGGCTAAAATGAACATCTTCCCGCTTGGCGATTGATCGTGAGCCCACAGGTTCGGCAGAGACAACATAGTCATTAACTAAAAGTTGCAGCAAAAACAACTGACGCTCAGTTAACATCTTGTTGATCACCTCTGTTAGCACTCTATCTATCCGAGTGCTAAATCTACATTAAAATTTACCAACTTCATTCCTATTTGTCAAATGTTTTCAGTCATTCTAATGAGACATGTTCATAGAAGTTTCGCAGGATTTGGAGATTCCCGCTTTAACTAAGATCCGACTTGTTATCGTGGATTAATCACGCTACTTGTTGACGGGACTTTGCGAACTTCCTCTATGAAATTAAGAACGCCTCAAACACATTATTCCCCAAAAAGACCCCTTTTCTCGTCATCAAAATCCTTCCATCTCGTTCAGTGAGCAAACCTTCTTCTTTCAATTGATTTATCTGGGCACCGTAGACTTGCTCAATCGTTTTACCAAATTTTTCTTCAAAACGCGCTACGCTCACACCTTTTAAAAGACGGAGGCCAAGGAACATTTCTTCTTCCATTTTTTCAGTCGAAGTCACAGTGTGCTCAGACATTCTTGAATGACCGACCGAATGTACACGCTCAATATATTTTTTTACCGGTCCGGCATTGGCATATCTTACACCGTTCACATAGCCATGTGCTCCGGCGCCTATGCCATAATATTCTTCATTTTGCCAGTACAGGGAGTTGTGAACACCCTCATAACCTGGCTTCGAAAAGTTACTGATTTCATATTGGTTTAAGCCGTACTTTTCCAAAGCAAAAATGATTTGTCCATACATATCCGCCTCAATATCTTCACCCGGAAGCTTCAATTTGCCACTCTTCATCCGATTAAAAAAAATGGTTTTCGGTTCAAGCTGCAGTGAATAAATCGAGATATGTGGTGTTCCAAGACTTAAAGCCCGATCCAATGATTCATGCAGGCTTGCTTCAGTCTGCCCGGGCAAAGCAAACATAAGATCGAGCGTTATATTATGAAAACCATGTTTCTGAGCAAGGCGAACGGCATATTCTGCATCGCTTGCATTATGCGCGCGTCCAATCGATTGCAGCAGCTTATCGTCAAACGTTTGAACACCTATGCTCAATCGGGTGACTCCATGTCGCTTCATGATGTTCAGCTTTTCTTCAGTGAGGCTTTCCGGATTAGCTTCTACGGTAAACTCTCGGACACGCGGATTCATGAGATAACGGTCGATATCCGAGAACATGCGCTCAAACTGTCCTTCATTTAATGCCGTTGGTGTCCCGCCACCGATATACAGCGTTTCAGGCAGACCGTTAGCACGGTAGCTGTTCATCTCTGTTGACAGTGCATCAAGATAGTCATCAACCGGCTGATTCTTCATAAATACTTTATTAAAATCGCAATAATAACAGATATGGTCACAAAAAGGGATATGAATGTACGCGCCCTTTGCTGCATTATGATTAATCGTCATGGCTCATTTTGAACACGGCCATGAATGCTTCCTGCGGCACTTCGACACTACCGACCGCCTTCATCCGCTTCTTGCCTTCTTTTTGTTTTTCCAACAGTTTGCGTTTACGTGAGACGTCGCCGCCATAGCATTTTGCAAGTACGTTCTTACGCAGAGCTTTAATCGTTGAACGCGAAATGATTTTTTGTCCGATTGCCGCCTGAATTGGCACCTCAAACTGCTGGCGCGGAATTAATTCCTTAAGCTTCTCAACAATTGCTTTGCCGCGGTCATATGCAAATTCTTGGTGAACAATGACAGAGAGCGCGTCCACTTTTTCTCCGTTGAGCAATATATCCATTTTCAGCAAATCGCTTGTACGGTAGCCGTCCATCTCGTAATCCAGAGATGCATAGCCTTTCGTGCTCGACTTGAGGAAATCAAAAAAGTCGTACATGATTTCCGACAGGGGCAAATCATAAATCACATTTGTCCGATTAGCATCGAGGTATTCCATCGTTTGGAACTCGCCGCGCTTTCGCTGGCAAAGCTCCATAATCGCGCCAACGTAATCGTTAGGCGTCATTATCGTTGCTTTGACATAGGGCTCTTCTATTTCTGAAATAAACTTACGTTCCGGCATTTCAGAAGGATTACCGACACGAACACTTGAGCCATCAGTTAACTTGACGTTATAAATAACGCTCGGAGCGGTAGCAATCAAATCAATGTTAAACTCACGTTCCAGCCGTTCCTGAACAATATCCATATGCAATAGGCCGAGAAATCCGCATCGGAAGCCAAAACCAAGTGCTTCAGATGTTTCCGGCTCGTATTGAAGCGCAGAATCATTCAATTCAAGGCGGCCAAGCGCTTCACGAAGATCGTCATAACGCGCGGTGTCAATAGGATATAAACCACAATACACCATTGGATTCATCCTTCGGTAACCGGGAAGCGCTTCGGATGCAGGCTGATCTGCATGTGTCACCGTGTCACCTACCTGTGTGTCATGAACAGATTTAATCGACGCCGTCAAAAAGCCGACATCGCCTACAGATAAAACATCACGGTTTTCAATTTTTGGTGTTGATACACCTACTTCCAGCACCTCGAACGTTTTTCCGTTCGCCATCATTTTGATCTTGTCACCGACACGAACGGTCCCCTCAACAACCCGGATATAGACTACGACTCCTCTATAGGCATCATAAAGAGAATCAAAAATGAGTGCTTTTAACGGAGCTTCCGGATCTCCTGCTGGTGCGGGAATTTTATCAATAATCTGCTTGAGAATTTCATCAGTACCGAGACCAGTCTTGGCAGACGCAAGCACCGCTTCAGAAGCGTCCAAGCCGATAACTTCCTCAATTTCATTTTTAACCCGATCAGGATCGGCGTTCGGCAAATCAACTTTATTAATAACCGGAATAATTTCCAGATTATTTTCCAATGCAAGATACACGTTCGCAAGTGTCTGAGCCTCGACGCCTTGTGCCGCATCAACAACGAGGAGTGCGCCCTCGCAAGCAGCTAGACTTCGAGAAACTTCATAAGAAAAATCGACATGTCCTGGTGTGTCGATCAAATGAAAAATATAGGTTTCGCCATCCGGCGCTTTATAATTTAATTCAACTGCATTGAGTTTTATGGTAATTCCACGTTCACGCTCCAAATCCATTGCGTCAAGCGCTTGCGCCTTCATTTCTCTTTGCGTTAACGCTTGTGTCGCTTCCAATATCCGATCTGCCAAGGTTGACTTGCCATGATCGATATGAGCAATAATTGAAAAGTTGCGGATATGCGACTGACGCGTATCTTTCTTATCTGACATAATTGTTCCTCCTGCTCGTAAAAAACACCACTTATTCTCGATTATATCAATCGACAGAGAGCGTTTCAATCTAGAATACTGAATGGATATGAGCCAGAGAGTTTGAGGATGAAAAATCTTACAGGGAGAATAACCTCAGGACTGATCTTATCAACAAAAAATGATTTTCAATAAAAACGCTCCAAAAGTATGCCTTCCTCAGGATAAAACTGCTTTTCATAAGTCCATGCATTTATCCGTGTATATTCTGAAGCTTGGCACATATTTCCTTTTGGACTGTATTAATCACTTCCTAAACAATGAAAAACCGACCAGTATACTGATCGGCTGAAATCTGTCGTTAATGTTTTTATGCAAAAACTTGGATCAAACCATCCACTACCTCTGCAATTGCACTGATCACTAATAGAAAGAAACGCTGCACTTTTTCCGAAAGTGAATACCCATTTTCAACAGTTTTTTCAGGCGGGTTTGAGACTGTCTCTTGACCTTCAGAAGTTTGTTCATTTGATTTCGGGACAACAATTTTTTGTGTTTGAAAAACCGTACCGGTTGATTGACTTGCGATTTGCGGATGTTGCGCGTCCCTGACAGTTACCGCCCCATAAAGCATGCACAAAAGCAACAAGGAAAGAATAACGATACATTCAATGACAAAACGTTTCATTATTTACCGCTCCCTCCTCTTATTGCTTGTCCACAAGTCTGTTATTTGTTTTATCCTATGCACAAGAATTTTGCAGTATAACCTTAATGGGTATATGCGCCAACATTTTTCTGATTTACTTGATTATGGAGGGCTGCATTGAGTCCCTCTGCAATCACATTGCCCATCTTTTCAATGAAGAAGTCGACTTCCTTTGGCGTAACCATCAGTTGTGTGCCACTCGCACCAAGTGCTTCTTGAATTAATTGGGCTTTTTCTGCTTCGCTCAATGTACCCACCATACCGAGAAAAGCGGCTCGATTTTCTTTACTTGGAAGTTTCAACCCTTTATAATCTACTTTTTCTCCAAACGATATCCATGAAGGAGTAAGTGATTTTGATGGATTGTTTTCCGACATCTCTCGTTCCAAATGGCGAAGCAACAAGTCAAGTGAATCACTAGTGATGGTGACGGCATCGACAACAGTAGGAACTCCAATGGCAATCACCGGTATTCCCAAGGATTGACGACTGAGTTCTTTGCGATTGTTTCCGATACCGGAACCCGGATGAATCCCGCTATCGGCAACCTGAATGGTTGTGTTGACACGATCAATCGCCCGCGCGGCTAACGCATCGATTGCAATGAGAAAATCAGGTTTCGTCTTCTCGATGACGCCAAGAATGATGTCACTCGTCTCAATACCGGTTACTCCCATAACGCCAGGCGTGATGGCGCTGACGGGACGGTATCCTGGCTGAACATTCTCAGGTTGAAGATCAAACATGTGCTTAGTAACCAGCACGTTCTCCACAACGCTTGGTCCAAGTGAGTCAGGCGTTACCTTCCAGTTTCCTAAACCGACAACAAGACAGCTGGCATGCTCTGATATGTTGAGTTTCTTCAGAAATTGAGCGAAATACTTTGCAAAAACTTTCTCTGTTTTTTCCTCAATCTCTGTATCTCCTGTACGCAGCTCCTTTGCTTCAAAGGTGAGATAAGCACCTGCCTTTTTATGCATTGATGCAGCTGCTTGTTGATCAATGACCATTGATGTCACTTTTATGCCGTCTTCCATTTTTTCCTCAACATGTACGCCTTTGTTTGACGTTTTGTTGGCATTTTCTTCAATAACAAGGTCTGTCCGTACTGCGTAATTTTTCAAATCTAAATCGCTAGTCATGCGCTTGAATCCTCCTTGTACATGGAATAAGCCAATGTGAACGATATATATCTGTTAAAAGGATGTTCATTTGCGCTTTTTTCATTCATTCATTGCAAAAGATGGGACGCTTTGATACAATACACTTTGTCAGAATGAATCTCTGCTCATAGGAATAGAGGCTTTTTCAGCCTATCGTTTATTTATAAAAGAACGTGTTTATTTCGGCGGAGTTAGTATGATGACCGGGAATTCATGATTTGGAGGTGAATCGAATGCCAAATATTAAATCAGCGATTAAACGTGTAAAAACGAGCGAAGCGAACCGTCAGCACAATGTGCAATATAAGTCCGCAATGCGCACAGCTATTAAATCATTCAACACGAAAGTTGAAGAAAAAGATGTTGAAGGCGCAAAGGTCGCTTTTGTTGCTGCAACGAAGAAGGTTGACAAGGCAGCTACTAAAGGCTTGATCCATAAAAACAAAGCAGCTCATGAAAAGTCAAGACTTTCCAAGAAATTGAATACGCTGGAAGCTTAAGCATGAAAAACGGCTCGCTAGTGAAGCGGGCCTCTTTTTTTTTATGCTTTTTTTTTCAATCTTAAGCAGTTCTTCTGGAAATCTCGACAATGAGCATCTCTAATGCCAGAAGCTTATCCGCCTGGCCAGTTTTGATCTGGTAATCCGTTTCCGCGCATTTCTCAAGTGCATGACGCAGCAGCGCCGAGCTAAAAAGACGAGTCTGATCCAAGGCCAACTTTACTGCGTAAGGATGGACGCCAATCTTGCCGGCAATACTATTCTGTGTATATCCCGCGTTCTGATAAAAACCAGCCTGATACACAATCCGGAACTGCCTCTCTAAAAGAGCAAGTAATTTCAACGGTTCTTCCTTCATCCGCACCAAATCATGGAGTAAGTGCAGCGCATCAGCAGTTTTTCTTTGCATTACTTGGTTAACAAGAAGAAACACATTTGTCTCCAATGATCTCGATCCGATTTCATCAACTACTTGAGCGTCAATTGGTCGATCAGTTCCGCAATAGAGCGCACATTTGCCAACCTCATTCGCAAGCTGCCCGAGATGCGGACCAATCGCCGCAATCAGTTGCTCATGTCCGTCCTTCGTGTATCGGGCGCCATATTGAGTAGCCACATTTTCAAGAATGTTAAACAGTGTTGTGTCAGTTAAATGAGAAAGTTCGTAAACAGCTGCAGTCTTCTCAAGACGCTTAACAATTTTTTTACGGCGATCAAGTTTTTCATAAGGTGCAGCAATCAGGAGCACCGTGTCTTCAGCAGGATGCTCTGCATATTGCTCGAGCCTTTCAACCTTCTGCTCGATTTTTGTCTTTGCTTTTTCGGCAGTCAAAAAGTACGCATTGTCCAGAACGACTACCTTCTTTTCGCCAAAGAAAGGAACCGTTTCAGCGTCTTCAATGGCATATTCTAGGGGTGCCTCTGTCATATCGTATCTTGAATAATTGAAATCCCGCTCTTCCTCGCTTAACGTTTCATCCGTAATATTTTTCTTCATCATTTGGATGAGATAATCCTGGGTACCGAATAGCAAGTATATAGGTGCGAGCGGTTTGCTTATTGATAAATTGGCTGATTTGGGTGCTGCCATTATTTTTTCATCCTTTATCTTAACGAATGTTCCCTTCTCCTGGGTTCGTTCTAATATATACATTTACTTTACCGTCCGCTCGTCCCGATGACAAGCCAAAAAAGAAAGCGGCTAAGTCGCCGCTCTCTGATATATATATGAACACCCGACTGACGAAGCCTAGGACAACGCTGGTCAGGCGATATACATTACTCTCTCTATGTTATCCTATGATCCAGAAAAGTATGGGTGACAACTCTTGACAGAAAGCGATAAATGTTGGAAATTTATTTAATTCATGGCGACAGCGCACTTTTAATACTGACAATATGATCTTGGTCAAATGAAAAAGAGATCGCCCCTTCCTGATCTGTGCGTAAGCTGCGGATGTTACGTTTCTGCAATGCTTGCACCACTTCCTGATGCGGATGTCCATAACGGTTATTCTTCCCGCATGAAATAATGCCTATTGCGGGTCGCAACTGATCAAGCCAGAGTTCCGATGTTGATGTGCGACTACCGTGATGACCTAATTTAAGTACGTCGGCTCGAATATACGGGTATCTTTTCATCACTGATTTTTCTCCATTCTGACTTAAATCACCAGAAAACATCCAGCTTTTCCCGCCAAGTTCCACTTGCAGTACTATCGAATTATCGTTGCTTTCACGTGATCGTTCATTCGGAGAAAGCACGTGGAAACTTGCGTCACCAATTTTAATCACCATGCTTGCATGCACAAGCGACAATCGTGTTCCTTCATTTATCATTTTTCTAAAAAGTGCCCGATCTGTTTTGTCAGGATCATGATAAGGGCTGATCAGCAATTTATTAATCACAATTTTTCCAGCAATACCTTTCATACCTCCAATATGATCAAAATCCCTATGTGTAAGCACCATCGCATCGAGTTGATTAATACGCAAAGCCATTAATTCATGCAGGACAACGTCTCTTCCGACTTCGAACGGCTTTTTCCGGCGCTCCCACTTTTCCTGTCTGTAAGGTATTGTCCCGCCAGTATCAATAAGCAAAGTGCCTTGTTTGTGCGGCAGCTGAATCAGGATGCTGTCTCCTTGCCCAACGTCTAGAAATGTTACGGATCCATATGGATTGGCATAATCTGCGGCATAGACCCACACATACATAAGCAAAAATGGAGCAAACAACACGACTATCGCTTTGACCCCCTTTTGTGATTCCCATGTCACAAAAGCCGCCGCGACCATCAAAATTGAACCACTGGTTTCCCATCCGGTCAGAGCACCGTAATTAAGTTGAAGCGGAGGGTGATTGTACAGGTAGAGCAGGACATAGTGGGGGATGTAAAGCAGCAGATCCGTCACAAAAGACAAGAAATCAGCTAGAGGCATGAAAAACAGCGAGCTGATAAAAGCAGCCGTACAAAGAGGGAAGATAATGACAGTGATGAAAGGAACAAAAAAGATACTAAGCAGAATACCTGCAAGTGAAAGCTGGTAGAAGTTCAAAACAGTAATGGGAAAGGTAGCGAGTTCGCAAATAAGTGTGAGAGTAATCGTACGAACAATCGAGGATTGATAGGAATGGATAACCAAAGGACCCGCAATCAGAACGATAAAGGTGACAACAAATGAAAGCTGGAACCCAAGATCAAACACAAGGTTAGGATCATAAGCAACCATTAGAAGGCATGCGAGGCTGATTGGATCGGAAACAGGAAGGCGTCGTTTTCGAAACAGCTCAAATAGCAGCACAATGATTGCAGTAAGTCCCGATCGAATAATGGATGCCTCTGCTCCTGTCAAGACCACATAAACTGGAATGAGCAAGATCAAAAGAATCAGAGCAAATTCTCGAATTACACCTGCACGCCTGAGCAGATAAAAAAGTGTTCCGAAGACAACCACGACATGCATACCTGAAACAACGAGCAGATGTACCAGACCAAACATTCTGTATGCAGAAGTAAGATCATCATTCATACCGCTGTCGTCTCCAAAGAGCAGAGCATTCATCATTTCAGCGCTTGAAGATGAAAAATTCGTGGAGATGAATCTGATCTGGTTCTCGCGGATGCGTTGAAGCATGCTGTAAGGCGTAAGTACAGCTTTTGCATAGGAAGGCGAATGACTGGCTTTGAATTGCCAGTAAATATGATGCCGAGACAAATAAAGACGCTGATTAAATGCATGAAAATTGGACGGCTGAGAAGGTTTTTCAAGCTTGCCTGAAACGCGGCACACCATTCCTGGTTTCAATTCTCGAATCAGCTTATCCTTTTCTGCTTTTGAATGCAATTTCACATAGGTAAGGACCGACTCGCTCTCGCTCGTTTTTAGCTGGAACTTGAGCATATTGCCGTCAAACTGAGGAAGATCAGCAATACGTCCATACAATATTTTCTCTTTTCCGGATAAGACTGACTGATTCAATTGAAAAAACATAAGGTCTATTTTAATGACAATAAACACTAAGAATATCGCGATGAGTAGCGCATAGTTCTTTCTAATTACAAGAAACAGCCCATAGATGAGTATCAACATCATCGGTACCCACGAATGCTCACCCAAGCTGGCCCAGGCTGCGAAACAACCGCACAAAGCAAAAAGATGCCATCTGCCGGAAAAAGGCATATCAGCCGGCACCTTTAATGCAGCGACATAGCCAATTATGCACTAGGCACATGTGTGTTCGCCTCCTATTCAATCATTGCGTTACGTTTCCCATCATTTTAAGTTCAAAAAAATTATCAAAAGGTACCTTCTTCACATTCACCTTTGCCGCTTTATAAAGCTCTTCGGCATATGGGTCATTCTTATAGTCCTTAGCGAAATAGACACTTTTAATGCCTGCCTGAATGATCGCTTTGCAGCATTGGATGCAAGGATAATGTGTAACATAAATTTCCGCGCCGTCGGTCGGCTCACCAAATTTCGCACATTGAAGGATTGCATTCATCTCCGCATGAATTGTTCGTACGCAGTGGCCGTCGACTATATAACATCCTTCATCCGTACAATGCGGGCCGCCTGCAATAGATCCATTATATCCCCCTGCGATGATCCGTTTGTCACGGACGATGGTTGCGCCGACAACAAGCCTCGTGCATGTGCTTCTTGAAGCAAGTAAATGACTCTGTGCCATAAAATATTGATCCCAAGATAATCTTTTCATGTTCTTATTTCCTCCTGATCTGAGTAAACCTGTCCCTATTGTATCAGAATACACCTCCCTTTCGCTTACTGATTTTTTCCTGTGAGAGAGTCATTGAAGTGAAGCTGCCGGCTTAATTTTTTCCAAAGATTTGTCACCGATACCCGAAACATTGGTCAGTTCATCAAGACTTTTAAATGGGCCATGCTCCTCTCTGTATTGGATAATCGCCTTCGCTTTTGCAGGTCCGATACCCGGCAGGTTTTGCATGCCCTGTTCATCAGCGGTGTTCACATTGACTTTTTGTTCGGGACCGCTCTGCCCTTGCGAGGTACCAGTAATTCCTCCCTGACCGACAATTTCCCCCACACTCTTATCGCCTTTCTCAGGTACATAAATCACCATCTCATCTGCCACTTTCTGCGCAAGGTTTATTTTGTTGCGATCCGCCTTTTTTGTTAGTCCACCAGCCAGTGCAATTCCATCAATCACTCGATCAGAAGAATGTACATGATAAATTCCCGGATTCCGCACTGCACCCTTGATATCGATGACCAGATCCATCGACGCTCCGTTATCCTGCTCAACAATTTTATCGCCGGCATTTTCAGATGGCGTTTGGTCTTGTTTTGAGACGAATTGATTAGATTTTTGTATTTCCACCGTATTCTTAATCGTCGATTGATGCTGATAGAACATCCAGAGTATGATAACCGCAATGATCAGAACAGCACTGATAAGTAATTTGTATTTCATCCACAGAATTTTCATCGGATACCCCCTTTTCAAGTTACAGAAGCATACAGTTATGCCATACATAATCTTGGCACTTATGACATAGAGTCCAAAAAGGATAGAGAACGAGATTGAGGTGAAGTGCAATGAGGATCGGCGTGATCGGAACAGGAAATATGGGCTCGCTAATTGTCGATGCTTTAGTGAGAAGCAAGGCAACAAGACCGAGGTTCATTTCCGTCACAAACCGGACGAAACAGAAAGCACTTGAACTGGCAAAAAAGTATCGCCTGCTATCGGTCTATTCATCACCGAACGAAATTCTCCAGCATGCGGACATCGTCTTTCTCTGCGTAAAACCAGCGGAGTTTCACCCACTTCTGCAAACTTTGCGCGGCAGGTGGCATCCGAAACAGCTGGCCATCTCAATCACAAGCCCGATCAGTGTGACCCAGCTTGAAAGCCTGATTCCATGCCAGGTAGCCCGCGTGATCCCGAGCATTGTAAATCAGAGTCTTTCAGGCAGCACACTTGTAACGTTTGGATCCAGCGTGACCGATGTCCAAAAGAGCAAGTTGTGGGCCATTCTTTCACAATTTTCGCATCCAATTGAGATCGATGAAGAAAATGTACGTGTCGCGTCGGATATTTCCAGCTGCGGTCCTGCATTTTTATCTTACTTGCTTCAAAGGATGATTGATGGAGCAGTAAGCAGCACCTCTATTTCAAAAAAACAGGCGACGCAATTAACAACGGAAATGGTGGCGGGATTGGGGAAAATATTTGAAGAACACATCTACACACTTGAAGAATTACAAAAAAAAGTTACGGTGAAAGGCGGAGTGACAGGAGTCGGTTTAGCTGTCTTAGAGCAAGAGATCAGTGACGTGTTTGAAAAGCTGTTTACTGAAACACAGAAAAAATTCATAGAGGATCGTCATGTGGTAAACACTGAATTCAATGGAGATTAAACAAAAGACGAAACGGCAACATGAATGAAAGGGTATATATTTATTTTCGACAATACTTACTATAATCCTGCTTCAATATAGAATTTTTTATTAGAAAACTTTGCTTCGTCAAACCTCTAGCGATAGCCGAGTCTTAGTGACACTTATACGATAGTCCTTAAGAAATTCTTTTTGCATAAAAAAAATGATCCATACGATCTCGCTTCTTTAGCGAATTGTACCGGATCATTCCTTTTTATCTCTTCACGCCTGTTCTTGTTTCTCCATTGGCAGGTCTTCAGTTCGAGACATAAAACTATGTAAAACCATACCCACCATGATGACCAGCATACCGGTCCATGAAAGTAGTGAAGGCAATGGCGCGGATAAAAGTACCAGCTCACCGAGCACGGTAAAGAGCACTTCCATCGATTGCGTTGCTTCAACAGCTGCCAGTTTCTGCATATTGCCACGCACTTGATCCGTCGCCGAGAAAAAAAGAATTGTTGCAATGACACCGGAACTGATAGCAACGATGAACGACTGCGTAACCTGTGTCTGGCTTGGTTTCCCTGCCGTGAATAGTCCGTAAACCGCCAAGATGAGCCAAAAAGGCATACTCGCCAGTGTCATGCCGAATACCCGCTGATAAGTATCCAGTTGTCCCCCGCAAACATCCATCATCTTCCTATTTCCCAGTGGATAAGCAAAAGCGGCGATCACCACTGGAACGACAGCTAATAATGCATAGCGAATCGAAAGACTGCTTGTCTGCTCGACTTGAAGCAGTGCAATCCCAAATAAGATGATTAGAGACAACATGAGCCCTTTAACCGGTATCCTTCCTCTTATTCTCATCTCTCCATTTATCGACGGAACCGTTACGTAGAACAACGGAGCTAGCAGTGAACCGGCGACGATCGTGAATTGCCAGGTACCTGCAATCAGCCAACCCGGGGCAAAGCTGGAGGCGTAACATAATGGAGCGTAGAACAACCCGAAACCAACAGAACTCCACAGAACCCAACGCCGCCAATCCTTCTTCATCGCACGTAGAAGAGGCATGAGATTCCCTCTCACAAACACAATTAAAGCAAGGAACGGGAGCATAAAAAAGTAGCGCAATGATCCGCTCCAAATCCAGCTTCCCCCGGATAATTCCATCGAGCGGTTAAAAATAAAGGCCGCGGCAAAGAAAAAGGCCGCAAACACACCAAGCACAATCGCTTTCAAATACGTTCCCTCCTCACATTAAGTGCAGATCAATAAGTGAATTGTCAGTAAATTAAGTCTAAATCTAATAAAAGAAAATGTGGAGAGAAAAACATCTCCACACTTAATCAGCAATTCACATTACTCTGTTGATTTTTGGAATCGGATACGGATTCCATAAGCTTTGCACGCTTGAGATAACCATCAAAAGGTATGAACCCGAACATGCTGTGAAAATCGTTTATCAACTTAGTGTAAACATAGCCGACTTTAAGAGTCTGTTCAAAAAGGAGGACAAAAAGGGCCGAGGTCAGGCAAAACGCCACGTCCTGTGGCATGCCTGACACTAGCACGTCCTGTGCGTCGAAGATCAAGGAAGGGCAGTTTCGAGCACCGGACGTACTTCTACAGGATAGTGACTTCGACGTTACTCACAGGACGTGAGTGTAATTAGTCGAAGATCCCCTCTAATACGTGAGGAGCAGAGAAACAAGTTGACGAAGAGAACTTCCGCAGGATGCGGTGACTTCTGCGTTATGCACAGGACGTGCATGTAATTAGCAGAAGATCCTTCTTACCCTTTCCCGGANACTTCCGCAGGATGCGGTGACTTCTGCGTTATGCACAGGACGTGCATGTAATTAGCAGAAGATCCTTCTTACCCTTTCCCGGACTTTTTGAACTCCCCTATTTAAAGAGGCTTTTTTTCTAATGTATATAATGGGGCATCTCCCCATAATTTTTCCAATTGATAATAATCTCGTTCGTCTTTGTGGAAGACATGAGCGACCACATCGCCTAAGTCAATCAGGACCCAGCGTGCCTGGTCATAGCCTTCCATTCTGTGGATCGTCAGCCCTTTTTCTTCCGCCGCTTTTCGCAACGCCATTGAGATAGCCTGTACTTGTTTTTCTGAATCGCCGTGGCAAATGATAAAATAATCTGCCATGATTGAGATTCCTTGCATTTTCAGCATCACAAGATCCTGAGCTTTTTTGTCGTCCGCTGCTTCTGCGAGATACTTAACCCATTCCTCACTGTTCATTCAGTCACCTCATTGATTTTTCTTATTTGTTCTTAAGCTGTTGTACGAGATCATTATATGCTTCAAATGTCTTCGGATAGACGCTTTGGCTTTTTGACAAAAGATGAGTAATTGTTTTTTGCAATTCCAGAAAAACAGCCTGATTGAGATCCTGCTTGGCAGCTTCCCTTACCTCATCAACGCCTGGGAAATCACGGCCAGGTTCAATATAATCGGCCAAGAAAATAATCTTCTCAAGAAGTGTCATCTGCTTGCGCCCGGTTGTGTGATAGATAACCGCATTCAGGATATCCGAATCGACAATACCGAAATTTTCTTCAATGTAGATCGCTCCGGCAGGCGCGTGCCAAAGTTTATCCGAATAATCAAGACAGTCGCCCCATGTCCCTGGTTTGCGCAGTATCATCGTCTTCAATTCATCGTCAGAAAAATATTTGACGATATCATGAAGCATCCCTGCAAGTTTTGCCCGATCTTTGTCTCCGCCATACTGCTCCGCAAGCATGCCTGCCGTTTCCGATACACCGACTGAATGCCGGTATCTTTTTTCCGGGAGAATAGCCTTTATTGCCTTCTCTGCTTCTTCAATCTTCATAAAGTCGTCGCTCCTTTATGTAATTTATGACTGCGTCGCTAAGAAAGTAGCGGCATGAACGCCCAAGCTTCAGCCGCTCGCGCAGAAAACTTGAGGACAGATCAACCTTCGGCATGTCGATATACCGCACATCCGCAATATCCGGATGTGATTCCGGATAGCCGGGACGCTTAAAAGCAATGAATGAAGTCAATTTGCAAAGTTCTTCGATCTGATGCCATGTTGGAAGATCATCAACCATATCTGCGCCGAGAATGAAATAAAAGTGATCATCCGGATACATCTCTTTTAATTCACGAAAGGTGTCAACTGTATATGACTTGCCTTTGCGTTCTATTTCCGCAAAATTGACTGCGAATCGATCATTGCTTTCAATCGCTAATTGAACCATCTTCGCACGCTGTTCGGCGCTTGTATGCGCCTTTTTCCCTTGTACATGCGGCGGCTGATAACTTGGCAAAAACCATACCTGATCCAGTTCACAGGCTTCCAAAGCCTCCTCTGCAATCAGAAGATGCATAAGGTGCGGCGGATCAAAAGTGCCGCCAAAAATGCCAATTCTTTTAGTCATAGAACTTTAACCTACTTTTTTGGACATTCAATTCGTCTGTGCTCTTTAGACGGCCTGTAAAAGATTGCTGTATGACCAATCACTTGCACAAGTTCAGAACCGGTGCGTTCACTAATTTCTTCACCCGCCGCAACCGGATCCTCGAATGTGTTCTGTAAAAATTGAACTTTAATCAGTTCACGTTTTTCGAGTACATGATCAATCTCGTCAATGAACTGGTCATGCACACCCGTTTTTCCAACCTGAAAGACAGGTTTCAGTGGATGCGCCAGTTTTTTTAAATACTTTTTCTGATTATTACTTAGCATAATGCTCTTAACTCCTTCATGTTCAACTCAAGACAGAAATGTGCGAATCAAGTAGTCTTCCATTTTTTTTGTGTCGGGGTATACCCCCGTCCATTTTTGAAAGGCGAGAGCGCCTTGGCAGACCAGCATCGGAAGACCATTCATCACGCGATATCCTAGCCGCTCCGCATCATTTAGAAAGGCCGTCCGATTCGGACGGTAGATGAGATCAACGAACAGTGTATTCGAAGCGGCTCCATCAATCTTGATAACCTGGTGATCTGTCTCTGGGTATAAACCCAATGACGTCGTATTGATAATGATCTGATACTGGTCAATCTGTTTCTCAGCTTGGGCAAAATTTAATGCCTGAGATGTGCAAAATTTCTTGCAAGACTCACTCAGTATCAGTGCCCGTTCGAATGTGCGGTTACAAATATCAATTCTAGAACAGATTGCCTGCGCAAGCACTAAAGCAACCGAACGTGCCGCTCCACCGGCGCCGATGATCAGAACTGATGGTTTTTGAGTAGCAAGCATTGGGAAATGAGCCTTCAGACCTTCGAGAAAGCCCATACCATCTGTATTATACCCGATTAACCGCCCATTAGATTGAACAACAGTATTCACAGCACCAATCGTTTCTGCCAAAGTGCTGACTTCATCAAGTAATGGCATGATTGCAGTTTTGTGCGGAAAAGTGACATTAAAGCCATGAATTCCAATTGCTTTTAATCGTTCTACGGTTTCGGCAAGTTCTTGCATTGGTACGGAATACGCCTTGTAATCTCCTGATACTCCTGATTCCTTGAACCAAAAATTGTGCATGGCTGGTGACAGGCTGTGCTCAATTGGCTCACCAATAAGGCCATACCGTTTTTCCATTTCAGTTACCCCTTTATGATTGACGGACGCAGAGAAACACCTATGCCTTTCGGCGCATACGCTGAAACTCTAGCCCCTTTGCCCTTGATTGTAATCCAGCCTAAACCGGAAAAGACAACATCCGAGTCATTTTCTTCGGTGCGGAAATCATACCGTTCCATTTTCGGAAGAATGGTCCCTTCACTTGGCGGCGCCAGCAAATGACCGAGTTGACGAGCATATAAATCATCCGCCTGGTCGGTCTTCGTCCGGTGAATCAGTAATGAACTTGCGACATAGGCAATTAACGACCGTTTCGATGGGCCGATGTAGTCAACTCGAGCAAGTCCTCCTAGAAACAGTGTCTGATTTTCATTAAGCTGAAAGACCTTGGGTTTGATTTCTTTGGCAGGCATAACCTTCTTGTAATCACGTGTTTCGATAAAATGTGCCACTTGATGAGCATTGACCACTCCAGGTGTATCATACAAATTGCAACCGTCATCCAGCGGTATCTCAATAAAATCAAGAGTGGTTCCCGGAAATCTTGAAGTGGTGATAACCGATTCTGAACCCGACTGCTGGATCAGATGGTTAATAAACGTTGATTTCCCAACATTTGTTGCACCGACAACATACACATCCCGACCTTGCCGATAATAATCGATTTGTGCAGCAACTTCATCTAGTCCATGGTTTTTGCCGGCGCTCATCAGGAAAATATCCACAGGTTTAAGACCTTGTTCACGAGCAGCACGCTGTATCCAGCTGATTAATTTATGCTCATTCGTTGATTTAGGGAATAAATCCTTTTTATTGCCCACGAGCAAGATTGGATTATTTCCGACAAAACGCTGCAAACCTGGAACCCAGCTTCCGGCAATGTCAAAGAGATCAACGAGATAGACAACGAGTGCGTCCTTTTCAGCAATTTGCGAGAGCATATTGAGAAAATCATCGCCGGTTAGCGAAACCTCTTGGATCTCATTATAATGGGTCAGACGGAAACACCGCTGGCAGACAACCGGGTCATGTTGAAGCGCACTTTTTGGCGCATAACCCAGGGCATGTTCATCACTTGTTTGTATCTTAACGCCGCATCCCGCGCAAAATCGTTCATCCATGAATTATTCCTCCCATTTCAGCCATCCTTTGCGCCTCATAAGTGAAAGTATAAAACGCTCTAGGTGACGATTAAGCTTTGTTGCCCATCCATCCGTTGAAGCAATTGGTGCAACTAATATGGTGTGTGCCCCAACCTGATTACCTCCCCAGACATCCGTCATGAGCTGATCGCCGACAACAACCAGTTCATCTTTTTTCACGTTCATTATCCGCATTGCACGTTTAAAAGCAAAAGGAAGCGGTTTTCGCGCCCGGAAGATATACGGAATATCCGCCGGATGTGAAAAAAGCTTGACCCGTTTCTCACTATTGTTCGACATGATCATGACCGAAATGCCCGCTTTTTTTAACGAAGAAAACCATGCAACCAATTGCGGTGTAATATTGGGCTCATTCCAGGCCACTAGCGTATTGTCAAGATCCGTGACCAGTCCCTTGATTCCTCTCTTTTTCAGCATTTCCGGCTGAATATCTAATATATTTTCTACATGTTCATCAGGTAAAAATTTTTTCAACACTGAATTAGCCACCTCATATTCTGATCTCATTTTCCCACATGTTGACGTTTTTACCAACCCCTAAATCTCTTTTATCCGGTTCACCCTTTAAATCTCTAAAAAAACACAATAAATGGTAATACTATGTACAAGCATGTACAAATAGTTCCTAAATATTTCGACAAAACTTGACAGGTTAAATTATGTGGATAAACTTGTCCACATCTTTCTCCAATAAAATCCTGCTTTATCGCAAATTACCCACACGAAATGCACAGTTTATCCACTTTTGTTGTGGATAAAACACGAATTGTTCAAAATCTTTGAACATGATAGAGTGTACTTATTGGAAAAACCGGCGGTATTTTGTACGTAGCAGAAATTCGCTCGTGCTTATGACCTATCTTTTCACTACTTCATTTCCTAGATCGCTTACGAAGGAGCTGAAAATTGGTAACGGTTGACAATAGACTTTTTCAGGCCGCCGATTGCAAAATTACCAGATTCTTGAGTTAATTCTAATCTAACAAACCATACTGTAGATTAATCCGTATAAGGATAATTGAGCAGTTCATACGGATTGATTTTTCACGCGATTAAAGGAGCTGAGAGACCGGAAACGGTTGAGAATGGAGACACTTTCGGATGATCTACTTATTGAATCTTACACTAAAGCCAAGGAATATCATTTAAGCGAAGACTTTATCAAGCTCATCGAGAAAGAGATAGAAAGAAGAAGCCTGTGCAACAAGATGCGTCAAACAAGCTAATTACCTAACAAGGAACCAGATAACCTGCAAACTGCCACGATTCTTTTCGAATAGGACAGACACGGGACAGGACAAATGCCCATACATTAAAAGACAGCAAAGCAAAATCAGATCTCCCGGAGGAGTGGTCGGTCATGCTGTCGATTGTCGGTGGACTCGCGTATTTGTTCAAAAATGTGTGGCTGCTTGTATCTTACGTAAAAAACAATGCTTTTCCTCAGCCTCTTTCAGAGGATGAGGAAGCAAGATGCCTGACATTGATGGCTGAGGGGAACGAAGATGCCCGTAATAAACTGATCGAACACAACTTACGGCTCGTCGCCCACATTGTAAAGAAGTTTGAGAATACAAAGGAAGACACGGATGATTTAATCTCAATCGGAACCATTGGACTTATTAAAGCAATTAAGAGCTATTCTACCGGAAAAGGAACAAAACTCGCGACCTATGCGGCTCGCTGTATAGAAAATGAAATATTGATGCATTTACGCGGCCTAAAGAAAACCCGTAAGGATGTCTCTTTAAATGATCCAATCGGTCAAGATAAAGAGGGAAATACCATATCTTTGATTGATATCCTTAAATCAACAAATAAGGATATCGTCGATGAAATTTCGTTAAACCTTGAAACAAAAAAGATATATGGCGCGTTGCATGTCTTGGATCCTCGCGAAAAAGAAGTCATCATCGACCGTTTCGGACTGGACAATCAAAACGAATTGACACAACGGGAAATCGCAAAAAAATTGTCTATCTCCAGAAGTTATGTCTCGCGTATTGAAAAACGTGCCTTGATGAAGCTGTTCAATGAAATTTACCGAAGACCAAACAAATAAAACTTTTGAAAATAAGCATTCTCATACCCTATCAGGTTGTTCAATGGTACACTTATTTTAGAGAAGTTCAGAATAAGGATGAGAATCGAGGCATTATTATGAACGAATCAGACAAAAGAAAAGGCTTGAACCTAATGGGCGAGCCGGAGAGAATAATAAGCCTTCACTTAGTTGTCGAGGGTAGAGTGCAAACTGTTGGTTTCCGATATTTCACATGGCAACAAGCTAATGTATACCGAATTTCCGGTTGGGTGCGCAATCGTGAAGATGGCAGTGTGGAAATCGCTGCCGAAGGTGAAGAAACCGATATTAAGCAATTCGTCAAAACGATAAAAAAAGGAAGTCCCTTCTCACGGATTAAACACGTGGATATATATGAATATTCAGAACCGAAAAATTACAAATTGTTCGAGATAAAAAACTCTATTTAAATTAATGTTCCCACAAGCAAACTGAAAGCGATAACGCTTCGTTGTGGGCACACTGAAAATTGGACATCAGCTTTTTTTCGGGGCTGGGGTCCAATTTTCTTCACAAATAAATCGGTTAATTTACACATAAAAACCCCTTGAACACTGTTGATCAAGAATTGCTTCATGAACACTTTTCTGATACTGCTCACGCTTGACTTCTAAAACCCTATTAACTGCTGTTGATTTCCATTCTAAGGTTACAGCCAGCTTTTTAATGTGAAAACAGATCATTTTTACTCCCCCTAAGCATTTCTCATTTGCTCTTTACATCAATAATTTTAAATTTAGACGTGCACGGCAGCGACAGACTGATGAACGGTTTTCGTCTCCTTCCCAAGTCTGAATCTTTTTCATCCCGAAAAATAAAAAACCGCTGAACGATTCTTTAATAAATCGTTCAGCGGTTTTTCGTTACATGAAATGTTCGAACATTAATTAACTCGAATTACCTCGATTATAACTTTTCTTTGAGCTTTGATGATCGCCAATAAAAAAAGAATGAAAGCACTAAAAAAATGAAACTGGAACCGGAAAGAGTTTCAAGTTTCCATTGGATCTCACCAAACTTCGGAATCAGTGTTCCTGTATAAAGAAATGTACTTAAGAATAGGCATAACATGCCAATTCTACGGCAATCGATAATTTTTTCAAAAATGATTTTCTGTTGTTCTTCCATCATCATCCCTCCGTCACTAGATTAATATAACATGAGATGAAAGTAAGGAAGTCAGGTAGTTTCTGACAAAAAAAGAACACTGCCCGTTCCGGCAGTGCCATGATCTACTCGTTAACTTAATGCTTGATCTAAATCTTCGATTAAATCTTCAACATCCTCAATACCTACGGACAGGCGGATTAATCCGTCAGTAATGCCAAGTTCCTCCCTGCGCGGCTTCGGAATGGAAGCATGAGTCATTTTAGCCGGTACCGAGATCAAGCTCTCTACTGCGCCCAAACTCTCTGCCAGTGTAAAATAACGTGTCTTTGCAAGAATCTTATTAACAGTCTCTTCATCCCCCGCATCAAAGGAAATCATTCCGCCGAATCCACCCGCTTGTTTTTCCGCAAGGGCATGACCTGGGTGACTTGCAAGTCCTGGATAATAGACTTTCTTCACTTTCGGATGTGCCTGAAGGTATTCAGCAATCTTATTTGCGTTCTTTTCGATCTGCTCCATGCGCAGACCCAAAGTTTTGATTCCACGGACAAGCAGCCAGGCATCTTGAGGTCCTGGTACGGCGCCTACTGAATTCTGAATAAAGCCGATTTTCTCAGCCAGATCATCGGAAGCAACGGCAACCAAGCCGGCAACGACATCGCTGTGGCCGCCGATATACTTCGTTGCGCTGTGAAGGACAATGTCAGCGCCGAGGTCTAGTGGATGTTGCCAGTACGGTGTCGCAAATGTGTTATCGACGATTAACAGCAACTGATGCTGGTGGGCAATCTGTGCCGCTTTGCGAATATCCGTCACCTTCAATAGTGGATTCGTTGGCGTTTCCAAATATACAGCTTTGGTTTGTTTTGTAATCGCTTGTGTGATCTGATTTGGATCGCTTGTGTCAACAAAGGTTGCGGAGATTCCGAGTCTCTTAAACACTTTATCCACGACACGGAATGTTCCTCCATAGACATCATCTGTGATCACCACGTGATCGCCACTGTTCAGCAGCATCAGGACTGAAGAGATTGCCGCCATTCCCGAGCCGAACGCAAATCCTGCCTTTCCGTGTTCTAATTCTTGAATCAGCACTTCCAAGGCGCGGCGTGTCGGATTGGCCGTACGTGAATAGTCGTAACCTTTGGTTTTACCAACAGCTTCTTGTTTATAAGTGCTCGTCTGATAAATGGGAACAGACACACTGCCTGTGTATTCATCTCCAAAAATTCCTGCGTGAATAACTTGTGTTTTCGGTCTCACTATGAGCCCTCCCTGTTTTTTCTTCTTGTTACACTATGTGTTCAGTCATAAATATGCTCGCTGAGATAGCGTTCGCTAGAGTCTGGAAAAATGACAACGATATTCGTACCAGGCGCTGATTTTTCAGATTCGAGCAAAGCTGCGTGCAAAGCGGATCCGGAAGAACTGCCTATTAGCAAGCCTTCTTTCTCAGCAGCTTCTTTTAACCGTCGGAAAGCGTCCTGATCGCTAATTGTATAAATTGCATCAAAATACTTGGTTTTCACAAAAGAAGGAATAAACTCCATTCCAATTCCTTCTGTTCTATGCGATGCAGGTTTCCCGCCGTTCAATATTGATCCAACAGGTTCAACAACTACCGTTTTCACATTTGGATTTTTCTTCTTCAAATACTCAGCAGTACCTGTGAATGTCCCGCCGGTACCAGCACCAGCGACAAGAACATCCACCTTTCCATTCAGGTCTTCCCAAATCTCAGGACCTAAGGTTTCAAAATAGGCATTGGGATTATCCGGATTTGCAAACTGGTTCGGGCAATAGCCGCCTTTGATCTCCCTCTCTAATTGTCGGGCTTTGGCGACTGCACCCGCCATGCCCTGATCAGTAGGCGTGTTCACAACCTGTGCACCCAATGCTCTCATCAGAATTTGTTTTTCCATACTGAATTTTTCAGGCACGCAGAAGATCACATGTATACCCTTACCTACCGCAGCGAGCGCAAGGCCAATCCCGGTGTTACCGGCGGTCGGCTCAATCAGTGTGCCGCCGGGCTTCAATTTTCCAGATGCCATCGCTTGCCGGATCAGTTTTTCGCCCAACCGATCTTTGACACTTCCACCTGGATTAAAATACTCGCATTTTGCGTACACCTGCACACCCGCTGGAAGCGGAAACGCATGTAGCGCCACGAGCGGCGTACGTCCAACTAATTCGTGGACGTTCTGATATAAAGTCACAACCTTTCACTCCCTGTAATTCGGGCACAAGGTCTGGTTTATGCATAAATCTCTTTCCACTCTGCCTTGTGCGCCAACATTTTTTCCGCAATTTTCTTTGCGCCGACAAGATCGTGGCTTGCCGCCCAGCCGCATTGGTAACAGTTTGCAGCTGGAACTTCAGTTGCGTTCAAGACATCGGTGAGCGTTAGTTCAAGAGCCTGAAGAATTGCATCATAACTGCTGTTATCGATGATCGACACATAGAAGCCTGTCTGGCAGCCCATCGGTCCGACATCGAATATATTATCAATATGATTACGAATATTTTCTGCCATTAAATGTTCAAGAGAATGTAGTGCGGGCATCTCCATATGCTCCTCATTCGGTTGGCAAAAACGAACATCATATTTATAAATTTCATCGCCGTGCGGCGCTTTCGTTACACCAACGAGGCGAACATACGGCGCTTTCACCTTTGTATGATCCAAATTAAAGCTTTCAACGTTCATCTTTCTGCGTTCTGTCACTTAAGCCATCTCCTTTATGAGTGAAAGAATAAATTCAGCTGAGTGCTTGGCTGCTGTTGGTAAGAATTGATCAAACGAAATATTGGATTCTTTCCCAGCAATGTCTGATAGTGATCGGACAATTAGGAATGGCACGCCAAATTGATGGCACACTTGTGCAATCGCAGCTGCCTCCATTTCAACAGCTTTTATCTCTGGAAAGGTATCCTTCAATCCTTGGATACGCTTTGCATCCGCCATGAACGAATCGCCGGTTCCAATCCACCCATCGACAATCTGATGTCCTGTTAATACGGCTTTTGCGGCTTCTACAGCCTCCTTTGCCAACTTTTGATCCGGCAGGAAAGCTGGCGGCATGCCCGGAATCTGTCCCGGAACGTAGCCAAATGCAGTTGCATCTGCATCATGATGAACGACCGCCGATGAGATCACTACATCGCCAATATTTAATGATGGATCAGTTCCTCCCGCTGATCCGGTGTTAATCACAAATTCCGGGTGGAAGTGATCAATTAATAGTGTTGTCCCGATTGCCGCACTTACTTTACCGATGCCGGACTGCAACAACACAACGGCTGCACCTTGAAGTTCTCCTGTATAGAAACGGCAGCCGGCAATTTCACTTTCTTCGACTCCGGTCATTTGTTTCCTGAGCAAATCAACTTCTTCTTCCATTGCTCCGATAATTCCTAATGTCACAACTTCTTCCTCCTGAAACGCATCGTTCAATTTTTTTCGGCAACAATCAGCCAAGCAAATCGGTTCATCTGCTTAAAATACGGCACAAAGTGATGTTTGCGGAAGGCCGTATAAAGCGTCTGACGAATTGGGTAATACTCCGTGCGAAGGTCTTTCAGCAAATGAGAGTAGCCATGCACTTTCGCCCAACGATGCACCTTTTTCTTTTCGATTTCACTGTCAAATAGTGTATCCGCAAAAACTATTCTACCATTAATCGGAAGAAGGCGGCCATAATTCTCAATCGCCTGTTCTTTTTCTTCATCGGTTAGATGGTGGAACGCGAAGGAGCTGACGATCGAATCGATTTGATGATCCGGCAGCGGAAAATCGAGAAAATCTCCGTCATACAATTGAAGTTCCGGAATTTTCACTTTTGCTTTCAGTCGCATTTTTTCCGACGGTTCAATACCGATCACATTCAGTCCTTGCTTCACTAATTCTTTTGTCAAATTACCTGTCCCCACGCCAAATTCGAGTACCTCGCCTTTCGCGTGGCTCGCTACTGTCTGAAGAATATATTTATAGTCTCTGAAGACCTCCTGGTACTCCAAGTCGCTTCCAGAAACAGATTGGTCATAAACGTCTGCCCACTTTTCAAAAGTGTCAATAAATTCCCGTCCCATACGTTTTTCCTCCCATACCGTTTTAATAACCTTAAATTCATATAATATTAGTATGGAATAGTGGCTTTAATGTCACTAAATTTATCACACATCCTTTTAATAATCAATAGATAACCTTTGGCTAAAGCAGTCCACTGAGGAAAACGATTGCATCTTTTCACTCACGAAAACCTTGCTCCATCGCGAGCGATCTTGTTTTGGAAAGATTCGCCGTGATGGGCGTCCATCTATTAATGTATTGCTTCATCTCAATTGACATGTCGTCTAAATGAAAAAAAGCCGCCCAAGGCGACTCATTTCCTCATAGACTTCATTGACTTTAAGGATTTTTTACGTTATCCGCTTGCCAGTGTCCATCTTTATAAATTAAATGAACAACATAGATCGCACTTTGATTGTTTTTTGGTGAGACACGCGCTAGTGAGCTGTTTGGCGATCCGCCGTTTCCGAGCCAGCGAATAGTCATATTTGCTTCGTCAATACCTGTCGCTTGGGCAATCGCGTGCACCTGCGCGTTCCAATCTTCAGATCCCATCTCATAAGATGCCTGGTGATTCTGATCTGACTCTTGAGAGTCTGAACTCGACGTATCTGAGCTGCTCTCGTTGTCATTCGATGCCTGACTCGTTCCGGAATCCGATGATGATTGATCCGATGACTTGCTCTCTTTCGACTGACCGCTTGTGCTTGAAGCTGCATGTGACTGCGACGCCGTTTTATTTGATGATGGCGATGTATTGAAAACGGAAATGAGAATGATACAACCCACTGCAAGAATTAACAGTGAGACAATGCCAATCGTCCAGCTCAGCATACGGTCCGCCTTGCTCTTCCGTTGCTCGACGCGAGACGAATAGCCACTCCCTCTCTGGTTTCTCATTGGACATCCTCCTTTTTGACAAACAACAATAAGTTCAGATTTATGGCAAATGGCAAAATAAAGGCCACTTTAGACTTTAATAACCTTGAAAACCTATTTCTTCCAGGCAGGTTTAATCAGAGCTGATTTGCCAAAACCTATACATACTCAAATAAATGGTTCGCAGCAATGAAGCACATCATGGCTGTCCACTATAAACCTGTCTCATATAATCACTGATAAACCTATGCATATTCAAGCGGACTATTCCTATAAAAACAGCGCAAAACTGCTTGGATCAACGATGCCCGTACAGATTTTGCGCAGTGTTGGTATTCATCAGGAAAAGATAATCAGCGGCAAAGCCAAGGCCAAATATTTATTCAACCTTTAAGATTTTGACGCGGATGTCACCGCCAGGCGTGCTGACACTGACTTCTTCACCAACTGATAACCCAATCAGACCTTTTGCCATTGGTGAATCATTTGAAATCTTTCCCTTAAACGGATCGGATTCTGCACTGCCGACAATCTGATATGTTTCTTCTTCGCCATCCGGCAATTCTTTAAAAGTGACTGATTTACCAATTTTAACGACATCTGTGGTTTCATCGTCTTCAATAATTACAGAATTGCGGATCATAAGCTCCAGCTGCTGGATGCGTGCTTCAACAAATGCCTGTTCATCCTTGGCTGCGTCATATTCTGAGTTTTCGGAGAGGTCACCAAATCCACGAGCGATCTTTATTCTCTCAACAACTTCTTTTCGTTTTTCTGTTTTCAAATATTCTAATTCATGTTCGAGTTTTGCTTTTCCTTCGGCTGTCATATAGTGAAGTTTTTCTGCCATTGTGTGCCACTCTCCTGACTAAATTTATCGTAAACTGTTTTTTTTGCATTGCGAATGTCATTCATTATAAAACCTGACTGTCCTTGCCTTCTAGAACCGTTCGGATTTTCGTCGCCATCAGATCAATCGCCACGGAATTTTTCCCGCCTTCAGGAATAATAATATCCGCATAGCGTTTTGTCGGCTCGACAAATTGAAGATGCATCGGCCGAACGGCTGTCAGATACTGGTTGATCACCGATTCAACGCTCCTGCCCCGTTCCTCAGTATCACGAAGCAGGCGGCGAATGATGCGAAGATCAGAATCTGTGTCAACGAAAACCTTGATATCCATCAGATTGCGAAGGCGCTCATCTTCAAGAATCAGAATACCTTCCAAAATGATTACATCTTTTGGTTCGACGGGTACAATTTTAGCAGATCTTGTATGTACTGTATAGTCATACACTGGTTTTTTTATGGGATGGAACTGAAGCAGTTCCTGAATATGGGAAATTAACAAGTCTGTGTCAAATGCAAGTGGATGATCATAATTCGTCAACAGACGCTCCTCAAAGGGTTTGTCATCTTGAGCCTTATAGTAAGCATCCTGCTGGATAACAGTAATAGATTTATCAGAAAAACTCCGATAAATTTCCCGAGTAACGGTTGTTTTTCCGGATCCAGAACCTCCAGCAACCCCAATGACAATTGGCTTGCTCCTTTTCATATTAACAATTCCCCCCGCATGCAGTATATTCCTTTTTTGTGCTCACAGCCATTCCGTCCCCAACCGTCAGAAAAATCGTATCGAAATCTTTCTGTTCAGCAAGAAAATGATTGTACTCATCAACCTTCTTAACGAGTCGGTTCAGCTGTTTCTTTTTCACACCCTCAATATTACAGACTAATCCATGAAAAAAGACATTATCAGTTACGATAATTCCTTTTTCCGCAAGAACATCGGTACATTTCTGAAATAAGTGTTCATATTGTGCCTTTGCGGCATCGATTAAAATTAGATCATAAGGTGCAGAATCCTGAACCTCCTGAAGATCTTCAGTTGCGTCTCCTTCCACAATGTGGATCACACTTTGAAGATTAAGCATTTTAATATTGTTCGCAGCTTCCTCAATCATCGCTTGGTCACGTTCGACCGTGATAATTTTTGCTTCTTTTCCTGCTGCAAGAGCCATTCTAATCGAGGAGTATCCAATTGCCGTGCCCAACTCAAGGATTTTTCGAGCTCCCGTCCAGCGGATGATTTGCTGCAGAAAAGCCATCGCTGAAGGTTGCATGATGGGAATATAGATATCCGCTGCTTTTTGTTCCATCTGCCGGAGCAGCTCGTTTTCAGAGCTGGTAAAAGCAGCGGCATATGCCGACAGCTCTTTAAAATCGACCAACGTTCTCTTCCTTTCTGTAAATCCAAGCATTTTAGTTAGCCTGCTTATTACTTTTCAGCCCATTCATGTCGATACTTAGCAACAATTTTCTGATGATCTGTGTATGTTTTTGAATAATAGACTTTTCCATTAGGCCGTGCGTAAAAAAAGAGATTGTTTGATTTGACCGGGTTCAAAACTGCCTGGATTGCATTCTGTGCCGGCGCTCCGATGGGTCCCACAGTCAAACCTGAACGTGTATAGGTGTTATACGGTGTATCGGTTCGTAAATCTTTTTGTGTATAATCACGGATTCTTCTTTGCAGGCCGTAAGCCACTGAAGGATCAGTCTGTAGTCTCATATTTAATTTTAGGCGGTTAAAAAAAACACCGGCTATTTTCTGACGATTTCTGCTATCTGGCGCTTCCTGCTCGATCAAGGAGGCAAGGGTTAGAATTTTGTGCACCGACCCGAGTGAACTTGCATCAATTTCCGATGAATCGTTCGCAATCGTTTCTTTCGTCTGATCAAGCATCTGATCAACCATTCGGTCAATCGTCAGCGGATTTTTTTTATCTGCCTTAAACCGATAAATACCAGGGGCAAGATAGCCCTCTAAAGGATACTTGATCCCCCTCGTGAAAATTTCATTAGTCAGAAACGGATATTTTTTCATATAATGGGCCTTGATGTACGCATGATTACTTAATTTCTGGAGAATATCTTTTTCATCCAGCTTTGATACTTCAGCCATTTGCTGGGCAATTTCACTGACCCACATACCTTGGCGAACATCCACAACTAGAATAAGTTCATGATGTGCCCCTTTTTTCAGATCATTGATCAGCATGCCGACAGACATAGTTCGGTTGAACACGTAGGTACCTGAACGATAGGTATTCAGATGGTTCCATCTCGCGTAAAACTCAAAAGCCCAGGCTTTCCGGACCAGGCCTTTTTTCTCAAGAATATGGCTAATATCGCGAACCGATGCCCCGGGTGGGACAGTAACCGTAATTGTGCGATGGCTGCCTTTATCAACCGGTGTCAGCAAGCTGGCATAATATCGATTAAACCCCCAGGCTGAACCTGCGATTATTCCAATCAGCAGGATTGTGATAATGGCAAACAATCGCCAGTGTTTTTTGATAAACATGAAAATGAGCCGCTCCCTTCAAAGAGTACCTCACCCATTATACACTAAAAAATATCCATTTTTTTCACAAATCGACACGTTTTGCCCAGTTTTCATTAACTAATTGGGCAATGAAAAAGCCCCGTCTCATGGGGCTGAATCATTCTTCAACTTCATCGCTGAATGTGTTGATCATTTCTTCGACAATATCCCATTCCTCGTCTGTTTCAATTGGGAACAGCTTGAAGTCATCGTCATTTCCTTCATATCTGAAAGCAAATACTTCCTGCTCTTCATCTTCTTCTGCTTCTTGTTCCGCAGGCACAACGACAACATAAGATTTGTCTGTTTCTGGAACATCGAAATAGAACAAGACATCAAAGAGATTTTCATCACCATTTTCTTCCGGGATTACAATGCGTTCTTTTTCCTCAGAATCAGGTAAAAAGATCGGATAATGATTGTGTTCGTGTTCACTCATCGTTTTTTGACTCCATTCTTTTTTTATCAAGATAGCTTTGCAGTATGAGTACTGCAGCTTCTTTATCAATGACTTGCTTCCGTTTTTTGCGGCTGACATCGGCGGCGATCAGAATACGTTCCGCGGCCATTGTCGTGAGCCGCTCATCCCAAAGTTCAACCGGTATTTTGAATTTGCGGCGTACACTCTTTGCGAAGGACCGAGATGCAAGTGCGCGTTCGGATTCTGTTCCGATTAAATCTCGCGGAAGACCGACAACCACCGATTCGACGCCATATTCTTGAATTAATTCGCCAATTCGGTCAAAAAGCAGATTCTTCTTATGTTCGACATAATGCACCGTTTCAATACCTTGAGCCGTCCAGCCAAGTGGATCGCTGATCGCAACACCAACGGTCACGGTACCAAAATCCAATCCCATAATTCTCATTCTTTATCCCATTTCTGTTTGAGGTATGCAGTGACAAGTTCTTCAATGATTTCATCACGCTCTAACCTGCGGATTAATTTTCTTGCATCTTTATGTCTCGGGATATAAGCCGGATCACCTGACAATAGATAACCAACGATCTGGTTGATCGGATTGTACCCTTTCTCATCAAGCGCGTCATAGACCTGAAACAGCACTTCGCGTGGATTATGATCCCCTTGATCGCCAAAATTGAATTTCATCGTCTTATCCATAATCCTCATCCCCCAGAAGGAATTCTGAATTGCTTGTCGCTCAGAATCAGCGGACAGCCGCTTTGCCAATCAGATCGGAGACCGCAGCCAGCGCATCACGAACTTTTTCCGGATGCTTGCCACCGGCTTGTGCCATATCTGGGCGACCGCCTCCGCCTCCGCCGCAAATCGTTGCAACTTCCTTAACCAGCTTTCCAGCATGGAAACCTTTTTGTATAAGGTCTTTTGTTACACCGGCAACTAAGTGAACTTTTCCATCTTCAACAGACGCAAGCACGACAATCACCGACTGAAGCTGATTCTTAAGTTCATCAGCCATTGACCTGAGCTGGTTCATATCCATTGAATCAACTTTCTCTGCAATATAAGAAACGTCCCCACTCTTCTGTACCGATTGCTTAAGTTCACCCGTTTTTGCATTTCCGAGTTTACTCATTAAAGCGGTGTTCTCTTTTTCAAGATTTTTAATCTGTTGCAGAAGGGCATCAATACGTTCCGGAAGCTGATCCGGCGTTACTTTCAACGACGCGGCAATGCCTTTCATCTGAAGTTTGTCTTGATTCATCTTTTCAAAAGCTTTTTGTCCGGTCAGCGCTTCGATACGGCGGGTTCCGGCACCGATACCGCCTTCGGAAATGATCGTGAACAAGCCGAGTTCAGCCGTATTCTTCACGTGGCAACCGCCGCAAAGCTCTAAGCTGTAATCGCCGGCATTGACAACACGGACAATTTTTCCGTATTTCTCACCAAACAATGCAATCGCTCCAAGCTTTTTGGCATCGTCGATCGGCATCTCCTTCGTTGTCACCGGCAGCTGATCCCAGATTTTCTCATTGATCAATTGCTCGACTTGCTGCAGTTCATCTTCAGTGACCTGTCCAAAATGGGAGAAGTCGAATCGCAGCCGATCAGCTGCAACATAAGAACCTGCCTGGCTTATATGTGAGCCAAGCACATCCTTCAACGCCTGATCAAGCAAGTGTGTCGCCGTGTGGTTCTTCTGAATAGAAAGACGTGACTGCTGGTCAATCACTGCCTTCAGCCCGTCGCCAACCTTCACCTGGCCGTTCTTTACTAGGCAGGTATGCAGATTTTGCCCATTAGGCGCTTTCTGGACATCAATCACTTCAAGCTGAACATGCTCATTAGATAGCGAGCCTATGTCGGCAACCTGCCCGCCCATTTCGGCATAGAAAGGTGTCCGGTCCAGAATCAGCTGAACCTTGTCACCCTCTGAAGCACTGTCCACCAATTCATTATCTTTAACAAGCGCAATCACTTTGACATCATCAACGACAAACTGGTCATAGCCGACAAATTCACTTGAATCCGTGATGTTGCTGAGCGTGCCGCTTTGAACCTGCATCGACTTCTGATCTTTGCGTGCAGATCTTGCACGGTCGCGCTGCGCCTCGAGTTCCCGTTCAAAGCCACTCTGGTCAATAGCAAGCCCTGCCTGATTAGCGTATTCTTCGGTTAGTTCAACCGGGAACCCAAATGTATCATAAAGTTTGAACACATTTTCCCCAGAAAGTTCCTTCTTACCCTGCTTCTTCGCTTCTTCAATCTGCTGTTTCAGGATGGAAACACCTTCATGAATCGTTTCCTGGAAGCGCTCTTCCTCGCCGCGAATTACTTTCTGGACAAATGCGCTTTTGTCCTCAACTTCTTTGTAATAATCTCTCATTATTGATGCGACAACAGGCACCAATTCAAATAGAAATGGTTTATTGAGACCAAGATCCATCGCATAGCGAACGGCCCGGCGAATCAAGCGGCGAAGCACATAGCCGCGCCCTTCATTGGAAGGAAGTGCACCATCAGCAATCGCAAAAGTTACCGTACGCGCATGATCGGCAATGACCTTAAATGCCGTATTCTTCTTTCCGACCTGATATTTCGCTCCGGATAGTTCTTCAATTTTATGAATGATTGGCAGGAAAAGGTCGGTATCAAAATTGGTTTCCGCATTCTGGATTACGCTGACCATGCGTTCCAGACCCATCCCTGTATCAATATTCTTTTTGGGGAGCGGCGTATGGCTGCCATCAGGATTATGGTTAAATTGTGAGAACACAAGATTCCAGACTTCCAGATAACGCTCGTTCTCACCGCCAGGATAAAGCTCAGGATCATCGGGATCATTACCGAATTCTTCACCGCGGTCATAGAAAATTTCGGTATTTGGTCCACTTGGCCCTTCACCGATGTCCCAAAAGTTATGTTCAAGCTTGATAATCCGATCTTCAGGAAGCCCAATCTTCTCATGCCAGAGCTTGTATGCATCTTCGTCATCAGGATAAATGGTAACGGACAGTTTGTCCGGATCAAAGTCAATCCAATCCGGACTCGTCAGGAATTCCCACGCCCAGGTGATTGCTTCTTCCTTGAAATAATCACCGACTGAAAAATTACCTAACATCTCAAAGAATGTATGGTGTCGAGCTGTATAACCCACGTTCTCAATATCGTTCGTACGAATTGCTTTTTGTGCATTGCAAATCCGGGGGTTTTTCGGAACCACACGTCCGTCAAAGTATTTCTTCAAGGTTGCAACGCCACTGTTAATCCAAAGCAATGACGGGTCATCTACCGGAATCAGCGACGCGCTCGGCTCGACTGAATGTCCCTTCCCTTTGAAAAAATCTAAAAACATTTGCCTGACTTCAGATGAACTTAACTGTTTCATCACAAGAACCTCCACTCGATTTGTTCCAACTCACCTATGTAAACCATGATGGCGCTCAACGAAAAAAGCTCTCATCCCCCATCACCAGAAAGGACGAAAGCTTTCAAGCATAATCTGCGCCGCAAATGAAAAGAAACACCGCGGCATATGTATCACAGCACTTGGCCCTTCCAATCCGCCGGTATCTTACCATGCGGACCGCCACAGCCGTTTGTGCAGGGGTCCGGAATAGCCCGTTCCCGAACCCTAACGTATCGTTCAAACGGTCAATCGGCTGATTGCGCTGTCGCTATTCTTTTCGTCTCAGTTTCATTATTCTGCCGCTATTATAGTTGAGTTTCCCCTTATTTGTCAATGATCCTGAACCGCTTGTTCAAGTGTCGCAAACAGGTGCGAATGATGATGAAGCAAGGGATAGCGAGCAGCATGCCCACAATACCTGCTAGTTCACCTCCAACACCAATTGCAAGCATAATATATAAAGGATGAATCTCCGCACTTTTACCAACAACCCACGGTTCAACAACGCTTCCTTCAAGAAATTGGATCAGTATGATCATTAGAACCACTCCGGCCATCGCATAGAAGGATTTCGTCGCCGCGACAAGGACAGCAGGAGCGGCACCAATGAAAGGACCAAAATACGGAATGAGATCCGTCGATCCAATGAACAACCCGAAAACGATCGGATACGGAACTTTTAGAAACCAAAGTCCGATGGAAGCCATGACAGCCAGAATCGCACAGACCGTCAATTGGCCACGGATGTACATGCCGATCGAGCGATCCATCTCAGCAAAAAGATCCGCCGTTTGCTTTCTCCATTTCTTCGGTACAACCAGCAAAACATTTTTTCTTATCACATGCGCATCTTTTAATATATAAAAAGACAGAAATGGAATAAGCAACAATGTGAAAAAGGATTGAACAACACCGGAACACCAGTCCATCGCGTGTTCTGCAGTCAATGTAAGACTGTGCCGTATCCGTGCTACCGCTTCATTCACCTGATCATGCACAACCTCGGGCGTTGTGTCATAAAGACGTGCCAGATTCGTCTGATAAAGTTTTTCATAATTTGAGAAGTTGTCGTCCAAGCTCCGCAGTTCGTGGATCAAAATGGGTCCGCCTTTGTAAATGGTGAAGCCGATCACTCCGAAGAACACGGCATAAATGCCAAGGATCGCAACTGTTCTCGGCAAACCCAACCTCTGGCAGCGTCCAACCAGCGGATGAAGCAAGTACGCGATAATGGCGGCTGCAATAAACGGAACTGCAACCTTTGTAAGAAAATGCAGTACGACACCGATTAACGGCAGCAGCCTGTAGAACAGGTAGCCATTCAAAAAAAGCAACAGCGCTATCGATAGCCCTTTCATCCACTGCAAGGCGGACCATTTCCGCATATTCATCCCTCCAAGCCTAGTTTTGCCAAAAATTAAGCAAAACATCAAGGTGGAACGAAAACACGTTTTAGAAAGCCAGCAGCCAGAAAAAATTCGAGTTCAACTAATGAGCCTTCTCGCCATTTTCTCACAAGTCACTTAACAGAGATTCAAAATAGGAACGATAAGCATCGCTTAAAAGCCATTTGCTTTCGCTTCAAGTTCAGACGACTGAAACAAATCATCTAGAAGTGTCAAACTCCCGTCTTCTTCCACCTGATTTAACGACAATTTTCCATCCTCCAGAGCAAGCTCGATAAAGCAATCCCAGCAATAAAATTGGTTAACACCAATTTTACCAATATTAGTACTTGAGCAATTTGGACATTTCATTTGTTTTCACCTCAAAATTCAGTCAGAGCATACCGCTCTTTTTTAGCTACTCGCATCAATGTCCAAAATCACAATAAAATATACCTTGAAATTAAAAAACCGAGAAAAAGGTGAATTTTCTCAGCTTAAGTTTGAAGCTCTGTATTATAAACCGCGGGGTAGAAGCACATCATTCGAAGAGAACACACCTGATTTTTGAAGAGGGTTCAGAATGAATAAGGGCAAATTTCACTTGTTTTGGATCAATAATTGCTCTTCGATTATTCACTTGCTTTATCGATCACTTCCACTAGATGATCTGAATCCTGACCTTTGTTCGCATGCTCATTATCAAGATGAAGACGCTCGCGGATCTTTTTCGTCAGACTAGAGTTGCGCTGATCGACGTCATTACGATTCACTGCCTGATTAAAGGCTTCCTCATCGCCGCACAGGACAAGAGAGTCTTTGCTTCGGGTCACAGCGGTATAGATTAGATTTCGTTTCAGCATTCGATGATAGCCTTTGACAATTGGCAGGATCACTATCGGAAATTCGCTACCCTGTGCTTTGTGGATAGAGCAGCAGTACGCAAGAGTGAGCTGATTTAAGTCATGCTTCAAGTATTTTACTTCTATATTGTCAAAAGAGACAATCACAGTCTCTTCTTTATCAGTCGTTTCTTTCGCTCTGAAAATGGCTGTAATTTCACCAATGTCGCCGTTAAATACTTGTTCGTCCGGATTATTGACGAGCTGAAGTACCTTGTCATGCACGCGAAACAGATGATCACCATAAGTAAGCTCGCGCTTCTGCTCATCCGGTGGATTAAATAATTCCTGCAGCGACTCATTAATCCGCTCGATACCGGCATTTCCACGATAAATAGGCGCAAGCACCTGAATATCTTTGGGATGGTAGCCTTTTTTCTCAGCTCCGGCAGCAACCTTTCCGATTACCTCGATCACCTGATTCTGATGACAACGAAAAAATCTGCGATCATTTTTCGGTTCGGTTACATCTGACAACTTGCCTTCTTTGATCTGATGTGCGAGTTCGATGATTGAAGAACCCTGAGCCTGGCGAAAAATATCGGTCAATCGAATCACCGGTACAGCCCCTGACTGGATCAGATCACTTAGTACTTGTCCTGGTCCAACGGACGGCAGCTGATCCTCATCGCCCACGATGACAACTTTCATATCATCTGGAAGCGACTTGAGCAGCTGGTTGGCGAGCCATATATCGACCATCGACATTTCGTCGACAATGAGCAGCTTCCCTTCTACAGGATCGTCTTCATCATGCGCATACCCTGCTCCGCCATTCCAACCAAGCAAACGGTGAATCGTAACAGCTGGAAGTCCAGTGGATTCCTTCATTCGTTTTGCCGCGCGTCCGGTCGGAGCGACAAGCAGAATCGGATACGGGTGTTCACTGTCATAGTCCTTCGGCTCAAGCGAATAGCCGTTCAGTTCTGCATAGACTTCCACAATACCGCGGATAACTGTTGTCTTCCCAGTACCTGGACCACCGGTTAGAATCATGATCGGCGACTGGATCGCCTCCCGAATGGCACGCTGCTGGCTGTCCGCATACTGCATGGACAACTTGTCCTCAACTTTTCCCAGCGCCTCCAGGAATTCACTTTCCGAGAATTCCTCAGCATGCTCTTGCTCTACCAGTTTCTGAATACCGGTCACAATACCTTTTTCCGCATAATAGAGTTCAGGCAGATACAGATGATCTTCATCCCGCACTAATTTTCCATCCTCTTCCAGGATATCCAATTCGTGTTCAAGATTATCATCACTGATTTCTTCCGAAGACGAAAGTAGCTTCTGAACTTCGATGACCGATACTTGTTCCGGCATAAACACATGTCCATCATTCATTGCCCGCTCATTGAGCCAATAGAGAAAAGCAGCCTGAATACGATGCGGATGATTGCCGGAAATACCCAGTCCCGCAGCAAGCTCATCGGCACGCTGAAAACCGATACCTTCAATATCTTGAATCAATTGATAGGGATTCTCCTGAATCACATCCAAACTTTCATTTCCGTACGCCTGGTAGATTTTCATCGCTAATTGTGAACCAAAACCAAAGTCTGAGAGCCCGATTAATATTTTTTCCAGCCCCTCATTTTTCAGCAGCGTATCAGCAATCATCGAGCCTTTTTCCTCATCAAGCTTCGGTACAGTTTTTAAACAAGCAGGATCATTTAATATTTCAGATATCGCATTTTCGCCAAGTGCACGAACAATCGCTTCCGCAGTCTTCTTACCGATTCCCGGAAATAAATCCCCGGACAAATAGTTCACAACTCCAGAGCGGGATTTAGGGAGAAGCTTCCGGTAATTTTCCACATCATACTGCTGCCCGTATCTTGGATGAGTCTTCAACCTGCCTGCAAACTGATACGTTTCATACAGATGGATAGCGGGAAAGAAGCCAACCATTGTGATCTCTTTTTCACTGATCGGTTCATTCGTCTCATCAATTTTCACAATCATGACCGTATAGCCATTATCGCTGTTCTGGAAAACGATCCGGACCGGTTCGCCCTTAATTGATGGCGTATGCTCCGAAAATAGGTCAAGGCTGGTTTGTTCCATCTTTCCCGTCGTCCTTTCTATGAGATGTTCAAATTAATTTTTGCCTTACTTTCCTTTGTTTAAGGTGCTCAGCCCATTAGCGGCGAGCATGTGGCGGGGATTCAGTTCCAGCGCCTTTTCGAAGAATCCGTGCGCCTTGTCTTTATTATCTCTGAATGTCGCAATGACGCCAAGATTGTAAAAAGAATCTGCATGTGAAGGATCAGCATCGATCACAGTCTTAAATTGTTTTTCAGCGGTATCCAAGTCGCCAAGTCGTGCTAGTACGAGCGCATATTGGAAGCGGGCTTCAACATCTTTTGTATTCAGTTCAACGGCACGCTGAAAAGCCGCGAGTGCTTGGCCGCTATGGCCAAGTTCAAGCGCAGACCGCCCAATCATATAGAAAAGATCGCCATTATCCAAGCCAAATTTCTGCGCATCTGAGAATCGAGTCAATGCCTCTTTATGTTGCCCAAGCTCGAACAGCGCGTTTCCATAGCCGAAAACAGCAGATGCGTAAGCAGGATTAATGGACAATGCTTTTTCAAAAAAAGCTAATGATCGGCTGCTCTCGCCCATTGCGATGAGCAAATTGCCAAAATTGGTATAACCGGCGGGGTCATCAGGATGTTCAGATATGGCTTTATCAAGAGTGGCTGCCGCCTGCTCATATTTTTTTTCAGCAATCAATCGCTGGACTTGCTCCATGGTGTGATCCACTCTTTACACTCCCAAATCAAAGTTCATTGTTCTGTACACTGCTCAAGTTTAAACGATTAGTTCTGCATTAATCGATCTTTTTCCAAAATTCATCGTTTATCATTGCGATTGCTCTTCCTAAAGCGGAAAAAGACTCGGGCTTCATAGCGAAGCCGAGTCTGTAAAATCAAGTGTTGCATCTGTTCCTTGATTCAAAATGGTGGAAATGGTTCCACCGCCAAGGCAGACATCATAATCATAAAACACTACCGACTGTCCCGGGGTGACTGCCCATTCTAACTCGTCAAAGACAACTTCCAGCCGTCCATCTTCTAGCACGTGAACCGTTACTGGGCGATCCTTTTGTCTGTATCGGAACTTAGCTGTGCAGTGGAATACGCGTTCCTTAGGCGCTCCGGTAATCCAGTTTACATTGTCGGCAATAAGTCCTTGTGAATATAAAGCCGGATGATCCGCGCCAGGCGCCACGTAGAGAATGTTCTGCTTCAAATCCTTGCCGCAGACAAACCAAGGACCGCCTGGACCGCCAATGCCGAGGCCCTGACGCTGACCGTTTGTATAATACATCAGGCCGTCATGATAACCTTTGAGTTCACCATCAATCGTCCGGATTTCACCGCGATTTGCAGGAAGATAGGTGCTTAGAAACTGTTTGAAATTACGTTCACCAATAAAACAGATACCGGTGCTGTCTTTCTTTTCCGCCGTTGCCAGATGATGCTCACGGGCGATCTCGCGCACTTCCGGCTTTTCAAGATCCCCAAGTGGGAACATTACCTTTGAAATCTGCTCCTGTGAAAGCTGATTCAGAAAATAAGTCTGATCCTTGTTCTCATCCACGGCGCGAATCATTGCGACTCTTCCGTCACGCTTCTCCACGCGCGCATAATGCCCTGTAGCCACATAATCGGCGCCAAGCGCCATAGCATGATCAAGGAATGCTTTGAACTTGATTTCTTTATTGCACATGACATCCGGATTTGGCGTCCGGCCTAATTTATATTCATCCAGGAAATACGTAAAGACGCGATCCCAGTATTGCTTTTCAAAATTCACCGCGTAATAAGGAATGCCGATTTGATTGGAGACGCGAACAACATCTTCATAATCCTCTGTCGCTGTGCAGACGCCATTTTCATCGGTATCATCCCAGTTTTTCATGAAAATCCCGACAACATCGTAGCCCTTTTGCTTCAGCAACAGTGCGGCAACAGAAGAATCAACACCTCCAGACATGCCGATAACTACTCTCGTCTGACCGGGGGATTTGTTGGTCAAATCGATTCACCCGCCTTTCCTAATGACACGAGATCATGAACAGATCCCGCAATAATTTTACCTGCTTCCTGCAGTCTTTCTTCATCCATGCTTTCGCCAAAACTAATTCTGATCGAACTGCCCGTCTCAGGGGCTCCTTTTCCAAACATCGCCGTTAAAACATGTGACGGTTCGATGGAACCCGCTGTGCAGGCAGATCCGCTTGATACAGCGACGCCGGCCAAGTCAAGTTTCGTAAGCAAGGTCTCAACGCGTGTTCCAGGAAAATAAAGGTTCAACACTTGCGGCAGATAGTGTTCAGGACTGCCGTTCACTTTGTAATCCACATGCTCAGCATCAAGAGTCTCCAAAATGATCCGGCGTGCTTTTAGATTCTCCTGAATCCGTTCATGAAGATGTTCCCCTACTTTTTCAACCGCTCGCGCAAGCCCCGCGATCTCCGGGACATTTTCCGTTCCTGCCCGACGTTTCCGCTCTTGGTCGCCGCCATGGGTGTACGGTTGGAGTGAGATTCCATCACGAATATAAATAAAACCAATGCCCTTTGGTCCGCCGATTTTATGGCCGGCCATCGACAGTAGGTCAATTGGTGTATCCTTAACATCCATATCAACGGTGCCAAAGGCCTGAACAACGTCCGTATGAAAATAGGCTTGATGATCCGCCAATAGATGCGCAATTTCACGGATCGGCTGAATAGTGCCCACCTCATTATTGCCAAACATAATGCTCACGAGAATCGTATCGTCTCTTAACTTACTCTTCAATTCATCAAGCGAGATTCTGCCTGTCCGGTCAACATCCAAGTAATCAATTTCGAACCCTTGACTTTCCAGATATTCACATGTCTTGAGCACACCATGATGCTCAATTTTAGATGTGATAATATGTTTGCCTTTATGGCTGTTGGCAAATACTGTTCCGAGAATCGCAATATTATCGCCTTCGGTGCCGCCGCTTGTAAATACAATTTCCCGGCTCCTTGCACCAATGTATTTCGCGATCACATGACGCGAATCGTCAACAATTTTACGCGCCTGTCTCCCGAACGAATGAATACTCGACGGATTGCCGACCACTGTTTGATATGTTTCCACCATGACCTGTAGGACTTCCGGGTCAATAGGTGTCGTTGCGGCATGATCGAGATAGATCGGATCCACGCCTGATCACTCCTTTAAATTTCCACTAAAAACTGCCCGGCTAACCGAGATCACCCCAGTGCCTTTATACTATAGAAAAGAATTACATTTTTAAGGATTATAGTATAAGCGCAATAAATTCGAACATCAACTAAATACGCTCACATTCTGTAAGCAATGTTGAAGCCAACATATTCTGTGAAAATACTGTCTGCACCAAAGGCTTGCCCATCGACCGGCTTTTCTTTAAATATAGAACATATCCGGATCCTGAACTTGCGGATCCGATTCATAATGAATTAAGTCGTCAAGGGTTGTGCCTTGTAGTACATCTCGGACCGCATCCCTAATTTTCACCCACAGTTCCCGCTTCGCCGGGTCATCATCTTCCATCACTTCTACCGGTTGAATCGGTCCTTCAAGGACACGGATCACATCCGCAGCAGTAATTTCACTCGGCATTTTAGAAAGTACATAGCCGCCATATGCACCGCGAATGCTGCTGACAAGGCCTGCATTACGCAGTGGAGCAATCAGCTGTTCCAAATAATGTTCCGAGAGATTATGTTCATTAGCAATCGCCTTCAGCGAAAGCGGCCCGCGCCCTTTATTTTTCGCAAGCGCCATCATAATAGTCAGACCATAGCGGCCTTTCGTTGAGATTTTCATAACGTTCACACCTTTTCATTAGCCCATAATCACAATCAACAAGGGACTTTACTATAATTTATATTCATTCATTTGTTCCCAAAATCATGATTCTAATTCATGCTTGGTCATACACCCGTAAACCGCTCTGATCGACTGTTTCAAGCAGCAACATGCAAAAACGGGTGCCAAACTATGGTAAACTATGTTCAGACCTTTAATCATTATAGACGAAATCACTTTGAGTTGCACGTGATGAAGGATCATTCATACAAAATATAGAAAAATGAGAGGATGATCGGGATGGATCTTTTCGATTTTCAAACCGATGACCAATCCAATTTAAATGGAAGACCTTTAGCCGACCGGATGCGTCCACAAACACTAGACGAGTTTGTCGGACAAGAACAGATTGTTGGAAAAGGAAGATTACTCCGCCGCGCCATTCAAGCCGACAAATTGACGCCGATGATTTTCTTTGGACCACCAGGAACAGGCAAAACAACCCTTGCCCATATCATCGCGAAATCTACTTCAGCCTACTATGAACAATTGAACGCGGTGACCTCAGGAGTCGGGGATTTGCGTAAGATTATCTTTGCGGCAGAAGAACGTCTTAAATTTGATCGACAGAAAACTATTTTGTTCATCGATGAAATTCATCGCTTCAATAAAGGGCAACAAGATGCGCTGCTCCCATCTGTAGAAAAAGGGACAATTATCTTGATTGGAGCAACAACCGAAAGTCCGATGTTCGAGATCAATGCTGCCTTACTTTCCCGATCCCGACTGTTTCGTTTTGTTCCATTATCTAATGAAGATATCCGCCAAATTCTTGAAAACGCACTTGCTGATAAAAAAAGAGGTTATGGTGACGTGAACATTATCGCTGATGCCAAAGCTCTCGACCATCTGGTCAACGTTGCGAACGGAGACAGCCGGACAGCACTTCACGCGTTGGAACTCGCCGTACTAACCACCAATCCGGATAAGGATGGGGTTATTCATATCGACCGCAGCGTCGCCGAGGAGTCGATTCAGGAAAAAGTGCTTCAATATGATAAAAAAGGAGACAACCATTACGACACCGTCTCTGCTTTTATTAAAAGCATGCGCGGCTCGGATCCTGATGCCACGCTCTACTGGTTGGCAAAAATGATCGCTGCCGGCGAAGATCCGAAATTTATCGCCAGGCGCATATTCATTCATGCTGCAGAAGATGTCGGACTTGCCGATCCGAACGCAATTCTCGTTGCCAACGCTGCCGTCACCGCCGTTACATTTATCGGCCTTCCGGAAGCGCGTATTCCACTTGCAGAGGCCGCACTTTACGTTGCCACCGCACCGAAAAGCAACGCTGCCGTTGTCGGTATCGATCAAGCACTCACCGCAGTAAAAAAAGAGACAAGCGGCGAAGTCCCAATCCACCTTCGCGACGCTCATTATAAAGGAGCAGCCCAGCTCGGTCATGGAAAAGATTATCTTTACCCTCACGACTTTGAAGGCGGGTACGTGCCGCAAGACTACTTGCCCGAGCATCTGCGCCACAAGACATTCTACCACCCTTCTACGCGCGGCTATGAGCGAACGGTACAGAAGCGGCTCGATTATTTTGCGCAGAGGGATCAAGATGAGAAAAAGAAAAAATAGCTTTCTTTTTACTTCCTTTTCATTGTTCCCGCATCTTCATATCTCAAAATCTGATGGCGCGTATAAAAATCTCGCAAGTTGTCAATCCTTTTTACAAATCAGCAAGAATGCAAGAAGGAGCGTATACCATGACAAAAGTGAGACAAGATGCCTGGTCGCATGAAGACGATCTTCTGCTCGCAGAAACCGTCCTGCGCCACATCAGAGAAGGAAGTACACAACTTGACGCCTTTGAAGAGGTAGGCGACCGTCTGAACCGGACCGGAGCGGCATGCGGTTTCCGCTGGAACGCAATCGTCCGTAGAAAATATGAGCAAGCGATTGAAATCGCGAAGAAACAGCGAAAGCAGAAGAAACGCGCCGAGCAGCGTGAACGAGTTGTACGGCCGACAGCCGCAGCATTTCCTGTAATGGAAACCGCGCATCTTACAGATCCTTCTGAACTCATCATTGAGGATCAGGAAGCTTTGCCGTTGCCGGCAATTGCCGAAGCCGCCCCTGCTGATCATGGCGGCCTTAACCTGACAGATGTGATTCGCTACCTGCAAACACTTCAGAATGGTAGCGCGACAAACGGTCGGCTTGAAAAAGAAAATAATCATCTCAAAGAAGAAAACAGCCGTCTTCAAAAGAAAGTCGAAGACCTTGAACGCGAAGTTGAATCTCTGACCAACCGCCAACAAACGGTTGAAGACGATTACCAAGCGCTGATCGGTATCATGGATCGTGCGCGCCGCATGGTCGCTTTCAAAGATCAGGAAGCAACCTCAGGTCCGACCTTCAAGATGGATCAGAACGGCAACTTGGAAAAAATCGCAAAATAAACTATTCGCAGGCTTTAGCCTGAATACATACAGCCCCGGGGTCGTTGCCTGGGGCTGTATTTTTGCCTTTCAAAATGCATCACCGCTTAAAATCTGAGAAACAACTCCTCCGTTCTTTCCACAATTTGCTAGACTCAATCCCTCACATCAAGCTACACCATTAAACTCAAAAATAGCCCTAATTCAACTCTTTGAAAAAGGGATTTTTTACTTCTCGGACTTTGTCGGAAATTAGACAAATATTTCTAAACATTTTCATTCCAAATTTTTTTGTACTGTACTAATATTGATATATTCTTCATTTTCATCCTCGTATTTCCTTCATATCACCTTTCTTAATCATATGAAAATCTATCTCTACGAAAGTAGGCGAACAATGTCCATTCTAATCGATACCTATGTAGCTTTGTTCGGAGTTGTTTTAGGATCTTTCTTCAATGTTGTAGGTTATCGCATTCTCAATAACAGATCCATACTTTTCCCTCGTTCACACTGTCCACACTGCATGCAAGTCATTCGATCCTATGATTTAATCCCTATTATTTCTTATCTTCTTCTTAAAGGAAAATGCCGAAAATGTCACCATAGAATTTCATTAATCTACCCAATTGTTGAAGCAAGTACAGGAATTTTGTTTCTCAGTACCTTTCTGCATGCCACAACTCTCGAAGATTTAATCGCACAATGGCTACTAATCGCTCTTATAATGATTACTTTGCTCACCGATTTAAACAAAATGATTATTCCAAATCAGTTAATCCTCTCATTCTTCATCATTTTTGTTCTTTTCAGAATGGTTTTCCCCCTAAATCCATGGTGGGATTCTATACTTGCAAGTACCTTAATTTGTATGTTGTTGACCATTTTTGCATTAATAAGTAAAGGTGGAATTGGAGGAGGGGATATCAAACTTCTTACCATTGTTGGTATCCTGCTTGGAACAAAGCAACTCATGATTGGCCTCTTTTTAGCATTTCTTTTCGGCGCATTGATATGTGGAACTGCACGTATTCTAAAGCTATTAAAGAAAAAGCAACCGATCCCTTTCGTCCCTTTCATTGCTATCGGATTGATTTCTGCTCTATTCTTTGGTGACCTTCTGTTTATCTATTATTGGAAGGCCATGCTAGGGTTCTCCGATTACTATCTGTCTAATTAAGGTTTGGTATCGTCACATCAAAAATTTCTAACCTCAACCTTTCTTAGGGGGTAACATATGAAGCATCTGTTGCTCCCACTATTTATCTTTAACAGTATATATTCCAAGGAAAGAGGCAAGTTCCCAGTAGCCCCCATCTAAATGCATACTTTTTTGACCTGCTTGCGAACTTCTCTTGTCCAACGAACTCTCGATTCATAAGGCTCTTCTTTACTTACACCAAATTCACTTATATAGTTGGAATTGTTATGCTCATCCGCCTATTTTGTTACGCTTTAAAATTCAATTTTCGTGCCTTCACGACTTTTTCTTGCGAAATAATTAATGCCTCTTTGCCAAATTTTTCATCTTTGATCTAGTTCCATTATCACATAATTAGGTATGAACTTTTCTTTTTTCAATATAGTTTATCTTTACACGCCGTTTAACGCCTATCTTAATAATTGTACTGGTTCATTGTATGTAGTTATCGGAGACATCTAAATCGATTAGCTATACCAGTACTCAGCAGCTTCAATTATTCCTAGTAGGTATTTTTAATCTATTTCTAGTAGCATCTATTCCCTTAATTAATTCAAGTATCAAATTGGAAACTCAAACATTAGCTAATTTCATCCAATTTTTAAGCTTTATAACAAACAAAAAAAGAAGCTGTCTCATCAGTCGATTTTTCGACTATGAGGCAGCCCTTTTTATCTTCCCAAAACATTGATTTATTAACTTTTTGAATTCTTATTTTATCGGCTGTTAAACTTTAACAGGCCTTTAACAAATAGTTATTTTCAATAATAAAACAAAAAAATCCCGAACGTGCCGTTGCGAAGCCGCAGCTTTGAAACCCGCACTTATAAGCAGGTGGGTGCCCTGTTCCACAGTTTGCGGGTCCCTTGCGCGGGCATGCGCTCCGAGTGAAAACTTCGGACTCCCTATCAAAACATGTTCGGTCAAAACATAACGACGTTCGACTAACACTTCAGGATCTTTTCTTAACTTATGTGTTTATTTTAGCATAACTGAAAGCGCTTATCAAGTATATCTCATCTGGATGTTACTGGGATCTTACTTCAGAATCGTTGCAACATCAAGATGCAGTTCGCTCAGCTGTGCCAGACTGACTTCGCTAGGCGCGTGAGTAAGCAGGTCGGATGCGCTCGCAGTCTTAGGGAAGGCGATCGTATCACGCAGGCTTGAACGTCCGGCAAGGAGCATGACAATGCGGTCGATTCCGAGCGCCATACCGCCATGTGGCGGAGTACCATACTCAAATGCCTCCATCAGGTAGCCGAATTGTTCCTCAGCACGTTCTTTGGTGAAACCAAGCACCTTGAACATTTTTGCCTGCATCTCATGGTTGCAAATTCGTTCGGAGCCGCTTCCAAGTTCAAATCCGTTCAGCACCATGTCATAGGATTGTGCGCGAACGCTGCCCGGATCGCTTTCGATATGTTCGAGGTCTTCCAGCACCGGCATTGTGAATGGATGGTGCTCTGCCACGTAACGATGCTCTTCTTCGCTGTACGAGAGCAGCGGGAAGTGTGTGACCCATAGGAAGTTGAATGCCGATTCGTCAATCAGGCCGAGCGTCTTGCCAAGATGGAGACGCAGTGCACCAAGGCTGTCGGCAACAATTTTCTTCTTGTCGGCGACAAAAAGCAGCAAGTCGCCAGGTTCCGCGTTCGTACGTTCAATAATGCGGGCTGTCAATGCTTCATCAAAGAATTTGGCAATCGGACCTTTCATGCCGCCTTCTTCAACCTTCAGCCAAGCAAGTCCTTTGGCTCCATATGGTGTAACAATTGCCTTCAGATCTTCGTCCACTTGCTTGCGTGAGAACTGCGCGGCAACGCCCTTAGCATTGATTGCTTTGACAAGTCCGCCTTTCTCCTGAACTTCCTTGAACACCTTCAATGTGCTGTCTGCTGCGATATCTGTCAGATTGATCAGGGTCATGCCGAAACGGGTATCCGGTTTATCACTGCCGTATAGATTAATCGCTTCCGCATATGAGAGTCGTTGGAACGGACGCTGAATATCAATGCCTTTGACTTCCTTCATCACACGTACGAGCATTTCCTCAATCATATTCTGGAAGGCTTCGACTTCAAAGAAGGACATTTCAATATCGACCTGAGTAAATTCCGGCTGCCTGTCAGCACGCAAATCTTCATCGCGGAAACAGCGGGCAATCTGGTAATATTTTTCAATACCCGAAGCCATCAACAGCTGCTTGAACAATTGAGGAGACTGAGGAAGCGCGTAAAATGCTCCTGGGTGGACCCGACTTGGCACGAGATAGTCTCGCGCACCTTCAGGTGAACTTTTAGTCAGAATTGGTGTTTCCATATCAAGAAAACCTTTTTCATCAAGAAAAGATCTCAAGGTATGTGTGATCTTATTGCGCATTTTGAATGTTTCAAGCATCTCAGGGCGCCTGAGATCCAAATAGCGATATTTCAAGCGAATATCTTCGGAAGCTTCGATACCGTCTTCAATTGGAAACGGAGGTGTTTTCGACTTGTTAAGCAGTGTGATCTCGCTGATCATCACTTCAATCATTCCTGTTTTAATCTTCTCATTGACGGCTTCAGGAGCACGATTAACGACTTCGCCTGTTACGGTGACGCAGTATTCACTGCGCAGTTTATCTGCCTTGTTCCATGCTTCTTGATTGACCTGAGGATTGAATACAATCTGGACGATGCCCGTACGGTCACGCAGGTCGATAAAGATAACTCCGCCCAAGTCCCGTCTCTTTTGTACCCAGCCGGCCAGCGTGACGGTTTTGCCGGCGGATGTTTCATTTAATTCACCGCAGTTCGCATTGCGATACATTTTTATTTCACCCCATCAATAGTAGTTAATTTTTCCTTGAGATAATCCGTCAGTGAAGCAAAGGCAACGTCTTCCTGAGTACCGTCCGCCATATTCTTGACAACTGCTTTCTGAGCTTCAAGTTCTTCGTCACCAATTACAACAACAAATTTGGCGTGATCTCGGTCAGCCTGTTTGAACTGTCCCTTCACTTTTCGCTCCATGTAATCTTTGTCCGCGTACAAGCCGGACTGGCGAAGCTGATTGAGGAGTACAGGTGCCTTGTTTTCAGCTTTTTCACCGATCGCGACAATAAAGCAGTCAAGCGACGGGGCAGCACTGAGCTGAACACCCTCAACTTCAAGTGCGAGCAGAAGCCTCTCAATACTGAGTGCAAAACCGATACCTGGTGTTTCCGGACCACCAAGCTCGCTGACCAGTCCATTGTAACGGCCGCCGCCCATAAGCGTCGTAATCGCGCCCTTGCTTGCGCCCATGATTTCGAAGGTTGTGTGATTATAATAATCAAGCCCGCGAACGAGGGTCGGATCAAGTTCATACGCGATGCCCATTTCATCCAAGATCGCCTTTACCTTAGCGAAATACTCACGGGATTCCTCATTCAGATAATCAATGATCGACGGTGCAGTCGCCATTAGCGGGTGATCGTGATCTTCCTTGCAATCCAGGATGCGAAGAGGATTTTTCTCCAGTCTGTTCTGGCAGTCCTCACAAAACTCGCCGATCGACGGCTTGAAGTGAGCGATCAGCGCATCACGATGTGCGGCGCGGCTTTCTGGATCACCTAAACTGTTTAATACAAGATTTAAGCTCTTCAAACCAAGCTTTTGGTAAAAAGTCATCGCCAAGGCGATCACTTCTGCATCAATGGACGGATCAGCCGATCCAAGTGCCTCAGCACCAAACTGTGTAAATTGACGCATTCTTCCCGCCTGTGGTCGCTCATAACGAAACATCGGTCCAATATAGTACAATTTCTGCGGTTGGCTAGGTAGACCGAACAGTTTGTGTTCGACATAAGCGCGGACAAATGATGCCGTGCCTTCCGGCCTCAGGGTAAGGTCTCGGCCGCCTCGGTCTTTAAAGTTATACATTTCCTTCTGTACAATATCAGTTGTGTCACCAACACCGCGCTGAAATAAATTGGTTGATTCAAAAATCGGTGTCCGCATTTCTTTGTAATTAAACAACGCGCAGACTTCTCTCGCTGTCTTTTCAATCTTTTGCCATGCAAATGCATCTACAGGCAAGACATCATAGGTTCCGCGGGGAATTTGAATTTGCACTTTCTGTTCCTCCTTCAGCTGTTTTCAGGACGATTCCAATCCACTGGAAGCTCGCGCAAAGACAGAAATCTTTGTGACTTTCCAACGTTCGAATCATCTGTCCATCCTTAATTTCTCTCTGTTCATGAATGATGAATGATTCCAGAAAAAAAAATAAAAGCCCTTGTCCATCGGCGAGCCGACAGACAAGGGACGAATTAACATTCGTGGTGCCACCCTCATTTAAAGCATCTTAACAGACGCTTACTCTGAAAACCGGTTAACGCCCGGTAAACGGTTTTTCCTAATGATAGCTGATTCAAAAATCATGCCTGTTCAGAAAAACGCCTCCGGAGTGTCTGTTTACAGAAATCAATGCCGACGCGCTTTCAGCCCAAGGCGCGTCTTCTCTTTCGGCTGATTATCCGAAAACCTCTCCATCACTGGCTTTGTTCGTTCTTCTATACTACGTATCTTCAAAGAAATTGTCAAGGTTTAGCGAAAAAATGTGAAACCAATTATTCCGTCATTTTTACAATTTGATTATCAGACTCTGTTCAAAAAGGAGGACAAAAAGGGCCGAGAAGGTCAAGGAAACGCAGTTTCGAGCACCGGAGCGTATGTGAAAAATACGTGAGGAGTGGAGAAACAAGTTGACGCTGAGATTCGACCGCAATTTTTCCCGGACTTTTTGAACATCCTCTATTAGTGATTTTTGCTTTCTACAATGATTGTAACCGGACCATCATTCACCAAAGAAACTGCCATATCTGCACCAAAGACACCTGTTTCAACATGGAGACCATGCGCTCTTAGCTTCTCATTGAACACTTGGTACAGCGGTTCTGCAATTTCAGGCCGTGCCGCTTCAATAAAACTGGGCCTTCTGCCCTTTGATGTGTCACCATACAAAGTGAATTGCGAAACGGATAGAATCGCACCGTCTGCATCAATGACCGAACGGTTCATCTTTCCGCCATTATCTTCAAAAATGCGCAATCCTGAAATTTTTTCTGCAGCATATTGAATGTCGTCTTCTGTATCCCCTGCCTTAATACCGACGAGCAAAAGCAATCCTTGCTCTATTCGGCCGACGGTTTTCCCCTCAATATCTACCTGTGCATGCTTCACGCGTTGCAAAACAACTCTCATTCGTGTTCATCCTTTTCTATTGCATCACACGGCGCACCGAGTAAATATCCGGGATCCGCTTGATTTTCTCTACCACGCGATAGAGGTGATCGATGTTGGTGATGGCGATCGTCATGTGAATCGTGGCCACTTTATTTTTATCTGCCCGTCCGGATATACCGTTAATCGCAGTGTGGGAATCGGAAACACACTGGAGTACTTCGTTCAAGAGGCCATTGCGATCATAGGCAGTGACTTCAATATCGACATTATACTCTTTTGATTTTGATTCGCTGTTCTCCCATTCAACCTTCATGAGGCGCTGCTCTTCTTCATTCTTAATATTAGGGCAGTCCACCCGATGAATTGTTACGCCTCTGCCTCGAGTAATATAACCAACAATGGCGTCACCAGGAACAGGGTTGCAGCAGCGCGCAAGCCGAACAAGCAAATTGTCGACCCCTTTGACTCTGACACCAAGCGATGTCTTACGATGCTGAGTCGGAGCTGGCTTTGTCTCTGACAGCTGCTTCATTCGTTCCTCGGATTCAGTGGTTTCCGGAGTCTTTCGGTCGTCCTCAGTCAGTCTCGTGACAACTTGTTTTGCGGTAATGCCGCTGTATCCGATTGCTGCGAACAGTTCATTTTCATGAGAAAAGTTAAATTTCTTCGCAACATTGTTAATTTTTTCCTCAGTCAAATTGTCCTTAAGGCTCAAGTTCTGACTGCGCAATTCTTTCTCAAGCATTTCTCGGCCTTTTGCCACGTTTTCCTGACGCTGCTGGCGCTTAAACCATTGCCTGATTTTGTTTTTGAAAGCAGAGCTTTGCGCAATCTTCAACCAGTCGCGGCTTGGTCCGTAGGAATGCTTGGATGTCATCACATCGACAATATCACCGGTTTTCAACTTATAATCAAGCGGCACCATTTTCCCGTTGACCTTGGCACCCACTGTCTTATGACCAATTTCCGTATGAATCCGGTAAGCGAAGTCAATCGGCACTGAACCAACCGGTAACTCGATTACATCACCTTTCGGCGTAAACACAAATACCGTGTCGGAAAACAGGTCCATCTTCAACGATTCCATGAATTCCTTGGCATCATCCGTTTCATTCTGATATTCCAGAATTTCTCGGAACCAGGTGAGCTTGTCCTCAAACTTGTTGTTAATGTTCTTGACCTTGCCCTCTTTATAAGCCCAGTGCGCAGCGATACCGTATTCAGCAACATCATGCATTTCCTCAGTACGAATTTGCACCTCAAGCGGGTCACCCTTAGGACCGATCACGGTTGTGTGAAGAGATTGATACATATTGGCCTTAGGCATCGCGATATAATCCTTAAAACGTCCCGGCATCGGCTTCCAGTGCGTATGAATAATACCAAGAATGGCATAGCAATCTTTAATACTCTTTACGATGATCCGGACAGCGAACAGATCATAGATTTCATTAAATTGTTTATGTTGATTGACCATTTTGCGATAGATACTATAAATATGTTTCGGCCGGCCAGATACTTCAGCCTCAATATGTACGGACTTAACATATTCTCTCAGGTCTTCGACGACCTGTGCAATATACGCTTCACGCTCATCTCTTTTTTGCTTCATGAGGTTGACAATCTTGTAATATTGCTGCGGTTTCAGATAACGGAGTGAAATATCTTCAAGCTCCCATTTAATCGCAGAAATACCCAAACGATTCGCCAGAGGAGCGAAGATCTCCAAGGTCTCATTAGCCTTTTGAACCTGCTTCTCTTGGCTCATAAACTTCAATGTTCGCATATTGTGCAGACGGTCTGCCAATTTGACAATGACGCATCTCAGATCGCGCGCCATCGCAACGAACATTTTGCGATGATTTTCCGCTTGCTGATCTTCTTTCGACGTATATTCAAAATGTCTTAGTTTAGTCACACCATCAACCAATTCGGTGACATTGTCTCCGAATTTTGCCCGGATATCTTCGAGTGTGATTGGGGTATCCTCCACAACGTCGTGTAGGAATCCACTGACAATCGTAATCACATCCATTTTCAATTGAACCAGAATACCGGCTACTTCGATCGGATGCATTATATAAGGTTCGCCTGATTTGCGGAATTGTCCCTTATGAGCATTGTCCGCAAATTCGTATGCTTCGCGAAGCAAGGCGATATCTTTTTCATCTAAATAGGTAGATGCTTGTTGAATAAGTTCTTCCATCGTCATCATATCATCACCTGTATGCGCAGCCTCTTTCCGGGCTTTTGCGATCAGAATCTTTTAAACAATAAAATTGAGTAATTTCAGATAAATAATTATAAAGTCGGGTACCGATTCTTCGATTACTTTTGACCCAAGCAATCGGAACCTATAATGAATATTATCAGAGAAAGTGCAGTTATTGTAAAGTGTTTACCGTTCAGTTTACCCATTCCGTGTGTCCATAAAACCTGCAATGCGTCTTGTTCATTAGAGAAAAAGAGAGTGCCCTGCTTTCAGGCACTCCGACGAAACCACTTAATACTTGATCAGTGACAGCACATCGTAATCTTTAAGTATTTCGCTTCCTTTAAGACCTGTCAATTCAATAAGGAATACGACGCCAGCAACAACACCGCCCAACTGTTTTACCAGATTAATGGTCGCTTCAATGGTGCCGCCTGTCGCGAGTAAATCATCGGTTATAATGACACGCTGTCCCGGCTTAATTGAATCTTTATGGATACATAGGGTATCAATTCCGTATTCTTTTTCGTAGGAAACCGTTTCTACTTCACGAGGAAGTTTTCCAGGTTTACGTACGGGAACAAAACCGATACCAAGGGAATACGCGATCGGTCCTCCGATCACAAATCCGCGTGCTTCCGGTCCGACAACAACTTCCGCATTTTTACTCTTTGCGAATGCGGCTAATTCATTAATGGCAGACTGATAGACAGGTCCCTCCTCCAGTAAAGAGGTAATGTCTCTGAAATTAATGCCTGTTGTTGGGAAATCCATGACTGACATAATATATTTTTTATAATCCATGATTCGTTTTCGCTCCGTTTCACTAATTGATTCCAATCTTTATCTATGACTCACTATAAATCATCTATTTTCTTTTATTCATCACTTGATACGGGCTCTTTCTCCAAATACTTGAGCATCCATGCTTTAATTTCAGCAATTGGCGAGTAACAGAAACGAGCTTCCAGCTCACGCTGATCTTTTTCCCTCTGATAGGTCTCAGATGCCGTCAGGGGTGCTTTAACCGGTGACGGGATTTCTGTCAAAACGCCCTTCTCTATTTTAACAAAACCAAGTTCAAAAAACACCTGTGTCATCAATGAAATTGAGTGTTCAGACCAGCCTTTATAACCCGCAATCTGTCTTATCATCGCATTCAAGTCAAATGAATGTCTTTGGCGGATCAGCGCATAATACCATACAAAATGTTCACGTGCAGGAAAAGCAGAAAAATAATGATCATTTGCGTGGTAAAAAACACAGTAAAACTGGTTCACATGGGCATTTTCTTCAATCAATCGCGCGAGCTGGCTTTCTTCATCAGGAAGATCAAGAAGAACTAGCGCATGGTCGTGTATGACCACCCCCGGCTCATAATTGGTGATTGCGCCGCCAAACTGAAAATGTTCAATGGTTTCCTGATGAAAAGCAAGAAGCGTCACCGAATTTTCAGCAACTTGATCTATTTTTTCACGAATTGCTTTTAATGATCGCCAGTCATACACTTGAATATCTTCCACGCGCAGATCTCTGATCAGCAATTGCGGTTTTCTGAATCCATTCCATTCATTTATGGTAAGTTCGCCAACGGCCGCTACATGATCAATCGGCGAAATCAGATTTAGCCATTCTCCAAAGCCGAATCCGATTGCGTCCAGCTCCTTGTCCTGACCTTTAAACGTCAGTTTTAAATGGCTGCTGTCACGGCCAACAGCGCCGAACTTCGACAATGGCGCTTTTTCGATTTGAAAAATTGGACGCGGATTATCCGTGCCGAACGGCGCTAAACGAGACAATTCGTCAATCAGTTCAACCGAAATCTCATCAACGGATGACACACCGTCACAAACCATACGCGGTATAAGATCTTGAGCATTAAGCGATCGATCCGCGACAGCATTAAAAGCGTCTCTGAATGCATCAATATTTGAGCTTGCCAGCGTCAATCCGGCTGCCATTTTATGACCGCCAAACTGAATGAGATGATCTGAACTGTCCTGGAGTCCTTGATAAAGATCAAACCCATCAATGCTGCGTCCTGATCCCTTCGCCACTCCTGTCTCCTCATCCACGCTCAGAATAATCACCGGCCGATAATATTTGCCGACAATTTTCGAAGCCGCAATACCGATCACGCCTTGATGCCAATTTTTTCCGGTAAGAACAAGCGCTTTATCTCCTCGACGGACATAACCGGCTGCTTGCTCATCAGCCTCTTTGGCGATTCGGTCCACGATCGACCTGCGTTCCTGATTAAGCGATTCGAGCTGTTCGGCAGCCATTGCTGATTCATCCGGATCGTCTGAGAGAAGCAAGTCTAGTGCAATCTGTGCATCATCCATACGACCTGCGGCGTTGAGCCTGGGAGCCATCTGAAAACCGATCACATCACTGTCAACTGGACCGGTGCCTGATGCTTTCGCTTTTAGTGCGTTAATGCCGGCCAAGGATCCCTCATTGATTTTTATTAAACCTCTCGTGGCGATTAAGCGATTCTCATCGACCAACGGTACGAGGTCAGCAATGGTGCCAACTGCAGCTAAAGCCACCCAGTTTTCATCAAAGTTCTCTGGGGAGCATATTTTCTGAGCGAGTTTCAGTGCAACACCTGCTCCTGACAGACCTTTAAAAGGGTAGGAGCAATCCATTTGCTTGGGATTCAGAATAGCATACGCTTCTGGCAATAATTCTGGTGGTTCATGGTGGTCTGTAACAATGTAATCAATTCCAAGCAAACCTGCTCGTTCAGCAGGTTCGCGGGCAGCAATGCCGGAATCCACTGTTATGATTAACCGGACACCATCTTTTTTTGCCTGCTCAACGGCTTCTACGTTCGGTCCATAGCCATTCTTAAACCGATTCGGAATATAGCTGGACACTTGGGCACCGATAGCCCGCAATGCGCGGACAAGAATTGCGGTGGATGTGACGCCGTCCGCATCATAGTCACCGAAGACACGAATAGGCTCATTATTGCTCACCGCTTCTCGAATTCTAGCAGACGCTTCGTTCATGCCCTTCATTTTCGTAGAATCATAGAATTCAGTCTCACTGCAATGCAAAAAGCGTTCGGCAGGCACAGCATCCTCAATGCCGCGTGCAACAAGCAGCCGCGCAGTGATCACAGAAATATGCAGCGACTCTGAGAGCCGCTGCACCTTTTCTTCATCAACTTTTTTTACAATCCAATGATTTTTCGATTCCAGCATCCGCCTTTGCGCCTCCTTCAACGACCGGATTCTCGCTTAGGCCGGATTTTATTTTCTCGACCGCCGTTCAGCGGTCCGTGTTTCACGGATCTCCGCACCTTCATCGATACCTTCCACCTTTAACTTGTCCGAATCTTCCGGATGAAGTTCAATCATTCTGCGGAGTTCACGTTCCAGTTGCTTGATCCTGCGCCGCTGCCTATAAATAGCGGAATATGTGAACGAGCCGATCAGTAGAGCGCCGATCAGAACAGATCCGATAATTACAAGAATAAGCGGCAGCCTGACAACGCCAAACAGAAAGCTGAAGCCTACAGTTTCCACATTAGCAATTGAAAAGAGAACAATGATTAATGTGAAAATAAGTACGAGAAGTATTCTCCACTGTTTTTTCATTTGACGGCCCCCATCTTTAAATATTCTTAAAAAGTCTGTTCAAAAAGGAGGACAAAAAGGGCCGAGAAGGTCAAGGAAACGCCGTTTCGAGCACCAGAGCGTATGCAAACAATACGTGAGGAGCGGAGAAACAAGTTGACGTAGAGATTCGACAGCAATTTTTCCCGGACTTTTTGAACACCCTCTTATGCCTCAGTCTGAACGGTTCTCTTTTTCTTACGCTTATCAAGATAACGAACCTTCAATACAGCCCATAGAGGACAAGCAATGCAGATCGATGAATAGACACCACAAATCAAACCGACAAATAGGGCAATGGTAAAGGTACGAATCGATTCACTGCCGAAGATGAGCAGGAGAATAACCGGTAACAGTACCGTTAACACAGTGTTAATCGAACGAGTCAGAGTCTCGCGAATACTCAAGTTGACGATTTCACTAAATTCCTCGATGGTAGACAACCTTTTCCTACTTAACTTAATGTTTTCACGTACTCGGTCAAACGTTACGATCGTGTCATTAATGGAATAACCGACAATTGTCAAAACAGCAGAAATGAATAAAATGTCGACCTCAATATGGAACAAGCTGAAGACCGTCACAATGAAAAAGGCATCATGAATCAAAGCAAGTACTGCAGTGAGCCCCTGAAGGAATTCAAATCGTATCCAGACATAAATGATGATAAAAATTGATGCAAGAATCAACGCGAACAAACCGTTCTTCGCCAGATCACGTCCGACTTGCGGTGATACCGTGCTAACGTTTGGTTCGATTCCAAACTGATCTTTGATCTTGCTCTTAACTGCTGCGATTTGGTGCTGATTCAATTCTTCGTTAATACGCACAGTAGCGATATTCTTATGCGTTCCTGATACGACCGGGCGTTCAGGACTATAATTCATTGCTCGAAATGCCTGATCAACCTTTGTAATGGAAATCGGTTGTTTGCTCTGTACATCCACACGTGTCCCACTTGAGAAATCAATACCCAAGTTCAGCTTAAAGACAAAAAGTGAGATGATGCCAAGCAGAATCAGAACAGATGAAATGACAAAGAACACATTTCTGTATTTCATAAAATCGAAGTGGTCATAAAATTTATTGTAATGTTTATAATTCATTTTTTCATTCATTTCCACGGATATCCCTCCTCTTCACGCCAAGCAGCCATGGATGATTGTTAAGAGCACGGCTGTGGACCAGAAGTCCGAGAAGCAAACGTGCGCCATAAATGGAGGTCAAGAACGTGACCACGTTGCTGATCAGTAGCATTACGGCGAACCCTTTCACTGCGCTCACTCCAAGCACAAAGAGCACAGCAGCTGCAATAATTGTGGTCAAGTTGGCGTCGACAACGGTCGGCAAGGCGCGATGATTTCCTGCCTTGAATGCCGAAAGCACCGACTTACCGCTTCGCAATTCATCTTTAATACGTTCAAGCGTGATAATGTTAGCATCAACTGCCATCCCAATACCAAGGATCATCGCAGCAATACCCGGCAGGGTAAGAACTGCCTGCAACCCGACAAACACGCCCATTACAATAGCCATGTAAAGTACGAGTGTAAGGTCGGCAATGAGGCCACCCAAGCGATAGAAGAAAAGCATGAACAGCATAATGGCTGCTACCGCAAGCGCTCCGGCATAAATGGTTTCTTTCATGGAGTCTTGTCCAAATTGAGCCCCGACAGACGTCGAGTAAATTTCATTCATTCGAACCGGTAATGAACCTGAGTTCAGCAGATCCTTCAACGTGGTTGCTTCCTGCATCGTGAAATTTCCAGAGATCTGAACATCCGAAGTGTTTAATTGCTGTTCCACGCCCGGGTTGGAAATATATTTATGATTCTTTTTCCCGACTTCTTTTTGGTATGAGTCACCCTTCTTGTAATCCATCCAAATCACAAGTTGATTGTTGGGATAGTAACTCGCAATTTTCTTTGTCACGCTAGCAAATTTGGCCGGATCCTTCAGCTGCAAGGTAACCATTGGCTTATTCATTTGGTCGAATGCCACTTTCGCCTTCCCTGGCTTCAGATCTGATCCGTCCAACATCAACCTGTCTTTATAATCACGAAATTCAAGCTTCGCTGTTGTCGACAGCAGTTGACGGGCACGTTTTTCATTTTTGACCCCTGGTAACTGAACGCGAATCCGGTGTCCGTTCTCAATCGAAATATTTGGTTCGCTTACGCCTAATACGTTAATACGCTTGTTAATCGCAGCAACGGCGTTGCTCATCGTGTCACTATCGATTTTTTGGCCTGCTTTCAGCGGTTTGACCTGATAAAGAACTTCAAAACCACCTTTCAAGTCAAGTCCCAATTTCACATTATGTATGATGGGATTTACTGCAAAACCAATGATGATTCCCAGCACAATTAAAAGTGCAAAAAAGGAAAATATCGGTCCTTTTTTTACCATTGTCTAAGCTTGCTCCCTTCTCTTAATCCGGCTCTCGTCTGCAACGAAAGCATCTCCCGGTGCGAAATGCATTTATCTGAAGATCGACTGGTCAATAGTGTTCGAGCTGTCTTTGAACAGATCCACGCGCAATTTATTCATGTAATCGTTCACTGTCAGCGCCATGACAGCAGCAACCACTTCATGTATTCGTTCGGGCTTTTCTTCTTTCTTTTTTTCTAGAGACTCTTTCACGAATTGCCAGAATTCGTCCATTTTCAAGTGATTAAGACCAAGCAGTTGAAATTCATTCAATTTGCTTTGCAGAAACGGCTCTATGATCGTCCGCCACTTTTCCATATCATTTCTTTCATCCGGCATTTCGATTCCTCCCATAATGCCTATAATAGCATATTTGTGAAAGAATACGAAACACAAATTCAATAGACTATTGGGCTTTGAAGAAAATAGAGACAGCTTGTCATGCTTGGCCCTGTTCGATGCATATACTCCATTAAGCCCGCGGCAAGACACCTGCACAATCGCGGTAAACCGTACATGATTGATTTCATATTTATTCAGTAAAAAGGCGGACAAACGATGACACGACAATCTTTTTTAAAAGGTTCTTTTATATTAATGGCTGCGGGATTAATCACACGAATTCTCGGCATGATTAACGGCATGGTACTTGCGCGCGTCATCGGTGATGAAGGCGTCGGCTTGTTTATGATGGCGTTCCCTGCCATGCTTCTTGTTGTGACTCTGACTGAACTCGGATTGCCGGTGGCGATCTCCAAGCTGGTTGCTGAAGCTCAGACCTTCGGCAACTACCGAAAGATTAAGCTAGTGCTTGCATGGTCGCTGACCATTGTAGGATTTATCAGTATCATTCTAACTACAGCCATGCTTCTTATCATTCCTATTTCAGCTAAATATCTGTTTGCTGATACGCGAGTCGTCTATCCTCTTCTTGCCATTACACCAGTTATTCCGATTGTCGCTGTGAGTTCCGTGTTACGCGGCTATTTTCAAGGTGTTCGTAACATGAAGCCTTACGCGTATTCGGGGATTGTTGAGCAGATCGTGCGCATTTCGCTCGTTGCCACATTGGCAAATCTCTTAATGCCTTATGGTGTCGCGTTTGCTGCAGCCGGAGCAATGATTGCCGGATCAGCAGGAGAATGTGCCTCTCTGCTTTACATGCTTCACGTGTTCAGACGTGGAGAGGGCATCAAACTAAAAGGCACAAAGAAAAATTCACTAAAAGGGACGCGTGAAACACTTAGGGATCTGCTCCGGATTGGTCTTCCTACTATGGGTAGCCGGCTGATTGCATCGCTCAGCAATTTTTTCGAACCGATGATTGTTTCTCATGCTCTGGTTATTGCGGGCTATTCCATCACGGCATCCACACAACTTTATGGCCAGCTTACCGGTTACGCGATGACGCTGCTCTTGCTCCCGAGTTTCATTACCCATGCACTCCATGTATCGCTTGTACCGGCGGTCAGCGAAGCTTATGCTCGTAAATCTTTTAACCTAATCCATTACCGATTAAACCAGGCACTGCGTATCGCCATGCTCACCGGAGGCCTATCCGTTGTCGTAACCTATTTTTTTGCAAAGCCTTTAATGGCTATTATTTATGAGTCACCTGAATCCGCCCAGTTTCTCTATCTCATGACTCCGTTTTTCATGATTTTTTATTTTCAAGCACCAATGCATGCCGTTCTCCAGGCGCTTGATCTAGCCAAAGCAGCAATGTACAACACACTGATCGGGGCGATTGTCAAAACGATCATGCTTTTTCTGCTCACTTGCCGTCCTGAATTCGGGATCAAAGGAACTGCACTTGCCATCTGCATGAACGTCATTCTTGTCACAGTGCTGCATGCTGCCGTCATGTTCAAAGCCATTGGCTTTTCGCTGATTATTCGAGACTATATCCGAACCGGGATCCTGATCGCTTTTTCCGGCTTAGTTGCACATATTCTTATTCAAAGGAGCTTCATGGCATTCTCACTTCTTCCGAGAACACTTATTCTGATCACTTTGATAACCACTTTCTACCTGGTGCTCGCTTCCTTCCTCGGACTGTTGCAGAAAGAACAGCTGAGTCAGCTTCCGCTGATCGGAAAATGGCTAAACTAATTTTTGCCAATGTACTTATTTAAATCCATATAGAAATTTCCCAGCGAATCCATGGTCAGATAGTTCACCTGGCGAATATTTCGATAACCAAATTTTCGTAATTCCTGCCTGAGCCACAATTGCGTTTTGCCGATCTGCTTCAGATTGTCTCCGCGAACTTTTCCGTTTTCAATGAGTGATAAGCCCATTCGAGGGGGAGCGTTGTTTGGTCGATACTGGACAGCAGTTATTTCCGATTTTTTCTCAGTATCGTTGTGATACTGTATCAAATGGTCGCGAGTCGACCAGTTAGCGGTAAATCGGTAAAGCAAAAATCTTGATCTAAAGGCAAAAATGAGTATCAGTAGCGGTACTAGGAGCGGCATTAACGGTTTGTCGGGCTGAACAACCGCGACTACTGATAATTCTGCAGCAGCGATTATAAGCAAAAATTCAGCACACGATTGATTCACAATTTTTTCGGACATTGTCTTTCTGAAACCAAAAAGTAAAAGTAACGCCAAAAAGATTACTCTCGTCGCCGATGTCTCCATACCACTCCTCCTCTCAAAATCTTTGTCATACGTTTATTATGAACAAAGCCGCGGATTTCATGAATGGGACATGTGTCATGAAACCGGACTCGTCCGAATAAGATGAAGTATAAAACGATTTGGGCAACGCATGAATTTACGCACGAGCCTTGATTGTCTAGACCAACAAACTGGAAAACATTTGTGTGAAAGCCAATTCAATAGTAATGGAGGTGATAAAATGTCCCGACATTGGCTGAGCGCCGTTACTTATGGAATGATCGCAGCAATCATCATTGTGCTTGCATCCGCCTTTTTGCTCGCTTCACTTCTGCGGTTCACATCATACGCAGAAACGAATGGATCAATTCTCCCTATCATCATATCCATCGTCGCTTTATTTATCGGAGGCGTGATTTCCGGATCTAAAATGAAGGAAAAAGGACTGCTGATTGGTGCGATCACCGGACTTGCTTATTGCCTGTTCAGTCTATTCTTCCAATACCTCGGACTTGATCAGCACCCAAGTCTGAACCAGTATCTTTTCTTTGTGGCCAACATCGCTGCTGCGTCTCTTGGTGGCGCGATTGGTGTTAACCTCTTCGCACTTAAGCATTGAAAAGGGTGCCACTGTGTGCTAAGGCGCGATGGATGCAAATGCAATCGGCTAACTACGGTGGTAATCTGCATTTCCACAAAAAAAAACGGCCAAATTGGCCGTTTTCCTTTTTGTCTTTAGTTTTCGCTTTTTTCCGCTACTTCTGTAGTTTCAGGAGTACCGGACTTCTTCAGGACACCGCGAATCGCATTACGTTCGAATGTCAGCTTAGTACCGCCGCAGCGAAGTACCGCGGCCTGATCATCGATCGAATCAATCGTACCCTGAAGGCCGCCGACCGTAACCACCTTGTCACCCTTTGAAAGCGATGACTGCATTTCCCGAGTTTCCTTCGTCCTTTTTTGTTGCGGGCGAATGAGCAAGAAATAAAAAATCGCCACGAAAACAATTAACGGTAAAAATGTTGTCAGATTCAATGAAAGTCTTCCCTTCTATTCTCAAAAGTTTTTTGCATCAGGTTTGTTAAAACCATAGGACTCAAAGAATGATTCTCTGAATTCTAGCAGCCGGTCTTCTTTTATCGCAGATCGGACACGCTCCATTAATTTTATCAAAAAATAAAGGTTATGGTAAGTGGTTAAACGAAATCCAAAAGTTTCATTTGCCTTGACTAGGTGGCGAATGTAAGCGCGTGAGTATGTCCGGCACACTTTGCAGTCACATGATTCATCAATTGGTCCAAAATCATGGGCATATTTCGCATTGCGAATCACTAGCCGTCCATGCTCGGTCATGCATGTTCCATTACGCGCGATACGTGTCGGGAGCACGCAGTCGAACATATCAATCCCGCGTATCGCTCCATCAATTAAAGAATCGGGCGACCCAACGCCCATCAAATAACGAGGCTTTCCTGATGGCAGCAGCGGTGTTGTGTAGCTCAGCATCTCGTTCATTTTATCCTTCGGCTCACCGACTGATAACCCGCCGATCGCGTAACCAGGAAAATCAAGTGAAGTGAGGTCTCTTGCTGATTGCTCACGAAGCTCTTTAAATCCGCCGCCCTGCACGATACCGAACAACGCCTGTCTATCCGGATGGCTATTCGCAGCAAGACAGCGTTCGGCCCAGCGACTTGTCCGCTCCACGGATGTTTTCATGTAATCAAAGGAAGAATCGAAAGGCGGACATTCGTCAAAGGCCATCATGATGTCAGAACCAAGTGCATTCTGAATCGCGATTGATTTTTCAGGAGTTAGGAACAACTTTGCCCCATTCAAGTGGTTACGGAAATGAACACCTTCTTCAGAAATGTCACGCAGTTTGCTTAAGCTGAATACCTGGAATCCGCCGGAATCCGTTAAAATCCCCTGGTCCCAATTCATAAATTTATGGAGTCCACCTGCTTCTTCAACAATTTCTTCACCAGGTCTGAGCCAGAGATGGTACGTATTGCTCAAGATCACCCCGGCGCCCATTTCTTTCAGTTCTTCCGGACTCATTGTCTTTACGGTCGCCTGTGTGCCGACCGGCATGAACATCGGTGTGTCAAATGTGCCGTGTGGAGTATGGAGTTTTCCAAGGCGCGCGCCTGTTTGTTTATCGGTCTTGATTAATTCGTAAGTAACTGCAGCATTGCTCATGAATGATTAATTCCTTCCTCAATAAACATAGCGTCACCGAAACTGAAGAATCGGTATCTTTGCTTAACAGCTTCACGGTAAGCGTTCAAAATAAAGTCGTGTCCTGCGAATGCGCTCACCAGCATGATCAGCGTGGACTTCGGTAGATGGAAGTTCGTGATCATTCCGTCAATAGCGCGGTAACGAAATCCCGGATAAATAAAAATGTCTGTCCAGCCCGAAGTTTCTTCAAACGCGCCGTCAAATTTTGCAGTAATGGTTTCCAAAGTACGAATAACGGTAGTTCCGCAAGCGATAATTCGTTTTCCATTTTTACGGGCTTGGGTCAGCTGATCGGCGGCCTGAGCGGACATCTGATAGAATTCGGAATGCATCGTGTGTTCCTCGATCTTGTCCACCTTCACTGGTCTGAACGTCCCTAAGCCAACGTGCAACGTGATAAAAACAATATGCACACCTTTGTTCTCGATTTCAGCGAGCAGCTCTTTTGTAAAGTGAAGACCCGCCGTCGGTGCTGCAGCGGAGCCTCGATGCTTGGCGTACACTGTCTGATACAAATCAGGATCATCCAGTTGTTCTTTGATATAAGGAGGCAGCGGCATTTTCCCCAGTGCATCCAGTACTTCATAAAAGATACCTTTATAGTTAAAGGTTACCATTCTCCGCCCTTCATCAAGTTCCTGTGTGCAGACCGCTTCAAGCATACCGTCGCCAAAAGATATGCGTGCGCCTTCATGTACGCGTTTTGCCGGCTTTGCCAGACATTCCCATGAATCTCCTTCTTTTTGTTTCAAAAGCAAGAGTTCAATCTTCGCCCCAGTTTCTTCTTTGTGGCCGATTAAACGCGCAGGCAACACCTTCGTATCATTCAACACAAGGCAGTCTCCTGAATTTAAATAATCGATAATCTCACTAAACGTATGGTGCGCAATCCGCTCTTTGTTTGGGTTCAAAACCATAAGACGCGACGCAGCTCGGTCTTTCAGTGGCGTCTGTGCAATCAATTCTTCAGGTAATTCATAATCAAAATCTGTTACATCCATTTCAGCACTCTCTTCCGTTCATCGAAAATGATTTATGACATACATAATAAGTGATAAAACAAGACTAATGATGATACAAGTTACTATTGGAAAAATAAACGTGACATTTCCTTTTTTCACAAAAATATCCCCAGGCAACCGTCCGATTAATGGCCAGCAAAGGCCAATCAGAAAAATGACCACACCTGCGATCATTAACCCTTTGCCAAAATCACCCATCAGTCCTGATCCTTCCTCTCAATATTAAAGTGTTCATAGGCAAGGTCAGTCACCATGCGGCCTCGAGGTGTACGTTGAATATAACCAATCTGCAACAGATACGGTTCATGCACATCCTCAATGGTATGCCGCTCTTCACCAATCGCCGCAGCTAAAGTGTCAAGACCGACAGGGCCGCCATGAAATTGACGGATGATCCCTGTTAATAATTGATGATCAACCCGATCCAATCCTGCTTCATCGACATGCAGCCTGCTTAACCCATCACGCGTGGTTGCACGATCGACAATGCCGTCGCTTTCAACCTGGGCAAAATCGCGAATTCGCTTCAGAAGCCGATTGGCAATACGCGGTGTTCCCCGCGAACGGCGAGCGATTTCAAAACAAGCATCTTCTTCAATTTCCGTTTGCAGAACAGCTGCTGTCCTTTTGATAATCATCGCCAATTCTTCAGGACTGTAAAATTGCAGGCGATTAATCACCCCAAATCGGTCGCGAAGTGGAGGCGACAGATAGCCAGCCCGCGTTGTTGCGCCAACCAATGTAAATGGAGGTAAGTTGATACGTACCGAATGAGCCGTCTCGTCTTTGCCAATGACAATATCCATACAGAAGTCTTCCATCGCCGGATACAGAATTTCCTCGACATGCCGCGGAAGCCGGTGAATTTCATCAATAAACAGCACATCACCAGGTTCCAGTGAGGACAGGACAGCTGCTAGATCACCCGGGCGCTCAAGCGCAGGACCGGATGTCGTACGAATACCTGCCCCCATCTCTGTGGCGATAATCATTGATAAGGTTGTTTTTCCAAGACCGGGCGGACCATACAGCAAGACATGGTCCAATGGTTCCTGCCGTTCTTTAGCTGCACGGATGAACACTTTCAGATTCTGTTTGATTTCGTTCTGACCAATATAGTGGTCCAGATCCGAAGGGCGAATGGATCGGTCCAGCCCCTGATCCTCAAGAATTGAGTCACTTGAAAGCAAATGATCGTCTTCCAATTCGACGCCCTCCTTTTATACTTTTGATAATCGTTTCAACGCTTCTTTAACATAATTTTCTGCACTAAGGTCCTGTTCTCTTAAAGCCGGAACAACCTTACGAATTTCCCGTTCGGAGTAGCCGAGCATCGACAAGACATCGACTGCTTCGGCAAGCGCATTGTCCAGTCGCTCTTCTGAAGGTTCTGCCTGTGTACCGACTGGACGTACCGCAAATTCCTTGAGTTTTCCCTTCAAATCCAAAACGATCTGTCCTGCTGTCTTTCGTCCAATTCCTGGAAACCGCGTCAAAAATTTTTCGTCTTCAGCTTCAATCGCTTGAATGACTTCATCAGGATCTCCAGAGGCAAGGATGGCTAACGCATTCTTGGGACCAATTCCAGATACGGAGAGCAGTCGAACAAAAAGCTCCCGCTCCTCCCTCGTCTGAAAGCCATATAAAATATTTGCATCCTCTCGCACATATTGATAGAGATAGACCTTCGTTTCTTTATTCAGCAACGGCTGGTAACTAAACGGATTCGCACAAATTATCCGATAGCCAAATCCCCCTTGCTCGATAACGATACCGTTTCCGGAAAGGTAGGTCAGGATGCCTCTAATATAATCAAACACTAAATTAACCCCTCATCCGTTCAATTCTACGTCGCAAAAACCACATCTTTGTCTATCATATCATATGGAGGGCATTTGTCCTAAGAAAAGCCAAATGAACCACACGAAAAAAGGACATCCGGCGCCGAATGTCCCTTCCTTTATCATTCAAGTCAAATTTGGGTTATGCTTCTTCAAGATTGCTGTAAATATCTTGAACATCATCGTTATCTTCCAGAGTTTCAATCAGCGTTTCCATCTTTTCGAGATCTGTACCAGTTAGTGCTGTTTTTGTTGTAGGGATCATCGCTACTTCTGCGCGGTCAATTTCATAACCCTTTTCTTCACTCAGCACTTTTCTAACTTCTTCAAATGCTGCAGGTGTCGTCACAATAATGAAACGGTCATCTTCCGTTCTCATATCGTCTGCACCTGCGTCAACGGCGTCCATCATGACCTCGTCTTCGTCTAATCCATCTTTAGCTTCAATCTCGATAATGCCTTGCTTGTCAAACAAGAAAGAAACGCTTCCTGATTCGCCCAAATTGCCTCCGCTTTTCGAAAATGCGTGGCGAATTTCAGATGCCGAACGATTTCGGTTATCCGTCAGAACATCGACCATAACCGCTACACCACCAGGTCCGTATCCCTCATAAGTAATTTCCTCATAAGTCACGCCATCCAGATTACCAGTCGCTTTCTTGATTGCCCGGGAAATATTGTCATTCGGCATATTCGCTGCTTTCGCTTTTTCGATGGCATGCCTTAATCCGGCATTCATGCTTGGATCGGCGCCTCCATGGCGTGCTTCAAGAAAGATATCTTTGGATAACCTCATAAATATTTTTCCACGTACTGCATCCAATGCATTTTTTTTATGCTGTATGTTATTCCATTTTGAATGTCCAGACATAGTCATTCTCCTCCCGATGATCATTGCGGTCCGATTAACGATTAAAGCATATATCTAGTAAACATGAATGCCAAAAAAGAGCCGACAATAGCCGTTTTCTGATTGCTCAACTCGCGTTCTTTCTCTGGTCCACGTTCTTCCATCTTATACTTCAACGTACTCCGCAGATTTCATTCCGTTCCCATTATACCCATTTTTTATGCCGAAAAAAAGAGCAAGGGCTTTGCCCTTGCTCTTTTTCCTGCCAAATGAATGTTATTTGGTGTTGTTTTGAAATGGACGTTTTAATGCTTTCGATAAATCATTGATGATGCCGACAACATCTGATCGCGCTTCGCGAGTAGCTTTGCCTGCATTAAACGTTGTTTCGGTTGCCGTTATTCTTTTTAAATAACGCTTATCGGTGGATACAAGGACTTGTCGGTTACCTGCAAGCGGAAGAACGGCCAAACGAACTTTTTTTCTTAAATTCGCTTTGTCTGTTACTCCACTTTCAGGAATAGCACCTACAACAACAGTATTTCCGTTAACAAGGACATGCGCTTTTTTCACACCGCTAACCGAATCTGCTCGATTAGCGATACGTTTCGCCAGATCTCTTTCATCCTGATAGCTCATCTGGTTAACCTGATTGTTGTTGTAACCTGTATAATTCGGCGCAGGCACCGCGTTAGGATTATTATAGGGATAATTATAACCCGTTTGATAATTCACATTGCGCGGTGCGGTTGGACGGTTGTAAGCGGCATTATTCGCACCACAGCCTGCAAGTAGTCCACTCATAGTCAGCACTGTTCCAAGTGTCATTATTACTTTTTTCAACTTAACTCCCCCTTTCACAACTTATCTTGTGTGAAACGAGGCGTTTTTACGCTTAAGAATTTTTTCCGTTAAATTAGCAGATCTTAACAAAAGCAAGTGCTCGAAAATCGCCCATATTTGCATGGCGATCATAAGTGAGCACTTGCCCTAAATTTTGTTCATTTTTTATTTTTTTGGCTGACCTGATATATTTGGCTGATAAATAGGTGCTAAGACACCTGGCATTGCAGAATAAGGAACAGGCTGCGGATGCGGTGGCTTGTTTCCTCCATAATAGCCCGCAACCGGCGTCTGACCATAAGGCGAATACGGCATTGGACCACCACATCCGCATGGTTTCCCTTGCTGTTTTGCTGCAGGCATATAAGGATAAGGATAACCACCGATTGATCCTGGTCCAGCAGGTGATATCTTTCCGGTGTTCGATTTGTTCATCGTTGGGCTACTTTGAGTTGGTTTAAATTTAGGTGGTGCCTGCTGGGAGACACCAGCTGTTTGTGGGTTAGACCATGGGAGCGTACTTTTAATTCCCGCTGTTTTTCCATCTTTGTATGCTTGATCAAGCTCAATTGTCTCATGACTGATCGGATACTGAGGCTGTTGTCCTTTCCACGGCTGCAATTGTGGGAAATACGGACTCATCTGTCCCATTTGTCCCGTCGGGTGATAAGGATGCATTGGTTTGAGTTTCGGCGTATAAGCTCCTGCGATTTCTGTTGGGTAAAGTGAATTCGCTGCACTTTCCTGTGTGGCCGGACTTACTGCACTGCCCATATTTGGATATTTTTGATTAGCTCCACTACCTTGGGCCGCAGGGCTCACCGCGCTGCCCATATCCGGATATTTCGGATTAGCTCCGCTCTCTTGCGCAGGACTTACTTCATTGCCCATGTTCGGATAATATGGGGCTACTCCGCTTCCCTGCATTGCCGGACTTACTGCACTGCCCATATCCGGATATTTCGGGTTGGCTCCGTTTCCCTGGGTCGCAGGACTTACTTCATTGCCCATGTTCGGGTAATATGGGGCTGCTCCGCCTTCTTGTGTGGCCGGACTTACGACACTGCCCACGTTCGGATAATATGGAGTTGCTCCGCTTCCCTGCATTGCCGGACTTACGACACTGCCCATGTTCGGATAATATGGAGTTGCTCCGCTTTCTTGCGTTGCCGGACTCACCGCACTGCCGGTGTTTGGATAATAGGGATTGATACTTCCTTGAGATACAGGGCTAACTACATTTCCCATATTTCCTGTTGGATAGGGATTGCTTCCAAGTGTATACGGACTCACTACATTTCCCATATTCGGATAATAGGGACTTATACCACCTTGCGTTGCCGGACTGACGGCGCTTCCCATATTCCCCTGCGAAGCAGGACTGATCCTAGTTGGATTTTGCGCCGCAGAGACAGGCTGCTTTGGATAAAGGATTTGAGGATAATCCGTTGCCGCCTCTCCTGCATTTTGCGACCCGATATTCGCATTTAGATGCTTCTCAGCAGCCTCAATCTTTACATTTGGCTTCGGTGGAACTGGCTTTGGTGCTGGAGTTTCCACTGCAGGCTGTTGGCTTATCGGTTCCTGCTTTACTGGGGCAGGTTTTGGTTGCGGTTGTGATTGCACTGGTTGCTGTTTTGGTTTTGGTTGCGGTTGCGGCGGAGCTGGTTGCTGTTGATGGGACACTTCAGATCTTTCACTGGCAGCTATCGTCCTTTTAAGCGGTTGTTTGCCTATTGCCACTTTCACTTTCATCCCCTGAGCCAATGAATCTTCGGTTAAACCTGTATTCATTTTCCTGAATTCGTCAATTGTCATGCCATGTTTACGCGCGATTTCTTCAAAAGTATCGCCTTTTTGGACAACATATAATTTCACGGTATTCCATCCCTCCTGTGAAAGTCATTTTATATATATGGCTTCTTTAGGCTTTTTGCCACTCTTTCCTAAGGAAACTTATAGAGAGTGTTCGAAAAGTCTGGAAAAGGTAAGGAGTGGCGTCCTGCTTGACGTTGGTTCTTGTTGTCCTCTTTTTCAAACAGACACCTATAAACATTACTTCGAACGATTCTTCAGGAAATAGCTAGTAATGCACAGGAGGTTCATTTTGTTTTATAATGAAAATAAATGAAACAATGGAGTGTTTATTCATGACTGAGTCAAAATATAAACGAAAAACCGCAAACGAGCGCAGAAAATCCATTATGGCTTGTCTGAAAAAGGCAACCGACCCCATTAAAGGAAATGATCTCGCTGATGAAATGCAAGTGAGCCGGCAAGTAATCGTACAAGATATTTCTTTGCTCAAAGCTGAAGGACAGAAAATCATTGCCACTTCTCAAGGCTATCTCTTACTTCAAAAAGCGCAGTCTCATTTCATAACAAAGATTGTGGCCTGTAATCACACTGTCGATGAAACCGAGGATGAGTTGACACGGATTGTTACCTGTGGTGTGACTGTGCTCAATGTGACCGTCGAGCATCCGCTCTATGGAGAAATCACTCGTTCTTTGATGATCCGCAATCAGTCTGACGTCCACATTTTTGTGAAAAACCTTGAGAAAACCGGTGCATCTCTGCTCTCATCTTTAACGGATGGTGTCCATCTTCATGAACTAGAAGCGGAATCATCCGATCAGATCGATTGTGCCGTCCAAGCATTAAAACAGGCAGGTTATCTGCTGTAACCTGCCTGTTCAATCCGTATATTCAAATTCAAAGTCCATAATGCGTACAGTATCGCCTTCAGTCACGCCTTTCTCTCGCAGTGCATCGTCCACACCCATGCCGCGCAATTGTCTAGCGAATCGCCTGATCGCTTCGTCATGTTGGAAATTGGTCATTTTAAACAACAGTTCCACTTTCGGACCGGACACATTGTAAATACCGTCATCATCCTTTGAAATAACAAAAGGTACCTCTTCTTTTTCAAAAGTATAGACCGCTTTATCATCTTCTTTTCCTGCCTCTTCCATCGGAAACTCAGGAGTAGTCAGAATGAGTTCATATACAGCACTCATCAATTCTTTAAGACCCGCTTGAGTTAATGAAGAAATCGGGAAAATTGGAATCTCAGGATCAATTTTCTTTTTAAAAAGCTCAAGATTTTTTTCTGAATCCGGCATATCCATCTTACTCGCCGCGATCACTTGCGGACGTTCAAGCAAGCGCAGCTGATAACTCTTCAATTCCTCATTAATCTTCGTGTAATCATCATAAGGATCTCTTCCTTCGCTCCCGGACATGTCAACGACATGAATGATTACTCTTGTACGTTCAATATGACGCAAGAACTGATAACCGAGTCCCGCGCCACTGCTCGCGCCTTCTATCAGCCCAGGAAGATCGGCAAGCACAAAGCTTCTCCCTTCATCCACGGACACAACGCCAAGATTTGGAGCAAGAGTCGTAAAATGATATGCAGCAATTTTGGGTTTCGCGGAGGTCACAACGGAAAGAAGAGTCGACTTTCCAACACTTGGAAATCCGACAAGCCCTGCATCCGCAAGCAGTTTCAATTCAAGTTGTACTTCACGTTCTTCACCAGGTTCACCGTTTTCAGAAATATAAGGCGCCGGATTAGCCGGTGTTGAAAATCGGGTATTTCCACGACCGCCGCGACCGCCGGCAGCAATGACTGCGGTTTGGCCATTTTCGGTAAGGTCGGCAATGATTTGTCCGTTCGCTTTGTCGCGTACGACTGTTCCCGGCGGAACTTGCACAACTAATGGGCCGGCGCTTTTTCCATGCTGATTTTTTGTACGACCATTTTCACCTTTTTGCCCTTTAAAGTGCCGTTTATAGCGAAAATCCATCAACGTGCGCAGCCCTTCATTTACCACAAACACAACATCGGCGCCTTTGCCTCCGTCTCCGCCTGCTGGCCCACCATCGGGTACATATTTTTCACGTCTGAAGGCGACCATACCATTTCCGCCATCTCCGCCTTTGACAAACACATTCACTTGATCGACAAACACATATTCCACCTCACACTTTTATTACTGTCTTTAACTATCATATAGTGTTCAACCCATTGAAAAGAATGATTCATGTTCAGCTTGCTTAATTGCCCATCGGCTTTCGCGTTGTCTTTCAGCTGTCCTTCAAAAAAGAGATGAATGCGCAGATCCACTTCCGTATCCATAACAACCCGGACCTTATTATCCGCAACCTGAGAAGCATTTTGTTCAAGAAAAGTGAACAATACTTGAAAAACATCTCTTAGGTCTTCATCATGTGCTGAAAGATCCTTTTCCGGCCCATCAATATCATATACTAATTGAAAAGCATGTGAAGACCAGCCGTACTTCATGAGAAAAACTGCGCAATTCGGAATGTGCAAATGTGCGAGCCGAGATTGATTGTATAATTTTTCCGTTACACGCTTAACAACCTCTTCTGCCTTTTCCGGTTTCTTCAAAAAAAGATATCCCTTAATCAGCTGCAAGTCGTTTAGAAAATCATGCCTCGCCGAGCCGAGCAGCTCTATTCCATCTTTCGCATCGAACATGGCTGCTTGCCATCCTTTCCCATTTCTTCTCCAGTCTCTATTATATCAGAAATAGAAAGGCTCAATATGGTCATAGCGTCACACGACTACCATTACTTTTTTTCATTGCTGATCATTCGAGAAAGCTTATTTTGAATAAGATAATTTAGATTCACCAATCGTTTAAAAAAAGATTTCTTGCAAAGTAAACAAGCCATCACAGTGTTTCCACTATTGTCGCGGTCTTTGTCCAGTATATCTTTAGTTCTTAACTGTACTGTGATTTTATGGTTGCTTACATTATAAAAAGGCGGCAGATGTCATTCTTTGCCTGAGCAAAAAATCATCTGCCGCCTCAGTTCACTATTCCACACTTAAAGAATAATTAAGCTTCTTTAACTGCTTCTACAGGATAGACACTAACTCTTTTGCGGTCGTGTCCGAACTTTTCGAATTTCACAACGCCGTCCGCTGTAGCGAACAATGTGTCGTCACCGCCGCGTCCAACGTTCGTGCCCGGATAAATCTTCGTGCCGCGTTGACGATACAGAATCGAGCCGCCTGTCACAAATTGTCCGTCCGCTCTTTTCGCGCCCAGACGTTTTGAGATGGAATCACGACCGTTTTTTGTACTACCAACACCTTTTTTTGATGAAAAAAACTGAAGATCGAGTTTAAGCATGTTCAGCACCTCCTTAATCACTAATTCTAATATATTGCCCGTAGGACTTTTCAATCGTTCGCATTGAAACGAGCATCGCTTCCAAGATCAATTGAGCTTTTTCCAGATTGGCATCAGCCGGACAATCGGAAATTCCGCATTCAAGATAACCGCCTTCATCCCTTTGTTGCACATCCATTCTCAGGTTGGCCAGGGACTCAACTGCGTTTATTGAGCCAAAAGCAACGGCAGAAACAGCCGCACAGACCAAATCTTGTCCATAAGGACCGCTGTCTGCGTGCCCTGTCAATTTAAATGCAAAAATTTTTCCATAATGATCCCGCCGAACCGTCAAAATGACCACTGGAGATCACCCTCAGGCATTGATCTTTTCAATAACGACTTTCGTAAACGGCTGCCTATGTCCTTGTTTGCGACGATAATTCTTTCTTTTCTTGAACTTGAAGACAATGATTTTCTTGTCACGGCCCTGTTCCACTACTTTCGCAGTGACAGTCGCTCCGTCAACTGTTGGAGCACCAACCTTAACTGTTTCGCCGCCAACAAAAAGCACCTTGTCAAAAGTAACCGTGTCACCTGCTTCAGCAGCAAGCTTTTCAACAACGATCGATTTTCCTTCTTCAACCTTAAGCTGTTTGCCGCCAGTTTCGATAATTGCGTACATTCAGATGCACCTCCTTTAGGATCATGTTCGGATCACATGAAAGCATATGATTTCCGAACATACTCTGTCATTCTCAGACTCGCCAGAGAAAGGCTGCCTTTAAAGACATTAAAGCCTTTTCTGAGCGGTTGGAGCGAGATGCTCCTAAGTCCTCTAACAACACAATAACAGTTGTTATATTAACACAAAGCCTATTCATCTGTCAATGAATCCTTTATTTTTCTTCAGGCGGTCGACAGCTCGATCACGAAGCCCATAGCGTTGCCTTTTCCGTGTGATTTCCACAAGCCCAAGATTGGAATAGCCATACACATGCACAGCACTTGGATCTGTTTTGGTGCTATTTTCCAATTCGAGTAATAATCTGTTTCTGTCTGATTCCTCTTTCATTCGCAGAAAGTCAATCACGATCATTCCGCCGATCTGCCTGAGTCTCAATTGCCTAGCAATTTCTCTTGCGGCTATACAATTGATTTTATAGGCTGTAGCCTCCCAGTTATTCTGAAAGAGCATTGATCCTGAATTAACATCAATAGCTGTCAGCGTTTCGGTGTATTCAATGGCTAGCGATGCTCCTGACTCCAGCGGCACAAAGGGATGCAGCGCGGCCTGATAGATGGGTTCGAGATGAAGTGCAATGAATGGATTTTCATTATTTTTGATGCGAATGTCCGTATGCTCGGGAAGCTCGTCCTCGTTCAGATCAAAATTAGCAACTATTGAGCACGTTGAGGGAAAATGATTTTCATTCAAAATCGCAGAGATGAAGGAAAATGGCCGGAGGATGCGTTTCGGCGACGTTTCGCACTCTGCCTGCTGCCTCATTGAGTTCCAAATTTTTTTCAACCTGGAAAATTCCTCATAGAGTGCATCAACATCTTGATCCTCTGCATATGTGCGAATGATTGCACCTTCTCCTGCTGAACACCATCCGGACACCTTTGTTTTCAAACGTTCACCGCGTCCTTCCGCTATTCGTTTCGATACAGCAACATAGGCGCTCTTTGGCAAAAAAACGATGCTTTTTCCTGTAATCTGCACATGTTCTGTAAGCTCCGCTTCTTTATGATCTCGCGCTTCTTTATCGACTTGGACAAGCCGGAGCTCACCTGCCTGTGGTGCACAATCCGAAACGTATTTATGGCTGGGCAGAAAACCGCTTCGACCATTACCCAGATCCATAAACCAGCCGACCTGGCCCAATCGATTGTCCAAGACCTTACCAAGGTAGAGATCACCAACGCGAATGTCTCTTGAGTCTGATTGGAAGTAAAAAGAAACGACTTTCTGATTTTCCATAAGAGCGGCACGTACTCCTTCCGCCTCTCTTTCCATGACTAGCGTTACTTTTTCATCGGACACAACATCACCCGCCATCCGTATTCTCCCCACATTATCGCAAATGCCGAAGTAGGGTGCAACACAGAGGGCGGGATCACTGGTAATCGCTGATATTATTTCCTTTACACTGGCCTTTAAAATAAGCATCGGCGAGTGATTTGCCATCGATATCGGGCTTCTTTGCTCCTCTTATATGGATGTGATGCTCCGCATTCTTATAAAACATTGAAAACACATCGGTTAATGAAGCTTCCTTTGGAACCGAAAGATTTTTCAACCTGGCATATCTTTTCTTTGTGCTCGAAAGCGTCAGCAGAAAACGAAGGAAACGGAGCGGGAGCAAACGTCTTTCTTTATAGATAGCGAAAAGAATGAATGAAATGATAATCCAAAGATTAGCTGAAAATGGATAATGCCACAATGCGAGGGTACTGAAAGCAAGCAAAGCCGCAATTGAGAAATAAAGTGCTCTTTTATAAGCCTGTTTAAATGGATACACGACTTCTAAAAAAACATGCATCAGCCTCCCTCCATCCAAAGGCCATATGGGCAGCAGGTTAAACAGGAGTAATGCACTATTCTGGCTCAAAAAGATCTGATGTTGTGCCGCGCCCCAGAATGGAAAAGCCAGAAATCCATACGAAAGCAGCGGCAGCCAGATATTCTGCAGCGGACCGGCAATCAGAACAAGACATTCCTCATGAAACGGATGTTCTTCATGTTCATCCAATTTAGCAACTCCGCCGAAAGGAAGCAACTCAATTTCCGTCACTTCCCAGCCAAACCAGTGAGCTGTAAAGGCATGTCCAAGTTCATGAATCAAGACAATCACAAAAGCGATTACCGTCTCCCACAGATGTCCGGTCAATGTTCCTGCCGCAATGACAAGCCAGAAAATCGGATGGATTCTGATTTTAGAAAGCAGCAGTCTAGTCAAAGGACATCACCTGTATGGGATCGATAAATTTTTCACCTTTTTTCAGCGCAAAGTAGAACGTTCCTTTTTTGTCTTTTCCAGAGGTAATGCCGATCTTCTGTCCTTTTTTCACCTCCTGATACACTTTTACGTTAGCCTTATCAAGCTTCCCGTACCATGATTCATCGCTGTCCTTGTGTTGGATAACAACGGTTTCGCCGATATTCTTCTTTTTGCCGACAAAAACAACAAGACCATCTTTGACTGCCCGAACTTCAGAGTGTGATGAAGTCTCGACGGTTACCCCTTTCGTAGTATTGCTATATGGAGACTTCACCTCACCGATAACCGGTTCAGCAAAGGACGAAGAATTCGTACGATTTGTACTGATCGAACGACCGCCATCTGCTGATTTCGATGTATTGTTGGAAAAGCTGGGCAGAAAACTTATTGGATCTCCCAAATTCTTTTCATACCAATTAGAAACAGCCGCAAATTGGAATTCCTGCGTCATCGCTGTCTTAATCGAATTTTTCACCGCGTGAAAATGATCACCAGTACTCGTATTAATCAGATAGGTTGAGCCGACGAGCAAAGCAGAGACAAGACATTGAACAAAGAAACGGCGTGATCGGTGAATAGGCGGGTGCTGCCCCTCATCCGTATGTTCCCAGTAAGGATATGGATCACGCCGATTGCTCGTTTCTCTGTATTTCGGATATGACTTGGGTGGTGCCTGCAGCATCATTAGTTTTCTCTTTTTTCGTTCTAAATGTCTCCTTTTATAATCCGTAACGTCTTTCATGTTCGGCTTCCTTTCCACCTTGTCCTTTTTTCTGATAAGGTTTCAATAAATGGATAGATTGATGGGTTAAAATCTGCAGGTAGCTTGGACATTGAAACAAGCTTCTATGAACACTCTATGCGCGTATCATATAAAATATGAACATACAAAAAGCGACCATCACTCGAGAGTTTCTCGAACAATGGCCGCTATTCGCGGTTTTATTTATTTTTTATCTCATACCTAACAATGATTTAAATCGATGCAAGAATCCATTTTTTTCTTCAATCGCCATAAGCGGCACGGTCTCGCCTAAAATCCGCCTTCCAATATTTCGGTAGGCCTGCGAAGCCTTTGATGATGGATTAAGGACAACCGGCTCACCCTTGTTCGAAGATGAGATTACTCCGTCATCATCCAAAACTATACCGAGTAAATCTATTGCCAAAATGTTCATGATCTCATCAATCTCGAGCATTTCGCCCTTTTTCAGCATATGCTGACGAATGCGATTAATAATCAACCGAGGCGGAGTAATCTGCTTTTCCTGCTCAAGTAAGCCGATAATTCGGTCAGCATCTCGCACTGAAGAAATCTCGGGGGTTGTCACAACAATCGCATGATCTGCACCTGCTACGGCGTTTCTAAAGCCACGTTCAATACCTGCCGGACAGTCAATAATGATATAATCAAAATCCGCTTTCAATTCATCAACCATTTTTTTCATTTCAGATGGATTTACGGCCATCTTATCGGTTGTCTGGGCAGCCGGAAGCATACTGAGACATTCAAATCGTTTATCTTTTACCAGCGCCTGATTCAATTTGCATCGGCCATGCGCCACATCTACAAGATCGTAAATAATTCGATTTTCCAGCCCCATAACAACGTCTAAATTACGCAAACCGATATCCGTATCCACAAGACAAACTTTCTTTCCCTGCAATGCCAAAACCGTTCCAATATTTGCTGAAGTAGTTGTCTTGCCGACACCGCCCTTGCCTGAAGTCACAACGATTGCTTCCCCCATGGTTGCACCCCTCTTCAATAAAATTACATCTTCTCAAGCGCGAACGAAAAATCATGTTTCTTCAATACGGAATGCATCCGGTCAATAACGATTTTTCCAACACTTTCGTCCAGGTATGCACATTCAAGTTTCTGGTTTTCGTTCATCTCTTCAACGGGTCCGCTTTCAGCTCGGCTGATCACCTGACCTATTTTTAACTGAGTTGGCGACATGACGGAGGCACAAATCACGGCATGCTTTCCGTCACTGCCGGAACCCGCAAGTGCGATGCCCCGCAGCGCACCAAAAATATAGATATTTCCCGTCGCCGAGACGATTCCTCCCGGATTCACATCACCGATCAAAAGCAGGTCTCCCTCGACGGAAAGCGTCTGTCCGGAGCGGATAATTCGAGCAATCGGCACAATTTTTTCTTGTGTCTTCTTTTTCGAAAATTCCTCAAACGTCATCACATTTGACTGGATCTCATCAACTTTCAGATAGTCAAAAGCATGAATCATTTTTTTGAGTTCATCTCGTTGCGATTCGCTAAGATAACGATTTCCTGCTTGAACTTTTACCGATATGACAGGACCATTCTTATAAAGATTGGCGTTTACCGTCAGTTTTTCTTTAAGTTCATGCAACAAATCGTGATAAGCGCAAGAGTCATCCATAACGAGCACAAGCCCGTCTTTCCTGCCTTTCATCGTTACAAGTGGATGATTGGCTGACATCGGGATTTTCACCTCGATATGTTTTTATTCAATAGAGGAAGGACATAATCCTTCTTAAATAAGCAAGCAGTATCATAAGCAGTCGAAAATTAGTTATTGATTATTTTATCGGCAAAAATGCCTTTATTTTTCAGGTCCATCCGAAATCCGTTCCAAATAACGTCTGAATGGGTAATAGATGATTGCCGCAAAAAGCACATTCAGCAAGATAGTTGGGATAAGATTCCATTGAAAGAAAAAGGAAGGCTGCTGGTCGGTTAAGCCAATCATCAGATAAATGACATAGACTTCACACTGCATAATACATACACCTGCAACCACCAGGAGCATAGTCATTGCCGCATTCATGTTTACCCACCGGGAAATAATCTGAGCGCAATAGATGGCGACTGCCAAGCTAAACGCATAGACCCCCAGCACGGACGAATAGATTATATCGATTAAAAAACCAAACAGCACGGCATATTTTAAGCCCCAGCTTATTGAGCCAAAAAAAGCAACCATGAGCAATGCAACAAGCACAAATTCGGGGACGATCTGAGCCTTACCCCAAGCATAGCTAAATGGAAAAAGGGGCATAACGGTCCCTTGAATAAGAAAGAGGAGAAATAGAAAAATGAAGACTTTGATCTGCTTCAATTGCCCTTCCCCCCGCTACTGGACGTCTGCGCCTTTCTTTCAATGATCATCACATAGCTTAGATCATTTAAATTGGCAGCAGGTTTGACCTCAGCAGCCTTTGTAAGTCCATATTGATCTGTCGTGACATGAGTAATTGTGCCAATCACAAGACCTTTTGTATATTTGCCGCTTAAACCCGATGTCGTAACGATCTGACCTTTTTTCACATTCGCCTTGATCGGGATTTTCTGAAAAAGTAAAACACCCTTGTTCTGATCATATCCCTCAATCATGCCGAATACCGGTTGCGAATTTTTGTTTTCAATGACCGCGGAGATCTGGTTTACATTTTGCTGATCAGAGATAAGCGAGACCTTACTTGTAAAATTCCCGGTTTTTGAAATACTTCCGATTAGACGCCTGCCAGACGTGATCACCGGCATCCCGTTCTTGATACCGTTGACTTTGCCTTTGTCCAAAGTTATTAGCTGATTCCACTGATCGCTTGATCTTCCTATCATGGTTGCTGAATACTTTTTAAAATCTGAAAGTGCAGGATCTTTAAGCAAGTTCAACTGCGCTTTCAATTCATTGTTTTGCATCGAAAGATCTCTATTTTCTTGCTCAACACTCGCATAATCTGCTAGATTTTCTTTAAGTCGCTTATTTTCTTTATAAGCATTATTGATATCATCGACATTCTGAAAGAAACCCGCTACATAGCGAGCGGGTACATTAACAACATATTGAAACCCTCCAACAACATCCTGAACAAATTGTTCCGTCCATGTAGAACGCGTACCCTCTTTAAGAGAGTAGCTAATCAAAGCAATCAAAACAATCAGGCTTGTTAAAAGGACAATCAATTTTTTATTTGAGAAAAATGAAGGCATAGAGACACCTGCTTAATCATTTACGTTCCATTCGAAAGGAATTATTTTTTGTTTGACAATGAAATAGTATTAGCTTTAGAGCGGATCAAAGGCAAATTTTCAAGTGAACGGCCGGTACCGATTGCAACGCAATCAAGCGGATTCTCAGCCACCATCACAGGCATCTTGGTTTCATCGCTCAGAACATGATCCAAATTTTTCAGCAGAGCGCCGCCGCCAGTCAGGACAATACCGCGATCCATAATATCAGCAGCAAGTTCAGGCGGCGTCTTTTCCAAGGTCACTTTGACCGCTTCTACAATCTGGTTGACGGAATCGCTCAAGGCTGAAGCAATCTCTTTACCGGAAATTTCAATGGTTTTCGGTAATCCGGACAAAAGATCGCGGCCGCGGACTTCCATCTTGGCATTCTCTGTTTCTTCTGAGCCGCCAGCAGAACCAATTTGTATTTTCAAGGATTCGGCTGATCGCTCACCAATCATCAAGTTGTACGTCTTCTTTACATATTGGATAATGGCTTCATCCATATCGTCTCCTGCTATCCGGATCGACTGGCTCGTTACAATGCCGCCTAACGAAATGATCGCTACTTCAGTCGTTCCTCCGCCAATATCAACAACCATGCTTCCTGTCGGTTCCCAAACTGGAAGATCGGCACCGACCGCAGCAGCGAAAGGCTCTTCAATTGTATACGCCTCACGTGCTCCAGCTTGTTTTGTCGCATCTTCAACAGCACGTTTTTCCACTGCAGTTATGCCTGAAGGCACACAAACCATTACACTTGGCTTACGTGAAAAAATCGACCTTTGTTTTTGAGCTTGATTTATGAAATATTTCATCATAGTCGCTGTCGTTTCAAAATCCGCGATCACACCATTTTTCATTGGTCGTACCGCTACAATATTGCCCGGTGTACGACCGATCATATTCTTGGCTGGGCCGCCGACCGCCTCGATCAGACCTGAGTCTGTATGCAATGCGACGACTGATGGCTCTCTAACGACCACACCTTTGCCTTTCACATATACTAAAGTGTTGGCCGTGCCGAGGTCTATACCCATATCTTTAGAAAATCCGCCAAACATCTATGTAATCTCCCTTCAAGTTGCAGAACTCATGCACTTAATTATATCTTAATTGATCTTGAATTTATAGGGCTTGGGCAAAATGTCCACAAAAACCCATCAGTTTTCCATTACCTGCTGATCTTTTAGATCAAGCCTTTTTGCTTCAAGCTTACAAATTTCCGATCACCGATCACAATATGATCCAAAACATCAACACCAAGCATTTTGCCGCAGGAAACAAGACGTTTCGTGACATCGATATCCTCCCTGCTTGGTGTTGGGTCACCACTTGGATGATTGTGAAAACAGATAATCGATGCCGCCGATTGCCTAACCGCTTCCTTGAACACCTCTCGCGGGTGAACTATTGAGGTATTCAAGCTGCCTACAAAGATCGTTTTCTTTTGCAGGACCTGATTTTTGGTATTAAGAAATAAGGCAACAAAATGCTCTTGCTTTAAAGCACGCAACTCTTCCATCACATAATCCGCGCCGTCTTCCGGAGAGCGGATCGCATAACGGGAATCATGAACCATACGCGCCATGCGTTGGCCGATCTCGAATCCGGCCAGCAGCTGGACCGCCTTGGCTGTCCCGATACCCTTCACGCTTTTTAGTTCTTCAATACTCGCTTCTTTCAATAGCTCTAAGCCTTTAAACTGGCTGACTAACCGTTCAGCAAGCTGCATGACTGATTCATTCTTTGTACCTGAATGCAGTAGAATCGCTAGCAGTTCCTGATTGGAAAGCGTCGGCGCTCCTTCACGAATCAGGCGCTCTCTCGGGCGGTCCCCTTGAGGTACATCTCTCATCATCACGTTTTTGTTCATCTACCGATTCCCCCATTCTTTGAAGGCAATGCCATTTAAGATATACCATACCTTTTCTGGCTGACTTCTGCAGAATGGAAAAAGCAAAAAAAGACACGACTTTTGTGGTAGTCGTCCATTATTTTCGACGGCAAACTATAATTTATGTCAATAAAGCACAAAAATAGGGTGAATTATTTTTTTCCATTTGTGCTATTAATCATTACCCCATATTCAGAAACTGATTCAAGCAAGGATTGCTGAAATTGTACAAACTGCGCTTCAGAATGGCTGGCCGCGAGTTTTTGTGCGGCATTTTTCGACTGGTCCACACTTGCGAGAAAACGGCCAACCGTATTATCATTTGTCGACGCTGCATTTGTTCTGCACTTTTCATACAGCTTGTCCATATTTTGCATTGTTTTTTTAGATGGACTACTTGCTCCATTCTGTGATTCTTCAGAAGCGGCCAGAAATGCCAGCATCAACTTTTTGCCATCAAGCGCGCTATTCGCTTGTTTCTTATTATTGAGAAATCCTGTAGCCGGCTGGAATTGCATCTGTTTCTTGAAAACGGTCAGCCCTTGATCTTTATCACGAGTAAGCAGTTGGCTTGCTCCTGCATCTGTCTCTGCGACACCGACAAAAATCGCCGTTCCTCCTGGAGTAGCCATAAGAATAGACGGCCCATGATTTCGGAGCTGGCTTGCAATTTGATCAGCTTTACTTTTTGATCCAAAAAGCCCCGCTTGTATTAAATAAACAGATAAATTAAGATCCTGGTTTTGAATAGCTTGTGATTTTTCTTCTGTTTGCGGCGATTTTCCTGAATTTGCCCACGTATCCTTCACCGCATGGTTTTGCTGACTGAAGATCGTTAACATGGACAAACCAATCACTAATCCGACAACCACCGCAGCCGCTGCAGGTAGCCAGAAAAAACGAATGATGCGAACGGGCCCTGAAATCTGGTGTTGTTTCGGACGCCAAATTCTCTTTCCTCTGAACAAAGAATGTTTTCGTTTTACAAACGCATCCTGGTCAGTGAGCAAATGTGACGGTGCGTGCGCGTGTTCATCTACAGACTTAAGCTCAGTAGAGAAGGCAGTGCTCCAGTCAAGTGATTTATCCTTATCAGCCGCCGTCTCTTTTCTTGTCCATTCATCAAGATTATGTTTTTTTCCATTGAACGTAACCGTCACATGGGGTGCCTGTTTCTTGTTATCGGACACATTTATCCCCCTCACAGCAAGACAAAACTCTTCTTCCGAAAATAGTAGCACACCAAGAATGAAAAAGGACGAGACATTTGTCGTCTCGTCCCAAACTTTTTTCGCTGTTTTTCACGCTTCACATATATGAAACTGTGCACGTCAGTAAGCCGGATCAGACAAAACGTGCAACTCGGTTCTTCCCCTTCTGCTTTGCTCCTCTGTACATCGCATGATCGGCATTGTAGATCAGTTCCGAAGGCTCAGTCGCATCAACCGGTGCTGTTGATGTTCCCAGACTGATCGTCACATAAATCTGATCGTAGCGATTCTCGGATTCATTAAAGATCATAAACGGTTCAGCCGCAACAGCTAGCCGGATCGTTTCCGCCACAGCGAAGCACAAATTACGATCAAGTCCTGGGAGCAGCACCGTAAATTCTTCACCGCCATATCTAGCCACAATGCCTTTATGTCCAACGGTTTTTCTCAGACGATTGGCGACTCCAATCAGGATCGCGTTTCCATTCTGATGCCCGTATGTGTCATTAATTCTTTTAAAATTATCAATATCCATCATGATAATCGAAAAGACTTCTATCGATGGGTTATTGTACATTTTACTGATAGCCTTCATCAAATATCTGTAGTTAAACAGATCCGTAAGCGGACAACGTTCGCTTTCCTTTTTTCGAATTTCAAAATTTTTAGCGTTTTCAAGTCCAATGGCTAAAAAATCGCCAACAATTTCCATCCCGATTCTGCTTGTTTTTGTATAGGCTTTATTTAAATGAGAAGCAATCGTCATCACGCCCATAACCTGGCCGCGATGCATCATAGGAACAGACAAATAGGACTTTGCCTGTCCATTGGAAAGCGCGTCAAGGAAAGGATACATGTCTCTCGCGCGGCCGAAACCAATAATCGCCTTGGACTGGCGATATACACTGAGACTGATATCGGCTTCCTGTTGGAAAGGAACAAACGACTCACCCTCATCTTTACGGAACATACGAACGAGCTTTGGTTTTTCCGGATGGGTGTACAAAACAACATAAAGATAATCGACCGGCAGCATTTTCGGCGTTTTTTCAAAAAGTAGATCAAACACATGCTTCACAGAAAGTTCTTCTGTAAGCTGCTGTCCAAGATGATTAACACTTTGCAAAAAATTAATTAAGACTTGACTATTGTTTATAAGACGAATAATAACAGAGAGCGTAACCATAGGTACGGCAATAATCATCATGCCAAGCCAGCCTTTTGTGGCGTACATGAGGTAAAAGGCGATGCCAAGCGGCATCATCAGTATCGTCATTGCAACTTCCCATACGGTGTCTTTATCGAAAAATTTCAACTTTACCGGTGGACTAAGCAACCATCTTCGTATAATATGTAGTGCAATCGTATTGACCACATAAGCTGAAAAGTAAAAGCCGATAATCGGAATAAAATTTAAATCAAGAACATTACCTGAAATCATCTCAACTTCGCCGCCGAGCGCATAATACATCGAACCGGCAGATATGGAGACAGCGAGAAACATTAATGAATTTACAGGGATACGATGGGCATCGCTGATTCCTATTCTCTGGGACAGCAAATAGACAAAAATGCCGAATTGCGTCAGCAATGTCTCGACAAACAAACCAAAAATAAGGAAGGAGGCAAGTCCTATTCCTTGAAGTACAATGATATCTGTTCCCTTAACTTTAAAACTGAAGAGAGCGGTTAATACAAAAACGATGCCTACAGTAGCCAATGAAGAAGGCGTAACATTTCGTGGTGGATCAGCCATGTAGATAAGAGGTAGTGTAAAAATCAATGTAAGGATCCAGATTGCGCTTACCGCTCGTCGCTTCACTTCGCTCAATCGCACTACCTCCTTTATCCTTGCATGTGCGATTTGAATTCGAAAATCTTCTATCCTATTACTTTTTTACTAAGTGTATTGTAGCAAAACAAAGACAAGTTGAAAAGGTTTTTCAAAACCTTCTCAACTTTCCACAAAAATCGCCCAATTGTTTTGTCCCTTGTTTTCTGAATATCCGGCATTTACAGACAAGAATCAACGGTTTTGAAAGCATAACAATTCATGTCGGACAGCTGAAATAAAGTAAAGCGAACCGCAAACAAGCAGCATTTCATCTTCTTTCGTCGCTTCAATTAACTGACGAAGAGCCGCTTTCCAATCCGGTTGGTTCACTTTCTTTTGATGCTGCGCGGCTGCATAGAGCAGTCCACTTTCTGCTGCACGTGGATAGTCGAAAGATGTCAGCGTAATATCGTCTGCAACAGTTTCAATCAGGTGGATCATTTTTTCATATTCTTTATCCTTTAATGCAGCATAGAGTAGATGAATAGTACGATCGGCATAGTATCTTTTCACCGTTTGAACAAGTGCTTCAGTTCCCTGAACATTATGAGCCCCATCAATAACGACGAGTGGGGCTTTCATCATTCTCTCAAATCGGCCTGGCCACGCAGCATTCTCAAGTCCGGAGCGTATCGCTTGTTCACCTGGGTCTATCCCGCAATAATTCCTCAAATATCCAACCGCCATGAGCGCAGCAGCAGCATTCTTCAATTGATGTTTGCCTTTCATGTGAATAGTCAGATCGGTTTCATGAATAAAATCGGATTCAAAGCTGAAATGTTCGCCTTCCTCACCATGACTAAGAGGGTGTGCATCAAATTCATGACCAAGAACAAACAGTTTCGCCTTTTTTTCTTCAGCTTTCTCACGAATTACCGCAAGCGCATCAGGGTGTTCTGCCGATGTTACAATGCCTGTTCTGTCTTTGATAATTCCCGCTTTTTCGAAGGCAATGCTTTTGATTGAGTTTCCAAGCTGCTTCATATGATCCATCGCGACATTCGTGATAACCGATACAAGCGGATGGATGACATTTGTTGAATCCAATCTGCCACCAAGTCCTACCTCATAGATAACCAAATCACATGGGTTTAACTGACCGAAATAGACAAAACTTATCATCGTCACGACCTCAAATTCAGTAGGTATGCCCAGATCGGTTTCCTGATCGACCGCGAGCGTAAGCGGATAAACGATATTGGCCGCTTTCACCAAATCATCGTCGCAGATCGGCTGTCCGTTCACCATCATTCGTTCGTTAAATGAAGTGATGTACGGTGATATATAGGTGCCGACCTTTAAGCCGGCTGCCTCATAAATATGCCAGAGATAACATACGGTTGATCCCTTTCCATTGGTTCCGCCGACATGAATGGCACGTATCTTGCGCTCCGGATTGTTCAGTCTATCAAGCATCCATTCCATTCTATTTGTTCCAGGTTTGATGCCGTGCGGAATTAGCTCGTGAATCCATTGAAGTGTTTCATTAATTGTTTCAAACATGACTGTGCCCTCCGAATGAACAGTTTACATTGATGAAGAAAACGGCAGCGGGCGATTAAGCTCCCACCACCGTTTTGGCCAATGATCGTACTCCTATTTTAACGCAATCAAGCTTGCAATTCAGCAATTCTTGCTTGCAGTTTATCGCGTTTCTGCAGATAATCCGCTTGTTTCTCACGCTCTTGATTTACTACTTGTTCCGGAGCTTTGTCAACAAACCGAGGATTGTTTAATTTCTTCTCAACGCGCTCAACTTCAGCGTTCATTTTATCCAATTCTTTGTTCAGTCTGCTGATTTCGTCATCCAGATTAATCAGGCCGGATAACGGGAGATAAATGTCAGCACCGGAAATAACGGCAGACACTGCTTTTTCAGGAGCTTGGATCGCTGTTCCAATTTCGAGCGCCGATGGATTGCAGAAACGTTCAATGTATGTCTTATTTTGTTCAAAGATCTTCGTTTCGCGATCCGTTGCGGTTTTGATCAGAAGATCAACCGGCTTCTTAGGCGCAACATTCATTTCAGCTCGAATATTGCGCACGGAACGGATCACGTTCTGCAAAGCAGCCATTTCTTTATCTGCTTCTGGATCACTCCACTCGGCAACCGCAACCGGCCACTCACTATGCATAATCGTCTCACCTTCATGAGGGATATGTTGCCAAATCTCTTCGGTCACAAATGGCATGATCGGGTGAAGCAATTTAAGAATTTTATCGAGCACATAAGTCAATACAGACTTCGTTGTCTTCTTTGCTGTATCATCTTCACCATATAGCGGCAATTTCGCCATCTCAATATACCAATCGCAGAAGTCATCCCAAATAAATTGGTACAAGTAATGGCCGGCTTCCCCAAAGTCATAGGTTTCATAAAGGGCTGTCACTTTTTCGATGGTCGTGTTCAGGCGGGTAAGAATCCAGCGATCGGCTACTGAACGTTCGCCAGACAAGTCCATATCTTTTAGCGTAAATCCTTCCAAATTCATGATGACGAATCGCGAAGCATTCCAAATTTTATTGGCAAAATTCCAGTTAGCCTCTACTTTCGACCATTGGAAGGTAAGGTCTTGACCCGGTGTTGTTCCGGTTGCCAGCGTGTAGCGAAGTGCATCGGCACCGTATTTTGCGATGACATCCATCGGATCAATCCCGTTACCAAGCGACTTGCTCATCTTACGTCCCTGTTCGTCACGTACGAGGCCATGAATCAAGGTATCACGGAACGGTCGCTTTCCAGTAAACTCAATCGATTGAAAGATCATACGCGCAACCCAGAACGGAATAATATCATAGCCCGTCACCAGTGTATCTGTCGGGAAGTAGCGTTTATAATCCGCTGCCTCTTCATCTGGCCAGCCCATCGTAGAGAATGGCCAGAGTGCGGAGCTAAACCATGTGTCCAGAACGTCTTCATCCTGTTTCCAGTTCTCAACATCCTTTGGTGCTTCCATACCGACATACACTTCACCGGTCTGCTTGTGGTACCATGCCGGTATCCGATGACCCCACCAAAGCTGCCTGGAAATACACCAATCGCGAATATTCTCCATCCAATGACTAAATTGCTTTTCAAATCGTTCAGGAACGAAATTAACTTTGTCATCTGACTTCTGATTATTCAAAGATGCTTCAGCAAGTGGCTTCATTTTTACGAACCATTGTGTTGATAGAAACGGTTCAACGACAACGCCGGTTCGCTCTGAATGCCCAACCGCATGAGTATGCTCTTCAACATAGGCAAGCGCTCCGGATGCTTCAAGATCCTTCACGATTTGTTTTCGACATTCCTCGCGATCTAACCCTTGATATTTACCTGCGTTTTCGTTCATTTTTCCGGTAATGTCGATAACGAGAATTTGAGGCAAGTTATGACGCATACCCACTTCAAAGTCATTCGGGTCATGTGCCGGTGTGATTTTAACAGCGCCGGTTCCAAACGATTGATCTACATAGCTATCGGCAACAATCGGGATTTCTCGTCCAACAAGCGGCAGAATCGCCGTTTTTCCGACAATGTCTTTATAACGTTCATCTTCAGGATGAACGGCGATAGCAGTGTCACCGAGCATCGTTTCAGGACGAGTTGTCGCAATTTGAATGGAACCTGATCCGTCGGATAGCGGATAATTCACATGCCAGAGATGGCCAGGGATTTCTTTATAAATAACCTCAATGTCAGATAACGCGGTTCGTGCTGCCGGATCCCAGTTGATAATATAGGTTCCACGATAAATCAACCCTTTATTATATAGGTCGACGAACACTTTGCGAACAGCTTTAGAGAGTCCTTCATCAAGCGTGAAACGTTCTCTTGAATAATCCAGAGACAGCCCAAGCTTAGCCCACTGTTTTCTGATAAATCCGGAGTACTCTTTCTTCCAGTCCCAAGCAACTTCCAAAAACTTTTCCCGTCCTAAGTCGTAACGTGATTTGCCCTGTTCACGAAGCTTGGCATCAACTTTTGCCTGTGTTGCGATGCCTGCATGGTCCATACCCGGCAAGTAAAGTGCATCATAGCCCTGCATCCGCTTAAAACGAATCAGCAAATCCTGCATTGTTGTGTCCCAGGCATGACCGAGATGAAGTTTTCCCGTAACGTTAGGCGGTGGGATTACAATTGAATACGGTTTTTTCTCCGGATCACTTTCCGCCTTAAAATACCCTTCTTCCAGCCAAGTTTTGTACCATTTCTCTTCATTCTGGCTCGGATCATATTTCGTCGCCAATTCTTTTCCCATCATTTACCGCTCCTTTAACAATCTTTATCATCATGCTCTTGTTTAAGCAGGCAGAAGTAACGCAAAAAGGAGCCTTCTTCATCACAAGGACGAAGAAAGCTCCGTGGTACCACCTTTATTCGCGTGCAGGAAACACGCCTTATTGAATCGATAACGGAAATCCGGACTTTCCTACTTGATCGTTAATCAATCTTTCAGAAAGACTGCTCGAGGGCTACTTCCACTCCGGCGGCTAAAGAAGCTTTTCAGCGCATCAGCTTCTCTCTCTTGTAGAGGATGTTCACAAAGTCCGGGAAATCCTCTTCTAGCTTAAAGATGTGTACTACTCCCTGTCTCAGCATTTTCACTCTGACACAGAACAATAATGTGTTTTGTACTCATTATATAGATTTCATGTTCCACTAGTCAATGCCAACTGAAAATTTTTCACGTCCCTGGGGTCAAGCGCACATACAGACCATGAAGCACATAAACTATGAGCATAGCCAACCTGAAGTCTTTTTACTGAAAGGAGCAATCATCGTGTTCAAGAACAAACGTTTTCAACCATTTTTAAAAAAATGCCGTGAAGGATTGAGTATCGTCGTTCTGCCGCTCGCTCTTTTTCAATTAATCCGCACTATTTTTCTGCCGACATCAATGGATGTGCTACTCACCGCTCTTCTTTTCTTTATCTACGTCGGTTTTTTAAAAAAGTGGCTCTGAGCCGCAGCAGTACCGGTTAGGTATCATCCGATTCTTTTTTATTTTCTTCCGCCTCTTTTGCCAGAAGTTCTTCTTTTTTCTTTTGTTCTTCATTCATCACCTGTTTGATTGACGTGAACATATTCTGATGCACACGGCACAGGTTCGTCCAGCGTCTGACAAACCACTGTTCGCTCTTCGATTCTGATTGAATGTATCTGCCGAGCAATTCGGCGTGTGCACTCGGGAACAGAAGAAAATGGAGCAGAAATTCTTTTTCTTCGTCAAACATCGGACAAGCGGATGAATAGGAAGTAAAGAAGCTGCGCCAATCTGTTTTCCCAGCGCTCAGCACTGCGCTTGCTTGTTCAAAAAGAGAGGCGGTTTCAACCACAAAAAAGCCGTCCTCACTATTTTCGAAGTTGGTTAGGCAGCTCCTTTCTTTTTCAATCAGCAAATGCAGTGGACTCAATCTTCCGTGGCAAAGCGCGCGTCTCATTTTTTTATTTTTACCATCTGCATCCTTCTCCTGTGAAAAAAAATCCTTGGCACGTTGCATATTGGTGAGATAAATGGATGCAGACTTCATAACGACTTGTTCAAAAGGTGACGGGTAAACTTGGTGTTCCGCACTATACAAGAAGTTCTCCCAAACCATCTGCCTAGAATTAAGTACACGTACCATACTCTGATAAAGCGCACCGCATTCCGCCTCTTTTTCCAGCGTCTGCCGATGCAGCTGACCGGCTTTAATGAAAAGATGCCGGTAACGTTCTGGGAGGTCCGAATCGTCTACTGTTTCATGAAACCAAGGCATTAAATAAAAACTCAGATTTTCTCCCCAGATAACTAGATCCCCATACTTTGAAGGAAGAGGGCAAACGGCATCAATAACCAATCGACGTGCCAAGGCATATACCGTCTGTAAGCTGCGTATTTGGTGCTCACTTAACGCTTTCTGCTTAAGCGCAAAAGTGCCGGAATTGGTTTCAACCTTGATCAGACTACCTTGAGAGGTAAGATTATCAGGTGAAAGATCATAGTGAAAAAGTATTCGATTGATCTGATTGTTCTCCGTTGGACCCAAAATCCGTACCCCCAACTGTTTCTCCGGGTTGTGGAAAAATAGTTCTGAATATGTGAATCAGCAATATTTTTTTATCCCATAATTGTTTAAATGTTTTTAGAGTCATATCATCATTCTGGCCCTCGTGCGCCTGTATTCCTGCATTCACAAGCCAGATCCATTCGTCAGGTTCAAGCCATTCCGCAAGAACCAGATCAGCGATTTTCTGATCAAAGCTTCCGCCGCTCTTTAACAATTGAAAAAGTTTGTGTACAGATTGCTCGCCATTTGCCAATGCTTCATTTAAAAAGAATCGAGCTAATATCCGGCAACCATCCGCCGGTCTCGATTGACCAAGTTCAAAAAACAAGGTATCAAAAAGCCGGGTGCATGTGCCGGGTGAAAAACCGTCAGGCAGTAAAAAAGTTTTGCTCTGAAATCGGTATGGATCGCGCAAACGATCCGCCTGCTCAGCGCGTCCACAGGCGGAAGAGAAGCAAGCGTCGATCATTTTCCATAAGTCAAGCCCCTGAAGATTCATATTCTTAGCCTGTTCAAACACAGTGTGCACTCGTGCAGATGATGAGAAATGCCTGTCATCGACCGGCTCGCTGCGACTTACTTGAACTAAGTGCGTGATCAAGCCTGCCCACAGTTCCTCATTTTCAGCAAGTGATGCCTGTTCCCGTGGGGCATCATGGCAAGTCACAGAATAATGCCCTATGCGGATCGAAGGAAATCCTGAGCGTGTCACATACATACGGTCGATAAAGTACCGGTCATTTACGAGACGCTCTCGCCACTGAAGATGCAGCTTCAATAAGGCTTCATCTTCCCAAATTCTAATTTTCTTAAAGCCTCTTTCGGTTTCGATCAGAAGTGGTTGCTCATTGGCGATGCGCAAGTGGCCAAAATAATAGTTCGCCTGCACCGCAGATAAAAGCATCGCCTGTTCATTATTCATCCTTGGCAGCCTTAGTGCTTTTCGGTATATACAACAGTTCGCCTGGTTCAATCTCTCCTGTAGTCAGTTCATTTTTTCTCAAAAGCGTTGTTACTGGAACATGATATCGTTCAGATATGCTTTCCAGAGACTCGCCAGACTGTACAATGCAAATCTTGAGCCGAGATTTTTGCTCTTCTTCTTCGCCGGCGAGCACCTTGGTCAGGTAGAGGCTGGTTGCTTCAGGTGCCTTGGCCTCTTTTTCTGCTTCTGCAGTTTCTGGTTCGGCTTCTTGCGCGCTTTTAGCTACCGGTGGTGCACTTTGTTGTTGTGCAGCCTCAGGAACTGATTGTGCGGGCTGCACTACTTCTGATCTGTCAATAGTTTCAGTACCATCTATTCCTTTGAATGCAACAAGCGGCGCGCTGTCCTCTTCGTTCTCAAAATCCGGATTCCGAAATGCCTCGTACTGGAAATCAGGGTTCTCTTCATCGCCAAGTCGATCGATCGGCATTTCATCAATATCGGACGCAAAATCCGTATCACCTAGGGGAAGTTCACTGTTCAATAATCTTTTTCCCTTAGTGGCAGGTTTCTTTTTACTTTCTGCTTTGACAGGTTTCTCCTCTTTTTTGGACGCCACTTCTTTTTTGAGGGCTGCTTCTTTCTTTGATGCTACTTCTTTTTCTGATGCTGCTTCTTTCTTTTGGGCTGGCTTCTCTGCTGCAGGCTTTTCAGCCTGTGCTTCTATTGTAGGCTTGTTTGCCTTTTCTGCCTTATTTACAGGCGCTTCCTTTGCTGGTTTCAGAGCTTTTTCAGGCTTCTCAGCCTTCTCCTTGATTGCAGGTTTTGCCGCTGGTGCCGGCGCCGGCTTCTGAACAGGTGCCTTGATTGGTGCCTTGGCCGATTCTTTCGGTTTCTCGGTTCTGTCAACCGGATCGTTATTGGTCAACCCGGTGATCGCGATATCCGCTTGCAGCTGGATATGACGATGCTCGGACAGTTCATAGTCAAAGGAGTCAATGACAACGAATAGATTCTCCAGATTTGGCACGCGATCAGCCGGAATGGTGATGTCAATCGGGAAATGATGCTCTAAAGTATCCGTTCCACTGCCTGTTTCCATGATTTCATCGATGGTACGAAAGGGGGCGGTCTGATTTTCCGCATCGTTTACCGCGTCCGCAGAGATTTCTGCCGGTCTGAACTCTCCTGTTAACCGGAGAAAACCCTTGATTGTAACGTCATTCCAATTTTCTTCTACTGTGATATCAGGCTCTAGAGCCATGGACAATATTTCTTCAGCAGGTGCGTCATCTCTGAGCCACACTGATTCATTTATTGAAAACTGCAATCGATCATTCGAAGATTGAGACATTCCTTCCACCCTCTCATCCGTTCTTAATATTGTTCTATGCGTGAGGTGCAGAATTATGCTCAATCATTCATTAATTGCTGGATAAGACAGCCGTTTCACCGCTTAAATCAATTTTCCGATTGCTAGTCGCATGGGTTATACAGGTACAAAAAAGCGCCAATTCAAAGGCGCTCGTTAAAATCATTTGTTTACATCTTCTCAATAAAAATGCCTTCGTCCTTTTTCCATTCACAATAAAACACGTCTTTATAATTGTGAATATGATGCATACGAAGATTTTTTAGCAGCCATTCTTCATTAAGGCCGGCTGCTTTTAAATTTTCCCAGTCAACTTCACCGTCATCAATGATTGTATAGGGTAAGTAGACAGGCTTTTTCGGTTGCTGCAAATCCTCCAAAGTCGGCGTGGCATATTTGGATTTTTTAAGCACACTGACTGTTCCGTCGGTTTCCAAAATCGCATGCTCTACTTCGCGAATTGAGAATACACTTTTTTGTCTCAACAAATTCTGAAGCATATCGACATCGAGCTTCTCTTTTTTCATCGCATTCCTGTCCATACGACCGTGACGTATGATAATGGTCGGTTTCCCTTCAAGAAATGCGCGCGTAGAGCGGATTTTCTGCGTGCACCACTCAACGATGTAGATCATCACTCCCCAAAGTGCAATTGCAAATAGAATTGAACCAATTCCCACATTCTTATCGTATAGCGCATTTCCGACAAACTCACCTAAAACGATAGCAGAAATAAAATCAAATGCTGTTATCTGTGCAAGGGTTGCTTTGCCAAGTATTTTTGTCATAAGGAAGAGCGTGGAAAGTCCGACAACCAGCTCAATAGCGATTTTTACAAAGTGCATATACGATTCACCTTCAGATGATAAAAGTCTTGAAAACATAGTTAGTATGATCAAAAACAGGATAATTATTTAATGAACGATGTCCACCACAAAAAAAGGAAAGCTAACTTGACATTACCCTTTAACTCGGATAGGATATTCATGTAAAGCATGCTTTCCATTCAATGAGAGGAGAACGTTCTTGAAAAATAAATTGGAGGAAATCCGAAAAAGTCATGGTATTAGGCAGGAGGATCTCGCAGCAGCATTAGAAGTTTCAAGGCAAACCATTGGATCTCTGGAAAATGGCCGATATAACCCGTCAATTTTGCTTGCCTTTAAAATCGCCCGTTATTTTCAATTATCTATTGAGGATATCTTCATTTACGAGGAGGATGTTAATCATGAACAATAATAAGCTTTGGCCACCTGTCCTTTTGTTATTATGCAGCTGTTTTTTGATTTTCTCCGGTTTATTTTTAATTTATGACCGTATGAAAAATATCTCAGGGTTATGTATTGGCATTGGTGGCTCATTATTTAGTTTTGCCGTGATTTGGTTCTTACAATATTTCCTTTACAAAAAAAATCCAGGAATAAAAAAACAAAAAGAAATTGAACAAAAAGATGAGCGGAATATATTAATCACAGAAAAAGCGAAAGCAAAAGCGTTTCAGGCTCTGATTGTCTTACTTATTTGTGTGTCATTCCTAACCATTTTACTGAAAGCATCACTTTGGGTGACTTTAGGAACAGTTTGTATCTACTTGACAGGAATCGTTTTTCAAATGGTGTACACGGCCAAATATGGAAAAGAAATCTAATCAAATAAGAAAAAAACTCAGGACGAAAAACTATAATTTCATCCTGAGTTTTTTAATGAACGTTCACTGTTCTATATGATTGTTATACTTCTAAATCTGCTATTACTTTAAATGCGTGTGCTGCAGCCTGAATTGTTTTTTCAATATCGTCCATCGTATGCTTCGTCGATAGAAATACACCTTCAAATTGTGACGGTGGCAAAGAAATCCCTTGTTCGATCATTTGCCCAAAATATGTCTTGAAATGACTGAGATTTGATGATTTGGACCGTTTGTAATTAATAACCTTCTGATCAGTAAAGAAGATGCCCATCATTGCGCCTGCCTGGTTGACGGTTAGCGGAATATGATATTCTTTCGCTGCTGCTATGTACCCTTCTGCTAGTCTGTCCGCCTTTTTTCTAAATTCCGGATAATCTTCGGGTGTGAGTTGGCTTAACGTCATATAGCCGGCAGCCATGGCAAGCGGATTTCCCGACAGCGTGCCTGCCTGGTAAACCGGGCCTTCAGGTGCAATTTGATTCATGATTTCCAGTCTGCCGCCGTAAGCCCCTACTGGGAGCCCGCCGCCAATTACTTTTCCAAGTGTCGTCAGATCTGGTGTAATGCCGAAATAGCCTTGTGCGCAATTGTAGGCGACGCGAAAGCCGGTCATGACCTCGTCAAAGATTAACAGTGAACCATAAGCCTGTGTAATATCCCTCAATGCCTGCAAAAAGCCGTCAACCGGAGGTACCACCCCCATATTGCCTGCCACCGGTTCCACAATTACACAGGCAATGTCATGCCCGTACTGTTTAAAAATTTCGACAACCCGTTCAGAATCATTGTATGGAACGGTGAGTGTATCTTTGGCAAGCTGCGCAGGAACACCTGGACTGTCAGGGAGCCCGAGCGTGGCTACACCAGAGCCTGCCTTAATCAGCAGTGAATCGGCACTACCGTGGTAGCTGCCTTCAAACTTCAAAATCTTGTCCCTGCCGGTATATCCGCGAGCAAGCCGAATCGCACTCATCGTCGCTTCAGTTCCAGAGTTCACAAAACGCACTTTTTCAATAGAAGGCACGCGGTTGATCACCAGTTCTGCAAGCTTTGTTTCAAGCACATGCGGCGAACCGAAGCTAGTTCCTTTTTCTACTGTTTCTTTAATTAATTGCACGACTTTCTCATCCGCATGGCCGAGTATCAGCGGACCCCAGCTCAATATGTAGTCAATATACTCATTACCATCCAGATCATAGATATTAGAACCCTTTCCATGATCCATATAAATTGGGCTCAGATCAACTGACGGAAACGAACGTACCGGACTGCTGACACCCCCTGGCATTAGTGGTTTCGCCTCGTCATAAGCCGCAATGGATTTACTGAAATTCATCGTTCTTTTTCTCCCCTTAGCCTAACAGCCTGCTTTGCATTTATGTACATGCGAAGTGAATATTCTTTTTCATATAAAACAAGGTGTTTCATATTCACTCATTTAATATCTTTCAGTCTCATGTGTTGCTTTATCACGTGTTCGTTTAATGCAAATACGGCTCAAGTGCACGCCATGCTTCTTCCTTTCCGGTTCCGTTCAGTGATGAGAAAAGCAGCAGCGGCTCATCTTTGCTAAGTCCAAGATCATGGATGATCATTTGTTTATGTTTCTGATGCTTGCTCTTCGGCACTTTGTCCGACTTTGTTGCAACCGTGATCACTGGATGTCCAAAATAAACCAGATAATCATGCATCTGTATATCCTCTTTGGAAGGCGGATGACGCAAATCAACTAACTGGACAACTGCGCTTAGGGAATCCCGTTCAGCAAAATAGGCTTCCAGCATGCGTCCCCATGCTTCTTTATCTGTTTTCGACACCTTCGCATAACCATAGCCCGGAACATCCACAAAATAAAAAGCCTGATTAACAATAAAATAGTTCAGTTTTTGCGTTTTTCCTGGTTTTTCAGAAGTTCGAACTAGGTTTCGCCTGTTCAACATCTTATTAATAAACGAAGACTTGCCGACGTTGGAGCGCCCAGCAAGGGCAATTTCCGGCAACCCATCTGTTGGGTACTGTGCCGGACCTACGGCACTAATCACATAGTCCGCTTGTGTAATTTTCATAGTCATCTCTCCTCAGATTGCGTCTTCTAAAGAACTTGACAACAATCTGTTGTGTATACACATTCTATCTTATGTTGATTGCCTCTGTCCAATGGACGAGGCACGATGTACATGTCAAAGTCATTGCCATCGAATACTTCGTTCACTTCACTAGTATGTCTACCTGAATTTTTGCATTGAAAAAACCAGGCTGCGCCTGGTCCTTGGATGCCAATCTTTATGCGGCTTTGATTCATCAATCTTGTGCTCAATGACACTTCAGTTGCTCGCATCAACAGGGCGCGGCCGCGGGACGATCCGGAAGCCTCCTCGGACAACCTGCCGTCTGCGGGGTCTCCCTTGGCTCGCATCACTGATTCGATCCCGCTGGAGTCTCGCACTTCTGTGTTTGAATATGAATCTTTTTGAACGTAACGCCGCTAATCCTAGTTTTGGAACTTTCTTATTTTGTAAAAAAACCGGATCAAATGACCCGGTTTTAAGACACGATTGATTTACCCTTGCTTCTCAACACCAGTTTCTGCTGAATGTGCTGAGAGTGTTCGATTTAAGAGCAGGTCAGAAAAAGATGCGCGTTCCTCGTTCTTGTTCTTTGTTTCTTCCGGATAGAGAGCAAGTTCGAGTACTTGATGCAGCGACTCGACAGGAATGATTTCTGCTTTATCATAATGCTTTAAGGTTTCCTGCATATTCTCAACCGGAATAATCACACGCTTTGCACCAGCTTCAACAGCTGCTTCAATTTTCGCCATAACACCGCCGATTGGCTTAACTTGGCCATGCAGGCCGATCTCTCCGGTCATCGCGATGTCCGGATGAACCTTCCGGCGCAAAATCGCCGAACCGATTGCGACGGCCATAGATATGCCCGCAGATGGCCCGTCTACTAATGAGCCTCCCGGAAAGTTGACATGAATATGGTAGCGATAAGCTGCAAAGCCCATTCGATTCAGCACAGTCAGCACATTTTCTACAGATGCACGCGCCATACTTTTTCGAGTAATTGATCGGCCGGATGAACCCATTGATTCTTCCTCGGCGATTCCGGTAATCGTCAGACTGCCGTCATGCCTGCTCTTGACCGCAGAGGCTTCGACCTCAAGTAATGTGCCAAGCCCAGGCCCATAGACAGCGAGTCCGTTAACTAGACCGATCTCTGGTTGAACAGGAACCTTCCGATTAGGCTTTGGCGTCATCCTGCTGGAGCGAACCACCCACTCGATTTCATCCAAACCAATGGTGCCTGGATGCTCATCCTTGGCCGCTGCCACACCTGCAGCTATTTGCATAATATTCACAGCCTCACGCCCACTCTTCGCGTAATCCGCAATCTTTTCCAAGCAAGCTTCCGAGACCCCCAGGTTCAGTTTTGCGGCAGCTCGTTGTGCAATTTGGCGAATGTCCGTACGGCTAAGTTCAGAGAAAAAGATTTCAAGACAGCGAGATCGAATTGCCGGAGGTATTTCCTCTGGACGGCGTGTTGTCGCGCCGATCAAACGAAAATCTGCGGGCAATCCCTTTTGAAAAATGTCATGAATATACGCCGGAATTTGGTGATTTTCCGAATTATAATATGCACTTTCTAGAAACACCTTACGGTCCTCCAATACTTTCAGCAGCTTATTCAACTGGATCGGATGCAATTCACCGATTTCGTCAATAAACAGAACACCGCCATGAGCGTGGGTAACAGCCCCTTCCTTGGGTTGAGGAATGCCCGCTTGACCCATAGCACCCGCGCCTTGATAAATCGGATCATGAACTGAACCAATCAGTGGATCTGCAATCCCCCGTTCATCAAATCGCGCAGTCGCACCATCCAGTTCAATAAATGGCGCAGAAGGTTTAAACGGTGAGTTGGTATTTTTTTTGGCTTCCTCCAATACCAGACGCGCCGCAGCAGTTTTTCCGATTCCAGGCGGTCCATAAATGATCACGTGTTGCGGATTTGCCCCACAGAGTGCGGCACGAAGCGCCACAATTCCATCTTTTTGACCAATCACATCATCTAATGTTTTCGGACGAATTCGTTCAGAAAGCGGTTCAGCCAACGACTGGCGGCGCATTCTGTTCAATTCGTCCATTTCCTTCTTCGATTCCTTGTCAATAGAGATTTTCTGCACATGTTGGTTACGCAGCAAACTCCAAAAATACAGCCCGATGATTGCTCCGAAAAATATTTGTGTGAAAATCAGCAAAAACATCCAACTCATCCGTTTTTCTGCCTCCCGGAGAAACAGCCGCACCTAATGTCGGCTTGCTTCATGAAGATTCTTATAAAGGCATTATCTCCAAGCGTGAGGACAGCTAAACAGTAGTACAAAAAAAACGTTCTCTCCTTTTACAGAGAAAACGTTTTTTACGAATGCTGAAGTCAAGCACTTTCTTTTGGTGTTTCAACACTGACTTCTGTTCCGTCAGTCAAAATCAAAGTTGGTCGTGATTTTCCGTCAACTGTTTCTTTTGTAATCACACATTTTTCAATGTCGTCACGTGAAGGCAATTCGTACATCACATCAAGCATCATGCCTTCAATGATGGAACGCAAACCGCGGGCACCGGTTTTACGCTCGATGGCCAGTTTGGCAATCGATTCAAGCGCGTCTTCTGTGAAGTCCAAATCAACGTCGTCCAGCTCAAGCAACTTCTTGTATTGCTTTACAAGAGCATTTTTCGGCTTCGTCAAAATATCGACCAGCGCCTTTTCATCGAGTTGTTTCAATGTACTGATGACCGGAAGACGGCCGATAAATTCAGGGATCAAGCCAAATTTCAGGAGATCCTCAGGAAGAACATTCTTCAGTGCGTCATCGCGGTGCATATCCTGAGCTTTGTTTCCTGCACCAAATCCGATAACCTTTTTGCCAAGACGGCGTTTGATAATCTGTTCAATTCCGTCAAAAGCGCCTCCGCAAATAAACAAGATATTTGTTGTGTCAATCTGAATAAATTCCTGATGAGGATGCTTGCGTCCACCCTGAGGCGGAACGCTGGCAACAGTGCCTTCCAGAATTTTCAGCAACGCCTGCTGAACGCCTTCACCGGAAACATCACGTGTAATTGAAGGATTTTCCGATTTTCGGGCTATTTTATCAATTTCATCAATGTAGATAATGCCTTTTTCAGCTTTCTCTACGTCGTAATCTGCTGCCTGAATCAATTTCAGCAGAATATTTTCAACGTCTTCACCAACATAACCGGCTTCAGTTAGCGAAGTGGCGTCGGCAATCGCAAACGGCACATTCAAAATACGCGCCAACGTTTGCGCAAGCAGGGTTTTCCCGCTACCGGTTGGTCCGATCATCATGATGTTGCTCTTCGAAAGTTCAACATCATCCGGTTTTTGCTTGCTGTTAATCCGTTTGTAGTGATTATATACAGCCACAGACAAGCTTTTCTTTGCGTCATTTTGTCCAATGACATAGTCTTCCAAAATGGAGCAGATTTCCTGTGGCTTGGGTATATCCTTGAATTCCACTTCTTCATCTGTGCCCAGTTCTTCTTCCACTATTTCAGTACACAGTTCAATACACTCATCGCAAATGTATACGCCTGGTCCTGCCACAAGTTTGCGCACCTGATCCTGGGTTTTTCCACAGAACGAGCATTTTAACTGCCCTTTTTCTTCATTAAATTTAAACATTTTTTCACCCCTATTCATGCTTTGCTATTCGAAGTTCCAGACAAGAGCGAAACCTGGGCTATTTCTGAGCCGTTTACCGGCCACCCATCGCAAGATGCGAAAGCCGCATTTTAGTATCTTTCCCTGTTTCACGCAAATCGCGTACTTTTCAGGAAAGAACAATCTACAAACAGTTGCCGTTCCAGCCGCAGCGCCCTGCTATTCAGAGGTTAACGAAACAGCAAAGAACGATCTTTCAATAACTGGTAAGTTTTCTCAAATTAAAGAATCACCTAAACATGACTTGACAGCTTGCCCTCTGGCAAGTTCTATGTAGGCATTGTAACATAAAAAAACTCTTCCGATAAGCCATATGCTTTTTGCAACAGAATATGTATCGCAAAGAAAAAATTATTAAAGGCAGTTCGATAAGTCCGGGAAAAAGGTAAGAAGGATCTTCTGCTAATTACATGCACGTCCTATGCATAACGCAGAAGTCACCACATCCTGCGGAAGTTCTGCGTCAACTTGTTTATCCGCTCCTCACGTATCTCATAGGGGAACTTCAACTAAGAGCGCGTACGTCTTGTACGCAACGTTGAAGTCATCACATCCTGTGAAAGTACGCTCCGGTGCTCCAAACTGCGCTTCCTTGATCTTCTCGGCTCTTTTTGTCCTCCTTATTGAACAGACTATACTATCTTTTCTTTGCTTGATAAAAAATAATAATTGGTGGACGAACTGAATCATCGAGTCCGCCCACCAACCAATCGTTCACTTACTTATGTTCTTGCTTATTTTTCGTCTGCTGCTTTTTCCTTGCTGTTTTCAACAAGAAAATCAACAGCTTTGCGCAACTTAATGTCACCTTTGATCAGGTCGGTACCGCCCATTGCAGCTTTGATCTGATCAGCGGTAATCTTATATTGTTCTGCCATTTTCTTCAGTTCTTCTTCAACGTCTTCTTCAGAAGCCTCAATAGATTCTGCTTTGGCAATCGCTTCAAGTGTCAAGTTGGCACGCACGCGTTTTTCAGCATCGTCTTTCATCTGATCGCGGAGCGCATCTTGATCGGTGCCTGAAAATGATGTGTACATTTCCAGTGTCATACCCTGCGCCTTAAGACGTTGTTCGAATTCCTTCAGAATGTTGTCTTGTTCGTTTGAGATCATCACTTCAGGGATATCAATTTCAGCATTTGCTGCTGCTTGCTGCACAACACTGTCGCGCTTGCTGTTTGTAGCATCTGCTTCTTTGTGTTCTTTTTCGTGATTCTTGATCTTTTCTTTCAGAGCGGCAAGTGTTTCCACTTCGTCATCCACATCTTTGGCAAATTCGTCATCGAGTTCAGGCAGCTGTTTCTGCTTGATTTCATGAACAGTAACCTTGAATGTCGCTTCTTTACCTTTTAATTCTTCAGCGTGGTAATCTTCCGGGAAAGTTACGACAACATCTTTTTCTGCGCCTACCTCAACACCGACCAACTGATCTTCAAAGCCAGGAATGAAAGAGCCGGATCCGATTTCGAGCGAATAGTTTTCAGCTTTGCCGCCTTCAAACTGTTTGCCGTCTACGTAGCCGTCAAAATCAATGACTGCAGTGTCTCCCTTTGCCACTTCGCCGTCTTCCTTGACAACCAATTCTGCATAACGTTCCTGAAGGTGCTTGATTTCGTGATCAACATCTTCGTCTGTTACTTCAGTATTCTTTTCTTCAACTTCAAGTCCTTTGTATTCGCCAAGCTTTACTTCAGGCTTTACAGTGACATCAGCTTTGAGTACCAGTTTCTTTCCTTTGCCGATTTCTTCAACATCAACCTGCGGCTTGTCCACAGGTTCAATGCCTGTCTGATCAATTGCTTCTGAATAGGCATCCGGAAGCACGAAATCAATCGCGTCTTCATAAAGAGCTTCTACACCGAAACGCTGTTCAAAAAGAACACGTGGTACTCTGCCCTTACGAAAACCAGGAACATTAACTTTCTTAACTACCTTCTTGAAGGCTTTATCCAGCGCCTGGTTAAAGCTTTCGGCATCAACCTCAAAAGTCAGTGTGCCGACATTGCCTTCTTGTTTTTCCCATTTTGCTTCTACAGTCATTTATTCTTACCTCCACCATCTATCTTCATGCTTTTTCAGCATATTGGCTTTCTGCCTGAATTACGCGCAAACATCCGCCATTTGTTATGCCGACTTGAGAACGCCACACGTGCCGCCCTTCAGCAAAGCAATGACAACCCTGTTATTATAACATAAGAGTTTCTTGTGAAAAACTTATTTATAGAGGATGTTCGAAAAATCCGTGGAAAATGTTAAAAAGGATCTTCTGCGTAAGTGTTTGGATCAGTCAGATTATGACCAAATTCCGTAGCCTTCCACTTCATGCAGCATTTGCTCGGCAGCCTGGTACTCCTCTTCTGTCACCCCAAACCGTTCGAGCACTTTGTATTCCTCTTCCTTAGCACTGCTTCCCATCGCCCGAATCGAGAAAACAGCAGCCCAAACCTTTACCGATGCAGGCGAAATAGGTTTGGGGTAGACATTCATCGTAAAGTAACGTTCCATGTCAACCGCCAGATCCGCCAAAGTCGGATTATCCGAATCAAGTTCACGTCTGATCAGCATCTCAATCTGATCAGCAAAGCTTTTATTGAGAAATTCCTCGCTCTCAAAGTGAACACGATAGACTTTTCCAAATTTCTTTACAGCGATTTCCTTCGTCAGGCTGCCTTCCTTTATCGCACAAAGAAGCATCGTCTTTATTTCAGTATGCTGCTTCTCATCCAACAGAAAGCGTTTAATTTCCGGAAGATGAGATTCTCTTAATTGATCGGCCAAATTGCGAAGTAACAACATTTGGTTTTTCGAGTCTGCTTTTTCTAAAGCGAGCCAGTCTACCGATTGTGTACTCTTTTGTTCTTCACGCTGCCACGAAAAAACGTCGTCCATCTTCTCATCGATTACCGCTTCATTCCACGCCGGTTCATGGAGGCGAAGCTGACAGAACTTCTTCATCTGGTGAAGAAATTCCTTTAATTCAGGAGGAAAGTTCTTTTCCTTGCTCACTTTCACGATCTCATGAAGAGCTCCTTTATAGTCCTTTCGCTCAATAAGTATGGTCAAGTAGAGCCGGAACACATCATAATAATATGGGGTGTCCTCCTCTAGAAGCAACACAACAGCTTCTTCCGCTTCGCGATAATCGTTCAATTCTACAGAGCAAACCGCCCATCCATAGAGACCGCGTACGTCACGTTCATCTAATTCAAGCATCTTGCCGAACAAAGCACGTGCTTCATTGTATTTTTTTTCCTCAACCAGCAGCATCGCTTTGCTGAGCAAACGCTCTTCCAGACCCGGGAACATGACCAGCTTGCCATCGTCGCGGCTTGACTTACCTTTATTTTTCATCTTGCCCCGTCCCGCTTCCATTTATCTTTGCTTTAAGAATATCAGTTTCGAACTACCTTAGCAATGAGAGAACGAGGATTCAGACAAGGGTTCTTATTCGAAAGTGAATGCCCAAGCACCCTGGCGGAATACAGGGATTCTCTCTCCGTCACTTGTAATACCATCAATGTCCAGTTCAGCAGAACCAACCATAAAATCTTCATGAATGAGGCTGTCATTGACGCCAGCTTTATCCAGCCCTGCTTCATCCAAGTCATTTCCACCCTCGATACAGGTCGGGTAAGCTTTGCCGAGCGCTATATGACATGATGCATTTTCATCAAATAAAGTATTGTAAAAAACAAGTCCAGATTCAGATACCGGCGAATGATGAGGAACAAGTGCGACTTCACCAAGCCGGCGTGCGCCAGGATCTGAATCCAATAGATGTTTCAGTGCGTCTTCACCTTTCTCCGCTTTGAAATCAACAACTTCTCCATCTTTAAAAGTCAGAGAAAAATGATCAATAATTCGGCCGTCAGAATTCAACGGCATCGTGCTCGAAACAGTTCCGTTGACACCACGCTTATCCGGTAAAGTAAACACTTCTTCAGTTGGGATATTTGCGTTAAATGGAACGCCTGAAGTTGATGGGCCAGAACCGCCACTCCAAATATGTCCGGATGGCAAATCAATCGTCAAATCGGTACCCGGCGCATGATAAATGAGTTGCTTGAACTTTTTTCGATTCATAAAGTCGCTTGCCTTGTGCATCGTTTCATTATGCACATCCCATGCAGCGATCGGGTCATCATTCCCGCTTACTCTGCTGATCCGCAAGATCTCTTCCATGAGCAGTTCCTGAGCTTCTTCAACAGGCTTATCCGGAAACACTTTTCTCGCCCATGCTTGAGTGGGATAGGCAATAATTGACCACTGCGTTTCATCTTTCATAATGCTCTGCATGTACGACTTCAATCCCTGACTTGATGCTTTCATGAATGCGCCGACACGCGCGCCGTCAATGCCATTAAATAAATCGGGATTTGGTCCATAAATATGAAGTACCGCATAATTATCCTTTACTGCTGCATTTTGTGCCGCAAATTTCCAATCAGGGATATGTTCCAATGCATTCATTGGTGCATAATTCAAGCGCAGCCGATCGGTTCCATCGTCTTTCCAGCGCATATCAACATCTTTTGCTCCGGCTTTATAAGCTTCTTCAGCAACAAGATTTGCAAAATCCGCAGCTTCGATCGGAGCCGCAAGAAATAGGCCTTGACCAGGTTGGAGATTAACCCCTGTTTTAATGGCCAACTTCGCAAATTTTTCCAATGATTCCTTAAGCTTTTCCATGTGAATCCCCCTCCTTAATCTATTGTCTTATTATAGCCGACTTGCTCCGGATGGAAAACATTGGACGATCTATAATTAACGTTTACAAGAACATATATTCGTATATAATTAAAGAAAAAACTGATTCGCATCACCTAACCAGCTTCAAGAACAAAAGGAAGGCGAGATCTGAAATGAAAGATAATAAATTGACCACTGGATCGAACATGCGCTGGGAATCTAGCCGAATGATGCTTCCCGAGCATGTGCAGGCACTTCGCGCATTGGCTAATGAGGAAATTAAGATCAACAAACCCCACTTAGATGAACAAAAGTGGGAAGAAATCGAACGTATTGTACACGATGCGATATGTACTAAAATAAAAATCGATGTTTCTTATTATAAAGATGGAGGCATTCAATTGCTGGCGAACAGCTATGTTCTACTTAACCATAGCAAAGAACATTTGCTTTTAAACGACAACCGATCAGGTATCACCCAGACTATTTCTATAAGCGATCTTATTGATGTCCAATACAGCGGTGCAGCGGATAGAACAGACGTCTGAGAATGGTTTTTAAAATGTATTTCAATTTTTCCGCCTGGCATTTCTATCTGAGTGACGTATGATCCGCAAATGAAGGGGAAGCACCAGCCAATAAATCAGCGCAAAAAGAGTAAACAACAGCATTCGCTTCACCGTCTTCTCCAATTCAGAGCCACTCATTGTTATACTAGTGGAAAGGGGTGATTTTATGTGCGGTCGATTTACGATCATCGCGCCTTATGAATATATTATCTATCGTTTTCAAGTCAAGCATGATTCAGGACGAGACATGTACAAAGCAAATTACAACGTTGCGCCAGGACAAAAAATACTCACTGTAATTAGGGGTACCGATGGAAATCGAATGGGCTTTCTCCGCTGGGGACTGATTCCTTCTTGGGCAAAGGATGAAAAAATCGGTTATAAGCTGATCAACGCCAGAGCAGAAACGATCACCCAAAAGCCAAGTTTCCAGGAATCCTTCCAAAAACGGCGCTGCATAATCGTCGCCGATTCCTTCTACGAGTGGGAACATCGTGATCCGAAAGAAAAACAGCCTTTCCGAATTACGATGAAATCAGGGGAACTGTTCGCAATGGCCGGACTGTGGGAATCTTGGAAAAAAGATGATGGACAGATCATATACAGCTGCACAATCATTACGACAAAAGCAAATACGCTCATGAGCCCAATTCATGACCGTATGCCCGTCATTTTGAAAAAAGAAGATGAAGCAAAATGGCTGGACCCCTCAAGTAATCCAAAAGAACTTGCGAATATGCTTCAACCTTATGATTCCGAACACATGCAAGCGTACGAAGTTTCTCAAGACGTGAATTCGTTTAAAAACAACGCGCCATACCTGATAGAGAAGCAATAAAACTTCTGTGTACGAAAAACACGATTACCAAATAAATCACCAATTACAGTATCACTTGATGAGGAGATGCCTCATTGTGCGACCTGTTAAACATAAGCAACATTCATGCAAAAAAATTCGCCTGCTCACGAACGAGCAGACGGATTTTTTGAATACCTTCTTATTATAGTGAGGAACGATAAATGTCGAGAACATCATCACGATGCAATTTCTTAAAATTACCAAATACACCTCTTGCCATGGCACGGTCAGCAAGCAAATCAAGTTGACTGTCATCGATATCGTAGTCGGCAAGGCGACTTGGTGCACCGATACTTGTCCAGAAGGTTCGCAGTGCTTCAATTCCTTCAAGCGCAACCTCTCGATCACTTTTTCCTTGAGCATCCACATGAAAAACACGTTCGGCCATCTGTTTGAACCGTCCGACGTTAACATCAAGATTGTGTTTCATCCAATTTGGAAAAACAATCGCAAGTCCGCCGCCATGCGGGATGTCATAAACTGCGGAAACGGCATGTTCCAGATTATGCGATGCCCAGTCTCCTGCAAAACCCATCGATACCATACCGTTCAGCGCCATCGTACCGCAATAAAGGATGGTTTCACGGAGATCATAATTTTCCAGATCCTCCACCATTTTCGGCGCCGTCTCTATCACCGTCTGCAGTATTGATTCACAAAGGCGATCTTGCAGCGGTGTATGTTCCGTAGGATGGAAATAATGTTCAAAAACATGGGCCATCATGTCGACCATACCATAGATCGTCTGATTTTTAGGAACAGAAAAAGTGAAGGTTGGATCCAGAATTGAAAAAGCGGGATAAGAATACGCACAGCTCCATCCATATTTTTCATGCGTATCCCAATTCGTAATGACCGAATTCGGATTCATTTCCGAACCTGTTGCGGCAAGTGTCAGCACCGTACCAAAAGGGAGTGCATCATGGACAGGTTTCTTTCGAGTGATAAACTGCCATGGATCGCCATCAAATTTTGCGCCGACTGCAATCGCTTTAGTACAGTCAATCACACTGCCTCCACCGACTGCCAGCAAAAATTGGATTTCTTTTTCTGCACAAATTTCAATACCTTTTTTGACGGTTGAAAGTCTAGGATTAGGCTCAACACCCGGCAGTTCATTTACTTCCGCACCGATCTCATTTAACAATTGCTTGACTTGATCATACAAACCCGTGCGTTTAATACTGCCGCCTCCATACACAAGTAGTACACGTTGGCCGTATTGCTGCACTTCTGTCTTCAAGTTTTCTAGCTGCCCCTTACCAAAAATAAGTTTTGTCGGGTTATGAAAAATAAATTGATCCAAGATTGATCGCCTCGCTTTTCATGATAAACACGAAGAATAAATAGATTCATGTGTCTATTGGAGTCTGTTCAAAAAAGAGGACAAAAAGGGCCGAGAATGTCAAGGAAACGCCGTTTCGAGCACCGAAGCGTATGTAAATAATACGTGAGGAGTGGAGAAACAAGTTGACGCGGAGATTCGACAGCAATTTTTCCCGGACTTTTTGAACACCCTCTATTATAAACTTGTTCCACGTGCGTTCGCACGACACAACCCTTCGCGCATCCGTCAGCTAAGAAACCCCTTCTTTTGTGTACATCTCTAATTTCAAAATAAATTTGGCCGATGAGCCGCCAATTTAAGCAGAGACACCTCAGAATTGCTCTCTTATTTTTGAAATCCAATCGATTATGATGGATAATGATCTTAGTGTCTGAAAATTGCAAGGATCCCGTATATAAAATACATAGTTCAAGGATGTGTCCCGGATTGTCTTTATCTGCATACCGCTTCTTTCAGCTTATTTTAGCACTCAGTCTCGCACTTTTCATCATCTGTTTTGCTATCGAGCTAACGCTTCTTTTCACACCGTTGTACTATGCTGATATTCAGCATCTGAACATTGCAGAGCAGTCCGGCATCAACCGCGCTCGGATTATTGAGAATTATAACTACATGATCCAATACCTTCTTAATCCGTTCCCCCAGGTATTTGATCTGCCTTCTCTTCACTATTCGATGGCAGGAAAAATTCATTTTCAAGACGTTAAGCGTATCTTTGTATTTATTGATTTCCTGCTCGTAGTAACGGGGATCATCAGTGCTGCCGGTATCTGGGTGAAAACGAAAAACAGAGACTTTTATTTTCTCAAGCCTGCTGCGGTTGCTCTAGCTATATTCACAGTGGTTCCATTGATTGCATTTGCAATTGACTTTAACGGAACGTTCATACTCTTTCATAAACTGTTTTTCCGTAATAATTACTGGATATTCGACCCACGCACCGACCCGGTCATCACGATTCTGCCGGAAACCTTCTTCCTCCACGCCGCGCTGCTCATCCTTGGCATCATTGTCTTAGGTATAATCACGTTAATCCTGATTTATAAGAAAAATAAGCAAAAGATCTTTCGCTGATCCGACCACCAGCATCTTGTATTGATCAAGACGAAATTTGTTCGCATTAACCGGCACGGCCGCGGTGTTACGCGAACCATTAGAATATAATTCATAAGGCAAAGTCTGTTTAGACTTATGAAATTCACTCGTCGTGTTGAAAAATGGTCCGGTTCTCCTACTCGAACCGGACCCTAATTCTCACATTAATGTATATCTATATTCCAGAAGATCATTTAATACGGCAATCTGTTCTAATAATTTTTTGCCGATGTTGGTCTCTAAAACCTTTTTCCGCCTAAGTTCACGATCCACAAGCCTTTTAACAGATAATACATCCGTGCCTTTCAGAAGCACATCTTCTTTTGATGTAAATCGTTGATGCGCCACGAGCTGCATACCATACGAATTATAGAGGAGCGTATAGCCGGCTATTCCGGTCTTCGATTGGTACGCCTTTGAAAAGCCGCCATCAATCACAATCATCTTGCCATTTGCTTTAATCGGGTTCTCTCCATTAATTTCCTCAACTGGTGTATGACCATTGATAATATGACCCTCATCAGGGTCCAGATCAAATTCACTAAGTATCTTGCGGCATGTTTCCTCACGCTCACGCAGCTGATAATATGGATTCTTTTGTTCAACATGGGTTTCCTTATTCTCGATGAAATACCGTTCAAACGTTGTCATCTCTTTCTTCCCAAAGAGCGAAGAATTTTCGCCCGTCCATAAATACCACACCATATCGGTCGCAAAGTCATCCGACACTTCTGGGTGCGCGCAACTGTACCGCAAATAATTTTCAAATAAATCGAGCAGCCCTTTTCCAGAGTATGCCTTTCCCATAATCATCATTTTCTTCATGCTGCCGTCTTCATTTAACGGAATACAGCCGTGAATGAGCAGATTCCCATTGTATTTCAGATAAAGGCTGCCGTTCCCGATCAAAAAATTCATATGTCTGGCCAGCTTCTCAGAATGCTGAATGGAGAATAGCAATTTCTCAATAACCTGTTCTTCCTCTTTCATGAGCTGTTCAGGATGATCAGGATTAACCGTTGCAAAACATGTATTTTTTAACGCATAGGTTTTGCCATTAAGGCTAATGGTCTGGCGTGTATAATTAATTTTTTCAAGCAACGAACGATGAGCCATCTTGAAATCAGGACACCGCTTGATGATCGGCATTTCCAGCTTAAACTGAATCATTGAAATTGCTTGATGAATTTTCGTGATCTGCAGCTTTTCATTTTCCGAAATACGAGCATCTGAGTTAAGTTTCGGACGAAAAGCAGGATTGTCATCGTAGTATTTTTCCGCAAGATTCAATAGAGGAATCAGATTGATACCATAAACATCCTCGATGATGTCGAGGTTATTGTATCTAGCGCAAATGCGGATAATATTGGCTAAGCACACTTTTGATCCGGCATAGGCACCGATCCAAAGCACATCATGATTGCCCCATTGCAGATCAACCGAATGGTAGTTCATCAGCGTATCCATGATTTTTTCCGGATGTGAGCCGCGGTCGAAAATATCCCCAACGACATGGAGATGATCGACGACCAGTCTTTGAATCGTATACGCAAGACCTGTAATCAGCTTGCTGGCCTGGCCAAGTGAAATGATACGGTTGATGATTTTCGTATAGTATTCCTTTTTGTTCGTCAATTCATCGGTTTTGTATAAAAGCTCTTCAATGATATAAACAAATTGCTCAGGTAACGCCTTGCGCACTTTTGAACGCGTGTATTTAGAAGAGGAAAAAGCAGTCAATTTGATCATGCGTTCAATGGTTTTCACATACCACTGATTTAACAGCTGTGTGCTTTCAAATGTCTTTTTGACCAATTGCAGCTTTTCTTCAGGATAATAGACGAGCGTGGCAAATTCATTGAACTCATTCTGCGACAGTTCTTCCTTAAACAAATCTTTGATCTTTTCTTTAACATTCCCGGAACCGTTCCTTAAGACATGTTGAAAAGCGTGGTATTCCCCATGCAAATCACTTACAAAATGCTCCGTTCCCTTCGGCAAGTTCAATATCGCCTCAAGGTTGATGATTTCCGTCGCGACTTTTTCTTCACAATCGTATTTCTCTGCAAGTAAATCCAGATACTTTGTGTCCATGCGCATCCCCTTAACCCGATGGATTGTCAATTTCCAGCAGTTATTCATGTAAACGATTGCAATTAATTGATAAAAAAGTTTTACTCAATTGATTAGAATCAACAAACCTATCATTTTTTAGCTCTATATGTTTTCTTATGAACAATAACGCATTAAGTATAACACAAATAACGTTTTTTCTTATATAATGTTTACCTATATTTTTAATTGTGCCATCATATTTATATACATTATGGAAAAGGATACGAATTGAGAAAAACGTCACATACGTGTAACAGATGATCTGGTCATAAATAAGAGTTCGGAACTATACTTTATTTAGGGTATCACTTATACTTATGTAAGCGATACCAACGATCAAGAAGGAGATGAGTGAAAATGGTTAACTGGTTACGTACAAGTAAGACAGCATCCTTTGTATTATTAGTCTTACGCGTTTGGTTAGGCTGGCAGTGGTTGAAGGATGGTTTTGAAAAAGTCTTCGGCGCTAAACCGTTCGATGCTTCGGGTTATTTAAAGGGAGTCATTGCCAATCCGGTTAAAGGGCCCGATCACAACGTGCTTTACGGCCCATATAACGCTTTCATTCAACACATTGCCTTACCCGGATCAGGATTCTTTAGTTTCTTGGTCAAATGGGGAGAATTGCTCTGCGGCTTAGGTTTGCTTCTTGGTACATTGACAACAGCCGCCGTATTTTTCGCCTTACTCATGAACTTTATGTATTTATTCGCCGGTACTGTATCAAGTAACCCGCTCTATATTCTCGTTGGTGGAATCATTCTTTTTGCCGGATTTAATGCAGGTAAATGGGGCGGAGACTACTGGCTGATCCCATGGCTTCGTCAAGCATTTGGCAAGAAGATTGGAAAAGAGACAGTTAATTACAACCGTGGGCAATAACATTTTTACTGATGTTTTCGTTAAAAAAGTATATTTGCAATAAAAAGGCTGCACATCAATCATTTCTGACTGGTGTGCAGCTTTGCTTTACATAACTTTTTGCTTATCCTGGAAGATTACTTTCATGGAATGTGCGATTTTAATCACAATGGTACATTCAACATCTTGCGATGATTTAACAAAGTTGAATTTCCGGAAGATTCACAGGTATTTATTAGTGAAAATTAATTTCCTTCAACTCCTGAGTAATACAGTGAACTATTGGGTTTCTTGACAAAAGAAAAGGTTATTGAAACAATAGATATAGGCTTTTTCCCATAATTTACGTTGAAAATTATTTTTTTCCGCGTTTTTTCTTTTAATAAAAAATCCTCTTTCCACCCTTTTAATTATCTAATTTCCATTTGCTGCAATACTGCGGCAATTGTTACCTTATGACTAATTTTCAGGAGGCGATGAATTAGATCGGCCAGACTTATGCGAATGTCTCGAAAACCTGGAGGTAAGACAATGACAGAAAACCTGAACAATCCACATCGATGGCTGGAAATGTTTTTAAAATCAATTTTATCGTTTATCGGCGTTGCAATCCTTGCGATCGGAGCGATGCTTTGCAAGGAAGGAAATGTCGGGCTTGATCCGTTTACCGCGCTCAATATCGGCGTATCCGGCAAAATACATCTGAGCCTAGGCACATATCAGTTGCTTACCAACGTGTTTATTATAATATTTGTCATCCTGCTTGATCGGAAAAAAATTGGAATCGGCACGATTATCAATATGGTGTTCGCCGGTTTTATGATTGATTGGTTCTCAGCATTTTATAATACGGTCTTTCATTATCATCTAACATTCCTGACAGGAATTGCAAATGGAATTTTGGGGTTGCTCTTGTTTACACTTGGCACGTCGCTCTACATGACTGCAAACCTTGGTGTTGCCCCATATGATGCGCTTGCGCCGATCGCTTCCAATCGACTGCATATTAAATATAAATATTGCCGTATGATACAGGATATCGGATTTATGATTGCCGCACTAATCATGGGCGGTCCGATCGGCCTTGCCACGATCATTATTTCATTCTTCGCAGGCCCATTAATTACATTTTGGGATAACCATGTCAGTGATAATTTAGTAAACACGCTTGTCGAATTCAGCAAGAACCCTTCAAGCAGAAAAATTGGACATGGGTTCGATATCGCTGGAAAGTCCACCTATAATCTTGTTAAACACAGCTATAATCATACGGTTGAAATCCAGGAAAAGCTGTCCCACTATTCAGACCAGCAACTGCAACAGAAAGAAAAACAGATACGCCGAACATTAAAAGACGCAAGAATCGTGCTTAAGAACTCGATCATTCAATACGGTATGGTCAAAAAGGAAGAGCGCCGGCGAGAAAGAGCAGAGAATCATGAAAGCTACGAAAAAAAGTAAGGGAATAATGCAGTAATCAAGAATACACGCAGTTGTACGTTGAACTGAATTGGAGGATGACGTCTCATCGAAAGGAGATTTTTCTACATGAAAGCACTTGTACTGACAAAGAAAGAACATTTGAAACTTCAGGAACTTCCGGATGTGCCCTTAAAAAGTCATGAAATCAAAGTGAAGGTGAACTATGTTGGGGTTTGTGGAACCGATAAGCACCTCTATCAGGGTTTGCCAGGCTCCGGAGAGGCAAACATGCCGGTCGTCCTGGGACATGAAATTTCCGGAGTGGTTAAGCAATTAGGATCTGAAGTCAACAGTCCTCTAAAAATTGGGGACAGAGTTGCCATAGACCCGAACATTCCATGCGGGTTCTGCCAATACTGTCAGGAAGGGCGGCCTCAACTTTGTGAACATAATCAGGCGGTCGGCGTGACCCGCCACGGAGGCATGGCTGAGTTCGTAAATGTTCCCGAGTCAAACGTATTCAGGATTCCGGACAGCCTCAGCCTGAAAGCGGCAGCAATGGTTGAACCGGTCAGTTGCGCGGTACACGGACTTGATGAGCTGATTGTGAAACCCCACTACACCGCACTCGTTATTGGCAACGGTTTTATTGGCCAGATTTTCACTGCTATTCTTGCGAAAAGTGGTTTAAAAAAGGTTGATGTCAGCGGCCGCAATCCTAAAAAAGTTGATTTATTGAGAAAGATCGGAGCAACCGAAGTCTTCAATCCCGAAAAAGAGCAGCATGATGAAACTTATGATATCGTCATAGAATGTGTCGGCTATACAGGCACACAGGAGCAAGCAATCGCTTCCGCGCGCAGAGGCGGCCAGATACTCATGTTCGGTGTTTCAGGGCCCGACGATCTCATTAAGATCAATTCCTATGATATCTTTTTTAAGGAATTAACGATCAAAGGGGCATTTATCAACCCCCATGCAATGCTGGACGCGATTCAACTTATGGCTGAAAAACGATTGGATGTCGAGCCGCTGATTACGCATGAAATGAGACTTGAAGACATTCCCGATGTTCTGGGCGGAACTATTGACTATAAAATCACAAAAGCTGTTATCCGAATGGATTAACAGTCTGTGATCTGATTCCCGAGTAAACGCGGTGTTTCTCACCTGTTGTTTTTTCATAGAACAAAGAAGCTGCACATCAACCATTCCGAATGATGTGCAGCTTCTCTTTTACATAGATTTAATTATTCACTGCTTGTTTGTCTTGGTCCATATCCCTCATGGATTGAGCAACTTTAATCATCATGGCACATTCAACGCGCTTGCGGAAGATGTCACAGCTGAATTCAAAGTTTCCATTAAGAGAACCTGTCGCGTGAAGTGAGTTTGCGGGACAGCCGCCACTGCAATAGAGCTTTGCCCAGCAATCTTTGCATTCCGGCTTGGAATAACAGTTGGTTTCTTTAAATTGATCCTGCAGTTCCGGCGTTTTGATCCCATCCCATATGTTGCCCATACTATAGGCTTCATCACCAACAAATTGGTGGCAAGGATAAAGCTCGCCCCAGGGAGTGACCGCAAGATATTCGGTACCTGATCCACAACCGGAGATTCGCTTATGAATGCATGGACCTTCGGACAAATCAAGCATGTAATGGTAGAAAATAAAGCCTCTGCCCTCTTCCTCACGCTTCAGCATTTCTTTGGCTAGAATCTCATACTGATTATAGATTTCAGGAAGGTCCTCTTCCTTCAATGCATAAGGTTCCTTTGGATCACAGATAACTGGTTCCATCGAAAGCCGATCAAAGCCAAGGTCTGCCATATGGAATATATCATTCGTGAAATCTACATTGTTATGTGTGAACGTTCCGCGGACATAATACTCCTTGTCCCCACGCTTTTTAACGAAGTTCTGGAACTTCCGAACGATGTAATCGTAACTGCCTTTTCCGGTAATCGTTTTGCGCAGATGATCATGAACTTCCTTCCGTCCATCAAGGCTTAGAACAACATTGTGCATTTCTTTATTCAGAAAATCGATAACCTCATCATTAAGCAGCATCCCATTCGTCGTGAGCGTAAATCGGAAATGCTTGTTGCACTCCTCTTCTTTGCTTCGCGCATAGGCTACAAGCTGTTTTACCACTTTCCAGTCCATCAAAGGCTCTCCGCCAAAAAAATCGACATCAAGGTTTCGATGAAAGCCGCAATTCTCAAGCAAAAAGTCAATCGCTCTTTTTCCCACTTCATAACTCATGATCGCACGATCACCATGGTACTTGCCTTGACTGGCAAAACAGTATTCACAGGAGAGATTGCAGGTATGTGCAACATTTAAACAGAGCGCTTTTGTATAGGTCTTGCGTTTCTTCAAGTCAAATGAAAGATCTTTGAAAGCATCCTCTGTAAAGAGCTGCCCATCTTTTTTCAGTTTATCAACATCGGCAATCGTTTCACGAATGCTCTCTTCTGTAACATCCTCTTGATCCGCATATTTATCCAGCATCATCGAAACAATCTTGTCAGGTGCAGTTTCTTCAAAAAGTGCAATGACATCATAAGCAAGATCATCGACAACATGCACTGCTCCACTATAGGTGTCGAGCACAATATTGTATCCATTTAATTTATATTGATGAATCATAACTTGCAATCAGACTCCTTCTTCCAAAAAATTGCCGCCCATCTGCATCAGGCAGTTGGGCGGTACAGTCCTGTTTCTTACACGACAAGGTACATTTCAGCACGTTTTAGTATAAGGACAGTTTAAAGGGAACTAACCAAAGACTTACCAGTCGGCAAGTTTACTTTAGCGGTTCGTTGGATCGGCACACTTCTGATTAGCAACACCGCAAGATGTTTTGCAGGCTGACTGGCAGGAAGTCTGACATTCACCGTGTCCGCCATGATTTGCGGATTCTCTCAGGTTCATTGTGTTCAGCGTTACGATTCTTTTCATCATACACGACCCCTTTTTACAACATATTTTAGAAAAATAATCGTTCATGATTCTTTGTTTGCATCCATTATCCGATCATGTTCGCAATACCAGGTTTCATTTTGTCCTGAACATCCATCAGAGCAAACGTAAAGAAAACCTACTTTGCTCATTATACAAAAAGGAATCGATCCTTACTGTGATGTTTGACATAGAAAAAACAGAGGAAAAGAAAAATCACACGATTCAAATCGCCAAACTTTGTTGGTTTGAAATTTATTCGATAATATCTCTGTATAAATAAAGCTGCTTAACCGGCAAGTTTTGTGAACTTTTGTCTCTAAAAAGCTATTTTACCTATTCATTTGTCCTGCGCACTTTCCCTAACTATGAATATGATGAATTAATACGTGATAAGGAGGGGGATCAAGATGACTGATTCTTGCCACCCGAAGAGAGATTCTAGCTTTGCTTTAATCGTTGTGTTGTTTATTCTTTTGATTATTGTCGGTACTGCATTCTGCTATTAATGCCACTCCATCGTTAGCACCCATGCGCTTCACCACACCTCATCAATACGCTTAATTAGAGAGCACCTAGCACCAGGTGCTCTTTTATCGATGAATTTTTATTAATCCGTACCTTCCTAACTAACTCCCAACTTATATATGCAGGAAGAGTTTTCATGGTTAAGAAATGATTATTTTTATGAGTGTCATGTATCGCTTGCTTAGGTAAGTTTTTGAGAAATGAACACATTTCCTATTAGGTGAATATCCTGTTCATTGCAAAGGAGGAATGCACTGATGGATCAAAATGCCAATCAATTTTATGATTATCGAAATGTGCCCAACAACTACCCAATGCAAGGAAGTTCAAACATGAGCCCTGATAACAAGGAGATCAAAGCAATAAGCGAGAAATACTTACACCATTATGTTATCGGACATTTGACAGACGGAAGAGTCATTGAAGGGATCATTTTAGACGTGGATAATGATTCTGTTACCATTCTTGTTGTTGAAAGAGATGAAACCCAAAAAGAAGATGACAGCAGACAAATGGGGCGTTTTCCTGGATTTTTCCGTTTCACTCCCTTTAGATTCCCGTTTCGATTTTTCAGACGCCCATTCTTTTTCCCTTTTATCTTTCCTTTTTTCTGGATCTAATGAAACAATGTATTGCCCCGCTCATGCGGGTTTTTTTTATTCACCCAAGTTCTAGAAGCTTCCCGCTACTGGATTTTTACCGAGCCGCACAGGTATTGTATTACTTTGCAAACAGTTGAATATCATCTGAAATTTTGCAGAAAAATCGTGCTTTTTTCACCTTGCATTAATTGGGCAATTTAATCATTCCGCATTCATCCCAATACTCATATACTGCATAATCACGTGATGAGGAGGTGTTCGCATATGAGTTCTCCTGATGGTGGCGGATATAGTGGCGGCTACGGATCTGGCAGCGGCTTTGCATTAGTTGTTGTTCTTTTCATTCTTTTGATCATCGTTGGCACCGCATTCTGCTATTAATGCCTTGTCTTTCTGTCAGCACCCATACATTACCTCTACAGCACCTCATCAATTAAAGGGCACCTAACACCCGGGTGCCCTTTTTATTGATCAGATCACTTGTAACAAAGAAAAAGCACCAACTGAGGTGCTCTGACAACCATTACTTAAATGATTTATTGTATAATACGGTTACTTTTTTCTGAGAAGTTCTTCCCGCTTTTTTAGTGTATGCTACAAGTCGAATGATATCCTGACAACATTGTTTTGCTCCAAACACTAGCAGCGGTACGCCGATAAAATCTATTTTTAGCCATCTGGAAAGTAACCCACCCATTGTCATCGCAAATGGAACAGTTGGTGATGTGTTAGAGAAAATAATTTTTTCACTGCCATCATATTTCTCTTGTAACAGTAAACTTAAATTATTTAGAGCCGGGAGCAAGTGTTTTGAAGCACCACGTCCAACTGTATAAACTGAATTCCCATCATCATCGATGCCATGAAAAACAATTTTACCCATATCTGAAGAGTTTAATTTATTGAAATAAGGCGTAGCTAAAATTTCTTCTTTGGTTAATTTATGGTCTGTAGATAATTTTTTAAGATGATAAGCCGCAGCTAATGCAGTAGTATGTGTCCCACCAAAATCATTATATATGTAAATCACAGGATCATCCTTTTTTAATTTGATGTCATCCCAATAATTGTTACCATTTCACCATGCAATTATCCAAGTGTTAATACCAAACACTGCAAATGGTTTTTTTCAACAAATTTTCTATCTCAACATCGTGATCACAACTGTAGAATTTAATTTATGAAATTATCAAAGTTAGCAAGTAGTCACTAGGATCGGTTTTTTATAATTTAATGTTTAATTTGAGTTTGCTCGTATCCTATATATTCAAATATCCATAATTTATATAATGTTCTAAATATTTAAGTCGCATAAGTCGAATACCATTCAAGTTTTCTTAACTTAAGTCCAACTTCCTCTCCATTGTTCACGGAGCCAATCCAGCTTATATTAGATTTATCAAAGGGATTTTTGAATTGAAAAATCTGGGGGGATCCAATATGAACAGATTAAATATTGGAAAAACAATTTTACAGTTAAGAAAAGAGAAAAACATTACCCAAGAACAATTAGCCATTATGGTTGGTGTTTCGGCAGGAGCAGTCAGCAAATGGGAAACAGGAAATTCAACACCAGATATTTCATTGCTAGCCCCCTTGGCCCGTGCATTAAATACATCCCTAGACATCTTATTGTCCTTTCAGCAGGAACTTTCTGAAACAGAGATTGCCAATATCAAACAGAAATTAACAGAAGAATTTCTACTTGAAGGTTATGCCGTTGGAGAAGCAAAATGTCAAGAGTACCTAAATGAGTATCCCAACAGTATTCATTTAAAATTTACTGTTGCCAGTTTGCTCCAAATGTATTTGATGATGTCGAATGAGTGTTCTGAAGAACTTATTAAAGCGAGGATGTATCATTCCTTAGCCTTGTTCCAACAAGTAGTTGAAAGTAGAGAACCGAAATATGCACCACTAGCGTTGTTTTCCGTCGCCAATATTCAGATGATATTAGAGAACTATGAAGAGAGTGAAAAAGCACTTAAGGAGCTTCCACAGTCACCGATAAATCCCATGACTTTGTACCCAACCCTTTTTCTAAAGCAGGGTAAGACCAAGGAGGCGATAATTCTTTGCAACAGGATGTTAATGCAGGATGTAAACCAAAATTATCTTACGCTAACTACACTGGCAAACATTTCAAAAACAGAACAGAATTATGATAAGGCATTCTTCTATCTAGATGCCGTTTATAAGATGCAGAATCTATTTGGAACGGGGTTACATTCAGCAGCATACAACTACTGTCAATTACACATAGAAACCGGTAATATGGAGGAGGCGGCCAAATGGTTCCAAACATATGTGGAGGGACTGCTCTCTTCAGGTTATGATTATCAGGGCAACCCTTATTTTGAGAATTATGACTTGGAAGTAAATCCAATAGGACAGAAGATAATAAGAAAAAAAATGATCGATTCACTGATAGATGATGATAGTTTAAAACTGTTAGCTGGAATTCCCGAGTATGAAAAAGCGATTAAAGAATTAAAAAATACCGTTGCTAAAATGTAAAGAATCAACGTATTGTATAATCAGTTAAATTAATTTATTCTTTTTTTTAATACCACAACTGTCCAAGAAAATGGATTTAATTCAATATTAAAGTTTAGTAGTTTTTTGATCTCTTACATTTAGTTGTTCTGATGCCGGATCGCTTGACATGTAGCCATAGAAATCCCTCCAATAAAATAAAAAATGGCACAAATCAAGCACATAAACGCTCAAACAGTGTCCTCAGGCTTTCCTATCTTGGACAATTATTTTTTACTTTTAATTACAAACCACGGATACCAAAATGCTCCAACTATATTCACAACAATAATAGCTAAGACTATTCCAAGAATATAACCAAACCTACTATTTCCAAATAAATAGTACGGTACAGGCCAAACAAAAATAATCATGATGATAAGATTAACAAGATAAGCGATCTTATGATGTGCTTGAAAGTATTCTCTCGATTTTTTCAATGACAGCACTCTCTTTCGCTATTTTGAGTTCTAAAACACTTCCCCTTCGTTAGACTTAATTTTAGCAATTTTTCCCTTTGCTGTCTCGATAATATCTCCATTGTACGAAAAAGGCACTGAACGGCATTAATGCGCGATCAGTGTCCTCAGGCTTTCCTATATTGAACAAGTATTTAATTACTAATAATACTAAGAATGATCACTAATACCGTGCTTATAACTACACATGATATTAAAAAATAACCAAGGATCCGAATAGGCTTCGGCAGTGTCTTCATTTCGATTTTTTCTAGTCTACCGCCCTCAATTTTGTCGAGATGATCAATCACATCATTGAAGGGTTCCTTATCTTTTTCGAGCATCGCGATCACCCTTAACTTATTATTATTTTGTGTCCATTCCATTACTTAGTGTACTCAGGTTTCTTGGACAACTATTTATTCATTTAGATCTGATTTTTCTCCCTTATAAACTGCAATCTTGTTTGTCGTTGCAAATACCCAAAGAACGTAATTACCCTTTTTCATAAACGTTCACGTTACCTGCTTGATTCTTTTTCCCCCATCCCCTCAAAGCTATTCTATACCTCAGTGGAAGTCCATTTTCCTCTTGCGTATTTCCCCGATGTAATACAATGATTTCTCTCCCTGTTCTGTCTAAATAAACACAACAGAAGTAACAAAAAGAAGCAACCCAATAGAAATGACTAGGGCCTTATTTATATACCAAGGCAATATACTTAGTAAACCTAATACAACAAATTCAATGATGAAGCCAATAATCCCATCACTAAATGTTCCTGAATTAATATCACTGGAAAAGTGCTTCTCGTGATAAGATTTGCTGTAAAGTAGACCTACAATTGTAATAACTATGCCTAATAGCATTATTATAATTTTAATAACCATACTTCAATTCTCCAATCATGAATCCAATACCTGCAACAGAAATAGTTATTGCTAAGAGTACCAACATAATCTTAATAAAAAGTTCAAAACAGGCTTTTTCCCTCAGACATTTATCCCTTACACTCTTGTGCTAGGTCTCATATGATGTTTTATCACGTGGCAAAGGAGGTGCTCATTTATGGGTTATTCTAATGGTGGGTACGGCGGATACGGTGGCTTTGATTGTGCAAAAAGTTTCGCCCTGATCGTCGTATTGTTTATTCTGTTGATTATTGTTGGGGCAACGTTCTGCTATTAATCTAGCCGCCGCATTCTTCGGCATCTATTAGTCACTCCTTTGAGTCAGGGCACCTTGCACCAGGTGTCCTTTTTTCATTTCAGAACAGCTATCCCTGATAAAATTCTGTCTGCACTTCCTATTATGAGAAACTACCGTCAATAAGTAGCGTGCCATTTTCTCTATCTTCGAACTCTTTCAAGATGCCTTCATTTATGACAAACTTCTCCTCATCCCTGATGAATATCAGAGAGTTTTTCAAAAGCATAATCACAGGAAACTTCTTTCAGCACTTCCAGATCCGTATCATCGGATAAATATTTCACATCGCTTTTAACCGCTTCTGTTTTTGTGGCTGCTGGATCAAGCCATAATACGGTTCATAAAATTCAAAGTATTGCACAGGACTATGCATCCCATACAACGCAATTGGATTGCATGGAGGTCCTGAGAGCAAGATTGTTTGCTTAATCGGCAATTCTGCCCTCATCTAATAAATCAAACTGATTTCGCTCATATACAAACGGCTTGATTGCCCCTTTGACATAAGCATCCATATTATATACTTCAGAATCGTCGTAAAAGCATTTCGCTCAATAAGATATTTTTTTTAAAATACAAAACGCCCAAAACCATTGATTCACAAGGTTTTGAGCGTTTTTCTATTAGTGTCCCAGAAGGGATTCGAACCCATGACCCACGGCTTAGAAGGCCGTTGCTCTATCCAGCTGAGCTACTGGGACAAAATAATAATTATGACGACCTTTATTATTTTAGAGAATGAAAATACATCTGTCAATGGTTGATCTTAAATAACTTTTGTTTCGCTTCTTTTTCATAAAACACTCTCAATACCAACAGTTTCGCATTTGTTACGAATATCGCATATAGAAACCGTTTACATTGATTTATGATAAGATATATCTGTAAATATTATTTGGGGGATGATGAACGTGACTGTGGAACCCGAAACAATAAAAGCATATCTTGAAAATCCAATCAAGGCAATTGAGGATGCCAAAAATAATGTGTACACAGAGACAGACATCCAAGTGATGATTGATGATGTTTACAAACAGCTGGATCCTTCGTATAAAAACCTGGGACCCTATCAGAAATTGATTTTCGGATGGTCAATGAATGCGCCAAAGATGCTGATGTCGCAAAACTATCTGGATGAAGTGATTAAGCCCTTTATTAAAAAGGTAAACTCGGAATTAAACTGGCAGCTAAGAACGCCTGCTGACTTTATGAAATAAGGACAGCTTACCGTATCTGGTTCATTAACCTTTCACTCGTGTGGGGGTCTATTACTTCATATTTTTAGATAGGATCAATCTTTGAAAAATCAAGTTAAATTAAATGGTTTCTGCTCTATAAAGATACTACTTCCGCCAGTACTAATATACTGGCGGTTTTATCATCTTCGTCGTTTAACTTTCACTTGTCCTTTATCAGACTTTTTGCTCAAAAGGGGTTGACTGAACAACTGGTCGTACTATAATGGGCATTACAAAAATTTTTTAAAAATAGAAAAAGAAGGCGTAAGGATGTTGTTTACAAAGGATGATTTATCAGAACAGTTGTACCACGCATTAAGCAAACGCGAACCGCTTGCATGGAAGGATGCTGATCACTCGGAATTGACTCCGGAACTCGCCTATAACGTGCAGCATGCGTTTAATCAAAAGAAAGGCGAAGCTGTGAAAGGCTACAAGATCAGTCTGACAAGCAAACAAACTCAAGACATGTTTCATTCTGATTCACCGCTCTATGGCCAGATTGTTGCCTCTAGCCTATTGAAAGACAATGCAGAGGTTGAGCTTGCTTCTCTCAACGAACCTCTACTGGAACTTGAATTGGAGTTCACTGCCTTGGAAGACTTGTCTCCGGAAGATGATGAACAGGCTTTGCTTGAAAAGACCGAAGTGGCTCCAGGCATCGAAGTTCCTGATTCACGCTTCAAAGACTGGTTCCCAACATTACCGCTTGAACTTGTAATCTCCGATAGCGCTGTCTGTGGCCGCGTAGTTGTCGGCAAGGCAGCCCAAAAGCCATTCGTAGAAGAATTGGCAGATGTTCACTCATCCGTCACGTTGAACGGTGAACCATTAACTTCGGGCGTTTCCTCCGAGGTGCTCGGCAACCCGCTTCATGCTCTGAAATGGCTCGTTCAACGTCTTGCCCAGGAAGGAAAGACGTTAACTAAAGGAACTACGGTATCAACCGGAACCTTCTGCTTGCCAAAGAAATTGACCAAAGGAACCTATGTCGCAACCTTCGACCATCAATTGGGCAGCGTCACGGTTCATGTAAAATAAATCAATTAATAAAAAGGCCGGATCTCTCTTTCAGGGATTCGGCCTTTTACTTATGCTTTGACTAAGACAGAAAGTTATCTATCTAGCTTTTAACTCTTAAAAGTTCGTCTAGTAAGTAACTACTTCCAGGTAAGAACAAGATGAGTGAAAAAATCACAAACACTATTCCAATAATGAATAGCAAGATAACTATTTTGACAAATCGAGAAACATCTTTTCTCGTTAATCCTATTACAATAAGCAAAATACCTGTAACAAACATCAACATGTACCAAAATCCCATTTGAATTACCTCAATTTAATTTTTATTGTTGCAACGATACAACATAACTAGACAGTGCGGTATCAATAGCCAAAATTCTCTCTTTTGGCGCGACTTAATACTGATCCGATTCAGAGCTATGGGCATAACGTGCATTGTAGCTGAGGTCATAACGATCCAATACGTGCATCGCACGGTACTGAGAGAGATTAAAGGATTGCCACGACCGTTTCTTGGCAAGTTCCCGCTTTCTTTCAAATAGATAATTTTCGATTTGTCCGGCAACGGTATCATCCTTTGCACTAAGGAGCACAGTCATTGTCGGAATGGCATCGTCGGAAAGTGTTGCCAGATAGTTGACATCAATTTTCCCGGTCTGCTCATATCTGTCGATGTTCCATTTGGTAATCAGTACATCAATATTCATGTAGTTGATGATTACCAGAGCAGCGATCGCGGCAAGCAGATAAAATTTATAGAGCCGTAAATTTTCTTTCCAGATGCGGCAAAGCGTTACGATAAAGAGACCAAATAGGAAGATCATAAACGCGTGGGTAAGCACACGAAGATATGTGTAGCCGTACATCTGCTCATAGAGGAACATACGAACAAACGCGGAAAGCAGCATAACCAAGGTGCAGAAGACAAGCAATGATTCTAATAGCTGCATCGCTTTATTGATCGCTTTGCCGCCTTTTTTTGTGCAAGAGACGATCACCAGTAAAATACTAAAATTAATCAATGTGACAACAACCAACTCGAAGAATCCCCTGCGTGCGTACTCAGCATAAGTGAATTCAGCAGGCAGCGCGAACGAGAAACTGCCGAATAAATAAGAAAACTGGATCAGCGTGAATAACACGTAGATGGCATTGATCAAACTCAGAATGGTCACAGCAATCACATGATCCACGCGATTGTTCACGGTCATCGGTTCACTCATTTTCCAAAAAGGGGCTGAAGTTGTTTTCGGCTTCATTAAGCTCCAGATATAACTGAACGATAGCAGAGCTATAATCGCAGCAAACAGTGTTCTCGGAACAATGGTGTCCAGATTAATCGTGACAAATAAATTTGGGATTCTGTCAACAAGATAGCTGAACACTTGGTCCGCTGATGCAAGCAGTGAAATGATCAAAATAAGCAGCGGCACCGCCACGAGCACTCCAATAATCACTTTTAAAAACGTACTGTCTTTCCTTATACCCACTCTTGCTGTAGCCTGCTTGATCACAACGCGAAAAGGCAGAGCAATGAACGCAAATGGACGATAAAAGAAGCCTAGAAAAAGATCGCCGATAAATTTTATGGAATACCATTTTTCATTGGCTCTCCTTGTAGTCAATGTCGTTTGCATGACAATGAGCACAGGAATCGCCATAAAATTCAGTGCATAAAAAATAAGATTAGAAAAAACGAAATACGATAGCGATAACAAGAAAATCGGGATCAGCAATAACCATCCGAAATCTACTTTTACATGCAGCTCGTCGCGCGCATTCCATAAAAATACGCAATAAAATGCAATAACAAAGATCGGATAGGATATGCCTGGAAATTGATCGAAGAACAAAACATTGGCTAGAATTCCGAGCAAAACGGTACATAACAAAAGCATGCTGCTCCGATTATGTACAAACAGACGATTGCTGCTGTTTTTCACTTTGTATGTCGTTGATAAATCTACCATACTGAATCACTCCTTTACAAAACTCACTTTTTATCTTCGTCCTCAAAAGCCAGCAAATCTCCTGGCTGGCAGTCAAGCGCCTTGCAAATCGCTTCAAGTGTTGAAAAACGGATCGCCTTCGCCTTATTGTTTTTCAGAATGGAGAGATTGGCCGGTGTAATCTGCACTCTCGCTGCCAGTTCAGAGGCGCTCATTTTCTTTTTCGCCATAACAACATCTAGATTCACAACAATAGCCATCTCGCACCTCTATATCGTTAAGTCATTTTCTTCTTTGACCATCACAGCCTGGTGGAAAACTTCAGAAAGGATAATGGAAAAAAAGCCCGTAATAATAAACACCATAGCGAGAACAATCGTTAAAAAGGAATTGAAACAAACCACTTTCACAAGATAAGCGATTGAAATAAGAAAAGATGCGATCGCTATTCTTTTTAAACTGTTCACATTATCCATCATGAATGGATTGCGTCTGTTCAGTGTTTTGAAGATTCTTCTGATTTCGTACACAATCTGCAAGGCAAAGAAACCTGTCACATACAGAAAAATGAGTAGAAACCAATAATTTCTGCTTGTTTCTTCGTACAACTGGCTCATGTACCACTTTACTGACCATGGTAAACTTAGAAAAATTCCGATTCCGCCAATAAAGAGTAAATCAAGCATGCGTTTGACAAGGCCTGAGAGCCCTTTTTCATCAAGAATGATCATTCTCGCTCACCTCTGATTTAATTTCCAAAGTGATTATACCATATCATTTATTGAAAAACAGTATTTATTTATCGTTTTTCGATATATTTTTGTTGTTTATTGATGTATAAAAACTCATATGACAACAAGAGCGCTTATCAAATATATAGTAAAAAAAGACATTCATCCTGTTAAGAACAAGATGAATGCCCCCAAAAAAACTTCAAAGGAATATCCGCCCCTTTTTTGCATTCTGCTTGATTTGGACAAAGAAAGGGGTGTAAAATATATTTGCGAAAGCGCTAACATTTAATTTCTTAGGAGTGTGATTTTTATGGTTATCATCGGTATTTTCGGCTCAGTTTGCGTTGCCATTCCGGTTATTGCCGCTGTCATTTGGGATCGTTATCACACAAAAGTTCAACAATGAAGGATGCTAAACGCATCATTAGAATACTAAAAAAAAATTAATCGCTCATGTCTTCCACTCGTGGACATGAGCTTCTTCTTTATTGATCTTATTCAATTAACCAATCAATAACTATAGACTTTGATTTTAATCTTTTTTCTTCCCCAGGTAATGGCTTGTTTTCGCGTTTTAAAATGAACATCGATGATTTTCCCTTTAATACGTCCGCCTACATCCCTCGCGATCGCGGTTCCATAACCCGGTACATAAACCTTTGATCCAAGCGGAATGACACGCGGATCAACGGCAATTGCCTTTGCTTTCGGATTTGTTCTATAATCAAATCCAGTTGCTGTACGTCCAAGTTCACAATAAGAAGTTGCGCTGACTGTTATGTTTTTATATTTACTTTTCGCTGTTGCAGAGTTTTCTGGAAGGCCTGAGAATAACACAGTAATCACGGCGAGTAACAAAATGATCTTTTTCATATTATCGACATCCTTTGTTTTCCGTCTGACTACAATTTACCAATTTTATATAACAGCCATGTATCATAACTGTTCTTGTTTGATTACAACAGCATGACAAGTTGATTGCGCGTTGCATTATTCATTCATGGTACAAAACCGATAAAAGATTATGAATTTGATGAAGGAGGCATTCAATTTGGCAAAGCAGCAATACATTTACGTCCTTAAACTCATTCCTTATTTCATGGATGACAACAATTGGACCATCAAAGAAGAAGAAATCATCAATCGCCACTTTACCAGACTGCAATGTATGCTTTCGGATGGCCGGTTAATTCTGCCGGAAGAACATTAGAAAAAACCTTTGGACTTGTCATATTTGAAGCAGAATCTGAGGTAGAGGCTCGAAGACTGATGAACGATGATCCGGCAGTTACTGAGGGCATGATGACCGCCGAACTCTTTCCTTATCATGTCGCATTGATCAGAGGCGAAAAACAAGCGGACTGACCTCTCTAAATGTCGGCCAATGAACATTTTTCAGTGTCAGAAAAACAGGCATTCCCCCATATACTATCCTGAACAAATCTGTGCAGGGGGCCTTCGAATGTTAGATGAATTGCAGAAATTGGTGGGCAAAACGTTTAAGCCCCATGAGCTTGATGACCTTTGCGCCAAAATCACCGGGGGGCAGAAGGAGTTTAGGAGGTTATACTGGGAAGATATTGTCGGGCTTGAGAACATGTCTTACCCAACCAAATTAGGTGTCACCTATGTGGTTGAATTTAATTTATATAAAGATGAAGGGGAATATGACAGTATAATAGAGGTTTGGGAAGTTAATGAACTTGATCGGAATGCACACAACAGAAACTTTGACAAATTATATCTGATTCTTATTGCAGTACTTATTTTTGCAGTCTCTATCTATTATTTGTTTTCCTTTTTTCATTGATGTGAATGCTTGACTTATGATCAGAGTTTACCGCTTTTGTCATTCACGAAAATAATTTACATAAATCCTCGGAAAACAAGTAAAAAAAGTCCCGAATTCTTGCGTTCGACTCGATGCTTGGTTCATAATGATAGTGTCTGAAGAGCGATTGTAAAAAGAAACCTGAAATCTTCCGATAAAGTATATATGAGGTGCGGCCATGAATGCCGCCATTAAGCACGTGAATTACGATTTGGGGGTCTTTAAAATTCAACTGGAACCAACGCGAGTCGTGAGGCTTCCTTTTGTCACCAATCTGAAACAGGGACAATTGATTCAGGATGGATCGAAGAATCGCGACAGTTTATATCCGTACACAGTACACGAAGGCGAGCATGTCTTCCCGAAAACGTTCGCATTGGATAGTCTTAATGTAAACATTACTGATTTCATCGGTATAAAACACTTTCCTGTGTGGATCATTGAACCGCGCAATCTCTTTATTGAAGGTGACCGCGTCATTATACAGACAACCGATCATCGCCTATTCGCTGGGAAGTCTAAACTGCTTACGAATCAATCACTCATCCTCAGGAATAATGAGGATGTCAATTGTGAAGTGCTGGATTTCTCGTCCATTCATTTCATCGGACGCTTTGCGCGCGGAATCAGTATGATATGATTGGAAACCGTATATTTGGCTGTAAAACAACAATAAGCCCTATTTGGGGCTTATTGTTGTTTTCTATTCCGATTACGCCAAAGTATGGCTAAACCATGTTTCATTAGTTTTCAAAATGGATGGATTGATTTCGAACAAAATCATAGGTCTTGATTGTCTTTGCATCAAGATCTTCGTGAAAAAGGTTCACTGCTGTTATCTGCCGATTATCATACCCGTGATAATAAAAAGTTCCGGATTCAGCGCACATCGCGGACGTATAAATCGTCACATCTTCAAGACCTTCAGGTGTAACAACAGCTCCTTTTGGAAGATCACAGGTCGATAAAATGTGAAAAAGTCCAGTAATCCCATCTTGTTCTGTATCAATATTGGTAATGTTATTTTTCCAGTATGCAGCGCGAACAAAACGTGATGGAGGTGTAAAGTCTCCTGGAAGACCGACCGAACCTGAACCTTGGCTGAACGCCGATAAATCAAGATTCTCCCATCGCACAGGTTCAAACTGACGCGGACGCAATCCGATAAATTGTCTTAAATAAGTCAGATGCCATGGAAAGTCGGGACTGTTGGTCATGACACCAACAGGATTGTCATAGATTTTAATCCCCTTATCAATAGGTTCAACAACAATACTCTTTCCGGTTTTATCGGATAAGATCCAGTGTAGCGGAGGAGTGACTTGCAACGCTGCCAATGGGAACTCAACCAAAGAAACATTTGCGAGTGCATCTTTGACTTCCTCGATACTGCCATAGCGGGACAGACTCCAAAACACAAAATCATGCGGAGCAACCGCTTCTTTTCCATCAGTTGCGTGATCGCTGTAATCTGCAAACCCAGGCAGATATAGCGTTGCGCATGTCAGACCCGCTTCGTTTATGCCGTCCGCATATACCACGAGGTCCTGATCTACCGATGCCATGCCAACAATTCCATACTTTGTTTTGATTAAATCATCGGAAGCTGCAGAACGCCATGAATAATTTCGTGGAACGATTGTGACTGCCTGTCCAAGATCAATCGCAAAATCCATCGTTCGTCCAAAAAGATGATGTCCGTCTGCTGTTTCCAATGTCAGGCTTGTACACATGCCGGATTCCCCCTCATCATGCCCCGACTGAAGCCGGAAGCTGAGTTTTCCTCAGTATAGCATAACTTCCGGGCAACTTAATGCAGTCCGCCACTTTTCACAGCTTCAGTCAATCTCCATATTCTTAAGCTGGTTGATGATTGGGATCAGTGCGCCATTCTCCTGCTCAAAATAGCCGTGCATCGGGTCAACACCCTGTGAAAGCCGTTCAAGAACAGTTGGAATTGTAAAATCCTCTATACGCAGCAAATCATTGACTTCATGCCAGAATAATGGCGCTGCGACCGTCGCTCCTTCTTTGCCTCTTGGTGAATACGGACAGATGAGCGTTTTTCCTTCTGCATGCTGCACATAATCAACGTAGAGCCGGCCGCCGCGATTCTTTTTCAGCCGTTCAATAGTAAAAGCGTCTGGGAACTGTTGCACCAGAAGTCGAGCGATTGATGAAGTAAAAAGCCTGGTGTCCGCATAGCTAAGCCCCAGTTTTGCAATTGGAATGTGAATCTGAATACCTCTGCTTCCCGACAGTTTCGGGAAACTGACAATTGAGAGCCGATCAAATACAGCCTTTATTTCTCTTGCAGCTTTAATAGCGAGGGAGAAGGCCGACCGATCTGGGGGATCAAGATCGAAAACAATCTCAACTGGTCGGTCCGATCCGATTCTTCCAAAGGGAACATGGTACTCAATTGCTAGCTGATTGCCAAGCCAGAGTAATGTAAGTAAATCATCACACACAATATAGCGTGTATTGTCCTCCTCGACTGTGTGAATGTATTCAGGCGCGTAATCCGGACAATTTTTTTGAAAAAATGATTCTCCTAGAACCCCGTGAGGAAAACGAATGGTTGTTAATGCCCTGCCGGATAGGAATGGGAGCATAAAGGGAGCAACCAATTTCAAATAATCGATCAGCTGCTCTTTATTAATCGGCGGATTGATCCAAATCGGTTTTTCTGGGTGAGTGATCTGTAGTTTCTTATCAATGGTTAGTGGGGCTGCTGTTGTCATGATTTCACTGCCTCGATTCTACATTGTTTTGGATCCAGATGAACGAATGCCTGAATACTCGGCTGTCTTAACACATGACCTTCAGTCCACTCGCTGAACGCCACTTTTACAGTCAAAACCGGTTTCAGCCATTGTGCCGTTTTGACTCGTTCAGGTTTGTTCAGAAACGGCCTTTCTTCACTTTTCAACGAATCGGCAATTTGGGTGATTGCTCCCCAATCCTCATCAGTCAGCTTGCCCGTGCCCGCATGACCAATATAGACCAATTCTCCATGCTGATTATAAAGTCCAAGTAGCAAAGCGTTTACTCGGTCTGCACGATAGGTTACACCACCGATGACGGCAATCAAATCCTCGATCTTTTTTATTTTCTTCCAATTTCCGTTTTTACCGTTAATTAGGTAAGGGCTATCCACTTTTTTGGATATAATCCCTTCCAGCTTTTGTTTCTTGGCACTCTCAAACAGCGCCTTGCCATCTCCAAAAAATGGGACGACTTGAATCTTGTCATTGCCTTGTGCCAGTTGTTTAAGCCGATGGGCACGTTCGATGAATGGATGATCATTAATCCACTCGCCGTTACAGTAAAGCAAATCAAAAATCATATAAAAAATGGGTACGGTAGTCACTAATGCGCGAGCCCGTTCACTATTTCGAATGCCATCCCGCTTCATCACTTCATGGAAGGAAGGTTTCCCATCGGTGTCCAGTGCAATGACCTCACCATCAATGATAAATGATTCCGCTTTATAGGCGGAGGCGTCAGCCAGTTCAGGAAAAATTAATGTGCGTTCATTTTTCTTTCGATTGTAAAGCCGGACCTCTTTCCCATCGCAGTAGGTCAGTACCCGGACGCCGTCCCATTTGATCTGATGTACCCATTCTGATCCTTCGGGAATTACTTTTTCCTGTACCGGTTCAAATGGCACAATCGGCTGGAGTTCCATTACTCAGACCGTCTTCTTGCTGCGCGCAGCCGTTTTTCTTCTTGGTTTCGGCTTGGCTTCTTTTACGCTCGCTTCCAGAGCAGAGAGCAAATCCACCACATTTTGTTGCGGCGCTTTACCTTTCTTCCGTTCGGTGGGCATTCCTGCGACTTTGTCTTCGATCAATTTCTCAAGTTTCAGACGATAGTTATCCTTATACTGATCCGGTTTAAATTCGGTTGTCAGCTGGTCAATCAATTGATTTGCGATATCCATTTCCTTCGGTGCATTATTGACCGAAAGATCGCCGAGACCAGGCACTTCATTCATGCTTCGCACTTCATCCGGATAATATAACGTCTCCAGCAACATGCCGTTCTCAAAGCTTCTGATAGCGGCTAGGTGCTGCTTGGAACGGATAATGATATTGGCGATCCCGATTCTGTCCGAATCTTGAATCGCTTGCTTTAGTAGAGAAAATGCACGTAAACCGTTGCCGCTGTCAGGTCCGATAAAATAAGACTTCTCATAATAAATGGGGTCAATTTCGCTTAGTTTGACAAAATTGATGATTTCAATGTGTTTATCTACATCTTCTTGAAGCTCATTCATTTCCTGTTCACTGATTGGCACAAACTGATCCGGTGCGTATTCATAGCCTTTGATAATGTCTTCGTTTCCAACCGCTTTGCCGCATTTCGAACAGGTACGTGTGTAATTGATCGGCGACATGCAATCCTTATGCAGCATCCTTAAGCGGACATCCTTATTTTCTGTGGCTGTGTATAGCTTGATCGGTATATAGACAAGTCCGAACTGTATCGAGCCCTTCCACATTGTTCGCATGGCGTTCACCTCGAAGTTAGTATGCACGCATCTCCTTGGACTATTAAAAACGAAAAAAAGCCGCTTCGTAAAGACACGAAGCGGAACAAAAAAGGATGTTGCATATCAGAAACAGAAGGCAAGTCATATTATATAACTTGGATTTATTCATCCACAAGTATTTTGATTCGTTTTCATTTATTTTATGGCTTAAGGGATCTAATCTATTGTGTATTGAATCTGCCTTGCTTCTTTTATTCTTTCTTAGCTAAAAAAAAGCCTCCTCGCAAATGATGCAAGGAGACGGATGGAAAAGGATCTTGCTGTCAGAAACAGAAGGTAATTCATATTATACAACTAGGTTTAATTAGATTTCAAGAGTTCTTTAATTTTTTTCAAAAAAATAAAAAAAAGTCCTTGAAACAAGGACCTAAAAGGGGGGTTATTGCTTTCACGAGTTACAAGTTTAGCATAACAGAGAAAAAACAATTTTTCTATATATTTTTGAAAATATTTTATTATAATAATGTTTTTTCTTTATTAATTTTCGATTGCAACATTTCCTTCATTTTCAGTCAAAAATTTTGCGTCTTCTACAGCCTTCAAAGCTTGTTTCGCATCATGAACTACTTTCACTAAATCAACCCCTTGCTGTAATGCCGCAAACACACACCCGCAGTAACATTGTCTGTAAACATCGTATTCTTTGCACATCTCAATCGAACGCTGATAGCCGCCTCTCTTTTTGAAGTCGGCAGGAAGGTAAGGAAAATCATCGGTTTTCTGAAGCATTAATCCGATTTGATTGATCACCTGACTGTTCTTATGAGGACTGATCGTCAGTGCTGTTGCGAAATAGTCGAAATTCAGTTCCTTCGCTTTCTTTGCAGCCAAATCCAAGCGCATTTCAAAGCATACACTGCATCGTTTTCCGCACTCCGGTTCTTTTTCCAACCCTTTCGTCTTCGCAAAATAATCTAGTGGCAGGTAAGGGGCCGCAAGAAACGCTACATGATTGCCGGTACGTTCATTAAAATCGTTGATGAACTTCTCCTGTACATACTTTCTGCGCTCGTACTCCACCTTAGGATGAATGTTGGAATTAGTAAAATAAATAGTAATATCTGCGCGTTGAGAAAGAAATTCCAGCACGTAGGTACTGCATGGCGCGCAACAACTGTGAATTAGAATTTTCGGGCGCTCACCATTCTTTTTCCATGCGTCAATCATTTTTCGCAAAACATCATCATAGTTTATTTTTTGATTCGGTTGTAATTTGCTCAATATTTCTTCAGCATTGATCAACAATTTTTTAAACCTCTTTACTTTTGAGGAGTCTGTCCAAATTTGAACACCCTCTTGAAACGCATTTTCTTTGATTGTATCAAGCTTAAAAAAACTGAGCAATGGCGAACCATCACCATAATGCAATCAAAAGACAGATCACAACGACCCAGAATGGAATGCAAATCATCATTGCCCACAGTGCGCCTTTAAAAAAGTTCCCTTCCATGAGACCACCTCATTTTGTCATTTCACCGGTCTTTTCCGGTTGTGGGACAGGGTTTGATATTCGGCAGTATGTCCATTCATCCGTGTATAGATACTGTCTTTGACTATTTCAGAATCCAAAAAAGGCATTTTGGCTCGTTCATTTCCCCATTCAATTCGTTCTGAATAAACATAATATGTATCATCAGGCAAAAGAGTTAAAGATGTCTGATAACCGCCATATGAGTGCCCCTCCTCATCACTCCCTTACGAAGCGGTGCGTTCCGCAATAAAAAGAGAACCGGACTGGATATCCGGTTCTCTTTTTTGTACCTATAGAATTAATTTTTTAAATTATAGGACTTGGAAAATGCTTCAACAGGTACACCCGCAAAGTTGTAATAGGTAACATGAACTTTATTCTGCTCCTCATTATGTTCAAAAATCACATAGGTACCTTCTTGATAATTTCGAGGAAGCCGCAAGCTCCCAGGATTAATCACAATCATGCCTTCTTCTTCAAAGGTTCCCGCATAGTGGGTGTGCCCGAAGCAAACCACATCTGCCTTTTCCTCAAGTCCGCGATAACAGAGCCGGGCAGGTGACTGACGAACACCCAGAAGATGCCCATGAACGACTAGAAATTTCAGATTTTCGAACTTTTCTATGCGCTCATTAGGGTATGTACCCGGATAGTCGCAATTTCCTTCCACTGAAAGAAATCCTTCCATTTCCTGACGATCTGACTGCAGCTCAGAGTCTCCGCAATGGATCATAAAATCTAATTGCCCCTTGTAGCGTTCCTTAAGTTCCAGTAATTCATTTGTAAAGCCATGCGAATCGCTGACAATAAGGCCTTTCATCAGCCTTCACCTACCCAGCTCGTCCATTTATCCTGTAACTGCCGAAGAGCGCGTGCGCGATGGCTAATCAAATTTTTTTCTTCTTCACCCATTTGAGCAAATGTCAGATTCTTGTCTGGTATCAGAAAAACCGGATCATAGCCAAAGCCATCATCGCCTCGCCGTTCATTCGTAATTTGTCCGTCGCAGCGTCCTTCAGCAAAATGTGTCGGGTGATTCGGCCTGCTAATGGCCAACACGCAGACAAAGTGAGCGGTTCGCTCATCAGCCTGAACGGACTCCAGTTTACTTAGCAGCAGATCAATGTTGTGTTCACTGTTCTTATCCGGTCCCGCATAACGCGCGGAATAGATGCCCGGCTCACCGTTAAGCGCATCAACGCATAAGCCGGAATCGTCGGCAAGCGTGATCATGCCTGTCTGTTTCGCCAGTGTTTCGGCTTTCAGTGCCGCATTTTCACGAAAAGTTGTGCCTGTTTCTGGAACATCAGTATCAATTCCCATATCTTTCAAAGAGAAAACTTCCGCGCCAAAATCCGCCAACAAGGTCTTAAACTCCTTGATTTTTCCAGAGTTATTGGAAGCAATTAAAACCTTAGTCACTTGCTCGTTCCCACCTTTTGCTCTGTGAATAAATCGCCAAGAACTGCTTTCTCGGCTTCAATCAGCTGATGAATACCCTTCTTTGCTAAACTTAACAAGGTCGCCAATTCTTTCTCACTGAATGTTGCTTCCTCACCGGTGCCTTGGATCTCAATGTATTCATCCTGACCATTCATCACAATATTCATATCTACATTGGTTGTAGAGTCTTCTTTATAGCACAGATCAAGAATCGGTCCATAAATCGGATGGACACCAACTGAAGTAGCAGCAAGATAAGACTTAATCGGCAGTTTACTGATCTGCTTATGTTCCAGTGCACGCTTAAAGGCAAGAACCATAGCGACAAATGCACCTGTAATGGACGCTGTGCGCGTCCCTCCATCCGCTTGGATAACGTCACAGTCGATCCAGATTGTCCGCTCACCTACGTCTTCGAGTTTAACCACTGAGCGAAGTGCGCGACCAATCAGCCGCTGAATTTCCATTGTCCGTCCGGTCACCTTTCCCTTTGACGACTCGCGAATGTTCCGCTCCGGAGTCGCACGCGGCAGCATCGAATATTCTGCTGTGATCCAGCCTTTTTTCTGACCGCGCATAAAGGGCGGCACTCGATCTTCGATACTCGCATTGCAGATGACTTTCGTCCTGCCGATCGTAATTAGGACAGATCCTTCAGGATGTATAATAAAATCCGGCTGTATTTGAACAGACCTCAGTTCATCACTTGCTCTGCCATCTGGTCTCATTGTTCCATTAGCCTCCGTGTCACAGTTATTTAGAATAAAATATCAAAAAGAGGAGCCTTTTTGCTCCTCTTACTATACCATATTTCGCTTTTTTAAATCATAAACCAGTGGCATCCACCATTTCACGGGAAACGGGACCAGTCAACGTTTTCCCGGACTCCAACGTCATTTTTGTGGAAGTCCCTACCCTGATTGACACTTTTTGAATGGTCGGCTCCCCCGTTAAGGTCAGGACAAGACTGCGGACCACCTGGTCATTAATCGTTTTCGCTTTTTTGTTATCATAAATCGCGTCATTAAAATGCAGATAAACGGTCCCATTCTTAATCTGCGGCTTTCCAATCAACTGGATGTTCGGATTAAATGGTGAGATCAGGTCGCTTGTCGCCGGCTCATGCACCAGTGCATTGACTAAACTCGTCACACGATCGACACTCCCGTCTGCCCGAACAGTGACCGGTACATCGTATGTTTTTCCCTTGTTGGCAGCCATATAGTATACAGTTAATGGTTCACTGCCGGTAAAATCCGCAATATCGCCGACTACTTGATTGATGCCATCCGCGCGTGTCAGCGTTCTTCCCACTTCATTCTTGCTTGAAGGCCACATGTCGAGCGGCTTGCCATCGACACTGATGGTTACCGTTTTTACCGATTGAAACTGAGTCAAGGTCCAGACAATCGATTGGACAACCTGGTTTTGATTACTTGCAGGTGTATCCAATAATTCTTTTGAAAAGTCGGCGGTCAAATTGCCTCGTTGGTCGGTAGTCACATTCCTTACTTCTGTTCCTGGAGGAAGTGTCGCTTGAAAACCGTTTGGTAATAGATTGGAGACTGGACCATCTTCAACCAAATAATCCAAGACTTGCTTTACGGATGTATTTGTATTCGGAAGACCTACCATCTGCGGTGCGACAAAACCATTCGCGTCAATTAAGTACAACACTTTTTCCGTGTATTGCTGATGCTTAGCGGTTTTGGCAAGATCCACTTTGCTGTTCACATACTTTACACTGTCCGGTTCACGGTCAGCCATGCTGCCGCAGCCGGATAGAAGTGCCATTGATAACACTAGCGATGCGCCGGTTACAATGATCGATGTTCGACGATACATGGTGTACCCTCCTTGATCCCTATAGGTTGTACTACCATGTATACGAGCTATCCATTCGAATAGACCTTTCTTATGGAAAAAGTTGTTTATTCCATATCAATACGAACCGTCCGTACCTCAGGCTTATAACCGAGCAACTGCCCCCCGATTGCTTCCATCATTTGTGCTGATCCCGTTGTATAAAACTGATGCACAGGCTGGCTGCGGTCTTTTCTCGTTAAATTCTTATGATAAAGCACGGTACTCACTTCTAGCGCGGTCTCCTCACCGGAATCAATCAACTTTATGGCCGAACCCATTGCTTTCTGAATTAACGGGCGCAAAATCGGATAATGCGTACAACCTAAAATCAAGGTATCCATTTGCGCATCCGATTTCAATATATTTAACCGTTCAGCAACCGTCTGATAAGCCTCCGGACTGCTGAAATTATTGGCTTCAACAAGCGGAACAAACTCAGGGCAGGCAAGACTATTTATGACGCTTTCATTATTGATATCGAGAAGTGCCTGCTGATACGCATTACTTTTTATCGTGCCGAATGTGCCGATGACACCAATGTGGTAAGAGCGGCTAACCTTCAGTGCGGACCGTGCTCCAGGGCGGATAACACCAATTACGGGAATATTAAGTTCTTTTTTTATTTGCTCATAGGCAGCTGCAGTCGCCGTGTTGCAGGCAATCACCAGCATCTTAATCGAATGATGTTTGAGCAGGTACCGAATCATTTGCCATGTATAGCTGCGCACTTCCTCAACTGGCCGAGGACCATAGGGACAGCGCTGATTATCGCCAAGATATACTATTTTTTCTTTCGGTAATTGTCTCATGATTTCTCGGGCAACGGTTAAACCGCCGACACCGGAATCAATAACACCTATTGGTTGATTCAAGAAAGTTCGCCTCATTCACTATGTTTCTCGCTGCCATTGATCGAGACATTTGTGAAACCACAAGTCATTTCTCTGTCTAATTATGAAAGTCTTCAAAATGCCTTTACCATCTTATCACAATCATTGATTCTGAGTGAGAACAATGGAAAAGCAGACATGATCTTCGCAATGGCAGATAAGCGACACTTCAGGAATTCTATTTTATTAGCGTATGATGGACCCATGTTTTTTGACTTTTTATAAACAGTAAGAAAATTTTGTCACATCATGGTATACTCAATTTAATGAGTATAAAGTCCTGTTTTTCGCATAACATCACCGCTTATTCATACGGGAGGAACGTAAATGTTACGGTTTAAAAAAAATACGCAAAACACAATTGATACATCCGAACAATCTACTGAAAAAGGAGAATCCATCGGCAGAATTCAGGTCGCCGCCGATCAATTAAAAGGCATTGTAGAACAGCTGAAGCATGCTGCCGATGCCTTGAGTGTGACATCCAGTTCAAGCCAGTCTAGTGTCTCGGAATTTAAAGTGCATACAGGCCGTACGGCTGACGATACATCGCAAGTAAATGAACAAATGCAGCGGATCCAGAACTCCGCACAAAAAATTCTATCCATTGTCACTGGTGTTCAAAAGGATAGCGAACAGACCTATCAAGATCTTATCCTATCCTTAAAGGCTGTTGATACATTGGAAAAAACAATGAATGCAATTCTGAATGGTCACCGCGAATTAATCAGCCAAATGAATGAGCTTGTCGAGCATTCAAAAAAATCGATCAAGTCTTTAAATTGATTGGATCGATTTCGGAGGAGACAAATATACTTTCGCTTAATGCCGCGATCGAAGCCGCAAGAGCCGGTGAAGCGGGTAAAGGTTTTTCCGTTGTTGCTACTGAAATACGCAAGCTGTCCGGCGAAACGCAGAAAGCAGTGCAAGACACGAAAGAAACAACTCAACTCATCCAAAAAGAAATCAAGAAATCGACAGAACGGGTGAACAAGGAAACTATTGAAATAGATAATGGCTCTCAGAACCTCAAGAACATTCTTGCTCATCTTGACACTTTTCGGGCTAAGCTGGAAACGATCATGCTCGGAAGCAAGGAATCAGCAGCTGCCGTCAATGAACAAACAACAAGTATATCTGCCATATCGGAACTGATCAACCAAATCTCAGCCATGACTCAGACAAATCAGGCACTTGCCGAAACCGTTGACCAAGATGTCGCCAACCAATTCGAAAACATCGATCAGATGCTTTCATTAAATAAACGATTGATTGACACTTCGAACGAGCTTCAAGACTCAATCAAGCAGGACAAGCGCGCGACGATCCGGATCGATCCGGAAGTTGTTGAGCGTGTAAAACGCAATATTCTGCAGTTTGCTGATGATCATCCGCTTATTCCTTTAGAAGTGACCCGCCATAAGGGGATATTAAGCATTCTTCGCGATGAACATCCGGAACTTGAGGCAGTATTAAATCTTTCAGACGGCTCTTTCATTTTTTCCGATCCGGAAGCAGCGCTCGCGAACGCCGGTGCTCGCAAGTGGTTCCTTGAAGCCATGAAAGGAGTTCCTTATGTGTCGGACCCTTATTATTCCGCAATCACTAAGCGCCCATGTGTCACCTTGTCCTTTCCCATTATTGATGAAAACGAGGTCATTGGCGTATTCGGTGTGGACCTGACCATTCAGTAAACCAGCAAAAAACAGAGCCGAACAGATCATACATGATCCATTCGGCTCTGTTCTTTACTGATCAGCCATGTTTGACGCTTGAAATGGAGCGTACCCGATTAGCTGTGCTGAACCCTTTCGCTTCTTTTACGATATAAAGTGGACGATCTTTCGTCTCGTCATAGATTCTTCCGATGTACTCGCCTATAACCCCAAGAATGAACAGCGTGAAACCACTGAACAGCAACTGAATAACAATCAGTGATGTCCACCCTGGTACAGTGCTGGAGGTAAACAATTTAAGGGCTAGGGCAATAATCATATAAGCGAAACCAGCAATTGAGAGTAATGCCCCGCCATACGTTGCGAGCTTTAATGGCTTGTATGAGAATGATGTTAATCCATCCACTGAGAGCTTCAGCATTTTTTTCAGCGGGTACTTAGTTTCCCCGGCAAACCGTTCGTCCCGGATATATTCAATCGCTGTCTGTTTGAATCCAACCCAGCTGACGAGCCCGCGAATGAATCGGTTTTTTTCCGGAATCCGTTTCATTTCTTCACAGACGCGTCGATCAATCAATCGAAAATCTCCGGTATCCAAAGGGATATCAATTTCTGTTGACATACGCAAAGTCCGGTAAAAAAGCGATGCTGTCATTTTCTTGAAGAATGTCTCGCCTTTTCGCTCGACACGTTTGCCGTAAACGACATCATAGCCTTCCTGCCACTTCTCAATCATCTTCAGGATCAATTCCGGCGGATCCTGAAGATCTGCGTCGATAACAACGACAGCCTGACCCGAGGCATAATCCATCCCTGCGGTAATCGCAATTTGATGTCCAAAATTTCTTGAGAACTCAATCACTTTGACATTGGTGTCACCTTTGGAAATATAATTCAGCATTTCTGAGGTTCGGTCCCTACTGCCATCATTAACAAAGAGCAGTTCATAGCGCTCATAGGTCCGATCCATGACCGTTTTCAACCGTTTATAGGATTCATAAATCACTTTTTCTTCATTGTACACAGGAACAACTACAGAATATTTGGCTGTCATGGCTTTGCCTCCTTTAACTGATCCATGCCCGCTGATTATTCATCATCATTTTTTGTAAACATAAAGTGTTGACTGCCCATCAGGGCCGCTCTGGCTGAAGCTTGAACTCTGGTTTGACCATTCACTTGCCTGCACCTTTGTGCAATGTTTCTTAATCCAGTCTGTTACGCTGGAATCCTGGTTTCTACCCCAACTGCTTGATAAAAGGAAATAGTTAATTTCTCCGTCCTTCACCATCTTTTCCAATTTGCTAACGGTTAATGCAGGATCATTACCACCAAAACCGCCCATCGCCATGACCGCGTAGTTGGTTTTCATCATGATCGAGTATGCCGATTGCGCGCGCTCAACAGCCAAAATAAATTTTTCCCCGTTATAATGCTTTCTTAAATAATTCAGAAGTTTCGTATTCACCTGTTCACCCATGCCGCCACCACGACGCATGCCACTCATCTTATGACTCATCGACCCATTTGGCAGTTGGTTTGATACATCGTTTGTCGAACTATTTTTTGTTGGCACTTGACCAGGAGCGCCTCCGGCATTGTTCCCTGGGAATCCGCTCTTTCCTTCATAAGACTGTCGCCAACCGCTCATTTTAGCGCCGCCTCTACCCATACCGCCCATACCGGAAAGTGTCGAACTAGGACCTGCAACAGGAATTGAGCTGTTTGTTTGATTGAATGTCGATGGTAATGCCCAATACAGAGGAGGCAGCAGTATTAAAAAAATACCGGCTCCCGCGATCGTACCTTTTGCCTTGTGCTCAGCCGATCGCCAAATCAATCCGAAACCTGCACAGAGGATTGCAGCAACGATCAGCAGAATAATCCAAAGTGTACCGATGCTGTTTTGGTAAAAGATCAAGGCTTCGAACACGAGCGTGACACCGAAAGCAATCGGTAACAGATAACTGCGCCAAGAATTCTGTTTATCACTGTAATCGCGCCACAGATAGGAAAATCCAAGGCCAACCAGTGCTGCAATTGGTGGAGCCATGATGCTCAGGTAATATTGGTGAAAAAATCCAGCGATACTGAAGAATACCATTGCCGGAGCAAGCCAAGCCAGCCAGAAAATAGCGAATGTGTGCTTTTGGTCGATTTTTCTACGGCGGAACCAGTCCGCTACAATACCGATTACTCCGAAAAGCACAAAAGGCAGAAGCCAGCTTGCTTGTCCAGATAAGGACTTGGAGAACAAACGAAGTGGTCCGGCACTTCCTGTTCCAAACATGCCGCCCTGCTGTCCGCCGCCCAGTCTGCCGCTTGGCCGTGCTCCGCCAATCTGGGTTTCAGAAGACAGTTCCCCAGATGACTTAGTTTTGGAGGTGATGCTGTTCTGAGTCGTTGCCTTCGTTTGGCTAACGGACTGCTTTTCTATCGAAGAGGGCGCCTTTTGTCCGCCGCCACTATTCTGCTGCCCAGTCAAACGAGAGACGCCGTTATAGCCAAAGGCAAGTTCCAGAACGGAATTCGTTTGGCTGCTGCCGATATAAGGACGTTTACTTGCCGGAACAGAGTCAACAACAATCGCCCATGATAGAGAGATCCCCGCCAGCACAACCGTTGCTGCTGCCAAATGCAGAATTTTCTTCTTCCAGTTGACCTTCATGGCCAGCCAGTAAAAAAGGTAGACAGCCGGCAAAATCATAAACGCTTCAAACATTTTTTCATTGAAACCGATCCCGACCATGACGGTACTCAGGATCAGCCAACGCATCTTTTTGACTTCCACCGCTTTGAAAACGGCCCATGCTGCAATAACTAATGTAAGGATTAAGATACTGTCCATGTTATTGGTCCGTGAGATAGCGATAAAAATCGGTGTAACGGACATGGTCAAGCCAGAAATAAAGGCTGCCAATTTTCCAGCCCTATGTTTTACCATTTGGTAAACAATAATTGTGGCGATGACTGCGGCCAACGCCTCCGGCAGCAGAACACTAAAGTTGCTAAAGCCAAAGATTTTGGCGCTCAAAACCTGAAACCAGAGTGCAACCGGCGGTTTATCGACGGTAATAAAACCCGCCGGATCAAAGGACGCATAGAAGAAATTGTGGAAATTCTTCATCATACTTTTTACCGCCACTGTATAATACTCATTCGTGCTCGCTTGATTGAGCAGAAAGAAGTTCATAAACGCCGAAAAAATAATGACACCAACCAGATAAAAATCAATAGATTTCTTTTTTAAAAAGTTCATCTTACATTTCCTCCTCATCGGTCAAAAACATCTTCGCCAACACCACGGCTCGTCAGCCTGGGCTTTTGTTTAACGTCATTATGAACATTCATTCTTAAGAAAGGCTTAACTTCCGTTATGTTCTGATGCTGGGGGAAAAAATTAAAAAATGCATCGACAAATAAGAACATATGTTCTATAATTGATACAGCTAGAATTTATTATTTGATGATGGAGGAAACTTATGTGGCATTTAGATCCTTTTGTAAACTGTCCGGTTTATGAAACCGAAAGTTTTACGCTTAGAAAATTAATGATTGAGGACAGTGAAGAGCTTTTTGAGTGTTATTCAGATCCTGTTGCAGCTCAGTTTTTTAACGGGGATAACTGCGGTGACGATTTTTACTATACGGATTTTGAAAAATTCAAGAAATGCATAAATTATTGGATTCACTCCTATACCATTCACGATTTTGTTCGCTGGAGCATCGTGCATAAGCAAACGAATAAATGCGTTGGAACAGTAGAATTGTGTCCTTCACATAAATATTCGAAGGCTCAGGAAACGATAGGCATTTTGAGAATCGATGTGCTGTCATCGCTCGAGACAACAGACGCTATGGAGGAATTATTCGCAATCTTCATTAACCATTTTTATCGCGATTTTCAGCTGGACTTTTTGCTGACCAAAGCGGTTCCGCAGGCAGCAGTCCGTTTAACCGTATTGAACAAACATTCATTCATAGATGCGGCGCCAATGTGTACCATCCCTTTTGCGCATTATTTTATAAAATAACCTAGCATTGAAAAACTAATTTTGTTTACTTGTCATGCTGCTGCATATAGATGACCAGTTCAGTACGGTTAGTCAGTTCAAGTTTATCTAGAATTCTAGAGACATAGTTTTTGACCGTCCCCTCTGTAATAAATAAGGCCTTCCCAATTGCTTTATTACTTTTTCCCAGCTTCACTTCATTTGCCACATCAATTTCCCGCTGTGTCAGAAGAGACAGTTTTTCTGTATCTCTCTGATCCTTTGCCGGTTTTTTGTGCAGTGCGGACACAACTTTTAAGGCAATCTTTTCATTAAGCAGCATGCTGTTGGTGTTCGCCGCCTTAATTGCGCCGACAATCTCTTCTGATCCTGAATGTTCGTTTCTCTTGCCTTTTATCGTTTGTCTTTCTACAATATGAGACTAGAGTCACATTTCAGTTTTTTCATTAATTAACGATAATAAAATAAATAACTTATAAAAAAAGGAATGACTCTTGTGAATATTGAAGATCATTTGATACTCTTTTATCAGAAACTCTCCGTGTGGAATCTCGTACTCCGCCATATGAAATCTCAATTAATTATCTTCTTAAATCTCTCCTTCTTTTTATCGATTATTTTATTTGGTGTCTATCTCGAGATCTGTCGTCTTGTTACTTACTTATCTGATATTCATTGGCTCATATCCTTAATGTTCTATTTTTGCTTTCTTGAAATCTCCTCTTTCTTATTTCTTAGGTATTATCTATTTCCCCGAGCCATCAAAAAGAGTATAGAGTTGTATCAAACCTCCTTTCAGTATTCCGGATGGCGCTATTTAATTTTCTCTGTTATCTCCGAATTTATAAAAACGAACAAACTGCTTGATCAAGGGATATTCTTCCTAATACAAGAATTTAGGAAACAGAGAAAGGTAAGAACTAAATTCATTCGCTTTTCGATTATAACTTATTTAATTTTAGGATCTTTGCTTGTTTTTTTCCCAATCTGGTTAACATTCAACAACTGGTATTTGTATCAGATTGTTGATGATAATGCCGGTTATGCATTCATTTATTTATCAATATCGTGTATCAATCTGTTGTTCGTCATTATGATCAGCTGGCTTATTCGTTTTTATTTCAAGAGCTTAATTAGTAAAACAGCTCAATTAACAGAACTCATACAAATTTTAGAGAATATTGAGCTCGCACGGAATAACAAGGATTTTTCAAAATTTATCGATCAATTTATTGATCAAGTCCATCCGGATCCTGTCCAAAAAATCATCGCTGAGAATTCTGTAGAAGTGTAAAACATATGGGGCATTCATCCTCTGCTCGTACATTTTTGTTGTGTGAAAAAGTGCTGAAGAGAAAAAGGTTATCTCTCCAGCACTTTTATAGTGAAATATACGATCCAGTTAGGGTAAACACATTATGGAATCATCCATTGAAAGATATACGCTTGAAGAATGGTAATCACACCGGTGATTGCGACAAGAAACAAGCTGTGTTTGATGGTGAATCTGAATAAATTACCTTCTTTACCAACTTGCCCGGTTGCTGCTGTCGCTACGGCAATGGATTGAGGCGAAATCATCTTAGCTGCGACACCGCCGGTTGAATTTGCCGCGACAAGCAGCGTCGGATCGACACCAATCTGATGGGCGGAGACTTTCTGCAGATTTGAGAACAGTGCGTTTGATGACGTATCCGAACCTGTGAGAAATACCCCAAGCCAACCGATGACCGGTGAGAATAGCGGAAAGATCGTACCTGTTGATGCAAGACCAAGCCCTAATGTTGCACTCATGCCCGAATAGTTTTCAATATAAGCAAACCCAAGTACGGAAACAATCATGATTAATGGAAAAGTAAGCTTTTTAAGCGTGACACCAAATGTTTGCGCCCACGTTTTCCAGCTGATGCCCACCAAAAATTTGCTCAGAATACACGTCACAAGAATAGCGGTTCCGGTCGCCGCCAGCACATCAAATTTATACACCGCTGCATACGGCGTCGCCTGGGTCACAATCGGCCGTACTTGTTCAATCATTTGATTCAATCCAGGAATCGGTATCATTAGTGTTACTTGGCTTAGGAACGCTTTGAAACTTGCTGAACCGCCCCATAAACAAATCACGACCACGAGTAAAGCAAACGGCGACCATGCACGCATAATCTGAGGTAGGGAGTAATTGGTCTTCGAAGTTGGCAACCCCTCTGGTTGTGCCGGCTCTTCTTTTTCATCTTTAAAACGGAAAATTGTTTTCGGCTGCCAGAATTTTAACAAAAGAACAAGACAAGCCATGCTCACAATTGCCGACATAACATCCGGCAATTCCGGTCCTAAAAAATTCGAGGTCAAAAACTGCGTAATAGCAAAAGAAACACCGCATACAAGAATAGCCGGGAGCACTTCTAACGTTCGCTTCCAGCCTGCCATAATGAAGACAAGCCAAAACGGAACAAACAGTGAAAGAAAAGGAACCTGGCGGCCGACCATCTGGCTGAGCAGGTGTACATCAATGCCCGCAACCTGACCTGAGGTTAATATTGGAATACCTACACCGCCAAACGCAACCGGAGCTGTATTTGCAATCAGACAAAGACCGGCCGCGTAAAAAGGATTAAAGCCTAAACCGGCGAGCAGCCCGCCTGCGATTGCCACAGGAGTTCCATATCCCGCCGTCCCTTCGAGAAATGCGCCGAATGAGAATGCGATTAAGAGCGCCTGCAATCTTCTGTCTTTGGTAATTGAGGCGATGGAATCACTGATAATCTGAAACTTGCCTGATGCGACAGTCAGCTCATACAGAAATACTGCCGTGATAATGATCCAGCCAATCGGCCAAAGTCCTTGAAGTCCGCCAAGAGCTGTTGCTTCCAAAGCTAAATGAAATGGCATTTTGTAGATGAAGACCGCCTCCAGAACAGCGACGGCAACGGTTAAAAGTCCGGCTTTATACCCTTTCATTTTCTTAATGGCCAAGCACCAAAAAAAGACGACAAGCGGTATACAGGCAACGACAAACGAGAGAAACATATTCCCCATTGGATTATAATTCTGGGCCCATTGCATAATCATTCCCCTTCCCAACATCAATATAAGGTGAATAAAGCCAGAAATAATTAAAGCGCTTACATTTTTAAATTTTACATGCAACTCCTTAAATTTGCAATTTTGGTGAACATTTTTTGAACTTATTGTGAACAAATCGTTGATCGAATTTGTTTAAAAAAACCTTAAGGATATTTTAAGAATTGAGGACTATGTTTTTGAAGGATTAATTGAAGCACGTAAGTTTAGATCAAGAAGGAAGAGATTCGTTATGCAGATACAATCCGTTACCACATCCGCAAGCAGCACGTATCAATCAACAGACCTTGCAGATTCAACTCAGAAAATTGAAACTCTAGAGAAACAGAAAGAGACACTGGAAAACCAAAAGCGGCAATTGGAATCCAGCCAATCCAATCAAGCCAATCCACAAAAACAGATCGAAATCATTCAAAACGAGATTGAACAAATTGAAGTGCAGATCCAGCAACTGCAATCCCGATCGAAAAACAAGAGTAACAATGGGAGCGCCAATACAGGAAATCAGAACGATGCAAACACCGCAGTGTCGGCACAATCTACTGATGGCGATCTGCTGACCATTAGCCAACAAAGTATCAAAGAAAATGAATAACTGTTTTAAGTTAAAAGGGAAAGATCGAGGCATCCATTGAGGGTGCCTTTTTACTATGACTGATTACTTCAGCTAAAATAGTTGATCCTTTAAGAAAAACCAAGCAGACATTCTTCATTTTACAAAAAAACAACAGCCGGCCCTTCATCAGGAACGGGCCGGTGCTATAGTTTTAATTCTCCGAGCCTTAGCAATTCACAACCGTCTGGGAGCGTCCTTTCACACCAAGATTTTGCAAAGTGTTTGAGATATGGTTACGAATGCAATTAAGTGTAGTTTTGTGTCCCATTGTCCAGGTTATCCTTCATCACTTATTTTTTAAAAAACTTTACTCAATCTCTAAATCAATTAATGACGGATAGCACGCGCGATAATCATTGTAACTTCTATTTATAATTAATTGAAACTATCCGCGAAAAACAACGTACTTAGAAGAGACACTAAAAGCGAAAAAATTATGTTATCAATTTCTCACCTTTTGGTAACTGGGATTCCGCACGAATCACAATGAGCGTATTCGTGTTTTTTTCAAAATCCAACATTTTCACTGTGCTCAAAAGTAACCAGACTGTGCGATTGATCCATCAACGCCTGTGTCAGTTCTTAATCAGGCGCAGGTCTCTTAGACAGCTGCTGTAACTGGCTGAACAATTGTCTCAGGCAAAATTCTGAATAACCATAAATGACCAACAGGTGAAGGAGCAAGAATGTGAGAATAAAACAGTTGAACAAGGCCACACGGTATACTGATTTTCGGGAAATGATTTACACTAGTGCAAAGAAGTTCAGGAAAAAGCCTGCCTTTCAGATAAAGATTGGGAGCGGGAGCTACCGGTATGTGACTTATTCTCAATTTAAAGAGGAGTACAGAACGCTAGGCACGCATTTTCTCGATCTTAGCTTACTTGGTAAGCGAATTGCAGTCGTTGGAAAAAACAGCTATGCATGGGTGCTGCACTATGCGTGCGCCGCTACAGTTGGTGTGGCTGTTCCAATCGATCGCGAACTGTCGCCGGAAGATATGTATCAGTTCATTGTCAGTGCCGACTGTGCCGCGGTGTGCGCGGACAGAGAGATACTCGAACAATTAAGACCGATGATCAGCAGTGAACTATTGCTTTTGTCTTTGCAGGACACCTTGCCACCCATGCCTGCGGACGATACGCGAATTGACACCGTTTCGATTGCTGAAGATGAAATGAGTGTGCTGATTTTCACTTCAGGCACTGCCGGAAAGCCAAAAGGTGTGTGCCTTTCTCAAAAGAATATTTGCGCGAATATTTTTTCGACCTCACAAATCGTAAAGATCACGTCACGCGACAAAACCCTTTCAATCCTGCCCCTTTGTCATACGTACGAATGCACATTGGATTGCTTACTTATTCTGTCGCGCGGGGCCTGCATTGCTTACGCAGACAGCCTGAATGCCATACGCCGCAACATCCTTGAATACAGGCCAACCATTCTCGTCGTAGTTCCCGCGCTGCTTCAGCTTTTAGACAAGCGGATTCAAGCGGCTATTTCAAAGAATGGTCCGGCAAAGTATCAATCAAAATTCAAAACATCTTCAATCTCAATGGCGCTTCGAGATTTGCCTGCGCTTGTAAGGATGGTCATCCGCCGAAAAGTGAAGAAATCGCTTGGAGGCAAAATTCATACGTGCATTGTCGGCGGGGCCGATCTCTCCTCTGCTGTGGTAGAGGATTTTCTGGCGCTTGGCATTCGGGCTTTGCAAGGCTATGGACTCACTGAATCTGCTCCTCTTCTGGCGGGAAACAACGATTTTTATTTCAACGCCAAATCAACCGGTGTTGCTATTCCCGGCGTCGAATTGATGATAGACAGCCCCAATGAAGCTGGTGTAGGCGAAATTCTTGCCAAAGGCGATAATATCATGCTTGGTTACTATAACGATCCGGTGGCCACGGCCAACACTTTCCGCAACGGCTATTTTCGGACAGGTGATCTGGGATTCATCGATAGAGACGGGGCTTTGTATATCAAAGGGCGCATGAAGAATGTGATTGTAACGGCTAACGGCAAAAACATTTATCCGGAGGAATTAGAAGCGCGACTATTGGAAAAGGATACGATTAGTGAAGCCCTTATTCTTACTGGAAATGATCGCAATGGAGGCGCCTGTGTGAAGGCCAAAATATTTCCAGATTTAGATTGCGTGACCGAAATAATCGGTCATCTGCCTGCAAAAGAAGAAATACAAGCCATGGTAAAATCGATCATCGATGAAGTAAACAACAAAATGCCGGATTATAAACACATCCGTGTGTTTGAAATTCTGGAAAAAGAATTTGAAAAAACAACGACAAGGAAAATTAGACGATGCGGTATGAATCTTGCCTGATTACATCAGGCAACCGAAAAGAATTCCATTTGCCGAAAGAACAGCACGGTGCTTACAGAACAGTCTGACAGCCCGATGCCCGCATTCAATAGGTAAAGTCTAGTCTTCCCATCTTTTTCTCTTTAGAGGATTTTCAAGCGCTGTTCCAGTATAATGCGCGTGAAAAATTCTCTATTTTCTTTTCGGCTTTCTACGTAGAATTAAACACCAAGCTACTGCATGGTGTTTGTGATATATACTCTTCGCAAACTCATTTTCATCAAAATAAACTTATTGAACCATAAAAAATGTTCTCATCGAAATGATGAGGACATTTTTTAAGAATAACGTCTTGTTTTTTATTATAAAATCTAAGTTATTTAAACATGTTTTGATCAAATTAAGCTTGTTTATACTTTCTCAATATGAACATATTTACTGTAAGCTGGTTTCCCTATAAGCTTCTCGATTGGAATAATATCCTCTATCCGAACTTCAGCCTCGAGATCAGATCGTCTAAAAATTTCATTTTTGATCAAATCACTTGATATATTCTGATCCGGTGTATATTGAAGTATAAACGTAACGGCTTCTCCATTTTGTTTTACTTTCCATAATAGCGGTACACGATCCAAAGAATAGATCAATTCTTGTAAATCATAAAAGGTCCATTCTTTTCCATGCCAAATAATTGTGTTTTCATCTCTGCCGTAGTGGATCAAAGCAGGGGTTTGATCTTTATTTGTCGGATCTGCGTCCCTAATTTCTAGCAGGTCATGATTATAATAACGTAATAGGGGCATTCCCTCCCGAGTGGTTGACAGAACACCATAGCCGCGGACGCCATGAGGTACCGGATGACCATCATCATCAACTACTTCAATCTTTACATGCGGATTATTCAATCGATAATAACCATCCTGATCGCTTACAAACAAACCTCCTGTTTCTGTGCTTCCAAAGAAAGTAAATACGGGTACACCCCATAGTTTTTCAAAATATTCCTTTCGTTTAGGCGAAACTAACTCTCCGGCAAGGAGTAGCGCTCTTAACCCATCTGTTGGGAACGGAATGTGAAGTTGTTTTGCAACTTCAAATATTTTTTCCGCTTCTGATGGTAACAGGGCTAAGATACTAGGTTTTGCTCTTTGCATAATTTCTACAACTCTTCGGTCCGGTGTGATCATACTTGCTTTATCTACACCAATATGTGTAGCTCCTACCTTTTGGCATGCCCAATATAAAATAAATGAAGGGATGGCTAGGGCAAAAGGAAACCGGTTAAGCAATATATCATTTTTATTCAAATTAAGTTTTGATTGAAGAATCACTTGATATTCCTTAATTACGTCGGAATGACTGTACCAACTTGGAGTAGGTGTGCCTGTGGTACCACTTGTTTCATGGTATGTAGCAATGTCTTCAATAGATGCACCTAACACGTCATATGCCGAAGTATTCCGGAGTTCATCCTTTGTCGTAAAGGGAATATCCTCCCATCTATTAATTGTTAACCCTGCTAACTTCTTTCGGTAAAAAGTAGACCTTAATGCTGAAGTAACAAAATCATCATTCATCATCTTAACCCACTGTAATTTCTTGTCCGACATGTGATTCTAAGTTACTAGTATTCTTTATTATCATTTCATAAGAAGAACGGAATTCTTTCAGAAGCTTATCAAGTTGATTAATCTTATCTGTCCCACCTTGTTGCACTTTCATCGTGAACTCAGTAATTTTTTTAACCTCTTCAGTTCCCGCTGCCAACTGCTGAACAGCAGCAGACATTTCCATGATTTGATCAGATGTACCGCTGACTTCCTGAATAATTGTCTTAAAATAATTTTTCGTTGTATTCATTGTTGTCATGCCGTCTGAGACTTTTTCCATACTGTTTGACGTTATTTCGACCGCTGTATGCACATCTGACTGAATTGAAGATAAAATATTGGAAATGTGATCTGCCTCTTCTTTTGACTTATCCGATAACTTTCCGACTTCATTCGCCACAACCGCAAAGCTTTTTCCAAATTCACCAGCTCTAGCTGCTTCAATAGTCGCATTAAAAGACAATAACCTTGTTTGCTCTGCTATGTCTGTTATTGTATGGACAATCTGATCAACCTGACCTGAGTTATTAGCAAGATTAGCAATGAATTTTGACAACTTATCTGTTGTCTGGTAGATAGACTGCATTTGTGTGAGCAAATTACCGATTAGTTTATAGCCTTCATCCGCAGCAACTGACGCTTTTTTTGATGTGTCCGAAACCTTTTCCGAACTGGAAGCAATTTGTTGAATACCACTCGTAATTTCTGTCATGGTATCTGTGCTTTTCACCACATTATTCGTTTGAATCGATGCACCATGTGATATGTCACCAGCAATATTAACGAGTGCCTCTACCTGCTCAGTTAATGCAACCGTTTGGTGAGACAATTCAGAGACTGCATGTTTCGTATCCTGTGCAGCATTACTTTCCTGGTGAGTTAATGTATGATTCTCTGTTACCGCATCTGACAACTCATCTGGTGACCGAAGCGGCACCCCCCGATGAACGATGATAAGTCCAATAATCGTAATGCACATGAAAATGAAAAGTAAAACTCCTTCCCATGCATTAAAACTACGGCCAACCCCAAAAAACATAAATAACGGGAAAATGAAACTAGCAGATATGACTATGTACAGCTTTAATCTGATGTTCATGCTCCAAGTCCTTTCCATAAATCATTAATTTATTTCGTTTTTAATATCGGCGATAAAAAATAATCATTTAGATTTAGTGCGTGAAATGAGTCGATAGATGTACATAAAGAATAGAAGAACAGGGAGATGTACCTGTTCTTCTAAAAAGATTACAGACTTTATTTTCGGCATTCAGTGTGATTATTCATAGAATTTTCATTTTAAATGTTAGTTGCCCTGCTGCATGAGATCGGCTTGTTTGGTCTTTTTTATAAAAAAGGACATTGCCAACCCTATTAATCCAAAAATGATGACAGCCAAATATGCGTCATTCATTCCAGCAATGGAAGCTTTCAAAAGTAATTTGGTTGGATTGCTTATTGTTCCTTCTGCTGCTAGTTTAACGGCGTGAGCATGCGCTCGGTTGGTAAGGATTGTAACCAACAGCGCCGTACCGATGGCCCCTGACACCTGCTTTACCGTATTAGAGATTGCGTTTCCGTGAGCGTGCAATGCCGTTGGTAACTGGTTAAGTCCTGCGGTTGTAATAGGCATCAAAAACAGCGCCATTCCAAACCTTCTGACAGTCGACATGAGCAAGAGAAACGTATAACTTGTCGAATCCGTTAAGGAAGTAAAACTGATTGTTGTCACAACCGTGATAGCAATACCGATGATAGACAGCCATTTTGCCCCAAATCGGTCGAACAATCTACCGGCAACGGGCATCATAAGCCCCATAAGTAAAGCGCCTGGCAACATTAAGATACCGGCATCAAATGCAGAATAATGCCGCATGTTCTGCAAATAGATAGGCAGCAGCATCATATCCGCATACATGACAACGGTCACCACAACATTAATGACTGTAGTCAACGTGAACATATTGTATTTAAAAGCCTTTAAATCCAGCAAAGGGCTACTGCTCCTTAATTGGCTTATGGAAAACACTACTAGTGCAATCACGCCGATAATTAAGGTTAAAACCACCTCGGCGCTTGACCAGCCAATTGCGCCTGCTCTGCTGAATCCATACAATAAAGTGCCGAATCCAACGGTCGATAAAATCATACCTATAACATCCAACTTAGGGTAGGTGCGCTCCGTTACATTTTTCAGGTAAAAGAAGGCCAAAATAATAACCAGTGCGGCAAACGGAATAATAATGTAAAACAGTGAGCGCCATACAAAATGATCCAGCATATAGCCGGCATATGTTGGGCCAATGGCTGGTGCGAAAATGATGGCTACTCCGATTAAACCCATGGCTCCCCCACGCTTCTGCACCGGAAAAATGGCAAGTACAACATTCATCAACAGTGGCATAATAATACCTGCTCCTGCAGCCTGGATAAGCCGTCCGATTAACAGCATCTCAAAGCCCGGAGCGACACCTGATACGATCGTTCCGGAAAGAAATGCGATCATCGCTGAAAGAAATAGCTCGCGAGTTGTGAAACGTTGCATGAGATACGCTGTCACAGGTATAAATACTCCATTGACCAGCATGTACCCTGTTGTCAGCCACTGAGCTGTTGTCGCTGCAATGTTCAACTCTGTAATCAGTTCGGGTATCGCCACACTCATAATCGTTTGATTTAGAATCGCAATAAATGCACCTAAGATCATAATAAAGAGAAGGGGACCTTTTTTGATGGTGTTTCTATCTAAATCTTGACTCATCAATTGTTCACTCCTTTCCATGTATTTGATTTAACCAAGGTAGCCTCGTTGCTCAAGTAAGTCTTGTGTCTCCTTCCACAACTTACTCTGCATCGCAACATCTCCGCCAGGTGATTTCGGTTCAATTGCATTCCCGGTTCCAACATTAAAATACCCTCCTGTCACCTCTTGATATTTGGGTTCCACGATTAATCGGGTAATAATATCAGCCCCTCTTCTCGGATCTCCGATATGGAAGATTTTTAAAAGACGTTCAATAACGTTTGCAAACCTGAGTTCACGTCCAAGTCCGGTAACATTAAATCCAGGATTTAGCGCATTCACACTGATTCCGGTGCCTGCCCATTGTCGAGCCAGTTCAGCAGTGAACATGATATCTAACAATTTTGTTTTTCCATAGATAGCAGATGAGCCGCGGGCAGTAAAAGGAGTGGTATCAGTTAAATCTTCGGGAAGCTTCAATACTCCATGATTGCGTGAAGCTTCGGAGGCAACATTGACAACTCTAGCCTTACCTGCGTTCTGTAAGGATGGTTTCAACTCATGTGTCAATAGCCATGGTGCTAAATAGTTTACAGCAATCATTTCTGGAAATCCCTCGGAAGTAATGCGTTGCTCGAATGCATGAATTCCCGCATTGTTCAAAAGTACGTCGATTTTAGGGTAAGCAGCAGCTATTTCTTGGCCAACTCGTTTAGCATCCTTCATTAACGATAGGTCTCCGAAGAAAAAGGCGACATTCACTGAAGGATTGGTGTCTTCAATGATTTTTTTCGTTGCATCAGCACGTTCTTTGCTTCTTGCTGTCAGAACAAGGTCAAACCCACGCTTTGCTAATTCAATTGCAACAATCTGCCCCAGACCGCTTGTTGCTCCTGTTATGACAACGATTGGATTTTTAGCCATGATCATTCTCCTTTGTGTGCTACAATATTTTTGAGAGCTGAGAAAGCCAGTGTAGCAATTAATATAATTGACATATGTCCACTATATAGATTTGGTGGATATATGTCAATCAAAATACAGAAGGTTATTTTGGAGACTAAAGGATAGGTGAATAGTCATGGAGGATAATCATTACAAAAAAAGTCCAAGAGAGCAATTGGAGATAGCGTTGGGTGAGCAGCTCAATGCACTCATCAGCGCTTCACATGCACTAAATGTCAAAGCCGCAGCGCGATTCGATTCTTCCTTACAGCCTGCTGCGTTCCATATTATTCGTTGGCTCTATTCCTATGGACCGACGAGTGCTGCTGTCTTAGCGGAATCAACCGCTATGGATCGCAGTTCGGTAAGCCGTCTTGTCAAACAGTTGGAATCTTTAGGGTATGTGAAAAAAGACGCATCGCCTGATGATGGTCGGAGAATTCTTCTCTCTCTTACTGAGGTTGGAAAACAAAAGACAATTAGTGCTCTTAAGGAAAAAGAATCGGTTTTTTATGAACGCATTTCAAATTGGAATAACGACGATCTTCAAGAGTTTATTAATATGCTCAGGTCTTTTAATGGACTTTAACGAAATTGAAAACTTAATTTAGCTTTCCTAGTTGGCTTTTTCAATAGGCACAATTTTTTGTCTTGGCTTTTTTGATTTAGGATTTTTTTTTCAGATTTTAGCTTGAACAGGACAAGTTCGCCGTTCAGGAGACAAGCCCGCCCCTCAATAAGACAAGGGGCCATAATCGAACTTATTAATAAACACCAGCCGGCCCTTCATCAGGAACCAGCTGGTGCTATAATTTTAGTTCTCCGAGCCTTAGAAGTTCGGCAACCGCCGGGGCGTTCTTTCACACCTAATTTCTGTATGGTGTTCGTAATACTTACCCATTGCGGATTAAAGTGTGTTGTTACACAATAGAATAAACCAAAACAAATTTATTCTTCAATCATATCTTTTTGCAATCGCCTAATAATCAATGACCACCTAATTAACTCTGTAACTAATTGTCTAATAATCGAAAATAGCAGCAATGAATTACCTATTATATAAATATTATTTACATGAATTTGAGTAAGCTGTCCTCAGAAACAAGTTAGTTTCACCACACCATTATATCTGGTGTGCTCTTCGTTATTAGAACAAGGAAAACTAACCCCATTAAGTTTATCTGAGCTTATATATCTTCAATCATTTTTTGATGGTGCCCTTTATTATTGCACTTCAACGTCTTAATTAAAAATTTCGCGCTGTCATAAATTTCTCTTTGCTTTGGATTGTATTCAAATATCGATCCATGAGAAAACACATTTATAACATTTAAAAAACCTTGAAGTTTACCATTATCAATATCTCTATTAGAAAATTCAAAAACAGTCTTTATTTTATCGATACTGTTTGCAGTAGCCATTGAAATATTAAAGTTAAACCTCAAGTAAGATTCAAACACTCTTCTCATTGTATTTGGTAAATGCAAAAACTCCTCTGGTTTAATATCATCAAAATTTTTCTTTTGTATCTGGTAAATTTCTTGATATAACTTTTTATAAACAGATACACTTTTTTTAATGCGCCTAATTGAACTCCTATAGTTTTCCTTAAAGCACTCATAAAATCCATATTCTTCCTCTTGTTTTGAATAGATAATATTTAAATAATCCTTCCATGAATGTGTAAGAATAAAAACTTGAGCGTTGCTTTTTAAAATGTGCTCAAGCATAGCAGTTATTAGGGTTGAATTTTTATTATCAAGACTTGAAATTGGATCATCTATAATAATTCCAGCAATATCATTTTTGATTTCTTTTTCAGTTCCTAATAGGGAACAGTAAAAATAACAAAATGCTAAAACATTTCTTTCTCCTTCACTAATAACATCTAACGTAATCTCTCTTTCTGGATTAAATTTGTGGCATAAGAAATATGTGTCATTTTTAGGCACTAGTTTCAATCCGACTTCATAGTCAGTTAATATCTCATTAATTTCTTGAGCGAAATCCGAAATATCTGATCCTTCAGCTTCCAGTGACTCTATTTGTTGTTCTATATCATTAGCATTTTCACTCATTTCACTAAGATTTTTATTGTCTTGTTTTAGAAGAGCCATCTCACTCGAAATCAAAGTGCTATTTTTAATTTTAAATCCAATAACACCTTTTATTAAGGTATTAATTTCTTCAAGTTCTCTGCTTTTTTCTCTACTTATTTTTCTCTTTTTTTTAATTAAATCATTTATTAGTTGCTCAATATCATTTATTTTTACTTGACTCAATAGTTTCTTGTTAAGTGGTGTGGCCATTTTTTTTATTTTTGCTTGCATAGTCAATATATTGCTCTCCAGTTCCTCCCTTGCAATATTGATTAATGACACTAATGTAAAATAAGTATCATTAAAATCGCCATTTTCTAAAAGTACTTTACTATTAACATTTAATGTACCTAACTGATCTTTAAAGAGAATTAATTTATCTGTAGCAGTTTCTAAGTATTTTTGTTTCTTTGCCGTTTCATTTTTTAATTTGTCATTGATTTCCCCCAACAGTTGATTTCTATCAAACTTATTATGACAAAATTCGCAAACATCTTTCTTTTTATCATTATGTATATGTAGACCTTCATTAATCCAATTTAAAACTTCATTGCTAATTCCTAATTCAGGATATCCTGTCATCATCAAGCTCTCTATAACTCTTAATAATTGATCTATTTCTGAACAATTCAACTCATTTATCTTTGCTTTTTCAATGTCATTTATTTCTTCCTCTATTTTTTTAGAAGTAGGGCTATTACTATAATCGTAATCAGGATGTTGCTTAATAGCTTCAGTATATTCTCCACACCATGCATTAAATTTTCTATCGACATCCTTACCTGGTTTTCTTTTAATTGATTTGTTGTCTTTTTTATTATCTTGAAAAATTTTTTCGATCTCACTCAGGACCTTTTTTGAATGTCCATCTATTTTTTTCTTCAACCCACTCTCATTGCTCTTTAATATATCTAATTTATCTTTTAATTCTTTTATTTCTTTCTCATTAGAAACATTCTTATCTCCATAAGTTATTTTAACTGCTTTTATGTTATCATTTGATTCTTCGGTTAATAACATATTTTGTGCAATGTAATATTTATTAAAAAGATATGTAAGTCTCTCGTGATCACTTTGAATAAATGAATTATAAAGCCCTATTGCCAAAGAAGATTTACCGTTTCCATTGTCACCATATATTATATTCTTACTTTTAAAATTTTCTGCTGGACCAGTATAATCTAAGAACGACTTATATGTTAAATTTTTTATTTGAGAAATCATAATGAACCCCTCCAATAAATTTGCATAAGAACACTTTTAAACATACATATTTTATTTTTCTAGTTTTAGGCGACAAGAAGAAACAAAAGTAATTTATACACATGAGGATAGACAGTTGTCGAAAAGGCTAATTTACAAAATTATTATCTCTTTAAGATAAAATTTAGACTATCAAGATCCTCACGCATATTAGAGTCTATTGATTCATATATTTTATCCATATTTGATATATAAATTGGATTAAAATGTATATTGTTTCTATTTTCTCTTCTATAGCTTGATTTGAACATCTCACTAACGCATAAAGCAACGTCCCAGTCCTGAATAGGCAATGTAAATTTTATATTGTCTACATGAATTTGATTAATAAGTTTAGATGCGATATCTAGAGTCCACTCACTTTCTTTACACCATTCTTTTTTGTTTTCAAAAATGTTTATCATCTGATTGAAAACCTTACAGAAAATGCTTGCTACATTATCTGCCACTTGAATGAATATGTTATCAGCACTATCTGTAAAATGAACTAAAATTCCATACGGATCTAATTCATTCTGAAAGACCTTAAAGAAACCATCAATTTTATCATGATAAATATTTATAGATTTATTTGATATACTGATTCCAGATTCTTTTTTGAACATTAATATAAACTCGGAAAGGGCATTCAAATTCACAATATTTGTGGATATGGTTCCATCATATTTGCTCTCTTCAATCAGATCGTTTAATATTTGATCTTCAAAGGTATTTTCTATAATTTTTTGAGCGATTGTGGATAATAAGAAATTGGATTCAAAATTGTAAGGAAAATCCATTAGATATTTCGTGAATAATTCGACATTTTCTAAAGTTATATTCTCTTCGAGCTGCAAATACTTTATTAAAATATCTTCATTTTCATTAATAAGGCTACTTGCTAACTTATATGATTCTACAGGAAATTCCCTTTTAAACTCGTAGCCTAAAAAAATTTGAAGCATTTTAGTAATTAAGTAAAATTTTTTGTCATAAATATTTATTTGAAAGTGTGATGCATCTAAAATTTCTTCTATAAAATAGTGTAGCAATTTATTATTCTTTTTAGTCATTAGAGAATTTCCTTTTAATTCTCCTTGAATATTATATTTTTTTTTGAATTCACAATATTTTTTCTGAATTTTATTCTTTTCATCATCACTTTTACAAATAACTCCACATAAGGCAAAATGTCTTTGATTATCATAATTAAGTTTATTATTTTTTACCTTTACTGAACCCGTGTTACCTGATTCATCAAAATAAATATCCAACCTATCCACCTCCTGCGAAAAATTTATGCATTTGAAAATTTATACTTGATAACAATATGTCCGTCTGATTGTACGATAATTTTTCTCGATCAACGCCTGAAATACTGTATATAAGTTCCCCTCTGTCCTATCAAACATATTAAAGGCTTTTTTGATGTCGTTGATATATATCGATTCATTTGTTTAAGCAGGAATAATTCATCTTCCAGAAAGAGCTCAATTAGTTTTCTTTTCTTTAATTTAGACTTTTCAATTTGACTTTTCAATAGCTCAATTTTTTGTCTGCGCTTTTGATTTAAATTGGTTTTCAGATCAAACATTGTCTTCTTGCCCTTTTCTTTCAGATTTTCAATAATGAGATTTCTAAAATCCTGATAAATAATCGGCGCATGTTTCACGCAGCCGTAGCTACCTAAATGACTGTACGTACTGCATTTTAAATACTGCCAATTTGTCCTGCCTCCGTTCTTCTTTTCGTAATACGTAGCATCGACAACCATATTTGCACCGCACTCGCTGCAAACTGCGAAACCACGAAGTTCATTCCATGTAGTTATTCTTTTTTTGAGTGCTTATATACTTTACTATTTGCTTTCTGCCATTCTTCTCTTGTTATGATTTTCGGATGTTGATCATAGTATATATTCCACTTTTCCGGAAGATTTTGGATCTACTTTTTACGACCAGATATTTTTACCTTCTCATACCGATTCGTGATCACCACACCACAATAAATCGGGTTCTTCAATATGGTTTGCACGCTGGTTAGCTGCCACTTGTCTTTTAAACGAGGGCCAACAATATCCTCTTTGCTAATTCTTTGTTAAGACGATACATTGTTTTTCTGTCCAAAACCATGGTGATTATAGAGCTCATAAATAAGTCGAACTACCTTGGCTTCCTCTTCGTTTATAGCCAGTCTTTTATTTTCTATACGATAACCGATCGCGGTTTTTCCACCTCTGTATTCACCTCTTCTAACTTTGGCAGCAAATGCTGCACTCGTTGAAACTGAGTTACTTTTCTGATACTGAGCCGCAAACATCGAAAACATTTCAAATTTCATATCGTTCTTATTTTCTGTAAGGCTGTGATATTCCTCTTCAATAGTCACGACTCGTACACGAGCAGAAATCAGCACTTCTTTAATTTAAAGTGCGTCCTTTAAGTCCCTTGCAAGTCTGCTTATCTACTTGAAAAGAACCATTTTAATTTCTCTTTTCTTCGCTTTTCAAGAATAAGACGCATTGCTTTTCGCGCCAATATTATTGTTCCTGAAATGCCATCGTCCAGGAGAATGCTCTTTTCATTCCATTCAAAGTGAGTCTAATCAAGCCAGTTATGGCATATGTCGATTTGGTTTTCTAGGGACAAGATCTGCTCATCTTTTTCAGTGGATGTACGACCATAAACAATGTAGGGGTACACATGATAAGGGGTGATTTTATCTTTACTTAATTCAGTCCGATTAAAAATGTCTATTACTGCATCACATCTGTATACATTATACAAAGATTAGCACATAAATAGAACATATATTCGCAAATCAGGAATTTATTAACTTTTCTTTAAAATAGCCGATAAAAAAATGAATATGTACGGGAGTTGAGCTTATGAATTTTGAAAATCGGCTATTTACTTTTTACTCAAAACTATCAATTTGGAATTTAGTTCTCAAAGAGATGATTGGGCAAGTAATTATCAGTGCAGTGCTAATACTAATTCCTTTGATTTATTATTTAATTAATTATTTTTTTAGATATAATCCATTTTTTTCTGAGTACGGTAATTTATTTAGTTCTACAATAATACCCTTTATTTTTGAAACCAATCTATTAATAATTCTCAAATACTACCTAGATCCACGAAGTAAAACAAGATGTACAAGTCTATATAACATGTCATATAAAGATAAGCAGTGGGAGGATTTAATTTGTGCATCTGTTAAAAAATTTATTATTGATAATCATTATTATCACCAGAATGCTATGAAGTATCTAATTCGAAAACTTCGAGTACAAAAATATACACTCTCAAAAAATAATTTTTTAAAACTCTTAAGTTCTTTTGGAGGATCATTCTTAATTCTTTTCATTCCTATTTGGTCTTCATTCAATAATTGGATATTTAATAATTCTCGGGATAGTTCTGTTGAAGAAGCTATCGGTTATATAGTACAAATATCATCATTTATAGTATTAATATTAATTATTATTTGGACTATTCGTTACTTCATCAAAATGATAATTAACACAAAACTAGATAGAATAACACATCTGATTCTAATAACTGAATTTATTCATTTGGCAATGATTGATGAAGATCTTGCAAAAATTGAGAAAGAAAAAGTGAATAGGGTGGAATCAAAGATCATCAATCAAATCATTTCAAAAGTGATTTGATACTATTAGATTTTGTTATCACATCATTCACATACCAATCCGCGTGATTATAATTCTAGATCGCTTTTCTAGCATCGTTTGAATAACCATTAACTGGAAAGGTAGAGTGCAGCAGAAAAGATGGCGTCTGTGAGGTCCCAGACGCTTGTCTGACCGTCTCTGTTACCATCAACACCATAAGCTGCGAATGTTACTGGCATAACTGCATGTGCCCAATTGCGCCTATCGGCGACACCATGGTTCGAATACTTGAAAAATGCGTTTCAATGGAGTGGATAGCAGCCAACAACTGCCAGTTCACCTCATATCTCTGCCTGGCAGCTTCATAGATTGGAATATATTCTTGCGGGACATTTTCGCCTGGTTGCATCTTAGCAGGAATAAAAGAGAAACTGGCATAACTTTGTATTGCTTGGCTGTTATTTGTTACTTCTGGCTCCTGGATCAATTCAATTGCTTTTTGGTACGCAGCTGTATAATTAGAGAGTTGTGTATCTTTCCTGAACAGCTTGATCTTTTCATTCTGATCCGATCGCTCTATTTGCTCTTACATAATCATCGAGAACATATGTTCTTTATTTTATTAAAAAATACAGAGTACGCTTATCTAATAGTTCCGAGGCGGTTATTTTGAACTATTATTCATCGCTCTCTGACTTTGGATCAATGTGTGTTTAAACTATTAAAAGATATGTGTATACATAATCCACACGAACTGAAAGAAGAACATATTTGTTATGAATTAGGCATTAAACTTATTTATTCTAGTCTTAGAAGTTATTCTGTTGATGAAGATAACTTTAAAATGATAAACATTGACAATCGTTTACCAATATCCAAGTAAAGAGAATTCTTTTTTCATGAGTTGTACCACGTCTTGAGACATTCAGGAAATCAATTCAATGGGCTGCCTAAACCCTTCTTAGATCTTCAAGAATCAGATGCTTAACGATTCACTCAATATGCAACAATACTTTTACATATATCGATTCAATCAATTTGGATAGCCCTACGCTCTTACAAGAGGCATCTGCAACATTTCAAGTATCAATCGAATTATGCAAACTCCGATTCGATCAATTAAAGCATAATCAAATGCTCTCACAACAAGTGACAGTGATAAAATGAATGTGAGATATATTTTATTGCATTGCAACTCATGATGAAAGAGCATAATTGATCTAAGGATCTTCTGTTTCAGATGATACTCAAAATCTCTTTGATGTGACTAAAGCTAAATAGATTAAAATTCAAATAGATCTTGATGAAATGAATTTGTACTATCTTCTCTATTTAAAAAGTTTAAATCGTATAATTTATTTTGATAGATGCTCACTAAATGATCAGTTAAAACTTTATGTCTTTTTAGGTAGAAAAAACGTTTTTCAAATTTTTCCTGAAAACCCCAGTATTCATCCGGCAAATATTCAGCAAAAAGATCTAAATCTTTTCTATCAGATATTTTATATTTCCTAAGAACTTTTTCTACATCAATCTTTGATTCATATGTGTCATCAAAATTCCAACAAAAGTTAGATATCTTAGCTAAATCCGATTTATTAAACGCATTAACAATGTCCGAAAAAAATTTATAATCCTTATTTTGTAGTGATTGAATGTATTTTATTATTTTTGATATATATTCCGGCTCAATTGAGTAAATAAAAGCAATGTAACCAAGAACAACATTCTGATTAGAGAAATCTCCACTCACAAAGCTATAATGGATAATTGAACGTACTTTCCTTTTTAATTTTCGCGGAACTTTAACTACATTCATATTATTATTATCTTTAGCTATATTTAATCCAGTTATTGTTTTATGTGAAAACGAAAATCTAGTTTTACTTTTATTAACTTTGAAGCCTTCTTTTGATAAGATTAGTTCAACAAGAGGACGAATTTTTCTTAAATTATCTTTATTATCACAAGAAAAGCTTAGGTCATCTGCATATCTTGAATATATAATATCGCGCCTTGCACATAGTCCAGCGATACGCCTATCAAGACTGTAACAAATTAAGTTTGATAAATATGGTGAACATACTCCACCTTGGGGAAGTTTTCCTTTAAAAGTACAAACATTCTTTAAAATGTCAGAAACAAATGAATTATAGCCAATTTGTCTAAAAAAATAAAAAATTCTTTTATCATCGATACTTGGAAAGAAGTTTTCTATATCCATTTGCAGCAAAAACAAATTATCTTTATGAAGAAGTGCATTTTCTAAGATCCCATTCTTTTTCCTTATAAAGGCTTGAGATTCTGCAGATACTTTGATATTTAAAAGAATTTCCTCCAAAATCCACTTCTGCAATAATTTTAAGGGTCTTTGCGGAGAGGATATTTCCCTTTTTTTACCATTTTTCTTATTTATAAAAAAAGTATTATAGTAGTAGTTATGGAATTGAAATAATAAATAAAGTTTCCCGTCACTAATTCTTGTATTGTCTGAAAGGTCAAAGATGTCATGTATAATTGGTAATTGTAAGTTATTTAATAGAATTGTATTAGAATGAGTATTATTCACAGTGTCGTCAATCCTTTACCAGTCATTAGATATTTGAATAATGAGCCGAATATTTACGTTGTAAATGTGAGGATTATTATTCAAATAAGTTATCTCACATTTCACTTAAAATGGCGAATCACCATTTCTCACTCTTCAAGTTTCAAAGAGAAAATTCTAAAAAATTTACGTCACTGTGAATAATAACTGTAGGTCATTATATCAAATCTCAATTCATCAAACAATCGTGAACTGTTGTGAAAATAAAGGTTATCCATTATAAAATGGATCTCTTTAAATCCTTCTTTAGTTAGTTCATAAACAAAAGAATTTGAATTACTATTTTTCTGTATCAATTTATCTTTGTAAAGTTGCTTTAGTGCAGATTTATATAACACCTGCAAGTTATTAGTAGATCCATTTAAATATTGCTTAAATAGAAAGTTTAAACAGTCACGGATAAATTCAGATGTAACTCCTGTGTAAAAATAATTTATTAACAATATAATTCTATCAACACCAAAAATAGAATCTAACCTAATATTATCCTTTTTGTTTTTAGCTGGTTTAATTACGTTTTTCATTAAATCTTTTTTTAGTCCATTAAGGTCATTTTTTTTAAAAAAAATGACCTTATTTTTGTCCATATTCATTAGTAGTCTTATCGGACCTAGCATAATAAAACTTTTTGCTCTTTTAAAACTGCTTTGCACAACGGCAACTACTTTATTTTTAATTGTTGCATCAGTTACAAATGCCCCAAGCTCGGCAAAAGAACCGGGGCTTTCGCTAATAATGCAAATAATATCACTATTGTCTGCAAGAAATCCTTCTAGCTCTAATAAATTTTTATTCTTATTTCTATTCAGTAAATCAATTAGTAAATCTTCAGGATATAATACTTTTAAAAATCTTTCTTTTTCCAGTTCAATTCGTAGAAGATCCCTTATAGATTTTTTTGATGATGTAGATGCACCACCACACAAAAATATATTAACTTGTGACAAGTCCGACAATGCTAAAAAAATATCATTATAAATCCTTATTAAGTGATTTTGTATTTCTTTAGTCACGCCTTTTTTAACTGTATTATTTATTGACAAGTTAACAACTTCTCCCATTTTTTATTCATAATATCATATTTAATAGTGCCGCATAATTGAATTTAATCTATTTATTATAAGATTTAGATACCTTAAAGGCAGTATAATAAATCAATTGTTCGATTTATTATACTGCCTTGAAAAACATTCACAATGACCATGCACCGCATTCGACATGTGATTACGAACAAAAACAACAGCCGGCCCTTCATCAGGAACCGGCCGGTGCTATAATTTTAGTTCTCCGAGCCTCAGAAGTTCGACAACCGCCTGGGAGCGTCCTTTCACACCAAGCTTCTGCATGGTGTTAGAGATATGGTTACGAACAGTCTTCTCACTAATGAAGAGTTCTTTAGCTATGTCTCGGGTCGTCTTGTCTTGGACAAGCAATTCGAAAACTTCTCTTTCCCTCTTCGTCAGCAAAGGTTTTGGACGGTGATATTCTTCCTTCAAAATTCCCCCTCCTTGCTCAGCAGAAGAGCGGGCGGGGAAGGCTTTTAGTCCTTAACATTTTATGAAAACAAGGACGATGCGTGCTAAGTTTGATTATTTTACGCAAGTGCCCGTAACATTGGTATAACATCGACAACATGACGCTGAATACCTAGCTTATCAGGATCAATACCAAGCGCCAGCCCAATCAATTGGGGCAGATGAAGGACAGGAATGGTTATATCTTGATCAAGTCCTTTTTGCGCGCCCGGCTGATAGGCATCAAGCTGCATCTGGCAAAGCGGGCATGGTGTTACGAGACAGTCCGCACCCGCCTCTTTTGGTGAAAGACAGTTGATTCTGGTTAATTTGTTGACTTCTTTCTCAGCGGGGAATACGGCATGAAAACCGCAACAGGCAAGACGCTGATCAAAATTTACTGTCTCCGCTCCCAACGCTTCTGCAATTAATTCCATGGACTGAGGATTTTTCGGGTTTTCAAAGCCCATAACGTTAGGAGGCATCAGAATATGGCAACCGTAAAAATTTGCCACTTTCAGCCCATTCAGCGGACGTACCACCTTTTCCTTCAGCCGCTCGAGTCCGTAGTCTTCTAAAAGTACCCACAAGAGATGAGTGACTTCAGCTGTACCCTTGTACTGCATCCCTGCTCTTTCTAGGCCCGTATTCACTTTTTCTTTTAATTCGCCATCTTCATCAATCTTTTTCTTCGCTGTTCTGAGCATTAAGGTGCAGGTATTGCATACAGTGACAATCTTTTCAACGCCAAGTTTTTCACCTAAAGCGATATTCCGTGCATTGACCAATGTCGCTGTGAACTCGTCGTAATCCTGGATGTGGCTGGCACCACAACAGGTCCAGCCATCAAGTTCGATGAGTTCAATACCCAAAGCGCGAGCAACTTCCATGGTCGACATCATTAGTTCTTTTTCTGCTGATTTCAGAGTACAGCCTGGGAAAAATCCATATTTAAGATTCACTCTTCTCCACCTCCTTGGCATAATCGTACAGTTCACGAACACCCTTAATTCCATTAACCGGTTTCTGCAGTTCAAGCGGATTAATTTTGCCTGTCTTCATCATCCGTAATGCAAACGGGACTTTTGTCGCGGCAGTCTTAAGCAACCCATCTGTCTTAATTGGAAGCATGGTCTCGTTCAACTGCCCCTTCTTCCATGTATCTTCATAAAACGCGCGCGCATGCCGTGCGCCTTGATTCTTTGTTTCGCCCATCTTCATTGACATGTTTCGAAGTGCCGATATCTCACCGGTAAGGTCAATATGTTTCGGGCAGTTTGAGACGCATTGCATGCAGTGGAGACATTTCCACAATTCATTTTCATAGGCTGGATGTACATGGTCTTCCGAAGCGCAATCGCGTGAATCAACGGCAAACCGGTACGCCTTATTAAAGATAAACGGGTCGAGAAAAGTGCCGTCATTCACCTCAAGCTGGTTGCACTCCGACGTGCAGATCCCGCACAAAATGCAGTCTGTTGCTGAGGAGATTTTTTGAAAATCATCTGCACCCTGAAGAAAGCCGTTTTCTTTCGTACCCGCTTCGATTGGGATCAGCCATGGATTTACCTTTTTCATTTTCTCCATTTTCGGCTCCCAGGCGACCGCGAGATCCCGAATCACCTCAAAATGGCTCATCGGTTCATAGATCAGTCTGTCTGTCTTAAAAAGATTGAGCATAGAATCAAGAGGGGTTTGGCATACCAGAACGGTTTTGCCATTGATCTTGATTGCACAGCTACCGCAAATACCGTGCTGACATGCGGAAGAAAAAACGAGCGTCGAATCAAGCTTCTCTCGAATCATCGTCAGAGACCAGAGAACGGTTCTTCCCTTCTCATAGTCAATCTCGTAATCCTGATTCCACGATTTTTGTCCGTCGTAACGCTTGATTGTGATTTTTAACTTTTTCATCAGTATTTTCGCTCCTCGGGTTGATACGACGTAATCATGACCGGGGCATAATCGAGGCGGAAGCGCCCTTCGTCGTAATAAACAAGCGTATGTTTCAGGTAATTTTTGTCGTCTCTTTGTGTGAAATCGCCTCTGGAGTGAGAGCCTCGGCTTTCTTTACGATTGAGCGCGCCAATGGTGACTGCCTTTGCGAGTTTCAGCAGATTGCCAAGCTCCACATAATTGATAAACGCCATATTATACCGCTCGGATGAATCACCGATATAAGCATCTTTATACTCCTCAATGGCTTCATCAAGCGTGGCTAAGGCTTGTTCTATTTCGCTGCCGACGCGGAAAATACCGACATGATACCACATCGCTTCCGCCATCTTGTCTCTGATTTCGAAGAACTTTATCCCTGCTGTTTTCTTTCGCATCATCTTAAACTTTTCAATCCACTTGTTTTGTTCTTCTTCGAGCTTTTCGATCGATCCGAACTCACGATTTTCCGCTGTTTGGCGCGCGCCAAGCCCTGCATATTTTCCAAAAAGAACGACGTCTGCCACAGAGTTGCCGCCTAATCGGTTTGCTCCATGAATGGAGACGCAGCAGCACTCGCCAACCGCGTGAATACCATGGACGGATGTTGCCAGTGTTTTATAGTCACTGACGCTGATACCGCCCATCATATAATGGCAGCTTGGACGTACCGGCACAGGCTCATGAATAATATCTACACCTTCAAAATTAAGCGCCAGTTCACGAACTTGCGGCAGGCGTTGCATGATCCGTTCTTTGCCAAGATGTCTCAGATCCATCAGCACATAAGAGTTCATGCCTTCGCCAAAACCGCGTCCTTCCTTGATTTCCGTTTCAATCGAACGGGCAACGAGGTCACGAGGACCAAGTTCCATTTTGTCGGGCGCATACCGCTTCATAAAACGCTCGCCATCTTTATTCAAGAGGTAGCCGCCTTCCCCCCGGCAGGCCTCAGATACAAGTACACCGGTAGATGCTAAACCGGTAGGATGAAACTGCACGAATTCCGGATCCTTCAATGGAATGCCGGCATTGAAACAGGCGGCGGTCCCGTCACCCGTCATATTGATGGCGTTCGTAGTCCGGCTCCAGAAGACCCTTCCGAATCCCCCAGTCGCAATGACAACCGCTTTCGCTTGAATGGCCTGGATTTCCCCTTTGCGCATGTCCATGGCAACCAGTCCCTCTAGTTCATTGTCTTTCACCACTAATGAAAGAAGGAACCAGTCATCATAGAAATGAATACCTTGCTGCAGACACTGCTCATACAAGCTATGCAGAATGACATGGCCTGTCTTATCCGCAGAATAACAGGTTCTTGGACTCGAAGCTCCTCCGAATGGCCGTTGAGCGATGTGGCCGTTCTGATCACGTGAGAATGGCACGCCCATGTAATCCAGTTCAGAAATAATTTTTGGCATATTCTCAGTAAAAAACTGCACGGCATCTTGATCGGCGAGAAAATCGCTGCCTTTCACGGTATCCTTAAAATGTTTTTCAATTGAATCGGTTGCATCGCGATAACCAAGTGCAGCATTAATGCCGCCTTGCGCAGCTCCGGTATGCGAACGTGTTGGAAATATTTTCGATAGAACCGCAATCTTAAGCGAGCTGCCATAAGATGCGTTGAGCGCAGCTTGCATACCTGCACCCCCGGCACCAACGACAACAACATCGTACTTCATCATATATGTATTCATCCTCTCATACGCCACATCATCATTTTTTGAAAATCGGCCCGGACATGTTCATTCTCCTGGATCGAGCACTCTATGTATTAATCAAAGCTTTTCAATGTTGGATACGCGTTTGATTGATCCATTTCAAAAATAGTAAATAGACCATATCATTAATATAAGGGGAATAGCACCAGCTCTGCTATGTCGAGCGTCACAAAGTAACTCATGTTCAAATAAATTGCTGATCACTTTTAAATACAGCGGCATTTCTATGAATTCGTGGTCACTGATAAAGAACAGAATATATATGTGATTTGTTTCACAAATAAATAAAAGCTGTTCCCTCTGGTCAAGCGGACAGCTTTATTCTTCGTTCACTATACTTAGTGTTGATATGGATTGGCCATCTGTTCAGGTTTTACATAAGCGTCGAATTCCTCGCTGCTGAGAATGCCAAGCTTTATTGCGGATTCTTTCAAGCTGATCCCTTCTTGATGTGCCAGTTTTGAAATCTTTGCTGCTTTCTCATAACCGATTTTCGGATTAAGAGCGGTTACCAGCATCAGTGAGTGGTGAAGGAAATAATCTACCTTCTCTTGATTCACTTTGATGCCTGTTGCGCAATTCACGTTAAAAGAACGCATTGCATCGGACAGAAGCTTAGCGGATTGCAGAAAATTATAACCGATGACCGGCTTGAATACGTTCAATTCGAAGTTTCCTTGGCTAGCCGCAAAGCCAATCGTAGCGTCATTACCCATTACCTGAACAGTAACCATGGTGACCGCTTCAGCTTGGGTCGGGTTGACTTTACCCGGCATGATGGAGCTTCCCGGTTCATTTGCCGGAATTTCCAGCTCGCCGAGTCCACAGCGCGGTCCGCTAGCCAGCCACCGTACATCGTTCGCAATTTTCATCAGATCTGCGGCGAGAGCTTTCAACGCGCCATGTGCCACCACAACCGCGTCATGACTTGTAAGTGCATGGAACTTGTTCTCCGAAGCGTAAAACGTTTTCCCTGTGATTTTGCTGATTTCTTCGGCGGCTAATTCGCCAAACTGTTCCGGTGCGTTCAAGCCAGTGCCAACTGCTGTTCCGCCAATCGCTAGGCTTTTTAAGTGACCAAGCGTACTCTCAATAAGTTCTTTCGATTCTTTCAGCATAAATGCCCATCCACTTATCTCTTGCCCAACAGTCAGGGGGACCGCGTCTTGCAGATGTGTCCGGCCGATCTTAACGATGTCACTGAATTCCTGCGCCTTTTTATCCAATGTTTCCTTAAGTTCATCTAAAGCAGGAAACAGATCGTCTTCAATGGCTCGAACAGCAGCGATATGTAACGCCGTCGGAAAGGTGTCGTTTGAGCTTTGCGCTTTATTGACATCATCATTTGGATGGACACGCGCGTCGTTCCCTATTTCTTTGAGCAATTGATTCGCACGATTCGCAATGACTTCATTCATGTTCATATTGGATTGCGTGCCGCTTCCCGTCTGCCAGACAACAAGGGGGAATTCCTCATTCCATTTTCCCGCGAGTACTTCGTCGGTTGCCTGAACAATGGCCTTAGCTTTATCTGAATTAAGTGTTTTAAGCTTTTGATTAGCAATTGCTGCGCTTCTTTTTAATACCGCAAATGCTTGAATAATTTCAAGCGGCATGTTTTCCCAGCCGATTTTGAAATTGTCTTTGCTTCTTTGTGTTTGTGCACCCCACAGCCGATCCGCGGGTACTTTGACTTCTCCGAGTGTATCGTGTTCTAATCTGAATTCCATCCTTATCATTCCTTTCAACGTTCTAATTCTAGTGTTACATATAATGAATATTTTGTGAAATATTTATTTTTTATCGATCAAAGAAGCATTCAATGTATAGTATTGACAGGACACTTGATCTAGATGAACATTAGTAGAATGATTTATGCTCTGAACCACAACTCATCATAGTGAAACCGTAAAAAGACAGTTATAATAGTCTGTGGAGGGATTGAAGATGGCGAGAAACGAAACTTGCCCGCAGCCGGAACATTATGGTGATGCTACTGTACCGGCTTTCGGCTATGAATTAATAAGAGACTTACTTATTCCTGAACTACTTGGCAAAGAAACGGCGTCGATTCTCTACTGGTCCGGGCGCAAGTTGGCGAGCCGGTATCCGCTTGAAAACGAACAGCAGATTATCGATTTTTTTGATCGTGCAGGATGGGGAAAATTAGAACAAGTCAGTAAAGTAAAAAATAAAATGACCTTTGAATGTAGTTCGCCACTGATCGAGTCGCGAATTAAAGATTTCCCGGAATCAGGCAGTTTTTCTCTTGAAGCCGGATTCATTGCGGAACAGATTCAGCATCAGACGGGATGCGTTGCGGAAACGTACATGGAGATCAAGTCCGGTCGGCAAAAAAAAGTTGTCTTTCTCATTAAATGGGATGCGAAGGATCCAATTCAGTATGCGTCCGTCTCAGAATGAGCGATAACATCATAATTAAGATGACATAAATGCCGGGCACTTTGCCCGGCATTTTGACTCATTAGCGATTATCACGGCAGTCGTAGCTCTATCTGAACACCTGGAGAACCTAGATTAATTAAACGTTTATACCAATTGGTCAAATAATAATGCCCCTAAGGAATCTAGTGTTCCTTAAGGGCATTTGTTTAACCTTAGTTTGTTACCTGCACCTTTTTATAGGCTGACGGATTCCTCTTCAGCAAGATGAAAGGTTTCATGAAGTGTATCCAACGCTAAAAGAAGTTTGCTTTCGTCAATGATCGTTGAAACTTTGATTTCCGAGGTACTGATCATTTTGACCTTAATTCCCTTTCCGGCGAGTGCGTGAAACATCTGTGCAGCAACTCCCGGGTTAGATGCCATTCCTGAGCCGACGATCGAAACCTTCGCCAACTCGGATTCGAAGATCATCTGATGGTACTCAAGCTCTTTCTCCTGTTCGCGGAGCACGTCCAGTGTCTCATCCAGCACATCATGATCAACAGTGAACGATAGGCTTGTTCTTGCTTCATCAAGCACATTCTGGACGATGACATCGATATTAATATGTTTTGCCGCAATCGCATCGAACACCCGCGAAACAGCTGTCACATTATTCGGCAGTCCGAGCAGCGTCACTTTCGTCACGTTTTTCTCAAAAGCGAGCCCTCTGACCGATTTTGTCTTCTCCATTGATACTTCCTCCTTAATCACCGTGCCCTCTTCATCAGAAAAAGAGGAGCACACCACCAACTCAAGATGGCTGTTCTTCGCGTATTCCACAGCACGAGGATGCAGAACCCCCGCACCAAGATAAGCCATTTCAAGCATTTCATCGTAACTGATTTCCTTCAGTTTTCTCGCCTTGTCCACGTAGCGCGGATCCGTTGTAAAAACACCGGTCACATCTGTGTAGATTTCGCATCGCTGCGCTCCGAATGCTGCAGCAAGTGCCACAGCGGATGTATCCGAGCCGCCTCTGCCGAGCGTTGTGATTGCTCCGTCTTCCGTCACACCTTGGAAACCGGCAACAATCACAATTGATCCTTTTTTCAACTGCGGACGGATCAATGAGGTGTCAATCGACGCGATCCGCGCACTTTCGTGAACTGCTTCTGTTCTGATTCCGGCCTGCCAGCCAGTAAATGAGATTGCATCGTAGCCGCGTTCAATCAGGACCATTGAAAGCAAAGCAATCGTGACCTGTTCGCCCGTCGACAAGAGCACATCCATTTCCCGCTTTGACGGCCTGTCGGAAATCTCGCCGGCCATGGAGACTAGTGAGTCTGTTGTTTTGCCCATGGCTGAGACAACAACAATCACTTGATTGCCGGCTTCTTTCTTCTTTATTACTCTGTCCGCTACCTTCTGCAGCCGTTCCACCGACGCTACCGATGTTCCGCCAAACTTCATTACTGTTAAAGCCACCTACACTCGCTCCTTTAGAATCTGACCGGCATATTCATGCTTCGCTCTCTCTGTGTCCTCTTTTTTAAGAGGGTGTTCAAAAAGTCCGGGAAAAATTGCTGTCGAATCTCTACGTCAACTTGTTTCTCCACTCCTCACGTATTCTTTACATACGCTCCGGTACTCGAAACTGCGTTTTCTTGATCTTCTCGGCCCTTTTTGTCCTCCTTTTTGAACAGACTCTTTAAGAGATGTTCGCATTTTGCTCCTTTTCGAACAAACTCTTTTATAAAGCTGCGGGACATTCTCTTTGATAAGAGCGTGCTCCTTATCATTCATTCTCTTCAGTGACAAAAAGAACAGCGAGAAATCCCCGCTGTTGAACAGTCAATCTTTTTTCAACGTGCTGAGATAGTTCTCCACACTTTTTGCAAGTGTGACAGCCCTGCATTTGTTCAATGCAGGTCCAGCCCGGAAACGAGATGAACCGATTCCGACTTCGGCAGGATTCCCTTTCCGCCGCGGTCAATGAATCTCATCCTTCTCGCGCGGCCTACTTATGAAGACTGCTCCTCTATCACTTCAGATATTTGAAAAATTAAGTTATGGAAATTATAACAAACCTGTTGAATCGAAACAATACCTTTTATTGTGGATTGTCCAGATATTTTCGAACCGATTCAGCGACTTTCTCTGGAAGTCCCGCTTCTTGCAGTTCTGCGCTGCTTGCCTCCCGGATTTTCTTTATTGAACCGAACGTCTGTAACAATTTCTGCTTGCGCTGCTTGCCAATTCCAGGTACATCATCCAATAAGGAATGGATCATCGATTTCTCTCTCACCTGTCTGTGGAAAGTGATTGCAAATCGGTGCACCTCATCCTGTATGCGTTGCAAGAGATAGAATGCCTGGCTGTTTCTTGCCAGAGGAACAACCTGTGGAGGTTCGCCAATCACGAGTTGTGATGTACGGTGTTTGTCATCTTTCACGAGCCCGCACACCGGCACATAAAGTCCAAACTCATTTTCGAGCACATCAATTGCTGCAGATAACTGCCCTTTGCCGCCATCGATCAAAATAAGATCTGGCAGCGGCTTACCTTCCTTCAAAACGCGTGTGTAGCGTCTCCGTACGACTTCACGCATCGTTGCATAATCATCAGGACCATCGACCGTCTTCACCCGATATTTTCGGTAATCACTTTTCTTTGGCCGGCCGTCTTCAAAAACAACCATTGCAGACACAGGATCTGCTCCCTGTATGTTTGAATTGTCAAAGGTCTCAATTCTGCGCGGCGCCGGCATGTCGAGTGCCTCTCCCAATTGTTCTACTGCACCGACCGTTCGTTTTTCATCACGTTCAATTAACGCGAACTTTTCCTTGAGTGCGATTCCGGCATTTTTCACGGCCATTTCAACCAAATCTTTTTTTCTGCCCCTCTGCGGCTGCAGCACTTCGGTTTCTAGCATTTGCTCAATCAGGCTTCGATCTACTGAGTTAGGGATCAGCACTTCTTTAGGTTTTATATGATTCTGGTGGCTATAGAATTGGCCGATAAAGGTCAAAAAGTCCTCTTCCGGCTCTTGATAAAAGGGAAACATGGAAACCTTGCGTTCAATCAGTTTCCCCTGGCGCATGAAAAATACCTGAACGCACATCCAGCCTTTGTCATAGGCATAACCAAAAACGTCACGATTATCCAGATCATTAAAAATGATCTTTTGTTTCTCCATAACGGTTTCAATATTGCTGATCTGATCACGCAGCTCTTTGGCCTTTTCGAAATTGAGCTGATCGGAAGCCTCAAGCATTTCCTTTTGAAGCCTCTTTTTGACATCCTGATAGCCTCCATTTAGGAAACGCGTGATGTCCTCAGCCATATTGGCGTAGGTTTCCTTTGGAATATCATTAACACACGGCGCTAGGCATTGCCCAATATGGTAATAAAGGCAAACCCGATTCGGCAAGGTTCGGCATTTGCGCAGCGGATAAAGATGATCGAGCAAGCGCTTTGTTTCATTCGCCGCCGTCACGTTTGGATACGGACCAAAATATTTGCCGCTCTTGCGATTCACCTTTCGTGTAATTAATAGCCGAGGAAATTTCTCAGAGGTCAGCTTAATATAAGGATAGCTCTTGTCATCCTTCAGCATAATGTTATATCTAGGCTCATATTTTTTTATCAGGTTTATTTCAAGCAGCAGCGATTCGATTTCTGAAGAGACAACGATATATTCAAAATCTGCAATATCCGCGACAAGCCGCTGCGTTTTCGCATCATGCGACCCGCTGAAATACGAATGCACGCGATTGAACAAGTTTTTCGCTTTTCCGACATAGATAATCTGCCCTTGTTCGTTTTTCATCTGATAGCAGCCCGGCTGTTTCGGAAGCAGACTTAGTTTTTCTTTTATTTTTTGACTTGCCATGTTTCAATCATCCTTTAAAAATAGCAACGGAATTTATTAGTGAATTAATTAATGCAAAAACCTTAGGACTGCTTCAATAAGCAAACCCTCGTTCTTATTATCATCGAGATCGGGCAAACATTCAACTGCTAACCATCTGTAATAAGAAAAGGTATATAGCTGTAGACAGAAAAACCGGGACAGCATGCGTTTCACGCAGTGCGTCCCGGTTTTCTTAACAATACATTAGGTGTAACAATCAGCCGATATGTTGCTTGATGCGTTCAGCCAATGCTTCTTTTGGTTGGAAGCCAACCACTTTATCCACAACTTCGCCGTTTTTGAACAAGAACATCGTTGGGATACTCATCACACCATATTTGCTGGCGGTCGCTTGATTTTCATCAACGTCCAGTTTAACAATTTTAAGATTATCCGCTAATTCGGAATCCACTTCATCAAGAACAGGTGCCATCATTTTGCATGGTCCGCACCAGGTTGCCCAAAAGTCGGCAAGAACAAGTCCTTTTGAAGTTTCATCCGCAAAGTTTGCGTCATTTACTTGACTAATAGCCATTACCTAAAAACCTCCTCAAAAAAATCAATATGCTCTATGTCACAAAGTATAGCATGTGCAACCGCTAGATGCCATTATTCAGCTTGGCGCGAGAAATCACTTAAATTCCACAACGGTCACACCGCTTCCGCCTTCGCCTTGTGCACCAAGACGAGAGGCTTTAACACGAGGATGCCGATCGATCAATTGGGTGACACCTTTTCGCAGTGCCCCCGTGCCTTTTCCATGAATTATGGACACCCGCGGATAGCCTGCAAGCATGGCTTCATCCAAATACTTTTCAACCTTTAGCATCGCGTCTTCATAACGCTCGCCGCGAAGATCGAGTTCAGGACGCACGGTCTGTCCCGATGTGCGCACATTAACAACGGGCTTTACTTTTTTCTTTTCTTTAACTCTCTTCAAGTCGCCTGCTTTAACATTCATTTTCAAGATACCGGCTTGAACCAAGTATTCTTGGTCGCTGATTTTATTAACGATATAGCCATCTTGGCCGAAGCTGATAATTTTGACTGCATCGCCCGGCTGGAAGCCTGAAGCTGCTTTTTGAACAGGCTGCTGCGAAGCGGTAGAATTATTTTGCTCAAGCGAATCAAGTGCGTGCGCCAATTTAGTCTTTGCATCGATTAATTGATGTTCTTTAACTTGGCCATTCTTTTTATAATGGCGCAGGTCTTCAATAATTTCTTCAGCTTCCTGGCGTGCGTCTTTAAGTGCGCGCTCTGCCTTTTCCCGTGCTTTTTTCAGAATGTCGTCTTTCGAGCGTTCCAATTCATTGAGCTTCTTAGTCAGAGCGGCTTCCTTTGCCTCCACTTCGAGCTTCAGCTTACGTGCTTTCTCTTCCTCTTCTTCAGCTGCTTTTCTGTTCTTTTCAAGTGACGCGATCATTTTGTCGACCTGATTGGTCTCACGGCTAATCTGGAGGCGAGCGCCGTCAATGATGTCAACTGGCAAGCCAAGCTTCCTCGATATTTCAAAAGCGTTGCTTCGCCCCGGAACCCCAAGTAACAGTCGATAAGTAGGACTCAACGTTTCCACATCGAATTCAACACTGGCGTTCATGACGCCAGGCCGTTCATAGGCGTAGGCTTTCAGTTCACTGTAATGCGTTGTGCATACGATGGTTGCGCCTTTTCCATAAACCGCATCAAGGATAGACATGGACAATGCCGCACCTTCCTGGGGATCGGTGCCGGCGCCGAGTTCGTCAAACAAGACGAGGCTGCTGAAATCAACCTCTTTAAGAATCTCAACAATATTTGTCATATGTGAAGAAAACGTACTGAGACTTTGTTCTATTGACTGCTCATCACCGATGTCAGCAAAAACGTGTCGGAAAATGCTTGCCTCTGAATCTTCATCCACCGGCAACTGTAATCCGGATTGAGCCATCAGCGTCAGCAAGCCAATCGTTTTCAGAGAAACGGTTTTACCGCCAGTATTCGGGCCTGTGATAATCAGCGCATGCGTGTGCTCATCAAAGACGACATCGATCGGTACCACTCGCTCACGGTCAATCAGCGGATGGCGCGCTTTTTTCAAGCGAATAATGCCTTGATCGTTCAATTTCGGTCGCGTTGCCTTCATTTGATGGCCATAAGCAGCTTTCGCAAACACGAAATCCAGCTGGGCAAGAGCTTCTACATTTTCAAGCATGGCCTCTGCGTATTCAGCAGTTTCTTCTGAAAGAACACGCAGGATACGCTCAATCTCATGACGTTCTTTCGCTCTTGCTTCACTTAGCTGGTTATTCAGATCCACAATTGCTTGCGGTTCGATAAACAAGGTTGCTCCCGATGCAGACTGGTCATGCACGATACCGCCGAAAGATCCGCGATATTCTTGTTTGACCGGGATAACCTGACGATCGTTGCGAATGGTAATGATCGCTTCGGATAACATTTTGGCTGTCCCGCTTGATCGAACAATACTCTCGAGTTTCTGTTTTACGCGACTGTCACAAGTCCTGATCTGCCCGCGAATATGCCGTAGAGCCGGACTGGCGGAATCCATGACCCCGCCTTGATCGTCGATTGCGCTACGGATATTTCGTTCCAGTGCTCCCGGTGGATCAATGGTCATTACAAGCTCCATCAAAATAGGCAGATCCAACTCCCGATCCTCTACAAGATCAGAAATAAAGTTTTTCATTAATCTGGATCCTCGAATTGTATCTGCAATATCAATCAATTCTTTTGCTTGAAGAATCCCGCCGATTTTCGATCGTTTCAAAGCCGGGCGGACATCCGTAATGCCGCCAAAAGGAACGGAGCCTTTTAGACGTAGTACTGTCGCGCCCTCATCGGTTTCCTCTTGCCATTTTTTCACTTCGTCAAGATTTCCGGATGGAAAGAGTGCTTCAATCCGGCTTTTTCCTAGTGAAGAGGCTGTATAATGCATCAACTGCTGCTTAATTTTTTCAAATTCAAGTATTCTAAGTGCATGTTCATTCAATGGTTACATCTCCCTAATTGAGGATGCTTCTATCCGTATTCCGGTTTATACCGGCTTTTTTTGCTTGAAAAACTGCTTTAATTCATTTAATGGCAACGTATTGATAACCGTTTTAGGACGGATGCCGCCGCGTACTGCAGTTTGTACACCCAATTCCATATCATCTAACATTTTCAATGAATGACTGTCGGTATCAATAGAAATTTTAACACCGGCGTCTTGAACTTTTTTCAGCCACTTTGAAGAAAGATCCAGACGATGCCTACTTGCATTCAACTCAAGTGCCGTGCCTGTTTCTGCGGCAATCGCGATTAACTTGTCTACATCAACTGCGTAACCATGCCGTTTGCCCAGCATTCGGCCGGTTGGATGGGCAATCAAGCGAACATATGGATTTCTGCAGGCATTTTCCAGACGCTTCATGATTTGTTTCTGGTCTTGAGTAAAGGATGAATGAATGGAAGCAATCACAAAATCCAGCTGGCTCAGTATATCGTCCGGATAATCCAGTGAGCCGTCAGGCAAAATGTCCATTTCTATTCCTGCAAAAAGAGTAAAATCATCGTACATTTCATTAATTTCTGCGACTTTACGAATTTGCTGACTGAGGCGTTCGACTGACAATCCGTTTGCGACCCGTAGCGAGCGCGAATGATCGGTTAGGCAGGCATACTGATAACCCTTCTTCCTCATCGCCTCCGCCATTTCTTCAATGGTATGCGACCCGTCACTCCAGGTGGAGTGCATATGCAGATCGCCTTTAATATCGGAAGGGCAGACCAAATTCAGCGGTCCTTTTTTGGCGAGTTCCAGTTCATCCTTGCCTTCGCGCGCCTGCGGCGGAATAAAATTCAACCCAAAATAACGGTAAAATTCCGTTTCACTTTGGAATACACGCGTTGTGCCATCTTCCCTCTCCACGCCATACTCACTGATCTTCTCATCTCGCTCCTTTGCCAGACGGCGAAGCAGGACATTATGCTCTTTCGAACCTGTAAAATGAAGCAGCATTGACGCATAGGTTTCTGTTGTGGCAAAGCGAAAGTCGACAGAAACATGATTGGGATCATCCAGCTGAATCGTCATTTTCGCGTCGCCCCTGCCGACAACTTGATGAATCTGCAAACGTGCGAGCAGTTCTTCCGCAACTTTTTCAGGATCCGTCGTTTCCACGACAAAATCCAGGTCCTTCATTTTTTCTTTTGCCCGCCGAAGACTTCCGGCATGTGAAAAGCGATTGACAGCTTCAATCGATTGCAAAACACGAGCAATTTGCTCTGCAACCTCAAGCATATAAGGTATAGGCAGAATTTCGGGACGATGCTGACGTTGTTTCAGCAGTTCTAAAAGATGTTCTTCCGTTTTCTTACCGAATCCTGCAAGCTGGCTAATTTTTCCTTGGTCACATGCCTCTTGTAGAGAAGCACGATCTGTTACAGCAAGTTCCCGATATAATTTACCGATCTTTTTACCGCCAAGGCCCGGCAAGCTCAACAATTCAAGTAGGCTGCTCGGAATCTCCTGTTCAAGCTTCTTGAGCACGGTTGATTCACCGCTAGACATTAATTCCTCAATAACTTGAGCGGTTGATCGGCCGATCCCCTTGATTTCACTTAAATTTTGAATGCCGGCCATCGAGCGCGGATCATTCTCCAAGGCGAGCCCTGCGCGATGATAAGCAGCAACTTTAAAAGAATTTTCTCCTTTTATTTCCAAGTACATGGCAATGGTATCGAGTCGATCGATTATTTGTTTTTTATTCATAGAAATCACCTTTTCACTTCAAGCAAAACATCCTTTGTTTCTGCCGATCAGCCCAGCCATCCGCCAAACGCTACCCACATGTCTTTAAACATTTTTGAGAAGACAGGAGTATGCGCGATCATCGATTGTGCGAGCGAGGATTGGCCAATCGATGACTGGATCTCACTGATCGGTGTCAACGAACCGGCATAGAGCAAGAAAAACAGAATTAGATAAACCTCAATAAACCCTAGCAAAGCACCGCTTAAGTGATTAACCGAACGCAGTATCGGCAGTTCCGCAAGAAAATTAAGCATCGAGCCTAGGATATTAAGAATAATCTTAACAGCGATAAACAGGATTACAAAAGCGATCGCCCGATAGTAGGCCGTCTGCAAATCCATATTGCCAAGAAATTGAAACATGTCACTTTGCGATGCAGATGTTGGAAACGGAATCCAGAATTTTAATGTACCTGCAAGTGGTTTATAGTACATCATCGCAATGATGTACGAGATAACAAACCCGGCGAGGTGAACGAGTTGCAAAATCAGTCCGCGTCGGAATCCCATTAAAAAGCCGGAAGCAAGAATGACTAATAAAATCAAATTCAGAAGCATGCGATCTATCCCAACTTTCTTATTTAGCATGATCAAGAAGCACTATTTTCATCGCTGTTCAAATCGGCAGAACTACTTTAAATAAAGCTTGGCGAATTGTGCCGCTTTTTGTTTTTATCATAGCAGAAACTCGTGTTTATGAAAAATAAAGTTATCATGCCTACCTTAGTCATTGATGATTGAGGCGCAATCCGGTCATTATCACAAATAATTCGGTCGTTGTAACAAATATTTCGGTCTTCATTACAAATTATTCGGTCGTTATAACAATTTTTCCGGTCGTCGCAGTGAATAATCCGGTCGTCACGACACCTGCTCCCCCGTATTACAATCTCCGCCTACAGTTTTTACAACGAAGCTTCCTATGGGACAAAAAAACCGGTGCGACTAGTTGTCACATCGGCTCATTATTCAAAGAGTTATCCTCTAAGCTCCGCGCCCAGTTGTTCTGCACAGGCGTTCACTATTTTTTCGTGAACAGCATTAACTTCATCATCGGTCAATGTCCGTTCCGGATCAAAGTAAACTAATGAGAAGGCCATTGACTTTTCATCGTCTGCTACATGGCTGCCTTCATATACATCAAAGAGGTTAACCGATTTAAGAAGCTGCGATCCGTTTTCACGGATGACGCGATAGAGATCTGCTGCAGCAACTGTACGTTTAACCACAAGCGCAATATCTCGTGTGGTTGATGGGAATCGCGGCAAAACGTGATAGTCAATCGCGGCCTCACCATTTCTCAGCAAGGATTCAATCGCAACCTCGAACACAAAGCTTTCATTTAGGCCGCTATCCTTTTGAACTTTCGGATGAAGTGCACCAAGATAACCAATGACTTCTCCATCAAGCAGGACATCCGCGGTTTGTCCCGGATGCATGCCAGTTCTGCGCGATGCGCGATAGTCGATCCGATCGCTGACAGCAAGTGTGTCAAACAACGTTTCGAGAATACCTTTTACTGAAAAAAAGTCTACTGCCAGAGGTTCGCCTTCCCAGTTTCGTTCCTTGCGGTGACCGGAAATCACGCCTGCCAAATGTTCTTCTTCAGCTGGCCGCGCTTCTCCATCGACCGGCAGGAATACTTTGCCGATTTCATAGAATTTGACATCCGGCATTTGTCGATTCAGATGATATTGAACCACATTAATGAGTTGCGGAACAATACTTTGTCGGAGTGCCGCATGCTCTTCACTCATTGGCCAGATGACCTGGGTTGGCTCAAGGCCTTTGTCATGCACAACATAAGAAGAAGCACTCTCTTTTTCTGTTAAAGAATACGTATAGACCTGACTTAATCCGATACTCTCCATCAATACCTCTGTCCTTCGGCGGATCTTCTGGTATGGTGTGAGTGCAGCATGAGAAGACGTACCTTCAGGAAGTGTCGCCGGAATATGATTATACCCATAGACACGACCCACTTCTTCAACGAGATCCTCCGGAATGGTTACATCGAAACGCCTTGTCGGCACCGTTACATGCATGACATCATTCTCAACATCGACCGCAAAATTCAGCCGCTTTAAGATTCCGGTAATTTGTTCGCAAGTCAGATCGGACCCGAGCACCTTGTTGATTTTTTGCCACGGCATCGTAATGATTTGGTCCGGTACTGTCCTGTCACCTGACTCAACGATGCCCTTCAGCACGGTCGCATGAGCGTAGAGCGAGAGCAATTCTGCAGCGCGGTCTGCGGCAAGTGCAACCCGGTTGCGATCTAATCCCTTCTCATAACGGCTGCTTGCTTCCGAACGCAGTTGAAGCCGAGATGCTGTTTTGCGGACCGTCAAAGAGTCGAAAATAGCCGCTTCAAGAAGCACTGTTTTTGTTGCATCGGAAACTTCTGTATTCTCTCCACCCATGACACCGGCAACTGCTACACCTTTTTTTCCGTTAGTAATTAAGAGATCTTCAGGAGTCAGTGTTCTTTTTTGCCCATCAAGTGTGGTTATTTCTTCATTTTCTCCGGCATAACGGACAAGGACATGATCCGATCCGAACGTATCATAATCAAAGGTATGAAGCGGCTGTCCGTATTCGAGCATCACATAATTCGAAATATCAACCACGTTGCTGATCGGACGCACTCCTGCGGCGATCAAGCGCAGTTGTATCCAGCGCGGAGACGGAGCAACTTCGATACCGGTCATCAGGCGAGCACCATAATAAGGCACTTTATCTGATGCTTCAACAGAAATGCTGACTTTTTCGTCGGCTGCTTGATCTAATTCATTAACTACAGGTGTTTTCAGTTGAATCGGTCGGTCAAGAATGGCACTCACTTCATAGGCGACGCCAATCATGTTCATACAATGCGCACTGCTCACCAAGATATCTAAATCGAGAATCGCATCATCGAGATTCAAGTAAGGCAGTGCATCTTCACCCACCGGTACTTCATCGTCAAAAACATAAATGCCATCTTCGTAAGGTGCCAGTGACTTGTCAACGCCCAATTCGCTCAGCGCGCACAGCATACCGTTCGATTCCACGCCTCGGAATTTTGACCGCCTGATCTTAACATTACCTGCAATTCTTGCGCCGTTCGTTGCAACCGGAACCTTCTGGCCCGCCGCAACATTCGGTGCACCACAGACAATCTGCACCGTTTCCGACCCTAAATCAACCTGGCACACATGCAGATGATCCGAATCAGGATGTGGCTCACACGTTAAAACTTTTCCGATAACAATTCCTTTTAAACCTTTTCCGGGATAGGAGATATGCTCCACCTCAATACCCGCGTTCGTAATTCTTTCCGCCAATTCTTCTGGCGAAAATCCTTGTAAATCAACATAGTCTTGTAACCATTTGTAGGAAACCAGCATCTTTTTCTCTCCCCTTTACGCCCGATTAAATTGTTTCAGAAAACGAATATCGTCCGTATAGAAATTCCTAATATCTTCAATCCCGTATTTCAACATCGCAATACGCTCCGGTCCCATGCCAAAAGCAAAACCGGTATACTCGCTCGGATCAAATCCGGACATACGCAGCACATTTGGGTGTACCATGCCGGCACCGAGTATTTCGATCCAACCGGTACCCTTGCAGACGTTACAGCCATGACCGCCGCACCTGAAGCAGGAAATATCCATTTCTACGGAAGGTTCGGTAAAAGGGAAGAAACTTGGACGAAGGCGGATTTCACGATCAGCACCAAACATGTGCTTCGCAAATACAGTTAAAATTCCCTTTAAATCACTTAGTCTCACGTTATGATCCACATAAAGCCCTTCAATCTGCATAAATTGATGGGAGTGGGTGGCATCATCATTATCTCGCCGATACACCTTGCCAGGACAAATAACTTTTACAGGACCCACACCTTTATGCTTTTCAAGTGTGTGTGCCTGTACTGGCGATGTATGGGTGCGCATCAAAATTTCATCGGTAATGTAAAAGGAATCCTGCATATCACGCGCCGGGTGATCCTTCGGAAGATTCAGCGCTTCAAAGTTGTAATAATCTTGTTCAACCTCCGGACCCTCTTCAATTGAAAATCCAAGACCAATGAACAAATCTTCGACTTCACGAATGATTGATCCGAGTAAGTGGTGATTGCCCGTCACTGTTTTTCGTCCTGGAAGTGTCACATCGATTTTTTCACTTTCCAGCTTCATCTCAAGTAGTTTAGCTTCCAGATCTGCTTTCTTTTCCTCGATTTTTGCGGCAATCATTTTGCGTACTTCATTTGCGAGCTGCCCCACAACCGGGCGTTCTTCAGCAGAAAGTTTGCCCATGCCTTTCAATACTTCAGTAATTGGGCCTTTCTTGCCGAGAAAACGGACATGAACATCTTGAAGTGCTTTTAGACCGTCCGCTGAGCCAATGTTCTCGATTGCCTGTTCACGCAGTTCAAGCAGTTTCTCTTTTAACATCTGTCTTCATCCCTTCACTCTATTTTCGTAAAAACAAAAAAGCTCCGTCCCTGAAAAGGGACGAAGCGTCGCGGTACCACCCTCGTTGACAGTCTGAAAACAACTGCCCACTCAAAAACGTCTAACGGCGAATGCCGGCCCATCCTAGACCGGCTACTCTAACCGGTGTTCAAACGGCAACTCAAGAGTGAATTCATTCCGCCCGTTTCATAAGCGCGCTTGCAGTCGGTGACGCGCTCTCCCTTGATGCCGGTGCCGAATTACTACTCTCCATCACAGTTTCTTCATTCATGTTGTTCAATTGTTCATGCAAACAATTGATGAGAATCTTTTCCTAGTATAGGCAATTTCAAATGGTTATGCAAGCCCCTCCGCCTGCAGCCAATAAAGCAGGATGCCTGTAGCTACCGCCACATTAAGCGATTCTGCTCGACCGGCCATCGGAATTTTCACTTGCAGATCCATTTCGGCAAGCAGTTCAGGTGATGCTCCATTCCCTTCATTACCAACAACAAGACCATAGTAAGGACTGCTCACTGAAGCTTGATGAAGTTCATTGCCTTGTAACGAAGATCCATATAATGGAATAGCCAACTCTTTCATTTCATTCGCCAAACTGAACAAATTATGATGAATGACCGGCAAATGAAAGTGAGATCCTTGAGCCGATCGCAACGTCTTGGCATTATGACCATCCACACAGCCATCCCCGAGAAAAACGGCGTCAAGCCCGAATGCGTCGGCAGTCCGGATCAATGTACCTAAATTGCCGGGATCTTGCACACCATCAACTAGCAGATAGCGACCGGGACGCAATTTTACTGAAGCACGGCTCATATCGCATACAGCGATGATCCCTTGAGGTGTTTCCGTCTCCGATAGTTCTGTAAAGATTTTGTGCGTGACTTGAAAAACTTCAATTGAATCGAGCGGCCAATCAGCCGGAAGATGAAACCCTTCGTCAATCAGTATTGTATTTACGCGTTCACGTGCCGAAAAAACCGCTTCTTGCACAAGGTGCGGACCTTCAAGCAAATACTTTTGCTCGCGGTCGCGCCATTTTCTTATCTTTAATTTTTTCCATAATTTCACTTTTTCATTTTGCAAAGACACCATTCGTCGCACACAAAAGAACCCCTTTAAAAACGGTACATCAGTAAACTTGGCTTCGCAAAACCCTTAGAATGAGCGAAGTCTTAGTTGTGACGGCCATGACGGCCTAATGTCGGATTTGCCACAGGACGTGGCGTTTTTATCCGACTACTTATACTGGTTTCCACTAATTCCTCATAAGTTGCTTGCCAGTATAAATGCCCGCATATTAACCATACTATACCATATCACCAGCATTAAGTGCTCAAAGAAAGGGGTATGCGATTTTATGGATTTGGACATTCGCCGTGCAGTTCTGCACAATTTATCAGGTAACAACAAGCAACAACTTCAAGATACCGTCGTTGACGCGATTCAGAATGGGCAGGAAAAAATGCTTCCTGGGCTCGGCGTTCTTTTCGAAGTCATTTGGAATAAATCGGACAACGCATTTCGTGATCAATTGCTCACACGTTTGGAGCAGGGCGTTTAACATCAATTAAAAGATGAAAATCGGGAGACGATCCTCCCGATTTTTTCTGTGCTGTTTATTACGAATGTACGTTCCTGACATTCTCATAAAATGCTATAATTAAAAAGGCAGTAAAGTATATGAGCGGATGCGGTGACACCCTTGTGAAAGGGGGTGAAGCCATTGACGACTTATCAGGTACTGACATTAATGATTAGTTTCGCTATGTTGGTGCTCATGATTGTGTCGTTTAAAAACAAAAAATAATCCGTCTCATATGCTCTGCAGAAGCTGAGATGGATTATTCCTTCAAGCACTGCATCCGCTCTTATCGCGGATATTGCCCTCACCGTCAGTGTTCCCGCACTGGCGGTTTTTATCGATGTTTCTTATGACTTTATTATACCAAGTTCATCTAAAAAGATGCAATGGGTGGTTCCTGTATACATTTAGGATTGTTTCCAGATCTGTATGATAATACGTAGGCTTTTTGTCAACCTGATGATACAGAAACATATTGAACATATTTCCCCCTTGATCTCTTCATAATGGTTCAAGCTTAGCGCTTAATATGATTCATCAATTCCCGAAATTCAACAATGTCCTGATAAAAAAAGATACTACACCCCTTATCAAAAAATTGTTCTGCTTTCTTCATTAATTTTTGTTCACAGCAGAGTCGCATTATACGATTGACACAATTAGAGAGTATCAATTATGTTAAGAACATAAGCTTGGAAATATTCGGAAAAAACGGGGATGATCGAGGTAATGGCAAGCTCAACACAGTTTAAAGATAGACTCGTATTTCGATTGTTTAATCAAAAAGATGATGATGTCGTTACGTTGACCCATTTATTGAATGCCGCTTACAAACCGTTGGCAGACATGGGGCTCAATTACCTTGCTTCACATCAAGGACCTGAAACAACGCTGAAGCGGATCACAGAAGCAAAATGCTTAATCATTTTAAGCGAAAATCAAATCATCGGAACTCTCTCTTATTACGCTCCGGGTGTGAAAACCGACTCCGATTGGTATCGGAAGCCAAAGGTGGGGGTTGTTGGACAATTTGGTATTCTTCCAGAGTATCAAAAGCATGGTCTAGGAACGATGTTGTTGAATCGTGCTGAAATTGAAGCAAAAACTGATGGAGCCGAAGAACTTGCGCTGGATACAGCCGAACAAGCAATTCATCTACATCGATTTTATGCGAATCAAGGATTTCGACTGGTTGGCACTGTGAATTGGCAACATACTAATTATAAAAGCGTTGTGATGAGTAAAAGCTTGATATAATAAGTGCTACCTCCGAACACACAATAAATCGCCAGTGTTAGAACACTAAAGTAAAAGGCGATATCCACTATAAGTACATCGCGTATAAAATCGAATTGATGGAATCATCCGTTTTAGCTGTTGTAGAGCGTATACCACGGATGATTTTTGTCTTTATATGACGTAATCACAATGATGGATTACGTTTTCTCTTTCATCTGTTCGTATTTTGGACACATTCATTCTCTCAGTTATCAGTCCGATCATTCATCCACCCGGCGACTCTTGGCTGAATAAATCGGAGTAATGTATAATCGATGTAAACCTTTTTAGTTGGAGCATGACAAAGATGAAAATTGCGATTTGTGATGACGACAAGCCACAGCGAGAATATTTGGCTACGCTTGTAAATGAATGGGCGAAAAAAAGCGGCATACGTATCACATTAAAAATGTTTGCAGATGCGCAGTCATTTCTATTCTCCTGGAGCACAGACAAAAGTTACGATGCGTTGCTTCTTGACATCCAGATGCCCGAACTGAATGGCATGGAGCTAGCTAGAACCATTCGCCGGAGTAATGAGTCGCTTTCAATCATCTTTATCACTGGGTTTTCCGATTATATGGACGAGGGCTACGAAGTATCCGCACTTCATTATCTGATGAAACCGGTTAAGAAAGTGAAGCTCTTCGCTGTCCTTGAGCGTGCCTCAATAAAGCTCAAAAAAGAAAGCAAAACCTTATTGATTGAATATGATGGCGCAATGATCCGTATCAATCAAAATGACATCATATGCCTCGAAGCGTTTGCACATACGATTGAACTGACTACGGCTGATCACAGCTATCAAATTAAATCAAGCATCGACCTGCTCGAACACCAACTTGATTCCGATCTTTTTATTCGCCCTCACCGCTCTTATCTCATTGGATTACACTACATAAGCCAAATAGCCAAGTCTGAAATGATACTCGACAATGGCAACCGGGTACCAATCAGCAGACGAAGATACACGGAGGTCAATCAGGCGTTTATCCGCTTTTTCAAGGGAGGACGTCCACATTGACCTTATTGACCTTTGTGCTCACCATTATTCCAATCGTTCTCATACTCGTTCTTCTTGTAGCCATTCTGGTACACCGAATAACCTTGCATTCTGTCGAAAAACGCCTCGATAATTATCAAAAGGATCTGCTCTCTAAACATTATGATGAAGTCCAGAACATCTATCAGAAAATGCGCGGCTGGCGCCATGACTACCACAATCATATTCAAACCATGAAGGCTCATCTCGTACTGAACCAAATGGACGAGCTGCAAAATTATCTCGATATGTTGGATAATGATTTGGAAACCGTTGATACGGTCATGAAGACAGGAAACGTGAAATTGGATGCGATTCTGAACAGCAAGCTTTCATTGATCGCAAACGAAAACATCAAAGTAAACGCGAAAGCTCAGGTTCCCTCTGTCCTTTCTGTGAGCGAAGTTGATCTATGCATCATTATCGGCAACATGCTCGATAATGCGCTGGAAAGCTGCCGCGCGCTTCACGGAAAAGAATTACCGTTCATCCGCATTTACATAGGCGTTTTCAAAAAACAGCTTTATCTTTCTATAACAAACTCCGCCCCCGATAAGCTAAAAAGAATGGGAACAGGGCGATACCTGACAACAAAAGGTAACGGACATGGGTTCGGACTTAAACGGATTGACGGCTTAGTCAAAAAATACGACGGCTACATCAACCGGCAAAACGAACCCGGCGTATTTGCGACAGAAATTATGCTCCCCCTTTAACTAAGGAGGGATCGCAGATGAAGCTTATTTGTGTTGCTACTTTAACTAAGTTTACGGCACAGAAGGTGCTGGATCATGCTTCCCCTGTAACTAATGAGGGGGCGCAGATGAAGCTTATTTGTGTTGCCACTTTAACTAAGTTTGCGGCACAGAAGGTGCTAAATTGTGTTGCCACTTTAACTGAGCTTGCGGTACTGTTTGTCTCCCAAGACTTGCGCTACTGTCCCATGTACTCAAAGCTTTTTACATCTGTAAGAGTTTTATGGAAACGCACGAAAAAATTACTGGTTTCCCCTTTAATAAATCATGAATGATGTGAACATGGCATTACATAAATACTAATAATTGGAGGGAATTACCGATGAACAGGACGCCGGAATTTGTTTTATCTCTCATTGCTGTTATTCTAAATACATTCATTTGGTTAATTCAGATATTATCAGCTCTGACTAAAGTATCATGGGGATCTGATGATCTCGCTTTTTCAATGGCCTATGCTATTGGTTATGGATCCATTTACTTTGTCATGTTGTTTTTGCTTTGGGTCAGTACATTTAAAATTAAAAACAACAGCAAAGGATGGGGAATATTCATTCTTGTTATGGGTGCTCTAAATACTTTATCTGTATCCTTTATCTCAGGAGTACTACTTTTAATTGCGGGAATCATGATGCTCGCTAGAAAACCTAAAGTGAACAAACAATAATATAACTATACGTTTAACCATTCGTGTGCGAATTGAGTACCATTCGTGCACGATTTTTATTTTCACTTGATTTGCTGTGCTAGTGTATAGCTATAAGGAGTTGATGATCGTGAAACCTCGAATAAAGCCCGAGTATTCGACCATACAAAATATCGGCTATATTCTTCACAATTTGTGGCACTGGAATAAGAAACTGTACTTGCTGTCCATAGCCCGGATTCCGGTATTGGTGTTTCTCCCTTTTCTCGGAATTCTGATGCCAAAACTCGTGATCGACTGCCTCACCGAAAAAATCAGTCTCTGGCATTTTGTATCTGTAGTAGCACTGATTACACTGGGTATTGTACTGTGCAATGTAATCAGCCAATCACTGAGCGGATGGATCAGTTGGAACGTCACATCAAATCGTCTGCGCTACCTCGGCCTGTTGTATGAAAAAATTATGGATACGGATTACGAAAATCTGGAAAGTCCTGAAGGAAAGAAAAGGTTAGAAAAGGCTTTTCAAGCCAATCATACAAACAGTAATGGAACAGAAGCGATCATAGAGGCACTGATTCTTCTCGTTGCTAACTTTTTCGGCATTGTCCTCTACGGAAGTATACTGACTGCGTTGAATCCTTTGATCATCGCTTTTTTACTAGGTACAGCAGTCGTCGGTCTGCTTTTTGCCAGACACGCGCAAAATTATGAACATCAACACAAAGATGACTGGACACCGACAGAGAAAAAGCTGGATTATCTCATCCGAGAATGCGATGATTTTTCAGCCGGCAAAGATCTCAGACTTTATCGGATGACCCATTGGTTCGGCCAAAGATTTCAGGGCCTCCTGGACAATCGGCAGCTTTGGTTGAAACGGGTTGCCCTGCGTCACTATCTAGCAGATGGATCAATCGGCATCATGACCCTGCTTCGTGACAGTGTTGCTTACGTATATCTGCTTTATCTTGTACTGAGCGGTCGTATGACCGTCGCAAATTTCACCCTTTATTTCGGAACCATCGCCGGATTTTCGATCTGGATGACCGGTTTTACGGATCAATTATCAAAAATTCAGCATATGAGCTTGGAAATCTGTGATGTCCGTAATTATTTAAATATGAAAAACCGGGATAATCGCGAAGAAGGTACTCCGCTTCCTGAAAAAAAGAGCTGGCCCTGTTCAATAACATTTGAGCATGTCACATTCTCCTATCCGAACGGAGAACGAAAGATACTTAATGATGTCAGTTTTCATATCAAGCGAGGCGAAAAGATTGCGCTTGTCGGCTTGAATGGTGCTGGCAAAACGACTTGCATAAAATTACTCTGCGGGTTTTACCATCCAACATCGGGACGTATTCTCATTGACGGAAAAGATATGACCGTCTTCAACCGGGATGATTACTATCAACTGTTCACAGCAGTTTTTCAAGATATCCATCTACTTCCTGTTACCATCGCTCAAAATATTGCGCCGCAGTTAAATAATCCTATTGATTATGATAAGGTTGAAAACTGTCTAAAACTTGCAGGACTTAAGGAGAAAATAAGCAGCCTACCTGAAGATGTACATACTATGCTTGTCAAAGAAGTAAACGAAAACGCTGCCCAATTCTCAGGAGGCGAGCTTCAGAAACTGCTTTTAGCACGGGCATTGTATAAAGAATCACCTGTCTTGATTCTCGACGAACCAACTGCCGCGCTTGATCCAATCGCCGAAAACGAACTCTATCAACGCTACGGAAAACTTGTTTCCGGTCGGACATCCATTTTTATTTCCCATCGATTATCAAGTACTCGGTTTTGCGATAGGATTGTCTTCCTATCAGACGGAAAGATTGCAGAAAACGGTACGCACGATGAACTGATGAAGAAAAAAGGGAAGTATGCCAAGTTGTTTGCGATCCAAAGTCATTATTATAAGGATGATATGGATACAACAGCAGTTGGAGGTGAGCAGTCTTGATCAAGTCATCTGATAAAACTACATTTAAGGACAAGACTAATTATCTCTGGAAGGGATTCAGAATCGTTCAACGAATGGTCCCTTCTCTGCTTCCGGCAACAATCGCCGGAGCAATTCTAAAATCTTTTAATCCGTTTATTACCATTTATTTAACCGCACGGATTATCGACGAATTGCTAGGTGCCAGATCCTTGTCTCGTCTTGCATTTCTCATCGGTTTTGCTCTTATTCTGAACCTAGCCGTCTTTCTTGCCCAAAAAGGAATGGAACATATAAAAGATATGGGGGATTACCAACTTTATTATCTCGGAAAAATAGAAATGGATCAGTTGATTCTCAGTACGGACTATGAAAATGTGGAGAAGCCCGACTTCCATTTAAAAAAACAGAAAATTGATGAAGCTTGTCAAATGCACAGGAGAGGTATTTGGCAGTTACCGAGACTCACCGATCGATTTTTGACCAGTCTTTGCACCGTCGTATTTTCAATGGCTTTTGCTTTTCATGCATTTATTCCATCTTCGTCAAATAGTTCTCATTCATTTATTGCATCGCCTTGGTTGTCACTTCTGCTTCTAGGAATGGTCATTCTTTCATCCACCTACTCCGTCTGGTCAAACACTCGGTTCAGCAAATGGGTCTTTAAAAGAATGGACCGTGTGATGCCTATAAACCGTATTTTTTCTTTTTATGCCAATCTTTTGGATGATCATAAATTCGGCAAGGATGTCCGAATCTACCAGCAACGAGAACTCATTTCTCAATCCTATTATCGCTTTATGCTTAGCAGTCAGGAATTGTTTGAGCATGACATGGCAAAAATGCAAAGCCGCTTCTTCGGCATCAGCGCTGCCATCTCCTCACTGATCAGTGGCCTTGTCTACTTATTCATCGGTATGAAGGCACTGGTCGGATTGATCAGCATTGGTTCCGTTGTTCAGTATGTTGGAGCAATCAGCCAGTTTACCACCGGATTCTCAGAGCTGATTACATCGGCTACAGAAATCTGGCAGAATATTGATTATGTTGAACTGTATTTTAATTTTCTCGAGACACCGAACCCAAAGTACAAAGGCAGCTTACCTGTTGAAAAACGAAGCGATAATGAGTATGAAATCGAATTTCGTAATGTGTCTTTCAAATATCCGGGTTCAGAAATCTATGCCTTGAAAAATCTTTCGCTCAAGCTGAGGATTGGCGATCATTTTGCGGTCGTCGGCAGAAACGGTTCTGGCAAAACAACTTTTATTAAACTGCTCACTCGGCTCTATGATCCGCAAGAAGGCGAAATTTTGCTCAATGATATCAATATCCAAAAATATGACTATCAAGAGTACCTGCACCTATTCTCCGTCGTCTTCCAAGATTTCCAATTGTTTGCTTTTTCTGTTGGTCAAAATGTGGCAACCGATGTTCATTATGACAAAGAACGCGCCATGGAATGTCTGGATAAAGCAGGCGTTGGTGATCGCGTCCGGGATATGTCCAAAGGATTGGACACTCCGCTCTATAAAATCGATGATGACGGTGTCGAAATTTCCGGAGGCGAAGAACAGAAAATTGCGATTGCACGCGCACTATATAAAAATGCGCCATTTGTAGTTTTGGACGAACCAACGGCGGCATTGGATCCGGTCGCTGAGTTTGAGGTGTACTCTAAATTTCAAGAAATTGCCGGTGATAAAACAGCGATCTACATTTCTCATCGGCTATCCTCCTGCCGCTTCTGCGATAACATTCTCGTATTTAACCAAGGTGTATTGATTCAAAGCGGCAGCCATAACGAATTGATACAAGATGAGGATGGACAATATTATGCCTTGTGGAATGCCCAAGCGCAATACTACAAAGAAAACTCGGAAAAAGCGAGGGTGTTAGGCAGTAACTGAAGCTCATAATTTTTGGTATCAAATCAAGAAAAATACTTCAGATTCGCAGGATTGTGCACAAGCACCGGACGAAAGTTATCCGACGCTTGTGCACTTTCACGTTTATTTCTCAATTAACCAACGCCTAGTCAGCTACATAAACTATTCTAAAAAGGTGGAGCTGATTTCATGGCGATATGGATTGACGTATCAACATCACGACATGAATTAAAGATGTTTGATGATGATCGTCTCATCAAAACTTACCCAATTGCAGTAGGGAAAATGTTGTCGCCAACACCTACTGGTACCTATAGGATTATCAATAAACACTATAATCCTGGTGGTCCATACGGGGTGCTTTGGATGGGCTTGTCACGCCCCCATTATGGCATTCACGGAACGAATGACCCCTCTTCAATTGGTAAGGATGTTTCACATGGATGTATCAGAATGTTTAATGCTGATGTCCTGGAATTGTCCTCTAAAGCTCCCGCTGGCACTCAGGTTGCTATTCATAAATGACGCAGAACGGTCGGTTAATCTATAAGTTCACAATAAACTAGGCGGTTTAACTATTCCGCATTCATCTACTCGTTCATATACTGCACTATCACGTGATGGGGAGGTGTGCACTTTGTTTAATAATCAGCCTTATTACGGTGGCTCATACGGATGCAAAGGCGGATATGGCGGATACAACCAAGGCTGCTGTGGTTTTGGCAGCGGTTTTGCGTTAATCGTTGTTCTGTTTATTTTACTTATCATCGTCGGAGCAACATTTGTTCATTAACAATTGATGGCATCCCAAACAGTCCGTATGCCGCTCAAGCTTCATTTCGCTTCTTTAAGAGGGTCCCTTCTTGCATCAGGTACCCTTTTTGCTTGTTACTTCATAAGCCTTGATTTTAACATAAATGGGCTTTTCACCACGTGCATTTATCCATAACATTTCCGCACCTACTTTCATACGATAAACTATCACGTGATAAGGAGGTTGTTCGCTCATGGGCTATGATGGTGGATACAGTCACGGAAATAGCTTTGCCTTGATCGTTGTTCTTTTCATTCTGTTGATCATTGTAGGAACAGCATTCTGCTACTGATAATGGATCGTTTAACCGTTAACTCCATTTAGCACCTTTCGTGAGTAGAGGGCACCTAGCACCCGGGTGCCCTTTTTCATTTACGCTTCCATCCATTTCTGATATCGGTGGCCACTAAATAAGACACTTAAGTAAATTGAGCTGCGCTCACTGTGATCGTTGAAGCTTAGATTTTTTATGTAAATACCCCCTCTCACCAAAAGGCGAAAGGGGGTATCATGAACATTTATTATTTAACAACTGTTTTTGCTTTTTCAGCGAGTGTTGCAAACGCTGCTTCGTCGTGAACGGCGAGGTCAGCGAGCATCTTGCGGTTAACTTCAATGCCGGCTACCTTCAATCCGTTGATCAGCTTGCTGTAAGACAGGCCGTTGAGACGAGCTGCTGCGTTGATACGCGCGATCCACAGTCTGCGGAAGTTACGCTTTGTTTGGCGACGGTCGCGATATGCATAGGTCAGTGATTTGAAGACCTGTTGCTGTGCAACCTTGAATAATTTATGCTTTGCGCCAAAATAACCTTTTGCTAATTTAAGAACTCTTTTGCGTCTGCGACGAGTCACATATCCGCCTTTAACTCTTGCCATTGTAAAAACCTCCTAGAATAAGCCGTTCGAACAGCCATGAATACGGCTTTCGAACAAGCATTAAAAAATAAATCGTGTTTGTTCGTTTCTTCGATCAGTTGTTGATGAGTTTCTTGAGCTTGTTAGCTAGAGTTGTTGTTGCAATTGCGCTCTGGTCAAGATTACGCTTTTGCTTATTCGACTTGTGGCTGAACATGTGGCTCGTGTACGCGTGTTCCCGTTTGAACTTGCCAGTACCCGTCTTTTTGAAACGTTTTGCGGCACCTTTGTGTGTTTTCATTTTTGGCATAAAAAGATTCCTCCTGGTGGGAGTCAGTTTCTAAAAGCAGCCGAAATTGCTATTAAAAACTGCTCCTATAATCGCTGTCTTACTTATCGGCTTTCGGGGCGAGCACGAGAAACATGCTACGTCCTTCCATTTTCGGCTTCGCCTCAACAACACTGATATCTGCGCATTCTTCAGCGAGTTTCTCAAGCACTTGCTTTCCAAGATTAGAGTGCGTAATGGCACGTCCTCTGAATCGAACAGAAGCCTTGACCTTGTCGCCTTTTTCAAGAAATTTCTTGGCGTTGCGCATTTTCGTATTGAAATCATGTTCTTCAATACTCGGACTCAGTCGAATTTCTTTAAGATTGATGACTTTCTGGTTCTTTCGCGCTTCACGTTCTTTCTTCTGCTGTTCAAAACGGAATTTGCCGTAGTCCATGATGCGGCATACCGGCGGCTTAGCGCCTGGCGCAACCATAACTAAATCCAGATTCACATTATGTGCCATGGCAAGTGCTTCTGCCTTTGACTTAATGCCGACCTGTTCCCCATTCTGTCCAATCAGGCGAACCTGTTGAGCACGAATCCCCTCGTTAACAATCATATCTTTGCTAATATTGAGCCACCTCCAAATAAATTTGAGCAAATCGTTGGCTTATTGAGCAAACAAAAATACGGGCGTAAAAACGCCCGCATTAACCATTCAGTCCATAATCCATACCTGGCAACAGCATTTCTGCGTCGAACAGGTGAGAAGCCGGGCGCCTCTGCTTTACTCGTTGTCAATTCCTATATCAATATAACACTTCGATAACCACATTGCAAGTGTCCAAATCGATTTATGCGCGAATCTTCTCGCGGTTCTCCATCAAAAAGTCAAACAGCATATCATGGCTGACTTGCGCCGCTTCTGTTTCTAGGCCCAACTGACGAAGAATTTCCAATCCGATCGGCAGCGTCGTTCCCGCTGCTCTTGATGTGATCACTTTTCCGGAAACGACTACGGGTTCCTCGCTGTATGTCGCTTCTTTAATATGATCACGAAAGTCCGGATTGCTGGTTACTGTTTCACCTTTTATCACGCCAGCCCGTTCAAGGGCGATCGGTGCAGCGCAAATGGCAGCTACAAGTTTCCCATTCTCCTTATAATAGCGGATCAGTTTCTGCACGCGTTCATCATCTCTCAGTGTGGCTGCGCCCTTGGCACCGCCCGGAAGGTAAATGCCGTCAAAATCCAGCAAGCCCTCGCTGTCGATGCTTGTATCTGCTTTTACGACAATATGCCTTGATCCTTCGACCAAAGTGCCGGCAAGTGAGCATAGAACGACTTCAACGCCTCCCCGGCGCAGCACGTCAATCGCTGTCACAGCTTCTGTTTCCTCGAAACCTTCTGCAAGCAAAACAAGAAATCTTTTCATCTTTACTCACTCCCTGTTCCGTTTTGCTGTTATCGTATCACATTGGAACAGCCAATCAAAGTAGAGAGGGCAGTCATAAAAATTGTGTACCCTTTCCAAAGCGTGCTGTTACCATCCATGCAATTCTATTCATCATCTTAATCTCCCCCTCATCGTTTTTTTTAGGTAATGTTCGTTCATTTTTTTGACCTCTGAAACATCAAGCACGGTTCATACGATTCATTTAAAAATCGTTGATTACCATTTTTCTATCGTTTTCACAATCAATTATCGAATGTTACGTTGGTATTCGAAGCGTTTATCAAGCATTTTGTTTCTCAGTGCATCAATCCGTTTGCGGTCTTCATAGCGTTCTTTTGCTGATTGAGGATGCCTGATCGAAATTGTGAATGTGAGTGCGAACAAATTAAATTTCATCATAGTATGACCTCCCTTCGTTCTTGGAATTTTTTCTTTTAGAAATCCTGCATGTTCAATTGGCGTACTTAAATTTGCGGATGCAATTTGCATTTTCTTCCACCCTTTCATTTGAATTTTTGATTACAAAAATCCGCAATATGGTTTCGGATTCCTGTATAAGATCAACTTTGTCGCTGCCCTCTATATGAGGCTGACAGCAGGCAAGCTTTTATATAAAAGCGAGACGCATAGCGCTACGCTTCATACACGAGCGTAAAAAAAGACCGCAAAGGCAGTAAGCCGATACGGTCAAAAAAAGAGCATAAAAAGACCGCAGTCATTGGTGACCTGCGGACTCATTCTTATCGATTACCAAACAGAAACTGTTGGTGTTAGTGCAATAAGCATTCGTTCACGGAGGTCATCCGAACAAAATATGCAATTGGTGAGACAGTAGCTTTCATTCCAAATGTCATCATTTTGATGACCTCCCTTTCGTTAATTTGCTATTTTATTATAATTGGTAAATCCTTCAATGTAAACCCCTAAATATGGAAATAGGCGTCTTTTTTCGCATGCGTTTCATTCACACATTTTTATTGGGTATACCCGCTCCCATTTCCGATGTGCAAAGTTCGTGTGACAAAACATACACGATCTTCAAAAACACGATGTAGTGTCTTCATCATGCCGTGTTCCGGCCGATCTGTATAGATGATGACCTGTTTCGGTGCTAGGGCGATTAAGGTCAAAACTATTGAAGGCTCGGCTTCAATGCCCCACTGCTTCAGAAGCGGATAAAAAGAGCGCACAGATTGAACATTGCGAATCAACCGATGATGGTCATCATAGAGCTTAAATGGATGTTCATCGTAGACTTCGATTTTTTCGCATAAAGGCTTGTAAGCACGAATAATACGTCTCAGCTTATCTATAAACACCTGATACTCCTGCTCCAGCTTATACTCATCGATCGCAATCTCGACATACTGGCGCAGTGCTTCCTTATAGGCCGTCAGACGAAAACGGATAATGGACTGGAAAGTGAATGTGTTGTGTTCTTGCAATATGCTTTCCAATGATTCCATAATGGTTTCACGTCGGTCTTTAAGTGTCTCCATTTGCGGTAAATCATTCTTTTCGCCTGCAAAAATAGCGGAAACAATATTTAAGATAGCAACTTGTTCTTCCGCTTCTGTAAAATAATAGTGTTTTTCAATAATATCCATAATCCAGTCTTTTTCATGCTTCTCTATGATATAGCGGGTAATTAATTGAGCAAATTCTTTATAATCCGCCGCTTTCTCCGGAAAGACAGCAAGACGGCTGTTAATAAGCAGCACACCGGTCACTTGCCTAAAGGAAGCGGGCAGTCTTCTATAGAAATCCGCCGCCTCCTGCTGGGTATCAAACACAATTTCCAATGGTCCATCCTCCCCGTCCCAACTTATATAAAAACTATATGGGGGGAAGTCCGCATTCATGCTTTACAGATTAAATTTTTTTATTGATCGCAATCGTTGCTCAGTTACTTACCGGCGATTGGAACCTTCCATTTTGACCAGCGTTGTAAAATGCCGAATACGCTCCATTAACCGCTTCGCTTTGACATTCTCGATCCCACTCTTTTGCGAGTAAGAAAAGTGATCCTCGAGTTCTTCATAGTTAAAATTCGATGTGTAGAGTGTTGGCAAATGATCCATCATTCTGTACTGAAGAACGCTACCGAGTACTTCGTCACGCACCCACGGCGTGATCGTCTCCGCGCCAATATCATCTAGAATGAGAATTGGCGTTTTTTTCAGCACATCCAATTTGGTATCAACCGTGTTATCCTGTATCGCACCTTTTATTTCCCTGAAAAAATCTGGGACATAAACGATCAGCGATGCGATGTGCCTTCGTTCTGCCAAACGGTTCATGATTGCGCCCATTAGATAGGTTTTTCCGACCCCAAATTGGCCGCAAAGATAGAGCCCTTTTGCTTCCTCTGGATTTTCGAGATAAGTTTTCAAAAAGTCGCCTGCTGCTTTGAGGGCTTGTTGGCGTCCACCGTCTTCTTTATCAATAGATTCAAAGGTTGCTTGTAAAATATCTTTCGGCACGTAGTAACTGCGAATCAGTTCACTTTGCCGCTGTTTTAATTCACGCTCTTCAAGTAATGGACATGATGTAAATGTCAAAGAGGGGGTTCCTTTATCATTCACCAGTTTTGGTCTGTAGCCCTTCATCATATTCGGGCACTTTTCAAGTCCTGGACAATGCGCACAATGTTTCTGTTCTTCCACAAATTGATAGAGTCGGGACAGGCTCCTGGACCAGGCAGCCGAATCAATATCAGGATGATGTTCAGCGAATTCTCGAATGGCCGGTTGATCTCCAAGCATGTTAGCAATACGCTGCCAATTTTCCTGTACATTTTTTCCACTGGTAATTCCCTTAAATAAAGATTGAATAGGTTCCATTCATACTCCCCTCCCCCCATGTTTTTAGATGCTATTTAAATAGTCTTCAAGCCATTTCGCTCTCTGCTTAACTTCATCATCGTTGCTGCTTGGCTGTTTTTCCTGCTGACTTTGATTCTTCATCCATTCAGGAACGACTTCATGATGCTCGTTTTGGCTTGTTTTTCGGTACGGTCTCTTTGTCGATCTAGCTGACGAAGCTGGTTTCTGCTGTTCTCGCTTCCTCTGTTCCTCACGCGCGTAGGTCATGGCCTGGCGTACAGTACGAACATTCGCCCTCGCCCACTGGGCAGCTACTTTCTCGACAAACGATTTATTTAAATTATGATCATTAACTTTAGAGATATAATCAATAAGCACATTGACCACGCCAGGATTCAGTTTCGTATCAAACATCAGGTTTTCGATCAAGCGCAGATCGGGCGCTGCGGGTTTACTGCCTCTTCCAAGAGCTTCAAGCAGCTGATAGGGAGAATTCCGTTCATACCACGCAATCAGCTGTTCTTCCTCATTCTGGGGCTCAATGTCTTTTATTTCCCGTTCCTCCTGCGGCTGCGTCCGCTCATACAAGGCAGGCATCTCATCAGGTCCATGCTCAAGAAGATAGAAATCGCGTACTTCTTTTCGAAGTTTTTCAATATCCACCGTCCCCGTGTGAAGTGCAGCCGCCTGCAGCGCCCGACTCATATCATAAGGATCCATTTGGTAGACAAACGCCAGCTTTTCTATAGACAATTTCACTTCGTCGGTCAGTGCGTCTTCAGATAAAATTGCATCTGAGAGAAGCATATCCAATTTTTTAAAATCAAAGGCGTTGCTGAAGCTGATCTTTGGAGCTTCGGCACGCGCCTTCCATGAGCCGGGTGACTGCGCAGCTATAGTTTCATCAACAGATTCAGACGTCGATATTGACTCAAACACATCATCAAAGTGGGCAGATACATCTTCATAACTGTCGATTTGAACCGGCACATCTGCAAATTGCAGACTGAGCTTCTTGTACTCTCTCGGACCAATCTGGCGATATAAAAACAGATTTAAAAATCCGTCTTTGAAAAAAAGATCCGGCGTCAGTGGCGGCTCCAGACGGTACAAGAATTGACCGGGACTCGCTGCTTTCTTTTTCAACGTTTGCAGCAGCCCTATCGCCTCTAATTTTTTTCTTGCTGAGAGTATACGGTCCAGAGATACATTCATCGTGCCCATAAGGTGATGATGTGTCAAAAATTCCTCCGAATCATCAATCTCCTGCCAAAGGGTAAAATACATGCTTGCCGCCTCAATACCAATTAGAGGCTGATACAGGCATGTAATCACTCTTTGATCAAAAGAATGGAGCTGTCCATCCGCTTGAACGCGATAATGATCACCGGGCAGCACTTCTTTCCATGACTGCAGCATATAATTCCTCCATTCTGCGTTCCGGCGCAGAATTCAGAGATCCGTATTCAACCGGCTTTCCTCAATCTGTCACTTTTTGCTGTTTTTTTCTTTTTCCAATTGATCTTTCAGTTCCTGAATTTTCTTGGCAAACACATTAATATCTGTGAATTGCCTATATACTGAGGCAAAACGAACATAAGCAACCTCGTCCACTTTTGCCAGTTCATTCATTACGAGTTCACCAATTTCATGGCTATTCACTTCTGAATTGCCTGCATCCCGAAGTGCTTTTTCCACATCATTGGCAAGTTGTTCAAGTCTTTCAAGCGGTACCGGACGTTTTTCACAGGCCTTAATTAGCCCGCGCAGCATTTTCTCATGGCTGAAAACTTCACGGTTATCACCCTTCTTTACGACAACAAGCGGTGTTTCTTCAACTTTTTCAAATGTCGTAAACCGATGATGGCATAATTCGCATTCTCTTCGTCTGCGTATTGCCCGTCCATTGTCAACAGGACGAGAGTCAAGCACTTTCGTTCCCATTTGTTTACAGCTTGGACAGCGCATCATTTTCACCTCATTCGCTGTTTTTCGATAAACTTATTGTATCCTACTGGACAGCGGATGAAAAGCCGCGCCAGAACATGTCGTTTTACGTCAAATCAAGCGCCCATTGCTGCAGGAGCGCATTAAGTTGTGCTTCTGTATCCTCTATAGAGCCATTATTGTCTATGACTGCATCTGCCCGATTCACTTTTTCAGAAAGTGGCATTTGTGAGGCGATGCGCGCACGCGCCTGGTCAGCAGTCAGACTATTTCTTGCCATCAGTCGTTTCAGCTGATTGTCCTCCGTTACGGAAACCACAATTGTCTTGTCTGCCCAAGTATCCAGTCCATTCTCGAAAAGCAGTGGAATGTCCAAAAAAACAACTCGGGCACCGCCTCTCTCCAGATGATCCAACGTTTCCAACATCTGCCGGCGAATGAGCGGGTGCAGCAGTGAATCCAGCAACGCACGCTTTTCGCTGTTTTGAAAAACGAGTGTGCCGAGCTTCCTGCGATCCAGTTCCCCAGTCGGGCGAATCATTTGATTGCCGAACTGCGCAGCAATTTGTTCCAATGCCGGTTCCCCCGGCTCGACGACTTGACGAGAAATCTCGTCAGCATCAATCACTGGATATCCGTGATCTATTAGCCATTTGGACACGGTGCTTTTTCCGCTGGCAATACCACCGGTTAAGCCGATCTTCATCATTTGCCTGTCCCTCTCGGCTGGCAAAACGGACAATAGTGCGTACCGCGTCCGGCAGCCCTTATTTTTTCAATTGGCGTTCCGCAATTCACACAAGGCTCGCCTTTTCGTCCGTACACGTCCAATTGTTGTTGAAAAAGTCCCATGTGGCCCTGGCTGTTGACGAACGTACGAATCGTGCTGCCGCCAAGTCTTACTGCCTCACCTAACGTCTCGACAATTGCAATCCTCAGTTTTTCCAGCTTCGCTTTAGTCAGATCACGCGCAGCGGTTAACGGATGAATACCTGCCTTGAACAGGCTCTCGTCAACATAAATATTTCCAAGTCCAACGATGACCGTCTGATCAAGCAGTACTTGTTTAATCGACCGTTGAGTGCTATGGCATACGGTGGCAAGATATTCCGCCGTCAAACCGGAAGAGAGCGGTTCGGGACCCAGCTTCGACAAAGGCGGTTGATCCCATTCCTCTCCCTTCTTAAAAAGATGCATCGTTCCGAATTTGCGGACATCGCGATAACGGAGCGCGGTCTCGTCCGTAAAATGAAAAATGACATGGGTATGCTTATCAATCGGCGTGCCCTCAGGGTCAACCCTATAGCGCCCTTCCATTCTTAAATGAGAGACAAGCACCAACTCCTCAAAACAGAGCAGCAAAAATTTTCCTCGCCGCTTCACGCCTTGCAACGTCTCTCCGACGATCATCGATTTAAACAGATTAATATCTTCAGGACGACGAATGATATTCGGCCAGCGTACTTCTACGCTCTTCACTGTTTTCCCAATGACGAGTTCGTTCAATGTACGTTTCACCGTTTCAACTTCCGGCAGTTCCGGCAAGGTGTCTCCTCCTTATTTCTCTATGACGCGCATGAACTGATCCAGTCTCGGGCAGGTCCTCGCGTTCTCCTCTATTATTTTGCATCATACCACGTTGGGCCGTAAGAGCATTCTACTTTCAACGGCACATTCAGCTTAATGGCATGTTCCATAACTTCAGGAACAATACGATTCATTTCTTCTAGTTCCCGTTCAGGGACCTCGAAGATCAATTCGTCGTGTACCTGAAGCAGCATTCGTGAAGTGAGCTTCTCCTCTTTAAGCCGCTGATCCATGATGATCATGGCCTGCTTGATGACGTCTGCCGCACTCCCTTGAATTGGTGTATTCATCGCCGTCCGTTCAGCAAAGCTTCGGCTGTTGAAATTGCGGCTGTTAATGTCAGGCAAATAGCGGCGTCGATTCAAGAGTGTAGTTACATAGCCTTCGGTTCTTGCCTGGTTGACGATATCATCCATATAATGGCGTACGCCCGGATAGCTTTCCAGGTATTTTTCAATGAAATGTGCAGCATCTTTTCGTGTGATTCCCAGATTCTGAGAAAGACCATAGTCACTGATCCCATAAATGATGCCGAAGTTCACTGCCTTCGCGTGACGCCGCATCAGTGAAGTCACTTCGTCTTTCTCCACACCGAATACGTCCATCGCGGTCTTTGTGTGGATGTCCATCCCGTCGTTAAACGCCCGTTTCAAATTCTCATCATCAGCAATGTGCGCGAGTACGCGAAGCTCAATCTGAGAATAATCGGCCGAAAAAATCTGCCACCCTTCTTCTGAAGGGAGAAAGGCTTTGCGTATTTTTCGTCCTTCTTCGAGACGGATCGGTATGTTCTGCAGATTCGGATCGGTTGAACTGAGCCTTCCCGTTTGGGTAAGTGCTTGATTATAGCACGTGTGGACGCGTCCTGTTTCTGGGTGTATGACCTTGAGCAAGCCCTCTACGTATGTTGAGTTGAGTTTTCCCAGCTGGCGGAAATCAAGAATCTTGCTGATAATTTCATGTCGTCCTCGCAGCTTTTCAAGTACATCGGCAGCCGTGGAATAGCCGGTCTTTGTTTTCTTCACCGGTGGCAGCTGCAGTTTCTCAAATAAAATCTCACCCAGTTGCTTTGGTGAATTAATATTGAACGTGACACCGGCCATCGCATAAATTTCTTGTTCAATGACGTCGAGTGTACGGTTCAGTTCGGCACCCATTGATTTTAAAGTTTCACTGCTTGCCTTAATACCTGTGTATTCCATTTTCGCCAATACACGAGCAAGTGGCATTTCAAGATCAAAGAGCAATTCTTTTTGCTTGTTGTTGATAAGTTCGTTAATGAGTTTAGGTTCCAGCTGCAGCAATGCGGCTGCTTTTCTGCCTAAATGCTGTGCTTGGCCCGCTCCTTCCGGTATTTTCAATTTTGCACCTTTGCCATAAAAAGCGTCATCGGATTCAATATTGGAAATACCGCGTTTCGTAGCAAGCTGCGCGAGATCTTGTCCGGCTTCTGAAGTATCAATCAAATAGGTCGCAAGACGAGCGTCAAATGCTGTGCCCATAAGATTGATCCCTCGCCATTTCAAAGCCACTTCAGCCTGTTTGCTGTCCAGCAGCACTTTTTTCATCGTGCTGTCTTCCAGCCATTTTACAAAATAGTCATCCCTAAGCGCATGTTCCGTTTCAATAAAAAAGGTACCTGCGCTATTTGAAACTGCAAAGCCATTTATTTTACCGTAATGATAGTTTTCATCCAGCATTTGAACAATTAACGCGCTTGGCGAAATGAGTTGATCGGGTGTAAATCGCGTTACCGTTTTCACTGAAATATCAACGGTTTCTGTTGAACGTTCACCTGTTTCAGATTCATTCAATTTATCAAGCAAGGACTGAAAGCCGAGTTCCTGGAACAGGTCCTTTAGGCGATCTGTAACCTTGTTTTTGAAGGCGCATGAATCCAAAGTCAGAGCAATCGGTGACTGCTTATCAATCGTTGCAATTTTTTTGCTCATCAACGCCTGTTCTTTATTCGTTTCCAATTTTTCTTTTAATTTCTTGCCGGTTACTTCTTCAATATGCTCATAAACGCCTTCGATCGATTCAAATTGTTTCAGTAACTTGATCGCCGTCTTTTCTCCAACACCAGGGACGCCAGGAATATTATCAGAGGCGTCACCCATTAGCCCTTTTAGGTCAATGACACCATCAGGATTAATCCCGTAACGTTCCTGAACCTTGTCCACATCGTAATCAACAGTATCGGTAATTCCCTTCCTGATCAGGGAAACGCGGACACCATCTTCAACAAGCTGAAGATAGTCTTTATCCCCTGTCACGATGCGTACATCATAATCATTCTCATGGGCTTTCTTAGCGAGCGTGCCGACAATATCATCTGCTTCATAGTTATCCAGTTCATAACGTTGGATCCCCATTGCATCAAGCAACTCATGAACCAACGGAAATTGCTGTGAAAGTTCCGGCGGCGTTTTCTGGCGACCGCCCTTATACTCTTTATAAGTTTCATGGCGAAAAGTCGTTTTCCCAGCGTCAAATGCGACAAGAAGATGAGTAGGCTTCTCTTCCTCAATGACTTTCATTAGCATCATCGTAAAACCATAGACTGCATTTGTATACATCCCCTGATTATTACTCAGTAATGGAAGGGCAAAAAAAGCACGATAAACGACATTGTTTCCATCAATCAAAACCAGTTTATTCATAACGTTCCTCCTGAAAGGCAAAAAAAACCTGTGCTGCTTATTCATATATTTTAAAGCAACACAGGTTATTTATCCAATACTGGCTTTTTTTTAAAGGTAATGGTAAAGGTGGACCCCTTTCCCGGTTCACTTTTTACATGGATGTTTCCGCCATGGGCTTCCACGAGATGCTTGACAATGGCAAGGCCGAGGCCAGTGCCGCCGAAGTCACGGCTTCTCGCTTTATCAACACGATAGAAGCGTTCAAAGATTCTTGGGATTTGGTCCTTTTCGATGCCCATGCCGGTATCCGAAACAACCAGCTCCGCTTCTTGTTGGTTTTCCTGAATTGAGAGAGTCACGGTACCGTTTTCCGGTGTGTAGGCGATTGCGTTGGTGATCAGGTTAATCATAATCTGCCGGATCCGGAAAGAGTCACCGGCAACTACCCCTTTATCGCCAGGTATCCTTACAAGTTTTATATTTTTGGCATCTGCTTTTTCTTTGAAAATGAGAAGCACATTGTCTAACAGGTCTCCAAGCGACACTTGTGCCCATTGAATAGCAAAATGCTCCCGTTCTATTTTTGACAACTCAAGCAAATCCATAATCAGGCTCTGCAATCGTTGCCCTTCATGCAGCATAATTTGCAGAAATTGTTTTTCGAGCTCTTTGTCTTCTCTGGCACCATCTAGCAAAGTTTCAGTAAAGCCGATTAGCGAAGTGACAGGAGTCTTCAATTCGTGTGATACATTAGCCACAAAATCTTTCCGCATGTTCTCCAATTTCTTAATCGCAGTGATGTCATGGAAAACAACGACTATGCCTCTAACTTTTTTATGCTTGTTCAAAATTGGCGCACACGAGACATCGAAATGCTTTCGCTCGATATGAACCGTCAGCTGCATCTGCTTTACCAGTTTTTTCTTTGATTCAAAGGCTTTATCAATGATTTCACGGACTTCTTCGTAAGCAATCACTTGATGGTAATCTGCTAGCTCCCAATGCGCAGCACGGGTTTTAAAATCTTCCTTGAACGTTTGGTTGACGTAGTTAATACGTCCACTCCCATCAATAAAGATTAATCCATTTCCTATATTTTCAATAAGTGTCGACATGCTGTCCTGTTGCCGTGCGTATGAACGGTTGATTTCATGGAGTGTATCAGATATCCGATTCATCGCTAAATTCAGTCTCATAACGCTTTCGCGTTTGACATGATCTGAAGCGATCATATTATATGAACCCTCAAGCAGATTTTCCGCCATCCTCGCAGCAAATCGAACCGGAATAGCATAGGAACGCACCAAGAAATCCCTGTAAAAGAGCAGAGCTACCCCTGTTGCTATAAAAAAACAATAGATTAGTCCCAGTCCAACAATGACTGATCTTGGGCCCTTTATTTTCACATAACCAACGGTCTGTTGATCTGATTTGAGTGGTTCTATGTACAGAAATGATCGATCTTCGGGACGATAACCCACAGTCTGGCGAAGCTCACTTTTTTCTTCTCCGGTTGAGGAATAGATCAATTGTCGATCATTGTTATAAATGGAAACCTGAATGCCTTCTCGTTTCGTAAAACGGGTAAGAGAAGCATCAAGACCGCCTAATTGAAGCTCCCCATGTCGAACAGACAATGATTCTATCCAATTTTTTCTGGAAGTCATTGTTTGCTTGTCCTGATGTAGGAGGGCAGCTTGAATCACTTCGTTTGATACAAAAACCACGAAGAACAAGCTGGCGACAACAAATCCCCAGCGCATCCAGAATCTTTTGTCAAACCTTTGGTTCTTCAAGTTTATAACCCAACCCTCGTACGGTTTTAATATAGAGCGGCTTCCTTGTTACATCTTCGATTTTCTCACGAAGATGGCTGACATGAACATCAACAATACGTGTGTCGCCAGCAAAGTCATAGTTCCAGACAGCATTAAGAAGCTGTTCCCGTGTGAGCACTCTTCCCTTGTGCTGCATCATGTAAACAAGCAGCTCAAACTCTTTTGGCGTCAGAACCATTTCCTCGTCCTTAAAAATCGCCTCAAAATTGTTCGGGTAAACTTTCAAATCACCGATTTTCAGTACTTCGTTCTGTTCCTGCTTACCTAAATCCGTCCGTCTCAAGATTGCTTTAACACGCGCTACCACTTCGCGCGGGCTGAAGGGTTTCGTCATGTAATCGTCAGCACCGAGCTCAAGGCCCAGTATTTTATCGAGTTCATCGTCCTTTGCCGTCAGCATTAATATTGGAACAAACCATTGTTCCTGACGAAGTTGCTTACACACATCCATCCCGTCCATTTCCGGAAGCATCAGGTCAAGGACGATCAGGTCGGGACGCGCCTCTTTGGCAATTCGCAAAGCATCCGTCCCTTTTGTCGCAGTAATCACTTCATACCCGGCTTTTTTTAAATTGAATGCAAGCAAGGTCACAATTGACGGCTCATCATCCACAACTAATATCTTTTTAGCCAAAACACTCACCACCTCTTGCTTCTCTCTTTTATACTATTAAGGATGTACTAAATTTTCAAGGAAAATAGTATAAGCGCAACTAAGCCTCTGCTTTTGCCGAAGGCTTAGCAATCGCAAGCTTTCTTTATCATAGCAATTTTGCGTTAAAGATTCAGCAATGAGTACCAATGATTAGCCGAATCGGCCAGAAATATAATCCGATGTGCTCTTTTTCTCAGGATTTGTGAACAATGTTCTCGTTTTGCCGAATTCAATTAATTCACCCTGATAGAAGAAAGCTGTGTAATCGGCAATTCTTGCTGCCTGTTGCATGTTATGTGTGACGATGACAATCGTATAGTCGTTTTTCAATTGAAGAAGTAATTCTTCAATTTTTGCACTAGATACTGGATCGAGCGCAGAAGTCGGTTCATCGAGCAGAATCACATCCGGTTTAAGTGCGAGTGCTCGCGCGATGCAAAGACGCTGCTGTTGTCCACCGGACAGACTCGTTGCCGAACGGTCCAGGCGATCTTTCACTTCATCCCAGAGCCCGACTTGCTGCAGACAATCTTCGGTCACTTCTTTCAGCGTCTTCTTATTACGCACACCGGCAAATCTCAATGGCAACTGGATGTTTTCACTGATTGATTTAGGAAAAGGGTTTGGCTGCTGAAAAACCATGCCGATTTCTTTGCGCAGCTGGACGACATCCACTTTAGGATTAAGGATATTGACATCTTTGTAGCTGATGGTTCCTTCACATCTCGCTGCAGGGATTAAATCATTCATTCGGTTAATTGTACGAATAAATGTTGATTTTCCGCATCCTGAAGGACCGATGAGCGCTGTAATCGATTTTTCATGTATTGGAAGATTTACATGCTTTACCGCGTGATTATCACCGTAATAGATGTTGACATCTTCAGCGTTGATTTGAACCGGAAGATCTTTTGTCACCGTATTATTTGAAAAAGAAACAATATTTTTCTCCATTTGTATCATGATAACTCCTCCTATTTTATCTTCCCGAAAGTTTTTGATTAATCACTTTACCCAGTGCGCGAGCAAACAGGTTAAACAAGAGTACACAAATCACAAGCACTGCAGCCGAACCGTTCGCAATCGTCTGAACGTCAGGCATGATTCCTCCTGTATTGACAGCCCAAATATGAACCGAAAGCGTTTCGGCTGATCGGAACAGGTTGAGTGGCGAATTCGGAGCCGCAGGATTCCAATTGCCGAAATCAAGATCAGGCGTTGAAAGACCGGCAGTGAATAAAAGTGCTGCTGACTCACCAAACACACGGCCAGCGGATAAGATGATACCTGTCAGAATGCTTGGAAATGCCGCGGGAAGCAAAATAGTCTTAATGGTATGCCAATGCGTGAGACCCAGAGCCAGGCCGCCTTCTTTCTGGTGACGCGACAAGGAGTTGAACCCGTCTTCGGTAACGCGGACAATCACTGGCAAGTTGAAGACGGTCAGTGCAAGCGCACCGGAAAATACAGAAAATTTAAATCCAAAATAATTCACGAACACAAGCATACCAAACATGCCGACAACGATTGAAGGTAGTGAGGCCAAAACCTCAACGCATGTTCTGATAAAAGAAGTTAGCCTACCTGGTTTCGCGTATTCAGCTAGGTATATTCCTCCACTCACACCAATTGGCACCGTTAACAGCATTGTAATAATCAAAACATAAAAGGAGTTCCAAAGCTGATCTTTAATGCCTCCGCCTGCGAGAAAAGGACTTGATGAAGTCGTAAGAAAATGCCAAGAGATACTTGATACACCTTTTACAAGAATATAACCCAGCAATGTTGCCAGAATACCAGCCATGACCGCCGCACACAGAATAATGAGGGATAACGCGATCCGATTTGTGACTTTGCTGTTCATCACGCATTCCTCCTTCTTGACAAGAACCGAATAATAACAATAAACACATAGGAGATCAACAACAAAATAAATCCGAGTGACCAGAGCGCATCATTCAAGATACTTCCGGTTGTAGTATGCCCCATGCTTAACGTAATAATGGTTGTTAATGTTGCAGATGGATCAAATATGGACTTAGGAAGAGTAACGACGTTCCCAATTACCATTTGAACAGCAAGCGCTTCGCCAAATGCGCGAGACATGCCGAGCACAATCGCTGTTACAAGACTTGAGCCGGCTGCCGGAATGACCACTCGCCAGATCGTCTGCCATTTCGTTGCACCAATTGCATATGATGCTTGACGAAGTGAATCAGGTACCGCACGAATACTATCTGCCGCGATACTGGCTACTGTCGGGAGGATCATGATACCGACTACAATAGCGCCTGCTAATAGATTAAATCCGGATCCGCCAAAATGTACACGCATAAAAGGAACAATGAGCGATAAACCGATTAAGCCGTAAACAACTGAAGGAATGCCAACCAAAATTTCAATAATCGGCTGCATCACTTTGGTTCCCCATTTTTTTGCAAGTTCTGCCATAAAAATTGCCGTTCCAATGGCTATTGGTGTTGCGATCAAGGCTGCCAGAAAAGTGACAGCCATGGAACCAAAGATAAACGGAAATGCGCCAAATGAGGGGTTTTGTGCGCGATCCGGATACCATTGTGTTCCGGTTATAAATGTCCAAAAATTCAAGTGATCAACAACAAACGAGCGCAGTCCTTGAATAGTTAAGAAGAGAGTGATTGCAGTCACAGCTACAATCATTAATATCGCACTGCTATAAATCAGGACTTTTCCCCTGCTCTCGCTTGTTCGATCCGTCAGTCGCCAAAACAGTCCTTTCTCATTAATGAGCTTCGACTTACTGGCTGTTGCCGTTGCCGGATCCATTGCCACTTTGCCGATTTTCATCCTCACACCTCATTTTTCAGTTATTCATAGACGCCCATATGACGACAAGCGGGAGGTCAGAAACCATTCCCGCTTAAGCCGTCATCGGACTTCTTACTTTATTTAATTAATACCCGTTTTTTAAAGGGTAATTATTTATCCGATTGTTTTCCAGTTGCATCGCGTTGAACTTTCATATCATTCACGGAGAGGTAACCTTGAGCTGGTACATCCTTCGTTTGTACTGCATCACTCATGATAAAGTCGAGGAATGCTTTAACCAGTTTCGAAGGTTCACCTTTCGTATACATGTGTTCATAAGCCCAAACTGGGAACTTACCAGAAGCTACGTTGTCATCGTTCGCTTCAACACCATCGATAGAAAGTTTTACAACTGATGAATCGTTTGCAGTGAAGTAAGAGAGTGCCATGTAGCCGATCGCTCCAGGCGTTTCAGAGATAATTTTCTTTACTGTGTTCGTTGAATCTTGGGTAATGCCTTCTGCCGGAGTCTTGTTATCAAGTGCGAACTGGTCGAATGTCGCACGAGTTCCGGATCCATCAGGACGGTTAACCAGGGTAATCTTCAGGTCTTTACCGCCAACTTCTTTCCAGTTTTTCACCTTACCGGTAAATACAGCTTGCAAATCTTTTTTCGACAGATTCTTCACGCCGGCTTTCGGGTTAACTGCTGCTGTCATACCAACAACTGCTACCTGATAATCTTTCAGCGCTTTTGCATCGATGTTTGATTTGCTTTCAGCGAAAACGTCCGACATACCGATATCAAAGTTACCAGCCTGTGCTTCGCTTAAACCGGTACCACTGCCTCCGCCCTGCACTTCAATCTGAACATTAGGATTTTTATCCATAAATTCTTTTGCTGCTTGAGCTGCCAATGGTTGTAATGCTGTCGAACCGCCGATTGTGATTTTTCCGGATAGTGCTTCAGTTGAAGAACTGGAATCCGATTTAGAAGAACTGCTGCTGTCTGATGAACCGCTCGAGCTCCCATTTCCACAAGCACTAAGTATGAGTGTTAATGAAAGAACAAGAGCAAGTCCAATGGCAAGCAAGTTTTTCTTTTTCATAAGAACATTTCCCCCTCAGAGTGTTGAGTCACCTTATTGCACTTCTTATAATAAGGCTTGATTTTTAAACGCATATAAACGAATTGTAAAGGTTTTGTAAAGGCGAAAATTGTCGTTCTTTAACCTTTATAAATAGGATTTGCTACAATCCATCCGATCATGCGTTTTTCAGCAAGCTTTTTACAAAGTACAAAAAAGCGAGATTAGGCTCTTTACCCTCCTCGCTTTTCTGGTTTTCCATTCATCAAAAAACAGGCTTCCTAGATTAGGACAGCCTGTATGAGTTAATGCAGCAATGAACATGTGAACTTAGAAAAATTAAACTTAGAGATTCTTAATCAAGGCATCGGCGAACTCTGAGCATTTCACTTCGGTCGCTCCTTCCATAAGTCTTGCAAAGTCATAAGTGACTACTTTACTGGAAATCGTTTTTTCAATCGCATTAATAATTAATTTCGCCGGTTCATACCACTTCAGATGTTCAAACATCAGTACCCCCGATAAAATGACAGAAGAAGGATTCACCTTGTCTAACCCCGCATATTTAGGAGCAGTACCATGTGTTGCTTCAAAAAGGGCGATTCCAGTTTCATAATTGATGTTTGCACCTGGGGCAATGCCAATACCGCCAACCTGGGCAGCCAGTGCATCTGAGATATAGTCTCCATCAAGGTTCATCGTTGCAACGACATCGTATTCACTAGGACGCGTCAGAATCTGTTGCAGAAAATTATCCGCAATAGCATCTTTGATAAGAATTCGTCCTTCAGACAGCGCCTGACTTTGTGCCTTATTCGCTGCATCCTTACCTTGTTCAGCAGCGATTGCATCATACTGTTTCCAGGTAAACGTCTGTTCTGGAAATTCTCGTTCAGCTAGCGCGTAACCCCAGTTTTTAAATGCGCCTTCAGTGAATTTCATTATATTGCCTTTATGAACGAGCGTGACACTCTTGCGACCTTCATTAATGGCATATTTTATCGCGGCACGCACTAGACGATCAGTTCCCTCTTTTGATATCGGTTTAATGCCGATACCGGATGTTTCAGGGAAACGGATCTTCTTAACCTTCATGTCATTCTGAAGAAAATTAATCACTTTTTGAGCTTCAAGTGTGCCGGATTCAAATTCGATACCAGCATAGATATCTTCCGTGTTCTCTCTGAAGATCACCATATCTACCAATTCCGGATGTTTCACCGGGCTTGGAACACCTTCGAAGTATCGAACAGGGCGCAAGCACGTAAATAAATCGAGCTGCTGGCGTAACGCGACATTAAGAGAGCGAATACCGCCTCCTACAGGCGTTGTCAGAGGTCCTTTTATCGCAATCACATATTGATTAATGGCGTCAATCGTCTCCTGAGGAAGCCATTCTCCTGAAAGATCAAAGGCTTTTTGACCGGTCAATACTTCTTTCCAGACAATCTTTTTCTCGCCGTTATACGCTTTCTCCACGGCAGCGTTAAAAACACGTGAAGCCGCACGCCAAATATCCGGCCCTATTCCATCACCTTCAATATAAGGAATAATCGGATGGTTTGGTACGTTAAGAATGCCATTTTCTACAGTAATTTGTTCTCCTTGTGTCACAACATGTACCTCCAGACCTTTAATAGTATGGCCATGCAAAAACATTTGATCGTAATTAATCTCATCAAGGCTTTGTTCTTTGGCTTGTGATTTAGCAAACGTCAAATGCGTGTGAAATACTTCACACCATAATTCAACAATTATCCAACCAGAACTGCTCAATGAATGAAAAAACAATCACAGAGTGATTAATATTGCTCATCTTTATTAACTATAGTATAACAGGTTTTCCATTGGTGCATTGCTGATCTGTGTGTATTGACACAGTTCCGTAATGCATATATTTTGTATGTGCCGACAGGTTCGGTTAATTTCGAATTCATTAAATTTACCGCTGTGCCATGGGTGTAACCCGTCGCAATCTTGGTCCGTTGTACTCTGCGCGAGGACGAATCAGCCGATTGTCGTTGTACTGTTCCAAAATATGTGCCGCCCATCCTGACGTTCTGCTGATTGCAAAGACCGGAGTGAACAAATCATGGTCAATCCCTAAAATATGATAAAGAGTCGCAGAATAAAAGTCCGTATTCGGTAGCAGCCCTTTTTTCTCTTTCATAAGGATTTCAATTTTCAGCGACATATCATACAGCCGACTATCTCCACTCATCTCGCTGAGTGTTCTAGCCATTGTCTTTAAAATTTTCGCACGCGGATCGCCATTTTTATATACGCGATGACCAAAGCCCATGATCTTCTTTTTATTTTCAAGAGCGTTCAAAATGTAATCATCTACCCACTCAATCGATCCGATACGTTCAAGCATACGCATTACCTGCTCATTAGCACCACCATGAAGCGGACCTTTTAAAGCTCCGATCGCTGAAGTAATGCCCGAGTACATATCTGAAAGTGTGGCAACACAAACTCGTGCTGTAAATGTAGATGCATTCAACTCATGATCAGCGTGAAGGACTAACGCTTTATCAAACATCTGCGCTTCAACTTCTGATGGCACCCGATCTTTCAGCATATATAAAAAATTGGCTGCATAACTAAGCGATTTATTCGGCACTACAGGTTGCAAACCCTGTCTGATACGCGCAAATCCAGCCACAAGGGTAGCAATTTTTGCCTGCAGCTTGATCGCTTTTTCTTTATTTGACTGTTTATCCATCAACTCGGCATCGGGATCATATATACCCAGAGTCGAGATAGCGGTTCTGAGGACGGCCATTGGATGCACGGTTTCAAGCGGATAATTTTTCATAAACTCAAAAAGTTCATTTGGAACGCTTGCATTTTCAGCAAGTTCGGCTTTAAAAGCTTGAAGCTGGTCTGCTGTGGGAAGTTCACCATTCCACAACAAATAAATCGTTTCTTCAAATGTTGACTGTTCGGCTAAATCCTGAATGCTGTAACCACGGTAAGTCAGCACATCATCTTTGATTGAACTGATTGCTGAGGTTGTTGCAACAACGCCCTCTAAACCTCTCGTCGTTGTCAAATTGATCCCCTCCCAGAAACACTTCCTGTTCCCTTAACAATGTAAGCGTTTGATTTTAAATGTTCTTAGAAAAACAAACACAGTCTGTTCTTAGACAGGTCGAACGATCCAGCCTGCTTTTTGACACCTAATCTTAAATGCTTTTGATAAATCATTAATTTGATTATATCCGCTAGCGCCGACTTTGTGAATTATAACCCTTTTATTCATTGTTCAATCACTGTCTGTGAAAGCATAATTCCCCATTTGTCGCATATCCATAGACATAAGGTGGGAGATGAGGACATGAACGCTCAGGAATCACAGCCATTCATGACTGGCTTATTAATCATATTACGTGCCCTTGTTGTCTTGATCATCACAGGCTTGATTGTGTGCACCATTCTTCTTGCTGTTCGTTATGCATTGCCATTCCTCATTGCCTGCGCACTCGCTTTTTTTATTAATCCCATTGTTGCTTTCATCGAAAAAAAAATTGGGCTGCCCCGCGGAGCAGCCTCATTTGTTGTTTTATTTACTTTCTTTTCTTTGTCCATTGGAATTTTGCTGTTTGCTGCGATGGCCCTGATCAAAGGCGTCTCCTCGTTATCCCGTTCCGTTCCGGTTGAAATTCAAGTACTCATTGGGGATCTGCAAACTTTTTTCTTTTCACATCTTTTGCCTTCATGGGAACAGGCGATGCACATCTTTTCAGGACTTCCCAGTGGCCAGCAAAAGACGATTCAGCTAAATATAGAAAGCATGGCCGGAACACTTGTGGAGATGCTCAATGACCTGGCAAGCCAATTACTGACAAACCTTACACAATTTGTTACAACGATACCGAGCACAATGATCTCAGCCGTTTTCATTTTTCTAGCAGCTTTCTTTCTTTCGAAGGATTCTGAGCAAATTAAATACCGATTTTACTTATTCTCGACGCATTCATCCATTGGAAAACCCATTTATAGGGTATTATCTGAATTAAAAAAAACATGCATTGGTTTTGTACGAGCTCAATTTTTGCTTGTACTGATGACAATGGTACTCGTGTATATTGGTCTTGTCGTATTAAGAACTCCGCATCAATTGACCATTGCCTTAATCACAGGACTTGTCGATCTTATCCCTTATTTAGGGACAGGCGCCATTTTTATCCCATGGATTCTTTATCAGTTTCTTATGCATCATTATTTTTTCACAATTAGTCTGACAAGCCTTTATATCACCGCAATCATTCAGCGACAATTAATGGAACCGAAAATTTTATCCGCAAATATCGGTCTTGATCCATTAGCCTCACTCGTTGCGATCTATTTCGGTTTTCGTTGGCTCGGACTTGTCGGACTTGTTGTCGGCCCATTACTACTCGTCGTGGTTAAGACACTGTATCATTCCGGAACCTGGCAGGAGATATGGCATTATATTCTCGGAAAGAAGGTATAGTGCCGCTTATTTGGTTTATCTGAATGAACGAAAAACAAAGCCGCCTCTGTCAAACTGTTTACGAATCCACTTTCTTACACGTAGAACGATAGCCATCCTCACCGCAGGAATCAAAAGCAGAATACCTGCACAATCGCTTAATAGTCCAGGAACACAGAGCAGGAAACCGCCAAGAAGCAGACACGCCCCATCCAACAATGGTTCGCCTGGTATCCGCCTTAGGCTCAGATCCTCGCTAATTTTCTGCACGATTGTAAAGCCCTGCCGCTTGACCGTCCAGAGTCCGATAACAATGGACAGCAGCAAAATCAGGATAAGATTGAGCCATCCAATCAGCTGGCCGACAAAAATCAAGACACAGACCTCGGCAAGCATACAAAGAAGAAGTACAAGAAAAAATTTTTTCAGCACGAAGCAACTCCTCCTTCAGAAATCAAGCCAATCCGGCAGCTTTGGTAATGATCGCATGCAATTCAGGTTTCTTTCTCCTAATTGATACCGGACGAAGGGATAAATCCGTCAAGCAATGCGAACTTGTCCCATCAACAAGCAGCTTTCGATCCGCTTCTCTAAAAATTTTATAGTTAAAGCTCATCTTTATACTGTCATAAGCTGCTAATGTTGTTTCAACAAGGACTGTATCATCATATAGAGCCGGCGAATGATAGTGTACTTCGATGCCAAGAACAGGCATCATGACTCCCTCTTCCTCAATCGCTCTATAGGAAAGACCACATTGCCGAATCCAGTCTGTCCGCGCAATTTCAAACCAATTCACATATTGACTATGGTGCACAATCCCCATTTTATCCGTTTCATTATACCGAACGACAATTTTCGTCGTAGCTACATTCATCGTTAATCACTCCAGAATTTCAAGTTTGGCAAAATTAATAGATGGTGTTGAACAACCAAATTTTGAATTGACGTGTGAAACATGATTCACACACCCTTGACCGCGATCGACGCTCCCAAAATAACAATGTTATTTTGCGAAGCCTAAAAGATAAGAGAAGGCGCAGGTACGCGCCTTCTCTTATCATAAACGAAGAAACTGAAGAATAAAAATAAAGTGTTTCGATTTCGGGAAAACCCAAAATCCACCTAAAGCTCATTACGCTTGTGTCAGTTCTTCACCAACAACATGCACTCTCATAAGGTTTGTTTTGCCTGATGCTGCTACAGGAAGTCCGGCAGTGATCACAACAAGATCTCCGTCTTTTACAAGTTCAGTTTTCTTGCCACTATCTACTGCGATTTCGAACATTTCGTCAGTTGTCGTAGCTGATTCGCTCAGAACCGGAGTTACGCCCCAAGCAAGTGTCAGTTTTTGCGCAACACGTTTTGAATTCGTAACCGCAATGATTGGCGCTTTTGGACGGTAGTGAGAAACGACGCTTGCCGTATAGCCACTGACCGTTGAAGAAATAATAGCGCCAACGTTGAGATTAAGCGCTGTGTGAGCAACAGCTTCACCGATTGCAGCTGTTACAGTTGGTTCACTTGAATCGCTCAATTTCTTCAGAATCGACTTGTAATCCAAAGCTGATTCAGCTTTAACTGCAATGTTTTTCATTGTCGTAACGGCTTCAACCGGCCATTTACCGGAAGCAGATTCACCAGAAAGCATTGTTGCATCGGTACCGTCAAAAATTGCGTTTGCAACGTCGCTTGCTTCGGCGCGAGTACAACGAGGGTTGCGGATCATTGAGTCAAGCATCTGAGTTGCGGTAATAACTGTCTTACCTGCCTTATTACACATCTTGATCAATCGTTTCTGAACAAGCGGTACATCTTCTGCTGGAATTTCGACACCAAGGTCACCACGGGCAATCATAAGGCCATCGGAAACTTCGAGGATTTCTTCGATGTTGTCAACAGCTTCTTGGCTTTCAATTTTAGGGAAGATATGAACATCTTCTGCACCGTGTTCTTTGCAAAGATTGCGAATGTCAATAACATCTGATGCGTGACGAACGAAAGATGCTGCGATAAAATCGATGCCTTCGCCAATACCGAAAACAATATCGTTTGCATCTTTTTCAGTCATACCAGGAAGATTGATGCTGACATTAGGTACGATAATACCTTTTTTGCTTTTCAGAACGCCTGTGTTCAAAATCTTATTGTGGATGAGTCCAGCTGCTTTGTCGATACCGGTAACTTCGAGTTCAACGAGGCCGTCATCGATCAGAATTTTTGAGCCAACATTTACATCATCGATCAGTTCAGCATAAGTAATTGAGAATTTGTCAGCTGTTCCCGCAACTTCTGTTGTAGAGATATCAACCGATTTGCCTTCTTCCAGCAAAACTTCTGGAGTTGCCATATCATGAGTACGAATTTCCGGACCCTTTGTATCCAGCAAAATACCGATTGTTTTGCCAGTAATCTTCATTGCTTCACGAAGGTTAAGTACTTTTTGATGATGTTCTTCATGATCACCATGTGAGAAGTTGAAACGTGCAACATTCATTCCTGCGTTGATCATTTTAACAAGCGTATCAACTTGATCACTTGCAGGTCCCAGTGTACAAACAATCTTTGTCTTTTTCATTTAAGTAATTCCCTCCAGCATTTTATATGGATAATTCTTTTGCTAACTGATACAGATTCTTGTTAAACTCATGTTTTTTCGTGAGCAGATCAAGGATATCATGAGCCACAATCTTGTTGTTTTGGATGGCAATCATCTTGCCTTTTTCTCCTTCTAACAACAATTCAACAGCTTTGTTGCCCATACGAGCTGCCAAAACGCGGTCGAAAGCAGTTGGCGCACCGCCACGCTGAACATGTCCAAGCACAGTCACACGAGTGTCCATATTCGCTTTGGCCTTGATTGCTTTCGCCACTTCATCCGCGCTGCCGACACCTTCAGCCACAATGATAATATTGTGCTTTTTGCCGCGTTCTATGCCGCGGTTCAGGCGTTCAACAATTGTGTCCAGATCTTCTTTTGTTTCAGGAATAAGAATGGATTCGGCACCATCGGCGAGTCCTGCCCACATTGCAAGATCTCCACACCCGCGACCCATGACCTCAATAATGAAACGACGTTCATGAGATGTTGCCGTGTCACGGATTTTATCAATTGCATCGATAATCGTGTTTAGTGCTGTATCAAAGCCTAATGTAAAATCAGTCTCTGGAATATCATTATCGATTGTGCCTGGGATTCCGATGGTAGGGAAACCAAGCTGAGTCAGTTTAACTCCGCCCATGAAGGAGCCGTCGCCACCAATAACAACCAGCCCTTCGATGCCAAACTTTTTCAACTGTTCAATTGCAATCGCACGGCCTTCTTCAGTTTTGAATTCTTCACACCGCGCTGTGTAAAGAATAGTACCGCCACGCTGCACAATATCGCCGACATCTGAAACTTCCAGTTTCTTGATATTGCCGGTAATTAAACCTTTGTAACCGTGATAAACCCCATAAACTTCCACTCCGCGATAAATTGCCGATCGTACAACTGCGCGGACCGCCGCGTTCATTCCTGGAGCGTCGCCTCCACTTGTCAGAACGCCAATCTTCTTCATCACAACAATCACCTCATTTTAGTGTCCCTACTTTAGAGGAAGTTCGAAAAGTTTGGCAATTTTTGTCTTCTTTTTCGAACAGACTCTCTCATTGCCTATCTGATGAATAAGAAAATATTGAATGATTGGTTAGATTCTCTTGGACTGTGTCATAATTGCCGATCGCGCGATACTTTGCTAATCGCTGTTCACGAACTTGGTCAGCGCTTAACTGGCTTAATTCCGTCAGTGATTCAATGAGTGCATGATCAATGAGGTCTGCCTGCTTTTTCGGATCATGATGAGCACCGCCCAAAACCTCCGGAATCAGTTTATCAATAATGCCAAGTTTTTTCAAATCGGATCCTGTAATTTTCATCGTTTTTGCTGCTTCTTCCGCCTTACCGGCGTCTTTCCATAGCAATGCGGCCGCTCCTTCAGGAGAAATGACCGAGTACCATGAGTTTTCCAGCATGAGAATTTGATTGCCAACGCCGATCGCTAATGCGCCGCCGCTCGCGCCTTCCCCAATGACAACACAGATAACCGGGACGGACAACCATGACATTTCATAAAGATTTCTGGCGATTGCTTCACTTTGGCCGCGTTCCTCTGCCGCCTTTCCTGGAAAAGCACCCTTAGTATCAATGAAAGTTATGATCGGACGATGAAACTTGTCCGCTTGCTTCATAAGACGCAATGCTTTTCGGTATCCCTCAGGGTGAGGACTGCCGAAATTTCTCTTAATGTTCTCTTTCGTGTCACGTCCGCGCTGTTCACCAATTACAGTTACCGGATGGCCGTGAAATTTCGCGATACCGCCGACGATCGCCGGATCATCTCCGTAAAGACGATCACCATGGCACTCCACAAAATCTGTGAAAAGCAGTGGAATATAGTCGAGGGTTGTCGGTCTGTTCAACTTTCTTGCGACCCGCACGCGTTCCCAAGGAGTCATGCTTCCGTATGTTTCTTTTTCAAGAGCGGCCAGCCGTTCCTGAAGGCTGTTCAATTCATCGGAAAGATCGATACCTTTCTCATCCATGAACTGTTTCAATTCTGAAATTTTACCTTTAAGCTCCAAAATCGGCTTTTCAAAATCTAGTTCTGGTCCCATCCTGCGGCACCTCCTTCAGCGTGGATCGACAATACCCGCCCTAACACAGTCCTCAATTCGGACCTTGAAACGACTTGATCGAGCTGACCATGATTCAGCAAAAATTCAGCGGTCTGAAAATCTTCCGGCAATTCTTCACCGATGGTTTGCTCAATAATCCGACGTCCGGCAAATCCAATCAGAGCGCCCGGCTCAGCAAAATTGTAATCGCCAAGAGAAGCAAAGCTTGCCGAAACCCCACCCGTTGTCGGGTGGGTCATGATCGAAATATAAAGACCGCCATTTTCACTGAACTCTTTCAAAGCGGCACTTGTCTTCGCCATTTGCATCAGGCTGAGCACACCTTCCTGCATACGTGCGCCGCCGGATGCAGAGAAAATAAGAACAGGAATGCCGTTTTTGTTCGCATATTCAATCATGCGGGTGATTTTTTCACCGACGACGGATCCCATGCTGCCCATACGGAATCCTTTGTCCATAATGGCAACGGCGCAATCAAATCCTTCGATCAGACCTTTTCCTGTCCAGACCGCTTCGTTCAAATTCGTTTTCTTTCGATCCGACTCCAGCTTGTTCATATAATTTGGGAACTGAAGCGGATTTAGCGAAACCATGTCCTTGTCAAATTCAACGTATGAACCTTGGTCGAAAAGCATTTCTGCTCGATCACGGGCTCCTATTGGATAATGATACCCGCATGACTGGCAGACAAACAAATTCTTTTTCAACTCTTTGACATACATGATCTTTTTACACTTCGGACACTTTCGGACAATGCCTTCAGGAACATCTTGTCTTGCTTTTGCGGATGGGACTGTTGCATACTTTTTTTTCTTAGTAAAAAAGTCCTTCATCAAGTATATCACCCTCTTACTTTGTCAAAGCCTGAAATTTAACCTATCTAACAACATGTCACTATTTCTTCACTTATATTTCATGGAATCGTCGATTGTTAAGTCCATATGATCGAATAAATCAATGAGATAAATGCTTTTCAGTAATAAGTAACGATAAAATGAATGGTCAACAACATGTCTGTAAGTCGGCTTTGTTGGCTAGTGTGGCTTCCGCAAAAATCCCAAACCACATTATTATATCAAAGGTTCCGTAAAAACATAAGGCACATAAGTCAAATCCGGAAGTCTTGCGGGACAGCTTCAATTTAACTGCCTGATTTCCTATGTCTGCATATGCGGATCCTTCAATCGCTATTATACAAAAAGCCCACTGTACTTGATCATAACATTTTTCTCTCCAAGAAGTCTCCTGATTCCTTCGATGAATGTTTTATTCAAATTCACCGCATATTTTGGCGCCAAAGCTATGGTTTTGTTGTTCGATTCATAGTACAGCACTACTCGATGCTCGCCAGGATCTTTCTCAATTGACGACTTCACCTGTTCTAGCAATTGAGAATGATAATGTGCCTGATCGATTTTCAAAAAAAGAACTGCACGTCGGTCGGACAGGTAGTCTGTCAATTTCGTTGCCCGAAGAATGGTGAGTTGTGGCACACCGCCTTCCTTTCCTTCAGAACGTTTTGCCTGAAGGACAACGAGTTGCCCATCATGAATAATCTCCTGAATCTTTTCAAATTGGGCCGGAAAGCACACGGCATCGATCATTCCTGTTTCATCACCCGCTGAAAAGAAAGCCATAAGCTGTCCAGACTTTGTTTTGATCCTTTTCAGATGCTCTACCATGGCCGTTAGCGTGACCGTTTCTCCTTCTGAGTATTTTTCTGTCTCGCCAACCGTCAGAACAGAGTCCGGCAACCGGTTTCTATACTCACTCAGAGGATGGGCAGATAAATAGAAACCCAAAGCCTCACGCTCATAGTGCAGTTTTTCATCGGAACTAAGAGGCGGCACGTCCGTATAATCGGTTTCTTCATTCTCAGGAATAAGAAATGAGGTTTGACCGCCGTTCATTTTCTGTTCTTCTTCCCCTGCACCTAAAGCTCTGTCCAGTGTTGCCAGTAAAATTGCGCGATCTATGCCAAACGAATCAAAAGCGCCTGCAAAAACCATTGATTCTATGGCCTTCCGATTTACCTTTCTGGCCGACACCCTGCGGCAAAAATCATAAAGACTCTTAAAAGGTCCATTTTTTTTTCGTTCTCGCACCAAATCATCGGCAGCCCCGTTGCCTACATTTTTAATACCTGAGAGCCCAAAGCGTATCGCGGCTCCTGACGGTTCAAAACCCGTCATGCTTTCATTCACCGAAGGGGGCAAAAGCTGAATTCCTCGACTTTTCATCTCATGAAGTGTCGCTTCAATCTTATCCGAATTTCCAATGATTCCGGAAAGATGAGCAGCCATGAATGCCTCGGGAAAGTGTGTCTTTAAATAAGCAAGACGATACGTAATAAAACTATAAGCGACTGCATGTGAACGGTTGAATCCATAGTTGGCGAACCGCACAATTAAATCAAAAATCCTAACTGCTGTTTCCTGTGGATAATGATTCTGAGCGCATCCTGCAATAAACGTTTTTTTCTGGTCTTCAAGCAATTCACGTTTTTTCTTTGAAACTGCGCGGCGCAAAATATCTGCCTGCCCAAGCGAATAGCCAGCCATTTGGACAGCTATTTGCATGATCTGTTCCTGATAGACAAGCACGCCATAAGTTTGTTTGAGGATTGGTTCCAGATCAGGATGAGAGTAGACGATTTTTTCCTCCCCGTGCTTTCTGCGCACATAATGATCGATAAATTGAACAGGCCCCGGGCGGTACAGTGCAATGACGGCAACAATGTCCTCAAACTCTGTGGGCTTTAGTTTACGAAGCACTTGTCGCATACCATCCGACTCAAGCTGAAAAATACCCATTGTATCTCCGCTGCTTAATAATTTAAAAGTTTCAGGATCATCAAGAGGAATCGTTTCTGTAGACAATTCGTCATTATTAACCAATGACGTCCTTTGAATCACATCTCTCATGAATGTCAGATTACGCAAACCGAGAAAATCAATTTTCAATAAACCAAGCGATTCTAAAATCGTCATTGGATACTGGGTAAGCGGAATGCCGTCATGCCCTTTCTGCACCGGTACAGACTCAGTCAGCGGCTGGTCACTTAAAATAACACCTGCAGCGTGTATTGAGGAATGCCTAGGTAAGCCCTCAATCTGACGAGCAAGCGAAAATAAATCTGCCGCATCTTCAGACGAGTCTACCAGATCGCGCAATTTTGCCGACCCCTGATAAGCCTTCTCCAAGGTCATCTTGGGTGCCCCGGGGATCAGTCTTGCTATTCGGTCAGCAAGGCGGGGATCCCTGGCCAGCACGCGTCCGACATCACGTATCGCCGCCTTTGCCGCCAACGTGCCAAATGTAATAATTTGTGCCACATGTGCACGTCCATATTTTTTAAAAGCATAATCAATCATTTTATCCCGATCAACATCTGGAAAATCCAAATCAATATCCGGCATAGTTACCCGTTCTGGATTAAGAAATCGTTCAAAAAGCAGATTGTACTTTATCGGGTCAACCTCAGTGATCTTCAATGCGTAAGCAACAAGCGAGCCGGCAGCGGATCCTCGCCCAGGTCCAGGCATAAATCCTGATTCTCTTGCGTGATCTACAAGATCAGCAACAATCAAGAAATAATCATTGAAGCCCATTTTATTGATAACGGTCAGTTCATGATTCAGGCGATCTCGAATTTGATCGGTAATCACTGAATATCTGACTGATAGTCCCTGGACACAGGCGTCTCTGAGCAACTGTTCGGCAGTTCTTTCGTCAGGAAGTGGAAATGCGGGAAATCTTACTCTGTTAAATGAGAAAGTGACCTGACAAGCTGCAGCAATCCTCTGGGTCAGTTCTAATGTTTCCGGAAGGTCGGAAAATTTGTTTGCCATTTCCTGCGTTGTCTTGAATTCCATATCCGGATTCTCATGCTTCTGATCGGCTAATTTCATACCGTCACGAATACTTTTCAAGCAGGCATGTGCCTTAGCTTCCCCTTTATTGAGATAATGGATGCTGCTGGAAGCCACAATCGGTATGGACAGTCGGCTGCTCAGTCCACGTATTCGTTTCTCAATAGTTTGTTCGCCGACTTTGCCATGCCGCTGAAGCTCTAGGAAAAAGCGATTGCTGAAAACTGCCTGAAGGCGGGCAGCCAATTGCTCGGCCTGCTGATCTTTTCCCAATGCAAGCAGCCGGTCGATCGGACCATCTGGCCCGCCGGACAACGCGATTACCCCTAACGCATAATTCTCGAGTTGAGAGAGGGGGACACGACCACTTTCCGACATTTGTACAATGGATGATAGTTTCACGAGATGCTTATAGCCTAAATTATTTTGTGCCAGCAAGGTGAGAATCGTACCCTCGGATTGCATATTCGTTCTCAAAGCTGACCCGTCCTTTAATTCGTCATCTACAGACAGCTCCATTCCGATAACCGGATGAATTCCTTCTCGCTTACAGGCGTTGTAAAACGGAATTACACCATACATCACATCTCGATCTGTTAAAGCGAGTGCTTTTTGACCAGCACTTTTTGCCAGATTAACTAAATCGTCGATCCGGCAGGTACTGTCCAATAAACTATATTCACTATGCACATGGAGATGGACAAATGGCATACTTCTGGTCCCCTTTCACAAATACTTCACTCACTGTTTACAAAGTTCACGCAAATCTGCGATCAGGCGATCCGCCTCTTCCCAGCTTCCTACCGTAGCTCCAGAGGCTAACGGATGGCCGCCACCATGATACACAGCAGCTAATTCATTGATCGCCGGTCCTTTTGAACGAAGTCTGGCACGAATGACTGTACCCTCTTCTGAAAACAAAACCCATGCTTTGAGATGCTCGACATTTGCAAAACAATTCACGAGCGCGGACGCATCGGATGTGTTCAACTTATATGAACGAATGATCTCTTCAGAAAGTTTCATATAACCGACGCCCTCTTCGGTCAGTGTGAAATGCTCAAGCACATAACCATTTAAGCGAGCCTGATTCAAACTGCGTTTATAAAGCTGGTCAAAAAAGGATTGACGGTCAAAAGGCTGTCTGATAAGTGCCGCTGCTGCAAGGAATGTATCTGAGGTCACATTGCTGAATTGGAATCTGCCAGTGTCACCGACAATACCGGCGAACAGCAGACGTGCGGCTTCCTGTGATAGAGTCAGTTCAGGATGACTTTGATAAATCGAGGCAATCATTTCACTCGTCGAGCTGGACTGTGTATTTACCCATTGTGGATCACCATAAGAATCAACCAGTGGATGATGATCGATTTTAATCATGCGTGCACCGCTTGCAAATCGATCATCGGAGACCCGCTCCCGATTTGCCGTATCGCAAACAATCACAAGCGCATCTTTGTATAAGTCATCTTCGATTTGATCCATGGGTATGAGAAACCTTAAGGAATCCGACTCTTCTCCAACGATGTACACTTTTTTCCCAGGAAAATTATCACGAATAAGATAAGCGAGCCCCCCCTGGGATCCGATCGCGTCCGGATCTGGACGGACATGCCTGTGAATGATAATGGTATCGTATTGCTGTATTAAATCCAATAGTTGATTGATCAATGAAGAGCCTCCTCAAAAAGTCGTCAGCGTCAAACAATGTTTTACCATGACGGATTGCTTTAGATTTTAATAGCGATCAATGAACTGAGCGTTTAATAGCGCTTTTCCGCAAAGTTGGCCATCTACAAAAAGCTCGATATCCATTTTCCCGTTTCGTCTCGTCATTTCCAATATCTTTGGCTGCACAGTAACAGTTTGTTCAAGTTGAACCGGTTTAAAAAAATAAAAAGAAAGATTATCAACGACCAAGTCGCCTCGCCGCAAGTGATTTAAAACACGTCTGCATACAGTTGTAATCATTGACGTCATGACACCATGAGATACAGAGCCAAGGTAATCACTCATTTGCGGTGTGACACTGAATCGGAAAACATAATGATTATCTTCCGAATAATCTTTAAGTTGTGACGAAACAATGTCCTCAATGGTTTCGCCCATCTGAGGCTGCTGTTGAATCATCTGGAGCGCCTTTAGTACATCTCGGCGCGTAATCATGCCAAGTAAATGGTGCTTCTCATCAACAACCGGCAATCCTTCAATGCCTTCCCAAATCATTCGATGAGCCGCTGATGCTACAGATGTCGTCGGACTGACGACCATCGGCCGCGAAGTCATAACCTCCTCGATCGTCTGTGCCTTCTGCTCTTTCATAATGTCCTTCATCGCCACGATACCAACAACTTTCATTTGTTGATCAACCACCGGAAAACGGCTGTGCGCTGTTTGCCGATTCAGCTCATACCAGCGTTTTGGAGAGTCATAGTTGAATACAAACTGTGTTTCAGAGAATGGGATCAGAATATCAGAGACATGAACAATTTCTTTTTTGATCAGCTGATCATAGATTGCGCGATTGATCTTAGCTGCTACGGTAAAAGTGTCATAAGTAGTTGAAATGACCGGCAATTGTGTCTGATCCGCAAGCCGTTTCACCCGCTCGCTCGTATTGAATCCGCCGGTGATCAGAACAGCCGACCCTTCTCTAAGTGCGTATTCGTGAACGGATTCACGATTACCGACAATCATTAGATCATTAGCACCGATATACCTTTTCATGGCATCCATTTCCATCGCACCGATAACAAAATGATTCAGGAGTCGTGAAAGTCCGGCTTTGCCTCCAAGGACTTGTCCGTCCACAATGTTCACAACAGTTTCGAATGTCAGCTTTTCGATACTTTCCTGATTTTTCTGTTCGATTCGGATTGTCCCTACACGTTCAACAGTACTCACCAGTCCTTGGATTTCGGCATCTTTAATCGCACGGTATGCCGTCCCTTCGCTCACTTGAAGTACTTTAGCGGTCTGACGAACCGATATCTTGCTGCCAATCTCAAGATCAGCGATGTAATTTAAAATTTGATCATGCTTTGTTTCCATCTCAATCGCTCCAAACAGCCTTTATAGGTCTATTGATTGACCAGGTGACAAGACAAGTCCATGTCCATTTAGCTGGTCCACGAATTTGCTAGGGTCCTGTTTGATCACCGGGAAGGTATTGTAGTGAATCGGAACAACGGTCTTAGCCTTGATCCATTTTGCCGCAAGCAATGCATCTTCCGGACCCATTGTAAAATTGTCGCCAATTGGCAAAAATGCCAGATCAATCGTGTTTTGATCTCCAATCAGCTGCATGTCTGAAAAAAGTGCCGTGTCCCCCGCATGATAGATCGTCTTTCCTTCGATATAGAGCAAAAGGCCGGCGGGCATTCCAGTATAGGTAATTTCATGGCGTGCCGAATCCGAAATGCTCGATCCGTGAAAGGCTTGCGTCAATTTCACTTTTCCAAAATGGAACTGATAGGCGCCGCCAATCGACATGCCATGTGTCTTTAATCCTTTCCATCCAAAATAAGTGGCGAGCTCTGCCACAGCGACAACCAAAGATCCGTCGCGTTCAGCGATCGGCAGCGTGTCTTCAATATGATCGCCATGCCCATGCGTCAGAAGAATCGCGTCAATTTTAGGCAAGTCTTTAATCGATACGGTAACCTGATGATTTCCACTAATAAAAGGATCAATCAAAAGATTTCCCTTCGCGGTTTGAATCAGTACGGTTGAATGTCCGATATACGTAATATGCATGTTCTCTTATGCTCCTTATTATAGAATGTTTGTTCGCGTTTTTACAACAATTGAATAATACACAATTCTTTTTAATATGCCTAAAATCAGCCCACCATGGCTAAACCAATAAGTTATGATTTATTATACACTACGGTTAGCCCATTTCGCATGAAACTGAAAGTATCAAGCTAAGAGAAAACATCTTACCCTGAAAATTCATTAAAATCCTTTGTAATCAACCCCTTCTTATCCAGATTGTGATACATTAGAAGTATTATGAATCATACTGGAGTGACCCTAATTGTCAGAGAAAATGAAGCAAATTGAAGAATGGTTGAGAGAACAAGAAGGGCGGTTCGCGTACATCGCTGATCCGACGAATGTTTTCTATCTCACTCATTTTAGATGTGATCCGCATGAACGCTTTCTCGGATTATTTCTTTTTCCTGAGGATGAACCATTTCTAATCTGTCCTGAACTCGAAGCTGGACAGGCGCGAGCGTCCGAATTTGGCCATGAAGTGCTTGGCTATCGTGACGACCAGGACCCTTGGGATTTCGTCAAAAAAGCAATAGAAGCACGCAAAGCTGATTTCAATAAAGTTTTTATTGAACCGAGTACGCTTCCCTATAACAAGGCACTAGCACTTAAGCGCATCGATGAGCGAATTGATTTTCAAACCATTGAAAATTACCTTGCGGCGATGCGAAACGTCAAAGATGCTGCTGAACTTGCGGCGATGAAAAAAGCGGGAGAAATTGCCGACTACGCAGTCAAGCTGGGTATTGAAGCTATCAAAAAAGGCAGAACCGAAACAGCCATCATTGCGGAGATCGAACATGAGCTTGCAAAGCAAGGCTATTCACAAATGGCGTTTGACACGATGGTTCTTGCAGGAGAAAACACAGCGAAACCGCATGGCTATCCAGGAAACAGGCAAATCCGCGAAGGCGATTTTGTGCTTTTTGATCTTGGGGTCGTTATTGACGGCTATTGCTCAGATATCACCCGGACGGTTTGCTTCAAACACGCGTCAGATGAGCAGTTTAAAATATACGAAACAACATTGCAGGCGAATTTAGCCGCGATTCAGGCGGTAAGAGAAGGCTTAAGAATCGGCGACCTTGATGGTGTGGCAAGAGATGTAATCACCAAAGCTGGCTACGGCGAATATTTTACCCATCGGCTTGGACACGGTCTCGGACTTGGCGAACATGAGCAGCCTTCAATGAGCGCGGACAATGACCAGCTACTCAAACCCGGTATGGTATTCACGGTTGAACCTGGCATCTATGTTCCAGAGGTTGGCGGCGTTCGAATTGAGGATGACATTTACTTAAGTGATAACGGACCAATCTCGCTTACTCATTATCCAAAAGAACTGCAAATCATCGATTAATTCATTACTAATAAAAAGAGCGTTCTCCTTTGCGAGAAACGCTCTTTTTTGCACATAAAAGTAAAAGATGAATTTAGCTATGTTAAAACACTCAGTTGATTTCGGAATCAAAGATAGTGGTTGATGTAAGAAATTCATGTCAACATTGTCTTTTAACACAGCCAAATTGTTAAGGATGTTGATGTACTTAGCAATGAAACCAACAAAACTCATATTTGTTAGTAACGCATATCAATCGTTCGAAGCACGAGCATTCACGTCTGCTTCATCTAAAAGCACGTGATGTCTTCTCGATAAGCGTACTGTATCTCTTGCAATCATCACTTCTTCGTTCGTTGGAATAACGAGCACCTTAATGGGGGAGTTTGGCCTACTAAGATATACTTCTTTCCCATTAATCTTATTCTGTTCTGAATCCCAGTCGATGCCCATGAATTGCAGTCCTTTTAATACACGAGCGCGCACCATCGAACTATGTTCGCCGATACCCGCAGTAAAAATAATGGCATCCACACCCGACATTTTTGCAGCATAGGAACCTATATATTTTTGAATGCGCTCAACAAATACTTCAATCGCCAGCTTCGCACGTTTATTTCCTCTTCTGGCTTCCTTCTCGATGTCTCTCAAGTCGCTTGAGAATCCGGATAAACCAAGCAACCCGCTTTTCTTATTGAGCACGTTGATAACTTCCGTTGCGTTCATCCCGGTCTTATCCATGATATAAGGAATGAGTGCCGGATCAATGTCTCCTGAACGGGTACCCATTGTCAGTCCGGCAAGAGGTGTAAAACCCATCGAGGTGTCTACCGATTTTCCGCCTTGTACAGCAGTGATACTAGCACCATTGCCAAGATGGCATGAAATCAGGCGTAATTGTTCAATCGGGCGTCCAAGCAATTCAGCCGCACGGAATGCGACATATTTATGACTCGTCCCATGAAAACCATACTTTCGAATCCCGAATTTCCTGTAATAATCATAGGGCAGGCTATAGAGGTAAGACTCGTTTCCCATACTTTGATGAAAAGCCGTATCGAAAACAACAACTTCCGGAACGTTCGGCAGCACTTCCCGAAATGCCCGAATGCCAACCAAGTTCGCCGGGTTGTGTAATGGAGCGAGATCAGATAAGTCCTCAATTTTTTTGATGACATCATCGGTCACTAACGCGGAATCAGCAAATGTTTCTCCACCATGGACAACACGATGGCCGATGCCTTCGATTTCCTTTAGAGAACGAACAATTTTAAGTTCCGTAAGTTTGTCAAGCAGGATACGTACAGCTACTTCATGATCTGAAATTGAGGAAACTTCCTGTTGTTTTTCACCATTAACACTTATCGTAAAAATTGAATCCGACAGACCAATCCGTTCAACCGAACCTTTAGTAACCAAATGCTCGGCAGGCATATCAAGAAGCTGAAACTTCAGCGATGAGCTGCCGGCGTTGATCGCGAGAATTAAAGCCATTGTCGATCACCCTCTCGTCTTCTTAAACCGAACGGTGCAAAAACCAATGATCTAGCTGCTGCATGAACTTGCGCATCTTCACTTCATTAGAGAAGTCAGGCATTTCCGCGAGAAGCGCCTGTTTGGCAAGCGTCGAAGTTCCGGACTTCTTCTGCATCAATAAGATGCTTTTCGCCTGATCCGCCTTTTTAAAAAGTGATGCGGGGAGCTGGATCAACGCGAGAATGGTGGCATTTTTTTGAACAAAATCATGAAAAACATGCCCCTGATCATCTGAAAACAGATGGTTAGGAACCAGTGAAAGCAAATATCCCCCGGTTTTCAGTTTGCGCAATCCTTGCTCAACAAATAAAAAATGTGTCAACGGACTTTTAGTGACGTCCTTAAGTACATAAGTGCTTGCCGAATCCTGATCAGGATATAGGCCGACAGGAATGTCACAGACGACAAAATCAACAGGCTCTGTCAGTATTGGTTTCAACCCATCTTGATGAAATAATTGAATATCCTTTTGCTGCAAATTGGCGTTTGCTGCTGCCAGCCTAATCAGGAGCGGATCCGCGTCTATCCCGAATGCAAGAATATCATCGGTTTCTGCCTGATTCATGATTCCGGTCAGCAGATTGCCCATGCCAACCGCTGGATCAAGAACGGAAAAAGACTGTTTTCCCGCAAGCATTGCCACCATGTGTCCCATCAGAAGTACCAACGTGTCCGGCGTCAGTTCATGATTTGGCTGTGGGGATGCTTTCATCCCTTTCAAGGCTGCGAGTTGCAGCGCACGCCTTACATCTTCAGCCGTCATCCTTTGACTATAAAAACGGTCAAAAAGCGGTTTTAGTTTATCTTTCAATGCTTCTTCTTGAACCCCGTCTTGAACCAATCCTTCTGCTGCAATACATAATGCGGTCAGATAGTCTGTCTCATTTTGTTTTTTTGTGAAAAGAGCGGATTGATCAATAATTGAAAAGAGTTCACTGACTATTGTTGTCTGCAAATCGATTTCCCCCAAGCTTATGAAGCGCTTACATTGTATATTATACAGCTAAGCTGAAAAGATTACCTGCTTACTAGAAATGAGCGTACACTCATGGAAGCATCCATTGTGTGAATATGAGAGCTATGTATAGATGTCAGATACAGAATATCCAACTTTTTTAAAGCAGATACCTGAACACGATAAGGTTGTCTTATTTTTTGTTGTTCTCCATTGACTTTCATGCTTCCCACTCACTCCTTACATCACTATAGCTTAATTTACCAAGCAGAGCAATTGTCACACAAAAGCGATAAATTACATGAAAAGCCCTATAGTGTTATACGTAAAAATCTGTGATTCGTTTCATTTCTTATGATAAATAAACGAATAAACCTTCCGTTTCTATTATAGATTAATGAATGGCTGTGGTCGCATAGTGATGAATTTAGGCATAAAAAAAATCGGAATGAACGCTCCATTCCGATTTTTTATTAAAACTCTTCTTCCTGCCATTCACCGCGCCGTTTTTTTCTTTTTTGAGAACTGCCGGATCCACCGCTTTTTTCAAGAACATCTTTTATTTTTTCAATGGTTTGCGGTGCCAGATCAATCAACCGCTCATAGAGATGTGTATTGTTGTCCAGATGAATGGTTTTAACTCCTTCATGCCCGATAATTAAGAATGCGATTGGTGTGATGGAAACACCGCCGCCGGTTCCGCCGCCAAATGGCAGATACGCTTCCGTGTCTTCACTTTGCTCTTCATCAGGATTTTCATTCTTCGTATTAAATTCACTTCCGCCGGCAACAAAACCAAAACCCACTTTGGACAGCGTAATGATTGTATGCCCGTCTTCTGTTTCAATCGGATCTCCAACAATCGTGCCCACATCCACCATGGATTGCAAGCTCTCCAGCGCTGTTTTCATCAAGCCTTGTATTGGATGATCTGCCATAGGCTTACCCTTCTTTCCATTGGCCTCTGATTTTCTTGATCATAGCTATAGCGTCTCCGATTCTGATATGAAACATGCATGACAAATTTGAGCTCAAGCACTTTCTCTGAAAGAAGGGCACTACATTGATTCTTGGTTTGTCATCACAAAAAGGTCCGATCCATGGCATGACCGATGCTTTCACGGACCAAAGGACCCCGCAAAGAATTGCGGTTTCCGAGGCATCACCCGTACCACAGGTGGTAATCCAAGCTAAGTCGCTGATCCTGACATGATCGGACACATGCAATGAACGCAGCAGTGTGATTGCTTTTCTTGATTGATCAGACCAGTTGTCTGTAGTGGATCGCATATCCCGTTCTTCCCTCATGTCATCCTTCGTCGCTGATGGTTCTTTTCTTTTATTTAATTGCTCTGGTTCGGATTGATAAGCCCACACTTTTTTGTTCCACAAATATACTGTCACGTGAATTTCTAAATGCCGTGCGCTAATCAGGCACTTTATACGCAACGTCAACGTGCTTCTCAGGATTAAATAAATTAAAAAGACGATAAATAGTAAAATGAATCCCGACAAGATGATGAACAGGAGCACGGCCAATTCTCCTTTAACCAAAATTTACTCTATTTAGAATCTGTACGAAAAGGAGGACAAAGGATAGGAAAGATCTTTTCTCTGTTAGCAGAAGATCGTCTTAAGTTTTTTAGGGCTTTTCGAACACACTTTTTTAGTATCAGGTAAATTCGCCCATATAATGCAAAAAACCCGAGAGGATAAATCCTCTCGGGTAAGAATGTTACGTTTATTCAACATCCTTTGCTTTTTCGCGTTGGAATTCACTCTTGTCACGGTGTCTTTTCTCAAGCACCTTGAGCACTCGGTCAAATCCAACGTTTTGTTCACGCAGCATCACAAGCGTGTGATAGATTACATCTGAGACTTCCCATTCCAGCTCAGCAACCGAATGATTTTTGGCTGCAATAATAACTTCTGAAGTTTCCTCGCCAATTTTCTTCAAAATTTTGTCTAAGCCTTCATTAAACAAATATGTGGTATATGTGTCTTCCGGACGTTCTGCTTCACGTTTTGCGATAACATGCTCAAGTTCTGCCAGAATGCCATAACGGTCATTTCCTGCCGCCGCTGCCTCCTGCTTATCACTTTTTTCCGGAACGAAGCAGCTGTATTTGCCCGTGTGGCAAGCAGGTCCGGCAGGATCCACTTTGACTAAAAGTGTATCTGAATCACAGTCAATCGCCCAATCCACAATCGTTTGTGTATTGCCGGAAGTTGCGCCTTTATGCCACAATTCCTGCCGTGAACGACTGAAGAACCACGTCTCACCTGTCTCCAGTGATTTTTCAATTGATTCTTTATTCATATACGCCATCATCAAAATTTCCTTGCTTTGGGCGTCTTGAACGATTGCAGGTATTAAACCTTTTTCATCAAATTTTAACGATTCCAAATTCATCGTATTGCCACTCCTTTTTGTTTTAAAAACGATTTAACATTTGCGACTGATGTCTCTTTATAGTGGAAAATTGAGGCAGCAAGTGCAGCATCCGCTTTACCCATTTGAAATGCGTCTAAGAAATCCGATGCCTTGCCGGCGCCACCAGAAGCGATGACCGGTACATCAACGGCTTCACTAATTTTCTGCGTCAAATTCAATTCGAATCCGCTTTTCTCTCCATCTTGATCCATACTCGTAAGCAGAATTTCACCGGCGCCAAGTGCAACAGCTCTTTTTGCCCATTCGATGGCATCCCAAGAGGTTGCCCTTTGTCCGCCATGTGTATAAACCTGATATGTACCTGTCTCGGGATTCCATTTGGCATCAATCGCACACACGATACACTGGCATCCAAAAAAATCCGCTCCGGCTGTGATCAGATCTGGGTTAGCTATTGCGGAACTATTCAATGATATTTTATCTGCGCCTGCGCGTAGCAAGGTTTTTATATTATCAAGAGATTGAATACCGCCGCCGACAGTAAATGGAATATTCAGCTTGGCTGCCACTTCTCTGACAACCTCAACCATCGTGTTTCGGCCTTCGCTAGAAGCTGAAATATCAAGAAAAACGAGTTCATCTGCACCCTCGCTATTATAATACATCGCGAGCTCGACCGGGTCACCAGCATCGCGCAGCTGTACAAATTGCTTTCCCTTAACTACGCGCCCTTCTTTAACATCAAGGCATGGAATAATACGTTTTGCTAGCATTAGTTTTTCACCGCCTTCATGACATCGCCAAGTGAAATTTGCTTGGTATAAAGTGCTTTGCCGATAATTGCGCCGCTGACACGCTTGTTATTCACTAGCTTCTGCACTTCATCAAATGTTGTGACACCGCCGGATACGACAACGGGCTTACCGATTTCATCTGCCAGCTGTTCTGCTCCAGATACATTCGCTCCTTTTAGCGCGCCGTCTCTGGAAATATCCGTATAGATGAAATGTTCGGCACCCTCGATAATCAGTTGTTTCGCGAGTTCCGCTGCGCTCATATCCGAAACTTCAAGCCAGCCCCGAACAGCGACCTTTCCGTCCTTCACATCAAGTCCGATCGCGATTGAATCGGGATAACGTTGGAGCGCAAGTCGGCAGAATTCCGGATCGCTGATTGCAGAGCTGCCCAGGATGACCCGCTTGATTCCTTGATTGAGGTAACTTTCGACAATTTCAATTGTACGGATGCCTCCGCCGACTTCAATATTGATCGGAACCTCCGCCGCTATTCTGGCAATCAGTTCCTGATTTACAGGATGACCCGCCTTCGCACCATCAAGATCCACAACATGAATCCACTCAGCGCCTTGTTCATAGAAGGAGCGGGCAATGTCAACAGGAGCATCGCCATAAACCGTCGATTGATCATAATCACCTTGAAAAAGACGAACGCACTTGCCGTCAATTAAATCAATTGCCGGATAAACTGTGAACATCAGCTCCCCACCTTCCCGCTTTGCTGATTTTGGATCAATAAATCACTATTTTGCTTTACAAGTTGCAAATAGTTTTTTAACAGCGCTTCGCCAAATAAACCGCTCTTCTCTGGGTGAAACTGAGCACCGAAGACATTTTGTTTTCCAACGACAGCAGGCACTTGTCCATAGTAATCTGCTGCCGCAATCAATGTTGCCGGCTCTTCGAGATCCGCATAGTAGGAATGCACAAAGTAAGCAAAGCCAGGTTCCAGTCCCTTCAATAATGGGGATTCGGGTGTGATAAATTCTAATGTATTCCATCCCATATGCGGCACTTTATAACGAGCACCATCATCAGAAATACCCGAAAAGCGAATAACGCGTCCCGGAATTAAGCCTAATCCTTTAGTCAGACTGCCTTCCTCGCTCTCATCAAACAGCAATTGCATGCCGAGGCAAATACCGAGCAGAGGCTTTGTTTCCGCAAATTTTCTGAGAAATTCGTTCAAATGCTTTTCATTCAATAAACCCATCGCATCCTTGAACGCTCCCACTCCTGGAAGAATTAATCCGTCCGCTTTTTCAAGCACACTTGGCTCATCACTAATGAAGTATGGTTGCTCAAGTCTTTTCAACGCTTGGCTCAAGCTGTACAGGTTGCCCATGCCATAATCTACAATTCCGATCATCCCAGTATTCCTTTCGTCGACAGAACCCCTTGAATTCTTGGATTTTCAACAGTCGCCGCGTCAAGGGCGCGTCCGAGCGCTTTAAATACCGACTCAATCATATGATGAGTATTTTCTCCGTAACGGACATTGACGTGAAGATTCATCTGCGCCTCAATTGACAATTTATCTAGAAATTCTTTAACCAGCTCTGTATCGAAAGTTCCTACTTTTTGAGAAGGAAACTGACCATGAAAAACAAAGTAAGGCCGTCCGCTTAAGTCAATGGCAACATCAGAAAGAGCTTCGTCCATTGGTACAACAGCATATCCATAGCGATTAATCCCTTTTTTATCGCCAATTGCTTGTCGGATCACTTTGCCCAGGCAAATGGCGATATCTTCTGTTGTGTGGTGATCATCCACGTCCGTATCTCCATGCGCTTCTACATCAAGATTGAAAAGGCCGTGCTTTGTAAAAAGAGTCAGCATGTGAGTCAGAAACGGTACACCCGTCTCAAGATGTGATTCTCCATCGCCATCGATCGTAAATTTAAGTTTGATTTGAGTTTCAAAAGTATCGCGTTCCACATAGCCGGTTCGTTTATCCATGAATCACCGCACCTTTCATACGTTTTTCAACAGCACGGGCGTGGCCTTCAAGCCCTTCGAATCGTGCAAATGCGGCGATTGCCTGTCCATTAGCCTGCAGCGCTGCATCACTGTATTCGATAATGCTGGAGCGTTTAACAAAGCTTTCTACGCCAAGCGGGCTTGCATAACGCGCTGATCCGTTTGTCGGGATGATGTGGTTAGGTCCGGCAAAATAATCGCCTACCGGTTCCGAACTGTATTTTCCAAGGAAGATAGCGCCTGCGTGTCTGATTAGAGGAAGAAGCGCATAAGGATCTTTTGTTGCAAGTTCGAGATGTTCAGGAGCTATTTGATTGATTGCCTCCGCAGCCTCATTACTATTAGCCGCAAGAACAATTTTTCCCGCACTCTGCACTGAAGCAGATGCAATATCGGCACGCGGCAAATCCGCTAATTGTTTTTCAATTTCTTGTTCTACCTGCTCACCAAAAGTTTGCGAAGTCGTGACAAGTACCGGCATAGAGAGCCGATCATGTTCCGCCTGTGACAGCAAATCGGCTGCAATCCAAGCGGCATTTGCCGTTTCATCAGCAACAACAGCGATTTCGCTTGGTCCAGCAAGGCTGTCAATAGCGACGTCTCCGAAGACATGCTTTTTCGCAAGCATGACATAGAGATTTCCAGGCCCTGCAATTTTATCAACCGGTAAGATTGTTTCTGTTCCATAGGCTAATGCAGCAATTGCCTGAGCACCGCCTACCTGGTAAATTTCTCTTATGCCAATTTCACGTGCTGCAGCAAGCACGCCATCCGCGATCAAGCCGTTTTTTTGTGGAGGAGATACGAGCACGACCCGGTTCACTCCAGCCACTAACGCCGGGATGGCTCCCATCAGCACAGATGACGGGTAGCAAGCCGTACCGCCCGGAACATAGACACCAACCGAATCAAGTGGAGTCACTTTCTGTCCAAGAACAACACCATGTTCAACCGTTTCCGTCCATGATTGTGGTATTTGTTTTTCATGAAAAGCGCGGATATTCTGCGCTGATTGCTTGATCGCCGCTAAGACCGGTTCCGGAACTCGAGCAGCCGCCTCGCTCATGTCCGCTTCAGTCACACGAATTGATTCAAGATCAATGCGGTCAAATTGTTTCGTGTACGCCTTGAGTGCTTTGTCACCGTTTGCTTTCACCGTTTCAATAATCGCTGCGACCGATTTTTGGGCCTCTTCTTTGGCTTCAACTTTTCTTTTCTTTAGAAAATCAAAATTGCCATCTTTAATCCATTCCAACCTTTGTCCCCTCCGTCGCCTTGATCATTTTTTCTACAATCTGATCAATCAATGTTTTTTTCAGCCGATAACTAACCGGGTTCACAATCAGCCTTGAGCTGATATCAAGCAGTCTGTCAAATTCAACAAGCCCGTTTTCTTTAAGAGTCTGACCTGTTGAAACAATATCAACAATTGCATCGGCAAGGCCGACAATCGGTGCGAGTTCGATTGATCCGTTCAAAGCGATCAGATCAACCTGTTCACCGCGGCGTCGATAAAAATCAGAAGCAATGTTCGGATATTTTGTAGCGATTTTAAGAAAAGGATTGCGGCTCTGGTGCTGAGGCAATCCGGCAACCGCCATATGGCATTTGCTAATCCCGAGATCAACCATTTCGTAAACATCTCTTCCGCTTTCCAAAAGTACATCCTTGCCGGCAATACCCAGATCTGCCGCTCCATACTCTACATAAGTTGGCACGTCAACCGGTTTAGCCAGGATAAAGCGGAACGGTTCGGAATCCAAGTCGAGAATTAATTTTCGTGTCGTCTCAAAGGTCTCAGGTAGCTGAAAACCCGCATTTCTTAAAAGCCTGCAGGCGTCACCGAAAATACGTCCTTTAGGCATGGCTATTGTTATAACCGATTTATTCATTCTGATGTCTCCGTTCTCTCCAAGAAATAATTGACCGCTTCGAATTGCTGCTCAAACGTTTCAGGATTATCGATTCCGTCTGCGTGTTGAAGCACAACCGCGTGGCCTTTCTCTCTTTCAGATGCGGCAAATCGCATCGCTTTTCCCGCATTCTCACGATTATAAATTACAGCTCTTTTGTGTTGCGCGTTTCGATCGATCGGTGTTTTTATCGCACTCATCAAACGATCAAGACGAATACCGAATCCAGTCGCCGGACATGGCCGATTGAACTTGGCAAGCAAGTCATCATAACGTCCACCGCTCGCAACTGGAAAACCGAGATTGCCTCCAAATCCTTGGAAAACGAATCCGGTGTAGTAGCTAAGATGAGGGACAAGCGTGATATCTAAGTCAATCTGTCCTTCAAGATGATCCATTTTCAGTAAATGAACCAGCTCTATAATATTTCGATAATACGAGTGAACCGGTGTCGCCGAACCTGACACTACGGTTTTCAAGAATTCCAGCGTTTCATCATTGTTCATTCTTCGCGAATCGACAAAGGTATTTAATTGTCTTGCCACATCTGAAGGCAAGCCAAGAGTGGCGACATATTCATGGAAGCCAACATCATTTTTATTATAGAGAAGGTTGCGAAGCCTTTCGACAACGTTTTTATCCTTAACAATATCATAAAAAAAGGCATTCACGAACCCGACATGACCAACTGCAAGCCTTACCGATTCTAATCCACTTTTCTCTAGTAGGCTCATCATCAGCGAAATCACTTCAACATCCGCATACGGCGTTGCATCACCGATTAATTCAGCACCAGTTTGTTCAAATTCGCTTGGATGTCCGCCCTCCTTACGCTGGCTCCGATATAGATCAGCGGTATAGGCAAGTCTCAGGGGCAGCGGTGCTTGCCTCAAACTTGAAGCTGCAATCCGTGCAATCGGTGTCGTCATATCGGGACGCAGAACAACAGGGTGTCCTTCAGCATCCAAAAATTTAAACAAACGATGATCGGCGATCGCTGAAGCGCGACCGATTGTCTCTGCATATTCCAAAGCCGGTGTTTTGATAAAATCATAACCCCAGCGTTGTAATTCGCGTTGAAAAATCATCTCTAATCGGGAAATTTCCTGTTGAGCTTGGGGCAAGGTGTCCCTCAACCCAAGAGGCTTTTCAAACATATATGGCTGTGACATAACTGGTCTCCTTCTCGCAGTTTCTCTCTTTCAGAGCGTTCAACAAGGGCACCTAAAACGGTCCTTCTTTATGAACTGACTCTTTAATTTATTATTTATGAAGATCATTGAAAAAGAAATCTCCAAACCGCTTTATCTCGTTAGCATAGTAAAGTATGTAATGTGTATTTTAGTGGAAAAGTCCTGATAAGTCAATAGGTTCTTGTTTCATTTCATACAAGTAAAAAGGACGGCCGCAGCCGTCCTTTAAACGATCGTTTTTAGATTAGAATTTCCCACCAAGTTGCTGCTGTGCAGTCGCAACGAGACGCTTCGTAATTTCACCACCAACAGAACCGTTGGCGCGCGAAGTCGTATCAGGACCAAGCTGTACACCGAATTCGGAAGCAATTTCCGTCTTCATCTGTTCAAGTGCTTTTTCAGCACCAGGAACGAGAATCTGATTTGAACTATTATTATCAGCCATGTTTCTCACCTCCTTGTGCCATTATGATGTGCAGTGTCTATTTTCTGCATGCACAAGGAGTTATGGTAATTATTTCAATTACTCTTCATCTTTCGAGAACATTATAATAGGCTGCTAAATGCATCTTCATTCGTATCGGCATCGATAACCATTGTTTCAATGCCTTGAACAGCTTCATCAACCAATTCATTAATAGCCAGCTTACGTTCGAAGCGTTCGGCATGTAGCCGATCCGGACGTGTTCTCGGCGCTTTCGGCAGAAAAATCGTACAACAGTCTTCATAAGGGCGAATTGAGATATCATAAGTGTCAATTTGTTTCGCAATCTGTGCGATATCAATCTTGTCCATCGTAATCAACGGACGAAGCACCGGCAGATTCGTCACCGAATTGATGGTATTCATGCTCTCGAGAGTCTGGCTTGCAACCTGACCTAAGCTTTCGCCGGTTGCAAGCGCTAATGCGCCGCGCTGAAGTGCAGCCTTCTCAGCAATTCGGAACATTAGTCGTCTCATAATCGTAATCCGATAATCCTCAGGTACCGCATCACGGATTGCAACCTGAGCATTTGTAAAAGGCACAAGATGAAGGACAAACTTGCCGCCAAAGCCCCTTAATTTCTTCGACAAATCAATGACTTTCTGCTTCGCGCGATCACTTGTGTACGGAGGACTCTGAAAATGGATAGCTTCGATCAGCGCGCCACGCCTGGCAACCAGATAAGCAGCGACTGGACTGTCAATTCCTCCTGACAGTAAAAGCATGACTTTGCCGCTTGTGCCGACCGGCAATCCGCCGGCCCCCTTGACTTCTCGTCCATAGATGCGTGCTTCATGATACCCGACTTCTACACGAATCAGCAAATCAGGGTGATGCACATCAACTTTGAGCCAATCACATTGATTCAGTACAGCGCCGCCAAGTTCCTGATTCAATTCATTTCCATGAATCGGGTAACGCTTATCTTTGCGCCTTGCCGCAATTTTAAAAGTCTTGGCTCCGTTTTCCTGATTTGCAACACGCAAAACGCCTTCGCGAATTTGTTCAAGATCCGTGCCAACCTTAATTGCCGGTGAGATGTTCTGTATACCAAACACGCGTTGCATAACCGCAAGGACATCCGCAGAATCCTCACCATTCAATTTTATTTCCAAATCGTCAAAATGACGTTTGATTTCCAATTGAGGAAATCCGCGAAGTTTCTCGCGGACATCATCTTCGAGTTTAACGACAAATTGTTTCTTATTTTTTCCCTTCAGGGTGATTTCCCCGAAACGTACCACTAAATAGTCATAGATCACTCATTTCACCTCATTACAATCTTTAACTGGCCAACTTTGTCGGCAAGTGTCGCAAGAAAAATATCAATATCTTCTTCTGTTGTTTCGTAAGCCATGCTGATGCGTATTGCCTGTTCGGCCTCTTCCGGTGAGATGCCCATAGCGGTCAGTATGCCGCTTGCACCATTTTCCTTTGATGAACATGCTGATTTTGTGGAGACGTAGATCTCATCTTTTTCTAGAGCATGAACAAGTACTTCTGATTTAATACCGCGAAGCGAAACGTTAACAATATGTGGTGCCGAAAGCTGTTCAGGTGTATGGACAGAAGCACCATTAATTTGTTTCAGCCCCTCAAACAGTTTGCTCTGAAGGGCCGCCAAATGACGGATTCCCTCTTTTTCATGTTCGAGTGTCAGGCGCAGTGCTTTGACCATGCCACATATTCCCGGTAAGTTTTCAGTACCTGAGCGCAGCTGATGTTCCTGACCGCCCCCTGCAAATAACGGCGACAGCAATGTACCTTTGCGAACATATAATAAGCCTGTCCCCTTCGGTCCATGAAACTTGTGTCCGGAAATCGTGCACAAATCGATCCCGCTTGTTTTAAGCTCAAGTGGAACCTTAGCCATGCCCTGAACATGATCGACATGAAAAATGGTTTTTGGTTTTTGACTGAGAAACGCGCCAATTTCCGCAATCGGCTGGATTGTTCCTACTTCATTATTCACATGCATGACAGAAACGAGAATCGTGTCATCCCTGTAGGCCTTTTTAAATTGATCAAAGGAGATCCGACCCTCGCTGTCAACCGGAAGATAGGTCACTTCAAATCCCAGTTCTTCCAACTGTTCAAATGCATGCCCGGCGGAAGCATGTTCAATAGAAGTCGTGATCAAATGCTTCCCCCGGTTTTTATAGGCGAACACCGCGCCTTTTACTGCCAGATTATTGCCTTCCGTTCCACCCGAAGTAAACACGATCTCACTTGGATCGACATGAAGCAGTGAAGCAGCCTGGTCACGCGAACGGGCCAGAAGCGCTTCACTTTTTCCGCCAAGGCTGTGCAGGGATGATGGATTGGCAAAATATTGTTCAGAAACTGTACGGTATGTGTCCATTACCTCTGCGTACGGTTTTGTTGTCGCACTGTTATCCAAATAAATCATAAAAAAAATAAATCTCCTTTCTGAAATTCTAGAACAAATCAGCAAACAACCTTTTTATTTCATTAGTGCCCACCTTGGATGAATCTTAACACGAGTACATGACGATGTCACCGCTCAAGCTTCTCGCCCTTGATATAATTCCTCACGTTTTAAAATCTTCGGCTCTTTTTTTTCAATGGCAAGCACAGCTGTCTCGACCGCGGCCTGATAATCGTAATTTCTAAAGTATTGCTCAGCTTTTTTTAACGCCTGATCAATATCCTGATAGTCTGTCCGATAGCGATTTCCATATTGAATCATTTCTTCAGCAAAACTTGCGGTTTCAACAAGCTTTTCCGCTTGATGGTAAACATTGTTGATATCATCAGCCGCTTGTGCCAGCAACATTTGAACATTTGACATATTCAATGGCTTTTCATCAAGCTTTTGATACACGGATTTAAGCTGCTCTCCAGCCTGCTGCAGCGCTCCGGTAAATGAACCAGGTACACCCGGTAAATTGCTTTTCTGAATCGTTCGTTTGGTTTCAAAAAGCTGCCGCTTTAATTTCTGAATCTGGTCACGCGCATCCATTTCATCCTTACGGAGTGTCTTTATTTTTTCGCTGAACTCATCAGCAAGGGTCTCCATATCCTGCAACTCCGATTGCAGGGCTTCTAGTTTTTCATAAATGGAACTAAATGGTTCTTGATGATCATCAACCTGGGTTTCAGTAAAAGCTTTTTCCAACCTTTGAAAAGTTTTTCCTAAATCATGCTGCATTTTCAGATCTTCCGAGCTTATATGATAGCTGTCACGGATGGTTGCCGTTTCACTATCCAGTTCATCTATTTTTCCGCTGACACGCTCAAGCTTCTCTTCAAATTTTGGTGTCATATCCTGAAACTGCTTGCGGCTGGCTACTTCTTTTTCCAATTGCGCATACAGCCAATCAAGTTGATCGTGGACACCTTTAAGACCGTCTCTCGCTTCGTCCAGTTCCAAACTGCTTACAGCGGTTTCCATCAACTGACAATGTTTCTCCATCTCTTCAAGCTGAGACTTAAGTTGTAGGTGCTCAAGCTGATAGCCCTGTTCTGTCATTTCTTGTTCACCCTGAAGGAGCTCTTTAAACTGATCAGGAATAGTCTTATGCAGGTCCTTATACAGTTCAGGTACTGCCTTAATCTGATCCTGGAGCTGATCCGCGGATTGCTTCACACCCAGAAGTATTTGACGGGCGTCTAAGTAGTTGCCGCTCTCCGTTTCTGTTCCATAATTCTTTAATTGATCCTCTATTTTTTGCACTGATTGTTCAAGTGAGGGAAGTGTCTGATGGAATTGGCTTCTTTTCGTGATGATATCTTTCTTAATTTGATGAAAGACTTCTTTTATCGCTGTCACATCTTCACGGTTTTTCGTTTCGCTCTCCACGACTGTGTTCAGTTCACTCAAGATTTCCTCAATGCGCATTTCAATAGTAGCCATTTTTTTATTGGCTTCTTTGATCAGAAGATCAGCCTTATGGAAACGATACTTTTCCGTGAATTCTTCTGCTTTGAACAGAGATTCCTCAATTTGCGGTAAAGACTGGGTCACAATCGTGTCCCAATCCTTATGCCATTTATCAAATTTTGTTTCTGTATCTCCCGCCATATTCAATTTTTTTACTTTTGACAGTTCCTTAGCTACCGGACGATTGATCAGATCCACTCTCCGTGCTTCTGAACGATCAATTTCAGCGAATGTTCTTTTTCGCATCCAGGTGCCATAGGCAACAATAAGAATAATAAGCAAAATCAGACCAACCAACACATAGAGCATACAGAATTTCCCCCATTCTCACATGGAACGCACTCATACTTGTATTGTCTATATTGTATCAAAATAAAGTGATTTGAGGTCAATAAAAAACAGAATCTGTCGATTTTTATATGATATAATCAGTACATCTTTTTTAATTGGTTGGGTGGCTGTGACATGCATACAATTCTTACCGATTTTTTTCTAATGGCTGCTGGCTTCTGCTCCGGTTTTATTGACGCAGTTGTCGGAGGAGGAGGACTAATCTCCACACCCGCTCTGCTCTCGATCGGTCTTCCCCCTCAGATTGCTTTAGGCACAAATAAACTCGCCAGCTCTACGGGATCGCTGACGAGCACACTTACTTTTATACAATCTGGAAAAATCAATCTCCGGTTGACGACAAAGTTGTTTCCCCTTTCATTCATTGGATCGGCATGCGGTGTCCTGCTTGTCCATTTTCTGTCTCCTGAGGTATTGCGTCCACTGATCCTGTTTCTTCTGATTGCCGTCACGATCTACACCATAGCAAAAAAAGATTGGGGCTCTACTTCGCTCTATTCTAATTTGAACATGAAAACAATTCTCTGGTTTTTCCCACTTATTTTTATTATCGGTTTCTATGACGGATTTCTTGGACCAGGAACCGGATCCTTTCTGATTTTCTCATTCCTGACGATTGGCTTTGATTTTGTTCGTGCAGCAGGAAATGCTAAGCTCCTCAATTTTGGAAGTAACATCGCAGGCTTGCTTACTTTCGCCGCGCTCGGTTATGTTAACTATGGACTAGGATTAATTATGGCTGTCGCGCTCATCGTCGGTTCATGGTGCGGCGCAAAATTCGCGATTAAGCATGGTTCTTCCTATGTAAAAGTATTTTTTGTCGTGATCACCGTTTTATTAATTGGAAAAAATGTGTACAGCTACTTCTTCCGATAATCTTATTTTTGGTTCTGACATCCTTTGGTTACCTGATCAGCCCAATCACGAATATAGCGCACGTATTGCGTGCAAAAAGACGGCTCGCTCGGTTGCATGAAAAATACTTTTCTTAAATATTGCGGCTGGAGAAACGGCATAATGACCATATCACGATATTGAATGATGGCAAATTCGATCTGCACCGGATTTAAATTTCTGCCGTCAAATACCTTTTTAAATACACGTTCCAGTAAAAACTTTTCTTTCATCAAATAACTGGACATTAATTCTCGTACGAGCTGATTGTCTAAGGTCATTTCCCGATGGACAAAGCGTGAAAGGTAAAAGTAGCGTTGCTGGTAACGGATAAGTTGTTCGGCAATCACAGCCAATTGATCTGCAGCGGAAGCCTGCCTGGCTGTCTCATGCTGCGCGTCTTCCAAGGTTGCTAGATAGCCTTCGAAAAAGCTCGCCATTAAGTATTCCAGCAAGCCTTGCTTCCCACCGAAATAGTAAGAAACAAGCGCGATGTTAACCCCTGCATCTGAAGCTATGGCACGGACAGAGGTTCCGTCATAGCCGCCCATATTAAACAACTTTAACGCGGAGTGAACAACTGCATCTTTTGATCTTTTTCCACTTGCCGGATTCGCAACTTTGGTCGGCATCTCGTACATCCCCTTTCATCGCTAGCCATAACTAGATTTAATTGTTGATTCTCTTACTATAAACGTTCTGCTTAAATGACGTCTACCCTCTAAAAACCTTTCGACATACTTGCTGAAAAATCCGATGCATTCTGCTAAAATTAGAGTACATTCATTAATAATCGGGGTGGAAACAAATGAATTCTGTCAATAAAACACGAATTCAAGTGCTTGAATCATTAATAAAAGATGAATCAAACCGTATTGCAAATCTTGCCAACGCTTCTGCGTGGCTAAATGAATGCCTCGATACAATAAATTGGGTCGGCTTTTATTTGCTTGAAGATAACGAACTCGTTCTCGGTCCATTCCAGGGAAAGACGGCTTGTGTACGGATTGCAATGGGAAAAGGGGTCTGTGGAACAGCGGCCCAAGAAAAAGAGATTCTCCGTGTTCCGGATGTACATGAATTTCCTGGGCATATTGCCTGCGATGCCGCATCACGCTCGGAAATTGTCGTCCCACTCATTAAAGAAGGTGCGTTGATCGGTGTTTTGGATATTGACAGCCCGGTTTGCGATCGCTTCTCGGAAGATGATCAGCAGTTTTTGGAGGCTTTCGCTGAAACCCTTGTCACTTATTTATAAGCTTGACAATGCGCCTGTGGTAAGGGTATAATTGCCTTCGTGTAAAATGAGGCAGCGCTGGAAGAGTCCAAAGCCTTTCTATTTTGTTCCTCTTCATTGCAAGAGGTGTACTGCGTAACCTAGACTGCCTGGGCGAAGGTGCAAGATAGCAAAATAACTTTGGGAAAGCTTGCAGAGGTGTCATTTTATACCACGCAGAGTTTGTTCCATAGAAAGCTCGCTCTCTATGGACACTCTCGAATAAAATGACGAAGGAGGAGTCATTATATGGCTCGCTATACTGGTCCGGTTTGGAAGAAATCACGCCGTCTGGGCATTTCACTCAGCGGTACAGGAAAAGAACTTGAGAGGCGTCCGTACGTTCCCGGCCAACATGGTCCGACGCAACGTATTAAGTTATCCGAATACGGCCGTCAACAACAGGAAAAACAGAAGCTGCGTTTTATGTATGGTCTGAATGAACGCCAATTCCGCCGCACATTTGATGATGCTGCGAAAATGAAGGGCGTTCACGGTGAAAACTTCATGGTTCTGCTTGAATCCCGTCTCGATAACCTTGTTTATCGCCTGGGTCTCGCAAGAACACGCAGACAATCACGTCAGCTTGTCAATCATGGACATATTACCGTTAACGGCAAACGCGTGGATATCCCTTCTTACCGCGTAAAACCAGGTGAAACGATCGGTGTCCGTGAAAAGTCACGCAATCTCGTGATTATCAAGGACGCTCTTGAAACGAATACATTCGTTCCAGAATACTTGACTTTTGACGAAAAAACTCTGGATGGCACATTTAACAGACTTCCAGAACGCTCTGAACTCCCTGCGGAGATTACGGAAGCAATGATCGTCGAATTCTATTCAAAATAATAGAAATTGTTGTAAGGAACCTTGCGGACTTAGTCGGCAAGGTTCTTTTTTAAATTTTTTTTCAATACTGTCGCACATAATGTCCATACGTTCGTTTTTTCTTTTCAACCTCTGTGATTTACGCTAATATAATAAGAAGCTTTAATTAAATTTTTCTGACTGTTACATGCTATAAAGGTCTTTTCAATAAGAGACAGATGACAAACTTTAAGAGGAGATTTGCGAATGCATGCCCCATTAAAAAGCTTTTCCGATTTTTTCGACCGGTTGGCGGAAAAATGGGCTTCAAGCTCAGTAATTCGAACAATCCATTCGATAACAGGAGTAATTTGGAATTCTTTATTACTTACCTTAGCAATCTTAGTTATCGGATTATTCTTTGCAGCCGGTACGGTTTCCGGTTATTTCGCGGCACTCGTCCGCGACCAACCTGTACTTAGTTATAAAACGCTGAATCATGACATCAACAATTACTCCGAAAGCAGTGTCAGCTACTTTGCCGGCAAGATCCCCATCGGCAATATGAACAGCGATCTCGTCCGGACAAAGACAAAATTGAAAGACATGTCTCCATATTTGATTCATGCAGTTGTAGCTACGGAAGACGAACTGTTCTATCAACATCATGGTGTAGTGCCTAAGGCAGTCATACGTGCGAGTATGGAAGAGCTGCTGAATAAACCGCAGGTTACAGGCGGCAGTTCCATCACCCAGCAACTCGTAAAAAACCAAATACTGACCAATGAAGTCTCTCTCGAACGAAAATTTAAAGAGATTCTTCTTGCTCTTCGCCTCGAACGCTTCTTTACGAAGGATCAGATTCTCGAATCCTACCTGAATATGGCTTCATTTGGTCGAGATGCATCTGGTAAAAATGTGGCAGGAGCGTCAACAGCTGCTGAAGGCATTTTCGGTGTCAAAGCGGATAAGCTCTCGCTTGCTCAAGCTGCATTCATCGCCGGACTCCCGAAAAATCCATTTACGTATTCTCCATTCCAAAATCATGGCGGTCTGAAAAAAGACCTGTCCGCCGGTATCAATCGTGCACACACCGTGCTGAAACGCATGTATGCTGTCGGATATATTAATAAAACTCAACTGGACTCCGCGATGAAGTACGATTATAAAAAGCACTTTGCAAAACCGGAGAAATCAATAAACAGCGATTATCCTTATCTAATGAAAGAAGTGCAGAATCGTTCAACAGTCATCCTCGCCAAGCAGATGGCTCAGAAACAAGGGTACAGCAGTGACAAACTGTATACGGATTATTTAAATTACAAGAAGATGGTGTACGAACACAATAATAATATTTATAGAGAAAAATCCCTGCAAGAAATCGCAAAAATACATAAATATGATTTCTCTGCGGTACAGAAGCATTATTCTCTTTTTAATGAGTTTATGAAGAATGCGGCAATAGATCTTGAAAATGGAGGTTATAGGATCTATACCACCATCAATAAACCAATCTATGATGATATGACATCGTTCGCTCAAAATTATTCAGGTTATAGCCCGGATCAATATGCACGTAATAAAGATGGGCAAATCCTGGAAGTGAAAAACAGCAAGACCGGAAAAATGGAAAAGGTGAAAGATCCGATGCAGGTTGGATCAATATTAATCGAAAATAAAACCGGACGTATCATCAGTTTTGTCGGAGGCCGCGGTTTCGGTACCTCTGAATTGAATTATGCGACTGAGGTAACGCGGCAAAATGGATCAACAATGAAACCACTGCTCGTCTATGCTCCTGCGATGGAACTCGACTTAATTCAACCCGGATCAATTTTACCCGATCTCCCTTATAAACGGATTGTCAATGGCCAAGTCTATGAACCGACAGACTACGGATCAACGTCAAGCAGCAAACTCTTCCATGGGTTCGAAACCGCTCGTGCCGCTCTTGCAGCTTCTCACAATGTCCCGGCGGTCAGCGTCTTCACACGACTTAATAATACGACAAATAGCGCCCCGGATTATTTAAGGAAGATGGGCATCACTTCTCTCGTCGGATCCGATGGATATAATGTTTCAGCTGCGCTTGGCGGTATAACACGCGGAATCACCATTGAGGAAAATACCAATGCGTACACAACTTTTGCCAACAACGGATCCTTTGTCGATGCTTACATGATTGATAAAATCACTGATAGTACGGGTAAATTGATTTATCAGCATAAAGTACAACCAGTTCGCGTTTTCTCGGAACAAACCAACTATCTGATGCTCGACATGATGCGCGATGTGTTTAAATACGGCACAGGAGCTGCTCTGCCAGGGATGCTTCATTTTTCAGCAGACTGGGCGGGAAAAACCGGAACCTCGCAAGATTGGCGTGATTCATGGCTTGTCGCATCCAATCCAAACATCACCATGGGCGTCTGGAATGGATACGCACATAATCAGCGACTGAATCAGCATACTTATTCTACTCAAACCAAACAGTTATGGGCAGGGTTTGCGAATAGCGCCTATGATGTGGATCCTGACCTGATGGCACCAAAAGAACATTTCTCACAACCGCAGGGTATTGAAAAAACAACATACTGCGGCTTAACGGACGGGAAGCCGACAGCATATTGCAAGGCTGCAGGTTTTGAAGAAACCGACTTAATGAATGTGAAATACCTTCCTAAAGAAGCTCAAGAAGTGCTTGAACCCTTAAATGGGCAGCCGCAATCGGATCAATCGGTCGCTCAGCAAGGGCAACCAGACCAGAATAATCAAAATCAACAGCCCAATGAACAGCAGCCTGCGGATAACAGTCTCTTCAGAATCAACCCTGATTTTATGAAATCCCATTTTCCTTTTACCGATTTAAATGCAGCCAACCCAGATTTACTTGGCAAGATCCGTCCTTAAATCAACAAGACCATTATTGACTATAGCAAAAAAAATCCCCCATTTGAGATTAAGATAAATTCTCGAATGGGGGATTTCTTTATTCAATCTATAATAATTTCAATAATTATTTTGTCGACTTTCTGTCATCAATACGGTGAGGCAGAACGACCGTAATGCTTTCCACTTTCTCATTATTCATCAGTTTCGTGAGGAGGCGCATCGCTACTGCACCAATATCATAGGTCGGTTCTGCAATACTTGTGAGTGTTGGGCGGACCATTTGCACAAGGCGTGTATTTTCGCTGCTGACGACTTCAATATCATCTGGTACGCTTAATCCTTCATCCTGTATTTCATGGATGGTTCCAATTGCCATTTCATCAGAATCGACAAAAATAGCCGTTGGCTTTATTTCTTGGCTCAGGAATTGAGCAGCGGCTTCCTTACCGGATTCATAAGTATAGTCTCCTTCAGTTACCAGAGACTCTTCAAACGGCAATTGATGGGCTTCAAGTGCCTTCTTATAGCCATTCAGTTTATATTTTCCATTAATTGGCACATCAACTGGGCCGTTAATAAAGCCAATGCGACGGTTGCCTGATTCAATCAATTTTGAGATCACTTCAAAAACTGCTTGTTCATAATCAATATTTACCGAAGGAATTTCATGCTGCTCATCAACTGTCGAGGCCAAAACAACCGGTACTGAGGATTGTTTAAATTCCTCAATATGCTCCTGATCGATTTTACCGCCCATGAATACGATGCCATCAACTTGTTTTCCAAGGAGTGTCTGAATTAACCGGATCTCCTTGTCCTTATTTTGATCAGAGTTGCACAAAATGATGTTGTACTTGTACATCGTTGCAATGTCTTCAATGCCGCGCGCTAATTCTGAAAAATAGACACTTGAAATATCCGGAATAATAACTCCGACTGTCGTTGTTTTTTTGCTTGCCAAACCGCGTGCGACAGCATTTGGACGATAACCAAGCCGTTTTATTGCTTCAGATACCTTTTTCCGTGTTGTCGGTTTTACATTTGGATTGCCATTAACTACCCGAGAAACGGTAGCCATTGAAACACCAGCTTCTCTGGCTACGTCGTATATCGTTGCGCTCAATGCTCATACCTCCTCATAAATCCACCAAGTTTTCTATAGTCAGCCTGAACCCCAGTTCACGCTCTATAACGTTTTCATTTTATTGTAACTCAAATATGCATCAAACGCCTTGATGCCTACTCTAAATACTAACAAATTCTGACTGGATTCGCTATGTTTTTTTATTCAGGCTGAAAAAAACAAGGATTACTGAGAGCGCATGCCGAAACATATTCGGAATGGGCAGAGCACAGAGGCAGCCATGCAATCAGTAATCCTTTGGGATCGGGATCATTTGTTCCTTGTCATCTAGAGTCTCTTTCTTGGCAGAAGAGATTCTCTGAGTCAAATCAATCGACTTTTGCTTTGCCGTTTGAATAAAATCAGACCCTTTTCCTTTTAGTGAAATGCTTTCCTGCTGCAGATTCTTCAGAACCTTTTTTCCGGTCGGAGCCGCAAGCAGATAAATCGTTAGCGCACCAAGTGCGCCGCCGATCATAAGACCTGATAAGAAAGCCATTCCTTTGCCAACGGAATAATCCTCGTTCTGTCCCATGAAAAAGCCCCCCTCTTATTTCTCTTGATTAGACTGACGGGTGCTTTGCCACCGGTGCATGAGGTCGATTGCTGCCTTACCCCATTGGAGCGTCTGGGCAATCTTGCCGGAATGCTCGATACCTTTATTCTCAATACTCGAAGTTACTCTTTTGAAAGAATCATTAACCGAGCCAAGTGATTGGCCAAATCCTTCAATTGCATCAAAAATACTGTTCAGGCTTTTTGATTTTCTTTGAATATCGACAGCCAGCAAATTCGTCCGATGCAGAAGCTCAGTTGTTTCTTCATTCAACCCTTTCATCTGTTCCTGAACGTTTTCAAGTGTCGAAGCCACGTCATCCATAGTCTTTTGCGCGGAACGCAAGGTTTGTGACAAAAAATAAACAAGTACGGCAAAGGCAATAGCAATGATTGCAACTGCCAAATAAAGGATAATGATCACCGTAAATCCTCCCTTTCAATCGATTCTGTATTAGTTTGATGAATCTTCGCATTTCTATACCTATTGTGTGATCGAAATCTTAAATCCCTTGTCCACTTCTTATCTTAACATTTAAAAATGTTAAAGAAAAACTTGGCGAAGCAAATCCTTTGGATGCCGGTTGAACTTCCACAGGATGTGGTGACTTCGTTGTTGTTTCAAGGACGTACTTCCACATAACGTGGTGGCTTCACCATTGCTCACAGGATGTGAGCGTATTTTGTTGAAGTGCTTAGTCGAAGTTCCTTATTCGTTTTTCTTATACTAAACACCGCTGATCTTTTCTCTTTGATACATTCTTATTTGTATAAAAAAAGGCGAAAGGAATCACATTGTAGATGATTCCAATGCCTGTTTATATGCATTCTGATACTTTTGAATATCTCCGGCACCCATGAAAAGCAAGACGCTATGTTTATACTGCTTCAAGTCTTCGATATTAGTGTTGTGCAAAATCTTGGAAGCGTTGATTCGATCCTGAAGATCATGGATCGAAAGTTTTCCGCTTTTCTCACGTGCAGACCCAAAGATATCGCATAGGTATACCTCATCGGCCGTATCAAGTGCTTCGGCAAACTCATCCATAAACGTCATCGTTCTGGAATACGTATGCGGTTGGAAGATGGCAATGATTTTGCGATCCGGATATTTTTCGCGGGCAGCCTGAATGGTCACCCGAATTTCAGTCGGATGATGGGCGTAGTCGTCAATCATTACTTGATCCCTAAGTTCAAGCTTTGTTTCGGAGAAGCGGCGTTTCACACCATGAAACTGCATCAATCGCTCTTTCACCAGTTCGATCGGCACATTCATATAGTTGCAGAAAGAGATCACGCCAAGCGCGTTCAGTACATTATGATTGCCATAACCGGTAATTTTGAAGTGTCCGTAAAAATCGTTTCGTAAATATACATCAAATTCAGTTCCTGAATCGTCCGACAAAAATGTCACATTTCTTGCCTGAAAATCATTTTCTTCGTTAAATCCATAATAAATAATCGGTACATTTGATTTGATCATCTGCAGCTGCTCATTATCGCCGCAAGCAAAAACCGCTTTTTTTACTTTGAGCGCCAGTTCTTGAAAAGCGCTGAAGACATCCTCGAGATCTTTGTAATAATCCGAATGGTCAAATTCGATATTTGTAATAAGGCAATAATCCGGGTCCGAATGCAGAAAATGCCGTTTGTATTCGCAAGATTCCCAAATAAAGTACTTACCTTTATCGTTACCGGAACCCGTTCCGTCTCCGATTAAATACGAAGTAGGAGCGAATGCTTCAAATACAAAAGAAAGGAGTCCGGTTGTCGACGTTTTACCATGTGTCCCTGTGACGGCAACGCTTGTATAGTTCATCGCCAAATCACCAAGGAAATCATAATACCGGTAAACAGGAACGCCGATTTCTTTCGCCTTGACAATCTCTTCATGTTCATCCGGAAATGCATTTCCGGCAATCACAATTTCTTCTGATGTAATGTTATCTTTAGTAAAAGGCAATATTGTAATATTCTTGTCTTCCAATGCTTGCTGAGTAAAAAAACGTTTGTCATAATCAGAGCCCTGCACGTCATGATGCAGATCTTGAAGAATTTGAGCCAATGCGCTCATTCCTGTACCTTTTATGCCAACAAAATGGTATTTCACCATACAATGACCTCCATATAATGCTTCGTGCATGACCAAATCGTTGCAATATGAATAGTATACTCAATAAACACCTATTCTGTGTACAACGGATCTGTTCAACGCCATTAACGTTACTCATTAATACGCTCACAGCGGAAAGATCTCCTCAAGGAAATAAGGCCGCGAAAATGTGAACAGACTTGCTTTATGAACTTAGGGGTGTATACCATCCCAATCATGCCCGAGACTTATTTTAACCTTAATTATCAAGGTTGTAAAAGCATATTTATTAGCATTTCTTTTCTTATCGGAATCAGAATTCTCCGCTTTCTTTTTGAACTGTCAAACTTTCCAGCTTGTCCTTAGAAAGCAATACTTGACGAGGCTTACTGCCATTATTGGCGGAAATCACATTGCGAAGTTCCAGTTCATCGACAAGACGCGCCGCCCGATTATAGCCCACTCGGAAATGCCTTTGGATACTTGATACTGATGCCTGACCTTGGTCAACAACGAAAGCCGTAACTTCATCAAGTAATTCGTCCTCCTGATCTGAACGCTCATAATCCGTGCGAACAATATCAGGAGAAAAAAGATAATCCAGTTTCGGCCAATTATGAAATGCTTGGGTTACACGATTAATTTCTTCATCGGACACATAACAAGCCTGCAAACGGCGAAGACTGCGTGAGCCATTCTCAGCAAAAAGCAAATCACCTCGCCCAAGCAGTCTTTCCGCGCCTCCACAATCAAGAATAGTTCTTGAATCGGTTTGGGAGGACACGCTGAAGGCGATTCGAGTCGGAATATTTGATTTAATCAACCCGGTTATGACGTCTACCGATGGACGTTGTGTAGCAACGAGCAAGTGAATACCTGCCGCCCGCGCTTTTTGCGCTATTCTGCACACAGACTCCTCCACATCCTGCGGAGAAACCATCATGAGATCAGCCAATTCATCAATGATGATGACTATGTATGGAATCTTCTCGCCTTGTGCCGTGCCGTCGTGTACTTTTCTATTATAGCCCTTCATGTCTCTGACCGCGTTTTGTGCGAAAATCCGATATCTCCGTTCCATCTCGTCAACTGCCCACTTAAGTGCTGCCGCTGCTTCTTTTGGCTCCGTAATTACTGGAGCTGCCAAGTGTGGAATCTCCTGATAAGGTGCCAGCTCGACAACCTTTGGATCAATCAATAGAAAACGAAGATCCTCAGGGGAAGTTCGGTAAATCAGGCTTAGAATGAGCGAATGGATGCATACACTTTTTCCGGATCCGGTTGCTCCTGCAATGAGTCCGTGCGGCATTTTCGTCAGATCCGTCACCACTTGATTACCTGAGACATCCTGACCAAGCGCCGCTGTCAGCGGAGCAGTACTGTTTTTGTAGGTATCGGATGTCAGTAATTGTTTCAGCAGGACCGGTCGACGCACATTATTCGGTATTTCAATCCCGACAGCACTAGTCCCGGGAACAGGAGCGATACGAATCTGCTTTGCAGCGAGGCTCAATTTTATATCCTCATTCAAGCTCAGCACTTTATTTATTTTCACTCCGGGATGGAGATGGAGATCAAATCGTGTGACACTCGGTCCCTGCACAAAACCGATCACATCAGCATCGACATGGAAATTTTCAAGTGTTTCAATCAAGGTTGCTTTTTTCTCTTCAATCCATGAATCACTATCTTTTTCCGATTGCGGTGAATCCTCAAGAAAATCTAAAGACAACTGTAATCCTGGAGCCTGTTGCTGTTCAGTTGCTGGCTGAGCAGAAGAGGGACGTGTTGGCACACGATCCGATTTAAACATCAGAACATTGAAGGGAACCCTTGACTGAGTGTCGTGGCGATGCGGCGACCGTGGAAGACGACTGCTTACCTTCATCATTTCATGCTGTTCACGGACAGGTTCATTATGAGGCGTTTCCCTAATGCCGGTCGTTGATGAAGAATGACTGCTTGTCACATCGCTGTTGTAAAAAGTTGTTTTCTTCTCCAATAACGATTCTTGTGTTGCCGAATCACTCGTTTCCTGTACCTGCTCACGCGTTTGCTGCTGTTCAGCAGGAGTTGCATCATATTCCTGACTTTTACTCTTGTATTCATCTTGAAAAGCGTCAGACTTTCTGCTGATTGAAGGTTGATCTGTGATCTTTCGATCAATCAGCGGATGCTCAGCATTCTGCGGAAGTTTAACGGATTTATGTAGCTGTTCCTCTTTTTTTCGTTCTAAAATCTGCTGCTTTTCACGTTCTTCTTTTTGCGCGTCCAGATAGAAGGACTCCTCCTGTTGCCCATGATAAAAGCTTTCAGGCGGCTGACGATAGCCAAAAACAGGAGATGGAACTTTAGTCAGACGAAACGGCGCTTTTTTCTTGTGATGATCTACCGTCTTCTTCTGGGGAACGCCGCTAGTCTCACTTTGTCTCTGTCTTGATGCAGGAGGTTTCCTTGTTTCATTTGAGGTGCCTTCCGGATACTGAGTGAGCATTTTCACTTCAACATTCCGGTGTGTATCTTTAAAACGCCCCACATGAGATGAGGGCTGCTCAAACACATGGTTTGTTTCGCTCTCGTAATTATCATCATCATCCAAGCTGAAAAAACGACGCCACCATCTGTCGGCCATTGCTATTCACCTCACCTTCACATGACCTCTTAGTGTGAAGCATGCATTTTCTGTACCACTAATGTATAAAAATTCTGACCCGTCTCTGTTCCGGGATCAAGAACGAGAATTCCTCTCTTTTGCGGAGCATTAGGAAGATCGAGTTCACGTGCAGAACAGATCATCCCATCTGACGATACGCCTCTGAGCACTGTAGGACGAATAATTGTGCCATTGGGCATCAAAGCGCCCAGTTTTGCAACAACCACTTTCTGGTCTTTATCAATATTTGGAGCGCCGCAGACGATCTGCAGAATCTCATTGCCACAGTCCACTCGGCAAACATGCATGTGATCCGAATCAGGATGCTCTTCAAGATCAAGCACATGGCCAGAGACGATTAAAGGTTGTAAATCATGAGGCAGCTCCGGATCCAAACCACAATCAACCAGTTTTTTATTCAGAGCATCGATGAGCTGCTCGTCAGGTTTCACCTGGCCGGCAGTATGGACATCAAGAAATTGCGAGGCATTGGAAAAATTAAAGCCAAGCGTTTCATCTGTCCCGATGTCGTAGATTCTTGTTACTTCACCTTTACTCTGAAATGTTTGCTTTCCGCCCTCCTTTAAATAAAGAATCAGCGTATCACCAATACCCTCACGATTATAATAAAGAATCATTCGTTAAACTCCTTCCGATTACATAGGTTCCGTTGTTTCCCCGTAAAAAACCATGTAGCATGCTTTCTCATGTTTACTCTGTTAACACAGATTAATCTTTTGATTTTCCAATGATTGGCCGCTTATTGGCCATAATAAAGATCGGTTCAAGGCTTTCTTTTTCAAAAACGAAAGGAAGCATGGTAATTCTTATAGTTCCTAATGTGTAAAACTTCATCGTCATTTGAGCCAGAATATCATAGCCTTCTGCATTAACAATATCGCCAAAGATCAGCACATCTTGATGCGGAATGGCAACGGTTAGGTCTCCAACTGCTTTAGCGCGCATGTCAGCAACAAGTTTTCGGTTCAATACTCTGCTGGCATCAAAGCCGTCATTTGTGTGAATAAAATAAAAAGCGTTATTTTTGACCACGTCTTTTTTGATTTTAATTGGCAGCTCGCTAAGGTTAAAAGAAGCCAATTCGATTAACGCCTGCTCATCCAGCCCTTCACGAACCAGAAACTGGTCATCAATCAACCTGCACGCATTCCCAAGATCAAGGGCATAGAAAATTTTTGTTTCAGCCGTATGGTCTCTCGTAACTAATTTGCGTCCGTCAGATGTATGGTCGGGAAATGACGCAGAACGGATCACTGGAAAAATGCGGTTTTCTTTTCCCTTTAAATGTAGAGAACTTGCCATCGCGCGTAATCCGCGATCAATAGCGAGAATGGTTTGATCCAGTGACTCAGGTCCTTCTTCATGAAAACGGCGCAAAAGCTCAGAAAGAGAGATTGTCACGCCTTGTCCACTATGTTCCTGTTCAATCCGCATGCTCTCTTTTTTCATGTCAAAACGAACAGTTCGTCCCTCAGCATTCAGTCGGCTATTAAGGATATTTATCATTTCGGCAAGATCCATAAGCAATCAGCCCCTTTTCTTTCCATCCACACCATCACACCGCCTCCTGAACCACGAGAACGCGGTTCAGCCAACTTCCACAGGATGTGGTGACTTCTGCGTTGTGCATAGGACGTACTTCCGCAGGATGCGGTGGCTTTCGCGTTGTACACAGGACGCGTACGCATTTAGCGAAAGATCCTCTTCTTATTAGCAGAAGATCCTTCTTAACCTTTTCCCGGACTTTCGAACAGTCTCTATTAGTTTAGCATAGGCATGCTCCTATTTAACAGCACCTTAACCTTCCCCATGCTGAACGTTTTTTTGGTGCGCATACATGCCCTCAATTAATTTAAGAATGTGAAGAAACATCTCCGTACGTGTAATTCTTCCCTCTGTCAAAACACCGATGGTTCCACCATGTGTATGGACATTTTTCTGATGTGCATAGGCATCAGCGATATCCCCGAGCTCGTTTCCGGCTCGGACACCTTCAGCAAGCACTTCAGGAAGGAGAATTCTGGCGCCTCCCGCACTGATCACATGACCGAAGCGGTCAGCAGCCGCTGCCCAGTTACATAAATACATGTCACCTTCGATATCGGACACACCACCCTCCATACCAATGCCAAACGACACAGCTTCATCCTGATCCAGCACGGCTTTTGCACGATTAATTGCGCCTTGCCGAGTCTCAATGTCGGACATAGGCATTGCAGACACACCTGAAGGTACATTATAGCTTCGAATTATTGCATCTATATCACCGCTACGTATTAATTGTTTTACAGCATCTATTTTCGCCGGATTTTTCGTTCCCACTCCAATGATGGTCATTCAATTGCCTTCTTTCCTCAACTTCTTTATAAAAAACTGTCTGCAGATCATATAAAAATGAATTAATGGCTATAGACTTAATCGTTCAAACATCAGTTGGCTATATTTTACTTGGTAAAACGAACAGCTAACATTATACTTTTAAATAGGCATTTAAAAATCCAGTAACATGGCAGGATCTTTATCTAAGAGCAAAGGGTTTCGGCTCAGGTTTGCCAAAACTGCTAAGTCCTGTCCTGCGGAATCAGGAACGGAGGAGTTAAGATGAGCAAACACTTTGGAACAGCCATTGTTGTGGGGGCAATTGCAGGATACCTTGCCGGAATCGCCACATGCCGATTAATGGCTGAGAAAAAGACCTTAAGTTCAGAACATGTATTAGATCGCGTAAAAAAAGCGGTTAGCGAGCAATTGCCAATAAACGGTGCCTGGATTTATCTTACCCCCCACAAATGGTCAAAAGACAGTTTTACCCATTTTGTGTATAAAGGGGGTCTGACCTCGAGCGAAAACGGGATCAGCCGTCACTTTGACTTTATAGCAGATGCGCACAGCGGGACACTCTTGGAATTAAAAGCACAAAAATAGAAGTAGGGCCCCATGCTCGGAGCGTGGGGCCGCTTCATTCACTGGAAATTGCTTCGCAGCGATAAATACGCTGACCTTTTTCAGAAAACTTTTCTTCGTACTCTGTAACGACATTATCCTTTACCCGTGCATGATGAAGGTCGAGACTAATGTTTTGCAGTGTAAAGCCGTACTTGGAAAAACTTTCAAGTGAGTATTCAAATAAGGCTTGATTATCCGTTTTAAAATGCAGGATACCACCTTTTTTCAATACATATTCATACTGGGCGAGAAATGTAGAGTAGGTGAGCCTGCGTTTCTCATGGCGATTTTTCGGCCACGGATCACAAAAATTGAGATAAAGAGCGTCTACCTCATCTTCGGCAAAGAACTCAGTGAGTCCCCTGGCATCCTCATTAATCAGCCTCACATTTTCAATCTCTTCATCCAAGCATCTATCAAGTGCTGTGACAATGATGCTTTCATGCAGTTCGATCCCCACGAAATTATTATTCGGATATTTTTTTGCCATACCCGTGATAAAACGTCCTTTTCCCGAACCAATTTCTACATGAAGCGGCGCCTCTCTATGAAACTCGTCATGCCACTCGCCGTTACAATCTCTAGGCGACTGAACAACAATATCCGAATGACGGTCAAGTTTTCCCTTAGCCCAGGGTTTATGGCGTACTCTCATGTATAACGCTCCTTTACACTCAACTAATTTATCAACATCCAGAACAGTCTGCGCATAACTCTACAAACTGTCTGATTTTTACCCACAGCTATCATTTCTGCTTCTATTTTACCATTACCTGCATGTCTGCCCCAGATGATTGCCGTTAATAAGTGCCGAAGTCCGCAAAAAACGCATCCTCCTAATCTCACTGGAAGATGCTGGTTATGAAAAAAGTAACAATACCCGGTTACTTACTTTGCACTCATGCAGGCCGCCGGAAAATCAGTGAAGTATTTCCGCCGCATAGTCATTCAGCCAGAGCAAATCTTTTTCAAACAAAATGATTTTCTTCATTTCAGCATGTTCCTGATGCCAAAACATAAACCTCAGAGTCATAGCCACCATATGCCAGATGAGCCGCAGCTGCAGAGACCGGTTAAATTCAAGGCCATACAAGCCAAGCCAATCTTCCCACTGATCTTCTTCTACATACCAGTACAACAGCATCGCAAGATCCATCGCCGGGTCAGCAATGACTGCCTGATCCCAGTCCACGAGATACAAATTCTTCTCTTCATGGCCAAGAAGCCAGTTATTATGATTAATATCCGAATGACAGACCATTTTTTTTGGATATTCAGCCAATTCCGCAGTATCCTTCAAAAAGTTGATCGCTTGACGCAGCGCGCGTGTCTCTGTCCGTCCCTTTGCCTGCTCAGCAAGACGGTTCAGAATTTCCGCAGTGGTCACTGGCTTTTTGCCCAGCCGTCTCAACATGGATAACAGCGGCTCGGAAGTATGAATTTTTTTCAGCAGACCGGCGACTTGCTCCGAAGACATTTCTTTCGGCGTCAGCACCCTTCCGTTCATCCACTTTTGCGCAGTCAGCACATCACCATTATCCATGCGCCGTGTCCAGAGCAATTTCGGAACGATGCCCTCCGCAGAGAGAACAGCAAGAAATGGGGAAGAATTCCGCTTGATAAACAGCTTATTTTCCCCGGAACTTGCCATGTAGGCTTCTCCTGTTAATCCTCCTGCCGGAGAAATTTCCCAATTCTCGCCATCAAAAAACCTGATCAAAGCAATCCACCATTGCCTTTCTAAGCCTGCTTATTTATTCACTGCGAAAAACAGACTATGCCTAAAAATATACCACTTTCCTGTCCAATCAACAATCATAAAAGTTAGAATGCGCATTAAGTGTTTTGATCAGCATTCCTCGGATCCGCGATTGTTTCACTGTGTTTGAGAAGTAACTCAGCTGCCTCTAACTGTTCTCTTTTCATTAAAAGAGAGTGCTGGTCCAGCCGGATGAACCAATCGCGTTCATTCCGGCGATCAATAAAGTCCGCCTCATAGTTGCTCATCGTCTGTTCAATATAGCATTCAGGAGCATAAACCGCCGCCTCAATCTTCATGGAAGCAAGATCATGGCTCTTCAAAAACGCTGAAACAACTGCTTTCGTTCTTCTAAGTGAAATCAGAGGGCTTATCAATGGACGCATTACCCCATTCGTCATTTCACACCATTTTCTCTGAGTAACATTTCGAAACACATTGCCGGGTTCGCCTTTGAGGGGATGAACACAACAGATGATATCATTGGTGATCAGAACGGAATCAAGCTGTACGGGACCGGATTTTGTAAGCAATACGGGCTGATACATGAAAAAGGAAACATCATTGATGCCCTCAAGGATCCTTCTTAGCCACAGTTCAGCATGTATTTTGTCTGGGCGTATCGACCATTCAAATGCAGTTCTCGTCGACCAGTCCAGTTGCTTTTCGAACATCCAGTTTCCGAATTCTATTTTTAATGGCTTATTATATTTATCGTCTTGTTGTGTCCGGGTTTTAATGTCTAACCGGTTTTCCCATCTTTCTTTCCACTCTTCCATGCGTTTCTTCTTCAGCCATGTAAAACGATTGGCATAACAACGCAGGTCCACTTGATACCGTGAGACGCACTGGTTGATCTTGATGAGCTGGGCCATTTTTTCACCTTCATTACTCTGTTCTATTCCCGATTTTATCTTAACCTAAGCAGCACATTTATTTTGAAAAGCCCTTAACAGTATAAAACAAAGCGACTTTAATAGCATTTATTCTTTTTGAAATGGAAAGTCTGCGACGGATTGATATTGAGGCTTCTGTCCCGGGCGGACGGCAAATAGCGCTACATGACTGACTTCCCACGATTGACTGTCTCGTGTATAATCACCCTTTGGTAGACTATGCTGAAACGCTCCTTGATCCCATCTTTTAGCTATTGTGATATGCGGGTGGAAAGCCCGCGCTTCTAAATCAAAACCAATGTCCGCAAGCACGTTCCCGATGCGTTCACGAAGCTCAGTCAATTCTTGTGAGTGGTCAAGAGAAGCGAACAATACACGAGGCTGTTGTTTGTCCCCAAATCCGTCGATACCCGAGAGTGTTACTCGAAAAAATGCGGTCTGTTGCGCTATTTCTCTTACTGATTGAATCATCTTCAATCGCTTGTCATCATTTATTGCTCCAAAGAAAAACAACGTGATATGAAAGTCCTGTGGACCTGTCCATCGTTTATAGCTAACGTAAGGTTTAAGACTGTCTGCCGTTTGTTGCAGACCTACAGCCACATGTTCAGGAACCGGAATAGCCAGAAAAAAATGATCGGACAATTTCTTCATCCCTTTCTCAATGATCATAACGGTGTCTGCCCAGTGAAGGCAAGGTTTTCAGTAAAGATATTACTATACAATTTGCCCCTATTTACTTGGAAATAATTCTTCAACGGTCGACCCGACCTATATTTCTCCTGTATAATAGAAACAATAAAAGAGGACAGTTCGATTCAAGCGGCTTTCAAATCATGCTTTCAAGCCTTTGGATCGATGCAGAAAAGAGAGGTATGTATGGATAAAATCGTCCAATCAATCGATGATCTCGTTGGAAAAACCCCAATGGTTCGCCTGAATCGCCTTCCCGATCCAAATGGTGCCACCATCTACGTAAAATTGGAATATTTTAATCCCACAAAAAGTGTGAAGGATCGTGCCGCTTTATACATGATTCTCGAAGCGGAGCGTCAAGGCCTTCTAAAACCAGGTTCAACGATCATTGAACCCACATCTGGAAATATGGGGATCGGGCTTGCCATGACAGCAGTCGCTCGCGGTTATAAAGCAATTATTGTCATGCCGGATACAATGACGCAGGAACGTATCAATTTGTTAAAGGCATTTGGAGCGGAAGTCTTTTTGACACCAGGCAAAGATAAAATGCCGGGTGCAATAAAAAAAGCGAGAGAATTAGCGCAAAAACTTCCTAACAGCTATATGCCGATGCAATTTGAAAATCAAGCAAACCCCGATGCTCATCGGAAAACAACAGCTACCGAAATTATTGACGATGTCCATTCACTTGGACGCCCGCTGACCGCGTTTGTCGGTGCAGCAGGAACGGGCGGAACAGTAACAGGTGCCGGAACCGCACTAAAAGAGGTATTTCCCGAAATGACTGTACATATTTGTGAACCCGCGGGTTCGCCTGTATATTCCGGTGGAAAACCCGGACGGCACAAAATCGTGGGTACAAGCCCTGGTTTTATTCCAAAAACAATGGATCTTTCAATCGTTGATGAAATTATTGAAGTCAGTGATGAAGATGCTTACGAAATCACGAGACGTCTGGCTAGTGAAGAAGGGATTTTGTGCGGTCCTTCGTCCGGCGCTTCCGTGTTTGTCGCCCTGCAGGTTGCGAAACGTTTTAAACCCGAACAGGTGGTTGTTTGCATTATCAATGATACAGGCGAGCGCTATTTGTCCGGAGACATATTTCCGCGTTAATTTAATTTTTAATCCCCTTCGTCTTTCTCATTGAAGGGGGTTTTTTTGCTACAGAACGCGTAAAAGACAATCTGACATAATTATTATAATAAAGCTCTGTTCATTTCTACCGTTGATTATGATCCATAGTTTAGACAGACGAAATTTGCGAAGCTCCACGGCCGCACTTGTTGATGAGAGTAAATATTTGTGTTGATTAACAAGATCCAATAATAGAACCATAAAAAAAGAAAAAATTTTCCGAGGAAATGTTTGACTTTTTTGATTAAAGAGTTATATTTAAGTTGTTTAACAGAATATTTAGTGACATCATGACTCTGGCACGGGAATTTAACTGCTTCATTCAATGATACTGATACCCAGTTAAAAAGGAGTGAGTGACCCCACTTCTTACCTACCCAATCAATTGGAAGGATTTCTAATGGAAATCCCCTGTGTTTTTACTCTTGTTTGAATATTTTGCTCAATGAAAGGCATACCTTTTATTGATAAATAATCTGGGGAGTGGTTATTTGAGTCCTTCAACTGATCGAATGCTAAATCGCGTTAGGTCCGTTTATTTGTTTATTCGCAGACAAGGTACTGTCACGACGAAAGAGCTGGTTGAAGAATTTGACATGACACAGAGAACAATGCAAAGAGACTTAAATATTCTTACTTATAATGATTTGGTCAAAAGTCCTCGAAAAGGTCAATGGACCGTAACGAAAAAAAAAGTTAAAGTTTCTTGAGCTGTTTTTTTAACAGCTCTTTTTATTTGCCTTAGTTTCACTCCCTGCAGTTTCACATCCTGGCCTGTACATGGTCAAATATCATTCTTGAACATAGACTATAGATGATTCTCAACATCTTTTATGTTCAAGGAGGAATACATCAATGTTTTCAAACACTAATCCTTCGTCATTTCAGGCAGATGCAAGCATTTTTCAGCCATCTGCCGCACCACGAGGAAGAATCGATCAGCAAGACGCATTTGGATTCCAAAACGATCCGGCCGAACAACCATTTGGGTATTCTGCAGATACGGCATTCCCTTTTCCTCAATCTCAGGGAACAGGTGATCCATACATGGAAAACAGTTTTAATTGGGAAGGATCTGCGTCGACTTCAGATGGACGACAACTGCAACAGCCCCCGCGTCCGCCACAGCCTCCGTTCAACCCACAGCAGTTTGAACGCAGGTTAAGACAGCTTGAACGGCAACAGCAACAATTTGAACGGCAGTTAAGACAGGTCGAACGGCAACAGGAACTATTTCAACGAGAATTGCAGAGCCTAGATCGCCGGGTGCGTGCCATTGAACGAAGACTTGGTTTCCCGATTCCTCCAATTGGCGGACCTGGTGGTCCTGGTGGTCCCGGCTTTCCGCCAAGATAAACTTTTTTATGACTCAATGAACACAAAAAACGTCCGAAAACAGTTGCGTTTTCGGACGTTTTTCTGTCAATTATTGAATGAAAAAGAACAGTTGGTACAAAAATTGTTAGGTTAACTGTATTTTGTATCACAATCATTCAATCAAGCATGCGAACCACCGAGAGATTAGCTGGCTTTTTGTTCTCTCAATCTCCCGACCACTCGTCTCAGCAATCCTGTCCATTTCGCGAGTGCCAAATAAACAGCTGCGCCAATGAGTACACTCAAAATAATCACAATCATCGCCTCACCTCTGCTGCTTGGCACATTGCCCCCAAACAGCAGGAACACAAGCTGAATAGCCAGCCCCATAACAACTGTATAGCCTACGATATGGATCAATTGCTGCACAATCATCGAAAAATGGTAATCGGTTGCTCGTTTAACCGCAATCAAATTAATGAGAATACAGACGGCGTAGCCGATATCAGTAGCAATTACCGGGCCCACCAGTCCGAAAAATTTCATAAACGCCGGATTAAGCAATATTTTAATCAGGACACCGACACCAAGGCTGACCAATGTCACACGCTGATGATTAATTCCCTGAAGAATAGAGGCCGTCACCTGAAACATAGCAAAGAAAATAGCAGTCGGTGCATACCACATCAGAACTTGTCCACCAATTTGCAGTTTTTCCGGACCAATTTCAAAGAGCAAGCCATGAACCATGTAGCCAAGAATGGACAGACCGATGGAAGCAGGAATGGTTAAAAACAGAACAAGCTCAAAAGCTTGTGTGATCTTGTCATTAACATCAGCGATTTTGCCCATCGAATAAGACTTGATAATCGCCGGAACAGCACTGACAGCTAGGGATGTTGCCAGTGTCACCGGAATCATTACCATTTTTTGATCATTCACCGTTAGGTCGGTAATAATAATTTCTTTTATTCGTTTTCCATACTCCAAATAATGAAAGGCCATACCTTGATCAATCGCCTGATACAGCTGCATGGCAATGCCAACAGCCACAAAGGGAACAGCATAAGTCACCAGTTCTTTATACATGGATAAATAAGAAATTTTGTAACGCCGATTGCTCTTTTGAGGCATGTTGTTCAAATAAGGACGCCTGACCACCCAGTAATGCAGCATCACATAAAGACCTGCGACTGCGCCGACAAACGCTGCGAAGGTTGCCAGCGCTGCTGCAGTCACCGGTGAACCGCTGAATACCTTCATGACAAGGAATGCGCCTATTAAGATAAAAGCAATACGCACAATTTGTTCAACAACCTGTGAAACAGCTGTAGGACCCATGGATTGATAGCCCTGGAAATAACCGCGCATTAAGCTCATCACGGGAACAACGAGAATGGCAATACTGACCACACGTGTGACCAGCACTACATCCGGTAATGTCTCAGCAGGAACACCGTAGATGTCAGCAATATAAGGAGCCCCTAAAAAAAGGATAAGGAAACCAATAACTCCAGTAATCGACATTAACAGCAACCCAGATTTTAAAAGCCGCTTTCCAGATTGATAATCACCCATCGCATTGTACTTGGAGACAAATTTGGAAACCGCAAGTGGGAGCCCCATGGTCGATATACTGAGCATGATCGCATAAGGTGTGTAGGCGAATCCATAGAGAAAGGTCCCTTCAGTACCAGTCAATGCATTGTATGGAATGATAAACAATATACCGAGTAATCTTGATACAAAAGCGGCGATCGTTAGGATCATCGCTCCTCGAATCATTTTTGATGCGGACATCAGTCAACGCTCCTAAACCTTCAATTGGGCAAGTTGCCCACAACTCTTAGTATTTTACCACAATATTTTAACCATGCAGCATGCCTTTTGCCCGCTCTTACACGAATTGTCACATTTTGTCGTCCGACCAGAATGTTTCCCAATCGAAACTTACTTAATACAACACGATAAGCTCCTCGCAGGCATAAGAAAACCGCTTCTATGCGTTCGCATCGAAAGCGGTTTTTATGAGGTGCCTGGATTATTTAGCTACAATATTGACAAGTTTATCCGGTACAGCGACTACTTTCTTAATGTCTTTGCCTTCCAGCTGTTCCTTAATATTATTTTCGCTCATTGCAATTTCCTGCAGCTTATCCCTTGACGTGCCTTTTTCAACATTGAATCGGGCACGGATCTTGCCATTTACTTGAACAATGATTTCAATCTGTTCTTCAACCAGTTTGCTTGCATCATAGGCAGGCCATACTGATTTTTCAACTGACTGATCATGGCCGAGCAGCGACCAGATTTCTTCACTGATGTGCGGCGCTATCGGCGAAAGGAGCTTAATGAATCCTTCTGCCATATATGCCGGAATCTGTTCTTGTTTGTACGCTTCGTTAATAAAAGTCATCAATTGTGCGATTCCGGTATTGAAATGCATAATCTCAAAGTCCTCGGTCACTTTTTTCACTGTCTGATGATAGACTTTTTCAAATTCGCTATCAGCTGCTGCTTCTTTTGATACCGCATCCGATAGGAATCCTTCCGCCGTCACAAACAGTCTCCAAATGCGGTCCAGGAATCGGCGCGATCCGTCAATGCCTGTTTCCGACCAAGGTTTTGCGGCATCAATTGGACCCATAAACATTTCGTACAAACGCAGCGTATCCGCACCATGAGAAGCGACAATTTCATCCGGATTGATAACATTTCCTTTTGATTTGCTCATTTTTTCATGGTTGGTTCCAAGAATCATGCCCTGATTGACCAATTTCTGGAATGGTTCTTTTGTTGGCACAACACCTAGATCATAGAGTGCTTTATGCCAGAACCGCGCATAGAGCAGATGCAGTACGGCGTGTTCCGCCCCGCCGACATATAGGTCAACAGACAGCCAGCGTTTCAGTTTCTCAGGATCCGCCAGCTTTTCTTTATTATGCGGATCAATATAGCGGAGGAAGTACCAGCTGCTCCCTGCCCATTGTGGCATTGTGTTCGTCTCACGGCGGCCGTTCATGCCTGTTTCTTCATCAATCACATTGATCCAATCCGTATCGTTTGCCAGCGGCGATTCGCCGGTCCCAGACGGCTTGATGTTCTCCGTCTTCGGGAGACGAAGAGGCAGCTCTTCTTCAGGAACGGGCTTGAGTGTGCCATCTTCCATGTGAATAATCGGAATCGGTTCACCCCAATAGCGTTGGCGGCTGAATAGCCAGTCGCGCAGACGAAATGTAATTTTGCGATTGCCGACTTTATGTTCTTCGAGCCAGTCAATCATTTTCGTAATGGCTTCTTTCTTACCAAGTCCGTCCAGGAATTCGGAATTCACATGTTCGCCGTCTCCAGTGTACGCTTCTTTTGAAAGATCACCACCGGCAACCACTTCGATGATTGGAAGATCAAATTTCCGTGCAAATTCGTAGTCACGCTCATCATGTCCCGGAACGGCCATAATGGCTCCGGATCCGTATGTGATCAGTACATAATCAGCAATCCAGATCGGCACTTTTTTGCCGTTGACCGGATTGATCGCATAAGCTCCTGTAAAGGCTCCTGTCTTTGTCTTCGCAAGATCGGTGCGTTCAAGATCGCTTTTGGCCGCCACTTCATCGCGATATTTATTAACCGCTTCTTTTTGTTCAGGAGAGACAATTTTGTCGACAAGCTTGTGTTCAGGCGCGAGCACCATATAGGTTGCACCAAACAGTGTGTCAGGACGTGTAGTGAAGACCGTGACACTTTCTCCTTCTTGACCGTCTATTTGGAAATTAACTTCTGCACCTTCAGATCGGCCGATCCAGTGCCGCTGCATTTCTTTAATGCTTTCCGGCCAGTCCAGGTCTTCCAGATCATCGAGTAAACGATCCGCATAGGCTGTGATTTTCAGCATCCATTGTCTCATCGGTTTACGAATAACTGGAAAACCGCCGCGCTCGCTCTTTCCGTCAATGACTTCCTCGTTTGCAAGAACAGTGCCTAACGCAGGGCACCAGTTAACCGGAACTTCAGCGATATAGGCGAGGCCCTTTTTATAGAGCTGCAGGAAAATCCATTGAGTCCATTTGTAATACTCTGGATCGGTTGTATTTACTTCACGATTCCAGTCATAAGAAAAGCCAAGCGATTTAATTTGCCTTTTAAATGTTGCAACGTTCTTTTGCGTAAAATCCGCCGGATCATGACCAGTATCCAGCGCGTATTGTTCAGCAGGAAGCCCAAACGCATCCCAGCCCATCGGATGCAGTACCTCAAAGCCTTGCATCCGTTTCATGCGTGCCATAATATCAGTCGCTGTATATCCTTCCGGATGTCCGACATGCAGCCCCTTTCCTGAAGGGTACGGGAACATATCCAGTACATAATATTTTGGTTTATCCGAATCATCATTTGTCTTGAATGTTTGATGATCATCCCAGTATTTTTGCCATTTTGCTTCAATTTTCCGATGATCAAAAGCCATTGCCATGGCGATTTCCTCCCTTTTCACACCCAGCATTTACTTCAAAAAATATAAAAACCTCCCGCCCTTAACCTGTTGTTAGGGACGAGAGGTTGATTACTTAGTTATATTTCCCGCGGTACCACCCAAATTAGCGTTTGCTTACGAAATACGCTCACTTGATACCCGATAACGTGGGTAAACGTCAGAATGCCCAGTGAAGGGCGTCCAGCGACTCAGGAGCGAGTTCACTTGTTCTCCGCTACCGACTCCCACCAAACACCGGCTCTCTGAGAACGGATAACAAGCTACTTTTCCCCGTCAATGTCATCTTGTTAATAAGGTTGTGTTTCCATTTTATTGATAATACTATGAGATGTCAACTCGATCCGACCAAAAAGGCGTTTTTCTGATTAGAAAAACCAGAATATAGGCGAAACGAATCTATTCGCACCTCAGTTTTTAACATCTATACATAAATATATACATTCTATTGAGTTTTATCGATCAAAAATTATGTAAATAACTGTTCTCTAGTTCATTAGAATTTACTAACTGGAATGTGCAATTGCTCAACACTTTAATCGAACCTATATTGGTTTTGAGAACATTTGCAACAATAGCTTTGCAGCTTGGGGGTTCACTAGCCCACACCATCAATGTTCTCAAGGCTTCTGTCATGAGTCCTTTTTTTCTATAATTAGGTGAAATACTGTATCCAACCTCTGAATATCCATTTTCATCCGGTAATCCTTTAAAACCGATAAAACCGATTCCTTTTTCAGTTTTCTTATCAATAATCAACCAATAAGTGTACCAATTATGATTATCTTCATGCACGCCCTGCATCTTCTTAATCTTCTTCGCTATTGCCAGTAGTGCAGTATCAGACATTGCTTCAGGCTCAATATGAAGTTCAGAACTATTCATTTCACCATTGTTGATATGTACTAGTTCATTAAGTGATAAAGCCTTTAGGAGCAATCTCTTTGACGCCAATTTTACCGTACTCAATCTGCTGCCTCCTTGCTGTATTCTAAAATCAATTTACAAACCTTGATTCACCTTATTATTACTATTTTTAATTTCATAGTAAGGGAATCCGAACCAACTCATCCTACTCAGAATCAACTTCTTTATGTTTTGTGTAATGTTTGCTAGAATGTGCGATAGGTTAATGAAAGGAGCCTCGTAATGACGGAACAAAAATGGCCGGTTCATTTTGGACCGGATAAAAGATATTATTCCTGGAATTCCTATCTCAGGAGAAAGTTTGGAAGCAAGGTTTTTAAAGTGCCGCTTGACGGCGGATTCGACTGTCCTAACCGTGACGGCAAAGTCGCCTGGGGCGGATGCACATTCTGCAGTCAAAAAGGTTCAGGAGACTTTGCAGGCAACCGTCGAGACGACCTCATCACACAATTCAACACGATCAAAAAACAGATGAAAACGAAATGGCCGCATGCGGACAAATATCTCGGTTATTTTCAGGCGTTTACGAATACATACGCGCCAGTTGACGTGCTTCGGGAGAGTTATGAAGTAATCCTTGAGCAGGAAGGTGTCGTTGGACTCTCTATTGCAACTCGCCCCGACTGCCTGCCCGACGATGTGGTCGACTATCTCGCCGAACTAAATAACCGAACGTTTCTCTGGCTGGAACTTGGCTTGCAAACCGTTCATGATGAAACCGGACGCCTGATCAACCGCGCCCATGATTTCGATTGCTTTTTGGAAGGTGTAGAAAAACTTCGTCGCCACCAGATTCCCGTCTGTGTCCATATTATTGACGGCTTGCCGCGTGAGACACCGGAAATGATGCTGCAAACCGCTAAAGCAGTTGCCGATCTCGATGTTCAAGGTATCAAGATTCATCTCCTTCATTTGCTGAAAAAGACAGCAATGGTGAAGCAGTACGAGAAGGGACTGCTTCAGTTCCTTGATTTCAATACTTACGTCAATCTTGTCTGCGACCAGTTGGAAATCCTTCCCCCGGAGATGGTGATCCATAGATTAACAGGAGACGGTCCGGCCGACCTGATGATCGGCCCAATGTGGAGCCTCAACAAATGGGAAGTACTTGACGCCATAGATGACGAACTGGCGAGACGGGACAGCTGGCAAGGAAAGTATGCACAACCATCAGTCCGACGACCAATATAAACTTAAATGCTTTGTCTGATTCGGCGATACAGCCAGCCATTGATAAAGAAAAACAGGCCGCTTCCACCTGATCTGGTAATTAATTTTCTGGCAAGCACACGAACATTGCGCTGCCTGGCCACTTTTTGATCAGCTAGATAGACACCAAGAAGGCCGCGATTAATCATCTTGTGAAAATTTTTGTCGGGCATATGTTCAATCGCCGTATCTGCCTCTTCAATGAAATGTTTAAAGCGATTGATCATTTCTTCCTCATTACGATAGTAGAAACAGAAATTCAGATCGCCTTCAACTCGGTCCTCCTCCTGATCGATGAAATAATCCATCAAGATGTGCAGTCCCTGTACCCATGGAAAATAACTGTCTTTGATCCGGTTAACAAGCTGCGCCATTTCATCGCCACGTGAAGCCGCATAAGAAACGATGCAGAAGATGCCCAGTGTTGAACCAGAGCATGCGGCAAACTCATACCAGCTCATCTCAGGGAGATGAGCTTTATTTTTTTTAAACCAAGCGATAAGTCTTGGGACGCGCTGATCCTTCTTTACATGCTTGTACACCTGAAGATCGCAATAAAATCCGGCCAGCTCATGAAGAGCCGGTTGGATGATCTGGAACGCCGGCAATTGAGCCAGCACATGCTGACACGTCGATACGAGCCCCTGAAGATAGCCTCCATCCGCGCGGTTTTCACGAAGCTTGTAATAATCATCAGCTGCCGCACCTGGGGTCAGCGCCTTCATCATCGACTGATGAAGGCAGCGAAAATCGGCCGGATCTAATGACACACTTCGATCACATAAATTGTCCAGGTAATCACTGATTGTCTGATAGGCGACGATAAAAGAGACTACTTCCTGTAAGTGTTCACCAGCTAAAAGACTGTAAATCGCTCCGCCTTCACAATGAAAAGTCTTGGTCTCTATACTCGCCAGCGCTTGCCGACGCAATTCCGGATCAGGAATTTCAAGCGCTTTCTGTTTCCATTTCTCAAGTTCGCTATGCACACAGGGAAGCACTTTCCTGTAAATTTGAGCCATTAGTTTGATCGGTCTTGATGGCACTGTCATTGACATACCTCCCATTATAGCCGCTTAAGGCATCGAAATACCCCATTATTTCAAACGTCCGTCTTTTACTCTAACATGACTTATTATAGCAAACGACGCGTACACTTATGCGATCTCGGACACTAAAAAAATCGCTTTTCAATGCCCTATGAGCAAGAAAAACGATTTTAATAAAACATTTTTAATTTGCTTGAGAACCAGAGAGAATCTGTTGCTTCAGCAAGTCTGCCTTATCTGTCTTCTCCCACGGCAACTCAATATCTGTTCGGCCAAAGTGCCCGTATGCTGCTGTCTGGCGATAGATCGGTTTGCGTAGGTCCAGCATGTTGATGATGCCGGCTGGCCTGAGATCAAAATTATGACGAATTAATTGAACAAGCTGTTCTTCGCTGGCTTTGCCTGTGCCGAATGTATCGACGGAAATGGATACAGGCTGAGCAACACCGATCGCATAGGCCAATTGAACTTCACATTTCTCAGCCAGTTTCGCTGCCACGATATTTTTTGCAACATATCTTGCCGCGTACGATGCTGAACGGTCTACCTTTGTCGCATCTTTTCCTGAGAATGCACCGCCGCCATGACGAGCATAGCCGCCATATGTGTCTACAATGATTTTTCTTCCGGTAAGTCCCGCATCCCCTTGTGGTCCGCCAATGACAAATCGGCCGGTTGGATTAATGAAGAATTTCGTCTTATTATCGATTAGTCCTGCCGGAACAGTTGGCTTAATCACAAATTCATGAAGATCCTTCTTGATTTGCGACTCCGTAACATCAGGATCATGCTGAGCCGAAATAACAATCGTATCGATACGTTCCGGATGGCCTTGTTCATCGTATTCAACCGTTACCTGAGTTTTTCCGTCCGGACGGAGATAACTAATGGTCTTGTCTTTACGGACATCCGCCAACCTCTTTGCCAGTTTGTGCGCAAGTGAAACGGGAAGTGGCATTAGTTCAGGTGTCTCGTTAACAGCAAAGCCAAACATGAGCCCTTGGTCACCCGCACCAATCGCTTCAATCTGATCATCGGTCATTGTTCCCTCTCGCGCTTCAAGTGCCTTGTCGACACCTTGTGCGATGTCCGCTGACTGCTCTTCGATTGAGGTCAGGATCGCGCAGTTTGATGCATCAAATCCGTATTTCGCATTGTCGTAGCCAATATCCTGAATCGTCTGGCGAACGACTTTCGGTATATCCACATAAGTGGAGGTCGAGATTTCACCTGTCACTAGGACAAGTCCAGTGTTGACCACTGTTTCACAAGCCACCCTGGCATTTGGATCTCCTTTTAGGATTTCATCAAGAATAGCATCTGAAATCTGGTCGCAGATCTTATCCGGATGACCTTCTGTTACCGATTCGGAAGTGAACAATCGTCTTGAATACTTCTTCGTCATTTTTCTTCACCCTGCCTTTCAAACATTATATACAAAATGGTGTCAACGGTACTCGATCCCTCTGCTTTTGTTTTCAAGGCATGAAAAAAGCCCGCTCCAAATTAAGGATAGGCCGATTCTTATCGCGCGCCTCTTATTATCAGAAGAAAGAGCGTAACCTTCCCTTTTCTCTGCAGGTTAGCACCGTGCCGCTATTCGACCGGTTGCCGGGCTTCATCGGGCCTGTCCCTCTGCCTACTCGGAATAAGAGCAGCCGTATATAAAACCCATCATACCGCAGGGAATTAAAACTGTCAACGAATGGTACATTTAATATACCTTCTTTTCACACCGTAAACAAAAATTATTTCATGTTGTGAAATCGTTGAATCATGATTAAAATATTAGTAGGTTACATTTACAAAATTGTGCTATACAGTATTGAATGAGTGAACAATTTATTGAAGAAAGGGTTGTTATCATGAATCAAATATTTTCAGAAACACCCATCTCTGAATTGCTCGAAGCAGGAAATACATTAACTAACCTATCTGTACCGGAACTTATTGAACATGCGGTGAGAAAAAATGAAGGCGTTCTCACAGAAACCGGTGCTTTAGCCGTGACTACCGGAAAATACACAGGAAGATCGCCAAAAGACAAATTCTTTGTGAAAGATGCCCTGACAAAAGAGAAAGTGGATTGGAACCGAAATCAGTCAGTTAGCGAATCAACATTTTTAAACCTTTATCAAAAACTAGTGAACTATTTAAGTGAAAAAAGCGTCAACTATGTTTTTAAAGGATTTGCGGGGAGCGATCTGGAACATAGGCTTGCGATTCAAGTTGTGAATGAGTATGCCTGGCAGAATCTTTTTTGCACCCAATTATTTATCAAACCGTCAGCATTCGAACTGAAACACCACAAGGCAGCATTTACCGTGTTTTCAGCGCCTGGATTCAAAGCGGATCCAATAATTGACGGTACAAACTCCGAGGCTTTTATCATTATTTCCATGGCACATCGCGTCGTCCTGATTGGCGGTACTGAATACAGTGGGGAAATTAAAAAAGCCATTTTCACAATCATGAATTACATGCTTCCACAGAATGGCATCATGCCGATGCATTGTTCGGCTAACCAGGGCAGTGACGGACAAGTCGCCTTATTCTTCGGACTTTCCGGAACCGGTAAGACGACTCTTTCCAATACACCTGAACGTTGTCTAATTGGCGATGATGAGCATGGTTGGTCAAAGAATGGCGTGTTTAATATTGAAGGGGGCTGTTATGCCAAAACCTTCAAGCTGTCTCAGGAAAAGGAACCGCAGATTTATGACAGTATACGATTTGGAGCAGTACTTGAAAATGTTGCTGTTATAAAAGAAAGCCGCAAACCCGATTATGATAACGGAGTTTTAACTGAAAACGCCCGTGCTGCCTATCCTATGAGCCATGTTGCCGGTGCTCTTATTCCAAGTACCGGAGGCCACCCGAGCGCAATTATTTTTCTGACGGCCGACGCGTTCGGCGTTCTGCCTCCGATCAGTCGGCTTACACCAGAACAAGCAATGTACCATTTTCTTTCCGGTTACACGAGCAAGCTTGCCGGAACAGAACGAGGCGTTGTTGATCCTGAAGCTACTTTTTCCACCTGCTTTGGTGCTCCGTTCATGCCGCTTCCGGCAGTCAAATATGCTAAGCTTTTAGGACATTTTATCAAAGAAAATAATGTAAGCGCTTTTCTTGTTAACACCGGTTGGACCGGCGGCCCGTATGGCATCGGAAAACGGATGGACCTCTCCTATACAAGGCATATAATCCAGGCCGCTTTAGATGGCCGGCTAGATCGACAGGACACCTATACCGATCCCATTTTTGGACTCCATATCCCGAAGTCCTGTCCTGGAGTTCCCGATCAGGTACTCATGCCTTGGCAGACATGGTCGAACAAAGCGAACTATGAAAGACAGGCAAAGGAGCTGGCTGAACAATTTAAGAATAATTTTAAGCGTTTCTCAGAAGTGCCTGAAACGATTCACAGCGCCGGACCAACAGGTCTTTAAAAAGGCTCTATGCATTTAGCGAGCCAGGCGGGATACCACAGCAATACCCGCGCAAGAAAGCTCGCGGAACGGGAGCGAATGTCGCGTTGATCAACACGATCCAATAACAGAACAGAAAAAAAAGATAACAGGCTTCCCATTAAAGTGGGAAGCCTGTTTTTGTGGCGGCACCATCAGTTAGACGGATAGCTCAGACACAGGAATCCATTGTTGCTGTCGAATTGCTCGCATCGATCTAGCCAGCACTTGATCTTTCATTAAGAAACTGTATTGTTTCTTTTCTCTTATGGTTTCCGGTAAATTGCTGACAAACCTCGGTCCATCTGTTTCCATGTAATCTGGCTTTAAAACAATCTGGTCGATTTCCGCATAATAAATATTCTTAACAATCTTCTCGTTTCTTCCATCAACCTGATATTGACCAATAAAATAAAGGTGGGCAATGCGAGCCCCCGTCTCTTCGAAAACTTCTCTTCTGGCCGCATCTTCCGCGCGTTCGCCTTCCTCCACTTTCCCGCCTGGGAACTCAAGACCTCGTCTGGAATGGAGAGTAAGCAGCCATTGCCGATGAAAACGGCAGACAACCCATACATGTTTCGGTCGTTCTGAGAATGGCGAAGAAGAAAGTGCTAATGTCACCCTATTTCCGTAGAAATCATGAAACGTCTGAAACTCTTCCAACCGATCCTCACCTCCGCAACACCATCCGCTTTTGCGGATTTCCAAACCTATTTTACCAAATTTTTTTCTCTTTGCCTTTTAACTCATGTAAATTCAACCGATATCTTCATTGCGTTCCTTTTGATATCGTTTCCATTCGTGTTCAAGTTCGGAAAGCGTCCATTCATTCAAACGGTCGGACTCCCTCGTCACAAAATTTTGTTTTAAGACGTGGATCAAATACTTTTTTCGATTTTCAACCGCTCTTCTCAACAAATTAATATGATTCATGAATGTACGGAATTGACGAAAAGTAAACGGTTACATTGTTTGGCTTTTCGAACAACCCTTCCTCCTTTCAACACGATAATGTCTAGCTCGAATATGAGCTTAGTAAGCAGCAAGTTCTCCCGAATGCTTTTGATGAATGAATGAATGATTGATCACATAACTCTAATATGAACGACTATCCATGTTTTTAAACATTATTATACAATAAAAACGCTTTCAATTCTTCGATTAATGAAAAAAATTAAATCTGATTGACCATTAATATTTTTGTATTTTATGTTTTGAAACTCAAAAATGTGGCAATAATATGAATAACCCTAACCCCAATTCACTTTTTTTGATTGAATCCGCATCGAATTGCGGATTTTTTTTTTGCACGAAAAAATACTTAATCATTAGAAATCCACTATGATTTTATGTATTATAGATTTATTAATTATTACGATCTGGGAGGATACAAATAAATGGCTACATTAGTTGATGATATCAACGAATATAAGTCCTCGTTTAATAAGAAAGCATCACTTGAAAAGCAGAAACTCTATGCTCAGGCAATAAAGGAATTGGAAGCATCCGGCGTTGCACAAGGGCTTAAAACTGGCGATCATGCGCCGAACTTTACGCTTCCGGATGCGACAGGTAAAATTGTTTCACTGTCTGAAACACTGACAAAAAGTCCGGTCATTCTGACGTTTTATCGTGGCGGGTGGTGCCCGTACTGTAACCTTGAACTCAGGGCTTATCAGAGAGCATTGCCCGAGATTAGAGAAGCCGGTGCAAAGCTGATCGCGGTTAGTCCACAGACACCAGACGCTTCCTTAACCACTAAGAAAAAGGACGAATTGGAATTTACTGTTTTGAGTGACGTGGGTGGAAAAGTCGCACATCACTATGATCTTGTCTTTAAGTTACAGGATTATTTGATTGATTTGTACAAACAATCCGGATTGGATGTACCGGCGCATAACGGCAATAATACATGGGAACTTCCAAAACCGGCCACATTTGTTATTGATCAGCACGGAACGATTGTCTTTGCCCATGTGGATTCAGATTATAGAAATCGAACAGAACCATCCGAAGTAATCAAAATTGTGAAGGGCTTATAACTAGATTTTAAAAATTAGTACATAAAGTGAAAAGGGCATCGAAAACGGATGCCTTTTTGTTATGAAATAATTCTTTCCAATAATCACGAATCACCTAATTATCATTAGGTTCTGCACTGCCGAATGCGGGTATTTTTCTCCCATTCATGAGCATTCCATAATGAAGGCATTAAAATGCTCATTGTATATCAATAGGTGAAGATAGTTTATCGTCGTATAAATCAAAAACTAATTGATTGTTTGTTCCTTTAACTGCATAAAAAACGTCTTTTAACGATAATTTTCTTTTATCTAATTCCTGATATAACCATTCATTGGTAAGTGCGTTTTGTTTTAAGTTTTTTTCGATGACCTTTCCATCCATGATTAGCTCTACGGGGAACTTTTCTTTTGGTGGTGATGTCATATTAACTAAATCCTTTTTAATTATATTTTGATAGGGCGTCTTTTTTAACACGGATAAATGTCCATCTGATTCTAAAATAGCGTATTCAACCTCTTCAATGTTAAATATATCTTTCTCTCTGAGTGCCTGATTTAGAGAGTCCATGGTATATTTTAATGTCTTAAGATTACTTTCGAGTATCTTTCCGTTTTCTATGATTACTGTAGGATCACCGGAAATCCATTTTCTGGACGCTCTGTTTTTCAAAGCGACTAGTGTGAGAAGTAAGGTAATTAAGCTAAAAACAATGATAGCAGTTAGCATATACACTAACTTTATTTGAAGATTAAAAGCCATATTTGCTGTAATCGAACCTAACGTAATGGCCGCAATAAAATCATGATAGGTCATTTGTGAAATCATCTGTTTCCCAAGTACATGAGCAATAATCATTAGCACAAAAAAGGCTACACTTGTTCTGACGATAATATCTAATAAATCAGGCATTTTCAAACTCCATGGAATTTTTTCATATTAGTGTATCCACTGATCGTTGTAATTAAACCTACGGGTAGCTAATGTCTAAGTGAACACCCGCTAATAAACAAAAAGAACACTGACTTATTTTTAAGCCTAGTGCTCTTTTAGCTGGAATTGACTATTATTACGTGAATTGTTTATTTTCCGTACTGGACATCTTTAATTGAATCCTTAAACATGTCGATATATTTATCAGGTCTCCAGTCCGTTCCTTCAACAGATGGATTGTTTTTGAACAAAAAGCGAGTAGCCAAAGACAAATCAATCGTAGCAGTAAACATTTCAGATTCATCAGCGACTTCATCCGTAAATTTATGACCTGCGAAATAGTATGGTTCCCAAGTCTTTCTGCTTGGACCGATGATGCTGCTGCCGCCCCAGAATTCATTATAAAGATCTAAACCGCCCAAGTTAGCAGAGGCAATATAAATGCCCTCACGGATGACACCCGCTTCCAGTGTCGTTGTGCCCAATCCTTTACCGTGGCACTTAGCAAGCGCAGTACTATTGATATAAAGCCGACAGCCTTTCGATGCATAATAGCGCATCAATTCAGGGAAACAGTACGAGTCATAACAAATCGCACATCCGATTGGTCCCCATGGTGTCTCAAGAATAAATGGTTTTTCTCCGCGTTTTGCCCAATTCGGTTCTGGAGCGGGCAAATGCATTTTCCGATACGATCCGACTAAGCCTTCCGGAGAGAAGATTGCTAATGAATTATAGAGGATTGATGGATCCGAAGCGTCCTTTTCAGGCATACCAAAAACAGCATAAACCCCATATTGCTGTGTTAATTTTTCGATCTCATCAGTTGCTTCACCTGGGATTGTTTCTGAAAGTTTGAACTGCATTTTTTCTTCGAGTGGCTTTTCTGCCTCATCATCATAGCCGGTTAAAGCCATTTCAGGGAAGACGATAAAATCGCTGCCTCTTTTTGCAGCACTTTCAATATACCCCTTAATGCGGTTCAAGTTCTTCTCTTTATCTCCCCAAACAGCATTGAACGTAACAACGGATAAATTCATGACATCTTTGATCACAAGATCTCTCCCTTTCGGCTGATTTTGTGGATATATGCTATCTAACACGTGGTCTATATTAGCACTATTTTCCAAAAAGTAAACTTAATTCACAATTTTGTGTTATATTAATTTACAACTCTCTCATGAACGGCACAACAACTGAATTAGCAAATCCTGAAAAAAAGCCTGAGCGCTCGTACGCTCAGGCTTTAATCGTGCGGCTCTTCCGCACTTTATCCTGGAAGGCTTTCTTCTCTTGCTTGGTCATTTTCTTGTATTCTTTAATAAATTTCTCGTATTCCGGCATGACTTCATTCATCGATCCATAGTTCTCAACCTGGCCATATTGAATCCACAACGCTTTCTCACAAAACTTCTTCATTTGGCTGATTGAATGGCTGATAAAAAAAATCGTCTTTCCTTTTTCTTTGAACTCGTTCATTTTATCTAAGCATTTATCCGCAAATGTCTGATCTCCAACCGAGAGTGCTTCGTCAATCACAAGAATATCAGGATCAATATGAATAGAAATCGCGAAACCAAGTCGAGAACGCATTCCGCTTGAGTAGGTTTTTACCGGCTGATCAATAAAATCACCAATGTCGGCAAATTCAATGATCTGAGGGGTCAACTCGACAATCTGCTTTTTATCAAAACCAAGCATTAAACATTTTAACTCTATGTTCTCTCTACCGGTAAGCTCTTGTTTCAGTCCGGACTGAATAGCGATTAAAGCCGCTTCGCCATGTACCTCCACTGTCCCCGACGTTGGCGGGATAATTCCAGCGATAATGTTTGACAAGGTAGACTTTCCTGAGCCATTCACCCCAATAATTCCGATTACATCGCCTTTGTTCGCTTCAAAACTGATATCCTGCAGTGCATAAAAGGTTTTTCCGTAACCCTTTGGAGAAATTAAATCCAGTATTTTTTCGGATGTCCTGGAATACATTTTATATTTTTTTGAGACATGATTGACAACTACTGATTTTTCCATGAGTGGAGATCTCCTTACAAATAATCTACGAAATGATCTCTGAATCTTAAATGGATTGCTGATCCGAAAAGCAGAGCTACGAGTACAAATCCCCAGAAGTAAGCCGTATACCAAATATGATCGAGACCGTACCAAGATGCGCCGAGCAATGTCGAGCGGTAGCCTTGTACAAGATAATACATCGGATTAAGCAACAAGATTTTCTCAATGTAACCAGGCATACCGGCAGCCGTAAGACGCGCAGGTTCCCATAAAAACGGAGTTAAGTAAAACAACATTCGCATAATCGAAATCAGGATCTGATGGACATCACGAACAATCGTAGACAGGGTCGACGTGATCAAGGAAACAGAAAATAGGAATGCTAATGCAGCAAACATAAAATAAGGCAGTTGAATGATATAGACACTGACGTGATACTTAGTGAATTGCAGAATAACGAAAACAATTCCTGTGATCATCAGATGCTGATAAAATTTTTCAAGAATGACGTAGCTTGGGATCGCGCTCATCGGAAAGTTCATTTTTGCGATAAAACGAATCCGTGAATAAATTGATTTTGACCCTTGGATAATCGCCGGCTGAATGAAAAACCAAACGATAATTCCCGAGATGAGCCAGATTATGTAAGGAGCAAACTGACCGTTGTCGACCGGTATGTCCTTATTTCTTCCTAATATTTTGCCAAAAACTAGCCAGTAAATAAAGATCTGAATCAACGGGTTAATGACCACCCACGCCGTACCAAGATAATTATTCGTATTCTCACTTTTTAACTCGTAAAGGGACAGCCGACTGATCAGGTAAAGGTTTTTAAACTGTTCCCTTATTACTTTCCATGCCGATTTCATATCATTTTCCTTCCAGCCTGAAATTCTTTTATTCGAAAACTTGGCGCTGCCAAGCCTAAGGAAACGGGAATATCCTGTCCATTTTCCTCTACATACTTTATCACAGCTCGCCCAAAAATGAAAAGGATGATCCACACAGAATCTTTCTTTTTCACTTCCATACCTGTTCAGCATAATAGAAATGAATATTTAAACGTCCAGCAGGGGAACATAACTCCTATTAAAATGAACACGTAGAAGGGAACTATTCATGCTCACTGTTTTCCTTTATCTCAGTTATTTTCTCGTCCTCTTTCTATTTTTCATCTTTGTGTTTTTCAGAATTTATTTTTTCGCTGCACTCATGATGTATACCTTGATCATATGGATATGCACCATGCCTTTTATTGTTTTTTATATTGCGTCCAAAAAATATGAGTTGGATAAAACCAAATCCCAAAAATGACCGGAGTGAGGGTTCATTATGTTTTGGAAAAAAAAGAGGCTTGAGGAAACGGATAAGAAAAACAAACCTCAAACCATCATGGATTTGTTCCAACACTTAAAAGAAAATCCTGATTTCGCACATTTTCAGCATCAAGGTGATCATTTCAGTTGCTGGATTTCATTTTTTAAGACACTGGTTGATGTGGATTACGTGCATCGCGACGTGTTTCCTTGCATTTACGATGAAAAAATTCACAGTATGAAAGACATCCAAGAGCAGCTTCCGATTGAGACAATCATTCGGACAAAGGATCTTTCCATGATTCAATCCAAACTGCTGGAAGGCTATATTATTATTCAAAAGAATGAGGCAGATACTGATTGCTTAATTATTCCTTCAATTAAAATTGAGGGCCGTCAAATTGAAAAGTCGGAAGTTGAAACGAGTATTTTGGGTCCAAAGGAAACTTTTGTGGAATCGCTGGACACCAACATCAATCTTGTCCGAAAACGCATTCCAATTCCACAGCTTAAAGTTGAAGAACTGAGGGTTGGAAAAATCTCCAGAACGCGGGTTTCCATTGTGTATATAGATGGAATCGCTAATGTTGAAAATGTAAACACGGTTAAGCAGAGAATCAGTGATTTGGAAGTGGCAAACCTGATTGACGCAACGGTTCTGGCCTTAAATATCAGCGACAATGACAACTCTATTTTCCCGCAATTTATCGATACAGAAAGGCCTGACCGGGTTTCAGGAGCGGTTTATGAGGGCAAGATCGCTGTTCTCGTAGATGGTTCGCCCAATGCACTGGTCATGCCTTCAACCATCGTTGAATTTTTCGTGGCATTTGATGATTACTTTCTGGTCTGGCACATTGCATCACTCTACCGACTGCTGCGCTTATTCGCAGTCGCTCTATCAGCCTTTGCCTCGCCTGTGTATATTGCGCTGCTGACCTATCATTACCAGCTGATTCCGAAGGATCTTTTGGGAACATTGATCAGCTCGCGGAGTTCTGTGCCATTGGATCCGGTTATGGAAGTTATCGTCCTTGAAATCATGATCGAGTTGCTGCGTGAAGCAGGCGCACGGTTACCGACAAAAGTCGGACAAACGATTGGTATCGTTGGTGGTATTGTCATCGGGACGGCATCCGTACAAGCCGGACTGACGAGTAATTTTCTGCTCATTCTCGTTGCGATGTCGGCACTCGCCGCCTTCATCACACCGAATTACCGGATGGCCACATCCATTCGTTTTATCCGTTTTCCTTTTATCATTTCTGCTCAAATGCTAGGAATGTTGGGAATCGCCTTTTGCTTTATCTTTTTCGTTTGTCATTTACTCAGGCTGACTTCGCTTGGTCGTCCTTATATAGAACCGATCTATCCTTTGCGAGTGAACGATCTTAAGGATAGTTTTATCCGTCTCCCCTATAATTTTCAGAACACGAGGCCAATGGTACTGCGCCCGGGGGATGTCTCTCGTATGAACGCTACGCGTACGCACAAAAAGAAAGGGAAACATAAAGCGGATATTGATGAGTAACAAACAAACACTTCGTCCCGAATAATGGAGGTTGATTGACGTGAAACCAGGTCAGATTAGTGAAACGCAACAGCTTGGCCCGATGAGTGGTTTTATTATTCCACACACCATGCAAATTAGCATTGGAATTCTCTCATTCCAACAGCTCCTATCCAAAGATAGTGGGCAGGATGCATGGCTTGCTTGCCTTATCGGCGGACTGTTTTCACTCGCCATCATGTGGATGATTCTACGCCTGCTTAAAAACGAGCAGAAATTCGGCCGTGCAGACTTTTTTTCGATCCACCAGAGGTTGTTTGGCAAATGGTTGGGTGGCCTGCTCAATTTCTTCGTGACCGCCCATGTCGTTCTTTTTGGCGTCGTCTTTCTTCGCAGCTATATTGAAATATTGCAAGTTTGGATCTTTCCCCAGCTATCCGTTTTCACCTTTACCATCCTGTTCTGTCTGATCATCTGGTATATTGTGCTTGGGGGTATTCGAATCGTCGGCGGCATCTGCATGCTCAGCTTTATCTATATGATTCCGCTTTATATGTCCACTGTTTTTGCGGTTCCTGAAGCATATTTCTCAAATCTTCTGCCCATGTTTGAGCACAGCCCAGCCTCAATCCTGATCTCTGCGTTTCATACGACACACATTTACCTCGGCTTTGAGCTGATGCTCTATTTTTACCCTTTCATTAAGCGGCCGCAGCTTGCAAAAAAGTGGTGCTATTTCGGTATTTTGACATCAATGTATATCTATATCATCCTAATGCTTATGGCGACAGTGTTTTTTAGTCGGGGTGAAATGAGACTCACCATCTGGCCAACAGTAACATTTTGGAAATCCGTTTCTTTTCCTCTCCTTGAACACGTCGACATGGTTATCATTATTTACTATATGTGGGCTTTATTACCAAGTGTAAGCATGTCCGCTTGGGTTGCGTCTCGCTTCGTGAAGCACACCTTCCCAGTAATAAAGCAAAAATACGCGCTTGTGGGTGTACTGCTTATATTTGTTATTATAAGTGTACTAATCAAGAATGGTGAACAAGTGAAAATTGCGAATGACCTTTATGGCAATATCGGCTTTTTCATTGTGTACGCATACGTTCCTTTTCTTCTTTTTTATCAATGGCTGATGAAAAAGGTAAGGGGGAAAGCAGCATGAAATTGAAAACTCTTGTGATTTTGCTGCTGCTTGCACTTCTGTCCAGCTGCATGCCTACTAATATTATTGACGATATATTAATGGTTGAAGCTGAAGGGTTTGATTACATTGGCCACAATCAAATTCTGGGAACAGCAACGATGCCTAACTATGTGCAGAGTGGGAATCCAGGCGGTCAAGGTGGAGGGCTGCCATCAACGGCTTCAATGATGCGTTACGTCTCGGGAATTACCTATGACGGGAAGTCACTGGTTGATAAATTCCAACCCGAGGGTCAGCGTCCGTTAAAAATTGGAAAAGTGAGGGTGATGCTTTTTGACAAGAAGCTCGCAAAACATGGCATGCGAGATCAAATAGACTTCCGAAACAGGGATCCTGACACGCCTCGTGATCTAACGATTGCGATCGTTGAAGGAAGCACAAACAAACTTCTGACTGCACAAGACTATCAGACACAGATACCGATATCACGTTATGTCCAGGATATGATTCAGCAAAACAATGAGCAAAATTATCCGACAAGTAATCTATCACAATTTATTTACAGCTATTACGGCAATTACATGGATCCTTTTATGCCTCTCATAAAAAAGATCGGGAACCATCTTGAAATGACAGGAATCGCCATATTTAAAAAGGATAAATATGTCATGAAGGTTCCCAACAAGGATACATTTATTTTTAAGATGCTCTTTGAAAAATTTAATCAGGGTGTCTATGATTTCGAATTTGCACCAAAAAAACATATTGCAATCCGAAATGTGCATACCACGATAAATTATAAGGTAAAGGACGGGAACAGTTCGGCTCCTGATATTTATGCCTATGTAAAAATCAACGGACAAGTCAGGCAAGCCTATGTCGGTTCTATTAGTAAGAGTCGAGCTTATCGTGTTGAAAAGCCATTAGAAAAACAAATGGAGCAAAAAGCATCAAAGTTAGTACGCACTTTCCAAAAAAAAGGAACTGATCCACTTCGTCTTGGAGATACTGTGCGGAGTTTCACCTATAATTTCGATGGAAAGTCCTGGCCTGAACGCTACCAAAATGCCCATTTTCACTGTCAAGTAACTGTTAACATTTCTCAGACTGGGATTTCTCAATAGACTGTTGGAAACATGAACCATTTTTATTTATTATCAGTCGAAAATAGGGTATAATAAAAAGATTAACAGGAAAGGGGATTTTTGATCAATGGGATTTAATCGAGGCCCGCAAGAACCGGTTCCTGAAGCAGAAACGGCAATTTGGAGATGTACCAATGATTCATGTTCAGGGTGGATGAGAGATGCTTTTTCGTTTGATTCGCATCCGACGTGTCCGCTTTGCCATTCTGAAATGAAAAAAGAAACAAAGATGTTGCCGGTCATTGATTGACCGCTTAACTTTTTTATTCAATTTAAAGATTAAGCTTTGATCTGTGAATAGAGCAGGACGTTTCTTCTGAAATATTTAGGAGATTCGTCCTGCATTTCTTTTTCTCTTCCATGCATTCAATGATAAAAAGGAGTGAAAAATGAAACAGAGGCAAATATCATTCACAAAAGCTAACGGATGAGTTTTCAAAGACAAGCACATTACATAATTATGAATGAGGCATTATGGCGAGTTACAGATCATTTATACTTTGAAATCTCCATTTTTTGGTGTTTTACGTTACAATAGACAGGTAGGACAGAAGGTGATCTCTTGAAGCTGACGAAAATGAAAAGAAAATACGCAGACCGCCGAGGTTGGCGACGCATCATCTCAAGCCAAACCTGTAAAAAAGAATTTATGTGGCCAGCTTTTCATGGCGAAGCCGTACTGATTCAATTCAATGAAATCAAAGCGCCGCTGTCGGTCGTCTATGGCGGTGTTCGTACAAAAACGGTCGATCAAAACTATTCTTGGCTGCAATTGTTTCCGACTTACGCACCTCAATTTGTTCTGACGGCCATGTTTAATGCCAAACGGCGGCTTGTCCAATGTTATTTTGATGTTATTCATCAGGTCGGCAAAGATGAGAATGGCACCCCTTGGTTTGATGATCTTTATCTTGACCTGATTCTCTTTCCCAATCATCGGCTCTATCTCGTCGATGAGGACGAACTAAATGAAGCACTTGAGAATGGGATCATTACACCTGAGATGTATGAAAGAGCATGGAGAACAGCGCATCAGCTCATGCTCAGCATAAAAAACCATCCTGACCACTTCTTGAGACTTGTCCGTGATTTGCGCAACACGTTTCCTGATTAAATGATTGGAGGTCCTATCATGAACGTTCTCATTACTGAGATGCTGGAAATCGATTTCGCACCTTATCTGGAACATTCGTCATTGGAGTATGCCAAAGAAAAGCAGGCATCCGGTGCTTGGCCTGCGGATCGGGCGCTTCAAAATGCACGCGCTGAAATCAGCCGTCTGCTTCCACAAGGCTATTTCACGCCCAATCATCAATTTCTATCCCTAGTAGATGCATTGGGGAGAAAAGTCGGCATACTCTGGTTGCATATCTCGCCCGAACGAAAAGAAGCATTTATCTACGATTTTGAAATCTACGAACCTTATCGCGATCAAGGTTTTGGACAAACCGCGATGCAGGCACTTTTTGCCTATTGCCGCAGTCTCGGGCTCGCCAAAATTAGACTCCACGTATTTGCCCACAATGCCCGCGCCCATCATGTTTATGAAAAACTTGGTTTTCAGGCTACGGACATTAATATGAGCAAATTTTTGTAAGCGCACATAAATTTCACGCCAAACGCCCATGCTAGCCATATGGAGGTGGGCATTATGTCAGAGGCGAGAAAAAAAGAATACCGTTCAAATAAAGGTGCAGCCACTTCAAGTGTCACGCCTGCAGGTCGTGCGAAGGATGATCCTCAATCATCTATCTCTCAGTTGGAAGAACGCGCGCGTAAAAACAAATAATAATAAAATCCGGAACGGCTGGTACTCGTTCCGGATTTTCTGTTCATTTATGAATCCTCAGCCCAAAATTGCTTACTACTCAACTAATGCCTCCAGCAGCACATCAGCTATATGCACCGCGCGGACACTGCCTGTTTTATTCGCGCGTTCAACCCCAAGTTTCATTTCCAGAAGACACCCTGGGTTAGCCGTTACAATCGTTTGGGCATTCGTATCTTCAACCTTATCCATTTTATGATCCAAAATTTGCATGGCCATGTCAGGCTGGACAATATTATAATCTCCTGCCGAACCGCAGCATGTATCGGCGCCTTCCATTTCAACGAAATGTACACCTTCAATCGACTGAAGGAGTATTCTCGGCTCGCTGAATGTTTTCATCACATTGCGCAGATGACAGGAATCCTGATAAGTAATGATTTGTTCAGGAAGGCACAGGCGGTGCGTTTTTTGAAAATCAAGTGCGACAAGAATTGCAGAGATATCTTTCAGCTTTCGAGCGAAATTCTTCGCTCGTTCCGCCCATTCCGGATCATCTTTCAGCAGATGGTCATACTCAATCAAAAATGCGCTGCAGCCACCTGCGTTTGTGATAATGTAATCCGCCTTTACTGCTTCAAACGCTTCAATATTCTGCTTTGCCATTTCTTTGGATTTCTCTAATTCTCCATTGTGGCCATGTAACGCGCCGCAACAAAGCTGATTTTCAGGAATCGCTACATCACAGCCTGCTTTCTGAAGCAGCTTGATCGTCGCTTTATTTGTTTCAAAAAACATCGTGTCCATCAGACATCCGGCAAACAACGCCACCGTCGCTTTTTTCTCGCCTTCATGTTCGAAAAACCGCGGCCGCTGTTTCATCTCACTGCGTTTTGGAACCTCGGGCAGTACTTTTTCCATAGTGGCCATACTTTCTGGAAACAAATTCATGAATCCGACTTTACGTGCGACTTTCGAAAGACCGCTTCTCTGATAAAAGCCAATCAAGCTTGTCACTTTTTCCATTCGATCCTGGTGCGGGAACAGCTCATTAAAAATACCCTTGCGAAGCATTTTTACTCGAATCGGCTCTTTCTTATTGCGCTGAATAATTGTGCGAGCGCTCTCCAAGAGATGTCCATAGTGTACACCTGATGGACAGACCGGCTCACATGCTCTGCACCCCAGACACAGATCGAGCGAATGGGCAATATCGTCATCAGGTTCGATCACGCCGTCAGTAATCCCCTTCATTAAGGCAATTCTTCCTCGAGGTGAGTACTTCTCCTGATGACCCGTTTCAATATACGTCGGGCAGGAAGGCAAACAAAATCCGCAGCGCATACAGTTCAGTAATTCATCATAGTCCATCTCTTCTTTAAATTCCTTCTGGATCTTATCTTTTGCTGAAGAGGTCATCATTTCACACTCACCAACCTTTCCTTACTATGTTCAGCGAACACTTTGCCTGGGTTCATGATGCCTTTTGGATCAATGGACTGCTTGATTCCGCGCATGACCTCAATTCCGGCTTTGCCCAGTTTCCATTCGAGATAAGGAGCTTTTGTCACGCCGACACCATGCTCTCCGGTTAAGGTTCCGCCTAGTTCGATTGCCTTTTCAAAAATTTCAGCGAATGCTTCCTCCACCCGTGTCATTTCTTCTTCATCGCGTGCATCCGTCAGGCATGTCGGATGAAGGTTTCCGTCCCCGGCATGACCGAATGTGGAAATCCGAACGTTATACTTTTGAGCAACATCTGATATCGCCCGAACCATGGTTGCAATTTCTGATCTTGGAACGGTCGCATCTTCCAGAATAGTTGTGGGCTTCAATCTCGCGAGCGCACTCAATGCCGAACGACGCGCCGTTGCCAGTTCTTCCGCTTCTTCATCAGACGAGGCAAGCCGAACATCCACAGCCTGTTCTGCTCGGCAAATCTCTGCAATCTTATGAATATCACGATCAACGATCTCTTGTGGTCCGTCTTGAACGATGAGCAGGATCGCTTTAGCATCTGTTGGCAGCCCAATATGTGCGAAATCTTCAACAGCCTTTAAGGTATCTTGATCAAGAAATTCCAGAGTAACCGGAATCATTTTGTTGGCAATAATCGCTGAGACAGATCTGCCTGCAGCCTCTATATCCTGATAAAGCGCGAGTATCGTCTTTTGCGTTTCGGGTTTTGGTATTAACTTGAGTGTTGCTTCAGTAATCACACCGAGTGTACCTTCTGAACCGACAAACAGATGCGTCAAATCATATCCGGCGACATCCTTCGTCAGCTTTCCACCGGTACGGATGAGTTCTCCATTAGGCAAGGCGACCTGCAGCGCCATGGCGTAATCCTTGGTAACACCATATTTCAACCCGCGAAGCCCACCTGAGTTTTCGGCAAGATTCCCACCGATCGTCGAAATTTTCATCGAACTTGGATCCGGAGGATAAAATAAATCCTCTTTCTCTACTCGGTCAGTAATCTCTTTAGTGATCGTTCCTGGTTGAACCGTAATCGTCAGATTTTCCTTATCCAGTTCAAGAATTTTGTTCAAGTGCTTCATCAGCAAGACAACCCCACCTTTTAAAGGACAGGTATCTGCGCAAAGATTCGTACCTGATCCTCTTGTATACACTGGTGTTGAAGTCTCTGTGCATAATTTAAGAATTGCTGCCACTTCCTCTGCAGTTCGCGGGGAAACAACAAAATCCGGAAGCGCTTGAAAGTTCGGAGTTGCGTCATAAGAATACACAAGTCTCCCACTCGTTGTATCATCCACATTTTCAGTCCCTACAATTTCGATTAATCTTTCCTTAATCTTGCCGAGCTTTTTGTCCATTTTTGATGATGACATATTCATTCCCCCGATCCTTTTCGGTAAGCGCTTTCTTACATTCTATTATAATCAATTGTTTACAATAATTCTATTAAAAGAATTCATCTTTACTACGAGAAAATAATGGATAAGTAAAAAACCCGGGCAAGCCCGGTCCTTGAGTATCGCTGTTATGAACCCTGAACCCATTCAAAATTTTATGCAAAAAAAAAAAAAAAAAAAAAACCGGACGGTATCAACCGTCCGGCACTTTATATCTGTCATTTATTAATCAATATTATTTCACAACATCATAGCCCTGATCTTCAACTGCATCCTTCATCTGCGCAAAATCAACCTTAGCTTCATCATAAGTAACATCAACTTTTCCGCTAGCCAAATCAACGTTGACTTCAGATACACCGTCTAGGTCGTTCAATGCGCCAGACACTGCCATTTTGCAATGTCCACAACTCATGCCTTTTACTTCTAATGTACGTTCAGCCATATTCTCACCTCCTTAAAATGGTTTTCATATCTTGCAATCAATCTGTTCAAACATTCATTCGTTTCAATCTCAAGCTGTTGGCAACTACTGAGACTGAACTGAAGGCCATCGCTGCGCCGGCCACCCAAGGTGCGAGCAGGCCGAGAGCTGCCACCGGAATACCAACCGTATTGTAGAAGAGTGCCCAGAATAAATTCTGTCTGATATTGCGCATCGTTATCTTGCTGAGATCAAGTGCCTTGACGACATGTGTGAGTTCGCCACCAACCAGAGTGATGTCGGCAGCTTCGATTGCCACATCAGTACCCGTCCCGATTGCCATACCGATATCCGCAACTGCGAGAGCCGGAGCATCATTAATACCGTCGCCGACCATAGCTACGCTTAATCCTTGCTCTTGCAGTTCACGAACCTTCTTCGCCTTTTCTTCAGGGAGTACCTCTGCAAAAACGTGATCAATACCCGCTTTTTTTGCAATTGCTTCAGCAGTACGTTTATTGTCGCCGGTAATCATATAGACGCTGATTCCACGCGCTTTCAATGCTTTAATAGCCGCTACAGATGAATCCTTTAATGTATCTGCAACAGCAATCAACGCTTGGAGCTGTCCATCGATGGCAACAAACATAGCCGTTTTGCCTTCGGATTCCAGCCGGACGGCATCATCAACCGCATCTTGAAATACAATGTCTTCTTGCTTCATCAGCCTGCGTGTGCCAATTACAATCTTCCGTTCACCCACAGAAGCTGTGATTCCGGAACCAGCATGTGCCTCAAAATGGTCAGGTGAAGGCAAATCTTGTTTGCCCTGTGATGCGACGATGGCCTGTGCCAATGGATGCTCGCTGGCACGTTCTGCAGCCGCTGCAAGCCGTAGTATTTCATCTCGTTCTAATTCACCAATTAAGACAACATCGGTCACTTCAGGTTTCCCTTTTGTAATCGTTCCGGTCTTGTCGAACATAATCGATTGAAGATTCTGCGCAGTTTCTAAATATTCTCCGCCCTTGAAGAGGATCCCGTTTTCAGCCGCTTTTCCCGTTCCAACCATAATCGACGTCGGGGTGGCAAGGCCCAACGCACAAGGACAGGCAATAACCAGTACACTGATTGCCGCTACGAGCGCCGGCTCCAATTCTCCAGGATGAATAGCAGAAATCCAGACGACGAAGACAAATATAGCTATCACAACCACTATCGGCACAAAGACTCCGGAAATAGTATCAGCCAATCGCTGAATTGGTGCTTTTGAGCCCTGAGCTTCTTCAACAATGCGGACAATACCTGCGAGTGCGGTATCTTTGCCCACTTTCTCTGCTTTCATGATAAACGAACCCGTTGAATTCACCGTTGCACCAATCAGTTTTTCACCTGATCGCTTGACGACAGGTAACGATTCGCCTGTAATCATTGATTCGTTAACAGCTGACTCTCCTTCAACAAGTAAACCGTCAACTGGAATTTTCTCACCTGGCTTGACCCTGAGAAAATCACCTACTACCACTTGATCAATCGGGACACGCTCTTCTAAACCGTTCACAATTCGGGTTGCTTCTTTTGCCTGCAAGTCCATAAGCTCTGTAATTGCCGCCGTTGTCTGTCGTTTCGCTCGCGCCTCCATAAATTTGCCAAGTAACACGAGTGTGATGAGGATAGCACTTGTTTCGAAATAAAGGTCTGGATGATTAACACCTGCAAATTGATAGCGAAAAGTTTCAACGACGCTGTAACAATAAGCCGCACTTGTTCCGAGCGCTACAAGCACATCCATATTCGCGCTTTTATTCAGTAATGCGCGTGTACCGCCACGGTAGAATGGCCATCCAATATAAAATTGGACGACGCTAGCAAGCGTGAATTGGAGCCATGGATTCATGAGCAGCATCGGCACAGGCAGATGAAAAAACGGAAGATGGGTGACCATCGTAATGAGCAGTGGTAAAGAAAGCGCAGTAGATAAAATTAGCTTATTGCGTTTGCCCCTTAATTCTTTGTTCTTTGCTTCATCCTGCGCATCATTTTTCAAGGTTGCCGTATAGCCCAGCTTGTGTATTTTCTCAATGATCGCATCCGGTTCAACGAATCCCGGTTGATAGTCGACAGTGGCAGATTCTGTAGCAAGATTGACATTTGCAGAGGAAATGCCTTGTAGCTTGTTTAATCCTTTTTCAATACGAGTAGCACACGCTGCGCAGGTCATGCCACTGATTGCCAGATCCAACCGCTCCTTCGTCACGCCATAACCCAGTTTTTCAATTTTTCCTGTAATCTCATTTGCATGAATTTGATGATCATCGTATTCAACTTTTGCTTTTTCTAAAGCCAAATTGACATTTGATGAAACACCCTCCATACGGTTCAAGCCGCGCTCAATTCGGTTGGCACATGCTGCGCAAGTCATACCTGTAATGCCGATTTGCACCACTTTTTTCATCTTCTTCACCTTCTTCCTTTACATGATCTACTTCAATTGTTTGACTACCTTCAGCAGCTCATTGATTTGTTCTTCTCCATGGCCTTCCTCAATCGCTTTGGCTACACACGATTTCGTATGACGTTCAAGGATTGAGAAGCCTATTTTATCAAGTGCTGCGTGTACCGCAGACAGCTGAATTAAAATATCCACACAGTAACGATCATCATCCACCATTTTCTCTATACCGCGCACCTGTCCTTCAACGCGTTTCAAACGATTCATGATTTTGCGTTTTTCTTCCAAGGTTCGTGGTACAGCAGGGGATCGATTTTGTGACTCAGTCGCTAGCTCAGTTGAGTCCATCGCACATGTACATGACTTCTTATGTTCTTCCATAGAACCGCCTCCTTGTCTGTTATTATACCCTATGGGGGTATAATATTCAATCAATCATGCTTGCCTTCATAAAGTTCTTTAGAAATTTGATGATAAAACCCATCTTGCGCCGGACTAAGCCGGTAAATAATTCGACCACCAGTTGAATCCGGAGCTTACCTGCTAAATATTGGTCGAAAAAAAAGCGAATCAAAATCATTTTCTAATTTTGATTCGCCTTTTATGACATAGGTAATATAATCTTTTAAAATTATTTTTCAGCAGCTTAGTACTAAACTTGATGGTTCACTTAGAACTCCATGGAATCATCTCGATCAAACCTTTTTTATCGCTTAGATCACACGGCATCTTTTTCATGATCATCTGTTTGTGGTGTGCTCAGCAGCGATGCTTCGTCAAAAGCTATGTTCAATTCTTTAGAGTACTTGTTCTTTTGTTCCTCCGACCAATTTAACCGATCTGCCATATAGCTTATGATCGGCTGCGCCAATTTCTTCGCTGAACGAATATCAAAGAGCGTCTTCCCTGTTCGTCTCGTGAAGTAATCCACAGGTGAGACAATCATCTCATATGTCAATGCATATTGAACGGTGGCCAAAACTACCGGAGAAATTTGATAACGTTTTGCTTCATCTTGATTAAAGCGGATCAATTCAAATAATTGACTGACATTTGTCCCGTACTTTTTGACCAATTTCTCCGCCTCACTCTCAGATAGACCGAGCGCTACACCTAGTTGGCTGTGTTCGTGCACAAAATTTGCGAAATGTGCGGAGCCTCCAAAATGCCCACCGGATAATTCAATGTTGATTGTTCTGCTTTCCGGATAGCTCTTTCCAGTTTCTGCTTTCAATTCTGATACAACTACATCGACTACGCGTTGTGCCATTTTGCGGTAACCGGTTAATTTTCCTCCGGCAATAGAAATGAGCCCTGATTTCGAAATAAAGATTTCATCTTTTCGTGAGATCTCAGAAGGCGATTTGCCTTCTTCTTGGATCAATGGCCGCACACCTGCCCAGCTGGATTCAACGTCAGCTGCGGTCAGTCGAGCCGATGGAAACACTCCATTGATGGCATCCAAAATATAATCACGATCTTCTGCCGTCGGTTTAGGATCAATCGGCCAACGCGCATACGTTGTATCTGTCGTCCCCGCGTATACTTTGCCATCACGAGGAATAACGAAGATCATACGCTTGTCGCCATTGGTTGTGTCAAAGTACACAGATTGTTTCATTGGAAAACGTTTGCCGTCAATGACAATGTGAACACCCTTTGTTAAATGCAGATGTTTGCCCTTCTTTGAGTGATCCTTTTCACGAATCGTATCTACCCAAGGCCCAGCTGCATTCACAATTTTTTTCGCATAGATGCGGTACTCTTTTTTTGTCAGCTGATCAATAACACGCGCACCGCTCAACTTTTTGTCATGGTCATAGAGCAACTCATCGACTTTTGCATAATTGACGGCGCGCGCTCCTCTGTCACATGCTTCTTTCATCACTTCAATCGTCAGCCGCGCATCATCGGTCCGATACTCAACATAATACCCGCTGCCCTTTAATCCTTCTTTTTTGAGGAGTGGTTCTTTATTCAAGGTTGCTTTACGGCTGAGCATCACACGGCGTTCTTCACGTCTGACTCCCGCCAGAAAATCATAGACTCTTAAGCCGAGTGATGTGGAAAAACGTCCGAATGTGCCTTTTTTATAAATAGGCAGCATCATCTTCTCCGGGGTCGTCACATGCGGTGCATTCTCATACACAATGGCGCGTTCTTTCCCTACTTCAGCGACAATCTTTATTTCAAATTGTTTCAAATAGCGAAGACCGCCGTGGACAAGCTTTGTTGATCTGCTCGATGTTCCACCGGCAAAATCCTGCATATCTACAAGGCCGACCTTGAGGCCGCGATCTGTTGCATCAAGCGCGATGCCTGCACCGGTTATACCCCCGCCAATTACTAAGAGATCAAGTGGCCGGCTCGCCATTTTTTCCAAAATTTCATTTCGTTCAAACGTTGATAGTGACATGTTCATTCCCCCAGTTTTCGTTTTCTCACGCCGTTTCGGATCGCAGCGAACGGATTAGCGTTTCCCGTATCAAAAAAGACCACAAAATACACCTCCTGCTCGGCTGAATATCAGCGAACTCCGGTTGTGTACCGTGGTCTTCTACCATTGCCATGACCGTTTATTAACTTTTACTGTTTCAAATTCGGACCAGAGTGGTCATTCATACATTATTTGAAGGCTCTCGCTGCATTTACTGCCTTTCTCCATCCTTGATAAAGTTCGGAACGCGTTTTTTCTTCCATTGATACTTCAAACTTCTTGCCAATGCTCCAGGTTTCAGCCAGTTCACTTTGGTTCTTCCAGAGTCCGACAGCAAGTCCGGCGAGATAGGCAGCCCCAAGCGCAGTCGTCTCGCTGCTCGTTGGACGCTCAACCTCGACACCAAGGATATCACTTTGAAACTGCATTAGAAAATCATTCATTGAAGCACCACCATCAACACGCAGTTTTTTTAAAGTGATTTCCGAGTCCTCTTCCATCGCATTTAATACATCTTTTGTCTGGTAGGCAAGGGATTCAAGTGTCGCGCGAATAAAATGTTCCTTTGTAGTGCCGCGTGTGATGCCAAATGCAGCTCCACGGACATCGGCGTCCCAGTAAGGCGTACCGAGACCAACAAAGGCGGGAACAAGATAGACGCCTTCGGTTGAAGCCACACGTTTCGCGTACTCTTCACTTTCCTGCGAATAGCGAAACATCCTCAGGCCATCGCGCAACCATTGAATTGCCGATCCCGCGACGAAAATGCTTCCTTCAAGAGCATAGGTGACTTTTCCATCCAGTCCCCAAGCAATCGTGGTCAATAGACCCGTTTTCGATCGTACCGCCTGCTCGCCAGTATTCATCAGCATAAAGCATCCGGTGCCATAGGTGTTCTTCACCATTCCCTGTTCATAGCATGCCTGCCCGAATAACGCGGACTGCTGGTCTCCAGCAATACCGGATATAGGAACTTCCTGACCGAAAAAGTGATAGTCGATTGTTTTCGCATAAACTTCGGATGATGATCGGACTTCAGGCAACATGGCCTCCGGTACATCAAGAATATCTAGCAGTTCCTTATCCCATGTCAATTCATGGATATTATACATGAGCGTTCTTGATGCATTGGAATAATCCGTGACATGTGCCTTACCCCCGGATAATTTCCAAACTAACCATGTGTCTATCGTCCCAAAAAGCAAGTCGCCTTTTCTAGCCTTGTCACGTGCTCCTTCCACATGATCCAGAATCCACTTCACTTTAGTTCCGGAAAAATAAGGATCTAGGACAAGTCCTGTTTTATTCCGAAATGTTTCTTCATATCCCGATGCTTTTAATTCATTACAAATTTCGGCGGTTTGCCTTGACTGCCAGACAATGGCATGATAGATCGGATGTCCTGTATGACGGTCCCAAATGACGGTTGTTTCTCTCTGGTTCGTGATCCCGATACCGGCAATGTCCTTCGCATCAATTTCTCCGGTAAGTAATGAATCGGCAATCACTGATAAGATAGAACCCCATATTTCATTTGCATCTTGCTCTACCCAACCGGGCTGCGGAAAAAACTGCGTAAATTCTTTTTGGGCCATCTGTACGACTTTTCCATACTCATCAAATATCATTGAACGAACACTGGTTGTGCCTTCATCAAGTGCCAAAATATATTTTCCCATGGTCAAATTCCCCTCTCAGAAACATTGTGTAACTTAATAGTTTTTTTCTAAACGTCTATTGACCGCTTTGTGCGATGTGAGACCCTGATGATGTTTCTCGCCAACGAGTGCGCCAATAACCACGATAATGAGTAAAATTGAGCAGATCCAAAATGCTAAAGTCGGATGTCTAAGAAAAAAGGTTTGATAACTTAGGGCACCAAAGACGCCGCCAAGAATAGGTCCGGCAATAGGAATCCAGGCATACCCCCAGTTAGATCCGCCTTTCCCGGCGATCGGTAAGAGTGCGTGAGCTAGCCGTGGTGCAAAATCTCTTGCTGGGTTAATTGCATAACCGGTCGTTCCTCCAAGAGACATGCCAATGACCACAATCAAAAACCCGACAATTAGGGGATTCAAGCCATGTGCAAATTGATTTGCGCCAATTGCCAGAATAGCGATGACAAGAATAAACGTACCGATGATTTCACTGAGCAGATTTGCCCAAGTTTGCTTGATCGCCGGACCCGTGCAAAAAATGCCGAGTTTGACCGCCGGATCTTGGGTCTCACGCCAATGCGGAAGATAGTGAAGATAAACGATACACGCCCCAAGGAAACCTCCGATTAATTGAGCGAGGACATAAAGGGGCACTTCTTTCCATGGGAACTCGCCAATCGCTGCGAGTCCCAAAGTGAGTGCCGGATTTAAATGTGCGCCACTGAATTGACCGACCGCATAAGCGCCTATGGCAACCGCCAATCCCCAGCCAAAGGTGATCACGATCCACCCGGAATTTTTTGCATAGGATTTTGTCAGACTGACACCTGCACAAACACCATCACCCAGTATGATTAAAATCATTGTGCCAATCAATTCACCAAGAAAACCGGACATGAAAACACCAACCCCTACCTGGAATTCAAGTCAATACCTTAAGCGAGGGCATCCACGAACGAACTAAAAAAATCCACAACAAGCGATAACGGGAAGGCCGATGTGCCCGTTATCTTGCGTGGATGATCCAGTCTCAGTATCCGTGGTCACTCATTAACTTGATAGACTTATCGTAAACATTTTTGTAAGCGCTGTCAATAAATTGTCACGGTAAATATAAATTTTGTTCACAAATGAAAAGCCCGAAAATTATTGGCAGAAGGCGCATGCCGTTCAAGTAATGAATCAATGTGCCCACGGTTGATTCCAAAGCTCCATATTGGACGAAGAAATAGCGGACGCTCCGGCATTTAGAGCAGCTCTCGCGTCATGTTCCGTTCGAATCAAGCCGCCCGCAATGACCGGCACATGAGCCTGGCTGATCACTTCTTTAATTAACGCGGGAATGAGCCCCGGTAAAAGTTCAACCATATCCGGCTTCGCCTGGTTAAGTAGACGATAGCCCGTTTCCATTGAACGGGAATCAAGCAGGAACATCCGCTGAACAGTAACTAGTCCTCTTTTCTTTCCAACTTCAAGCATATTGCCACGCGTTGATATGATGCCGTACGGGCGAATATTTTGGCAAATAAAATCTGCGGCTGGCAAATCATTTTTCAAGCCTTGGATCAAATCGGTGTGGACAAAAACATGTTTATGACGCTGCTTCCCCATCTGTACCATGGTTGCGATCAAAGAAATATGACTATCTAATATAATCAAATTCTGAAAAGGCTGTTCCAATAATTTTTCATAGCTTTTCATATTATTTACGGCAGGTATTATTTTCTGCCCATCCATTAACATACAATCCCCTCCATATGAACTTTTTTGTCATTCATGATCATGAAGCACGACTGTGTTACCTCACCAACAATGGTAGCTTTGGTCACGCACGCAAAAAAGCAGCATCAAGCGCTGCTTTTTGCCGGATTGAGGAGGAGTAAGGGGGAGGGGGGCCAATAACCGAATTGGCTCATTATCCATTCCAAGCAGAGAGCATCCGAGTTCAGATCTAGGCTCAAACCCTTTTCCCGGAAAACAGCTAATTCAATAAAGGATTGTCATCACAGATCTCTTGTGAAAAAGATCTTTAACGGGTCATCTGTTTTAGAAACAGGGACAGCGTTAATTATATTGGTAAGTGCATCTATGATGAACAACCCTTATGAGTGGTGCGATTTCCGTCATTCTGATCCTAACAACCTGACAAACCTCATCGCTCCCTGCAAAATAATCATAACTTGATCCTCATCTATATGCAAAAAGCCTTTTCACACAATATAGCGTTTACATCTTATCGTTTAGCTGAAAAACAGACATATAAGATCGACTTCAAAGCTATTTTTATCATTTTATGCCTTTTTTTTATTCTCTTCGAGACAATTGATTCGTTCAATGATGTGTTGAGCAAACAAATCATAGCCGTCATGTGAAAAATGAAGCCCATCATCAAGCAACAAGTTAATGAGATCCTTCCGTCCGTTCATAATCTTGTATAGATCAATGAGTGGTAAACTCATCGCATTCGCTAGATCGCGCACAATTGCAGCATATTGAACGATATGCTTATTTTCTCTTTTTCCAATTTGCTTCTCATCAATCACAGGAGGCGGTGTGACTAATATGACTCTGTATGGATGAAAAGATTGTATGAAAGCGATGAGATTTCCTCTAAATTCGTCAGCTGGAATGCCTTTATGATAGGAAGCATCATTGGATCCAAACAAGATGATGATCCAGTTGGCACGATCATCAATCAATTCTTCAATTCGTGATCGTGCTTGCCGAGTTGTTTCACCAGGAATGCCTGCATTCACAACACGGCAGTTGAGCCCTCTTTCCAAACGATCTGTCAGTGCTCGTGTTTCTTGAACACCATTCCATCCCGCTGTAATGCTGTCACCAAAACAAACGATTTTCTGCATAAGAAACACCAATCTTCATCCAATTTTTGGCTTATCATGATATGCTGACCATGATGCCCAACACTCATATATAAGAGGCTGTTAATCAATTAAGGTGTTCAATCCTTTGATTATTAAGCATTGTTTTCATTATAATTAAAGAGAAGGGTAAAATAAAGAGCATACGAGGCGATACATGGTGGAGAAAACAAGCATTCAAGGGCTGGATATTCAACCGACACGCATTGCGCTTGGAACATGGGCAATTGGCGGCTGGATGTGGGGCGGCTCTGATGATCATGAATCTATCCGTACCATTCATCAGGCAATTGAAAGCGGAATTAACACAATTGATACAGCACCGGCATATGGTCAAGGACATGCTGAAACAGTTGTTGGCCAGGCACTACAAGAGTTTGGCCATCGTGAACAAGTGGTTTTAGCAACAAAGGTTTGCCTTGATTGGGTTGGCACTGATGTATTTCGAAACGGTTCAAAAGAAAGAATTATGAAAGAAATTGACGATTCGCTTACCCGGCTGAAAACTGATTATATTGATGTTTATCAAGTACACTGGCCGGATCCGCTTGTTCCTGTTGAAGAGACCGCAGAAGCTATGGGTGAATTGTATAAGCAAGGAAAAATCAGGGCAATTGGAGTCAGCAATTTTACTACTGAACAGATGAAAGCTTTTATGAGGGTTGCTCCTATTCATACTGTTCAACCTCCATATAATTTGTTCGAACGGGAAATTGAAAAAGATGTATTGCCATTCGCTGAAAAGCAGAACATTGTAGCCTTATGTTACGGAAGTCTGTGTCGCGGTTTACTCGGCGGCAATATGACGGCTGATCGTAAATTTACTGGCGATGATTTGCGTCTATCCGATCCAAAATTCCAAGCACCACACTTTACTCACTATCTTGCGGCTGTTCAGGAACTCAAAAACCTGGCACAGGAACGTTTTGGTAAATCGGTTCGGGCTTTGGCAGTTCGTTGGATTCTTGATAAGACAAAAAACGGCATTGCTTTGTGGGGCGCACGGCATCCGGATCAGATTACCAGTGTTTCGGAGATTGAGGATTTCCATCTAGATTCACAGACGTTGGCAGACATTGATGCAATATTGACTAAAAATATACCAGAACCGATTGGAACTGAATTTATGGCACCGCCAGTTCGTGACGATGTCATAAAAGGTTAAGCATTTGACTTATTTGTAAGAATAGCCTGGTACCTTTTTGAAAAAGATCACCAGGTTGCATACATACCTTTTTTTTGAGAGAGGATTGATAAACTTAATGGAGCAAACAGTGAATCCGGTTAATATGCCAAAGAAACAGCATCAAAAACTGAAAGCACACCAATTTATTTTCCGCATACTGCTTATTGCGATCGGTGTGACACTCGAAGCGGTTGCCCTTGAAATATTTCTTGTACCCAATAACATTATTGATGGTGGAGTGGTTGGTATATCCATTATGCTGTCTCATTTAACGGGCTGGCAGATTGGTATCTTCTTAATCATCATCAATATTCCTTTTTTTATCGTTGGCTACAAGCAGATGGGTAAAACCTTCACCATTACTTCAGCCTGTGGTGTGCTTTTACTTGCATTCATGACCACTCTCTTTCATCCGGTTCCCCGCTTTACCAGTGATTTGCTCCTTGCCGCTGTATTCGGCGGAATAATTATGGGCATCGGAGTCGGGCTGGTTATACGCAACGGCGGTTCCTCAGATGGTACGGAAATACTTGCCGTTCTTTTCAATGAAAAAACCCCATTCTCTGTTGGCGAAGTTGTTCTCTTTGTTAATATATTTATTTTGGGTCTTGCCGGTTTTGTATTTGACTGGAACTATGCCATGTATTCTTTAATCGCATATTTCATCGCTTTTAAAATGATTGATATTACCAGTGAAGGGCTTGAATCTTCTAAAGCTGTTTGGATTATCAGTGATCAGCACCAAGAAATTGGCGATGCGCTGAATGATCGGCTCGGACGCGGCGTCACGTACCTAAACGGCGAAGGGGCGTACACCGGTAATAACAAAAATGTGATTTTCACAGTCATCAGCCGTCTTGAAGAGGCTAAAGTTAAAAATATCGTTGATTCAATTGACAAGAGCGCTTTTCTCGCGATCAGCGATATTCACGATGTTAAAGGCGGTCGATTCAAAAAAAGAAGCATCCACTAAATGTGAGATGCAGCCACTTCCTTACATTCAATTCTTTTTGATGGTGTTCAAAAAGTCTTGGAAAGGGTAAGAAGGATCTTCTGCTAATTACATGCACGTCCTGTGCATAACGCAGAAGTCACCGCATCCTGCGGAAGCTCAGCGTCAGCTTGTTTCTTTGCTCCTCACGTATTAACAGGGGAACTTCAACTAAAAACGCGTACGTCTTGTACGCAACGTTGAAGTCACTACATCCTGTAGAAGTACGCGCAGGTAGCTCGAAACTGCGCTTCCTTGATCTCCTCGGCCCTTTTTGTCCTCCTTTTTGAACAGCCTATTGACCACTCATCGAAGCCCACTGTGTGCAGCGGCTTCGATTTTTCTTTCCCTTTTTTTCACCAGCACTTCGGAAGCCACAACCCAACCGGCGTTGATGAATAGCAGCAGGCTCGTCGAGAAAAATACATATTTAATGCCGAACGCAGCCGCCATATGTCCGCCAAGCAACGAACCGCCAAGGGTTCCGAGAAACTGTGCGGATTGATTGTAACCAAATAACTGTCCGGTGATGGATGCAGGAGCCATCTTTTTAACAAGTGTGTTAATCGAAGGCAAGATTCCGGCAGTTGCAAGCCCGAGCATAAAGCGCAGAACGGTTAGCTGCCAAGCATTTGAAACGAAAGCCTGCGGAATAAAGATGACACCGGTGAAAAGCAATGAATAAACCAGGATACGCCGTGGACCAATCTTGTCGGATAATTTACCAAGAAATGGTGCAGATATCACGCTGGCAAGCCCTGCTGCCGCAACCACAATGCCCGACATTAGTTCAAGATGGGTGGAACCTGGAGAGAGAATTTTCACATAGACGGTAATAATCGGCTGGATCGACATATTTGCGAGCTGCACCATGAAAGTCGTGATAAACATCGCAAGGAATAGGCCGACATGCGGCGTCATCTCCCAAACCTCTTTGATTGACGGCGCCTTTTTTTTCGAAACAACCACTTTTTCATTTACAAAAAAGTAGGATGCAAGAAAAGCACAGAGAAGCAGAACACTCGTATCAATAAAAACAAGCCGCATACCCATATATTCCGACAAGAGGCCTCCAATCAACGGTCCGACCAAAGAGCCGCTGATGCCGCCTGTGGACAGCATACCTAATGCCCACCCTGAGTGAGTCTTTGGTGTCTGCGTAGCGACAAGAATTATTGACGCTGGAATATAGCCGGATACGAGTCCCATAATCAGCCGAAGTCCAAAGAGCTGGTAAACATTCTGAGCAAAGGCCATCGTGAAAACAATAAGGCACATACCTAAGCTGGCACGAAGCAGCATGGGTTTTCGGCCATACTTATCAGCTAGTCGGCCCCAGAGTGGTGAGACAATGGCCGATACAAAGAATGTTGCGCCAAATATAAGTCCCGCCCAGCTTTCAATTTCTGCAGTGTCTGTGATGCCAAGTTTTTCGATATAGAGCGGCAAAAACGGAATAATTTGGCTCATGCCTGCCGCTGTCGCAAAAGAGCCGAACCAAACGACATATAAATTTTTCTTCCAAAGAGGTAAAGACAAAGAACACACCTTACTTTTTCATGAATGAATTTCCCGAAATAAAAAGCGCTTGAACCACAGCGCTTCCTCACACAATCTATAATAGTTGGTATTGCTCATTAAAACCAATATATATATTATTATAAATGGATAGCTTTAAACCTATTAGAGAATGTTCAAAAAGTCCGGGAAAAATTATTGACGATAGTAATGAATCGAATTCATCACCGATTTTTGAATCATGAATAGATCCAACTTATAAAAGGAGGGCTAACACATGGAATTGCTTCAATTAAAGTATTTTCAAACCGTTGCCAGAATTGAACATATGACAAAAGCCGCCGAGGAACTATCTATTGCCCAGCCTTCACTTAGCCAAACCATTAAACGACTTGAGGATGAAATTGGCGTACCTTTGTTTGACCGAAAGGGCCGTCGAATCAAGCTTAACCGTTATGGAAAGATCTTCCTGGAAAAAGCGGAAATTGCCTTCTCTATACTTCAGGAAGGCAAGCAGGAAGTGATTGATCTTGCAAAATTAAATGAAGACAGCATCTCAATAGCGGTCATGAGAACCCCAATTGTTCCAGAATTGCTTAGCAGTTTCCGTAAGCAGCATCCTTTCGTCCGTTTCCGCGTCAAACAGATCTCTCGCACAACCATTCAGCATCAACTGGAAAATGGTGAGATCGATTTATGCATTACACCTTATAAATTGGAGCAAGGCAAACCGCTTCACTCCCGTCTATTGATGAATGATGAGATCTATCTTGTCGTCCCAAAAACACACCCACTGGCATCAAGAAAAAGTGTCGATCTTCACGACATCGCTCATGAACCTTTTGTTTTAAAAGCTAACGGAGCCTTCCGTGAAACAACAGACACTTACTGTCAAATGGCCGGTTTCCAGCCAGATATCGCCTTTGAAGTGGACGATTCATTGTCAATCCGCGGCCTAGTTTCAGAAGGTCTCGGCGTTGCCTTTTTCTCTTCGCTCACTTTGAGAACGGTTAAGGACTCATCAATTGTGCCGCTTCGGATCAGCCATCCGCATTGCAGCCGTACCATTAGTCTAGTATGGAATGAGGAACGCTACCATTCTGCAATTGTATCTGACTTCTACACATTTATCTTGCACTATTTCGAACAGCTCAAACAAGACAAATGCACTATTCAATAACTGTGATCAAACTGCTTGGTTCTGATCGTGATGCCGTGCGCCTTTTTTCTGACTGCTCCAACCCAGGTAGAGCACCGCGGCAATAATGATCAGAACGATTGGCCATTCTGTCCACCCCACAAGATCACCAAGCCATTTAATAACCAATGGTTCAGCAAACAGCATCTTGCCTGCTGTCATGGCAAGAATCGCGGACCCAACATATATAAGCCAGGAATAACGATCCATGAGTTTCAGGATGATCGCACTTCCACCCATCAATAATGGAATACTAATTAACAGTCCGAAGATGACAAGCAGCGGATCGTTTTGAGCTGCACCGGCAACAGCAAGAACGTTATCTAGACCCATCAATGCATCTGCCACGATAATAGTTTGAACAGCCGCCCAAATCGTCGTCTGCGCTTTCACTTCTTTCTGAGATTGCGATTCGGATGGACTGAGCAAACGGTAAGCAATCCAGATGAGCATTAGACCGCCAATAAAATGAAGCCCAGGCACCATCAGCAGATATACAACGAGAATTGTGCACAACGCACGCAGAATTACTGCGCCAACCGTTCCGTATAGAATCGCGCGACCGCGCTGGTGATCAGGCAGCCGGCGTGCAGCCAAAGCGATAACTACCGCATTGTCACCGGCCAAGAATAGATCGATCCCGACAATGATCATAAGTGATGACCAAAATGCCATCGTAAACAGTTCCATAAAGCAAAATGCCCCCCTATAAATAAAACAACCCCAAATTATATTAGAAAAAGCCGGCAGACTACCGGCAAAATTAGCACTTAACGATCACAAACCATACCTATTATCTATTAAACAGATTTCTCTGCAGTAGCTGCCGTTTCCTCGCTTATGCCGTTCCGCTGCTTTCTCCAACCAAAATACAGCACACCGACAATGATTAGCAGAAGACATGGCCACTTGATCCATGAAAAGCCGGCTACTGCGTCGTAGACAACATGATCAGCGAAGATCATCTTTCCCGCTGTGAATGCAAGAATTCCTGAACCCGCATACGTAATCCAGCTAAAGCGGTCGACCAATTTCAGAAAAATGGTGCTACCGCCCATTACAAGAGGAATGCTGATCAGTAAGCCAAGGATAACAAGCAAATAGTTTCCTGAAGCCGCGCCGCCAATAGCCAGCACATTATCAAGTCCCATCAGCGCATCAGCCATAATAATCGTCCAGATGGCTGCACCTAAACTCGTTTTAGCCGTAATCTTCTTGTTTTCTTTATGATCTTTCAACAAACTGTAAGCAATCCAGACGAGCAAGATGCCGCCGACTAAATGCAGTCCAGGAACTTTCAGCAACCAAACAACAGCGAGTGTAGCCAGTGCGCGAATGGCGACCGCTCCAAGGGTTCCGTACAAAATCGCGCGTTTTCGTTGATGATCCTGAAGCCTTGCCGCTGCCAATGCAATAACAATGGCATTGTCACCCGCTAAAATCAAATCAATACCGACAATTAACAGCAGCGAGGTCAAGAACTCAAGCGAAAAGAAATCCATTCAATCATCCTCCTAAATTGATTTTGATGTATAAAGTCAACAAAAAACAGCCTCTCCGACGCTGATCAGAAAGGCTGCGCATAGAACAAAAAAACCTTTGCCTTTTTTCATCCGTCCGAGGCAAAGGTCTCGCCAACAGTACAATGACTGTCAGAGAAGCCGGGGATCTCTCCCGTAATGACGGCTATACTCTAATGGCTACTCCCCTTTTACGAGGCTGATTCAATTGTTAACTTTATTATATTATGAGGTTATCACTCTGTCAATGCAGACAGTTCCCCAATATTATCTAAATAAGTGGTTCTGATAAGCATAGATAGCTGCCTGAGTACGGTCAGCAACTTCTAATTTACTGAATATGCTGCTGACATGGGTTTTCACCGTTTTAATGCCAATGAATAATGTTTCTGCAATTTCCGAATTGTTTTTACCCTCGGCAATCAATTTCAACACTTCTTTTTCTCTTGCTGTCAACTGATCAAAGGGCTGCGGACTTTTATGCAATCCTGCTACCAGTTTTTGGGCGACCTTGCCGTCAATTACCGTTTTCCCAAGATGCGCTTTATGGATTGCTTGAATAATCTCCTCCGAGGAAGCAGTTTTCAGCAAATAACTCATTGCACCTGCCTCAATTGCTGGGAAGACCTGCTCATCATCATAAAAACTTGTGAGAATGATCAGCTTCTTTGTCGGATCTTTTGCGAGAATTTGCTTCGTCGCCTCAATGCCATTTCCATCTTCCATGATCAAATCCATTAAAATAACTTCAGGCTGCAACACTTCAAAAGTGCGAACCGCTTGATTTCCACTGGCTGCTTCTCCAACAATATCAATATCGCTCTCTGTAGAAAGGTAAGCTTTCAGTCCCTTTCTAACCATATCGTGATCGTCAACAATCATCACTTTAATTTTCTCCGTCACTATTGCTTGCCTCCCTGTGAATCGGTACACGGATATGAATGGATGTGCCTTCTCCCTCATGCGTGGTCAATAAAAAATGTCCGCCGATCTCTTCCGCGCGCTCTTTCATCGTTTTCAAACCATATGAAGCGACTTTTTCTTGTTTCGGATCAAATCCCTGACCGTTGTCAAAAATGGTAAGCACTACAAGTTGATCCTTCTCATGCAGAGAAAGCACTACTTTTGTTGCCTCCGAATGCCTAAGTGCGTTGGACAATGCCTCTTGAGAAAGCCGAAACAGATGATTTTCGACTCCTTTGGAAAGTCCAGAAACCGGGTCAATTGATGCTTCGAAATGAATCATCGTTTTACCATCAAGTTCATGGATCAGCCGTTCCAAACCTTTATCCAGCGACTCATTATTCAGGCGGACCGGACGTAAGTGGAGAAGTAAAGCTCTCATCTCCCCCTGCGCTTTTCGAGCAATATCCGAAACATCGGCAATATTTTCGGCAGCTAGTTCCGGATTACTGTGAATCGTTTTTTCAGCTGCCGACGCCAGCATAGAAAGAGCGAATAGCTGCTGGCTGACCGCGTCATGCAAATCCCGTGCGAGACGCTGCCTCTCCTCAGTTACCGCCTCATTCTTAACCTTCACATTCATTTGCACATTTTCATCGACAAGCCTCTGGAGCAATTTTACCTGAGTGTCGATTTTATCGGCAAGCTCATTCAATGATTGTTCGACCTGGCTTATCGCTCCACCGTTTTCTACTTTCATTCTTGCAGACAATCTACCGGACGACAAGGTTTTAATAAACAGATCAATGTTATCCAAATGATCACGAAGTAACCGATAATCTTTAGTTAAAGAGTTAGTCTCCATGATAAATTGAATAAGAAAACTAAACGCAAACGCAAGACAACTGATCAAAAGTGAATGCGCAGACGGTACAAATAAAAAGAAGATTTGAAGCATAGCGAAAAGCAACAGAGATGAAAAGAAACTGATCGTCAACTGGAATTTAGCCGTTCTAATCCGATAATTATGCATCAGCGTCACACCTGCACAATGTTCAAATCAATAACTTGAAAATCGAAAGAAAAATCAATTCTACGTACAGCATCCTCATAATTTGGCGTCTGATAACTGACATTTCGTAGAACCCCACTCTGTTTATCAGCACCAATTTTTGCGTCACCAACCTTTGCTTTAACATCAACGCGATAAGCAAGATCTTCAGGCATCGTGATTTTGATATTGCCCACCCACCCTGATAGTTTGATCGGTATTGTCTCCTCAGGAATAAACGCCTTCGTAAAATCAAAGGTGTAATCACCGATTCGCACCCGCTCATTCAGCGGTTTCACCATCCAATTCTCATGTTTATAGGTTGATTCATTTACAAAAGTATAGTTGCTGTCTTGTTCATCATCTTTCTTTTCGTCTCGATCTTTCCAGGTAACATCAACACTGCGTTTGCCATGCCTTCCGTGTCTCCCATGCTTATGTGAGCCGAAATCACTCGTTACGGAAATATACGGATGGTTTCCAAAAAGCATGCCTAATCCAAAGTAGATGATTAGATACGGCCATAATTTCCAGAAATCCGTCCATTCAAAAACGACTACGCCTGCTTTATTTGCCAGCAGTAAGCCACCGTATATTAAAAAAAACAATCCCCAGAAATAACATGGCCTCTTTCGATCAACAAGCGGAGCGATAATGAGCAGTGCGCCGAACAAAAGCACCAAATATGGCAAATATCCGCTAAAAACCGGCAATATTCCCTGGGAAATAAGATTAAGGCTGTCCAACAACCAATAAACACCGAGCAGAACTATTGCCAGAGCAACTAAAATTTTGCTTAAGCGCATCAGTATTCATCCTTTCTATCTATAAAAAGCTCATTAGCTTTTTGAAACAAGTTTATATTTTTACTATACAGAGTGACGAAGCACATTTCCATAGACCCGAAACGGTTTTTTTCTCCGTCCTAGGTCGGAGTGGATACAGATGAAAATGTGAAAAAAGGGTGACTTTCGTTCGTTTTCTTATTTGCTTTAACCAGTTTGGGTTTATTATTAGGGCTGCAAGGGTAATTTGATGATGAATGCTTATTGAAAGGGTGGTTGACATGGACAAAAAAGTCCAAGCATTAATTGATGGATTAAACAAAGATCTTGCGGGTGAATACTCTGCAGTTATTCAGTACAACTATTATGCAACAACAGTATCCGGATTGAATTACCAGATTCTGAAGCCGTTCTTTGAAGCAGAAATTCCTGATGAATTGGGCCATGCTGCTTATCTTTCAGAGAAAATTGCTAACCTTGGCGGCGAACCAACCACTGTTCCTGCACCGGTTGCTAAAGTAAGCGATGCAAAAGCAATGCTAGAAGGCGCGAGACGAGCAGAAGCCGACACATTGGAAAACTATCGTGAACGCCGCAGCCAAGCACAAGAATTAGGCATGATTGAACTGGTTGTTAAACTGGAAGACATGATTGCCGATGAACAAAATCACTTGGAAAAATTGACGAAGACATTGAACGATCCGATCTTTGCCTGAGGTATTACGAATTAAAAAAGCAACCCGACGTAGAAATTTCATCTGGACGTCGGGTTGTTTTTTATTCTGTTCATTTCCACTGTTGACCCATAGTTTTGGGGCCCGCGAATCGCCGGCAGAAAACGAGTACATGTCGCATTGATCAACACAATCAAATAACAGTGCCTATTTTATTAATCGAATGCGACGTTTCGTATAAACAGTTGAAAAGAAGACACTGATTATAATCCCCGAACACAGAAATAGAATGAACCCAACAAATGATCGTGCTCCGAGAGCAGCCGCACCGCTTAAAAGGACACTTTGCGCAACCAACAATGTCATGACCATCCGTACAAACGGCTCGTCTTTGAATTGTTCGGGAACCGGATATAAATCAGCAAGCGCATGAGGAAAAGGATGCGACCAGATTGGCAGCAGCTGCAACCCGGTCAGGTAGATCACAGAAATAACAATAAAAACAGATGCGTAACCCATATTGAGAAAATAGCCCAGCAGAGCACCGATTACCGACAGCCTTACATACATGCCCAGATAATCATCCGAACGAACAAAGGTTTTTATAAAAATCTGCTTGAACACTTCTCTTTCTTCAAAACGGCGTACAGGGAACATACGACTGATGATGCTCCTCGGTCTCGTTCTTCGTCTCAATCGAGGCACGTCGGTAAATAAATTCGCAAAACGAAGAAATTGCATTGCCTGCCTCGTATCGCTCTCCAGAAGATGTTGCCAGCGCAGCAAAGCGCCTGCTGCCTGGCGATGGAACAAAAAGAAGCCTGCCAAAAGCATGACCGTAATACAAATCGAGAGCACAAACCATGATTGATGACACAGTGCAAAGTAAAGAAAGAGAAAAGAAAGGCAGATCCGTAAAAGATACAGCGGTACTATATCATCAATAAATTGTTCACGCCAGCTGCATGCAATGTTCCACCCTTTTGCGCCGAGCAATATAACGACTCCTACAAAAAACGCACTGCTTCCTTGTCCGGTTGATTGAAAATAAAGGGGCGCACTAATGACCCACACCATCATCAAAGTGACGCTTTGAACAAGAAAACTATACAAACAGCTCTTACGAAAATAATCATCAAGCTCTGCCTCGACAGGCAATAGGAATACCAGATCAGCACGCTGAATGAATGTACGGATCGGGGCATGGACACAAACTATTGTCAGTATCAAACTGACAATCAATGTACCTGGAAAGTGGGCAGGTAATAGATCAAGCCACTTTTTATAATAAAATCCGCCGATGAGAATCATCGCATACACGAAAAACATCAGCCCACTGTTTCTCCCAATCAGGTTCCAATACCTCAGCTGCATCTGAAAATTGTCACGGTATCTTTTTTGCCAAAGATGTTTCAGTTCAACCATTTGGTCTCGCCCCTTGCCACCGCCAGATAGATTTCCTGGAGTGTTGCCTCAGGATTGCCAAACTGTCGACGAATCATCTCTAGTGTTCCCTGAATGACAATTCGTCCTTCATGCAGGATGATGAATCGATCACAATACTGCTCTGCAGTTGTTAGAATATGTGTGGACATCAGGATAGCCGCTCCGGACTTTTTCATGTCGTCCATAAGATCGAGCAGCGACTGGATACCGATCGGATCCAATCCGACAAAGGGCTCGTCCACGATATACAGATCCGGACGAACGAGAAAGGCGCACATAATCATGACCTTTTGCCGCATCCCTTTTGAAAAGTGAATGGGGAACCAGCGCTTCTTCTTTTCCATTTGAAAAAGCTTCAGCAAATGCTCGCTTCTTTGCTCATAGGTTTTCCTATCTAAATGATAGGCCATCGCCGTGAGTTGCAAATGTTCCTCCAGTGTCATCTGTTCATAGAGTTCCGGCATTTCAGGGACATAAGCAATGCTTTGCCGGTAGGACATTTTATCTTCTCGGATCGTTTTTCCGTCAATACGGATTTCTCCGGAGAAGGGATCCAAAAGTCCGAGAATATGTTTGATCGTTGTACTCTTTCCGGCTCCGTTCAGGCCGACAAGACCGACAAGTTCGCCAGCATTCATGTCAAAGGACACGTCATGGAGCACCGGGCGCTTCCGTGAATATCCACCGCTCAACTGATTTACTGATAATATAGGGTTCATATCACTAGCCTCTTTCACTGTTTGCTTTGAAGCGTAAAATCTTTGACTGCGGATACAGTTTCCTTTGTATCAATATACTGAATAGACACCTTGTCTCCCGTTTTTAAAAACACACTATACGGATTTTGACCCGAAGTCACTGTGAAAATTTTCTCACTACCTTGAATCATGAACTGTGTCACAGTCTGACGCGTGTCACTATCCTGATATTTATACACTTTGGTAACCGTGCCCACCAACTTTTTCAATAATGCCTGATTTGTTGGCACACTACTGTCGCTTCCAAGCTTTGTTGCAACCGCGTATTTATAATTGTCGAAAAGTGTCCGCTTATCGGTCTCAGCACTATAGACGTTTTCATTCTTTGCATGGATCAGCATTAATTCACGAAGCACATCATTGCTGTCCATCAACGGGACAACCCATGTCTCCTGCCCGTAAATCGTATAGAGATTCGGGATGCCCGCTTCGTACTTATTCTGCTTGAAGGTCTTTTCAGCGACATTCATTGCCGACTTACCATTAAGCAAACCATTTGCTCCTGAATAATACGTGATTCTTCCTGTCCGTGTATTTAGCATTGAATAGCCGACCATGGCACCACTTCCTGATTTCGGCCGGGTAAAATCGGTAAACCAGTTCAAATTCAGTTTATGGTCGAACACGCCGTTCACTTCATCGGAATGAGACCATGCGGTTGGCCGCTTGATATCTTCCTGGGCAAATAGTTTATTCCAGAAACCATGAACATTCTCTCCGTACCAGTCATTCCACTGTTCGGCGACGTTGGAAGGAATCGCCTGGTCGATAAACGCAGGAAGCCGATTCATTCGATAGTTGCGGATCGTTCCTGTTTTCGGATCGACAACAAATACACCTTCTATATCCGGAATCTGCCTCAGTTTCTGATAATAACCATAGGCAACAACATAATAAGGTTTTCCTGTTTCATCCGGTTCAAAACTTGGGCGGAACAAGATTGGTGATTTATAGTGGCTTCGAACATGCCGCTGCAGATTTTCGGAGAAGTAAGCGGATGGCACATACTTCATCGCTCTTTTAACAAGTGTGGCGTTCGCATTTTCATCCTCAGCGCTCATTCGAATGTAGCCGGGAACTTGATGGCTTTTCATCCATTTGAAAAAACCGCTGTATTCAATCGGGGTCACCCAATAAAGCTGACCGTCAATCTTCTGCAGAGATGTATGTCCAAGTTCATAATAGGAAACGTGGGCTAATTCACCAAGTATTTTTTCACTTTTATAGCGTGCATACTTTTCGGGAACAACAGGAATATGCTGCTCATCCATAGAATGCTTCTCCCTGCTCACTACTGTCGTTTTCGCCGCAGCAAAATCATATTTCGCCTTCGTGACCGTTAATGGGTAAATGAAATGCAGATAGCTGAAAAAAAGAAGCAGACACACACCACATAACATTTCGACAGCGACAAAGCGTTCCTTCAAATAAATGATGTCAAGAAACAAAAAAATGCCCCAAAATAACGTACCGTAACTCAGAAAAGCCTGCCAAGTATGATCTACCAAGCCGATATAGGAAACAAAAAAGATAATTAACAGACCTGCAGCCAGTCGCAGTGCTTGAATCCATAGAAATTTACTTTTTCTGTAGTGTTTTTTCCATACAAAAGGATTTAGTGTCAAAGAAAGCACACTTAACAAATAGACCATAGTTCCCCCGTTCCTCATCTCCCCGCGAAAGCGGTTAATGAAAGCAATATCTCTATTCTTTCATTTTACTTAATGAACGGATGGAACGCAAAGTTACTTAATAACTAGTGGACAAGAATCGAACATCATTTATGAAACCGTTACATAATGTGCTAAAATAGTACGAAAAAGGGACAAGGAAAGGATGATTTCTATGTGTGAAGCGTCGGATTGCATTTTCTGTAAAATCATTAACGGAGATATACCTAGTGCAAAAGTTTATGAGGATGAAGATGTGTACGCGTTTCTCGATCTGAGCCAGGTCACGAAAGGCCATACCCTCATCATACCTAAAGTGCATCGAAAAGATATTTTCGAATTGGAGCCTGAACTTGCCGAAAAGCTGTTTCGCAAAGTTCCGGTTATTGCCAAGGCAATAAAGAAGGCCTTTCATCCGGTCGGTATGAATCTGCTGAATAGTAACAGCGAGCTTGCCGGGCAGACTATTTTCCACTATCATCTCCATCTGATTCCGCGCTATGGAACGGAGGACACCTTCTCGTTCAGCTTCCAGTCGCACGCTGAAGAATACTCGAATGAAGCACGCGCCGCAATGGCTAAAGCGATTGCTGATGAGATTCACTGATTTTGCGAACCGGCTGAAAAATCAACATCAGCGGAATTGATTTATTTGAAAAATGCGTGTATATTATTAAATACACCTTGCAGCAGGCCATTGGGGCACTGTTGGAGGTAACATTAGCTCAGTTGAGGAGAGATCAGTGTGAAACTTAAGAATTTGATTGTTGTTGCTCTATTATTAGCGATTGGAACAGTGCTTCATGCAGTATTCCCAGGACTTATTTTCGGAATGAAATCTGATTTGTCGTTAGTTATGCTTTTCCTTGCCCTTTATTTCTTTGCCGATATAAAGACCTTTATTGTCATCGGGCTAGTAGACGGCATTTTGGCGGGACTTACAACATCGCTTCCGGGCGGCTTCATTCCAAATGTTGTCGATAAATTAGTGACATCAACCATCGTGTTCTTCGCCTTTTACTTATTTGCTCGTTATTTTCAGGCAAAAGGGAAATACGCCTTCGGTGTTATTTTAGCAGGACTCGGTACAGTGATCAGCGGAACTATTTTCCTGACGGTTGCCATTCTAGTTGCGGGTCTTCCTGCAAAAGTATTTGGTCCGTTGTTTGTCACGATGGTGCTTCCGACTGCTCTTGTGAATCTGATTCTACTCGCTATTCTCTACCCGATTATTGTTAAAATTGGAGAACGAAGTGGATTCATCCATGTCGCTCCAAAACCATCAATCCACTAAATAGCAACATTCAGAACCTTGCTTCTTCATTGAAGCAGGGTTTTTATTTAAAGAAAAGAAAATATAAAATTTTGAATGGCGGTGCTCGTTCAAAAGCGTAAGGGGACGAGACTCCTGCGGAGCGATCCTGTTGATCGCAGGCCGAAGGAGACCCCGCAGGCAAAAGTATGTCTGAGGAGGCTCCTGGACTGCCCGCGGCCGCACCAGTTGATGCGAGTCCCCGAAGCAACATGAAGCACGGATTGACTATAAAAAGCCAATACTCAAGCGTACATCTAAAGACCAGGCGTTTTTTGCCCGGTTTTTTCTACCCTTTGTCAAGTACTTGAGTAAAATTATTGGCGGATAGCGAAGTCTTCAAGATTTTTTCTGGAAAAAGAGTACACTNGGTTTTTTCTACCCTTTGTCAAGTACTTGAGTAAAATTATTGGCGGATAGCGAAGTCTTCAAGATTTTTTCTGGAAAAAGAGTACACTAAACTAAGCCTGACTGGGTGAATTTTTTCAGCCAGACGAGTATGCTAGAGATGTACAGAGGACTAACTTCTGGTGGCAAGGCCGTAGTCATAGGTTTGATTATGGGTCACCAGGAAGTACAGTGTCCGAATCAATCGATGTACCGCCGCAATGGCAATCTTCTTGGTAATGGCGCCTGGGGATTGCTTTTTGCGTTGGTAGTAATCATTGATATGATTAGGGTGATAGCGGGCAGCCGAGGCCATGTTCCCAATGGATCGATACAGAATTTTTCGGGCCAAAGCATCGCCCCGCTTGCTAATGGTATCGGCGGCCGTGTACCTGCCGGATTCATAGTGTCGGAGATCGATGCCAATATAGGCGTTGATTTGATTCGGCGAGTCGAAGCGGCGCAGATCTCCCAGTTCGGCAATGACTGCCACAGCGGTTGTGGATGCAAAACCGGGGATACTGAGATAAATAGGGTATTCCGGGAGCGTTTCGGCCTGCTGTTCCATCTCCTTGATGACCGCCTTTCGCTGGACGGAGAGTTCCAGGATTTGATTAGCCCAGTAGACGGTCTGCTCGATCACGGGCGAATCAGCGGTTACAGCGGGATAGGAACAGGCCGCCCATGAGATGAGTTGTTTAGCCAGCCGCTGGGCACGCGGACGTCCGATGTGCTTTAAGGTGGACTGGAGAATCTGCTCGGTCACTTCGGCGAATGAATGGCAGCGGATGCTCTGAGGATGGGGGAAACGTTTGACCAGGTGATAGTATAGTGGTTCCGTATGGCTCAGGGTTAGTCGTTCCAATTCGGGAAAAGTCAGCTGTAGGACGCGATGAAGCCGATTCTTTGCTTGAACGTTATCCCCCGTCAGCTGCTGATAGAAGCGGTTAAGATCCTTCAGCTGAGTGTACACTGGCGCCTGAACTTCGGTTTGCGGTCGATTGAGTTGAAACTCGGTCTCGGCCAGCCGTCGGGCGTCGCTCGCATCCGTTTTATTTGGATGAAGCCGGTCCAGCTGCATTTTGGCCAGTAGCGGATTCAGTTGGGTATACCGATAACCATGATCATCCAGCAAGGCCTTCAAACGCCGGGAATAAACGCCGGTGGATTCGAAAATAATGACCGGTAACTGAGCGGATTTTTGAATCGTTGAAATCAGCTGTTGAAAACCAATCGCGTTATTCGTCATTTTGAAGCGGTCCACAAGCTGACGATCATTCATCACGGCGACCTCCGAGGTGTGTGCACTGACATCGATGCCAATCACTGTTTTTGTTTCTGTCTTCAAGGTTCATCCCTTCTTTTTTTATGATTTGAAGCTTTTCACTGTCATTTCACGCTTCTCATTTTCAAAACGCGACTTCTGGAGTCCCACATACTTAGATCAGACTGCAGTGAAAATCAGTGAAGCGGCCCGTTTCTATATACGGCATCGAGTGCCTAAAACCACCACGGCCTGATGCTTCACTCCCACTATAAAACAAAAGTGGTGCAGAAGAGTACCGTCGTACTTTCTGCACCATTAAGGTTAGTATGTTTC
>NZ_AWTC01000002.1 GCF_000497245.1 Sporolactobacillus laevolacticus DSM 442
TCCCATATCCTTGAAATTCAAGTATATAAAAAAATACCTGTAGGTAAAACACTCTTTTTCAAGTGTCCTAATTACAGGTACCAGTTTATATCTTACGCCTCTTTTTTCAGAAACGAATTTGAACGAAAGAGAACCGCTCCGTTCCATTAAGGCGTTCTTTTCTATTTTGCAATGAAAATTGCATAAACGATAAATAATACTGCCAGAGTTATTAAAATAAACATACATCCTGGTTTTCCGATAAAAACACGGTCGAAGTTATCATCATTATTTTCTGGTTGCTGTTTCTTTTGATCCATCCCTCTATCCCACCTTTTAGATAAAATATGATTGTCTCAAAGGAGTTAAGCAGTATAATTAATCACTGAACTGTGTGTGCTGGAACGCCGCGATATCATTCCACTCATCATTGAGTTTTCGGGAAAGCCTCAGGAAAATTGGAAAGAGCAGCTCATAAACTTCAACATTTTCCTTAATTGGTTTGTGGCTGTGTACGGATCCAATCATGGTCGAAACGATGCCCAGGTCATCTGTTCCGCCGGTCGCATAGAGGCCAAGAACCGCCGCACCCAGACATGAACTTTCGAAACTCTCAGGCACATACACTGGCTGCGCAAAAATATCCGCCATCATCTGACGCCATAATTCAGAACGGGCAAAACCGCCGGTTGCCTGAATCTTTTTCGGCTCGCCTGTTCTCTCTCTCATCGCTAACAAGACACTGTAAAGATTATAAATGATCCCTTCAAGAACAGCCCGAATCATGTGCTGCTTCTGATGATGTAAATTCAGTCCGAAGAAAGCACCACGCGCGTTCGGATTCCAGAGCGGCGCGCGCTCGCCGCTGAAGTAAGGCTGGAAAATCAGGCCATCCGATCCGGTTTTTACTCGGGCCGCCATCCGCGTAAGAACATCATAAGGACTGATTCCCAGCCGCTTCGCAGTTTCGACTTCCGAGGCTGCAAATTCGTCCCTTGCCCATCGCAAAACGCCGCCGCCATTATTGACCGGTCCCCCGACAACCCATTTGTCTTCAGTCAATTCATAACAAAAAAGCCGTTCTTTCGGATCAGCGACCGGTTTGTCAACAACCGTACGGATGGCACCGCTCGTTCCAATTGTAACAGCCACAACACCGGGATCAATCGCATTTACGCCAAGATTTGATAAAACACCGTCGCTTGCGCCTAGAACAAATGGAGTATGCTTCTTGAGGCCCATCCTTTCGGCATAATTCGAATCGATTCCGATCATTATTTGCGTCGTTGGGACAAGTTCTGATAGCTGATCTTCTGAAACACCTGCAACTTTCATTGCGTTCCGATCCCAATTGAGCGTATCCATAGCCATCAAGCCTGTACATGAAGCTATGGAATGATCAACAACATATTGGTTAAATAATTTATAAAATATATATTCTTTGATCGAAATAAATTTTTTTGCTCTGTTAAAAATATCTGCTTCTTCATGTCTCATCCAGAGCAATTTGGGAAGCGGGGACATTGGATGGATCGGCGTTCCGGTTCTCATATAGATTTCATGTCCCCCAAACTCCGTTTTCAGCCGATGGCACCAGTCAATACTGCGATTATCTGCCCAGGTCATACAGCGCATCAGCGGCTTCCCGTCTGCATCAACCGGAATCACACTGTGCATCGCGCAGCTGAAAGAAACAAAATTAATCTTCTCCGGTGATACTTTGCTCTTCTCGACAACATCATGGATCACGGATAATACTGCCGAGAAGATTTCTTCGGGGTCCTGTTCAGCTGTAAACGCATCGGGTGTGTACAACGGGTAACCAATATTTGCATACGCAGCAATAACGCCGTCGGTCTGATAAAGAACTGCCTTCGTGCTCGTCGTTCCGATATCGACACCCATCATATAGTTTGTCATTAGTCAAATCCCCTTCCCTACAATCCATCCATTTAAGCGGTTACATTTCTTCTTGCACACTTGTCGACAACCCCAATTAAAAAAAAATAATCAAATGTTTTATAACTATATGCCTTTTGATTTAATTATTCCCACTCTCTGTTGATGAGGGGAATGATTTATTCAGTGTTCTCCTCGAATCATCAAAATAATTGCTGACTGATTTCTCAATGATCGCCTTGTTATCTGTCTGCATCGCCTCAACAACTTTGCGGTGCTTATCAATAACCCATTCGACATGTTCTTTTCCATGTGAAAACACGTCTTCGGTTGTCACAAGAATGACAGCCATAATCAGCGGACGCATGCTGTTCCAGAGATTAAGAATACGTTGATGACTTGAATGACGGATAATGGTTTCATGAAAGGTCAGATCATAATAGGCAAAATCACTATGATCATCAAATCGGGCTGCCAACTCCATCCGTTCAATATTCTGGCAAAGCAGGACCAGCATCGCGTTCATGTCTTTTCCGGAGACCCGCTGCTGCGCAAAATATTCAATCATCTCTCGCACATCATAAAGTTCCTGGAGATCTCTAAGACTGAGTCCAAGCACGACAGCACCCATACGTTCCAATTGAATTAATCCATCATTTGAGAGTGCTTTCAATGCGTCACGCACCGGAGAACGGCTTGTGCCATACTGCCGAGCGATTTGATTTTCCGATAAAACTTCTCCTGGCTTAATGCTATTTTCCAAAATTCGGAGACGCAATTCATTCGCAATGTGTTCACCCAAAGATATATTCTTCAACCACTGTTCCGGGAAATTCAGCATCACCGTTTCTCCTGTTCTGCGCATTGAAATCATTTAGTAAAATGTTATTCAGCCTTATATACGATACTATTCCATCAGTTATCTTAGAAGTTCTATAAGTTCCTTACTGTAACTATTTAGGCTCTAAGCAGCCATTTTCTTCTTATGTAGGTAAAAAATGAATTCAGATTAAAGGTTCACACGTTTGCTTAGAAAAAAATTAATCATTAATTTGCAAAAGTGAAAATATCAATTATTTCGTAAGCGTTTTCAATTCGAAAGGGGGAGATTATCATTGATGCTTACTTGCTAATCATCACTGTGTTGTCAATTGTTCTCGTGATCTTAGGTGTTTCATTGTTCAAGTGGCACGCATTTATTAGTTTAACTGTTGCCAGTTTATTTCTTGCTATTTTTTCGGGAATGTCATGGGATAAAATTGTACTCGGATACGAGACAGGTGTCGGGGGTGTCATGGGACACCTAGTCGGTATCTTGGCGCTTGGAACAATCTTAGGAAAGATGCTTGCGGAATCCGGTGGCGGTACATCAATTGCAAACTACTTCATCAAAATTTTCGGTCCAAAAATGTTACCATGGGCCATGTTTATCTCAGGATTTGTCGTAGGTATCCCGGTGTTCTTTGAAGTAGGTATTCTGATTCTGCTGCCTCTTGTCATTTCCATTCATCATGCATCAAAGAAAAATATCTTGTTGATTGCATTACCTGCCATTGCTGGATTATCAATTGTTCATGGTGTTATTCCGCCACACCCCGGAGCGATTGCTGCAATCAGTATTTACGGGGCAAATTTGGGAACAGTGCTTTTCTACGGTCTGATTGTCGCCATTCCATCAGGAATCATCGCCGGACCTTTGTTTGCTCAGTGGATTCACAAAAGAGTTATTCCAGTGAATGAACCGAAACTCATTGAAGTTGAAGAAAAAGACCCGGCCACAATCCCGGGTCCTGGTTTATCTTCATTTGTTATTCTATTACCGGTTATTCTGTTATTATTTGGCTCTTTTGCATCCTTTCTGACAAAAAATGCAGCGGTTCAGCATGTTTTCACATTCATCGGAAGCCCGCTTGTCGCTCTTCTGATTTCGGTTTTTGTCGCTTATATCCTGCTTGGTTTCCGTTTAGGAAATACCAAAGATCAGATTAGGAAGTTTACTGAAGACAGTATTCTTCCTGTCGGCTCAATCATTATCATCATCGGTGCAGGTGGCGCATTTAAACAAATTCTGATCGACAGCGGTGTGGCTGATGTGATCAGCCGGATGGCGATCCATCTCTCACTGTCCCCTTTAATTCTCGCATTTGTTATCGCAGTCCTGATCCGTGTTGCAACCGGATCGGCTACTGTTGCCCTGACGACAGCAGCTGGTATTGTCGCACCGATCGTATCGCATATGACCGGCGTGAATCTCGAGCTATTGGTTATCGCCACCGGCGCAGGTTCTCTCTTTGCCTCGCATGTTAATGATGCAGGGTTCTGGATGGTCAAGGAATACTTGGGCCTTTCATTAAAAGAAACGTTTAAGACATGGACCGTTTTGGAATCCATTTTGTCGGTCGTCGCATTCGGAATGGTCTTAATCCTAAACGTTTTTGTATAAATCGAATTTGTTAATAATTTATTGAAAAGGCAAACAGCCGCAGGCATAATCTACGGCTGTTTGTTAATATTTCTCTTGCTTCATCTGCATCATCCCACTGATTTTTCGAAGATCAAAGGATTTTTATTGCATGTGTTGCATTTAGGTTGATAATTCAAGGTATAAAAATACTCATCATTTATTGGCGATTTCGCACCATTGGTCAATAAACTTAATAGATTCCACCAAAGTGTTTTCTTTATTTAGTATTTGCTGGAGACTGTCCTACAACTTGATCGGCTTTGTTCCATGAAACGACGCGTTCAATAGGCAAACGAACACTATCATGTGCTGGATTTGCAGCCTTCCCAATAGAGACGAGCATGATTGGAACGTACCGTTCGGTGTCCACACCTAGGGTCTGCAGTACTTCTTTGCGTTCAAAACCGCCAATTGGGTTTGTATCATAACCATGTGCTTTTGCCACCAACATCAACTGCATAGCGACTAAGCCTCCATCAATTAATGTATTCTCTCTGATTTTCTGTTCCGTCATCTGTTTGAAAGTCTCAGGAAGGGATTTCATATAATAATCCTTTACATCTTGCGGCATTACATTTTGGTCAACCGCCGCTGTAAAGATTTCATCAGCGTAATCAAAATGATTCATGTCGCCTAAAATCAGTATCATTGCAGATGCCGTTTCCAATTGAGAATGATTAAAACGAACCAGGTCTTTTAAACGCTCTTTATGTTCATCAATCACCACAAAACGCCAAGGCTGCAAATTGATTGAGGAAGGAGCCTTTGTTGCTTCCGTGAGCATCTGCAGCATTTCTTCGTGCGGAATTTTATAAGATGGATCATAGTGTCTCACCGAATGACGGTTATTAAGAACTGAAAAAAAATCGATAGATTGTTGTGTTTTCATTATTTAAACCCCTGTTCTACTATTGATATTCTGTGACACTTTCTCTATGAATTGTGATACGGAAATGATTTGTTCATTTGTAAAATCAGACAACAGTTTTTCCTGAAGAATAGCTTTTATTTTAACCAAGCGTTCTCTTTCAATTTCTCCTTTTTCTGTCAATGTGAGCCAGATCAATCGCTTGTCTTTATCATCTTTCCTGCGATGAATCGCCCCTTCTTCTTCCATATGTTTCAGATGACGGGTAACAGCTGCCGCATCCAGCTTTAAGCGTCTGATTAATTCCAGCTGACCCATTTCTCTTTGTGAATGAACACTGCATAAAATTTCCAACTTAGTCAAGCTCGTATGTGCCATTGATTCAAACGCTTGATTCATTTCTTTGCTGACTAGGTGCAGGCGGTAAAACAACTCATCAGTTTCCGAACAATAGTTACACATAGACACCTCCAAAACTAATTGATACGTCAATTGATGCATCAATTAATATACTTCATTCATACAACTCCGTCAAAGATTTTGTTCCTTATAATCGTGTATTCCTCACAACTCCCTTAAAAATACATGGGCAAATTATGGGCATGGAATATAGGATATGTGGAATTTAAAAAAGATGACCCCTATTCAATATAGGAATCATCTTCTAGCTGCTTAATCTCTTTTTTTATTGTGTCCTTGACATAGGTACCAGTTAAGTAATTAGGCTCCTTTTTATTGGCTATATTTGAAGCGCAAGATTAGCCTTTTACATCAATAAATCTACCTAGACCTTCTGCGGCTTCACTGCCCTGATCATTATCATGATCTTTATCGGCTGAAGCCGGTTGTACTTGCTGATTCTGCTGTGCAGCTTGCAACTGTTGAGTTTGCGTTTGCTGAATGGCATAATCAGGAGTTCCTGACGAAACACCACTGATTGGCATAATTACATCTCCTTTAAATTAACTTCATACACATTATCGTCACATTTTAGACGAGATTTAGATGAAATGAACAAAATGAGAAAAATCTAATCTTTGAAAAATAAACTAATATGTATTCCCCGGTCAACAACGGGGTTTTATTATGTACACCCGGTCACCCGGGCAGTGAATCGTTATGCTAATTTGTACCATGCATATATTTTTAGATTATTGGGATCATAAACTAAAAAAGAGGTAAAATTATGCCAAATATTATTGATATCGCAAATGTCGCCATAGATGCTGTGCGTTCACTAAATGACGGAGAAAAGAGGTCGATTCATGTTGGAGAAGCGATGGCGATTTGGACATATGGATCGTATCTTGATGGAGTAATTGAACAGTATCAATGTTCTTCAAATAAATTTGGTGGCTGCAATAGGCCAATGCGCTCTAGCAGCAAGTCAAAGTATTCGTGAAGATGTTGCCATCATGTTTTTTAAATTCCAGACGGATAAAATGGTTATTGGAATGAAAGCAAAAAAACTTGCTTTAAAAAAGGGATGGCTTAGATTCCCGCCAAGCTATAATGTTACATCTGTCTAAGTGCTATTTATTATTTTACCAATCGGGTAATAAATAGGCGACATCATTCCCCACCCCATAACATGGGGTCTTTTATATATATCCCGGTATAGCCGGGTATGTCCATTTCACCCAGAACCTTGAGAAAGAAATGGTATCAAATTTAGAAACTTATTTGGGTAAATAAAATCACATGAGCAAATTACGGGCAAACGGCTCGCAGGAGCTTCGAAAACCCAGTCACTGCACGCGTTTAAACATCTTTTCCATTTCGTACGGTGTGAAATGTACAAGTACCGGACGGCCATGCGGACAGGTGAACGGATCTTGTGCTTTACTGAGTGAATCCAGCAAGGCTTGGATTTCGTCAGGACGTAAGTAATGGTTGGCTTTGATCGACTTTTTGCACGACATCATCATGGCTAGTTTCTCTCTAAGCTTTTTGATCGACACTTTTCCAGTTTCAATCAATTGATGAACAATGTCGTTGATCATCTCTTCTTCCTTGCCTTTTGGGATCCATGTTGGGTAAGATCGGATGATCAAACTGCGCGAGCCGAATGATTCAAAGTTTAGACCGATGTCACGAAGATAGTCCTGATATTCATTCACCGTCTCATATTCTGAAGCGGTGAATTCAAAGGTCATCGGTACAAGCAGTTCCTGCACTTCACGTGCGGTTTCACCTACTTTTTCTCGAAAATATTCATACTTGATTCGTTCCTGTGCGGCGTGCTGGTCGATGATGTACAGCCCATCCTCGTTTTGGGCGAAAATATATGTTCCGTGCATCTGCCCAATTGGGTAGAGCTTGGGCATTCTCATTTGAGGTTTAGTTTTATGTTCATCCAGCTCTTCCTCTTGATGCGGCGAAACCGTGCCTTCCTCAAAAGCTGCAGCAATTGCATTAAACGCAGATGCAGATTCAAAGCTGCTTGTCGTTGGTTCATGAACTTTCTCAGAATATGTAGGCTTTTGGATGGCCTCACTTGGTAGCTCCTCTGTAACAGGAAATTCAGGACCTGTAATGGCAGACGGTGAAAAGTCGAGTGTTTGCTGCTCTGTCTTCGGCCTATCCGTCATATGCGGTTTTCCTGCAACGGATGGAATCAGGCGCTCGTGATGAAAGGCGGTGCGAATTGTTTCACTGATCAGAGCGCAAAGTTCATTTTCCTTGCTGATTCGCGCTTCGAGTTTTGCAGGATGGACATTAACGTCCACAAGTGACGGATCCATCTGAATATGGAGAACGCAGATGGGATAACGCCCGATCATCATCAGTGTATGATAGCCGTCCATGATGCTGTTGAAGATCGGATAGTTTTTAATAAACCGGTTGTTGATAAATATATAAACATACTGACGTCCCGCACGTGAAATCTGCGGATGTACAGCAAGTCCTTCTACTTTAAAGTCAAGAGATTCACCATTAAATAGGATCGACGCTTTCGCCGTACGAATACCATAGATCGCTGCTAAGGAATGATTCAGGTCTCCGCTGCCGTTGGTCTGAAATAATGTTTTTTGCTCATGAATCAAGGTGAAGCGCACGTTTGGATAAGCGAGCGCCATCCGATTGACCACATCGGTAATTTTCCCGAGTTCCGTGTGGATGCTTTTCAGGTACTTCAAGCGAGCCGGCGTGTTATAAAAAAGCCGATCAACCTTGATTTCCGTTCCTTTCCTGCTTTGCGCAAGACCGGATTGAATAACATGGCCACCTTGCAACACAAGATGAGTACCGGGATGCTCGCCATCTGAAGTCGTCAGTTCAAGGTAAGAGACAGCCGCGATACTCGGCAGCGCCTCGCCGCGAAAGCCAAGGGTTGCAATATGAAAGAGATCGGAGTCCTCACGAATTTTGCTCGTCGCATGACGTTCAAATGCAATCTGACAATCCTCCGGCGCAAAGCCGCGACCATTATCGGTGATTTTAATCGTCTTCAAACCGCCTTCTTCAACTTCAATAATGACAGATGTTGCATCGGCATCTATTGCATTTTCCACGAGTTCCTTGACGACGGATGCCGGACGTTCTACGACCTCTCCGGCGGCTATTTTATTTGCGAGCGTCTCACTGAGTTTTTTAATCACACCCAATTGAGTCTCCTCCTTTCAATCATTATTTTTTAAGTGATTTCTGCAGCTGATAGAGTTTATTCATCGCGTCCATCGGCGTCATTGTCAGAAGCTCAATTTTATCCAATTCATGCAATACTTTTTTCTCACGTTTGCTAAGTGACAGTGATTCATCCTGAGCGTTCGGTTCTGCAAATAAAGCCAATTGCTCCGGTTCTTCCTCAATAGATACTGCCGCTTCAACTTCTGCAGTCACTTTTTGAGTCGTGGATGGCTGTGCTACAGGCTGATTTACGCTGTCCTGAGAAGATTGTTCCAGGTCATGCAAAATCTCGTCAGCACGGCTGATCAGATCTTCCGGAAGTCCGGCAAGCTTTGCTACGTGAATGCCGTAGCTCTTATCCGCCTGTCCGTCGAGTACCTTGTGCAGGAAGACAACATTGCCGTTCTCCTCCATGGCACCGACATGAATATTCTTTAAACGATCCAGTTTCTTTTCCAAAAACGTCAATTCATGGTAATGCGTTGAAAAAAAGGTCTTCGCTGCAATGTGATCATGAATATATTCGACTATCGCTTGAGCGATTGCAATGCCATCGTAAGTCGATGTACCGCGGCCAATTTCATCGAGCAAGATCAGACTGTTCTGTGTCGCGTGGCTGAGCGCGTAATTCGCCTCATCCATTTCTACCATGAAGGTACTTTGCCCGGAAACAAGATCATCTGCCGCACCAATTCTGGTGAATATCTGGTCGAAGACAGGCAGGGTTGCTTGGTCGGCCGGAACAAAACAACCGATTTGCGCCATGATCGCTGAAAGTGCAGCCTGGCGCATAAATGTGCTTTTCCCGCCCATATTCGGCCCAGTAATCATTAGTAAATCACAGGTTTTGTCCATTTCAATATCATTGGCGACAAATGATCCGCTTCTCATTACCCGCTCAATGACGGGATGACGGCTGTTTTTTATAGAAAGTGTGCGATTCTTAGAAAATTGCGGTCGTACATAACCGTTACGGTCGCTGACTGAGGAAAAGCTTTGGAGCACGTCAAGTCCACTGACGAGACGCGCCAATTTTTGAAGACGCGCCGATTGTTCTTTAATCTTCAGTCGAACATCCCCAAAAAGCTGAAATTCAAGACCGACACGCTTTTCTTCAGCTTCCAGAATCACGCGCTCTTTTTCCTTTAATTCCGGTGTGATGAACCGTTCCGCATTAGAGAGCGTCTGCCTCCGCTCGTAACGTCCTTCTGGAATCAGTTTTAGATTTGGGCGCGAAACCTCAATATAATAACCGAACACGCGATTGTAGCCGATTTTCAAAGATTTAATGCCTGTTTCTTCGCGTTCGCGTGTTTCAAGCTCAGCGATCCAGCGTTTGCCATTTTTCGTCGCGTCTCGGTATTGATCCAGTGTGTCGTTATAGCCTGTTTTAATCATCCCGCCATCGGATGTGGTAAATGGCGGATCATCAACAATCGCTTGACGGATCAAGTCGCGCACTTCGGCACACGGATCCATTTCCTGCTCATATTTTACAAGAGATGGCTCATCCAGTTCTGCAAGTGTGCGCTTGATCTCCGGAATTTGTTCTAAGGAACGCTTGAGCTGAACGACCTCTCGTGGATTAACATTGCCAAATGAGACACGACCGACCAGTCGCTCCAGATCGTACACATTACCAAGCAATGAGCGCAGAGTCTCCCGTTCTAAGAGATGTTCTTTGAGTGCAGCAACTGCATCCATTCTTTTTTCGATCTGTGATTGGTTCAGGAGCGGCTTCTCAATCCATTGTTTTAGTCGCCGGCCTCCCATTGCCGTCTTAACATCATCTAGAAGCCAAAGAAGTGAGCCATAGGTTTTCTTTTCCCGGTTCGTATGTGTCAGTTCAAGGTTACGCCGAGAATGGAGATCAATCATCATATATTCATTAATATGGTAAACTTCTGCTGGCTGAAGATGGTCGAGCGAGCGCTTTTGCGTGCTGACCAAATAGTTGAGCAAACGTCCGAGTGGGTGCAGCAGCTTGTCCTGATCAATAGCTGCCGTAATCCCTTTCAACTGCTCGGGCACGATATCTTTATCACATTCGGAAAAAGTTGTGTTCAAGCGCGCAACCATTTCTTCTTTTTTTTCAGTATCAAAATTAGGCGCCAGTACCATTTCACGTACATCATTGGCATCCATCTCCTGAATGACGCCTTCCCATGAAGAAATAAGCGCCACCCGTGTTTCACCGGTTGTTAGGTCACTCATCGCGAACCCAAATGAACCATCATCGAAAGCACTCAGTGCTGCAAGATAATTGTTTTTTTTAGGTTGTAGCGACTCATCCTCCATAATCGTCCCAGGAGTGATCATCTGAATAACTTCCCGACGAACCATGCCCTTCGCCTGCTTCGGGTCCTCCATTTGTTCACATATAGCGATCTTATAGCCTTTATCGACCAAAACTTTAATATATTGCTTTGCGGCGTGATAAGGAACACCGCACATCGGTATGTATTCATCCTTGCCGCCGTTTCTGGATGTTAACGCGATTTCCAGTTCTTTTGAGGCTTTTTTCGCATCATCAAAGAACAGTTCATAAAAATCGCCGAGTCTGAAAAACAAAAACGCATCCTGATACTGCGCTTTAATCGCTAAGTATTGCTGAATCATTGGTGTATAGCTCATTGTCCGTCCACTCCACCTTGCTGCGTACTATCAATCTTGTTATCCTATTATTATAGCACAGGGCCAGCTATGCCTGAGCGGATGATTGCCTCGCAATATCCTCCCACATTTAAAATAAATTCTTCTACAAGAATTTAAGTGCTATAATTATAAAAAAATTCACTAAAGAAGGCGTGCCCGTACATGAATACAAGCATGGAACGTTTAAAAAACAATGTTCGAAAAGTCTTAGCCGGAAAAGACGAAATAGTCGAACTTATTTTTATCGCGATGATTTGTGAAGGACATCTGCTCATGGAAGATGTTCCGGGAACCGGGAAAACGATGATGGCAAAAATTGTTGCGAAATCAATCAAAGGAACGTTTCGCCGTATTCAGTTTACCCCTGATTTGCTCCCATCAGATGTTACCGGTATTCGTTTTTTCAATCCGAAAACGCAAACATTCGAGCTGAAAATGGGCCCGGTGATGACAAACATTCTGCTGGCTGATGAAATAAATCGGGCAACACCGCGCGCCCAGTCCAGTTTGCTGGAAGTTATGGAGGAACGCCAGGTGACGATCGAAGGTGAAACGTTTGCAATTGAACCGCCATTTCTAGTCATCGCCACACAAAATCCGATTGAATCACAAGGCACATTCTCACTACCAGAAGCGCAAATGGACCGCTTCTTCATGCAGATTTCCTCCGGCTATCCATCCTTTGATGAAGAGAAGGAAATGCTTCATCTCCACCGTCTAGGCAATCCACTTGAGCAGATTGAATCTGTGATCGAAAAAGAGAGCATCGCAAATCTTCAAGAACAAGTGAGACAAGTAAAAATTGATGAGTCTGTTGAAAACTATCTCTTAAACATAGTCCGTGCGACGCGTGAACATGATTGGGTGGCAAATGGAGTTAGCCCGCGTGGGACTTTGGCATTTATGCGCGGAGTTCAAGCTAAAGCGTTAATCAGCGGACGGGATTATGCTGTTCCGGACGATGTCAAAGTGATGGCTCCGTTTATCCTTTCTCATCGGCTTGTGTTGTCGATGGAAGGCGAGCTTCATGCAACGAAACACCAAGTAATTAATGATGTGCTCGAACATACTGAAGTTCCAGTTGAAACGGGAGCTCAAAGCAAATGAAAGGATACTCTGCAGAGTGGCAGACACGTAATCAGTCACTCTTTTATTTGTTTGGCTTTATTGTCTTTCTGACTGGCTTCATCAAAAATACTGTATTATTATCGCTTACGGGATTGGTATTCATTACTATTGCCTACCTCTCAAAATGGTATGTTTTACATATGATTCGCTCGTTGACGATTGAGAATACTGATCACAGTCTGCGTTTATCTATTGGCGACTCAGGAGATTTAGTTATTGCCTTTGTTAACCCGTCTAGGCTCCCTTTTTTCAACCTGAGCGGAAGAATTGTCACTGATCCGCTCATTACTTTTCGAAATGATGGTGATAAGGGCAACGAACAATCTTATCAATTTGCCTTAACACTCCCTGCCCGAAAGAAGATCCTTGTTCATTGTCCGGTTAAGGCGCTTGAACGCGGCATTGCGCGCGTACGTTCTTTTGAACTGACTTGTGCCGATCCTTTCCATGTATTCAGTTGCTCCATTCATTTTAATGAACTGCTAAAAAGCCGTCTAATTGTATATCCAAATCCTGAAACTGCTTATAATTTTACCCGTGAAGCACCGCAAAACATAGGCAGTGAGCAGGTTTTTCGCTCACTTTTTCAAGATTTTTCTTCGCCAGCGGGAACAAGAGATTATGTATCCTCTGACCCCTTTCGCCATATCCACTGGAAAGCAAGCGCGCGTGTCGGCAGACTTCAGACGAAAACATATGAGCATGTCTCCAGACAAAATTGGACGTTCTTATTTCTGAATGCGTCAAGTCATCTGAGTAACAAAAGATCCGATGACTTTGAACGGCGCATTTCAGCGGCTGCATGGCTGACTCAATACGCTCAGAAGCATCAAATTGATTTCTCTCTTTACTGCAACACAAAAACGATCGGGCGATCAATTCTGGGGATTGACCCTGATCATGGCGGACAACATTTACGAAGTGCTTGGGAAATGCTCGCATTCATGCAAAAGTGGCAGATTAAAACCCCGATTCAGCAGGCAATGTCCATCATCGATAAAAAGTTAAATGGACCACGTGTGCTAATTATCGCTGATCTTGATCAGTTGGATCAGGCTCATATGTTTTTATCAAAATGGTTAAAGGATGGTCACCTAATTTTCAAACTTATTCCTGCCGGTAAATCGTATCGTTTGGAAAGGATTGAACATAAGGGGGGTGTTGCGATTGTCTAGTTTCAAAAACGCTCTATCTTTTTCTCTCTATTTTGTCTGTGAGTGGCTGTTTTGTTTTCTAGTCCTTCTCCCTCTTCTAGCTAATCAGTGGGCGCTATTTGTACCTTTTGTTCTGCTTGCAATAACACACGGCTTTATGTTGTTTATACTAAGAAAAAGCCAGAGTTCCAGTCTTGCCGGCTTTTTAATTGTGTCTGCCATCATTGGATTCCTTGCTTTGCTCTTTCTTCATCTAAGCCTATTTGCAGCTACATTGTTGGTCGCTCTGCTGACCTTCTTCTCACTCAGGCGCGATGAAGGCAATAATCCGGAACATCTTTGGCGCTTGGTACTTGTTTTTGCTTCTGTCGTTGTGTTCTACGCACTATTTGCGCCGATCAGCCATCCTTCAGGGTTGTTTCTTCTTTTACTCGCAGAACTGGCTGCAGCAGTTCTTTGGATCAGTTTAGGCAATCATTTGAACAGCCGCTGGCTTGCAATGATCTCGATCTTTCTCATCGCGGCGGTTGCGATCATGAGTTTTCTCGCCGATATCGTGAAGCCACTAATCGTCATGATCTATGATATGCTATTTAATTTCGTTCTCCGGCCAATAACATATGGTGTCGCCTCAGTGATTTTTGGTTGGCTGAATCATCTTTCTTCTCCTAAGACAGGTCGACGAATACATAATGCCCTACAAGGGTCCAATGCGGTGAAAAAACATGCTGTTGGGCCACCTATGGACGTTCATCCCATGTTTAATTTTGGATTGCTCTTCGGTATTCTTATTACAGCAATCTTATTTGCGATCGCATTTTGGCAGCTGCGAAAAATTAGGACGAGCCATAATCGGGTGCGAACTAAATCGGAAACAATGGTTAGTGAAGTTAGTTCCTCGCACCCCGGATTCCACCCTGAACGACGATCTCAGCGTTTATTTGCGCCAAAACATCCTGTACGAAAAGCAATCTTCCAGCTTCAGAAACGAGCTGCAAAACATAGATTGGGCCGTTATGCTTCGGAGTCACTCACCGAGTGGCTGGAAAGATTGAACATCAGCCAGCTGGACGTGCTGATCGGATCTTATGAAAAAGTGCGCTATGGTGGGCAAGAGCTCACCGATTCGGAAAATGCCGCTTTTCACAAAGCCATAAAAGAAGCAGAACAACAAGTAACAACTCGCGTAAATCAGAGGAACGACACTCAACAAGACGAAGTGTGATATGATTTAAAAATAAACAATGAAGGGAAGAACACCCAAATATGTGATCTGATGCTACTCTCAACTAACTAAATAATTTAATAGGAGAGTATGTGTCATGAAGAAAAAGGGGTTCCAATTCCTTTGGATCGGACAGTCACTCGCCAATTTTGGCGATGTGCTCTACATTGTCGGGCTAATGGCTTTAATCTATCGACTGACTGGATCTGCTGGTAATATGGCCATTGTGCCCTTTTTAAGCACTGCTTCACGCTTTATTAGTGCGCTCATTGCTCCGATCATTCTTGATCGCCTCGGGCTGAAAGGCGCACTCGTCAGTTCCCAGTTCTGTAAGACATTTTTGCTGTTCTTGTTCAGCTTTTTATCACTACTCCCCGCAAGCGCACAAAATGTGATCATTATCTTCGCATTCGTTGTATTGATCAGCTTTTTGGATGGATGGGCAACGCCGGCAAGAAGCGCAATGGTTCCATTGCTTGTATCGGAACACAAATTGATGGCTGCGAACAGTTGCCTATCTATGCTCGATCAAACCATGGCAATGAGCGGGTGGGCACTCGGTGGATTATTAGCCACCCGTTTTGGCGCATCTTTTCTGATCGGTGTTACACTCGTTCTTTTCTGCCTGTCCTCATTCTGTATGGTCCTGATTCGAATTGTGAACAGTTGCCCTCCAGAAAAAGATGATGACGAACGCTCAAAGTGGGCACGGATGAAGGAAGGATGGCTGACGGTTTGGCATACACCTGCATTACGGGTGATTTTTGCTATTGACTCGCTTTGCTCCCTTGCGGATGTTGTATGGATCGCCGCTATTATTTATGTGTTTGTCGATCAGGCGCTGCATGTGGATTCATCTTGGTGGGGCTACATTAACTTTAGTTTTTTTGCTGGATTAATGCTGGCGAGCTTTTTCGGTGTGCGTTGGAGTGAAACGCTCAACAAACACTCCGCATCGGTTGCCACGACCGGAACCCTCTTGACAGGGATTATGACACTCATCTTTGGAATGAATACGTTGCCAATACTTGCGCTCATTCTAACAGTTGTGTACGGTATTGCTGTTCAGTTCAAAACCATTGTTTTTCTCACCATCGAACAGAAATGTGCGCCCCCCGACCAGCTTGCAAAAGTCTACGCTGCTCAAGATGCACTGTTATCAATTCTGTTTGGTGTCGGAAGTTTACTCTTCGGTTTTCTAGCCGATTACTTGGGTGTGCGCTCTGTGTTCTTCCTTTCCGCACTGCTCTTAATCACCGCTTTTTTCCTTTTATTAACCTGGGGAAAGAATCTTAATCGGCAGCGAGTAGTTAAATAAAACGCATATAAAGTCTTGATCCGCCTTATGGGATCAAGACTTTTTTGCACTCATTGTCCTCTTTAAAACAAAAAAGAAGAAGAGACCCTCTCTTCTTCCTCATTCATCTTCTTTGTCATCATCAGTCAGGAATTCTGAATCCAAACTGTCTAATTCCTTATCTAGTTCCTCATCATTTTCCTCTTCATCCTCTGCCTCGACCAACCCATCGTCATCTACCCGAACCTTTACTTTCGTTTCACCAATCACTTCAACGAGAAATTCACGTTCAACCTGAGCAACAACCCTATTGCCATTTGGAGAAATTTTCGCTTCCAGACAATTTGGTTCCTGAAGTGGTCGACATGCGACATCCACATGATCCGAAACGACTTGTTTGTCGCGAAGTGTCAGCGGCACGCGGTCCCGATAATTGACCGTCTCACATACAACTTCTGTTTTTGTGTTGTTATTGAAGGAATACCAGGTATTAATGTCGTAAGTTCCTTCGACGATAACCGCATCCTTATGGTAGGTAGTTTTATATTTATGGTTGATGACCCAGCATCCTAGGATGTTCGAAGGTTTATGCGTTGGTGTAACAGTATGAGCGGATTGGCTAAATTTCTTTCCCTTTCCGCAAACGGCCTTTGTGATAATTTCCCTATATGCATTCTCTGCCAAAAGTCCAAACCTCCTTTGCCTTCTTCATCTTCATGTTATGCAGGGCAAATGCCACGTGTGAAACAAAAAGAAGGCGCGGGCAGCAAAAAAACTCCTCATTCGAGGAGTTTGCTTTCAAGTCTATATTTGGCTATTCCCATTTATTATTCGTCTTCTGGACTTTCTTTCGCATCAGCAACTCGGCTCGACACCAGCTTCGTAATCAGCTGCAAAAAATCGTTGACGTCTTCCAATGACTGTTTAAATTCCTGAACAACTGGAATAGCATCAAGTTCAGCCTGAAGATGATCTATGAGCGCTTCGTTACGATGATAGGCCTCCGTTTTTCCAAAATGTTGCAGATTCACAGATTCCTTCTGATACTTCTTTATCTGATCCACCAACACCTGCACCTTGCGATTGGCGCTGATCTTCGCTTCCGCCTGTTTGTAAAAACTTACTTGTTCTGACTCTGACATGTGTTCCGCAATTTTCTGCGCCTTTGCCAAAATTTCTTCCTTTGAGTATCGGCGGGTCATAGATTGGCAGCCTCCGCTTCCTTTTGCCATTCACCGTCCAATGACCACGTTTTTGCATCAGTAACTTTCACTTTGACCAGTTGGCCAATCAGAGACTTCGGACCACGGAAGTTAACTACTTTATTTGTACGTGTATGACCAGACAGCACTTCCGAATTTTTGCGGCTCTCGCCTTCAACAAGCACTTCAACCACTTGATCCTGATATTTAGCGTTGCTTTTCGCTGATAATTCATCAATCAATGTGTTGAGCCGCTGCAAACGTTCCTTTTTCACTTCCATTGGAATATTATCTTTCATGCGAGCTGCTGGTGTACCCGCACGCGGTGAATAGATAAATGTGAACGCACCGTCAAACTGGCACTCACGAACAAGCGACATCGTCTCTTCGAATTGTTCATCGGTTTCATTAGGGAATCCGACGATGATGTCCGTTGTAAATGAGGCATTTGGCACCGTATCCTTGATTTTATGGAAGAGATCCAGATACCGTTCACGCGTATAACCTCGCCCCATAATCTTCAAGACGTCTGAACTGCCTGATTGAACAGGAAGATGAATGTGCTCGCAAAGATTGCCGCCTTTTCCAAGTACTTCGATTAAATGATCATCAAAGTCTTTTGGATGACTTGTTGTAAAGCGAACACGCGGGATGCCGATCTTCCGCATCTCATCCATTAGATTGCCAAGGCCGTAATTCTCCATATCAGGTAGATCTTTTCCGTAAGCATTGACGTTTTGTCCAAGCAGCGTAATTTCTTTGTAACCTTTACGTGCAAGCTCGCGTACTTCCTGAATAATTTCTTCAGGATGACGGCTTCGTTCTTTGCCTCTCGTATAAGGCACAATGCAGTAAGTACAAAATTTATCGCAGCCATACATGATATTAACCCAAGCCTGGAAATGACCACGGCGTGCTTGAGGCAGATTCTCAACAATATCGCCTTCTTTCGACCACACTTCAACGACCATTTCCTTGCCAAACAGAGCTTCCTTCAGCAATTGGGGAAGTCGATGAATGTTGTGTGTTCCGAAAATCAAATCGACTTGAGGGTGTTTCGCAAGAATTTTGTTTATGACCACTTCTTCTTGAGCCATGCAGCCGCATACACCAAGAATCAAGCCTGGCCTTTCCAGCTTCAAGGTTTTCAGGTGGCCGATATGCCCAAACACTTTATTTTCAGCGTTTTCACGGATTGCACACGTATTCAGCAGAATGACATCAGCATCTGTCGCTTCTTTTGTCTCTGTATAGCCTATCTCTTCCAGAATGCCGGCCATCACTTCCGTATCGTGTTCATTCATCTGACAACCGTATGTTTCAATGAGATAGTTCTTTCCCTTGCCAATGGTATTCATGTCTTCCGGGATACTGAAATCATTTATAATTTGAACCGCTTCTCTGCGGCGCCTGCGCGCATCTTTCAGAGATGGCGGCTGAAAATACTTCGAAAAATCAACTTTGCTGAATTTTGTATCAGCCACAATGCAACATTCCCTTCAAATCTCATCCCTAAATTATAGCAAACTCGATCAGGATATGAAAGAATTGGGCTTCCCCTATCACGTTCACTTTCCAGGAATAATGATGAGCGCACCGATTTAATCAGCTGTCAATAAAGGAACAAGCCCCTTCACAGTTATCGTTATAAAGGAAGCTCATAGCTATTATCTAGTATCAAGTTCTGCAAAATTGCTTATTCCGAGGGTTAGTTCACAAAAATAGCAATGATTAAAGCTGCTAAGGATATGCCAAGTGATAGTATTGGAATAACAATTGACAGCCATATTTTGAAATAATAGGTTTTCAGAACGGACCACCCTTTTCCAGAAATGGTGAACACTTTACTGTCAGGATCCATAACGGTGTACTCCACTCTAGGGGATCTTATCTGTACGATCATTTCACTTTTCTCTAACTGCCACAAAGTAAGCCTAACGTTGTTCCAAGGATAATACTTAAACCACTCTTTGATTTGATTTAATGTTACACAGGTTTCTGTTTGCTCGTATTTTTCATCCATTTCATCTTTATGTCTCATGATTGCATTTTTCTGTATTGCTCTAAACCTTTTCAGAAGTTTCAATGTTATTGGATCAATCATATCCATTTACACAAACCTCACTTTTGCGCTGTAGCTTTCATCAGACTGAACTAGTTCCGAATGGAATCTCAGTGTCGTTGATTAGTAGCGGTGTTTTATCACCTTTACTATATACCAATATAGTACCCGTGAATTGATTAGAGTTTTATAGTTGGCATATCGATCTCAGTTGCAGTTCGTTTTTCTCTTCTATTTGTAAATGACTTCTTAACGAAATTTATATGTATAACATAATCAACATTCTGAAAATTACAGGATCAATCGTGCTATGATCATCTCCATTAAGAAGCTGTTTCTACCATTTATCCTTAATATGGAGGCTATTATGTAAGATGAAATTATTGATGCAAAACAAAAATTTTGGCCTGCTTTTTTCAGCCCGGCTGATCACAAACATTGGCGACAGTGTCTATTTTATTGCTGCGATGTGGCTCGTATATGATCTGAGCGGTTCGTCCCTGTATTCAGGATTAGCTGGTTTTCTGACGATGCTCCCCCGAGCTCTACAATTCATTATAGGCCCGGTGCTGGATAGATATTCGATCAAACGGTTGCTGATTGCAACTCAAGCCGCTCAAGCCATTCTCCTCGTTGTGATTCCAATTGCTTCAATTACAGGAAAGCTTACCGTTACTGTTGTACTCCTGATCATGCCTGTGGTTTCCTTCTTAAATCAGTTTTCTTTTCCGGCAGAAAGTGCCTTAATTCCACGAATTATGGACAAAGAGCAACGCGTTCAGGCCAATGGATTAATGTCACTTGCCTATCAAGGAACAGAAGCGGCTTTTCAAGCGATTGGCGGCGTTCTTGTTGTAGCAATCGGTGCAGTCGCTCTTTACAGCATTGACATTGTCACTTTTTTTATCGCAGTTCTGCTTTTCTCCTTGCTCACATTGCCAAAAAGCAGCATACCGGGTACACGCGTTTCAATGAAAACTCAAGTTAATCAATACTTTGAGGATTTACAAGAGGGCTTCCATATTGTGGTTCATTCGGTTATTGGAAAAATGATGGTTTCTTCACTAGTAACCAACTTCGCGCTTGGTGCAGTGATCGCCACGCTTCCCGCTTACGCCAACTATCTTGGCGGATCAGGAATGTATGGATTGTTAATGGCCGGCATGGCTGTCGGAAGTTTAACAGGCGCTATGGCCGCCGGCAGATTTGCAAATAAGCCCGTCGGCAAAATGCTGATCATCGGTTACTTTATTGGTTTCTGTTTGTGGTTCGGCGCAGCATTTTCTTCTTTGACTTATCTAACTGATATTTTGTTTGCAGCGAGCATGGTTGCCCCAGGCTGCAATAATGTCCTCAACTTTACACTAATCCAAAATGTTGTTCCAAAAACGATGCTCGCTCGTGCGATGTCACTTGTTGCAAGCTTGGCCACCTGCATCATGCCGCTCGGTTCACTCACTGGTGGAGCATTAAGTAACGTTTTTGGCCCGAAAGTTGTGTTCATCGCTTCCAGCTTCGGCTTTCTCTTTTATGCACTCTATGTTGCATGCATGCCCGTTCTACGTCACCTTCCGGTCGCGAGCGAAGTTGAACCGGAACACTATGGTTTTCCAGATGAAACAAGTGTTAACTCATGAATAAATGAAGTCTGATAGCAATGAATATAACAGACCAAGCTCTTGTTTTATTATGTTCAAATAATCATAGTGCAAGTGATTCGAATTCTCCGATCTCGGTCTGATTTTTTACTTGTTGGTCTTTGTTCCATTTGATCTAGTAAAAATATGTGCTCATTCGAAGGGTTGTCTGATTAATGAATGCTTTGCTCCGCAACAAAGCAAATCTGACAAATGAGAGAACTACCACTGAAAAAAAGTGAAGCAAGATGAGGCTATTATCCCGCTCATTTGCTTCACTTTTATGCTCTTTATTTTTGATTTAATTACTCGTTAAGCAATTGTTCGCCGATATGGCGGATAATGTGGCTTCTTGTGATTAAACCGACTACATGTTTGTTCTCGTCAATCACCGGAATGCGTTTGATGTGATAGTGAGATAGCATTTTCAATACAGCATCAAGATCTTTATCCGGATGAACTGTCTGTAAATTTCTTTTCTTCATCAAATCTTTCACTTGCATATCAAGCAAGTCATTCATTTTCTCCTTTGACATTTCGACACGGATTGCCGAAATGAGGGAGTATAAATCATATATGGTTTGTTGTTTTGGCGAAATCGCTCTTAGCAAATCACCGTCACTGATATACCCAGTCAACTGATCTTGATTATTCAGGACCGGTACACCGCCGATTTTGTGATCAATCAGTGCTTTGATCAACGTTTTAACCGTGTCACTCTCGCGGACTGTTATTACATTTTTAATCATTAGTTGTTCCACACGCATCGGCATCGCCTCCTTAAAATGGTGATGTCTTTCCTCTACTATTATACCATATCCATGTAATCGCTTAAACAGTATTATTCCACTGCCAACTCTACTATTCCAGATCATCGCCTTTTCGTTCGGTTGTTCTTCCGGATTTTCGCAAAGATTCACGAAGAAGAAACTCAATCTGACCGTTGACACTGCGAAACTCATCATCCGCCCATCTCTGCAGCTGATCATACAGTTCCGGATCGATTCTTAATAAAAAACTTTTTTTCTTTGCCATCGCAATACCCGCTTAATAGATGCTTCCCGTATTGATCACCGGCTGTGAGCCTTTCTCTGAGACAATAGCCACCATCAGATTGTTAATCATGCTTACCTTGCGTTCTTCATCGAGTTCAACCACATGTTCCTCCTCGAGACGTTGAATGGCCATTTGAGCCATCCCTACAGCGCCATCAACTATTTTCTGTCGCGCAGAAATAATTGCCGATGCTTGTTGACGCTGCAGCATGGCCTGTGCCACTTCTGTTGAGTACGCAAGATGCGTTAAACGCGTTTCAATGACATCCACACCTGCCAAAACGAGACGTTCCTGAAGTTCTGCTTTAAGCATACTTGAAATTTCAACAGAATTGCTGCGCAGCGATAAACCTTCTTCATCAAAATTGTCATAAGGATATTGAGAAGCAATATGTCGTACTGCTGTTTCACTTTGAATTTCCACAAACTGGCTGTAATCATCGACATCAAACAGTGCTTTAGCTGAATCAACCACTTTAAAGACAACAACTGCCGCAATCTCGATAGGATTCCCTTCAACATCATTGACCTTAAGTTTCTGGCTGTTAAAATTGCGCACACGCAAAGACACCGTCTTCTTGACTGCAAGCGGAACCGTTAAGAAGATTCCATTGTCACGCACACTGCCAATGTATTTGCCAAAAAAGGTGATAACCTTTGTTTTATTTGGCGGCACAATCGTGAAACCTGTCGTCAGAATGAATGCAGCAGCCCAGGCAACAACGACGAGTACCGGAATCTCCATGACAATTGCAGCAACACCAATTCCGGCCAGAACTAAGACCGCTAAAATTCCTATAAAACCATTGATCTTCCAAACTTTTTGTTCAATCACAGAGAACCCTCCTAATATTACAATTGTTTCATCACTATATTATTATGATATCATTTTATCTGATAATTCATAGTGCTTTTTTTCTTCATTTGTGACAAATATGCTTCAATTGAAGTTTTTATTGAAACAATTGCATCAAACCTCCCTCCTGTCCCTAAAATAGGCATAGTCATCCTCTTCAAGAATATAGTAATTTATGGGCAATCCTCATAAGGAGATGACAATCGGAAATGGATGTGTTAAAAGTTTCAGCAAGATCTGTACCTAACTCTGTTGCCGGTGCCCTTGCACATGCGATGAGGGAACAAAAAACAGCGGAAATACAGGCGATCGGCGCAGGAGCGCTCAACCAAGCGGTTAAAGCAGTTGCCATCGCCAGAGGCTTTGTCGCGCCAAGCGGCCTGGATTTAATTTGCATTCCTGCATTTACAGATATTTTGATCGATGGAGAAGAACGGACTGCCATCAAACTTATCGTTGAGCCGCGATAATAAATGGCTTAACAGCAAGGTATTTTATTGTTGATGATTGTAAGGGTGACAAGCAGAAAGACATTTGTCATGAGATCTCGATTTTTTTCATCCGAATTTAGATTCATGTAAAAAACAGTCGCCCGTCTTTTCATAAGACGAGCGACTGTTTCTGTATCCAAGTTAATCGAAAAAAAGATGATCATCATTAATTAAAATACGGTTAATGCTTGTTGCTTTTCCGGACTTATCATTGATTTGAATGTGAACTGCACTTAACTGGCCTGGACCTTCCTCACTATCAAACCGGACAGGCATTGACGTTAGAAAACGTTTGGTAACTGAGGCTCTCTGAACACCAATAATGCCGTTATAGGGGCCAGTCATACCTACATCAGTGAGGTAGGCTGTTCCTTGAGGGAAAATCCGCTCATCCGCAGTCTGAATATGTGTGTGCGTTCCGATGACCGCCGAAACGCTGCCATCCAGATACCATCCAAGCGCTAGCTTTTCACTTGTTGTCTCGGCATGCACATCCACAAAAATAATTGGTGTCTTCTTTCTTGCTTCTTCTACGAGCTGTTTCACGATCCTAAAAGGATCATCCAATGGCGGCAGGAAGACCCGTCCCTGAATATTGATAACCGCAACCTGCAGATTATGATGTAGCGTGACATAGCGAATGCCGGTGCCAGGCGTTCCTTCAGGAAAGTTAGCTGGACGGACAATCTGTTTTGCATCGTCAATAAATTCAAAGATCTCTCGATTATCCCATGTATGGTTGCCCATAGTTAGCATATCAGCACCTGCATCCAGCATCTGCCTGTAGATTTTTTTGGTAAGCCCTTTTCCATGCGCCGCGTTCTCAGCATTGACAATGGTTACTGTCGGATGAAACTTGCTTTTCAGCTTAGGCAAATACTCTTCAATCATCTGTCTTCCGGTACGGCCATAGACATCGCCGACAAATAGAATATTCATTATTCACGCTCTTTTCCAAGTGCTTAGTTACCTTTATAATGTATAAAAAAGGCGGCTGCATGCCGCCCTTTTTTATTTCGCATATTCAACAGCTCGTGTTTCACGAATCACCGTTACTTTGATATTCCCCGGATAATCCAGTTCATTTTCAATTTTCTTGGTGATTTCATGTGCCAACTGAAAAGATTTTGCGTCGTCGACGATGTCCGGCTGTACAATAATCCGGATTTCACGACCCGCTTGAATTGCGTAGGATTTTTCAACACCCTCGAAAGACTCAGAGATCTCTTCAAGTTTCTCCAACCGATGGATGTATGTTTCGAGCGTTTCACGCCGCGCTCCTGGTCTGGCAGCAGAAAGTGCATCTGCTGCTGCAACAAGGACTGAGATGACGGAAGTCGCTTCTGTATCACCATGGTGAGAAGCAATACTGTTAATTACAACCGGGTGCTCCTTGTACTTCGTAGCCAATTCTACACCGATTTCAACGTGGCTGCCTTCAACCTCATGATCGATCGCTTTACCGATATCGTGAAGTAATCCGGCTCTTCTCGCCAATACCTCGTCTTCGCCAAGCTCAGCAGCCATCATGCCCGCAAGGAAGGCAACTTCCATTGAATGCTTGAGAACATTCTGACCATAGCTGGTCCTGAAGTGAAGTCGGCCCAAGATCTTGACAAGATCCGGATGAAGACTGTGAATGCCGACCTCAAAGGTCGTCTGTTCGCCGTAATCACGGATCTTCTCATCCACTTCATGCCGAGATTTCTCAACCATCTCTTCAATGCGTGCTGGATGGATACGCCCGTCCTGAACAAGTTTCTCAAGAGCGATTCTCGCAACTTCACGTCGAATAGGATCAAATCCTGATAGAATGACTGCCTCCGGCGTATCATCAATGATCAAGTCAATACCCGTCAAAGTCTCCAGCGTCCGGATGTTTCGACCTTCACGACCAATGATTCGGCCTTTCATTTCGTCATTTGGCAGATTGACAACTGAAACCGTTGTTTCCGTCACATGATCAGCCGCACAACGCTGAATCGCAAGTGAAAGGATGCTCTTCGCTTTCTTCTCCGCATCTTCCTTCGCTCTTGTTTCGATGTCCTTTGCGATTTGGGCAGCCTCATGCGCCGTTTCCTGCTTGACTTGATCGAGTATGAGTTCCTTTGCCTCATCACTCGTCAGACCGGAAATACGTTCGAGTTCTGACTGCTGTTTACGCAGCGATTCCTCCACTTTGCTTTCCATCTCTTCAATTTGTCGACGTTTCTTGCTAAGAGTTTCCTCCCTTTTTTCCAATGAACTTTCTTTATTATCGAGAGATTCGCTTTTTCGATCGAGCAGATCCTCTTTCTGCAAAAGGCGGTTTTCCTGCCTCTGAAGTTCATTTCGCCGTTCACGCGCTTCATTCTCAGTCTGAGATCTGAGCGTATGAATTTCGTCCTTCGCTTCCAAGAGCGCTTCCTTTTTCAAAGCTTCTGCGTCTCGATGAGCATCTTCGACAATTTGGCGTGCCGCGACCTCGGCAGAAGTAATTTTCGCCTCAGCAATTTTTTTTCGGATGTAATAGCCAACAAACAGACAAACTACAGAGATCAGCGCAATGGAGATGATCATAACATAAACTGTCATCATTTCACCTCCTTGCTTTTCCTTATCGTCAATAAGTAAAACAGATGCTTTTACTTTTGAATGATGCTTAACAGAGAGACGATAAGTAAGAAAGGTATTTCAGATTCATGTCCATATTCTATTACTCGTAGAAACGAGCTGCTTGAAAAGGAACATATTGGGCCTGATTCGCTTTCTTTGTCGTCCTTTTAAGCATTTTTCATGCGAAAAGTTTTCATAATCATTTCATCAATAACTTTGTAGTTACAAGTTCATTGTATAATTGCCTATTTGGGTTGTCAACCTCATTGGCTTGTAAGCGGACCGGTTAAACGAATTATTATCTGATTATTGTGATACAATTTTTATTTATCAAAAGGCTCTGTTATTAAATATTGTTAATTCATGCGTAACCTGCTCGCACCAACAGATGTGGCCGCTGGTGATCCGGGAGCATCCTCGCTCTGTTCCCTCACAGTGGGGGTTCCCTTGGCTTGCAATCTATGGATACAGTCCCACAGGAGTCTCGCGAATTTCGTTTTTTCATTTGCGTTCAAAATCAACTCAATCATTTAACTGAGCCTATCAAAAAGCAAAGAACTTGCACCGTACAATATGGTACAAGTTCTTTGCTTGGATTCAACTGATCTAATTCATGTTTATTTATTCACTGTCAGGGAGGGGCTGCGCATCTGCGTCAGCAGTCACCACGACAGGAAGATCATCCAAATTATAGTGAGCACGAATCTGCTGCTTGATTGCGTCTTTTACCTCTTCATTTTCTTTAAGATACAATTTCGCATTTTCACGGCCCTGTCCCAAACGTTCTTTATTGTAGGAGTACCATGATCCGCTCTTCTCAACGATGTCCAGTTCCGCACCGATATCAAGGATCTCACCTTCCTGAGAAATACCTTGTCCATACATGATGTCTACTTCGGCCTGTTTGAAAGGCGGAGCAACCTTGTTCTTAACCACTTTAATTCTAGCTCTGTTTCCGACAATGTCATTGCCGATTTTCAGCGTCTCGGCACGGCGTACTTCCAAACGCACAGATGCATAGAATTTGAGCGCACGTCCGCCTGGTGTCGTTTCGGGGTTGCCGAACATAACGCCTACTTTTTCACGAATCTGGTTAATGAAAATCGCGGTTGTCTTGGACTTGCTGATCGCTCCGGACAGCTTTCTCAGCGCCTGCGACATCAACCGGGCCTGCAAACCGACGTGTGCATCACCCATTTCACCTTCAATTTCTGCTTTCGGTACTAATGCGGCTACTGAGTCGATAACAATGATATCAACTGCGCCGCTTCGAACAAGTGCCTCGGCAATTTCAAGCGCCTGCTCACCGGTGTCCGGCTGTGAGAGAAGCAATTCGTCAATATTGACACCTAAATTTTCCGCATAGACAGGATCAAGCGCGTGTTCCGCATCAATGAAAGCCGCCTGTCCACCGCCTTGCTGCGCTTCAGCAATTGCATGAAGTGCTACCGTTGTTTTACCTGAAGATTCAGGTCCGTAAATTTCAATAATGCGTCCGCGCGGATAACCGCCGACACCCATTGCTATATCTAAAGCCAATGAACCGCTTGATACTGTTGATACGCGCTGTTCCGGCCGTTCTCCTAATCTCATGATCGAACCTTTACCAAACTGTTTTTCGATCTGACGAAGTGCATTGTCGAGTGCTGCTTTTCTTTCATTCTTTTCAGCCATTATCATGGTTCATCTCCTTCAACGTTCTTGTTTAATCATACCTTTTTTTTCTTACGGGCACAAGTGTTCTGCGAATGTTTATTCGCTTTTTTTAATGACTAAGAAGCGGAAGATTGTTCAAATGTCTTCTAACTATGTCATATCCCGTTTTCGTCGACTGGATTCTGATCTTGCGCCGCGATCCGTTAAACTGGAAGCGATAGCTTTCCGATCCGTTTTCATCTGCAAAGCCGATGTAAACCGTTCCGACGGTTTTTCCTTCGCTCTTATCTGGTCCTGCAACCCCGGTGAACGCAAGACCGATATCAGAGTTGCAAAGCTTTCGGACTGAAGCCGCCATATACTTTGCGCAGTTTGCACTGACTGCCCCATCCGTGTGAAGCACCTCTTCCGGCACGAGAAGCACATGCTCCTTTACCTGATTTGAATAAGAGACAATTCCTCCGTTAAGAACCGATGACGCGCCGGGATATTCTGCCATCCAATCCGCTGCCATGCCTCCCGTCAAACTTTCTGCAAAGGCAATCGTTTTCTTCTTTTTGCGTAAAAGTTCAAAAACGATCTCTGGAAGTGAATCTTCATTATAACCGTACAGATACTGTCCGACCCTCGCATCAATCTTCGCCTCAATTTGATCAAGCATTTCCTCAACTTGTTCGACCTGATCATGCTTTGCTGTAAGCCGAAGCGTAACTTCGCTTTCTTTAGCAAGTGGAGCGATGGTTGGATTCGATTGTGCATCGATAAGATCAATGATCTCCGTCTCAAGTTGGGATTCCCCAATACCAAAAAAGCGGAGCACACGTGATTGAATATGCTCCTCGTTGCGACGGGCAAGGAAACGGGTCGCGAAGTCAAGAAACATCGGCTTCATTTCAGACGGTACACCAGGCATCAGTAAATACAAATGATGATTTGCATCCACAATCATACCAGGTGCCATGCCATGATGATTAGGCAACACTTGACAGCCTTCAACTACTAGAGCCTGTTTCTTGTTGTTCTCCGTCATTTTTCTGCCGGTCACTTTAAAATATTCCAAAATACTATCCATCGCGTCTTGATCTGTGACAAGCGTTCTCCCCAATACATTGGCAACCGTTTCTTTTGTCAGATCATCCTTCGTCGGTCCAAGACCTCCCGTAAAAATCAGGAGATCAGCCCTCGTTTCCGCTTTTTTGATGACATCGATTAATCGACCTTCATTATCACCGCAGACCGTGTGAAAAAAGACATCAATGCCCAGGGAAGCCAGATGCTCTGAGATGAACTGAGCATTTGTATTGGCAATCTGGCCGAGCAAAAGCTCTGAACCAACCGCAATAATTTCCGCATTCATGAGCAAGAACTCCTATCATCCGTTTTCATTCCTAGTATTCTCTCATTTATTATCGGGCACAAAAAGGCGGAGTGCAAGTCTGGCTATTTCATTTGGAGCGAAGTAAAATCTCGCGGTTTTTGTAGAAGTAATCCGCTCCAGAGAGCACAGTTAAAATAACAGCTATCCAGAGTATGATCTGGCTAAGCGGAAAGCCATTGGTACCGAAAGGAACATTATTGAACAAAAAGAGGATAACCGCAACCATTTGTGAGAAGGTTTTCCACTTGGCTATTTTACTGGCTGCAATTACTTCGCCTTCTTCAACCGCAACAAGACGCAGGCCAGTTACAGCGAATTCGCGTGCGAGAATCAGAATCACCATCCATGATGCCATGCTGCCTAGTCCGACAAAGGAGACAAACGCGCTCATTACCAACAGTTTATCGGCAAGTGGGTCAAGAAGTTTGCCAAAATTCGTGACGAGATGATATTTTCTAGCAAGTTGTCCGTCAAGCCAATCGGTGAATGAAGCAAGAATAAAAATAATGGCCGCAATCAATTGAGTAATCGGGAGTTGATAACTTCCAGTTCCAAGCGTACCGAGCTGGATCGGGGCAAGAAGAAAGATCAAGAAGAGGGGGATCATGATCATACGTGACACAGTTAATTTATTAGCGATATTCATCTACAATTCCTCCTGAGAAAGAATAAAATACTAAATGATTACGTGTTGACCGTCACAATTCAGACACAAAAAGGTGTTTGAAATTAATTTCTGCTGCAACAACCTGCTACATAACTTATCAAAAAAAAGCGAGCCGCCACAAAGGGCTGGCTCTAATAAACCAAAAGCTTACTTACTGAAGTTAATAATCAATGTTTGTACGGTATTTTTGTTCGGTAATTTGACCTTTTCACCGTTAATCTTCAAATCAGTACCCGGTGCATTGCCAAACCTCAAGTAAAGCGACTGAACATTTGAAGCATCAAAACGATATGATTTCTTGCCACTTGTCGACACGATGCCTTGAGCAAGTTGCTTATTTGTCTTGGCATCGGTAGCGCTAAACCAAGCACCTTTGACCGTTTTGGCAGATACCGTCACATCAAATTTTTGTACGCCTGATAGTGTGTACGTGGTTGCCGACCCTACCTGCTTTTCCTGTTTCAACGTCTGATTCTGTGAAGAGGAGTCAGAAGAGCTACTTGAGGAAGCAGAAGAATCTGTGGAAGAACGATCAGATGATGCACTGTTTCCTTTAAATTGAACAGAGTTACCATTACTCTGATCACCTGAAGGATTAGACCGGTTTCCGGCAATATGTGTCACGAGTATATACACAATCATCAAAGCAATCAACACAAAAACGATTACGATTGCTTTGTTAACGAAAGAAGACCAGTTCTTCGCTCGGACGGCATTGCGTCTCAGAGGTTTTGGCGAACGGTCACCCTCGCTTCCGTCAGGCGGCAGCGTGTGTGTTTCAATATGCTCCCTTCCGACTTTAGGCATATCACCGGTGTACTCTTCAGATAAGCTTTTAAAATCTAAGTCAACAGTCTCTGCATAACTCTTAATAAAAGCTCTTGTGTAAAACTCACCGGGGAGCTGGCTGTAATCGCCATCCTCGATCGCTTTGAGATAGCGTTTTTGAATTTTTGTTTCCTTCTGGAGGTCGTCCAGAGACATATTTTTCTGCTCACGGGCTTCCTTCAGAACTTGACCAAGTTCACTCAATACTAACACCTGCCATTATGAATTAAAATCAGGCCATGAAAAATCTGAGGCCGCCGGAGATGCCCCATTCAGAATCTCTTCTTCGCGGTGACTGCGGAGTTCAATGATATAATCAAATATGTCCATAGAAAATTCTGTTCCTCTCACAAAGGTATCCGGATGCTCGATCACCTTGGTGACAGGAAGCCTCATCAGTTCCCGGATCAGTTCCCAGTGGCTTTCTGATCCAATTCTTTGGGAAACAGCGCCATCAATAACAAAAATATGATCTCGGGAGCGTTCATCCTCAGACAGTCTTGTCCTGACTGTTTGTTTCAGAAGTGTTGATGAGACAAATTGCCAGCGCTTGTTTGCTGAAACGCTGGCCGCTATAATGGACTCCGATTTCCCGACTCTGGGAAGTCCCCGAATTCCGAGCAACGGATGATCCGGCATTTTAAACAATTCGGCCATAAAATCGACAAGCAAGCCAATCTCATCACGGGAGAAAAGAAACGTATTACGATCACCCGTGTCTCTCTCTATGTATCGGCCATGGCGTACTGCTAGTCTGTCACCAAGAGTAGGTTGGCGAAACTTCGTCAAATGAATGGTTTCCATCTTTTTTATTGTAGCTAATACTTGATCCATTTGCTGATCGTCCTGTGACGAGACAAGCAATCCGCGGCGCTCATGATCCACACCGTTTATTGTTAAAATATTTATTCCAAGCGCACCAAGGAGTGAGGATACTTCACCAAGTAATCCGGGCCTGTTCTTATGTATTTCGTACTCAAGATACCATTCTTTTCCGTCGGACATGAAGTTGCCCCCTTCGAGTCCACCTTTTCTTAAGTAACTTCCACCCGGAAGTATATAAAGATCTCCTTTTTTCCGCAATGAAGCGTTGCGCACTTAGCAAAATCAGCCGCCTTTATTTTTATAGTCTGCTGCCCGGAAATATATTCAGAAAATCCGAAGAAAAAACATCGTGAAACACTACCGTACATTGTTAGAGTATGTTCGAAAAGGAGGACAAAAAGTGCAGAGCGAAAAAGCAAGTTGACACAGAACTTCCGCATGATGCAGTGACTTCTGCGTTGTGCAAAGAACGTACTTCTCAGGATGCAGTAGCTTTTCGTGTTGTAACACAGGACGTACTTCCACAGGATGTGGTGACTTCAACGTTGCTCACAGGACGTGAGCGTACTTAGTTGAAGATCCTTTTTATTAGCAGAAGATCCTTCTTACCGGACTTTTCGAACATCCTCTATTAATATTATCATATCTTAACTTTTTTAACGATAAGGTCGATAAAAAAAGAGACGTGTGAAACGTCTCTTTTTTTCAGTGGAACATAACCGTTTATTAGCCTTTACACAGATTGATGTGTTTTTTTAGTATCCGATGTCACCATTTTCATCATGAGCCGTGCAAGCACGAGACGCTCTTGTTCATCAGCTACATTCCACAAATCTTTAAGCACCCGGTCTTGATCATTTTTCGGATCTACATTCTCACTTAAATAGTCGCCTATTTTTTTGGCAAAAGCTGTTACTGTTTCTTCACTCATGCCGAGACTTTCTGCTTGTTCTACGCGATCACCGAGAAAGTCTTTCCAACGATTCCAATTATCTAAGACTGTCATGACCCATCCTCCTTTTTATCGTGATCCTTACTATTGTTCCAAGGATCACGCATCTTTATCAAAAAAGAGAAAAATTAGCAATACCAAGCGCCGTTGATCGAAATCACCTGACCACTGATATAGCCAGCCTCACTACTCATTAAGTAGTTAATCAGCGAGGCCACTTCTTCTGGCGCCGCCAGTCTTCCCATCGGTATTTCTTGTTTTACATATTCGATATCTTCAGGACTGAACAAGTGCATCATTGACGTATCCACGGCACCCGGCGCAACCGCGTTTACCGTAATCCCACTCGGCGCTGCTTCTTTGGCCAGCGCTTTAACAAATGCATTTTGGCCACCCTTGACCATTGAATAAAGCACCTCTGTCGATGCACCTTCCAGGCCCCAAATTGAGGAAACAAGCAAAATTTTCCCTGATTTTGCGCGAATCATCGGCTGAATCAGCTGCTGCAGCAGTCGAAATGGGCTGGTCAACTGCAATTGAATCATTTTCTTAATCGTCTTCGATTCAGTATCCTGAAAAAGACTCACTTTGCTGATCCCACTCGCATAAACCACGCCGTTCACCTGCTGATCAATCTGCTGCAATAATAGTTCAGGGCCATCTTCACGGGAAAGATCAGCCTGAACACAAATAAAAAATTGATCAGAATATTTTTCTCGCAATCCACGGGCAAGATGATCTACTGCCTCTTTTCCGGAATTGTAATGCAAATAAAGGGAAGCGCCTGACTTAGCTAATGCTTTCGCTGTCGCACCGCCGATTCCGCCGCTTGCCCCCGTTATCAATATTTTATTTACCATTATCCAACAACTCCATTGTCTGCAATCAATTTAACCCTTCACGTTGCTCTACCGCCCGCTGACTTCATCACTTTGTTTCGGAACAAGAACTGATCGCGGCTTGCTGCCTTCGTATGGACCAACAATATGCCGTTCTTCCATTGCATCAATTAAGCGTGCTGCACGGGTATATCCAATTCGAAAACGGCGCTGAAGCATGGAAACACTCGCAGTTTGCATACTAACAACAAGTTGTACGGCATCATCGAAAAGATCGTCCTCTACCTTTTCCTGCGGCTGCTCTGGTTGTTCAGACGGAATCATATCTTTTCTGTAATTTGCCTTTTGCTGGCTAATAACGTGAGTGACAACGGCCTCTACCTCGTCGTCTGACAAGAAAGCGCCTTGAATACGGACCGGCTTTGAAGCGCCGATAGGCAGGAACAACATATCTCCTTTACCGAGCAGCTTCTCAGCTCCGCCGGAATCCAAGATCGTACGTGAATCCATCATTGATGAAACACTAAAGGCGATTCGTGAAGGAATATTTGCTTTAATAACACCTGTGATTATGTCAACAGATGGACGCTGAGTCGCGATAATCAAATGAATGCCGGCCGCACGCGCCATTTGCGCAAGTCTGGTCACGGTTTCTTCAACATCCTTTGACGCAACCATCATCAAATCTGCAAGTTCGTCGATGATCACGACAATATAAGGCATCAGCGGCTGTTTTTCTTCATGTTCTTGATTGAACTTGCGAACCGCCTCATTATAGCTTTCCAGATTACGTGTGCCGCTCTCAGAGAAGAGCTCATAACGCCGTTCCATTTCGCCAAGCACATTTTTCAATCCAAGTGCCGCCTTCGCCGGATCAGTCACGACCGGCGTCAGAAGATGTGGAATACCATTATAAACGTTGAGTTCAACCATTTTCGGGTCAATCATAAAAAGTTTAACTTCGCTCGGCTTAGTACGCATCAGCAATGTAATAATAATGCCGTTGATGCAGACACTTTTCCCGCTTCCTGTCGCGCCCGCAACGAGTAAGTGCGGCATTTTATTTAGATCTGCGAGTATTGGCTCACCGGAGATATCACGTCCGAGACCAATAGTCAGTTTAGAGAGCGCTCTTTTTGCATTCTTCGATTCCAGTACCTCTCTCAGGCAGACCATTGCCACTTCCTGGTTCGGAACTTCAATTCCGACGGCAGATTTTCCGGGAATTGGCGCTTCAATGCGGATATCTTTCGCCGCCAAAGCCAGTGCCAAATCGTCACTTAGGCTCAGGATTCGGCTGACTTTAACACCGGATTCCGGGTATACTTCATATCTGGTGACAGCCGGGCCAAGATGCACTTCCTTAACTGTTGCACGTACCCCGAAACTTTCAAAAGTGCGCTCAAGTGTCCGCACATTCTCAGCAATGTGCCTCCGTTCATTATTCTGCGCATTCTTTCCCGGCATGTGAAGCAGTGATAGTGGCGGTAGTTGATAATCCTCATTTTCTACAGGCAACTGCGAGAAATCAGGAGCTTCATCATTCTCATAATCCTCTGTAGAAAGCTGTTTACTATCTGAAGGCATTATCTCCGGAGAATCCATCGATGTCTCATTAAAGTCATGGATTTCTGGCTCAGGTGAAATCGTTTCGATTGGATCTTCTGTATCTTGATGTATGTCATTGGGCTCATTTCGGGGAGCAGGTGCCTGTTTTTTCTTTCTTTCTTTAGAAAAAATACCCGTGATCGAGGTTTTTAAATTCACAGCACTCTTCTTCATGGAGCGGAACAAACCGCCGAACAACTTTTTTACAATATCGCGAAGCGAGTGTCCGGTAATCAAGATCACAGAAACCAGAAAGAGGAACCCTGTCATAAAATAGGTACCTGTAGTTGAAAAGAGATAATAAAAAAAGGCGAAACCTATTGAACCAATCAATCCGCCGCCAAGCCCTTGACTCGAAATCTGACCCGACAGTTCTTCACGATAAAGTAAAAAGGTATTAAAAATAACCGATCGATTTTGCCAAACATTAGCCTGTGAGAGTGCTTCAAACAAACGAACATGACTAACAAGGAGTAATGTAAAGGTAAGTAAATAAACTCCGGACAGCCTTCTTGTGAAAAAAACAGGCTGTTTACGGAACAAAATATAGTAAACGGAGAGTACAAGAAAGTAAAGGAGAAGTAAAACCCACCAGTCACCAGTGAAAAGTCGCGCAGCCTCTTTGATCACTTCTCCGGCAACGCCCAGGCTGCTGATACCAATGCAAGTGAGCGCAAACATGCAAAGACCGCCAACCTCATAAATCAGCGTCTCTTTCCAGCCTATGCTCGCGCGTGTGCGCTTTCTCTTCTTCTTTACCATCGTTTTCTTGCCCCTCATCATTTTAATACTTTTCCAGTGTATTCCTGTATTTAATTTACTCTAAATGTCTGTTTTTGGCAAAGCATTACACGAGCAGTGTTTTTGGCAAGCCTTATCAATACGAAAAAACCAGGTCACAGAGACCCGGTTTGTTCAAAATTCCATGATAATTGGCAATATCATTGGACGGCGTTTGGTTTTATCAAAAAAGTAACGACTTAATGAATCTCGAATTCCACTTTTTAGCGATGACCACTCAGATACGTGCTGCGTTAATGATTTAGACAGCACATCGGAAACGATATGATTAGCTTGTTCTAGAAGATCCTCTGATTCCCGCACATAGACAAAGCCGCGGGTGATGATCTCCGGTCCTGCAAGAATTTTCTTCGTCCTTCTGCCCAAGGTAACGACAACAATAACTGTGCCATCTTGGGAGAGCAGTCGTCGGTCTCTAAGGACAATATTACCTACATCACCTACGCCTAATCCGTCAACGAGTAGCTGGCCGGCAGGAACAGAATCCGACGATCTTGCTTCACCATCGGTGAACTCCACCACATCACCTTTGTCTAACAGGAACGTGCAACTTGCAGGGATGCCCATCGACTCAGCAATGTCCTGATGAGCTTTCATCATCTTGAATTCGCCATCTATCGGGATCACGTATTGTGGACGAGCAAGCTGAAGCATCAACTTGATGTCTTCAACAGAACCATGTCCGGAAACGTGGACCTTCTTGCCGAATACAACCTGCGCGCCTTCACTCATAAGCTGATCAATCGCGTTGGTAACCGTTTTTTCATTACTTGGTGTCAATGATGCTGCATAAATAATCAAGTCTTGTTCCTTGAGTCTAAGCTTTTTATGCAGGTGATTGGCAAGACCAGTTAACGGTGTTAGCGGATCTCCATCTGGGCCACTTGTCAGAATGGCAAGTTCCTGAACAGGATGCTTTAAAGATCTCTCCCAATTAATGAAAATGTTTTTAGGAACATCTAGGAATCCTTCTTTAGCCGCAATCGATATAACACGTTCCAGATACTTTCCGTCTATGGCAACTTTACGTTGATGGAGTGCGCAGGCATCAAGAAATTGCTGAATACGGTGGATGTTCGTCGCGTGAATAGCGACGATCACACGTCCGTTTGCAGAATAGAGAATGTGATTGAAGCGATCACCAATTACTGAATCAGAAGGCGCTTTTCCGGGAATTTCAGCATGCTTGCTGTCAGAGAGCAAGCAAAGCACCCCTTTATCACCAATTTCCGATATTTTGCTGATATCGGTACGAATTCCTCCGACAGGCGTGAAATCAAATTTGTAATCCCCAGTATGAACGATGTAGCCTTGTGATGTCTGAATGGCATAACCGATAGCATCGGGAACACTGTGATAGGTTCGAAAACATTCGACCATGTTTTGTCCGATTTTCAAGCCTTTATCCGGGTTCAGTGTAATAAATAAATCCCTTGGGTAACTTTCCCCCACTTTTCTTAGGCTTTCCCATACCAGAGCAAGAGTCAGCTTCGTTCCATATACAGGAACTTTTAGCTCTTTTAGCAAATAGGGAAGTCCTCCGATATTCGCCTGATGACCGTGCGTCAGAAATAATCCTCTAATCTGATCGCGTCTTTCAGCCAAATAAGATATATCGGGAATAACAGTATCTACCCCGAGCATATCTTCGTGAGGATGCATTAATCCCGCATCAATAATATAAATGTCATGATTCACTTCAATGACTGTCATATTATTTCCAATCTCGCCAACGCCGCCCATTGCATAAATTTTCACACTGTCTTTCTTAGTATGTGACAATGGGCATTCCTCCTATTAAGTTGAGCAGTCATCGCTATTGACCCGAACTAATCATTGGTTTTATTATACCCAATCCAAATCGCAAAGTACAATTTTTTCTCATTCTTATTGTTCAACAGATCGTCCTGAAAAAATCAGACGGACTTACTTAATCTTAATTTTTGCGAAAACACTTCTGCAGATACAATGGCAGTTTTCTTCAAAGCTTCGGTAATTTGGTCAATGGAGAGGCTTGGAACTTCAGTTCCCAATGTTTGTTCAGGCAAATACGGCACATGAATAAACCCACCAATAATCGTTCTTTCAGATCTTCCCAATTCATGCATCAATTTATAAAAAACGTGATTGCAAACGAATGAGCCGGCACTTTTTGACAGGTCCGCGGGAATGCCCATCTCACGGATAGACTCAATAATTTCATGTACCGGTAATGTTGATTCGTAATTTTCAGGTCCGTCTTCAAATATTAGCTGATCGCTAAGTACCATGCCTTCGTTATCCGGATTCTCTGAGTCGCTTTTATTTAAAGCAAAGAGTTCAGGAGTGATTGATTCGCGTCCTCCTGCTTGTCCAACTGCAATGATCACGTCTGGGCAAATAACGCGCGCCGAGGCAAAAAGGCGATCAGATCCTTCCCTGTATGAGACCGGAAGTTTTGTAGCAAAAAGCTCAATGGTTTCAGTGGCCTGCACACCATCCAGACGTCTTACAGCTTCCCATGACGGATTAAGTTTGCTTCCCCCAAACGGCGCAAAGCCGCTCAATAATACTCTCATCTCCGATTCCTCCAGTTATGCAAAAATTAAAGGTGAATAGAACATATTCATGTTCTGATTCACCTTTATCTCTATTTCATTTATTTTCCAATTCTTAAATCCGAATTTTTCTTACATGCTTGATAAGCGCCAAGCAATGATGCATGTTCTTCTTCGGAAAGTTCAACCATTGGGAGGCGAACGCTTCCAACCGGAATTCCTAAATCATTGAGTAGCGCTTTCACCGGAGCAGGGCTCGGTGTGGCGAATAATTCGCGCATAAAAGGAAGCATTCTGCGATGCTGAAGTGCCGCTTCTGCAACGCGACCATCGCTAAAATCATTCATCATCTGCTTCATTTCCGGCGCGATAATGTGGGATGAAACAGAAATAACTCCATGCCCACCGATTGCCAGAATTGGCAGTGTTAATCCGTCATCTCCACTGTAAAGATGAAAATCATCATTCGTTCCACTAATAATGGCGGCCATTTGATCTAAATTACCACTTGCTTCCTTAACAGCGACAATATTATCAATTTGAGACAAGCGGATAATCGTCTCCGCGGCAATATTCACTTTTGATCGGCTTGGAATATTATACACAATAAGCGGAACATCAACATTTTCGGCGATTGCCTTATAATGTGCATATAATCCCGCCTGATTAGGCTTGTTGTAATAAGGAGCAACAGCCATAATTGCATCTACGCCTAGTTTTGACGCTTCTTTGGAGAAAGTCACCGATGCCTGCGTATTATTTCCGCCTGTTCCGACGATAACTTTGATTCGCCCGTCAACAACCTGAACAACATGCTCAAAAAGAGCTAACTTTTCCTCAAGTGAAAGTGTCGGAGACTCGCCAGTTGTTCCAGCTACAACAACACCATCCGAACCGGTTCTGATCAAGTGTTCGACAAGATCAGTCGTTCGTTCTAAGCTCACTTTTCCATTTTCATCGAAAGGGGTGACCATCGCAGTCAGTAATCGCCCAAAATCCATTTTTCTCACTCCTGTTTAGGATGTTCTAAACTTGGTTCTTCCTCTTCTTTCTCAAGGTGAAAGGCTTTGTGAAGTGCAATGACAGCCTCTTTCATTTTTTTCTGCTCAACAAGAACCCAAATGGTGTTGTGAGAATCAGCGGATTGCAATATTTGTATTCCCTGTTCAGTTAAGGCGTTAACAATTCGCGAAGCTACACCGGGAACACCCGCCATACCTGCGCCAACCGCAGACACCTTGGCACATCCCGTCTGCACTTCAGGTTCGTAACCCTTTGCTTTCAAAATGTTTACGGCACGTTCTGTAACTTGTTCACCGACCGTATACACGACGCCATTTGGACTAATATTAATTAAATCGACACTGATGCCTTGCTCAGCCATCGCCTTGAATACTTTCGCTTGCAAATTAAATTCATTTTTACCGGCACGGACACGAATTTGCGTAACGCCTCGCACATAGGTAATTCCTGTAACCGGACGTTCTGCAAGATCCTGTCCTCTGCCGGATCGATTCATGGTTGTGACAATCGTTCCCAACTCATCGGACATGGTCGAGCGGATATGAATCGGTATTTTCGCAGTCATCGCAATCTCCACGGCTCGCGGATGAATCACTTTTGCACCTTGGTAAGCAAGATTGCATACTTCATTGTACGTCAGTTCTGATAATCGGCGCGCATCACTGACAATTCGCGGATCAGCAGTCATCACACCGTTAACGTCTGTAAATATGTCAATCCATTCAGCATCCACAGCCGCACCAAGTGCTGCTGCAGAAGTATCGCTGCCGCCACGGCCGAGTGTCGTGATCTCTCCGTCGACGGTCTGACCTTGAAAACCCGCGACAACAACCGCATCGCATGTTTCCAGCCTTCGCAGCAACGGCGCCACTTTCATCTCAACAATCTTGGCCTCATTAAAGGCACTGTTTGTTCGAAATCCAGCTTGGGCGCCGGTCATCGCTTCTGAATGAACACCTGCGCGTTTCAATAAATTCGAAAAAACAATCATTGATATGGTTTCACCGCAGGACATCAGAATGTCTTTTTCTCGACTAGAACTCTTATTATCAAGAATGAGTCCGAGCAAAGTATCGGTCGCATAAGGATCACCAGTACGGCCCATGGCAGAGACGACAACAACGACCTTATACCCTTTTTCAACTGCTTGCACCACATGATGAACCGCGCGTTCCCTCATTTTTTCTGTCTGGACAGAGGTTCCGCCAAACTTTTGCACAATGATTTTCAAATTATTCCACCCTTTCACATAAGGGAGACCACATTGAAATTAGATTACGTTCCGGTCCCGCAGCATGCTGTCTGATTGACGGAAGATGGAAGCATCAGAGGCATGAACGTTGTCTCAGACCTTCACCAAGCCAAGTTTGAGAAGGCTTTCCGCGATCTGAACCGAATTCCATGCGGCGCCTTTTAGCAAATTGTCAGAGACAATCCACATATGGAACCCGTTCGCAACGTCAGGATCACGTCTGATACGGCCGACAAATACTTCTTTTTTTCCAGCTGCGTTGGCCGGCATCGGATAGACCTGATGTTCGGGATCATCTTCTAGAATGACACCTGGAGCATCAGCAAGCAAGCTCTTTAAATCTGATGCTGGAACATCAGATTTATTGATTTCAATGTAGACAGATTCTCCATGGCTAATGCTGACCGGCACACGCACACATGTTGCAGATACCTTGATTTCCTGGTCACCCATAATCTTTTTGGTCTCATTTATCATTTTCATTTCTTCAAATGTATAATCATTCGGTTGAAACAGATCAATTTGGGGAATGGCATTGAAGGCCATCTGGAAATGTCTTTTGTCACCTTTCACAGGCATAATGGCTGGCTGGGCTTCTTTCCCATTCAACACATCCCGTGACTGGTTCTCCAGTTCAGCAATGGCTTTCGCACCAGCTCCTGAAACCGCCTGATAAGTGGATACGATTATCCGGTTCAGCCCATATGCTTGGCGAATCGGTTCCAAAGCGGCAACCATCTGAATCGTTGAACAGTTCGGATTGGCGATAATACCGTGATGCTGGAAAAGTGCTTTTTCGTTGACTTCAGGAACAACAAGCGGCACATCTTTATCCATACGAAAAGCGCTGGTATTATCGACAACGATCGCGCCTCTTTTTGCTGCTTCCGGCGCAAGTTGTTTGGAAACCGATCCCCCTGCGCTGAATAACGCGATATCTATCTTTTCAAATGATTCGGGTTTCGCTTCCTCTATTGTCCATTCCTTGCCGCCAAACACTACTTTTTTCCCAGCAGAACGAGCGGATGCCAGCGGAAAAAGCGATTTAACCGGCAAGGGAGAACTTTCGAGCATTTCAAGCATTCGTGTGCCGACGGCGCCAGTAACACCGACGACAGCAACATTTAAGCCTTCTGTTTTGAGCAAAACCATCTCTCCTCTATTTTTCTTAACTGTTTTTTCCTATTATTATATAATCAATAGCGGCTTAAAGAAAAGGACAATTATTGAAAATGTCCTTTTCACCGTAAAATACAGTCTTATTTTATCATAATTGATCAAAGAGAGAAGTACAGATCATTCGTTTGTAATCGATTTCTCGAGAAGAATAGGCTGTTTTTGTTTTCCTAATATAGCATTTTCAACTGTGCCCACAAGCTGATCCATGTGTGAAACGAGCGAATTCGGCTTGTTGACCGGATCATCCTGGCCAAAAGGAATGAAGTAGATATTCTTCGTGACAATCAGTTTGGCAATATTTTGCAGGTTCAATCCTAATCCGTCATTTGTCGATACTCCTAGAACAACTGGACTGCCGTTACGTAATGTTGCTTTCGCGGCCATAAGTACAGGGCTGTCTGTCTGCGCGTTTGCAAATTTGCTCATCGAATTTCCGGTAAGCGGCGCAATCACCATGCAATCAAGTGGCTTTTTAGGACCATACGGTTCTGCATCAACAATTGAATTGACCACTTTCTGGCCTGTGATTTCCTCTACTTTACCAATCCAGTCACTGGCTTTGCCAAAGCGTGTATCCGTTGTTCTTACAGTATAGGTGACAAAAGCAGACACTTTACAGCCTTCAGCAATCAATTTTTCAATTTGGGGGACGACTTGGCTGTATGTGCAATGGGAACCAGTAATGCCAAATCCAATGTGTTTGCCTTCAAGACTCATTTCCCATCCTCCTCTGAGAATTTATCAAGTAATAGCTCTGAGAGAACGTTTGCAATAATTCTTCCTGCAGTTTTTGGTGCGACCATACCAGGAAGACCAGGTGTTATTATCGCTTTAATCCCTCTTTTTTTCGCATAGCGAAAATCTGTTCCCCCAGGCAGTGAAGCAATGTCCATAATAAAGCTGCTTGCCGGCATTTTTGACAGAACTTTGTTTGTCAGCACCATTGCCGGTATCGTATTTATACAAATTTCAGTGTCTTCTACTTCTGTTTCCAATTCCTTGAGATAAAAAGCTTTCACACCCATTTCTACTGCGCGTGCAATTTGTTCAGGATTACGTGAGCCTACTTTGACATGAGCACCAAGTGCTTGGAATGCTCGGGTAATGCTCATTCCTGTCCGTCCAAGGCCGAGTACCATCACATTTGCGTGATGAATTGTGATATCCGTGTTTTGGATAACCATCATCAGCGTACCTTCTACGGTTGGAATAGAATTGTATATGGCTACATCATCCCGAGCGAATAGTTTCACGACCTCGCGCTCAGTTTCGCGAGAAATTTTATCGAGATAGGGTGTCGAAATACCCGAATAAATAGTGCAATGTTCAGGTGTATTGGCAAGCCATTCTTTTGTAAGTTTCACCGTTTCATTTGAGAAGGTGGTCTCGACATTCCCTTCCTGGTCCGTTCCGCTTACAGGGAGAATCAGGCTGTCTACCTCTTTGGCACTGATTTCTTCCATGTTCACTTTGGCAGCTCCGTTAAAATTTCTATCCAGCTGATCGAAACCGACAAGCGACAGATGAGCATCGAGCGCAATCAATTTGTTAATCACTTCAATCTGCCGGGCGTCTCCTCCCATGATCACGATATGTCTGTTTGTCAGCATCGACTTTACCTCCGCATGGCTACTTCTTTCCATTTCGTACATAGCCGTATTTTCATTCAACACTCTATGGTATGACAAATACCCGGTAGTGTGAAACATTGGGTGCAGCAAAAAGGCTCGGAATCATTGATCCCGAGCCTTGAATGAGAAGACTATTCATTTAAAGAAATTACCCAAATTCAGAGAGCGACCGGCAAGCTTCCTGAAGGACTGACAACAGAGCAGGAATAGGGATTTTCAAATACAGATTTTGAGACCTGGTGTACATCATCCAAAGTCACCGCATCTATGAGTGCGATCGTTTCATCAATAGTACGGTCTTTACCAAGAATTAGTTCATTTTTCGCATTTCTGCCCATTCTACTGTTGGTACTCTCCAGGCCGAAAATCATGCTTCCCTTAATCTGTGCTTTGCTACTCTCCAGCTCTTTCTCAGTAATGCCCTTCTCGACCATTCGATGAATGGTTTCAAGAATCGTTTTGCCGAGGTCTTCTACTTGATTCGCTCCGGTTCCGCCATATACTGTGAGCAATCCACTATCTTTAAATGCTGTGTGAAAGGAAAAAATCGAATAAGCAAGACCTCGTTCTTCACGAACCTCTTGAAAAAGTCGACTACTCATACCACCACCAAGCGCATTGTTCATTACCATAAGAGGCGCCATGGTCTGATCACTGCTACTGAATCCAGCGAATCCAAGACAAATATGAGCTTGTTCGGTTTCTTTTTTTCGAGCGATTTTGCCAGGATTAAAGGATGGAGCAAGCTGGCGTTCATCCGCGTCTGGAATTTTGTAATTTGAAAAGATAGCTTCTATTTCTTGGATAAAATCTTTATCAACATTACCCGCCACTGAAATCACAATATTATCAGGTGTATAGTGGGTACGCATATGAGCTCTTAAATCCTCTGGTCCAAAGTCTGCAAGCGTCTGCTTAGTACCAAGAATCGGATAGCCGAGCGGATGATGTGCAAAACTCGTGGCACTGAGCAAATCATGAACGAGATCATCTGGTGTGTCTTCGTACATTTTGATCTCTTCGCCAATGACTTGTTTTTCTTTTTCCATATCGTCCTTGTCAAAACGGGAATGAAAAAACATATCAGCCAGCACCTGAATTGCATAACTTGCATCTTTATCCATCACCTTAGCATAATAGCAGGTACTTTCCTTAGATGTAAATGCGTTGACTTGACCGCCAATTTGATCAAACGCTTCGGCAATGTCCCGTGCGCTGCGTGTTTCCGTTCCTTTAAATAGCATATGTTCGATAAAGTGCGAGATGCCATTGTTCGATTCGTTTTCATATCTGGAACCCGTGCCGACCCAAATGCCGATGCTAACGGAGCGAACAGTCGGAATCGTCTCCAACAAAATTCGCACGCCGTTTGACAATTTCTTCTTTATGACCACAAATGAATCCCCCTGTTTCTCTTCACAATCCTTTAATCTATTTAAATTACTATCTACTATAGCACGATGAAAATTACCAGACAAATAGATTCGACTTTTTACCCCTTTATTCATGGTTAACTTGATCAATATCCACCGTATGGGAAATTATATGACGTGCTTTTGAAATCATGTCTGTAAGAATTAAAAGGGGATTGATTTTGATGTTTGGCGTAAGAATCTCACTTTCGATCCATAGATTTTAAGACCAACAAGACTTACAAACAAAAATTTTGGTAAAAAAAAAGACAGGGATCCCCTGCCAATCAAAGATTTCAATGATGCTTCAAGAATGCGTAATATCTTGTGCATGTTCCTTTGTACTTTCTGCATTTTCCAGCAATGCTTTATGAGAAAGCTTGATGCGTCCCTGATGGTCAACATCGATTACTTTTACACGCACCTCATCACCGATATTCACAATATCTTCCACTTTTTCTACACGTTTATTATCCAGTTCTGAAATATGAACTAATCCGTCAGTATGGCCAAACAAGGAAACGAAAGCGCCGAACTTTTCGATCCGTTTAACCTTCCCGACAAAAATGTCTCCGACTTTTGCTACGCGTACGAGATTCTCGATAATCTCTTTTGCCTTTTTGCCATTTTCCTCATCAATGGAGAAGATCATAATTGAACCATTTTGTTCAATATCAATTTTTACGCCTGTCTCATCAATGATTTTATTGATCACTTTCCCACTCGGTCCGATAACATCTCTGATTTTGTTCGGACTGATCGCCATTTGGATGATTTTCGGTGCAAACTGGGAAAGATGTTCTCTCGGAGCAGCTATCGCTGCAAGAAGGGTCTGCATGATCTTCATGCGTCCTTCGCGGGCTTGACTCAGTGCACGGCTCAAAATATCACGTGTTACACCGGAAATTTTGATATCCATCTGCAGCGCGGTCACGCCTTTTTCAGTTCCGGCACATTTGAAATCCATATCTCCGAGCGAGTCTTCCATGCCTTGAATATCAGTCAGAACGACCACGTCGTCACCATGTTTGACAAGTCCCATCGCAATGCCAGCGACCGGCGCTTTGATTGGGACGCCTGCGTCCATTAGCGCCAATGTGCTCCCACAAATGCTCGCCTGTGATGAAGAACCATTCGATTCAAGCACTTCGGACACGCATCGAATCATATACGGAAAATCCTTCTCATTCGGGATAATCGGTGCGAGGGCCCGTTCACCAAGCGCCCCATGACCAATTTCCCTTCGTCCAGGCGAGCGGGAAGCTCTCGCTTCACCTGTGCTAAATCCCGGAAAATTATAATGATGCAGGAATCTTCTCGACTCATCTGCGTCAAATTCGTCCAACACTTGCGCTTCGCTAAGCGGTGCAAGCGTGCAAATACTGAGCGCTTGAGTCTGACCGCGCGTGAACAGTCCAGATCCATGTGCGCGCGGAAGCAAACCGACACGTGCGGATAATGGACGAATCTCATCAATCGCCCGACCGTCCGGACGAAGATGTTCCACAACAATCATTCGACGAACTTCTTCTTTCAAAATCGTATGTAAAACCTCTTCAACCAATGCCGTATCTACGGGATCATCCGCATGGTTGTTCTCTTCTTCAAAGACATCAACAACCGATTCATTGACGAGTTGAATCGCTGCATCACGCGCTTGTTTTTCCTCTGTACGTATCGCATGATCAAGACGATCACCAACCAATTCACGGATCCGTTTCTCAAGGTCTGTGTCTGCTTTGAAGAGTTTCACTTCCATTTTTTCTTTACCGATTTCCGAAACAATTTGCTCTTCAAAGGCAATCAGTTTTTTTATCTGTTCATGAGCAAATAATATGGCGTCGAGCATTATTTCTTCAGGAATCTGCTCAGCACCCGCTTCCACCATATTAATAGCGTCCTTTGTTCCAGCTACCGTTAAATGAAGATCACTCTGCTTCTCTTGTTCTACGGTTGGGTTTACAATGAATTCCCCGTTGACACGACCGATGATGACACCAGCAATCGGTCCTTCAAAAGGAACATTAGATATCGAAAGCGCAATTGACGATCCAAGCATAGCCGCCATTTGTGCGCTGTTATTTAAATCGAGACTGAGCACCATGTTTCCAATTAGCACTTCATTTCGGAAGCCTTCTGGAAACAATGGCCGGATCGGACGGTCGATCATTCGTGCGGACAACGTCGCTTTGTCGCTTGGACGTCCTTCTCTTTTTATAAAACCGCCAGGTATTTTACCAACAGCATATGCCCTCTCGTCATAATTAACGGTTAAAGGAAAGAATGAACCTTCCTTCGGTTCCTTAGATGCGGTCACTGTCGACAGAATCACCGTATCACCATAATAGACTAATGCTGCACCGTTCGCCTGCTTAGCAACTTCGCCGATTTCAACACGTAACGGACGGCCAGCCCAATCAAACTGATACACTTTTTTATCTGTTTGCATCATCTTCACACCTCTTTCCCCTTCTCAAATCTCACATGAATATCGGATCAGTTTCTTTTGAGACTACACTCCGATACTGATGCGCATTTCTCTTTATTGGCATTTACTGCTTTTTTTCTCCATATGAACAAAAAAGCGGGAATGCTCCCGCTTCTTTTCTTGCTTATCGGCGCAGGCCCAATTTGTTGATGAGCTCGCGGTATCTCTTGACGTCATTTTCACGAAGATACGTGAGAAGGTTACGGCGTTTACCGACCATTTTCAGAAGTCCTCGGCGAGAATGATGATCTTTCTTATGCTGCTTCAAGTGATCATTCAAAGCGTTTATTTGCTTTGTAAGTACAGCGATTTGAACTTCAGGTGAACCTGTATCGTTTTCGTGAGTTTGAAACTCATGAATCAGGCTCGTCTTTTCTTCTTTTGTTAAAGCCACTTGCATTCACCTCCCTATCTCGTATCCCCTCAAGCGTCGCTGCCGTCGGTGGAGCGTACAGCCAGGCTTGGGTTCCTGCACGATTAAAACCGTACTGAATTATGATACACGTTTTTCTCAAATATTTCAAGCTATTGTTGCTTAAGATTTATGAATTCGTATTTCTTTTTAATAGAAAAAATTCTCGAGTTTCCGTCTTGTCTTTTTCCATCTGAACAACCAATTCTTCAGCGCTACTGAACTTCAGTTCGGGCCGCAGTCTCTTATGCCAATAGATACCCACCTTTTTGCCGTATAAATCACCTTGAAAATCCAAAACATAAACTTCAACGGTTTTCTTGGCTTCATTTTTATCGTAAAAGGTTGGTCTGAGTCCAATACTGCATACACCATCAAGCGGCTGACCATCCACAATCAGTTGAACCGCATAAACACCGTTTTCCGGGATCACAAACGCTTCATTCTCATCCACATTTGCCGTTGGGAAACCGAGTGTACGACCACGCTTGTCGCCGTGAACTACAATTCCGGTAGTTTCATAAGGCCTGCCCAGCAGTTTAGCAGCTTCTTCCACCGCGCCTTTTTCAATCAATGAACGAATGTGAGTTGTGCTGACTTTTGCGCCAAACAGCTCCACTTTCGGTACCATGGTGTAACTGAACATACTTCGTGAAAATTCACCGATGTTGTTCATGTTTCCCGCCGCTTTACGACCAAATGTAAAATCGTATCCCGCCACGACATGCTTTGCATGCAGCTTAATCAGATATTGATCGACAAAATTCTGTGGCGATAATTGGCTGAGCGTAAGGTCGAATTTTACAAAGAAGAGTGTGTGCACACCGAGCTTCTCCATTAGCTCAGCCTTTATCAAACTTGGCGTTAATTCATGCTCTCGTTTGTAATCCGGACGCAATACAACGGAAGGATGGGGATGAAAAGTCATGACCGCCGCTTCTAGTCCCTTTTCCTTCGCTATACTGACCGCAGTCTGGATCACCTTTTGATGACCCAGATGCACACCGTCAAAATAGCCTAATGCAATTACTTTTTCCTGGCTGTCCATTTGATCAATAAATGGCTGCTCGTCTAAATAAACGCGCTCCATAACAAGCACCTTCAATTCTTGTAAACTCATTCATTTTGATCAGACCCTTCACTCGGTCGAATCGTTTGCTAGGACTTTGTCAGGCTTGATCATGCCCGGATTGTCCGGATGTGGACGGTAGATTGCAAGACATTCACCTTGCTTATTGAACACCGCATGAGGGCCATCTCCAAATTGTTCTGGTATCGGCAACACAGCACCATGCGCTATTTTCACTGCAGCAGTATCATCAGCCACCCAATGGTTCATGAGGCTCAGTCCAGATGACAATGGTTGCAAGCAATCCACAAAACGATTCTCAGCCAGCAGCTGCTCAACTTGTTCAAAGGTCAAGCAATCTTCAATGGAAAAAGGACCCGCCTGAATTCTAGTTAGAGAATGCAGGTGTGCAGGATAGCTCATCTTCTGTCCAATGGCAACAGCCAATGTCCGCACATAAGTTCCTTTACTGCAGAACACTTTGAATGGAATATCTGTCAAAAATGATGCAGCATTTCCTTCTAATTTAAGACTATATATTGTAACTTTGCGAACAGGAGGCGTTACAGCGATGCCTGCACGCGCGTATTCATACAGCTTTTTCCCATTCACCTTCACGGCACTGTACATAGGGGCTGATTGCTCAATTTCACCAATAAAGCTTCGGAAAATGTTTTCCACATCCGCTTTACTGCTTGATTGAGTAACCGCCTTACTTTCAATCACGTCGCCGCTAGCGTCTTCTGTTGTAGTCGATGTACCAAGGCGAACAACGCCTTTATAAGCTTTCCTGTAATCTAATAAATACTGAGCGATTTTTGTTGCCTTCCCAAGACATAGAACTAAAACACCGTCCACGGCAGGATCAAGAGTCCCCGTATGGCCGATTTTCCGGAACTTCAACAGTTTCCTGAGCCGAAAAACGCAATCATGAGAGGTCATGCCGCGTGGTTTGTAGAGAGGCAACAAGCCATTATACTCCGGCATCTTTCACCCTCCACTAATCATTTCGTTTCACGCAAACAGACCGCGTCTTTTTAAACAACCCGGTCTTTAGCGTTCATTCATTAATCTTCGCGATGCAATTTGTTGATCAGCTGATCGATGTGACTGCCGTATTCAACGGATTCGTCAAATTTAAACTGAATCTCCGGCGTTTTTCTCAATCTGATCCGCTTACCAATTTCACTTCGAACAAAACCTTTCGCCTTCATTAATCCTTCAAGGGACGCTTTCTTCTTTTCTTCATCCCCGAAAACACTAATATAGACAGTGGCTTCTTGTAAATCACCGGTCACATCAACCCCGGTCACAGTCACAAAACCGACGCGCGGATCTTTGATCCTGTTTCCAATGATATCGCTCATTTCTTTCTTCATCTGTTCGGCGACGCGATGAACCCGCAAATTGGCCATGGAGTCACCCTCCTTCTTAGAACCATTCGTATACTGTGTTTATTCTTTCAATATCTGTCCGAAAATCAATCAGAGATATCGCCCGAGCTAATTCACGCTCCACATGCACCTTGGATGTACCTATGGAAACAAAAGCCAGTTCGGTATGCTGCCATGTATCCTGATAATCTACTTCACTTGCGGAAAGATTGTGTCCATTAACCGCCTTGCGGAGAATACTCAGGATTGCAGCACGCTTTTCTTTCAATGAATGCGCATTGAATAATAAGCATTCACAGCGAACCATACCGATGATCACTTAGGTTTAACTTCTTCCATCACATAGGCTTCCATCGTGTCGCCCTCTTTGATGTCATTGAAGTTTTCCAATGTCAAACCACACTCAAAGCCGGCCTTAACTTCCTTAGCGTCATCTTTGAATCGTTTGAGCGTGTCCACATGCCCTTCATAAATGACCACACCATTCCGTACAAGACGAATGCCGGCATCTCTGGAAATCAATCCGTCCGTCACATAACAACCGGCAATCGTGCCGATTTTTGATACTTTAAATGTTGTGCGGACTTCAAGCTGTCCAATGACTTTTTCTTTAAATTCAGGATCCAGCATACCTTTCATTGCTGCTTCCACTTCATCAATAGCGTCATAAATGACACGGTACAAGCGGATATCCACTTTTTCTTCTTCAGCAACCTTCTGTGCGTGATTATCAGGACGCACATTGAAGCCAATAATGATTGCGTTCGAAGCAGATGCGAGGATGATGTCCGATTCACTGATTCCGCCGGCTCCCGCATGAATAATATTGACTTTCACACCATCAACGTCTATTTTCTTCAGAGAGCCGGAAAGTGCTTCAACGGATCCCTGGACATCGGCTTTAATGACCAGGTTGATTTCTTTCATTTCGCCTTCTTTAATTTTCTCAAACAAATCATCAAGGCTTACTTTACTTGTCGTTTCTTTACGTTCTGTGATCAGTGCACGTTCCGCACGTATCTCACCAATCTGACGTGCTTTCTTCTCATCATCAAAGACAATGAATTGATCTCCGGCTTGAGGCACATTGTTAAGTCCGGTAATTTCAACTGGTGTGGAAGGGGTTGCCTTCTTCACTCTACGTCCGACATCATTAACCATTGCACGAACGCGGCCGAATGTATTGCCGACAACGATTGGATCACCAATATGAAGCGATCCATTCTGGACAAGTAGTGTCGCTACCGGTCCTTTACCTTTGTCAAGTTCAGCTTCAATAACTGCACCTCTCGCTGATTTGTCCGGATTTGCCTTGAATTCTTCTATTTCTGCAACAAGCAGAATCATTTCGAGCAAATCGTCAATACCTGTTCCTTTTTTCGCGGAAATTTTAACAAAAATTGTGTCACCGCCCCAGTCTTCAGGAACGAGTCCTTGCTCAGACAGTTCCTGCATCACGTGATCTGGGTTTGCATTAGGCTTGTCAATCTTGTTGACAGCAACAATGATCGGAACCTTTGCTGCACGGGCGTGGTGAATCGCCTCGATAGTTTGAGGCATCACGCCATCATCTGCAGCAACGACTAAGACCGTAATGTCGGTGATCTCCGCACCACGTGCGCGCATCGTAGTAAATGCAGCGTGACCAGGTGTATCAAGGAATGTGATTTTCTTGTCATTATGCACCACTTGATACGCACCAATATGCTGCGTAATCCCTCCGGCTTCGCCCGCAGTAACCTTCGTATGGCGTATGGAATCAAGCAGTGTTGTTTTACCGTGATCGACGTGTCCCATAATCGTGACAACAGGTGGACGGATGATCGCTGTTTCTTCATCAATGTCCAATCCATCATCTTCGAAGCTTGCTTCATCGACAATAACTTCTTCTTCAACAGCAACACCGTAGTCACCAGCTAGCAATTCGATGGTATCTTTTTCCAAGTCTTGGTTTTTAGTCGCCATGACTCCAAGAGCCATCAATTTTTTAATAATATCTGTTGATGGACGACCAAGTTTTTCGGCAAATTGTCCAACAGTCAGAGAACCGGATAGAGTAATCTTTTCGGGAAGCTTGATTTCCAGGCGCTGACGATTTGCTTGCTGCTGTGCACCTTTCCTTCTATTATTCCGGTTTCTATTGCCATTATTCCGGCGTCCGCCGCCAAAATTGTTGTTTCCTCCGTTATTACCAAACCGGCTGCGTTCATTATTCTGGTTTCCTGCGCTGGATTTACCAGACGTATTTCCAGTTTTTCTATTGCCGCCGGATTCAACAGATCTAGCTTTTGTTGTTTTTACACCCTTATTATCCTTATTCCTAAATGACGTCTCTGCTTGATTTGGTTTCTTTTCTTTTGTTTTTGTTTGATTCACTGGGCCCTCTGCTTTGTTTTTATTCGGTTTGGCAGTTACTTTTTGAACAGGTGCAGCTGCGCCGCCGTTTATTTTTCGATTTAATTGATTAATTGCGTTATCAGCAATGATGGACATATGGCTTTTCACTTCAAAGCCGAGCTCTTCTAATTTTGAAATAATATCTTTACTTGATACGTGGTGTTCTTTAGCATATTCATACACACGCATTTTACTCATATATTCACCCCCGTGATGATGGTCCGATCCGTCCGATCAGTTGGCCTGCGAATCCACTGTCCGTGACCGCGATGATCACGCGTGACGGTTGACCGATCGCCTGGCCAAGCACCTCTCTATCCGGTACGGTCAATAGCGGAACGTGATAATAACTGCACTTATTTCCGATCGTTTTTTTTGTACGCTGAGAAGCGTCGGCAGACAAAATCACCGCCTTCGCTTTTCCCTGACGTATCATGCGCAAAACTGTCTCTTCTCCGGAACTTACCTTTCCCGCTCGCTGAGCAAGCCCAAGTAATGATTGCCACCCATTATTGGTCATTAGACGGATGTGTCTCCAAATATGCAATCATCTCATCAAAAACGTGATCCGGCACCGTAACACCTAGATGTCTGGAAAGCAAGTTTTTATTCTTTGCCTTTTGAATGCATTCGGCTTTTTTTGAAAGGTAAGCGCCGCGCCCATTCTTCTTCCCTGTCAAATCCAGAAAAACTTCGCCTTCCGGAGAACGGACGATACGAAAGAGACCCTTTTTCTCAGTTGATTCCTGGCAGGCAATACATTTGCGAAGAGGAATTTTTCGCTGTTTCGGCATATAAAATCCTCCTTAACCTTGCTCGGTTTCAGAAGAATCCTCAGGGTTTACATCTTCCTGAACATCGAGCGGCTGATTCTCAAAACTTGCTTCGTTTTGATCATTGAAATTTTGATCAGCTGTCTCTGATGCAGGTTCTTCATCAAAAAGCCCGATTTCTTCTGCTTCCGATTCACTCTTGATATCAATTTTCCAACCGGTCAATTTAGCAGCAAGACGTGCGTTCTGACCTCTCTTGCCGATGGCAAGAGATAATTGGTAGTCCGGAACAACAACCGTAGTTGCTTTGTCTTCTTCATGGACAATCACTTTGACGACTTTAGAAGGACTAAGCGCGTTCGCAACATATGTGACCGGATCTTCCGACCAGCGTACAATATCGATTTTTTCGCCTTTCAATTCATTAACAATTGTCTGGACTCTAGCGCCTTTTTGTCCAACGCATGCGCCAACCGCATCAACGGCAGGGTCGGCGGCGTGAACAGCAATCTTTGAGCGATCTCCGGCTTCCCGTGATATCGACTTAATCTCTACCGTTCCGTCATAGATTTCCGGAACTTCCAGTTCGAACAAGCGTTTTAGCAGACCAGGATGAGTCCTTGACACAGTGATCATCGGTCCTTTTTTGGCGTCTTCAACTTTGGTAAGATAAACTTTGATCCGGTCATGCGGATGATAAGTTTCATTTGGCATTTGTTCAGATTGAGGCAACAGTGCTTCAACACGTCCGAGATCAACATAGATAAAACGGTGATCCAGCCTTTGGACAATACCGGTCATAATATCATCTTCACGATCGATGAATTCCGAATAAATCACACTGCGCTCAGCCTCGCGAACACGCTGAGTAACCACTTGTTTCGCGGTTTGTGCAGCAATTCGGCCGAAATTGCGTGGAGTCACTTCAATCTCAACCGTGTCGCCCACTTGATAGTGAGGATTCAAACTTTTCGCCTGTTCAAGTGAGATCTGCAGGTTGCCGTTCTCGACTGCTTCAACAACGTCTTTCCTAGCATAGACCTTGATTTGTCCAATCCCTTCATTAATATCAACACGCACATTCTGCGCCTGGTCAAAATTGCGTTTGTATGCGGAAATCAGCGCAGCTTCCAAAGCCTCAAGCAGAATCTCTTTGCTGATTCCCTTATCTTTTTCCAGTGCGGTGAGCGCTTCTAACAAATCACTGCTCATTTTTTTCTCCCCTTTTTCTCAGCAGTTCTATCCTAAAAAATGATCGCAAGTCGGCTGCTCGCAATCTTTTCAAAGGGCAGTGTCACATAATCCACTCTCGTTTTGTTTTTGACTGCAAGCACAACATAATCCTTGTTCACTTCGGCAAGATTGCCTTCAAATACTTTATTTCCCTGAATTGGTTCATAGGTGGTCAGATGAACATCTTTTCCCACAGATTTCACGAAGTCCTCGAATTTCTTCAGAGGCCGTTCAGCACCAGGTGAAGACACTTCGAGAAAATAGGCTTCTTTTATCGGATCTTTCTCATCAAGAGCTTCACTTAATTTCTCGCTGACAGCCGCGCAGGTATCTAAATCGACACCGCCTTGAGGGGTATCGATAAAAACGCGCAAGAAGCGGTTTTTGCCCTCTTTCACATATTCGACATCAACGAGTTCCAGATTCATTTCGCGCAAAATCGGGGAAATCAATTCATCTGTCATCTTCGCGATAACGCTAGCCATTTTCAGCCTCCTTTTGAAAATGAAAGAGTGGGAAGTTCCCACTCTTTGCAGACGAACTATTTCCAGTATTTCCATAAACACTATATCATACCCGTGTGTCCAAGGCAAGAAATCAGTGGGTCAGAACAGCGACAACTGGTTTGCTTCAGGCATACCTTCCAAGCACCCCTGACTATCGAGAAATTCCAGCACTGTCTTAGAGATTTTCGCGCGCTTTTGCAAGTCTTCTTTTGACAGAAATTCTCCATCTTCCCTCGCTTTTGCAATGGCCTTCGCGGCATTCGTCCCGACACCTGGAATCGCGTTGAACGGAGGAATAAGTGAATCACCTTCAACAAGAAATCTCGTGGCATCCGAACGGTACAAATCAACGGGCTGGAAGCTTAAACCGCGCTCGCACATCTCAAGCGCAACTTCAAGTACAGTGAGCAAGCTCTTTTCTTTCGGTAGTGCGTCGTTCCCTTTCTTTTCAATCTCATCCATCTTATTTCTTATCGCGTCCGATCCGCGTTTCATCACATCAACATCAAAATCATCGGCCCGTACAGAGAAATAGGTGGCGTAAAACAAAATCGGATAATGTACCTTGAAATAGGAGATACGAATTGCCATAAGGACATAGGCAGTCGCATGTGCCTTCGGGAACATGTATTTTATCTTAAGACATGAATCTAAATACCACTCGGGAACATTATTTTCCTTCATTTCAGCAATCCACTCATCATTCAAGCCTTTGCCCTTTCGGACCGATTCCATAATTTTGAAAGCATGAGATGGTTCCAGTCCTTGGTGCATCAGGTCAACCATAATGTCGTCACGGCATGAAATAACATCCCGGAGCACACATGTGCCATCTTCGATCAGAACTTGGGCATTGCCCAGCCACACATCCGTACCATGAGACAACCCCGAAATCTGAACCAGTTCGGCAAAAGTGGTCGGCTTGGTATCCTCAAGCATCTGCCGGACGAATCGTGTACCAAATTCCGGGATACCTAGTGTTCCTGTTTTACAACGGATTTGTTCACCCGTCACTCCCAGTGATTCAGTCGTACTAAAAATCTTTATGACCTCTTTATCATCCGTTGGAATGGTTTTCGGGTCAATCCCGCTCAAATCCTGAAGCATACGGATTACCGTCGGATCGTCGTGTCCGAGAATATCCAATTTCAGTATATTGTCATGAATTGAATGGAAATCAAAATGGGTGGTCTTCCACTCTGCCGTCTTGTCATCGGCGGGAAACTGAACCGGTGTAAAATCATAAATTTCCATATCCCGCGGTACAACGACAATGCCGCCCGGGTGCTGGCCGGTCGTTCGTTTTGCTCCGGTACATCCGGATGCAAGCCGGTCACGTTCGGCACCTCGGAAGCTGGCACCAGTATCTTCTTCATATCCTTTAACATATCCATAAGCGGTTTTATCGGCGATTGTGCCAATGGTCCCAGCGCGGAACACTTTGTCCTCACCAAATAAGACCTTCGTGTAGTTGTGTGCAACCGGCTGATAATCACCGGAGAAGTTCAAGTCAATATCAGGAACCTTGTCCCCTTTAAATCCAAGGAAGGTTTCAAACGGAATATCATGCCCTTCTTTTTTCAACGCTGTTCCGCATTCCGGACAATTTTTATCCGGCAAGTCAAAACCACAAGCCACCGAACCATCAGTAAAAAATTCGACATGCTTGCATGATGGGCACAAATAATGCGGCGGCAGCGGATTAACTTCAGTAATTTCAAGCATTGTCGCAACAAGTGAAGAACCAACGGATCCTCGTGAACCAACCAGATACCCATCAGAGAGTGATTTCTTAACCAACTTGTGTGCAATCAGGTAAATAACGGAGAAACCGTGACCGATAATACTCTTTAATTCCTTATCCAGTCTTTTTTCAACCAGTTCTGGAAACTGATCTCCGTACAGAGCGTGAGCGCGACTATACGTTTTTTCTTTTACTTCATCTTCTGCCCCATCGATTGTCGGCGTATAGAGCTTATCCTTTACAGGAAGCACATCATCAATTTGATCCGCAATAGCATTCGGATTCGTCACAACAACTTTCTCAGCATTTTCTTCGCCGAGAAAACTCATGCATTCCAGCATCTCATCTGTTGTCCTGAAATGAACATCAGGCTGTGTTTGCCTATTTAGCGGATTCGCGGCTTGCGAGGTAATCAGTATCTTTCGATAGATTTTGTCATGCTTATCAAGATAGTGAACGTCTCCAGTCGCAACAACCGGTTTGTTCATTTTTTCACCCAGCTTGACTAACTTGATCATGACATCCTTAAGCGCAAGTTCATCTCTGACAATACCTTTTTCAACTAAGTGATAATAATTGGAAGGAGGCTGAATTTCGATGTAGTCGTAAAACTCAGCGACTTTTTCCGCGAGCTCGGCAGATTTCTGCATCATCGTCTCAAACAATTCGCCTTTATCGCAGCCAGATCCGACGAGAATTCCCTCACGGTACTTGTTTAAAAGCGATCTTGGAATTCGCGGCACTCGATAAAAATAATCGACGTGCGACAGCGTAATTAATTTATAGAGGTTCTTTAATCCCGTTTGATTTTTGACCAGCAAGATCACATGGGATGGACGTATCCGATCCAAGTTTCCTTTTCCAAGATTGTCATTGAGCTGGTCATGGTAACTCATGCCTTTTTCTGCGGCGTCCTTCAACATTTTCCAGGCTAGATAGCCGGTCGCCTCAGTGTCGTAGATCGCGCGGTGATGATGAGTGAGCTCAATATTGAATGCTTTACAGAGCGTGTCCAGCTTGTGGTTTTTAAATTCCGGATAGAGAAAACGGCCAAGTTCAAGCGTGTCAATGACCGGATTTGAGGCTTTTTCGTACCCGAGTTTCTGATAAGCTGTGTTTAAAAAACCCATATCAAAGGTCGCATTATGGGCAACTAAAATAGCGTCCCCGGCAAATTTTCTGAACTCCTCCACGACTTGGTCCGCATCAGGAGCGTCCGCCAGCATTTCATCCGTAATACTGGTTAATTCAATTATTTTCTGTGAAAGTGGATGGTGAGGATTTGCAAATTGGTCAAACTTTTCCAACACTTCACCATTTTTTATCTTAACTGCGGCTAGTTCTATTATCGTGTCATAAACTGCCGATAGGCCGGTCGTCTCGACGTCGAACACAACATAGGTATCATCAGAAAGCAAACGATGTGCCGTGTTATAAGCGATCGGAACACCATCGTCGATCAGATTGGCTTCGACGCCATATAACACCTTAACTCCATTTTTCTGTCCTGCAGAATATGCTTCAGGATATGATTGCGCAACTCCATGATCGGTGATTGCTATGGCACGATGACCCCAGTCCTTAGCCCGCTTAATTAGCGCAGAAGCTGTGACCACAGCATCCATCTGACTCATGACAGTATGGGCGTGAAGTTCAACACGTTTATGCCCTTCAGGAGCGGTGTCCTCTAGTTTATTTGGGCTGATTTCCTCTATATCGTTAGCGATCATGACAAGATCTCTTACAAAGCTGTCATTCTGAACGCCACCGCGTACTTTTACCCACATGCCTTTATGAAGCCTTCCGAATTTTTCCGCATCCTCCTTGTCACGAGAAAAAACTTTAACCATTAATGAATCGGTATAATCTGTGATCTTAAATAGAAGCAAGGTGCGGCCGCTTCGCAGCTCACGGGTCTCAGAATCGAAGATATATCCTTGTATCGTGATTCTACGTTCTTCATCCTGTATCGTTTCAATTGAGACAGGTTCATCATGAATATCATAGCCAACTTTAAAAGGTCCTTGTGCTGCTTCTCCTGAACTTTCATCAGCGTCTTTTTTCTTTTGTCGTTCAATCATCGCCTGAACTACTTTTTGCTGATCTTCTGCCTCACGTTGTTTGACAAATGAATCATAGGCTTTTGAACGGTCTTCGGAATCAATTTTAATATCTAGTGAAAGCGGAGGAAATCCATAGACACGAATTTTTTCATTCAGTGCTTTAGGAATTTTTCTTCTTAATAGTCCTGATTCTGTTTCACTGTTCGCTGAAAGTGTAAGGAGCCGATCATGAAGCTCCGGCTGCTGTCGATTCAGACATACTTTCAATGCGGGAAACTCAGTACATAGTTGTGTGCTGACCGCCTGCCAATAATCAGCAAAAAGTCGGTCCGCGCCATTAGTATCCCTCGCCTGAAAAGACAAAGTCACTTTGGAAACAACGGATTGAAAGTGTTGTTGGAGGCTGGATTCAAGCCACTCATACACTTGAAAAGGGATCACACCATTCAGCAAAAAATCAAAATGCCAACGGCGTTCTGTACGAAAGACAGACAATTTTTCAATTTCGCCTTGATCGAAATACTGTTCAACCCATTCGCGGGGCGTTTCGATATGCTCAAGAAGCATCATCAAGCGGCCATGTTTCGATGTCGGATCAGTCATCAACAATCCTCGTCTCCTTTCTTTCTATTATTCTACTAAATCTAAAAGGTGAATGCCATCAGCTTGACGGACACTATCCGTTACATGAAGATCAAGCTGCTATGATCAACATGATAGAACCCTTGTTATATACTGTTTAAACAAGAGAATCTGTTATTGAAAATTCTCGATCATCGGAAATCCGCATGCTTTCTGCGGACGAACCGTAAGTATCCTCGTTCGGTACCTTGCTGCGGGGTCTCACCTGGCTCTCAATCAGCGAGTACCGTCTCGCAAGAGTTTCGAAAATTTCTTTTCTATAAAATATTGAGCATGATCAACGGTAAAAATGATCACAGTCTAACAAAAAGAAAAAAGGAGCTCTAATGGCTCCTCAATTCGTCCCTTGCTTAATCAAGCGCGTTCATTAATTCATCGACGTCTGTTGACAAAGCTTCAACACTTGTTTCAATTCTTTCCTTGTTCTTGCGGGAAGCAAGTTCAACGATCTGATCAGCCGCCTTTTTCCCGACAATCACTTGTACCGGACAGCCGATTAATTCGCTATCGGCAAATTTGACCCCTGGGCGTTCTTTGCGATCATCCCAAAGCACATCATAGCCTTGTTCCATGAAGAACTGATACAGCTTCTCCGATAGTGAATATTGGTCTTCATTCTTCGGATTTACCGTAATCAGATGAATAGCAAACGGCGCTAGCGATTTTGGCCAAATTAAGCCGCCTTCATCATGATACTGTTCGCAGATTGCTGACAGCGTCCGAGAAACACCTATGCCATAACACCCCATAATCAGCGGTTTCGCTTTTCCATCCGCATCAAGATACGTCGCATTCATGGCTTCAGAATACTTGGTTCCCAGCTTGAAGACTTGTCCTATTTCAATACCTCTTGCGAACTTGATAGTTCCTTTTCCATCTGGAGACGGATCTCCTTCCTTAATAAAACGGAAGTCATTATAACTCTCGATAGACAAGTCACGATCCGGATCAACATGGACATAGGTTATGTCTTCAGCTTTATTGTACAACACTGCTTGGGACAAATGTTTCAATCCGTTGTCTGCGAACACACGGATCTCCTCATCAAGATGCATTAGATCTAAGCTATCACCTTCGAAAGGTTCAATGAGATCGGTAGCCAAAATATTCTTTAACTTGACATCATTCATTTCATCCGTTGCCTTAATAAACACAACAACTGTCTCTGTCCGTGTTTTGAATGCTTGAGCAACAATCGGTGTATCTTCATCCACAACCTGCTTACCGGGAACACGTTCCAAAGAAAGTGCATTCCCCTTTTCTGCAGTGTCTGTATCGAGTACTGCTGCCATTTCCAGATTTGCCGCAAAATCAGAACTGTCCGAATAGGCTATCGTATCCTCTCCAATTTCTGCCAAAGCCTGAAATTCATGCGTATCTTTACCACCAATTGCTCCGGAATCTGCTAGTACAGCACGAAATTTCAAACCGCATCGCTCAAAAATCCGGCAGTAGGCATTGAACATGTCCCAATAGGATTTATCCAGACTTTCCGGTGAATCATGAAAAGAATAGGCATCCTTCATAATGAATTCTCTACCGCGAAGCAATCCAAAACGTGGTCTCTTTTCATCACGGTATTTGGTCTGAATCTGGTAAAGATTCATTGGTAATTTTTTATAAGAGTTGAGAAAATCACGGACAAGACTTGTTATCAGTTCTTCCCCAGTTGCGCCGAGTGCAAAATAACGACCATGCCTGTCCTTCAGTCTCATGAGCTCCGGACCATAAACATCCCAGCGACCTGTTTCATGCCATAATTCTGCTGGCTGCATAGCTGGCATTAGTAATTCCTGCGACCCTGCTCGATCCATTTCCTCACGAATAATCGTTTCAATTTTTTTTATCACTTTATAGCCAAGCGGCAGATACGAGTAAACACCCGCTGCATTCTGTCTGATAAATCCACCGCGCAGAAGCAAGCGATGACTAGCAGATTCCGCATCTGCCGGCGTCTCTTTCATCGTTGGAATGAACATTTGGCTTTGTTTCATTGTTTACCACCTCAACTATTTGAAATCTTATCTATAAGAGGTTGTTCAAAAAAATCTGGGAAAGTAGTATTTCCTCTTAACAAATCCTTCCCACTTTCTTTTTTGAACAGAGTTATTTTTAATGGATCCTAGCGTGAAAAGAGGTTTTGCAGATCGTTCCAGGTCACAAGCAGCATTAACAGCATCAGAAAAGCGAACCCGATAAAATGAACGAGCGCTTCTTTCTGTGGCTCAACGGGTTTGCCGCGCAGCGCTTCGACAATAAGAAACATCAGACGTCCGCCATCTAATGCCGGAAGCGGAAGTAAATTAATGACTGCTAGATTTACACTCAGAAAGGCCGTCCAGTTCAGTACGAAAAACAATCCTTGAGCGACAACTTCTCCTGTTGCGTGATAAATACCGACCGGCCCGGCAAGCTTATTCAAGTCAAATCCTCCGGTGATCAGCATTTTCAGACCAACAAGTTCCATCTTGACCCAGTAATAGGTCTGGCTGACACCTGCTCCAACTGAGCCGATCAATGAGTGGCGTGTTGGTTGATAGACGCCAATGACGCCTTCCGCCTTGCCGTTCTCTGCCTTACGTTGACCGGTGATTAGTTCAACTTGCTGTTGACTGCCATTTCGTTCAAAGGTTAACATAACCTTTTCTTTCGGATGCTTACTGACATAGTTGACGATATCCTGCCAACTATTTGTTTGTTTACCGTCAATTTGCACAATGCGGTCACCGGCAACAAGGCCTGATTTTTCCGCAGGATAACCCTTTATTACATTACCAAGCTGCGGCGCATCGGAAGGCACTCCCTGGATGCTAAAATAGATGATAAAGATGATCACAGCCAAGAGTAAATTCATAAACGGACCTGCAAATATCGTCAGAAACCTCGCCAAAAGGGACTGTGACGAAAATTGGCGATCACGCGGCGCAATTTGAAAATCTTGGTTGTCCGCTACGTAAGTCGCATCTCGATTTATTGCATAACGGGTGAGTGGCGCATCTTCATCTTCATATCCTGAAAGGCAGAGTTCATTTTCAAGATCGCATTGTTCAACGGTCAAAAATCGGGCATCCGGGTACTTCTCTAGATGATCGCTCACAATACGGCAAACATTTCCATGCGTATCAAGGTAGATACCGATATTTTGTCCGGGTTTCACTTCGAAAGTTTCCGGATCTTCACCCGCCATGCGCACGTAGCCTCCAATCGGAAGCAGGCGCAATGTATAAACCGTTTCTCCTTTTTTGATTGCAAAAATTTTCGGACCAAATCCGATCGCATACTCCCGACACAGAATCCCGGAACGTTTAGCGACGATCAAGTGACCAAATTCATGGATAGACACAAGAAGCCCGAAAATGATGACAACGATTATCAAAGTTTCCACGAGCTTGACACCTCTGCCTTTAGTTTATTTTATTCATGACAAAAGCGCGGGTTTCCCGATCTACTGCTTCAATTGTTTCCAAATCAGGCATTTGAACGACTTGATGATGCTCAAGAGCCGTCTCAACAAACCGTTCAATGTCTAGAAACGCAATTTTTCCTGATAAAAATGCTTGAACCGCTATTTCATTAGCCGCGTTTAATACGGTCGGCATGGAACCGCCTGCTTTTCCTGCGTGATAAGCTAATGATACGCTTGGATAGCGTTGCGTGTCCACTTTTTGAAAATGAAGTGTTCCTATTTCCCATAAGTTTAGCTGTTTTGTTAGTTTCAGTTCAAGTCTTGAAGGATAAGTGAGCGCATACTGAATCGGAACAAGCATGCTCGGCAATCCGAGCTGCGCAATGACACTATGATCAGCATATTCAACTAATGAATGAACAATACTCTCTCTGTGTATTACTATATCAATTTTTTCATAAGGCATCCCAAATAGCCAGTGTGCTTCAATAACTTCAAGTCCTTTATTCATCATCGTTGCCGTATCGACAGTGATTTTTGCCCCCATCGACCAATTCGGATGATTCAAGGCATCATTAATCGTCACACCTTCGAGTTCCTCACGTTTCTTGTCTCTGAAACTGCCGCCTGAAGCGGTCAGAATCAGCCGAGAAATGGCCGAACGGTCCTGACCCTGCATTGATTGAAAAATAGCGGAATGCTCGCTGTCAACAGGAAGGATTGATACACCGAACTCTTTTGCTTTCTTCATCACTAAGTGTCCTGCAGTGACAAGCGTTTCCTTATTTGCCAGGCCAATTGTCTTTCCAGCTTCAATCGCAGCTAGTGTTGGTTCAAGACCAATACTGCCGAGAACTGCGTTGACCAATATATCGCTCTCAGGGATAACGGCAGCTTCAATCATGCCCTCAACACCGTAAACCAGCCGTATTTCTTTAGTTAACGCCGGTCTTATCTGCTCAGCGACTGTCTTATTCTTTACCGCGACCAGTTTTGGATGAAATTCCTGAATGAGTGGCAGAGCAATGTCGATATTTTCTCCAAAAGCAAGAGCAACTGCAGAAAATTGATCAGGATGTTCACGGATCACATCGAGTGTCTGAAGTCCGACTGAACCCGTCGCACCAAGTAAACTGATTTTTTTCAAAGCGCGTTCCCCCTCTTAACCAATCAATCCAAAAATATAAAGCAACGGAAGTACAAAGATTAAGCTGTCAAATCGATCTAACAGTCCACCATGACCTGGAAGAATGTTTCCTGAATCTTTGATTCCATAAAACCGTTTTATTGCTGATTCTGCCAAATCCCCGATCTGACCGAATACAGAGATCAGCAATGTGACACCGGTGAGCGCAAACCACGAGGTGAAAAGCGGTTCACCAACAATCAACTGGAACAGAAGTGCTGTGATCAGCGCAAAAAGCACTGCTCCCGCCGAGCCTTCCTTAGTCTTATTCGGACTGATGTTTGGCGCAAGCTTGTTTTTACCAAATTTCCTTCCAACAAAATAAGCTCCGCTGTCTGTTGCCCACATGACTATCTGGACAAACAACACCAGTTCAAGACTATCGATCCGCATACGAACAAGCAAATAAAACGGAATACTTATGTAAAAAACAGACAGGAAAAGATAAGCCGATTGCGCAAAAGAGAACTTATTTTTCGTCATCACACTAACACTGATGAGCAGCAAGGCTAAAGTAACGAACAATTTAAGCCAAAGGTTTTGAAAAACATTTGGTAAGACTAGGGCACCGGCTACGATAATAGCTACAGCGACCGCACCAATAAGGACAGCAGGTGAAGATGCACCAAGTTTATTCAATTCAGCAAGTTCTAAATAACTGATCACAGCGATCGCAGCGATTAAGAGTGCGAAAGGAATTGAACCGATCCAAAGTAGTGCGAGATAAACAGCACCGTACAAAAGGCCTGTAATTACTCTTTGTCTCAATTTTTCTCGCTTCCTTTCTCTAAACCGCCGTATCTGCGCTGTCTGGCAGCGAATGATTGAATCGCATTCCGTAAACTCTGTTCATCAAAATCAGGCCAATATTCTTCTGAAAAGTAGAGTTCCGTATAAGCAAGCTGCCATAGCATGAAGTTACTTAACCTTAACTCTCCGCCTGTGCGGATTAAAAGGTCAGGATCTGGAAGAGATGAACACATTAAATGTTGAGAAATAACTTGTTCCGTCACTTCTTCGACGACCAGCTCTTGTTCTTGAACTTTTCGCACGATCGTTTTCACTGCATCAACAATTTCCGCATGGCTTCCATAGTTCAGGGCAAAGTTCAACACCAGTCCTGTGTTGTTTTTTGTCCGTTCAATGGCACTTTCCACAGCTTTAAGTGTATATGATGGCAAGCGTGATAAATCACCCATTGCCTGAACTCGAACATTTTGTTCTATGAGCTCGACCAGATACGTATTTAGAAACTGTTCTGGCAGCTTCATCAAAAAATCAACTTCATTTTTCGGACGTTTCCAGTTTTCAGTCGAAAAAGTGTAAAGCGTGAGCACCTTAACGCCTAAGCGATCCGCTTCTTTCGTGACTCGTTTAACTGTTTTCATTGCTTCGCGATGACCAGCAATTCTCGGTAATCCCCGCTTTTTTGCCCAACGTCCGTTTCCGTCCATGATAATTGCTACATGCTTTGGAATTTTAAGATCGCGTTGTTCATCACGGTTCGTTTTGTCCTTTTTCCCCATATTAAAGGAAAATTTTTCAAACATTGATTTTCCCCCATTACTGATACTGAAACATCCGAACATAGCCAGACGAAAAGTGTTTCCATTCAGAACTGCATGCGTGGACGTGGTGTCAGCTTGGTTAATTTCCTGTTTAAATGTCCATCATTTCTTTTTCTTTTTCGGATGCAATCTGATCGATGTTTTTAATTGTGTCATTCGTCAATTTTTGCACATCGTCTTCAGCTTCACGAACATCGTCTTTGGTCAATTCATTGTTTTTCGCCAGTTTCTTCACTTGATCGTTTGTATCCCGGCGCACATTGCGTACGGCAATCTTAGCTTCTTCTGCCATTTTTCTAACCAGCTTGACCAATTCTCCACGTCTTTCTTCGGTAAGCGGAGGAATCGCAATACGAATGACCGTTCCGTCATTCGTAGGCGTAATGCCTAATTCAGATTTCAAGATCCCTTTTTCAATGTTTGCAAGTGCTGTACGATCATAGGGCTGTACAAGCAACAGACGAGCTTCTGGAACCGTAATTGATGCCACCTGATTGAGTGGTGTTTCAGCTCCGTAGTATTCAACGGTCACCTTATTAAGCAAAGATGGATTTGCGCGTCCTGCTCGTATGGTCACCAATTCGCGTTGGAAAGCTTTTACAGCTTTTTCCATACGTTCTTCCGCTCCTTTAAGGAGTTCTGACTGAGCCATAAATTATCGCCCCTTTACTATTGTACCGATGTCTTCTCCCAGAACGGCACGCTTAATATTGCCCTCTTCAGAAAGAGAAAAAACAATCAGTGGAATATCGTTATCCATGCTAAGTGATGACGCTGTAGAGTCCATAACTTGCAGGCCTTCATTGAGTACACGTAAATAAGAGATTTCTTTATATTTCTTCGCTGTTTTATCAACTTTAGGGTCTGCTGAATAGACACCATCGACATTATTTTTTGCCATCAGAATAACATCGGCTTCAATTTCAGCGGCACGCAAAGCAGCTGTTGTATCTGTCGAGAAATAAGGATTACCTGTTCCTGCGGCAAAAATAACAACGCGCCCCTTCTCAAGGTGACGGATTGCCCGCCTGCGAATATAAGGCTCGGCGACTTGCCGCATCTCAATTGAAGTCTGCACACGCGTTTCTACACCAATACCCTCAAGACAATCCTGAAGAGCCAATGCATTCAGGACCGTTGCCAGCATACCCATATAATCAGCCTGTGCACGATCCATCCCCATTTCGCTTCCTGCTTTGCCTCTCCAGATATTCCCCGCTCCACAGACAATTGCGACTTCAACACCGAGGTTCACAACGTCCTTGACTTGCTTCGTAATGGAACGAATAATACCAGGCTCAATACCAAAACCGCCCGCGCCAGCAAGTGCTTCTCCACTCAGCTTTAAAATAACCCGCTTATATTTCGCCTTCTCTGGCATGTTCAACTGCACCTCACAATGGCATATTTTAAAAAATGGGACACGTGACCCGTGCCCCATTGTGTTTCCTTGCTCTGTTTCATCGGGTGTTGAAAACCGCAAACGGTTTTGACGGTTACTATCAATATCGTCTTCAACATTCACCTTACAGGCGCAATTATTGTTTCATTTGAGCTTTGACTTCGTCAGCGAAATTTTCTTCTTTCTTTTCGATACCTTCGCCTACTTCAAAGCGTACAAAAGCGAGAACATCCGCGTTCTTGCTCTTCAGGAATTCACTAACTGTTACATCGCCGTCTTTAACAAACGGTTGATCAACCAAGCAGATGTCCTTGAAGAACTTCTTAAGTCTTCCGACAACCATCTTTTCAACAATGTTTGCAGGCTTGCCTTCTCCAAGTGCTTCTTGTGTCAGCACTTCTTTTTCGTGAGCCACGACGTCTGCCGGAATTTCATCTTCCTTCAAATATTGAGGTCGAATTGCAGCCACATGCATCGCTACATCTTTAGCAACCGCATCGTCATTGCCAGACAATTTAGTCAGAGCAGCAATTCTTCCACCCATGTGGAGGTAAGCGCCAAATACTTCAGCATCCGTTTTTTCCACAATTGCAAAACGGCGTAGAGAAATTTTTTCTCCGATTTTAGAAATTGCAGCTGTAATTGTATCTGCCACAGTTTCTCCATTTTCCGTTGTTTGGGTAAGTGCTTCTTCAACTGTCGCTGGTTCTTTATCAAGAAGATGCTGTGCAATTAAATTAATCAACTCTTTAAATTCAGCATTCTTTGCAACGAAGTCTGTTTCAGAGTTTACTTCCAAAGCAACAGCTTTATTGCCGTCAATTTTGATTTCAGCCAATCCTTCTGCTGCGATGCGTCCGGATTTCTTAGCGGCTTTCGCCATTCCTTTTTCACGAAGAACATCAATTGCTTTCTCAATATCTCCGTCTGCCTCTGCGAGCGCCCGTTTACAATCCATGATTCCAGCGCCAGTCAGTTCTCGTAATTCTTTTACTTGCTTTGCACTAATTGCAGCCAATTGGCATCCTCCTTTTATATCGTTCCTTAGTTTTCGTGAAAAGAGTGATAAAGGGCACGCCCCTTATCACCCCTCTTGATGCTTTGTACCAAAATTATTCTGCTTTAACTGGTTCTTCAACAGCAACTTCAACTTTCTCTGGTTCAACTGCTGCTTCTTCCGTTTCTTCGCCCTGATTTGCTTCCAAAATTGCATCGGCCATTTTACCTGTCAGCAGTTTCACAGCGCGAATTGCGTCGTCATTTCCTGGAATGATGACATCAATTTCATCTGGGTCACAGTTTGTATCAACGATCGCGATGATCGGAATATTCAGCTTATGTGCTTCAGCAATCGCAATTCTTTCTTTGCGTGGATCAATGACAAAAAGCGCTTGTGGAATGCTTTCCATATCCTTGATACCGCCAAGAAATTTTTCAAGACGTGCCCATTCTTTTTTGAGTCCGACAACTTCTTTCTTAGGGAGCACATCAAAAGTGCCGTCTGCTTGCATTTTTTCAATGTCTTTCAGACGTTTGATTCTTTTTCTGATGGTTTCAAAGTTGGTGAGTGTACCGCCAAGCCAGCGCTGGTTGACAAAGTATTGGCCGGAACGTTCTGCTTCGGATTTCACAGAATCCTGAGCTTGTTTTTTTGTGCCGACAAACAGAATTTTGCCGCCGTCAACTGCGATATCTCTGACGAATTGATACGCTTCTTCAACTTTCTTAACGGTTTTCTGCAGATCGATGATGTAGATACCGTTTCTTTCAGTAAAGATATACGGTTTCATCTTTGGATTCCAGCGACGGGTCTGGTGACCGAAATGTACGCCGGATTCCAGTAATTGCTTCATTGAAATAACTGACATGAAAAAATTCCTCCTATGGTTTTATTCCTCCGTCTGCGTCATTTTCGTGTGCGGCTGAATGATTTCAGCACCTGCGCATAAATCAACAGACGTGTGTGATTGACACCAAACGTAACTATATCATAATACAAGCATCATGGCAAGATTATGATTGTACTTTCCCCTGTAACTTAAGTAAAAGTTCAATTTCGCCCTTACCCCGGTTCATTTCTTTTGCGATATCGGTTATTGAGTACCCTTTTTCCTTCAGTCTCGTAGCCTGCAGATATGGGGATTCCTCAATCATATCTTGAACATCATCAATTGGCGGCACCCATTTATCAGCGGACGTTTCTGATGTTGCATTCTGTTTGCTTGTTGTTGCCGTTTTATTCAGTTCTTCTTTTTCCTGACTGAGTATCGCCGAGAATTTCTTTTCATTGTCTGATGAATCGATTGCGGAAGCTTCTTCATGATTTTCATTCTTTACTTTGCTCGTCTTACGCGTCCGCTTTGCTCTTGACGGTTTCACTGATTCGGCGGATGCCCGCTCATTCAATAACACGCGCAAATCTGACAGGAACTGCTCATTTTCTAATCGAACCGCTTCCATGTGTTCAGCAAGAAGTTGTTGTGTTCCCTGGCTGTCTTGATCTTTATCCTGAAGCAACCGGATTCTCTGATAGAGATGCAGGATAAGATAAAATGCCAAAAGCAGCAAAACAAAATTCAAAGTCATCCAAAATGCTGTCATTCCTTCACCTGACTTTCAGCTGTAGATTCTATTTCACGTGCTTTTAAAAATTGCCGCAGTTTAAAAAGTGCCTTGCTGTGAATCTGCGAAATCCGCGATGTTGAAAGCTTAAGTACTTGACCGATTTCTGTTAAAGTCAATTCATCAAAATAAAACAGGGAAACGACCATTCGTTCCTTATCGCTTAATTTGTCAATTTCTTCAGCAAGCTGCATTCGGTTTTCTTGATCTACAAGCTGTTTTTCGGGTAGCACCGCCCTGATGTCCACAATTGCTGATGGCGGATACTCACTGCTTTTACCAGAAGAACCGTCATCAAGCGAAAGCAGGTTAGAAAGCAGGCTCTCAGATAATATCTGTGACACCTCTTCAGTAGACATTTCGCAAACTTGCGCGACTTCATCCAGCGTAGCGCTTCGCATTTTTTCCTGTTCAATTTTTTCCGCAGCCTTTTCGATCTTCTTACTTTTTTCACGAATAGACCGTGGCATCCAATCTTCCTTACGCAGACCATCAAGTATTGCGCCGCGAATTCGGAAGGAAGCGTATGTATCAAATTTAAGGTCCCTTTGACGGTCGAACTTTTCTAATGCGTCATATAGTCCGAAAAGGCCGAAACTCTGAAGTTCGCCCCGATCAATATTCCTAGGCAATCCTGAACCGATTCGCTGCACATGGTACTGAACAAGAGGCATATATATTTCAAGAAGACAATTTGCAGCTTCTACGTCATGGGAATGTACCCACCGATCCCAGTACTCTGACTCCATGGTTTCAGATTTTCCCAATTGTCTTCCCTCCTTCTTTACTCAAGCCATTCTTAAATAACACTTTTACCCTTAAATATTGCATGAATCGTTAACTTACAGGATTGTGTAAAAAATTCAACTGTCCTGCCATAATCAGCCCCAGTTTCTTCGGCAACTAGTGGAATTCGATAATTGTCAAGTTGGGTTCTGACCGCCTCAACGTTTCTTTTTCCAATACTACCCATCGGAAGCGCACGTGTGGCTTTAAACATTTCGGCCCCGCCAGCAATTTTCGCTTTAAGCTGGAATAGCGGACAGCCATAATACTCGGTCATCTTAGTAACCAGCTCCGGTATAGCCGTATCCGCGTATTTTCCAAGAGGATACGCATTTGAACGTGCTAATGCAGAGTCCGGAAGCATCACATGAGCCATTCCAGCGATCAAGCTTTGTTCATGGTAAATAACGACACCAACACAAGACCCTAGCCCCAGAGTTTTCAACGATTCCGGACATTCGGCAAATTTAATCTCTGAAAGACCGACATGGATCAAATAGATGACTTCCCTTCGGCAATGTTGAAAATGACATCTAGTGAATCTGGAAGCGGGAGAAATAAAAATTCTCCATTCAGCTTGTTTCCTTTCTGTCTGTCAAAAAGCACGGCGTCTATGAGAAGCGCCGACTCATCATAAAGCGAAAGTTCAACGAGCCCTTCACTTAATATCGCTCCTGCCATGTCTACAGCATAGACTGGCGGCGACTGGATTAAGGGTATGGATAAAAATGTAGATAGTGCGGCCAAATAGGAGCCACAGAGAATATTGCTGATTTCACAAAAAGCAGATTTTCCCATTCCTTCATCTAGGACATTTCCATTTGGAACAAGTTCTTGAATTAGTGCATCCGCCTGAGCCACATCAAACATCATGAAGAAAAAACCCTTAAGTCCGCCGTCAACTTGAATATAAGAAGCTGCCACATGATTTTCCGCATCTGCATCAATCAATTCAGCAATTGGCAATACACGTACCGACGGAATCTTCAGATCAATGGGTTTATTAAGGAGCACCGACAAAGAAGATGCCGCATGAGCTGCGCCTATATTACCCGACTCCATCAATAAATCCAGGTGTGCTGGACCAAGTTCATTTAAATTGTGCATTTGTTATGCCTCTATTTTCTGCAAATCGGCGACGTCATCCTGATTCAGCACACGATCCAGATTCAGTAGAAGCAACAGTTCGTTGTCACCGATCTTCGCCACACTGTTGATGTATTTCGCCGATGTTCCTCCGATAATATCCGGTGTTTTTTCCACTTTGTTCGTGTCAATATCTAGAACCTCTTTCGATGTATCAACGAGCAATCCTACTTTCATTTCATCGACAGCCACAACGATAATTCGACTTTCTTTTGTCAGTTCGGTTTTTCCCATATTAAATCGCTCACGAACATCAATAATAGGAACGATCAATCCACGGAGATTCATGACGCCTTTGACAAATTCAGCGGCGTGAGGCACACGGGTAATGGCGTCAACCTTTTCTATTGACAGGACCTGTTCAACGGGCACACCGTATGTTTCAGTATTCATCTGAAACAAAATAACTTTCAAACTTGACTCTTCTTGATTTGCCATCATGCTCTCCTCCTCAAGCTTTTTCCCTTAAGAATTGTTTTTGTTGATTCGCTGTAATAGCCTGACAGTCGATAATTAATGCCACTTTGCCGTCACCGAGAATAGTAGCTCCTGAAAAACCAGGAACATGCTTCAGATAATTTCCAAGCGGTTTAACGACAATATCTTGATAGCCTAGCAGTTTATCAGCAACGAGGGCAACCACTTTATCGCCATGACGAACAATCACCACGGAACTTCCCTTGTGAGAATCATTGTTTTCATCTTCTAGTCCTATGCCGATGTCTAAGAACTCTCTTAAATGAACAATGGGCACAACCTGATTCCTAAATTGCATGACCTCGCGTTCATGGATCATCATCACATCAATATGCCTTCTAAGCGCAGTCTCGATAATTGATGTAATCGGTATTGCATAAATTTCTTCCTGACATTGAACAAGCAGGGCATTAATGATTGAAAGCGTCAACGGTAGCTTGACAATAAATTTCGTTCCCTGGCCAGGCGCTGAATCAACTTCGACAGTGCCGCTAAGAGAATGAATCTTGCTTTCGACGACGTCGAGACCCACTCCTCTTCCAGATATATCGGAAATTTTATCAGCAGTACTAAAACCAGATTCAAAGAGCAGATGATAGATTTCTTTATCCGTAAGCTGATTTGCAGCTTCAGCAGTCACAATATTCTTCTCAATTGCTTTTGAGAGTACTTTTTCCCGGTTGATGCCTGCTCCATCATCTTTGATTTCTACGAATACATGATTGCCGCTATAATAGGCACTCAAAGAGAGTTTGCCTTCTGGATTTTTACCGTTTGCCGACCTTACTTCCGGTGTCTCAATTCCGTGATCCATCGAGTTTCGAATCATATGCATTAACGGATCGCCCATTTCTTCAATAACCGTTCTATCCAACTCGGTCTCTGCCCCGCTGATTACAAAGTTCACTTTCTTGTTCAATTCTTTTGAAAGGCTGCGTACCATTCTTGGAAAACGGTTAAAGACTTGTTCAATTGGTTCCATGCGCAAGTTAAGAATGGTTTCTTGCAATTGATTCGTCACACGTTTGATCGTGCCGATCGTATCTTTGAGTTCAGGATTTTCAATAGTTGATGCAATTTTTTCAAGACGGCTGCGATCGATAATCATTTCTTCAAAAAGGTTCAGCAAATGATCAATCCGGTCTAGATTCACCCGAATTGTTTTTGCTACAGCTTGATGAGCAGCAGGCGTTTTTTTATCGCTGGATTTCTTGTCTGGCTCCTTCTTTTGCTCTGGAACTTCTGAATTTGATAAATTGGTAATTGGTGTTACAGCAACCTGTTCAATCTCAGAAATTCCATTCACTTTTGTTTGAACCTCTTGATCGCTTGTTTCTGTAGCAATTAAGAATATGAGCTGATGCTCAAAGGCTTCTTTTTCAATCTCTTCTGTAGAAGGCCTTGTACCAATGACGGCACCAATTTCTTCTAATGCGTTTGAGATCATCAGTGCTCGTGCCGCCTTCAGGACACAATCCTTATTCAAGGTCACAACCGTTTCGAAAACATGAAGGTTCTGAGATATTGCTTGTGAAGCAATGTCTTTCTCATAATCACTTAATATCATAACCCCCGATTGCAATTTGGACGATTGATTGCTAGATTCAAGCTTAGCACCAGATGAAGCACTTTCCGCTGGATGTGCATCGGAATCAGCTGAATTTTCACCCTTTGTGATTGATTGAAGCTTATTAACTGTGGCAGTCACATCTCGCGCGTCAGTTCCATCCTGCTCAATTGAGTCAGCCATTGCTTCGAGATGGTCAAGTCCTTCGAAAAGAACATCAATCATTTGCGAGCTCACAGTGATGTTTTGATGTCGAAGTGCGTCAAAGACATTTTCCATGATGTGTGTGAGTTCCATCATGTTCTGGAAACCCATTTGTCCGGAGCTTCCTTTTAATGTGTGTGCAGATCTGAAAATACTGTTAATTAGGTCAGGATCATTCGTGTTTTGCTCAAGAGTCATCAATTTGTCATTCAAGTTCTGCAAATGCTCTCTTGCTTCGTCAAGGAATACACCCAAATACTGGCTCATGTCCATTTCATTCATCTCCCTGTAATCCGAATTGGCTGCAGATCGCCTCAGCCATATTGTGCAACGGCTGAATCTCATTTACTTTTCCAGTCTCTATTGCCGCTTTTGGCATGCCAAACACTGTACAGGTCTCCTCGGACTCAGCGATGGCGTGCACCTTTTTCCCAGACGTACATAAATCAAGGATTCCTTTTGCCCCATCCTTGCCCATTCCTGTTAAAATTGAAATGACAAAGGAGCATCCTTGAAGTTCCTCTAAAGATTCAAGAGTAACATCAACTGAAGGACGGACTCCATTGACCGGGGCCGAATCAGATAAACTAACTTTATATTGCGCGTACCCATTTTCTTCAATCCGCATGTGCCTCCCACCTGGAGCCACATAGCAATGACCTTGTTGCAGCACTTCCCCGTCTTTCGCCTCGCTCACTTTCAATGATGAGAGCCGGTCAAGTCGATCCGCAAGCGACTTTGTGAATCGTGGCGGCATATGCTGCACAATCAATACTGGTGCTGGTAATTTACTATTCAGGCAGGGGACTACTGATTGAAGTGCTTTTGGTCCGCCAGTAGAAGTACCGATGAGTACAATGGAAGAACCGCTAAACGGAACACGTGTCAATGGTTTGCTGCTGACATTGACTTCACGCTTTTTATCGATGATCCGACTTGGATCTCCCATTCTAATCCTCGAAACTGCCGCCTGTTTAATTTTCACTTGCAATTCATGCTCGATGCGTTCAACATCCGAAGGCTTTCCGGAAGGTTTGAAAATAAAGTCAAAGGCACCACTGCTAATCGCTTCAATAACATAGTTAGCATTTTCATATGAAGCACCGCTAACCATAATCGTCGGCGTCGGGAGCAGCTCCATAATGTCGTGCAGGACACTCAATCCATCTTTATCACCGGGAAGGATGATGTCCAGCGTCACTACATCAGGCTTAAAACGGAACAATTTTTCTAATGCGTCCTTTCCGTCTCTCGCCGTCGCGACAACTTCCAGCATTGGATCCTCTTCAATCATCGCCTTTATGGTCTGACGCATGAATGCCGAATCATCAACAACCAATACTTTGACGGTTTTCATGCCCTGTTTCCCCCTATCAATTTCAGATATTTCCTGACTTTGTCAGCGAATGAAGGAACCACCACTTTTGGATGGAAGCGTTCTCCGCACTGGATAAGAAACGCGCGAACGAGCAATCTCATTTCCACACAATATCTGGACTGCGGGGCGCTTAACATGCATGGAAACTGCTTCCGTACAGATTTAAGCAAATCAATATCTCTGTGGATTGCAGAAAGCCATGAAGGCGAGTTTCCTAGAAAACGGTTAGCTACAGAAGACAGGCGCTTCCATGTTTCCCATCCTTCGCTTTTCTTCATTATTTGATTGACAACGCAAGAAATATCAATTTCTTTGTTTTGAGCATATGCTATTTTCATCACTGAATAGCTATCAGCCATAGCAGTGGGTTCAGGCGTCGTCACAAGAATTAGCCGATTTACCGCAAGCATGAAATGAAGCATGTCATCAGAAGCTCCCGCACCAAAATCAAAGAGAATAAAATCATAATATTTCCTTATGCATTCAAGCTGGTTCAAAAATTCTTGTAAATATTCTTCGTTAAGATGGAACAACGAAGATATTCCGCTTCCTCCGGCAATAAAAGCAACATGGGGCGATGTATTGACAAGTATGTCTTTGAATGGCAATTTGTTTTTTAACGCATCGACAATATTAAATTGGGCTGTTTTCCCCATAAGCTGTTCAATATTCCCCATACCAACATCTAGGTCAATGATCAACACTTTTTTATTCAATTGTCCGAGAGCAATTGAAAAATTGACACAGAAAACAGACTTGCCCACACCACCTTTGCCGCTGGCAATACCAACTACTAGAGTTTCATGATCTTCATGCCTCTCACCGGAAATGCGCATTCTCAATTTTTCGGCCTGATCGTTGCTCATCTCAATCACCCAGCATCAGATTAATCAATTCACGAACATTCGGATAACGTAAATCATCGGGAACATCTTGTCCATTTGTTATGTATGCGATATGCAGTTGTGGATGCCGCAGCAAGGTACTCACAATCGCTCCGTAAGAAGTGGTTTCGTCAATTTTGGATAAGATTATTTTCGAAAGATTCAAGGATTGAAACTGATTAATCAATGCATTCATATCCTCATATTTAGTTGTTGCTGAAACGACTAAATAGAGACCGATTTGGGATCCATCGCCAGCCAGCTTAAGTAATTCGGATATATACGCTCGATTTTGGAAATTGCGGCCGGCTGTATCGATAAACACATGATCAAAATGTGAAAACTTATTAATCAAAGCATGAAAATCCTGTTCTGTATAGGCAATTTCGATTGGAGCGCCTAGAATATTCGCATACATCTTCAACTGGTCGATTGCGGCTATTCGGTAAGTATCCGCCGTGATAAAGGCAATCTTTTTTCCTTCATCAAGCACTGCGCGACTTGCCAATTTTGCTAATGTGGTCGTCTTCCCGACACCAGTCGAGCCGACAAGCATTACAAAATGATCACTCAAAGCTGCGCTCTGAAACCGTCTCGGATCGAGTCGCTGTATAAGCTGTGCTTTTAACACGTTAGTGAGCTCTTCCTGATTCATTTGTTCATCGCTTTGATACCATTTCTTAATTAAAATTTGCATCAATGGATCCGTATCCAGCTTCAACATTCCTTGATCAAGTAGTTTGCTTCGCAGCCTTTCGATTGCATCAGGATCTGAAAAAAGTCGATCCACTTTTGCATCTGTTCGTCGAAATGGTATGCCCAACTCAGGCTCTGGATACTGGTAAGGCAATAACTCCTTACTTTCTTTTTCGGCTTTTTTTCGCTTTTTATTAATGGCTGATTCAGGCTCTGGATCACTTGCAGCCAGAACCTCAATGTTTTCTTTCTTAAACAGGTTGAAGAACCTTCCGCTGGTCACTTTCTTTGTATGAAAAATAACCGCATCGCTTCCAAGTTCCTGTTTCACTTTTTCGATTGCCTGAGCCATGGTCGGCGCAATAATTTTTTTCATTTTCATGCTGCACTAAGCACCCCAATGCTCTGTACTTCAACATTAGTCTCAAGTTCATTATAAGACAGGACGCGAATATTCGGAAAATAACGTTCTGTTAATTGGTGAACATACATGCGAACAGCCGGTGAACAGAGAATAACAGGGTCACTCTCCAAATCGACCCATTTCTCCACAGAAGCCGTTAAGTTTTTTAAAGTTTGTGATGTAGTCGCGCCATCTAAGGCAAGGAAATTGCCATGTTCCGTCTTCTGAACAGAATCGGCGATCTTTCGTTCGAGATCGGGACTGAGTGTCAGCACCTTAAGTGTCTCTCCTGGTTGCGTAAACTGCTCAGTAATCTGGCGTGACAAGGACTGACGTGCATATTCTGTTAGCAAACCAGTATCCTTAGTCATTTGAGCATAATCAGCTAATGTTTCAAAAATGATTGGTAGGTTTCGTATAGAGATATGTTCCTTGAGAAGGTTTACCAATACTTTCTGGACGTCGCCAATAGTCAAAGGATCGGGAATCACAGCGTCTACAAGTGCCGGATACTGCTCTTTCAAATGATCGATCAGCTGCTTCGTTTCCTGCCGTCCGACGAGTTCATTAGCGTGTCGGCGCATCACTTCCGTCAAGTGCGTGGATACCACAGACGGAGGATCGACTACTGTATAACCCGAAAGCTCAGCCTGTTCTTTTGTCTGTTCATCGATCCAAAGTGCCTTAAGTCCGAAAGCTGGTTCAACAGTCTCAATCCCTTTTATCGAATCATCTTCAATTCCCGGACTCATAGCAAGATAATGATCGGGCATCAGTTCACCTTTGGCTACTTCACTGCCATTAATTTTAATCCTGTAGTTGTTCGGCTCAAGCTGAATATTATCGCGAATACGTACAACAGGTAGCACAAAGCCAAGTTCGAGAGCGAGCTGACGCCGGATCATTACAATTCTATCCAGTAAATCTCCTCCCTGAGAGCTGTCTGCTAAAGGAACAAGTGCGTAGCCAAATTCAAATTCAACTGGATCCATATGTAAAAGATTCATCACATTTTCCTGGCTTTTGAATGTTTCTTCCGCTTTTTTGTCCTCCACTTCGGCAGCTTCCTGTTGCTGATTGCCGCGATTTCTCCGGATCAGAAAACCCGCTACAATTAAGATGAGTGCGATTGGCAGTGTTGCGACCAGCCCAATTGGCGTGAGCCCAAGGATGAAAATCACAGCACCGGCAATGATCAGCATGATCGGATAAGAAAGCAACTGATCCGAAACTTCTTTACCCATATTATTTTCTGAAGAAGAACGTGTGACAATGATTCCGGTTGCAGTGGAAATAAGCAAGGCCGGTATCTGGCTGACGATACCGTCTCCGACAGACAGCAAGCTGAAATTTTGGGCAGCGTCTGATAGTGACATCCCTTGCTGGAGCACACCTATGATCATACCAACGATTAAGTTGATCGCCACAATAATCATGCTGGCGATCGCATCACCTTTTACAAACTTGCTGGCACCATCCATCGCTCCATAAAAATCAGCTTCCCGGGTTATTTTTTCCCGGCGCTTTTTAGCTTCTTGATCATTGATCAAGCCAGCATTCATATCGGCATCTATACTCATCTGTTTTCCTGGCATCGCGTCCAAAGTAAAACGTGCAGCAACTTCTGCGACACGTTCAGCACCTTTGGTGATAACGATGAACTGAACAATAATCAGAATCAGAAAAACTACTAAACCTACAATAATATTTCCTTCAACAACGAATTGCCCAAACGCTTCAATAACTCGTCCTGCGTCCCCTTCGGTAAGAATCAAACGTGTTGTCGACACGTTTAGTGCGATTCGGAACAAGGTCATGATAAGAAGCAATGAAGGAAATACCGAAAACTCCAGAGATTCCGTAACATTCAGTGTGACAAGAAGAATGACCAATGCTAGCGAAATATTCATGATAATGAGAAAGCTAAGCAATGAGGCCGGAAGCGGAATAATCAGCATCATGACGATCATGACCACACCAACCATCACGATATAATCTCTCGTTTTCATTGATTTCCTCCTTCCAATTCAGGCTTTACCCTTTAATCGATATACATAGGCCAAAATTTCTGCAACGGCTTTGAAAAACTCTTCAGGTATGGCGTCTCCTATCTCAAGCTGGTGATAAAGCGCCCTTGCCAAAGGTTTCTTTTCAACAATGGCAATCTGATGTGTTCTGGCTACTTCTTTTATTCTAAGCGCAATGAAATCCGCGCCTTTTGCAATAACTTGAGGTGAACTCATTTTTTTTGCATCATATTTTAGAGCAACGGCAAAATGTGTTGGGTTTGTAATGATGACATCAGCATTCGGCACTTCCTGCATCATCCGTCTGAGTGCCATCTGCCTCTGTCTTTCTTTGATTTTTGATTTAATTTGCGGATTTCCTTCTATACTTTTAAATTCATCCTTGATGTCTTGCTTAGACATCCGCATGTTCTTCTCATAGTCATACTTTTGGTAAAGATAATCAAGCAGCGACAATGCAATCAGTGCAATAGACACAGCTATGCCCATGTTGAGCACGATATTTGAAATTATCCGGACACTTTCGATAATTGGCTGGCTTGCGGATTGAGCAATAGATTGGCGATTCATCCAAAGGATCGAAAAAGCCACGATCCCAATAAACACAATCTTGAGCATCGATTTTAACAATTCAACGATCCCTCTGAGGGAATAGGTTCGTTTCAGCCCCTTCAGCGGATCAATGCGCTCTGCTTTGAACATGAGCAGCTCAGGAAGAAACAAAAAACCAACCTGAAACAGCTGTGTGCCAACACCAACCACTAAAGCAAGAATTAAAATCGGCAACAGCAGCTTAAGTACTTGAAGAGATAAACCCCCAAACATTCGGTGGATATTGTTCTCGGTGACCGCCATGCCTAGATTCATATTATAAAATTGTCCCATCATCTGGGAAAGTTCCTCAATCAATTTCCCGCCGGCTAATCGAAAATAAAGAAAGAAAGCGAGCATACTGATAGCCGTGCTAAGATCAACACTTTTAAAGACCTGTCCTTTTTTCCTGCTTTCCTCCCGCTTATGCGGGGTCGCTTTTTCCGTTTTTTCGCCAGCGAAATATTGTAAGTTGACTGAATAACGCAGATCGGCCATGTCGCTTAACTCCCCAATAAATGCATAAAATTATTGAAAATTGAAGTCATGGACTCAAATATAATCCGGAAAAGACCGATAAGCGATGGAAAAACAACTAGCATGACTGCAAAACCTGCCAGTACTTTAAGTGGCAGACCCACAACAAATACATTAACTTGAGGTACCGTTCGGGCTACGAGTCCAACCGCAATGTCAACTAGGAATAGGCATCCGACAATTGGCATCGCCAGTTGTGCAGCGATCAAAAACATCTGTGCCGTTATTTGTGCAACAAATTCTGCGGTATTTCCAGAATTGAACGCAATACCTAAACTATTTAACGGTATCAGTTGAAAACTGGACAAGATGCCGTTGATTAGCATATGATGCGCATTGACACCCAAAAAAAAGAGCAACTGCAGAACATAGAGAAACTGGCCGGTCAGCGGAGTTGGGACCCCACTCTCCGGACTGATAACATTGGCAATCGCAAAGCCCATTTGCATATCGATGAATGCTCCTGCAAGCTGAACCGCATAGGTAATGATTCCAGCGACGAATCCCATGGTCAGACCAACCAGGACTTCCTTGAGAATAAGCAGTACAAAACGCCCATCAAGAGGAACTGCCTGATTCTCAAATAGTGTCACATCTACCAATAATGCAAGTACCGCCGCCAATCCGATTTTCACCGGCGCAGGTATCGTCCGATAAGAAAAAATGGGCATGGTGACCAAAAAGCTGGTAAGACGGGCAAGAATCAGCAAAAAAACAGGAATAGCGTTAATTAATGACAATGAATTCATGTTCCCTTTCTATCTGATAAAGTTCGGCAGATTCACAAAAATATTTTCCGTGAATGAGAGCATCTTTGATAGCATCCAAGGACCAAACAGGATAAGTCCGAAGAGAACCGCCACAATTTTCGGGATGAAAGCTAGAGTCTGTTCCTGAATCTGAGTCGCCGCTTGAAAAATGCTGACAATTAGACCAATCACAAGCGATAGGATTAAGATCGGTCCGCCAACCATTAATACCGCCATGACACTTTGATCGGCGATTGATAGTATCATTTCAGAACTCATCCGGACTCATCCTTTCTCAAAAACTCTTAAGTAATGATTCAACGATCAAATACCATCCATCTACCATAATAAATAGCAGAATTTTAAAAGGAAGTGAAATCATGACAGGAGGGAGCATCATCATTCCCATTGCCATTAGAATGCTTGCTACCACCATATCGATCACTAAAAACGGGATAAAAATCATGAATCCCATTTGAAACGCTGTTTTTAGTTCACTGATTGTGAATGCCGGTACAAGTGCAGTGAGCGGAATATCGCTCACTTTCTTCGGCTGCTTGTACTTCCCGTAACTAAGAAACAGCTGCAAATCTTTCTCGCGTGTCTCTTTTGCCATAAATTCTTTAATCGGTGACTGGGCCTTTGACAACGCTTGCTTCTGAGTAATTTCATGTTTCATGTAAGGCTGAATGGCTTGAGTATTAATTTGTCCATAGACAGGTGCCATTACAAAAAATGTAAGAAACAGAGCAAGGCCGACTAACACTTGATTTGGTGGCATCTGCTGTGTAGAAAGTGACGTTCTCACAAAAGAAAGCACAATGATGATCCGCGTAAAACAGGTCATCAGCACAAGAATCGCCGGAGCAAGTGACAGCACCGTCAATACAAGCAAAAGCTGTAGCGTAGTCGCGACATCCTGAGGTTGGCTCGTGAAAAAGTCGGCAGGAATACCTGGTATACTATTCATTTTTCCTGACCTCCTGAATCAGAGCACTCAATTGATTGGAACGCTCTTTTTTCACTGCATCCAGCTGCTCTTGAAATGCATTCTGAAGTGATGGCGCGTTTTTCAGCAGATTCCCCTTCGCTTCATTACGACGCAGCGTGTGATCCGTAGTCCACTTTAATGCTTTAAGTACATTTTCTTCAAAATGATCAGATGGAGCAGCTTGTTGTGTCAGTGATTGAATGGCTTCAGGATCTGTAATTTCTTTAATTAACTGAACCGTCTCACCCACACCGACAACAAGTATTTCATTTCCTACCCGAACCAATTGAAGTGATCGGTTAGCTCCTAGCGAAACGCCACCCATATTTTTCAGCGCATTCACTTGCGCAAATTTACCCGTGCGTTTCACAACAAAATGGTAGAGCAAATAAATCAGTGCCAAGACAAGCAACAACGAAAAGAATAATTTCAGAAAGGTCAAGAAGAGATTGCTATTTCCATAAGTTGCTGATCCGTCTTGTTTCACTTCTCCAGAACTGCCACTATCCGCCGGGGATTTTTGCTTATTCTGCCCGCGATCAATCCAGGCTTTGACTGTACCGTTTCCCGAATCTGCATAAGAAACAGAACTGTAACTAAAGCCCAAAAGCAGAGCTGCCAAAAGTACAAATAAAATTTTTAACCAATGAGCCTTTTTCACAAATACTCATCCAATCGCTTTCTTGATTGCCTCAATGACGCGGTCCGGTTGAAAAGGTTTAACGATAAAGTCTTTTGCACCAGCCTGAATAGCGTCAATTACCATCGACTGCTGACCCATGGCCGAGCACATAATCACTTTGCAATTCGGATCCAGGCTTTTGATCTTTTTCAGTGCATTAATCCCGTCCATTTCAGGCATGGTGATGTCTAGTGTCACCAAATCGGGTTTCAACTCTTCATACTTTGCTACGGCTTCATTCCCATTTGCACCTTCAGCACATACCTCAAAACCGTTCTTAGTCAAAATATCCTTAAGCATCATTCTCATAAAAGCAGCATCATCAACAACAAGTATGCGTCCTGCCACGCAAATCCCTCCAGTTCATTCGTTAGAATAATATTTAGTCCGCCAGATTCACGGTTTGTGTAACCGGCAGAGAACTCCTTACAGTTAGCTCTTAATTAAGGTCTTACAGGTTTTTCAATCGATCACTTTGATCGAGTATTTCTGTAATTCGAATTCCGAAATTCTCATCAACAACAACCACTTCACCTTTCGCGATATACTTCTGGTTGACTAGAATATCGATCGCTTCCCCAGCAAGCTTATCCAATTCAATGATTGAACCTGGCCCGAGTTCCAAAACGTCCTTGATCGTTTTTTTTGTGTGTCCAAGTTCAACGCTGACGTCCAATGGAATATCCATCAGCAAATCTAGGTTTCGCGACGCGGTTTGTTCCCTTGGTTTCGGTTCTTCATCAAAATTGGAGAATTGTACCGGGCGCACATCCTCCTGCGGAATTGATTGCTCTTTTGCTGCGTAGCTAATCGGCACTTCGGGAGCAAGTGTCGCTGCATCTTCTTTTTGAGCAGGATAATGAACCGGTTCCGATGGTGTTTCTTTTTTTTCATCTACTTCTGTTGATGAGGTTGTACCGATCTCGGTACTGCTCGTACCTCCTGTTTCCTGAAGCAACAAATTGACTAGTTGTTTGCCAAAATCAATCGGAATCAGTTGCATGATATGGGAATCAACGAGATCACCGATAATCAACTGAAAAGAAATTTCAAACATGATCTCATCTTTTGGGAGATATTCAATCCCTTGTTTTGCCTTGACATCCATTAGATTTAATTTAGGCGGTGAGATATCAATTCGCCGATTGAACACTGTTGACATTGCAGTGGAAGACGAGCCCATCATTTGGTTCATTGCTTCTTGCACAGCGCTCATTTCCATATCACTGATTTGTTCGTTCGGGTTCTTCCCATCTCCGCCCATCATCAGATTGGCGATCACACTTGCATCATGTGTCTTAATAACAAGCATGCATGAACCTTGAAAACCCTCAGTATAGTTTACAAGAACAGACACATGAGGAACTGGAAACTCGGCGGAAAGATTATTACGGTTCACGAGATGAACTTTCGGTGTCGTAATTTCCACTTTTTTATTTAAAATCGTAGATAAAGCAGTAGCAGCACTACCGAATGAAATATTACCGATTTCGCCAAGCACGTCTTCATCAAGATCCGACATGTCTTGATCTCCAAAATCTTTCACTACATTATTTTGTTCCGGCGGGTGCATTGCGGGTTCTTGATCTCCATCCGAGTGGTGACCAAGAAGCGCATCAATCTCTTCTTGCGAAAGTTGTCCGTCACTCATTGACGTCATCCTCCTCTGTTATCGTTTTAATGATTTGGACAGCGATTCTTTTGTTTCGTTTCCCAGGCTGAGCGATAAACTTTGGGGAACCTCCAACATGAATTACCATTGGCTGATCCAAATGCTGATCTAATTTGATGACGTCACCCACACTCAGATGCAATAGCTCATCAACTGTTATCTGTGAATGTCCAAGATTCGCAGTCACATTGACGTATGAATGTTCGACGCGCTTCTTCAGCGATTGGTACTCTTCTGTCGTTGCGTCATTTTTCTTCTCGCTCATCCAGTAGTGCATGGACAACTTAGGAATAATCGGCTCAAGTACAACATGAGGTAAACACAGATTGATCATTCCGCTGGATTTACCGATCATTGCAGAAAGTGAAATAACAATAACCGTTTCATTTGGTGAGACCAACTGCAAGAACTGAGGGTTAGTCTCTAGTTCAATCATAAAAGGGTCAATGTCATGCTCAACTGACGACCAAGCTTCTTTTAATGCAGGAAGTGTGCCATCAAACAAACCTTTCATCAGGTCGGTTTCAATTTCAGTCAGGTTCTCAATCTTATTCATGCTCTCGCCGCTTCCGCCAAGCAACCGGTCAAGCATCGCATACGCTATGTTTGGATTCACTTCAACGATTAAATGACCTTCAAGCGGCGGTGCTTCAATTATGTTCAGGACTGTTGCTGAAGGAATAGAGCGAATGAACTCCTCATACGGGAGTTGATCAACAGACGCCACTGATATCTGAACATATGTCCTTAATTGAGCAGAAAAATAGGAAGTGAGCAACCGCGCATAATTTTCATGAATTCGTGTCAAACTGCGTATCTGATCTTTTGAAAAACGAAGCGCTCGCTTAAAATCGTAGACACGGATTCTTGATTTCTTTTCTTCACTTTTTAATTCTTCGGCATTCATTTCTCCTGTTGAAAGCGCGGAAAGCAGTGCGTCAATCTCAGATTGTGAAAGTATGTCGGCCATTTTTCTTCACCACCCCCCACCTTCTTCCAAGGTTATTGCACAATTTTTTCTGTCGTGTAGACATGAGTCACTGTACCACTTGTTAGGAAGCTATTTATTTTATTCTTGACCATATTTTCTAAATTGGAGAGTCCTGCCTGATCTTGCAGATCCTGCGGAGTCATCCCCGACACCGTATAAATGACCGCATTTTTCACTTGAAATGAGCGTTTCTCAAGCTCATCTTTCGCGTCTTTATTTGACACTTGGATATTAAAATCCAATTTGATAAAATGATCGCCTTTAATATTGGTGGTAATTTCACCAGTTGCAACGGTAAGATCTTTCACTATCTCATCAATGTTCGGATCCTTATTCTCTGCACTCCCGTTACCAACGCCTGACATGATGAAAAAGGCGGCGACTGTTCCAATGATCATCAGAACCATGAAAATAAACAGTATATTCATTCCTCGGCTTTTGAACATCTCAACACACCTTCTTCCGCAGACAAGCCCGACAATAATGAGATCTTTTTGAGAAACTGAATCATCTTCCGGTTAACTTCATCCGGTGATTCTTTGACAATAAGCTTTTTTCCATTTGTCAGAGTGATCGTCGTATCAGGCAACGACTCCACCTGTTCAATTAAAAATGCATTAAGTATGAAGGATTGATTATTAAAATGTGTTAACTGGATCATCCTCGCCACAAAATGTGCCGGGCAGGAAAAAGCCCAGCTCATTCTTCTCCCCTATCTATTTATCGTTTCAATTGCACTAATTCTTGAAGGATCTGATCGGCGGTCGTAACTGTTCGAGCATTCGCTTGATAAGCGCGTTGCGCTTCAATCAGCGCCGTCATTTCATCCGTCAAATCGACGTTTGAACCTTCAAGGGAGTTCTGAACAACTTTTCCTTGTCCATTTGCCGCTGGATTATTACTCATCGTACCTGATCCCTGGGTCGCTTGGTATAAAGAGTTTCCCACTTTCTCTAATCCCGCAGGATTTGAAAATGTGGTCAGCTGCACCGTACCTAAATTGACATTGGCGCCCGCAGTAGTTACTCCGTTAATCACCCCGTTTGAGTCAACAGTAAAAGAGGCAAGGTCCTGGAACGTATTATGGTCCCGATTTGTCGTATCAAGAACTAATGTCAATCCTTGAGAATTAACAAGCCCTGTTCCAGCGCTATTAAGTTTGAAATCGCCGGCTCTGGTATAATAAGTGTTGGTTCCATCAGAAACAGCAAAATAACCTTCGCCGTTAATTGCGAGATCATATGGATTTCCTGTCGGATTGACAACACCATCTGTCAGAATATTGTCAATTGAACTTGCTTGAGAACCAAGACCTATTTGAATAGCATTTTTGTTTGTTGTAGATCCCTGCAAATCCGAACTGAAAATATCTTCAAAGTTAACGCGCCCTTTTTTAAATCCTGTCGTGCTGACGTTTGAAATGTTGTTCCCAATGACGTCCAAATAGGTTTGGAAGTTCTTTAGTCCTGATACGCCTGTTCCCAATGATCTTAATAGCATAATTGATCCTCCTTTATAATAACTGCCTCTGTCATTCAGCAGTTTCAGCTCTCCTATGAAGGTCCAGCTGATCAGTGATTAATAACGATTGTGCCATTGATATTCGAAAAGATCCGTGTGTTGGCTTCTTCAAGCCCCATTGCCGTAATTACCGTTTGATTCGGCATGTTGACAACGAGTGCCGCGTCCTTAGTTAATACAAGTGAGTCGTTAATACCCATTTTCTTTGCTTCTTGCATTTTCGAGTGAATCAAATTCCATTCAGTTTGCGAGATGTGAATGTCGCGTTCATCGATTCGCTCACGTGCGTGTTTTGATAGTTTCAAAGGCAATTTCTCATATTCTTCCTCCAAACTTTCCGAGAAAGAACTCTTTTGAGCGTTTGGTTTCTGATTCTGTTTCGAAACTGATTCTGTATGGCTTGGGATCGTTAACGGCTGATAGGTAAAAGCATTAATCTTAGTCACCCGTTCCCGCTCCTGTCGTATTGCTGACTTCAGTAATGGACGAAGGATCTACTTTGTCACCATCTTCTGTAATATAAGCAACCGTTCCATCCTTAAGAGTGACTGACTTTACAATACCGCTAAACGTATTCGTAACAGTATTTCCACTGTCATCAGTATCCGACTCCGTCCAACTGATCTGCTTTCCAATCATCGATGCTTGTTGTGATAGTGACTGATTTGACTGTGTCGTCACTAACTTGTCAATGGCATTACTCATATTCTGGGTTTGTTCCAAAGTGGTAAATTCAGCCATCTGTGACACAAACTGCTCACTATCCATCGGTGAAGTTGGATCTTGGTTTGTCAGCTGCGCAACAAGCAGTTTTAGAAACGAGTCCTTGTCTAAAGCGCTGTTCGAGCTAGAAGTCGATGTTGTCGAATTATTTGTTGTTGCTGTTGTTCCTGTTGTTCCAGGAATACTCATATCAAATCATGCCTCCTGTCATCCATTCAGAGAATGAATGGTTACTCAGTTGTTCGTCGTTGCTTATCATCTGAACATTTCGATGTTTTTCCTGTTCTTGCTGCTGTTCATCTTTTCTCTCATGATGTTGCTGGTAATCACCCTGTTGCTGACCTTGATTTTGTGCATGTTCAGGCGTAACAGTCTGCAATTGTCGGTTGACATCAATTTGGGCAAATGATATGCCTTTGCCAGCACAGTCATGTTTCAATTGATTCAATCCACTTTCGAGTAGATCTTTTGCCGCTTTCGTCTCAGCCGTGAATTGAGCGATCAATCCCTGATCGCCCCTACTTATAGAAATAGTCAGTTTTCCTAAATTTTCCGGGCTTAAGGAGATGGTAAAATTCTCTGAACTGCCTTTTTCCAGTTTCACAGAAGACTTGCCTAACCATTCACTAATTTGATCAGCGACCTGTTGATGGACAGGTGTTTGTTTCTCTTGCGATTTACCAGACTGATAACTCGACCACAATTCAAGCTTGTTCATCACCCCGGATACAGCTCGAAGATGATCACTTTTATTGCGTGACTCCATACTTACAGAGTTCCATGTTTTTACATGATTGCCATCATTCTTCTGTTTGTCTGTTTCTGGAGATGATAACAAATCTTTATTAATGCTAAAGTTTGATTGCGTATCACTTTTCCGCACTTTTTGAACAGTCTCAAGCTCACCAAATTTGTCACTATTGTTCAAGGCTTGTTGCAGCAGGGGATCCGATTTTGTCTTCGTCTTACCTGATTGCAGGATGATGTTGTTATGAACTTCACTCTCTTGAGTCACTGATTTATCGGGTAAGCTTGGACTCTGGTGCAATTGATTCGCTAATAGCTTAACTTGTGATTGCACATTATTTGAAATAGGAAGTGTTGTCATTTGCCCATCATTATTTTTATCAATCAGCCCATTTAATGGATATTCAGTTGTTTGCAGACGTGATGCTGTATTACTCTTCGAATGACTAAATGATACATTTTTTTGATCTAATACATGATTACTCGTCTCAGATCCTGCGCCATTGAATCGTTTTTCAATTGAATGCTTATTGACCTGGTTAACCGTTTGTTGAACTGATTTTTGTTCCGATGGCTTTGCCAACGATTCCGATTTCTCTTTCCAACGACTAGAACTCAATTGGTGCTGAACAAGTTGTATAGCCGATAAAAACGTATTTTGTTCTTCGTTCTTGGTGTTTTTCTTTTTCTTTGTTGCTTTTCCAGCAACTTCCTGAATCTTGGAATCTTTGAGTTCAACTACGGTCATGTTCATTTTCTCACCTCCTTTCAAAGGTTACCTGACTCAAGGCGATGTCGTTGTCGTTGTTGTCGACGTACCTGATGCTGTACTTGAACTTGTTGTATTTGCCTTCAATAGGGGCGTTAAGGCAGCTGCTTTATTTACATCCATATTTTCGAGTATTGCAGCCTTCGTTTTATCATCCAACAAATTTATGTATTCTGCTGCCTGCTGTACAGATAGCTTGCTAAAAATTGCTCCTGCTTTTGCCGGATCCATCGTTTTATAGGTCTGGGCATAAACCGCCTGACGAGCGGTGGCAGCTTGACTCTTTGCCTGTGTGTTTTTTGCATTGGCATCATTTTGTGCTTGTTTCAATTGATTTTTCAGCTGAGCAACTTGATCCGCCAATTTGCCGTTTTCACTTTGCAATTGTTTAATTGTGGCATTCTGATTTGCATTTTCCGCTTTTAATTGTGCTGTCTGTGATGAGCCTCCAGACGCGGCATGCTGACCCTGAGAAGTTGTTTCGTTTCTAAAAATAAGGCTTTTTGCCTCAGTAACCGGGTCGAGACCTGCAAGTTTTAAAAACAATGCCGCGAGAAGTAGAAAAAACAGAATGGGAACCAAAATTGCCAAGAAAATCTTTAACAATTTTAGGCCAAAACCGGTATGTTTTGTCTCTTCCATTTGGCTCCACCTTCCTTTTATTGGTTTGCTGTACGTTGTCCAGCAATATCATCCATTTGTTTCATTTCTGCCTTAGCCACTATCTTGTGATAAATTCTTTGCTGCTTTTCTCTCATTTTTTCATACTTTTTAACTTCAATCGCTTTATCTTGCAGCCTGGTTTGGAAGGTTTCCAGTTGTAATTTGGCTCTATGATATTGCTTGCTTGTTTCTTCTATTAAAAAATCAATTTTTTCAACATCCGAAATACCCATCTTCATTTTATCTATCGTAATTGCTTGACTCATTTGCTGTTGGAGACCTGTCTGTACAACTTTCTTCTGTTCCACCAGTTCAATTAGGTTATGCGCTAATTTTTCAAAAGCATCAAACAGTTTCTTGTACTGTACTTCGAGATTCTGCTTCTCACTTTCCGCAAGCTTCATCACTCGTTCAAAGCGATACTCAAATGCCATTTGAAGTCATCTCCTGCCCAAAATCATGAATCAATTGATTGACTGCATCCTGAAGATTTACATTTAGTTTCTCGGATTGGCGCAAATAGGCGAGTACCTTTGGCTGAAAATGGATAGCTTCATCAATGGCAGCTGAACTCCCCTGCTTGTACGCGCCAATATTGATTAGATCCTCGGACTCTGAGTACTGTGAAAGCACAGAACGAAATTTTAATGCCGCCTTCAAATGATCAGGTGAACAAATTTCGTTCATGACACGACTGACGCTTTTTAATAGATTAACAGCCGGGTACTGACCTTTTTGGGCGAGCGCCCGATCAAGAACGATATGCCCGTCAAGAATACCGCGCGCTGTGTCAGAAATCGGTTCATCTAAATCGTCTCCATCAACCAAAACGGTATAAAATGCGGTAATGGTTCCAAAAGCATTCGTGCCCGTCCGCTCTAAGAGCTTAGGCAATAGCGCAAAAACAGAGGGTGGATAGCCTTTGGTCGTCGGCGGTTCGCCAACTGCGAGCCCTATTTCGCGCTGACTCATCGCAACACGCGTTAGAGAATCCATCATCAGGAGCACATTTTTTCCTTTTGCACGAAAGTACTCAGCAATCGAAGTCGCAACAAGTGCGCCTTTAATTCTCATCAACGCCGGCTGATCACTAGTCGCCACGATGACAATTGAACGTTTCACGCCCTCTTGGCCAAGATCCTTTTCTAAAAATTCCTTGACTTCTCTGCCCCGTTCACCAATTAACGCGATGACATTCAAGTCAGCCGACGTATTCCTGGCAATCATACCCATTAATGTGCTTTTTCCAACACCGCTTCCGGCAAATATTCCAATTCGCTGTCCTTTGCCAACAGTAAGCAAGCCATTAATTGAGCGAATGCCAAGTTCGATGGGTTCACTTATCCGCGGCCTTTTCATCGGATCTGGAGGCTCTTGATTGGTAGCCACACTATCAACGGGTTTTGTAAAAGTCATACCGGAAACCGGGCGGCCCAGACTATCACAAACTTGCCCGATCAACTCTTCATTCACTTTCACTTCCAGCGGTTTATCCGTGGCCTCGACTAGGCATCCTGGTGAAATCTGTGCAACTGATGTATAAGGCATTAATAGAATATTCTCATCTTTGAATCCCACAACCTCAGCCATGATTTTCTTTCTTCCGCTTTTGATATGTATGAGACAAACATCACCGACAGAGGCTGATGGTCCTTTTGATTCGATCAGAAGACCAACGACTCGGTTGATTTTTCCATATCGACGGTAACTATCGACTGATGGGAGTTCGTCAATCAACTGATTCACATTCATGAGCCCATTTCCTCCATCAGTTCAGTAAGTTTCTCTTTGATCACCTGGAGTTGACTATCTACCCCTGCATCAATCTTTCCAAATGAGGTTTCAATCGTGCAGTCGTTATCTGAAAAGTCACTATCTGCATAAATGAAGATTTTCGCATCTTGAACAAGATTGCTGAATTCAGCCTGATGCTGATTGAGATGATCAAAATGAATAGGAGCAACAGTTATTTTGATCGTCTCTTGATCTCTGACTTCACGAACAGCTTTTGCGACGAGCGCAAACCATTTATCTTCATCCAAGGACACCGACGTGCCTATTATTTTCTCGGCAACCGCAACCGCAAGTTTCAAAATTTCGGGTTCAGCTTTTTTTATGTATTCATTAAAATAGTCTTGCGCTTGTTCAACAAAGCGGTTTCCCTGGTTGATCAACGCAGCATAATGCTCTTTTGCTTCTTGAGACGCTTTACTGAATCCGTCAGCATACCCTTCCTGTACGCTTTTCTGATAAGCTTCTTCCCGTTTGTATTTCGCATCCTCATCCTCTTTTGCAATCCGTTGTTCAATTTCAAAACGCTTTGCGTCCGCCTCTTTAAGGATACGCTCTGCTTCCATCTTCACTTGACTGATTTTCTCGTTGAGCGTTTTTTCAATCGATGCTTGATCCATTTCCGTATTCAAAGCATCGAGCTGAGGATCAATAATCGCGGAAATTTGCACGACTCTGGCTTTTCCGTCAGGCTGCGCGCGCTTAATCAGATTAGACAATAACGTCATCTCCTTTGCCGCGCGCAATCACAATCTCTCCGGCGTCTTCTAGTTTCCGTATGGTATTGACAATTCTCGTTTGTGCTTCTTCAACATCATGCAAGCGGACAGGACCCATATATTCCATTTCTTCTTTAAAGCTTGCAGCCATGCGTTCGGACATATTGTGAAACAGCAAGTCTTTCACTTCATCACTGGCAGTACGCATCGCAAGGATAAGATCTTCATTCTCACTCTCACGAATGACGCGTTGAATCGCGCGATCATCCAAGACAATGATGTCTTCAAAGACAAACATCCTCTTCTTGATTTCCTCAGCAAGATCAGGATCATGCTTTTCCAACTTTTCTAGGATGTTACGTTCTGTCGTCCGGTCAACACCGTTCAGAACACTAACAATTGAAGTGATGCCTCCTGTTTGGGTGTAATCCTCATTTACAGAAGAACTCGAAATCTTCTTTTCTAATATTCGTTCAACTTGCGAAATCGTTTCAGGAGATGTCCGATCCATTTGTGCAATCCGTTGTGCGACATTCGCTTGCAATTCAACCGGCAGGGCAGATAAAACGGCTCCCGCTTGATCTGGATCCAAATACGACAAAACGAGCGCGATCGTCTGCGGGTGCTCGTTCTGGATAAAGTTTAGGATTTGCTGAGGGTCGCTTTTCCTCATAAAATCAAAGGGTTTAACTTGAAGTGTTGAGGTCAGCCTTTGAATCACTTTGTTAGCTTCATCGGACCCCAAGGCTTTTTCTAGAATTTGTTTTGCATAGCTGATCCCGCCCTGAGATATGTATTCCTGAGCTAACGCGGTCTGGAAAAATTCATCAACTACTTGAGTTTTCGTTTCTGCATCTATTTTTCGTGCATTGGAAATTTCCAGCGTCATGTCTTCAATTTCTTGTTCTGTGAATTGCTTGAAGATGTTTGCGGAGACATCGGTCCCAAGCGCGATCATCAAAATAGCTGCCTTCTGTTTTCCGGTCAATTTTGTTTTTCGTTCAGGCATATCCTCCGCCTCCTCACTTATCTTCAGCCATCCAGCTTCTTAGAAGCTTGACGAATTGATCAGGTTTTTGTCTTGCCATTTTTTCAAGTTCATTGTATTTTTTCTGCTCCGGATTTTCTTGATTAAGCATTGCTTCGTAATCTTCCGGCTGTGGAATATCTTGAACAATGGTTTGTTCATCTTCATTTTCTTCAGCGTTTCTTCTTCTGCGAATTGCCATCCACAGAATAAGACCAATAACTAAAGCCAGAAGAACGCCTCCAACAATATATAACCAATTAAAGCCGTTGGATTGTGGTTGAGTGATCGCTTTCCCGTTGAATCTGCCTACAGTCACCGATGTCTTTTGATTAATGGCAGCGTTTGTCAACTCCTGGCCTTGCGGATCTGAGATTGATGTTTTAATAATTGAATTCAGAATCTGTCGAACATCATTCACTCTCTGAGCAGAAAGTGAATTATTGTTATTCGCGTTAGGCGGCTCAATCATGACTTGAATACCGAGATCCGTCACTTTGTATGGGCTGTTCACCACTTCGCGATGAATCCGATTAAATTCATTATTCACTCGATCTTCGACTTTCTGATAGGTTCCATTGCCACTCGCGCCATTTTGATAGGTTGGAACATCGGTTGTTCCTGTCCCTGCCTGTCCTTGGGCACCTTGACCTGTATACGTTTCGGCAATGTGCTCGGTGCTTGTCTGAAGGCCTTCCATTGTTTGTTGATTTACAGGTTCCACAAGATCTTGTTTTTCTTTGGACTGAGTGAAGTCAACAGCAGCAGAAACATTAACCATGACCTTGCCCTCGCCCATCATCATCGTCAGCATCTGTGTGACCCGACGCTGCACATTGCTTTCGATATCGCGAATGATGGACTGCTGCTGGTTATAAGCAGATAAAGTCGATCCGTTTGATTCATTATTCTTCAGATCATAGTAATTGAAATATTGATCCATAATGACGATATTATTAACAGGCAGATTCGGTACACTCTTAGATACCAAGTGGTATAACCCATTAACTTGTTCGGAGCTAAGTTGGCTGCCAGGTGCAACATTCAGCACAATTGATGCGGAAGCTTCACTGTTTTTGTCTTGGCCACTGACCCATACATCATTCTGCGGCAAGGTAATCATCACTTTTGCCGATTTTACACCTTTTGTATTAGAGATAAGATTAGCCAGCTCAGTCTGCATCGCAGCACGTTGAAGTACATCAAATTGTTTGTCGGTTATTCCGAATCCTGCATTTTGACCAAAGAAAGAATAGTCAATCTGACCTGTTTTCGGGATGCCTTGTGAGGCCAGTTCTACTTTAAGCTGATCAACCTGCTCCTTGGGAACGCTAATAGTCGTCCCACCATCTGACAGTTTGTAAGGAACTTTCTTGCTATCCAGTGTATCTTTGATTTGACCTGCTTCACTTTCGGACAAACCACTATACAATGGGGAGTAGTGTTTAATATTCGTTAGAAGTAAAATAAGAATTATCGCTACGAGAATTACCGCAGAACCACCGATAATCAATCCCTTATTTTTCTTCGATAATTGTGTCCAAAACGTTTTTATTCGATTAAACCATGTTGATAGCCTTTCTTTCATAACTGCTTCCCCCGTTCATTGTTCGCCGGATACCGATCAAACCTGCATTCTCATAATTTCCTGGTAGGCTTCGATCACTCGGTCGCGAACCTGAACAGTTGTTTTTAAAAGTACATCCGCCTTTTGCATGGCAATCATTACATTATGTAAGTCAACATTGCTGTTCCCACTGGCTAGCTCTGTAACCATTTGATTAGCCGTCTGCTGAGATGTGTTAACTGTCCCTAAAGCATTTTCCAACGCGCCGGCAAACCCGCTTTGAGCTTGGGCTGTTGTCTGTTTACTCGATGAGACCGCCTCTGCTGACGAACTAAAATTGATAGGATTTATCAACGATTAATCCCTACCTTCCTATGTCTAACGCATGCGTAAGCATGTTTTTGTTAGCGTTCATTACCGTGACCCCAGCCTCATATGAGCGATTGGCATCCATCATGTCAACCATTTCCTTAAGTGGATCAACGTTAGGTTCTTGAACATAGCCATTTTGATCAGCGTCTGGATTTTGAGGATCATACTTCATAGGAAAAGCTGTAGGATCTTCAGTAACTGAAGAAACTTCAACACCACCCGATGAAGAACCTAATGAATGTTGTAAAATCGAGTCGAATGAATCAGGTCCAATTGACTTTAAATTGACCACTTTACGAGTATAAGGTACCCATTTCCCGTTCACCATGCGTCCATGTGTTGTGTCTTGGTTCGCAATATTCGCCGAAACAACATCCATCCGGAAACGTTGTGCGGTCAGACCGGAGGCAGATATATCAAGTCCGCTGAACATACCCATTTTATCTTGAACCTCCTAGTACAGTGTTGAATTTTTGAAATTGATCGCTTGCCGCTTGGCTAAGTGCCTGGTAGAGCAACTGGTTTTGTGCTAGCGATGACATTTCATGATCAATATCAACGTTATTTCCGTTATTTTGTACTGTGCCAAAAGTATCTGTCACAGTACTGAACCCAGAGTCATCAGAAGTCGAAAAATTAAAGTGGCGTACATTCGTTCGATTCGCTTTCAACTCACTCTGCAGAACATCATTAAAGACTACTTTTTTCGCTTTGTAATTAGGCGTATCGACATTTGCTATATTCTGAGCAATAGCATTTTGTTCTGCCATCGCTCCATTCAGCGCGTGTTCAATAGCTGTTAGTGGAGTTATTGAAAACATTGGCCGACATCCTTTCTTTACCTGTTATTCCCACAAACTATCATTGGTACCTACGTCTATTTTATCAACTTTTTGACTAATGTCTACGATAACGTACAGCATTCGACTTCTTTCAACTTTTCTCGCCCTCACAATATAGTTATTTAGTCCCTAGAAATTCAAGTAAATGACATGAAAATATTAGAAAAATATCTTGTTACCGTTTTCATGATGAACCACAATTAAAAAAAACAGTTCATGAGCACTATATGACCATTGCAAAAGTTGCATATATTTACTCTTTGTATGCAAATTGAAGATACAAATAAGGACTTTTGGTTACAAAATAAAATTTGTACCAAAAGTCCCTCTCAAATTCTTACTAATTTAATTAATGGTGATGCTCTTATTCACCCTTAATTCGATTCAGCTCATAGAGAAATTTATCATTTAACACTTTAATATACGTACCCTTCATACCAAGCGACCGTGATTCGATAACTCCTGCACTTTCCAGTTTTCTAAGCGCATTGACGATTACTGAACGTGTGATTCCGACACGGTCGGCAATTTTGCTTGCAACAAGCAATCCTTCTTTTCCGTCCAGTTCTTCAAAAATATGCTCAATTGCTTCTAATTCACTATAGGAAAGCGAGCCGATAGCCATTTGCACGATCGCTTTTTCGCGCGCCTCTTCCTCAACCTCATCTGTTTTTTCACGCAGAATTTCCATACCAACAACTGTCGCACCATATTCTGCTAAAATCAGATCTTCATCTGTAAATGTTTCGTTCAATCTCGAAAGAATAAGTGTCCCCAGTCGTTCTCCACCACCGACGATCGGGACAACGGTTGTCAAACCGTTTTCAAACAGATCCTTATTTTCATCGGGAAAAACACTGAATTCACTATTTACATCAAGATTTGGCGATGTCTGCGCAACCATAAATAAATTTTGTGTGTACGTATCAGGGAATTGCCTGCTCTCAAACATCTTTTGCATGCGTTCATTCTCAAACTCAAGCTTCAGAGATAAGCCCAGGATCTTGCCACGGCGGCTTACAACGAACGTATTCGTTTGAATGACATCACGGAGCGTTTGAGCCATTTCATTAAAGTCGACTTGTGTTTTTGTTCCTTGAAGCAATTGATTAATCTTCCTCGTTTTTTCTAATAATGTCATCTTTATTCCTCCTGAGTAACCTAATAGTCTTTTTTAAAATAAACTGGTTGAGATTATGGTTCTTACAATGATCGACAGCTTTTTTTGCCAGCGAATCCAAGGGACCACCTCGTGTCCTGAAACTAAAATCAGGTATCGCAAAAGAGTAAGCTTTAAGCAATTTTCCCAAAATTGTATGTAACCCTCTCGCACCAATGTTATCTGATGCCAATAGGTAGATTAAACTGCCAATCTTGCCTGTCCATATTTTCGTCAGAATATTGAATCTTTAAACATCTCCAAAAATCAGAGCTTCGGCATGACCGGCATTTGTCACACTGAACCTCTTCTCTCTTGATATTTCGGCTAAGATTCACGTTATTTTAATAGTTTACCGTTTTCATTCGGAAAAACAGCGCTTTGATTTGGCAAATGATAAACTATTCTAAATAAACAGTAAAAAAGGGGACAGACAAATCTTGCTAGTTCATGTTAGCACATGTTTTCCTAATTAGCAATAAAATTTACAGTTTAATAACAACATTCTGAATTGTATTCAAGGCGCGTTCAGCATAACGAGCAGCCCGTTCACTCTTATCCCTAATTCGTTCTTGCAGGGGCGGCAACAAACCAAAGTTTGCATTCATCGGTTGAAAATTCTTAGGATTTGCTGTTGTGATGTAGTGAACCATACTGCCAATTACCGTTTCTTGTGGGAAAACCACAGGATCAGATCCTGTCACCAATCTAGCAGCATTGATCCCTGCGATCAGCCCTGAGGCAGCAGATTCAACGTATCCTTCAACACCTGTCATCTGCCCTGCAAAAAATAAATCTTGCCGCCTTTTCGTTTGATACGTCGGCTCAAGCAGAAGCGGTGAATTCAAAAAGGTATTGCGATGCATCACACCATAACGAACAATCTCAGCATTTTCAAGTCCTGGGATCATTTGGAACACTTTTTTCTGTTCACCCCATTTTAAGTGCGTCTGAAATCCGACAATATTAAATAGGGTGCCGGCTGTGTTATCCTGGCGTAGCTGTACAACGGCATATGGCCGTTTGCCGGTTTTAGGATCTTCCAATCCGACAGGCTTTAGTGGTCCGAACAGCAATGTTTTCGCTCCCTGTCTTGCCATGATTTCAACAGGCATGCAGCCGCTGAAATATTTCTCTTGTTCAAATTCCTTTAATGGCGCTGTTTCAGCAGTGATCAGTGCTTGGAAAAAAGCTTCAAATTCCTCCTTATTCATTGGGCAATTTAGATAGGCTGCATCTCCTTTATCATATCGGGATTTTAAATACACTTTATCGTGATCAATGGTTTCTCCAGATATAATTGGCGCCGCTGCATCATAAAAATAGAAATATTCCTCTCCGGTCAATTGTTGCAGGTTTGCTGAGAGCGATTCCGATGTCAGAGGTCCTGTTGCAATAACCGTCGGGCCTTCCGGGATTTCCAACATCTCTTCATCAACAACTGTCACATTTGGCATTTCTCTGAGCTTTGACGTCACAATCCCCGAAAAATCATGACGGTCGACTGCTAATGCCCCGCCTGCGGGCACAGACGCTGTGTCTGCCGCCGCCATGATTAAGGAATCGAGCCGACGCATCTCTTCCTTTAAAATGCCAACTGCATTCGTCATACTGTTCGATCGTAACGAATTGGTGCAGACTAATTCTGCAAATTGACCCGTGTGGTGGGCCGGTGTCTGCTTTCTCGGTCGCATTTCAAACAGAGTCACCGGTATGCCTCGTTTCGCGATCTGCCAGGCTGCCTCGCTTCCTGCCAGCCCTGCACCAACCACATTTACCGACTGTCTTGCCATTCTTACTCCTCATTTCTTAGCAGATCATGTGCGGGATGCATGTAATCGGTACATGATCCGCTTATTGCGTTTCCTCTTTATAATCACATTTCGGACATTCAACTGTTTTTCCATTCTTTGTTTTCTTCTCTACGAGATAGGAACCGCATTTTGGACATTGTCTTTGAATCGGTTTATCCCAAGACACAAAATCACATTCAGGGTAACGGTCGCAACCATAAAAAATACGATGTTTTTTGCTGCGCCGTTCTACTACTTCTCCTTTGCCACATTTCGGGCAAGACACGCCTGTCTTTTTCAAAATCGGTTTTGTGTTTCTGCATTCCGGAAAGTTTGAGCACGCCAAAAACTTTCCAAATCTACCCATTTTATAGACCATTTCATGGCCGCATTTTTCACAAGTAATGCCTGCAGGCTCGTCTTTTATAGATACAGACTGCATTTCTTTTTCTGCTGTGGATAGACGTTTGGAAAAGTCCTGGTAAAAAGCATCAATGAGCCCAATCCAGTTTTTCTTTCCTTCTTCTACCTCGTCCAAGTTCGTCTCCATTTGTGCCGTAAAATCAATATTAATGATTTCCGGAAAAAAATCAACGATTAGATTTAAAACGACCTCTCCTAATTCAGTAGGCACAAAACGTTTCGCGTCCATTGTTACATAATTACGCCTTTGAATCGTATCAATAGTCGGTGCATAGGTAGAAGGACGTCCGATGCCGATTTCCTCCATGGACTTAACGAGCGTTGCTTCTGTGTATCTTGGCGGCGGCTGAGTGAAGTGCTGCTTCGGATCCGTCTGATCCTTAACCGCAATCATTCCATCCACAAGCTCCGGCAAATAGTTTTCATGCGACACCGAATCTGATTTCTTTTGATCATCGCTGCCTTCAATATAAACCTTCATAAAGCCTTGAAACTTAACCTTTGATCCTGCTGCTCTGAATATCACACTATTCTGTACGAGATCAGCGCGCACCGTATCAAGGACAGCCGGGGCCATCTGACTCGCTACAAATCGTTCCCATATGAGCTTGTAAAGCTTATACTGATCGCGGCTTAAATAATCTTTAATATCTTTTGGCTGCCTGAGAACAGATGTCGGACGTATGCCTTCATGTGCATCTTGAGCATTTTCAGACTTCTTTTGTTTCTGCGGTCTATTGTTAAAGTAATTATCACCGTAATTTTCCAAAATAAATGATTTTGCTTCAACTTTAGCAACATCGGAAATTCGCGTTGAATCCGTTCTCATATACGTGATTAAACCTGTACTCCCCAGTTTGCCAAGCGCGATTCCTTCATAGAGCTGCTGAGCGATCATCATCGTTTTTCGTGCTCGGAAATTCAGTTTTCGCGCTGCTTCTTGTTGAAGAGAGGAAGTGATGAACGGAACAACCGGATATCTTAAGCGCTCCTTTTTTTGCACATTCTGGACAGCAAAATTCGGGCTCTTGATCTTTTCCAAGACATCCTTCACATCTTGCTCGTTCTTGAGCGCTTTCTTTTTTCCATCAACACCATAAAATGCAGCTTCAAACGTTTCATTATCAACATGAAAAATTCCGTTGATCGACCAGTATTCTTCAGGAATGAATGCCTTGATTTCCTTCTCGCGCTCAATGATCATGCGCAACGCAACAGACTGCACTCGTCCTGCGCTCAAACCCTTTTTCACTTTTTTCCAAAGTAACGGACTTATATTATAACCGACAAGACGGTCAAGAACACGTCTTGCCTGCTGTGCATCAACTAAATCCATATTTATTTTCCTAGGTGTTTTAAAGGCTTCCTTTATTGCTGGTTTGGTTATTTCATTAAAAACGACCCTGCAAGCCGAATGATCGTCAATATCAAGACTATGTGCTAAGTGCCAGGCAATCGCTTCTCCTTCACGGTCGGGGTCAGCTGCGAGATAGACTTTCTTCGCTTTCTTTGCAGCACTTTTTAAATCCTTGAGAACAGGACCTTTGCCGCGAATGGTAATGTAGCGCGGCTTAAAATGATCGTCGACATCGATGCCCATCTGGCTTTTAGGGAGATCACGTACATGTCCCATCGATGCTTTAACCTCGTATTTTGGACCGAGATAACGTTTTATTGTTTTTGCTTTAGCGGGAGATTCCACAATGACTAAATAATCATTCATGATGTTTCTCCCCCTTTCTGTGAATATTCAAATCTTCACTAATCTTAATGATTGATGAAAGCTTTGTCAAACCTTAACAAATAGAAAATACAATAACAAATTAAATTTCATAGTAATCAACCAGAATAAAACAAATTTTCAATCATCAAAAGCAAAATAAAATCATTCATCTTGTGTCCATGACAGTTCATCAATAATATCATGCCAATCACAAACAAGTTTCGCTCCTTGCTGAATTAAGCGGTTTGTTCCACCACTATTTTCTCTGAGAATTGAACCCGGTATGGCGAAGACATCACGCCCTTGATCTAGTGCCTGATCAGCGGTAATCAATGAACCGCTTTTTTCTTTTGCTTCTATTACAAGAGTGCCTAATGCCATTCCACTAATAATTCGATTTCGTTCTGGGAAACGCCAACGCTCGGGTCTTGCTGATGGGGGATATTCGCTGATGACAAGCTGTGCATCGCATAATCGCTGATATAACTGGCGATGCTGTAAAGGGTAAGGATGGTATAAGCCTGAGCCTAGAACAGCAATCGTTCGGCCCGCAAGCGAGAGCTGATGTGCCATGCCATCGACACCCATCGCCATTCCACTAATGATGGTCCATCCCTGTTCAATAATCGGATCAAGTACATTTTTCATGATTTTACCTGATTCAGCGCTTGGATGCCTTGTACCCACAACACTGAGCGTTTTTTTATCTTTTAAAAGTTCAGTTCTGCCTTTTGCATACAAAATATAAGGAGGATCATAAATCGTTTTCAAAAGTTGAGGATAATGAGGATGATGAAATGGAATAGGTGTGATTCTTTCTTTCTGAAACTGTTGACACAGTTCAAAAGGCTTAATAGATTGGAAATCCTGCAAAAAGCATAGTGCTTGTGAGGAAGACATTCCGAAACTCTTGATTAAATCATTGGGTGTATACCTGTCCAACTGTTGGAGCGATGGATCTGAATGAATCATCCTCCAGACCTTCCGCCTGCCTATACCTTGACAATGATTAAGCACTATTAATTTAACCGTCAAAGTATCTATAAGACGCACCTTCTTCAACTATGATATGGTTTTTTAAGAAAAATAAAATAAAATGAATAAATAATAGAAAGAATCGGGAAGGCAATGGTACCTTTCCGAAATGGAAGGGTTATGAGAAGTTTCTGCTGGTTTTTCGTTCAAGTTGTCATAAAAAATGAAATACCGAGGACCAGCCTTGTCATCATCAGATGAAAAAGACTGATTACTCAGTTCTGCTTACTTTTGTCCTGGGATGCCTGGTCATCAATGTTGTAAATAAATGTGAAGATTTCGGCAACAATTTGGTAGAGTTCCGGAGGAATCATTTGGTTGAGGTCAAGTTTTCCAAGCATTGAAACGAGCGCAGGATCCTCTTGGATCGGAATACCATGGGCTTTTGCTGTATCAATAATTTGTTGTGCGACCGCACCTTCTCCTTTTGCAGAAATGTGAGGTGCCTGATCCACATATCGGGCATAATTTAACGCGATTGCTTTTTTCTTTTTATCTGCATGCGTCATACTTTCACATCCAAGCGGTAGTTTGACTCTGTGAGAGGACCTGATGCCTTCTTAACAAGATTTTGGTCAATCTTATCTGTTTGTGTCAGTGAAACAAGCTGATAACCATTCTCCTTTAATCGTTCCTTCAACAAAGGTTCCCCGGATTTCAGCCATGAACGTAAATCCTTTTCATTATTCTGAATGGTTAATGCCACGTTATGATTTTGAACGCGAACGCTGATTAAAGTTTCTTTCAGATGATCGAGTTCAAGCCACAACAAAATCGTACAGGAATCTGGATCAAGTGTCCCCTTCCGATCTCTTTTTCCTTCCCAATAGATCGATACATTGGTCAACTCTTTTTGAAAAGGGATGGGAATCTGAAAAGCGAATTGAGCAACGAAAGGATCTGCAGAAACCATCTGAATTTGTTCTCCGGTTATCTTTTGTACCATTTCATGTGCCATTTTTCGCAACGAAAAAGGCGCCTGCTGATCTTGAACGACTGCGAGCAAATTCTCCTTCAGTGAATTGCTTTTTCCTGGTGCCGGTCCATTATTGAACCACTCTGCTATTTGATGCTCATAATCAAAACCGATCAGTTTCAATGTTTGAAGCAAAAGATCACGATGATCGGCAGTGCCAAGCTGAGACACACTTTCCTGGATATGCCCTGTGACAAAACGTTGAAACGATTCAATAAAGGACTGCGGCGAACGATTTATATTCAGATCTTTCAGCAAAGCTGTGGTTTCTTTCAAAGAAAATGAACCCGACAGAAAACTGTCAATTTTGATTTGGATCGACTGAGTGAACTGCGACTCAGGAATTTGCCCCTTAATAAAAGACTTCAACAATGCATCGCCTTTGTCCTGCCCAATTCGGGTAAAAATTGCAGCCAGACCATCAGCCTTATTTGATTCAGAAAATGCGGTCAATGATGCCTTCAGCTTCTCGATTGTCGCTGTTTGCGCCGTTGTGTTCTTAATTTCTCGCAAAATAGTGTCCAGCTTCGCACTTAACGGCTCAGAACTCACTAATTCTTTGGCCGTCTGAAAAAAAGTATCGGTCAAAGGAAGCTGTCGATTAATCAGCCAGCGGATTGTCTGCATGTCCTTTGAAAAATCACCACTTGTTTTTAAAAGTGCCCGAGCCTGGAGAATGGCGTCACGAGATATGGGATCTCCATGGTCGAGAAACGATTGAATTATTCTCCTATTAAGAGGCTCATTTTTCAAATTTAGTGCAGTTAGGACATCTTCTGCCATGGTTAATGCAGATACGCCAACAGTTGGTTTGCGGTTGACCACTTTGGCAAGAAGCGGGTTGCTGCTGCCCTGCTGGATCTGGAACAAATAGTCCTGTCCAACCTTCAATGGAGGTTCGATGGAAGCGACTTTTGCCACAACCTGTTTTGCTCCGAGTTGAACAAGCGCTGTCCTGTCTGGTAAAATATCGAGAACTTTTCCCCTAAGTATCTGCTCAGGAGCGTAGGTACCGATCATCTGACTTTGGCTGATCGCGTAAGGCTGAAAATTCACAGGATCACCTTCTTATGAGGTTTTCAGGGCTTTAGCGGTGCAAAGGTCATGCGGTGTTCTGGGCATGTCCCAAGCCTTTCAATCGCTTCCAGATGCGCTTTTGTTCCATAGCCTTTATGTGATGCAAAATCATAACCGGGATAAATCTGATCGAAATCACTCATCATTCTATCTCGCGTCACCTTTGCCAAGATTGAAGCTGCGGCAATCGAGTTGCTCCGGGCATCCCCTTTTATTAAAGATGTCTGTGGAATGGCGAGCGGTAATTCCATCGCATCAATGAGCAAATAATCCGGTTGAACATCTAACTTGGCGACAGCCCTAACCATTGCTTTTTTTGCCGCTTGATAGATATTAATCTCATCAATTTCTTTTGCTGAGGCAATCCCTATTCCGAAAGATTCTGCTGATTCACGAATTCGATCAAATAAATAATCCCTTTTTCCAGACGACAGCTGCTTGGAATCATTAATACCAGGAATAACCGCATCTTGCTTTAAAATAACACATGCTGCGACCACCGGTCCGGCAAGCGGTCCCCTACCGGCTTCATCAATCCCGGCAATATGCTTTGCTCCATCAATTCTCAGCTCGTGCTCAATACGATTCATTTGGTGATATTTCTCAACAAGCGCTTGGAGTTGCACTTGCCGTTCATCCCATTTTCGCAGCACCTGACGAACGCCGACGCGCGGATCATTCTCCAGTTGTACTCGTTCTTCCTCGGATAGATGAACGATTTCTGAAAGTTTCATTTTTATTTCGGCAATGGTCTGTTGTTGCATCTTTCTCTTCCCCTATAAATTCTATATCGGTGAATCTGTATCATTTGTTAATGATTTTCCTAAGGTTAAGGCCACTCCAAAGTAAGCGGACCAAGTTTTTGGCTACGGTAATCACGGACAATAATTTCAGATACGCGGTCATAGTCGATATATCCGCCACTCATCAGGCATCCTCTTTTTCTGCCAATATCATCAAACAACCTGATGAGCACATCCTGATCTTCCTCCGTTCCGGCCAATTCGGGCAGATCCTCTAATGTATAGCGTTCAGCCAGAGGTTCGCGATAATGCGTCAGCATTGTCTTTAATAAAAACAGAGCGATTTCCTGAAAATCCAGGAGTTCCTCCTTAATCGCGCCCGTCGCCGCAAGACAGAGACCGACACGCGGATCTTCAAACTTCGGCCACAAAATACCGGGAGTGTCCAAAAGTTCCATTGTTGAACCAACCTTAATCCATTGTTGGGCCTTTGTGACACCGGGACGGTCACCGATCTTCGCAATCTTTTTCCCAGCCAGTCTATTGATCAGCGTTGATTTTCCAACATTGGGGATGCCAAGAATCAACGCACGGTCTGCGTGCGGACGAAAACCACGTTTCTCCAGTTTTTTCCGCCTGGCGGCTGTAAGCTTATGCACCGCGTCCGGAATGGTGGCTACGCCCTGTCCGGTTTGGCTGTTAACGAGATGAACCGTCAAGCCTTGATCCTCAAAGTCTTCTTTCCATTGTTTCGTGGCCTGACGATCTGCCATATCGATTTTATTCATCAGAAGAAGCCTTGGTTTACCCGAAGAAATTTCTTCGACAAGCGGGTTTCTAGAAGACGAAGGGATTCTGCTGTCCACAAGTTCAATGACGACATCAATTTGCTTGATTTTTTCAATCATTTGCCTTTTTGCTTTAGCCATATGGCCGGGATACCATTGAATTGTCATCATGTTTCCTCCTTTCAAAACCATGTAACATATTTGCGAAAAAAAAAATGGAAGGGCCTGGTCATCCCAAGCCCCTCCTTTTCTTTACTGTGACCATTTAATTTCCAATCATGCTTATCTGCTCTTAATACGTGCTTTCTTACCACGCAGGGCACGCAGATAATAAAGTTTCGCACGACGCACTTTACCGTAACGTACCACTTCGATCTTGTCGATCTTCGGGGAATTTACAGGGAATGCACGTTCTACACCGACACCATAAGAAATCTTTCGTACCGTAAAGGTTGCACTGATGCCGCCGCCATGACGCTTGATCACAACGCCTTCAAAAACCTGAATACGTTCATGTGTACCTTCAGTGATCTTCACGTGCACTTTCAGCGTATCCCCAGGTCTGAAAGCAGGGATATCCGTACGCAACTGTTCTTTGGTAATTTCATCAATAATATTAGACATAATAATGGCCTCCTTCCGTACAAATGCTCTTACATTCCCAAAGAATGCAGCGGAACATCGTATTCACTGGCAATCGCCACAAAAAACATCTTACCACATTCAAATCTATGCATGCAAGTCTTTTCAGCAGATGTAAAGGTTACTCCGGTTTTTTTTCTGTTTCTTTTCTAAATTGAGTAAGCCATTTCTTTTCTTGAACCGCTAGATCTCGCCCCTCCAGCAAATCAGGCCGACGCTCAAAAGTGCGTCTTAGTGATTCCTTCCAGCGCCACTCGGCGATCCGTTCATGATTTCCGGAGAGCAAGATGTCTGGAACCTTCATACCGCGAAAATCCGCCGGCCGTGTGTAATGCGGGTGCTCCAGAAGACCATCGGAAAAAGAGTCCGTTACTGCGGATGTGTCGTTGCCCAGCACGCCAGGGAGCAGCCTAACGATACTGTCGATCATTGCCATTGCTGCGAGTTCACCGCCGGTCATAACAAAATCACCGATTGAATATTCATCTGTGACTAAATGCTCCGGTATACGCTCGTCAAATCCCTCGTAGTGACCACATATAAATATAAGTTTATCTTCTTTTGACAGCATCTCCGCATCTTGTTGTTTAAACGGCTTTCCTTGAGGCGAGGTAAGAATGATACGTGGCTTTGAATACTCACCAGCACGCAGAGCATCGACTGCGTCGAACAATGGCTGCGGCATCAATACCATGCCCGCTCCGCCTCCGAATGGATAATCATCGACCTTATTATGCTTATTTGTAGTAAAGTCACGAAAATTTGTAACAGCGTACGAAACCGCACCTTTTTCGGCAGCTTTTCCTAAAATGGATACGTTCAGTACACCTTCAAACATCTCAGGAAAAAGAGAGAGAATATCAATCTTCATCATCAATCAGCCCCGGAATCAGGTGGACCGTCACCTTTTTTTGCGCCACATCAACGTTCTTAACAACATCGGAGATATAGGGAATAAGCACATCTTTCGCACCTGTATCAATCACCCAGACATCATTAGCTCCTGGAGACAATATTTCTTTGACACGTCCCAACTCACGACCTGTATCGGTCACCACTTCTGAGCCGATGATTTCATGGTAGTAAAATTCGCCTTGCTCAAGTTCTGATAGTTGTTCCTTTGCGACATAAAGAGAAAACCCTTTATATTTTTCTACATCGTTGATCGAAGGATGATTTTCAAAAGTAAGACAATCAAACTGTTTATGGCGACGATAACTCTTAACCTTGAGCGTTTGCTCACCGCTATTTTTCTGATCACGGATGTGCAGAATTGCTCCTTTAGCATAACGCTCTTCCGGAAAATCCGTAGCACTAACGACCCGCACTTCACCTTTAATGCCTTGCGTATTTACAATTTTCCCGACGTAAAGCCATTGTTCGGTCATCAAACAAACCTCCTTATTCAGAAATAAACCAAGTGCTGTCTTATTTGGCAGACTTGCCTATGTATGGTGAAAAAGAGAAGGGCACCTTTCCCCTTCTCTTTTTCTATATTATTCACGAATCAAGAAGCGCACATCCAGTCCTTTGGCACTGCCCACGGCAGAAACAACAGTTCTGACAGCTTCAGCGACCGAACCATGTCGTCCAATCACTTTACCCATGTCTTGCTTGGCAACCGTGAGGACATACGTGACATGATCCGGCTCTTCCTGCTTCTCAATCTGAACATGTTCATGATCATCTATGAGCGGGAATACAATGGCTTTGATTAATTCTTCCATTTATCTGCCGCCCCTTGTACTTATTTTTGCAGCTTAGAAAGATGAAACTTCTCCATGATGCCTTGCTTTGAGAAAAGGTTGCGAACCGTGTCCGATGGCTGAGCACCTTTCTGCAGCCAGTCAAGTGCCTTTTCTTCATCAACAGTGAACGTTTTTGGTGTTACAACTGGATTGTAAGTGCCGATTTCTTCAATGAAACGGCCATCGCGAGGCGCACGTGAATCTGCAACAACAACTCTATAAAATGGGCGTTTTTTTGCTCCCATACGTTTTAGACGAATTTTAACTGACATACTAAACAACTCCCTGATTCTAATAGTTTTTTAATGGTTTTCATTTACATAAACGGTAAATTAAAAGGATTGCGTTTCTTGCCTTTTGCCTTGCCCATAAACTGTTTCATCATTTTCTTCATGTCTTTGAACTGCTTGAGCAACCGATTGACATCTGCGACCGATGTGCCGCTTCCAAGCGCAATACGTTTTTTGCGGCTCGCATTAATCATATCCGGATCCGTTTTTTCCTGAGAAGTCATTGATCGGATGATCGCCTCAGTCTGGCCAATTTTCTTCTCATCAATCTGCATGTTCTTCATGCCTTTGAATTTATTGGCACCAGGCATCATTGCAAGCAAATCTTCCAACGGACCCATATTACGGATCTGGCCAATTTGATCAAGAAAATCATCCAGAGTGAAGCTGACCGAAAGCAGTTTCTGCTGCATGTCACGCGCTTTCTCCTCGTCGATGTTTGCCTGTGCTTTCTCTATCAGGGAGAGTACATCTCCCATTCCGAGAATGCGCGACGCCATGCGGTCAGGATGAAAGGGTTCAAGTGCATCCATCTTCTCGCCCATACCGACGAATTTAATTGGCGTGCCAGTCACCGATCGAATAGACAAGGCGGCACCACCACGCGTGTCACCATCCAACTTGGTCATAATGACACCGGTTAAATCCAGCCGCTCATTGAAAGAGGTCGCGACATTTACTGCATCTTGTCCAGTCATCGCATCAACAACCAGAAAAATTTCATCTGGATGGCTGACCGACTTAATCTGATCAAGTTCATCCATAAGAGCTTCATCAATATGGAGACGGCCCGCGGTATCAATCAGGATCAAATCATGATGATCCGCCTTTGCCTGTTCCATTCCCTGACGGACAATTTCAACCGGGCTAATTTGATCGCCTAATGAAAATACAGGTATATTAAGCTGTCCGCCTAGAGTTTGCAGCTGTTTGATCGCCGCCGGACGGTAAATGTCCGCGGCAATCATCATCGGCTTCTTATTGTGAGTTTTTCGGATATAATTAGCCAGTTTCGCAGCAGATGTCGTTTTACCGGCGCCTTGCAGACCGACAAACAACAGAACAGTCGGAGGCTTCAGGGCGAGGTTAAGTTTGGTTTGTTCGCCGCCCATCAAGTCGGTCAGTTCTTCCTGAACGACCTTGATCACCTGTTGTCCAGGTGTAAGGCTTTTCAGCACTTCCTGTCCAACCGCACGTTCCTGAACACGTTTGACAAAAGACTTTACCACTTTAAAATTGACATCCGCTTCAAGTAGTGCCAAACGGATCTCACGCGTCATTTCCTTAACATCCGCTTCGGATACTTTGCCTCTGCCGCGGATTTTCTTCATCGTTGCCTGCAGCCTGTCTGACAGACTCTCAAATGCCATACTTCTCACTTCCTAATCTAAATTCTCCAGTTCATCAATAAAAGAATCTAGTTGCTTGCTTTCTTCACTATTCAAATGATCAGCCAGATCCCTCATTTTCGAAATCAAAGAAAGCCGGACCTTGTATTTACGAAACAACCCCAATTTTTCCTCAAATGCTTCGAGAGCACTTTCAGCCCTTTTCAGGTTATCATAAACAGCTTGTCTCGTGACTTGGTTTCTTTCCGCAATTTCACCAAGAGAAAAATCATTAAGATAGTAAAGATTCAAATACTCTTGTTGTTTTGGGGTGAGAAGTGGCTGATAAAAATCGTATAGGGCGTTAACTCTCAAAACCTTCTCAAGCATGGCAAATCCCCTTGGATGTAAAGGCATTTTACTTTACGGGAATATATTACAGGATTTTAGAGAACGTGTCAAGTTTTCTCCTTATACCCGTAGTGCAAGACATCAAAAAGAACCGAGCACCAGCCCGGTTCTTTCCGTCCCTCGATAAGGCAACTGCCCAGCTTATTCAGCAGATGATTCTTCATCCTCGGCCTGAAACAGTTCGGCAAACAACCCGTAAATAAATGCATCGGCATCAAAGGTTTGCAAGTCATTCAGTTTTTCACCTAAACCGACCAGCTTGACCGGGATATCCAGTTCATTCCGGATTGCGAGTACGATTCCGCCTTTGGCAGTTCCGTCAAGTTTGGTCAGCACGATGCCTGTAACTTCAGATGCCTGACGAAAAAGTTTCGCCTGGCTCAGTGCGTTCTGTCCGGTTGTCGCATCAAGAACCAGCAGAACTTCATGCGGCGCGCTGGGGCATTCGCGTGCAATTACACGCTTGATTTTTTCCAATTCCTTCATTAAATTAACTTTATTCTGAAGTCGCCCGGCTGTATCGCAAAGCAACACATCCACCTTTCGTGACTTTGCTGCCTGCATCGCATCAAATACTACAGATGCCGGATCCGAACCTTCTTGATGCTTAATCACATCGACACCAGTCCGGTCCCCCCACACCTGAAGCTGATCGATCGCACCAGCCCGGAATGTGTCTGCCGCTGCCAGCAGAACGCTTTTCCCTTCATTCTTCAGCCGGCCTGCAAGTTTTCCAATCGTCGTTGTTTTTCCTGCACCATTGACACCGACCATTAAAATGACGGTCAACCCAGAAGGATTCAACTTCAATTCGGTTTCTTCACTGTTTTTGGTGAGAAATTCAGATAGGACTTCGACAATGACATCCTTAAGTTGGGCAGTATCTTTGATGTTGCGTGTCCGTGACTCGTCCTTAAGACGGTCTACCAGATCCATTACAGTCGTTATCCCCACGTCAGACTCAATAAGTATTTCCTCGAGTTCTTCAAAAAAATCCTCATCGACTTTTCGGTACCGCTTAACTAGGTTGTTCATGCGATCCGAGAATGATTTTCTTGTCTTGGACAGACCATCCTTAAATTTATCTGTAACAACGTTAGTACTCCCAGTAATCCGGTCTTTCAGCTTATTAAAAAAATTCATCTGCTGGATCCCCCAATCTGTGAATATATTTTGTCACCACTTACGTGCTTTATCCATTGCCTGCAGTGAGCAGTTCATCTGTCTCTTCAAGCCGCACGGATACAAGCCGTGAAACACCTGATTCCTGCATCGTCACGCCGTAAAGCACATCAGAACGTTCCATCGTTCCGTGTCTATGCGTGACGACAATAAATTGTGTATCCATACTAAACTTTTTCAGGAATGCGGCATAACGATCTACGTTCGCATCATCCAAGGCAGCCTCTACTTCGTCCAGCACACAAAACGGAACCGGCCGGACCTTCAGAATCGCAAACAGAAGTGCGATCGCTGTCAGTGCACGCTCCCCACCAGAAAGCAGGGAAAGCCTCTGCAGTTTTTTGCCGGGCGGTTCTGCGAGAATATCAACGCCGCTTGTCAACATGTCCGCCGGTTCGATCAGCTGAAGATCGGCTCGTCCGCCACCAAAAAGTTCTCGAAAAACAATTTGGAACTGCTGCCTGATTTTATTGAACGTTTCGGTAAAGCGTTGCTCAACGACCTGATCCATCTCGGACATGACATGATTAAGCGTCTCACGCGCTTTCATAAGATCTGCTCTCTGGGCTGAGAGAAATTGCTCGCGTTCCAGAACGGTATCAAATTCTTCGATCGCTCCAAGATTTACCGAGCCCAATTCTTCAATCGCCAGCTTGATCAGCTTAACTTTTTTGCGTGCTTCAGGAACTTCAATAGTTAATTGATAGTTTTCTCTTGCCGCTTCAATCGTTAGTTCATAATCTTCTCTTAAAGTATCTAACAGATGATCAAGTTGGACGTCCATTCGTCCAAGAACAACATTTTTCTCCTGGAAGACAGAGCTAACCTCGTTCAGTTCCGTACGTCGCTTCGATAAATTGGATTCATTAGAAGCGAGCGCTGAGTGCCGCTCTCGTCGTGTCTCCCGCTTGTTCATGAGCGCATTCATGAGTGCATCTTTCTTGCTCTGCGCTTCTTCAATTTGCTGATCAATTTTCTGAGTATGCTCATGCTGGCTCTCAATCTCAGAATCAATGCCGCTTGCCGATGAACGGAGCGCTTCAATCGAAGCGTTCAGTTCACCAACCCTTGTCTTTGATTGCGATTCCTTCTCTTCCAGATGCGTTACAATTTGACTTTGCTCAGCCATACGGACCTTAAGTGACGTAATCTCTGACTGGAGTGCCTGTTTTGATGAATCAATATCTTGCCTGTTTTTGGTTAATTTGCCGATCTGCGCGGTCAATTCCTCGCCTTTTTTGGCATTAGCAGACACACTTGCATCAATATCACGCAATCGTTCGGCGATTTTTGTTTGCTCTGCTTCAAAATCACCGTTTTCCCTAGATAATAGGTGATATTTTTCAAGACCTGCCTTTTCCTCGGTTTCAGCATCCCGTTTTTCGGATTCAACTTGACGAAATTGCTCCAGAGCTGCCTGCAACGCTTTTCGAACGCTCTCGGTCTCTAACTCATCTGCAGCAATTTGATTTTTTAATTTTGAAAAGTCAGCTTGAAGCTGTTCCCTTTTTGCTTGCATTTCCTTGATCTGTGCCGTCAGCTCATCAATCTCAGCACCCCTGCCAATCAAGCTTGCTTGATGTTGCTTGACACTCCCCCCGGTCATGGCACCTCCGGGAGCAACAACATCCCCGTCTAAAGTAACAACTCGATAACGATAATGAACCTGCTTGGCAAGCTGATTTGCTCCTTCCAAATCTCGAGCGATAATCACAGCACCAAGTAAAAATTCAACAATTTGCTGATAACGGGGATCGTAGGAAACTAGATCGGCTCCTGTACCAACAAAAGCAGGTTGGCCCTGAATTCTGCTTCGTTCCGCCGGCTGAATGACTTTAGACTTAATTACGGATATTGGCAAAAAAGTTGCGCGACCTGCTTGATGCTGGCGGAGAAATTGGATAGCTTTTCTTCCGGCAGACTCATCGGAAACAACAAGATGCTGGGATGATCCTCCTAAAGCCGTCTCAACTGCTGTTCCATACTTTTTGTCGACATGAATTAATTCAGCCACGGCGCCGTGAATACCAGGAAGATGCTTCCTGTTTTTCAGAATGACTTTAACTCCTTGATAGTAACCTGCGTAATCTTCTTTAAGAGCCTCAAGCATCTCTTTCCTTGATCGCGCCTGCTCGATATAGTTGCTGATTTTGTCGACAGCTTCTTTTTCCTTTGTATACCGAGTCCGCTCTTCTTCCAAACGCGACCTGAACATATCATGCTGCGTTTGCAATTTCTTTCCTTCAGCACCAATTTTGTTCAACTGTTTCTCAAGAGCCTCTTTACGTTTCCCTGCTTCTTCAGCCAGCGTCTTAATTTCTTCAGTATTTGCCTGAATACGGTTCTTTTTGGCACTAAGGGATTTGTCCTGATCGGAGAGATAACGGCGTTCATTACGCATCGCCGCTTGCTGATTCAAAACTTCAATATATTCCGCTTTCAATCGTTCAATCCGATCATCAAGATTCTGTTCAAAACTGCTAAACTCTGTTTGTTTTTTTGCTAGCTTCCGTTGAAAATCGGCTAAAGTTTCTTTTTCTGATCGATATCCACTGCTTGTTTGCTCCAGTAACTGACGTTCCTTCTGCAGCTGTTCTTCCAAACGGCTGATTCTGTCTTTAAGTTCTTCTGCATTATTATGTGCATGCTTATTTCTTTCGGTCAAAACCTGCTTTCTACCAAGCAATTTCTCGAGATTTTCAGTTGATTCCGCCCACTCGGTTTGCATCGTTTCGATTGTATGATCCAATTCTTCAAGGAGAGACCTGTTCGATCGATAGTTCCCATCAAGCTTTTCAATCGCCTCTGCCAACGCCACTTTTTTTGTACTAAGTGATTCGACAGACTTTTTCGTTTCTTCCCACTGAGAATGAAGCTCATCGATATCGTGAGCGAGAAGTGCAATATCCACTTCCTCCAACTCACCTTTTTTTTGTAAATAGTCTTTGGCAATTGACGCCTGTTGTTCCAAAGGACCAAGCCGAGCATCAAGTTCATGCAAAATATCTTCAACACGGTTTAGGCTGTCTTCCGATTCATTCAATTGCTTCTCAGCAGCCTGCTTTCGCAGTTTATATTTAAGCACACCAGATGCTTCTTCAAAAATTCTGCGCTTGTCCTCCGCTTTGCTGTTCAGAATTTCATCGATCTTTCCTTGACCAATAACTGAATATGCCTCTTTACCAAGACCGGAATCCATAAATAAATCCACAATATCTTTCAACCTGCAGCTTTGCTTGTTAAGCTGAAATTCGCTTTCACCTGAGCGGAAAACTCTCCGTGTAACACTAATCTCGCTAAAATCCATTGGAATATAACGGTCACTATTATCCAATATAAGTGTCACTTCAGCCATATTTACCGCTTTTTTTGCATCACTGCCTGAAAAAATAATATCTTCCATCTTCGAACCACGTAATGACTTTGCCGACTGCTCACCGAGCACCCAGCGTATTGATTCTGTTATATTGCTTTTTCCGCTTCCATTCGGCCCAACCACCGCAGTTACGCCAGGGACGAATTCAACAGATGTTTTATTGGCAAACGATTTAAAACCCGAAACATCCAGTCGTTTGAGGAACATCCCGATCCCTCCGTTTCTTACCTTTCTGCCCATAAATGACTTGTTCAAGCCTGCCGCTGCAAACTTAATCATCTATTGACCAGAAATGAATTGATAAATAATAATATTTTGGCTACTCACATCTAAGATGGAGTCTATGATTAAATCGAGTAACAAAAACAGCCGAGTGATCCCGGCTGCTTTTGTTACTCGGCGATGTTTCTAAGCGCCTTACATGCAGCGCTTTGTTCCGAGTCTTTCTTTGAATGTCCCTTACCCATTCCAATTACTTCGCCATTCAACAGCACTTTTGACGTAAACTCACGCGCATGAGCAGGACCCTTTTCCGTCACAAGCTCATAATCCAGTTCACCTAAACTTTTTCGCTGAATTGTTTCTTGAAGCTGGCTTTTGTAATCCATCACATGGGAAAAAGAGCCATCGCTAATCCTCGGATAAACCACTGATTGCAGAAACCGTTCGACTTCGGATAAACCCTGATCAAGATAAAGAGCACCGATAAATGCCTCGAATACATCCGCAAGAAGCGATGGCCTTTGTCTCCCACCTGTCACTTCTTCTCCGCGCCCCAGGAATATCTTATCCTCAAAAGATAGGGAAGAAGCGAATTGGAACAATCCGGTTTCGCATACAATCGCTGCACGAAGTTTTGTCATATCTCCTTCAGTAAGATCTGGGAAGTACTTGAATAAATGTTGGGAAATCAGTAATTCCAGCACTGCGTCTCCGAGAAACTCGAGCCGTTCGTAATCTTCCTGTGACTCACGACGGTGCTCATTCACATAAGATGAATGTGTGAACGCTTGTTTCAGCAATTCTTCATCATTGAATGAAAATGAGAAATCATTGAGAAAATGATAAAGTTTTTCTGTAATTTCTTTTTCCTGATCTTTCATTTTTTTTGAACCCGGCAAAACTGTCACCTCCACTCACTAAAAAACCAAAATCCATTTCAGCTATATTCTTTGAATTGAATAAGAAGAAGCCCCGCCCTTATAAACGTATTTATAAAAACGGGACTCATGGATAGCATGTCAGGATTTGTGGTTCTCTATGTAAGATACGACGTCACCGACGGTCTGAATCTTTTCCGCATCTTCATCGGAGATTTCCAAATTAAATTCATCTTCAAGTTCCATGACAAGTTCTACAATGTCAAGCGAATCTGCGTCTAGATCTTCTTTAAATGAAGCTTCAAGCTTTACATCCGCTTCATCTACGCCTAATCGGTCGACAACGATTTTCTTGACACGTACCAAAACATCTTCTTCTGCCATGTCTTCACCTCCTCTCGAGGACTTTTTCAATTTTTAAAACAGGTTCTCCGTCCTCCGCTAGATCGAGGAGGGGCAAAATACCCTTCTTAAAGCGTACCTCAATTATTTTATTGCATTGCCATACCGCCGTCAACACTTAATGTTTGTCCCGTCATGTATCGGCTCTCATCTGAGGCCAGAAATGAGACAACATCCGCCACGTTTTCTGGTGTACCTAATTTACCAAGCGGAATCTCACTCAGCATTTTTTCTTTAACATCTTCAGGGAGTTGGTCAGTCATCTCTGTTACGATAAAACCAGGTGCGACGGCATTCACTGTGATACCGCGAGAAGCCACTTCACGCGCTGTGGCTTTCGTTAAACCAATCAAACCCGCCTTAGCCGCCACATAATTTGCTTGTCCAGGATTGCCTAAAATACCGACAACAGAGGCAATATTAATAATTCTCCCCTGTTTTTGCCGCATCATCGGACGAAGTGCGGCTTTTGTGACAAGAAATACACCCTTCAAGTTCGTATTCAGAACGGCATCCCAGTCTGTTTCTTTCATGCGCATAAGCAGCCCATCACGCGTGATGCCTGCATTATTTACAACAATATCCAAATGTCCAAAATGATCTACGGATTGTTTGACCATGTCCTGAACAGATTGTTCATCAGAAATGTCGCTCTGCCAAACGAGCGCTTCAGCACCCGCAGCACGAATGTCAGCAGCTGTTTCTTCAGCACGAGCTTTATTGCCTGAATAGTTCACGATGATGGACGCTCCCTGCTTTGCAAGCGCAATCGCAATCGCACGACCGATACCTCTTGAAGCACCAGTAACAAGCGCCACTTTCCCTTGAAGTCCCATATTATTATACACGCTCCTTCAGTTTCTCAGACACCTCATTCAGACTCTGTGTGTCATTGACTTGAAAAACCGTAGATTTTCGATTAATTTTTCTGATCAAACCAGAAAGAACTTTGCCTGGCCCGACTTCTACAAACGTATCGACACCAAGCGCGTTCAAACGTTCCACGGATTCGGTCCAGCGCACCGGAGAGTACAGTTGTTCAATCAAATGATTACGAATATCCTCTGCACTTGATTCTTCTAATGCAGTGCTGTTTGCGACTACTGGGATCTTAGCATCCGCTACAGGTAAGCCGTCTAGCACCTCTCTCATTTTTTCCGCAGCAGGTTTCATTAACGATGAGTGGAAAGGGCCGCTTACTGAAAGCGGAACAACTCGGCGTGCACCTGCATCGGCAGCCAATCGTGAGGCTTCATCCACACCGGCAACCGTCCCAGAAATCACAATCTGTCCCGGACAATTGAGATTAGCAGTTTGCACAGGCTCCCCCTTTTCAGAGACACTCGCACAAATCTGCTTCAGTTGCTCTGCATCCAATCCAAGTACCGCTGCCATAGTTCCTTTACCAGCAGGTACAGCAGCCTCCATCAGCAGTCCTCTCTTACGCACAGCATAGACTGCATTTTCGAAATCAAGAACACCTGCGGCAAACAATGCACTGTATTCACCAAGGCTATGTCCCGCCAGATAGTCCGGTTTAATCCCATTGTTTTCGAGCAGAGCGCAGAGCACCGCACTGACCGTAAGCAAGGCAGGCTGAGTATTTTCAGTGTTCTTCAGCACATCCTCCGGTCCATTCAAAATCAACTCTGTCAATGGAAAATCTAAACGTCTGTCTGCTGCTTCGAACATTTCTTTCGCTTCAGGAAATGTCTCGATCAAATCGGCACCCATTCCCACCGCTTGTGAGCCTTGTCCTGGAAAAACAAATGCGAGTTTACCCAAAATTCATCAACCTCCGGATCCTATTGAAACAAAATTCATTTTGGCTGCTCATTTAGCAAACCTTGCTGCTTCAGCCTAAGTTAACAGAGCATTTCCGCTAATCTTGAGTCTTCTATTATCCATCTAAGCAAATCAAGCGTTAGCGAAAATTGCTGCTCACTCTTTTGATTAATCTTTCCCCCCATGGGCACGGTACATCGTAAATACGCCTTTAAAAACATGATCATGTCCTGAATAGCTATTGACTTCAACAATTGTCCGCACTCTTTCCTTGCGAGTGACTTTCGCCTTAGCTACCACACGCTCTCCTGATTTCACAGGACGAATATATTGAATCTCCGCTTTTGAAGTTAGGGCTAAGTCATCATTGATCACAGCCACAGCAAGAGAATTCGCCTGCGCGAATAGGTGGTGACCACGAGCAATACCTGTTCTGGAAAAAACAAGTTCGGAAGTGATTTCAAGGATAGAAATTGCACTTGTATCAAGCTGCAAATCAAGAATATCCCCAATCACTTCTTCTTGGTGAAGTGCCTTGACTTCGTCGAATTGCCGTTTTGCCACGTGTTTAATCCGTTCTCTCAACTCAGGAATGGAAAGTTCGAGACGATCCAATCGAATCGTTTGCACACTAACCGTAAACTTTTTTGCCAGCTCGTCATCCGTAATAAATGGATTGTCAGCGATCGTCTGCTTTAGGGACTCTTGACGATCCTTTTTACTTTTTCTCATGAAATGAACACCGCCGCCGTTCATGTTCGTCATTCATTGTGAAGTTTCACAATTAAGACTAGGTAATAATAGTTAGTATATCATAACTTGCTTGCAGCGGGTAGCTAGGCAATGATTACGGAAAAGGACATCTGTGAGAAGCACGCATAACATACGTGCTTTTGTATGTAAGGGTTTCGTTTTATTACTTATTTAAAAAACGTAACAATTTTTGAAATAAAGGCTTGAACACCCTAATAAACAAACGGTCCATGAAACCACAAGGAATAAGCCAATTCCCCCCTTAAGGTTCATGAACCGTGCGTAATCATTGAGATAGCTACAAAGGTATTAACACCAGCCTAATCCAAATGAAGAGAATCCGTCAAACCCGATGCGATTAACGGATCGCGCAGCCTAGCATACACGTCATCGTGCCAAAATTGTGGATCTTGTACCAATCTTGCTGCGTCATCTCTGGCTACGGCCAGTGTCCGATAATCATGTACCATGTCGGCCAATTTAAAGGAAGGCAGTCCGCTCTGTTTCTTCCCAAAAAAATCACCTGGTCCTCGAAGTTTCAGATCATAAGCAGATAGCTTAAATCCATCCGTTGTCTCGGTCATCATCCTCATTTTTTCCCTGCTCGTTTCTGATTTAGCATCTGCGAGAAGTATGCAGTAGGATTGATAATTTCCACGACCAACACGCCCGCGCAGCTGATGCAGCTGGGATAATCCGAAGCGATCAGCATCATAGATCACCATCAGTGACGCGTTTGGAACATTCACGCCGACCTCGATAACCGTTGTTGAAACAAGAACATGAGCCTGCCGCCTCTTAAATGCATCCATGACTTCATCTTTTTCCTCAGAAGACAGCTTGCCATGCATTAGAGCAACATTGTAGCCGGATAATGCATGAGATAAATATGCGTGAACATCGAGCGCATTCTGAACATCCAGTTGTTCAGATTCCTCGATTAATGGACAAATGACATAAGCCTGCCTTCCCTGATTAAGTTCTTTTTTCATAAACTCGATAACACGATCCATGACATTTTCCTGTACCCAATACGTTTTAATTTCTTTTCTTCCTCCGGGAAGCTCATCAATGGTTGACACATCCATGTCACCAAATACAGAAAGCGCAAGTGTTCGCGGTATCGGTGTCGCCGTCATATATAAGATGTCCGGTTCTTTGCCCTTAAGTCGCAACTCACCACGTTGCTGAACACCAAAACGATGCTGCTCATCCGTGACGACCAGCCCAAGCTTCAGAAAATGTACCTCAGGCTGAATTAACGCATGTGTGCCCACCAGAATATGGATCTTCCCTTCTGCCAACTGCTCGAGCAATTCTTTTCTTTTTTTTCCACGGACTGCACCCGTCAGCAAACCGACGCTTATTGAAAAAGGAGCAAATAACGTCTGAAGATTTTCAGCATGTTGTTCAGCCAGTATTTCCGTAGGTGCCATTAGTGCACCTTGATAACCACCGGTGACAGCTCCATATAGTGCAACCGCCGCCACAATGGTTTTTCCTGAACCCACATCGCCTTGAAGCAGACGATTCATCGGAGCAGCATCAGCCATATCTTTTAAAATTTCACTGATCACCCGATCTTGCGCCTTGGTCATTGCATAGGGCAACCGGTCAATAAATAGGCCGATCGCTTCTTTGTCCAAAGAAATACTAAGACCTTTGGTTGATTGACGTTTCACCCGTTTATAAGCCTGTAATTTCAGTTGATAAATTAAAAATTCTTCATAAACAAGCCGTCTTCTTGCCTGATGAAGGCTATTTTTCTCACTCGGGAAGTGAATAGTCCGGACTGCTTCTTTTCTTCCGATCAATTTATAGGCTTTAAGTAAGTTCAAGGGCAGATTTTCTTGTACGTAATCTGGAAACTGCGTAAATGCCTGCTTTATCAGCATTCTTAATCTTTTTACCGACACCCCTGATTTTACAGGGTAGACAGGCGCCCACTGTGCCTCCTGATAAGGCGAGCCCACATGAAAATCAGTCGACGTTAGCATTGCACGATTTCGGTCCCACTTTCCTGTTACCGTCACCGTTTCGCCCAGTTTCAGATTTCGTTTTAAATAAGACTGATTAAAAAAAATGACCGTGATCAGGTAACGGCCGGATAGTACCCGTACGGTCAATCTCGATTTCTTCTTTCCGTAAAAGCTGAGAACTGGCTCACTTTGAATTTTACCTACAACCGTTACATGTTCTTGATCCTGAACTTCGGCCAGATCGCGGAGTTCATAATCATCATAACGGTATGGATAATAGGCGAATAATTCATCTAGTGTCACAATTCCAAGCCGTTCCAATTCCTCTGCTAATCGGACGCCGACCCCTTTGACTTCTGTAATCGGCAGGTGCTTCACTGTCACTGTCATTGCCCTTCAGTCACAGATGCGTGAGCATCCGATCCAAAAATTTTCTTTTTCAGTGCGCGCCCTGTCTTCGTATCGGCAAGTCCTCCAAGTGCGGTCTCTCTTAAGGCGACCGGCATCATACGTCCGACGCGATACATGGCTTCAATCACTTCATCGCAAGGAATCAGGCTTTTAATTCCTGCAAGCGCCATGTCGGCAGCGACAATCGCGCTAGATGCGCCGATCGCGTTCCGTTTTACACAGGGCACTTCTACTAAGCCTGCGACCGGATCACAGATTAGTCCCAACATATTTCCAAGTGCAATCGCCATCGCGTGTGCAGACTGTTCCGGGGTTCCTCCCGCCAGTTCTACCGCAGCTGCGGCTGCCATCCCGGTCGCCGAGCCCACTTCTGCTTGGCATCCACCTGCGGCGCCTGAAATAGACGCGTTATTTGCCACAACAAATCCAAAAGCGCCAGCCGTAAAAAGAAAATCAACCATCTGCTTACGGCTAGGATTCAGCTTTTGTCTAAGCCCAAACAGCACGCCTGGAACAACGCCAGCAGAACCCGCTGTGGGGGTGGCGCAAATTATGCCCATGGCTGCGTTTACTTCATTCGTAGCCATCGCCTTGCTTACAGCATCAAGCAAAACGGATCCGGAAAGAGAACGTCCGCTATCCAGATAGTGCTGTAAAAGGCGCGCATCACCACCTGATAAACCTGAACGCGACTTGATGTCCTCATTAATACCACGTTGAACTGCCTGTTCCATAACGTCCAGATTCCCGGCCATTTTAGAAAAAATTTCTTCACGGCTTCTTCCGGTTGTTTCCATTTCCGTTCGAATCATTACTTCAGAAATAGATATTTGTTGGCGATTAGCGATGTGTACTAATTCCTCTATTGTTTGAAACATTAAGCCCCCTCCTTTTTCAGTTAATCGATTTATTATGACAACACCGCAACATTTAATATATTCGGCAGACCTGCAATCTCAGCGGCAAGCCCTTCATTGATCTCTTCATCGGTTTGGATGACCATCAATGCGAGTCTCCCCTTTTCTTGGCGGGAGACTTCCATATAGGAAATGTTCAATTCATATTTTGCAATTAATCCGGCAACTTCAGCGACCGCACCGTATTTGTCATAGTGAAGCACGAGAAGAGCGGGGTTACTTCCGGTCAGAGAAATGGAGAAGCCGTTCACTTCAGTTAACTCAATTTTCCCGCCGCCAATCGATACACCGACCAACTCAAGTTCAGTGTTTTCCGCAGAAAGATGAACACGCGCTGTATTAGGAGCTTCCACCTGGGTTTCTTTATCTACGATAAATGAAACATCCATTCCTTTTTTTTCAGCGATTTCCAGGGATTGAGGCAATTGCGTATTACTTTCATCGAAATCCAGCAATCCAGCTACAATGGCTACATCTGTACCATGCCCTTTGTACGTTTCTGCAAATGAACCATAAAATGTCACAGTTGCATGTTCGGGAATTTTTCCTAAAAGTTTTCGGGCCATTCGTCCGATTTTCGCGGCGCCGGCTGTATGCGAACTTGAAGGACCAACCATAACCGGTCCGATGATGTCAAATACACTGCGGTATTTCATAACTGGAGCACTCTCCTCACGCCTGCAAGCTTTGATCTTCAGGCACGTTTTCTTCCTCTGTCAGGCGAACGCCCTGAACAAAAATATTAATTGCTGCAGCATTCAAGCCCAGCATATCATTTAAAGTTTCTTTGACTTTGTTCTGTACATTGATCGCCACTTCTGAAATGCGTGTTCCATAACTGACAATAATATACATATCAATGAGTAAGTTCTGTTCCTCATCGAAACGAACAATGACTCCGCGGCTGAAGTTATCCTTCTTTAGCAATTCTGCAAAGCCATCCTTCAATTGATTTTTGGAAGCCATGCCGACGATTCCGTCACAGTCCGTCGCTGCTCCTCCGACAATTTTTGCTATCACATCAATGGATATATCAATTTGCCCGTAATTATTAGTTATTGAAACAGTCATCAATGAACCCTCCTGGTCAGGCTGTTTTTTTGTTGTCACAACAAAGATAGCATTTGAAAGCTCCTGCGAACTTCACTTTGTCTACTTATTTGACTTATCGTTATTTTACACTAGCCGTCTTGAATTTTAAAGCAGGAGGCGGACCGGGTGTGTGAATATTTCATTTCGGATCTTTCTCTAGTTGCACGCTAACGATGGACGTGTTACTATAAAGCTATTGCGTTAATGAATTGCATGGTCAGGGAGGTCATATATATGGGACGTCGATGCTTTGTTACCGGCAAAACAACGAAGTTCGGTCAGAACCGTTCATTTGCTGAAAATAAATCAAAAAGAACGTTTAAAGCAAATCTGCAAAAAGTTCGTATTCTTGTTGACGGTAAACCAAAACGTGTTTATGTATCAACAAAAGCGTTAAAAGCAGGTAAAGTTGAACGCGTTTAATGCGCCTTCACAAATCATTTGTACCCGCCGCGTACAAAAAAGCCAGATCCCTTTTTATTTGGGATCTGGCTTTTTTCATTCTCACAAAAATAATTACCTTAACCAAAAAAGGTCTCTCTGTGGAGAGACCCTTTTTGATGATGCGAGTGTCTTACCCCTTCCGAAAACCGAGGAGGGCTCTCACAATACTAGCCAGAAATCTTGGCAACTTAATCGTGTAAAATTTCATTGCACTGCTCCTCCTTGTCTCAAGCGCCGTCATCCTTTATCACGTGCTTCTAGAATATATGAGACGTTTGCAAAATCTATGACCGGAAATAGACAAGTTAGTCACTGCAACGCATCATTAATAGATATCCCTGTGAAAAGGTGACGGCAAGGATATCCTCCTCAGCTTCATTGCTGATGCAGAGACTTGATCCCATCGGCAGAACAGCCTCTTGAAGCGGGTACTTCACACCAGACAATGTCAGCCCAGCCACTTTTTCAGTAAAAGCAAGAAATGAAAGATATCGGTAATCTGGATTCTTCTGTATATGATATGCGCCCGGTGTGAGTAAAGTGATACAGTTTTTCTGATCGACGATCGCAAGTTCCGTCTTCAAATCAACTGCTTTCATCAGCAACTGCACACTGGCCAGAGCATGATCCTGGCGTCCGCCGGTCACTCCAAACAACAGACAGCGTTCAGGATTTTGGCTTAATGCCCAGTCAAGAGCCAGTTCGAGATCTGTCTTGTCCTTCTCTGCAGGATATTTATAAAGGCGGAGTCCGAGTTTGGCAACGTCTTCTTTTTCGTTGTCAGATAAGGAATCAAAATCACCAAAAGCACGAATGGGACGGATCTGATTATTCATCAGCACAATGGTTCCATGATCTGCACCAATCCATTGATAATCGCAATATTCAGGAGATCTGAGATCAGGTAAAAGGCTTTCCGGACCGCCAGCTACAATTGCCAGCTTCATATGAATTCACCCTCCATTCTTAGATCACAGTTAGCAACTTGGTACTGATGACTAATACTTTTTCCTCTGACTAATCTCTTGAAAGAATAGTTGATAATGCTTGTAACGTCCCTGATCAATTCTGCCTTCCGCCAATGCTTCTTTCACTTTGCAGTCAGGTTCCGCTAGATGCGTACATCCTCTGAAACGGCAGCTCTCACGATAATCATTGAATTCAGGAAAACATCTCTCCAGGTCAGCCAGAGTCATGTCCGGCAATTCTAATGAACTGAATCCTGGTGTATCGGCAACATAACCATTGAGAGCGATTGGAAGCAATTCAACATGACGGGTGGTATGTTTCCCCCGCCCCAATGACTGTGAGATGGCTTGGGTATCAATGTTTAATGATTGATCAAGGCTATTTAGAAGTGAAGATTTCCCCACTCCTGATTGTCCGGTAATAACACTGATCCGGTTTTCCATGTGTTCCTTGAGCATCGCTATACCTTCTTTTTTCAGGCTGGACGTGACCAAAATCGGATACCCTATTTTTGCGTAGGTAGTGAGCCGATCGTGAAAAGATTCTGCTTCCTCATGTGTCAGCAGATCCCATTTTGTCAAACAGATTAATGGCTCAATATGGTACGCTTCCATTTGAACGAGAAAACGATCAAGCAAATGACTGTCAAAAGCAGGCTCAGCCACTGAAAAAACAAGGATGGCCTGATCTATATTAGCAATCGGCGGACGCTTCAAGGCATTTTTTCGTTCTTTTATTGATAAAATGTAGCCGTCCGTCGGTTTCTTTGCCTCATAACTGACATGATCCCCTACCAGCGGACTGACGCCCCGCTTTCGAAAAACACCTCTTGCTCGGCACTGAATCTGTTTTTCGCCGTCCTTGACATAATAAAATCCACTTAGTGCCTTAACAATCGTTCCTTCCAACATGTTTGAACTCCTTAATGAAGGCTATGCTCCGTTTCAATCCGGATAGTTGACCGTTCCGGTTTTCTGTTCTACTCCATCAATTAATACCCTGTAGGAACCACTCTCATTCGGGTTGATTGTAAAAGGAATTGTATATGTTTTCGTTGCTGTTAGTTCTTCGTCAGCAAAAACCGAGTTGTCATGATTTGCATCGGTATAATAAATTTGCACGTGAATCGGTGTATTGCCCTCACTGGAGTCGCCTGGCGCGCCGTGGTCACCAGGGTAAACAACCTTTATCGGCTGATCAATCTCTTTAGGTTTAGGGGCGCTGCCTTTGGACAAAGTAACGATGATCGTTGATCCCTTCTCTACTTGACTTCCGGCAGCAGGATCTTGATCGAGCACACTACCTTTTTCGACATCATCCGAATAGTCACCGACTGAAAAATCTGCAGTCAGCTCCTGAGACTTCAGCAATTTGTTCACATCATTCTTGGTCATTCCTTTTAAATCGGGAACCGTTACTTGAGGATTTCCTGTGCTGTATGTCAGCTCCAGAATCGTATCCGCCGGCACAACTTTTGTTCCGGCAGCTGGATTTTGATGAATAATTTCATCCGTCGTTTTAGAAGACTCTTGTTCATGCCAGACGACATCCTTGAATCCAGCATCCTTAATAGCGCTTGTAACCGTGTCGCGACTATAGCCGACATAGTTGTCCAAAGTAACCTTTTTTGATCCTTTACTGACAACTAAAGTGACTTCAGCGCCTTCCTTAACTTCGGCGCCTGCTTCAGGAGTCTGGCTGATCACGTTCTCTTTAGCTACTGAGTTGCTGACCCGATCCGTGCGAACAACTTTCAAATTTTGATCGGTCAGCGCTTGTTTTGCAACCTGATACGTCTTGCCTGTGACATCAGGTACCTGAACATTTGATACATAAAAAAGTTTTGGCAGCATTGTCATGCCGAGAATTAGCCCTGCGGTGATTAACAAAATTAAGATGCCGGAGATCGTCAGCCATTTTTTTGCTTTCGATTTTTTCGTTTTTTTCCCCTTCTCCGGGTCTTCAGAAATTGCAGCCTTCTCTTGAACTGACTTGTCATTATTCTGCTGATAATGAGCAACTGGTGCCATTTTTATTGTTTTTTCATCGTCAGGTGACTCGTCCTCATTCTGAGGGTCAGCAAATATCAGCCTTTCCTCATTCGCTCTTTCTGGATCCAAAGCGGTGAGCAAATCTTCATACATATCAGTTACGTTATCATATCGATCAGCAGGATTTTTAGCCAGGGCACGAATCACGGCATTTTCAACAGATTGAGGAATATCTTCCCGAAAATCACGTGGGAAAGGCATCGGAGCACTAAGGTGTTTTAGCGCCACAGTTACAGGTGAAGTACCTGGAAAGGGCAGCTTCCCGGTTAACAGTTCGAACATCACAATACCGATTGCGTATATGTCGGACTTGACCGTTGCTTTCCCGCCCCTCGCTTGCTCAGGTGATAGATAATGAGCTGATCCCATAATGGAACGGGTATATGTGATGGTTGCCCCACTCACAGCAAGTGCAATGCCGAAGTCTGTGACTTTTACATGCTCAGTTTCATCAATTAAAATATTTTGCGGTTTAATGTCACGATGAACGATTCCACGCTTATGTGCATGCGTGATCGCAAGCAAAATCTGTTTCATGATATGTATTGATTCATTAATTGAAATAGGTGAATAATCTTTAATAAATTCTTTTAAAGTCATGCCTTCGATATATTCCATGACAATGTAATAACAGTCTTCTTCTCCAATATCGTATATAGCGACAATATTCGGATGCGACAAGCTTGCAACAGATTCGGCTTCCCGATGAAAACGGCGCACGAATTCTTCATCATCTGCCAGTTCCGGCCTGAGCGTTTTCACCGCAACAATCCGGTCAAGAATCAGATCTTTCGCTTTATAAACGACTGCCATTCCGCCTTCTCCAAGACGTGACAAAATTTGATATCTCCCGCCGACTCTTTTTCCAATCATTGTTTTTCACCACCACCATCTTGAGAGATAATGATCACCGAAATATTATCCTCACCACCCGCGTGGTTTGCCTCATTGATCATTTTCTCCGTTTTTTCATGTAAACCTGTTGCTTCTTCCATAATCTCACTTAACTTTTCACCAGAGAGCTTATTGGTTAATCCATCAGAACAAATAAGAAGATGTGATCCTTTTGACCAGTCAAAAACAGACGTATCCAATGCAATGGTTGGTTCTGTCCCCAGCGCCCGCATGAGAACATGTTTTTTCGGATGAATTTCTGCATCTTCCTTGGAAATTTGCCCGGATTTTAACAGTTCATTGACCAGGGTGTGATCTTCTGATATTTGCCTTGCGGTGCTACCTTGATTCCATATGTATACTCGGCTGTCGCCGACAGTGGAAACCACGACAAAATCATTTGTACAAAAAGCCGCTGCGAAGGTCGTTCCCATTCCTCTGCATGCTTCATGGGTTCCGGAGTATTCATAAATACGCAAGTTGATACTTCGCACAAGATGATTCAGCCATGATTCTGCTTCATCTCTAGTTGGGGTTCCCGAACGTTCAGCCCACTTTGCTGATGAGAGATCCACAGCCATTCTGCTAGCGATCTCGCCAGCCGCATGCCCTCCCATCCCGTCGGCAACAATGCCAAGCAGGCAGTTTTCCCCGAAAAAAACGCCAACACTATCTTCATTGTGATCCCTGACTTTCCCCGGATCGGTACAATATGTGGATTCCATTTTTCGCACTCCTTTCAAGAGGATCAGTCCGTTGCATCATTCATACGTTCAAGACAGCAAATGAAAAAACCATCCGTGTCAAATTGATACGGCATAATCTGCACCATGCCAGGACGATAGAAGGATTGATCATGCGTCAGCACACTAGGAATTCTTTCTGAAAAAGTCGGTTCTACTCGATACTCCTTATGTGTGGATAAAAATCGTTCGATTTGTCGCTCATTCTCTTCTTTATGAATCGTGCAAGTACTGTAAATCAGCCAGCCGCCTGGTTTAACAAGTGATGCTGCTTCTTCCAAAATCATTTTTTGAATCGGAATGAGTCCGCAAATGTCTTCAGCGTTCTTCATCCATTTAATTTCAGGCTTTCGCCTGATAACGCCCAATCCTGAACACGGCACATCAAGAAGAACGCGGTCAAAAGCTGCATCACCAAACGTGTCACGTGCCGACCGTGCATCCATGGCGATTGTTTTTACATTTGAGAGTCCAAGTCTTTCTGCAGCATGATCGATTAATTGCGTTTTATGCGGATGCAAATCGAGGGCAATGATTTTACCTTTGTTTCTCATCCGTTCGCCAAGATGCGTCGTTTTTCCACCGGGGCCGGCGCAGGCATCAAGCACCGTCATATGATCTTGGGGTGCGACGACATCAGCCACAAGCATGGAACTTTCATCCTGAACCGTGAACCGCCCTTCCGCGAACGCTCGAGTAGCCGTCACATTCCCGCTCTCCACGATCAAACAGTCCTTGGAAAGTGCTCCATTTTTCGTTTGAATTCCTTCATTCTCTAGCCGATTGGCCAATTCCTGTCTGGATTCCATGAGCTGATTTACACGAATAGTGACATGCGGCGCCCGATTATTCGCTTCAGCAATCTGAAGAGCAATAGCTTTGTCCCATTGCTCTTCCCACAGACTTAGAAGCCATTCAGGATGACTGTACTGAATGGAAAACCGCTTGCTTTCGATAATAGATGGTCCCAATTCCGGCTGCCCTTCACGGAGAAACCTACGGAGCACGCCATTAACAAATCCTGCTATACCCCGATGACCTCTTCTTTTTGCGATATCCACCGCTTCATTCACCAATGCGTGATCAGGAATTCGATCAAGGTACGTGCGTTGATAAAAAGAAAGCAGCAGAAGCATTTTAACCCAGTCATCCATCTTTCTTTTTTCGCCGACTAATGCTGTTAAAAAATAGTCCAAGGTTAGCTTGTGCTGCAATACCCCATAAACAATGGTTGTAACCAAGCCTTTATCTTTATCGGACAATCGACTCGCAATCAATGTTTCATTTAGAGCAATCTGGCTGTAGGCATGCTTTTTCGTTACTAACAGTAAGACATCCAGGGCGGTTTCGCGCGCCGATGGCTGATTCATGATTTGCCCCCCAAGACGATACCTTTATCCAGCGTTTTTCCACGCAGAAAATCAGCAGCACGCATCCGTTTTTTCCCGGCAGGTTGACATTCTGTCACTTTGATGACTTGTCCTCCACCTGTTGCCACGAAAAATCCATCATCATCTTTACCGATAATCGTGCCCGGTTGTTCATGAGTTTCCTGACTTGTTAATTCTGCGGCATAGATTTTAAATACATCGCCAGTAAGATACGTAAATGCGCCTGGAAATGGATTTAATCCCCGAATCAAATTGCGAACGTCAGAGGCTTGGTTCACCCACTGAATTTCTTCATCCTGATGCTGAATGCTTGGCGCAAATGTCGCCTCGGCTTCATTTTGCACAACAGGTGTCAAGCTTCCAGCTGCAAGCTGGGGTAATGTTTCCATTAATAATTTGCTGCCCGCCGCACTCAGTTTGTCATGAAGACTTCCAAACGTATCTTGTTCATCGATCGGAACACGGACTTGAGTCAGAATATCTCCGGCATCTAGCTTCTTCACCATGTACATGATTGTTACGCCCGATTCCGACTTGCCATCAATAATCGCTTGCTGGATCGGCGCTGCGCCTCGATAGTCCGGCAATAAAGAAGCATGCACATTGACACATCCTAAAGCTGGTCCTTTCAGAAGCGACTCTGGTAAGATCTGTCCGTAAGCTGCCGTAACTAAGAGATCAGCCTCGAAGTCCAGTATTTCCTGTACTGCTTCCGGTTTGCGTACTTTCTCCGGTTGAAGAACCGGGATATTATATTTTTCAGCTAGTGATTTAACCGGTGGCGGTGTCATTTTATGTTTTCTACCCTTGGGACGATCCGGTTGAGTCACAACACAGACTACTTCATAACTTGGGTCATTTAATAAATTTTGGAGAACAGGAACAGCAAAATCCGGTGTTCCCATAAAAGCGATTTTCATTCAATCATCCTCTTAACTTGAATCCCAATTTAGAGCCTGTTCGAAAGCGAGGGAACGTTCCTTCCGCATGCATTCGAACACCCTCTATTACATTAACACAACGGGATTGAGATCTATGGATACCTGCAAGCTGTCTTTACCAGACTCTTGAAAGTGCTGCATAATTTTCTGCAGTACCGGTATTAGAGCAGGTTCTCTTTTGTATTTTACCATGCACTGATAGCGATATCTATCTTTAATCTTTGAGATGGCGGGCACGACCGGGCCATAGACCAATGACGCCTCCGACAGGTTTTTTTTCAGAATTGATACAATTCGTTCCGCAGCATCCGCTGCTTTCGCAGGTTCTGAATGTGTAAGGCTAATGAGTGCCAGATAAAAAAATGGAGGATAACCCCCGCGGTGGCGAAGTTCCATTTCTTGTTGATAGAAGCCTTCATAATCATGACGTGCTGCATCAGATACAGCATAATGGTCAGGTGTGTAGCTCTGAATAACGACCTCACCAGGAAGCCTATGTCTTCCCGCACGTCCAGATACTTGCGTGATGAGTTGAAACGTTTTTTCCGATGCGCGAAAATCTGGAAGATGCAATAATGAATCTGCCGCAAGCACGCCAACGAGCGTGACTTTTGGAAAGTCCAGTCCCTTTGCGATCATTTGTGTACCGAGCAGGATATCCGCTTTTTCATCGCCAAATTGACGCAGCAATTTCTCGTGACTCCCTTTTTGTCTCGTTGTATCAACATCCATGCGAATCACACGAGCTTCAGGCAACAGACGATTAAGCTCAGCTTCCACCTTTTGCGTGCCTGTCCCAAAAAAGCGCATTGCATCACTGCCGCAAGTCGGACAGGTATCCGGCGCCTTTTGCTCATAACCGCAATAATGGCACTTTAATAGATGATGTGCACGGTGATATGTCAATGAAATATCGCAATGCGGGCATTTCACGACTGTTCCACAAGACCGGCACATGACAAAGGTAGAGTAACCGCGCCGATTGAGAAACAGTACTGTCTGTTCCTTCTTTTGCAAACGGTCTTTTAATTTTTCCAGAAGCAGCCGTGAAAAGACCGAATGATTTCCTTCACGCATTTCTTCCCGAAGATCAACAACTTGAACAGATGGCAGCGGACGTCGGTTCACTCGCTCCTTCAAAGTCAGTAATGTGTAGACTTTCTTGCGTGCGCGAGCAAATGACTCGAGTGAAGGCGTAGCGCTGCCAAGAACAACCGGACAGTGATGAATCTTCGCACGGTGAATAGCCACATCACGAGCGTGATAACGCGGCGTATCTTCCTGTTTGTAACTGGATTCATGCTCTTCATCGATGATGATCAGACCTATTTTTTTAAAAGGTGCGAAAACTGCGGATCTTGCACCGACAGCAACTTGCACTTTTCCCTCACGAATTTTACGCCATTCATCATACTTTTCACCTCGACTCAGTCCGCTGTGCATCACGGCGACTCGATCGCCAAAACGTCCTTTAAATCGAAGGACCATTTGCGGAGTCAATGAAATCTCGGGAACAAGCACAATCGCTTGTTTTTCCAGCTCAAGTACCCGTTGAATCGCTTGCAAATAGATTTCTGTTTTCCCACTGCCGGTAACGCCATGGCAAAGAAAGACGCGATGCTCACCTGTGTTCATGGACTGCATAATCGGCGCGAGTGCTTTATGCTGTTCATCCGTTAAGTCAAGAGGCTGGGTTTGCTGTACATAATTTGCGTACGGATCACGAAATTGTTCAATCTGTTCTAAACGCAGCAACGATTTATCTGCTAATCGGGTGATTGCCTCTCTACTCAACCCGTTTTGAACAAGTGCGTTCATCGTCGGTTTGTATGATGCATCTTCCGATTTACCGATAAACAGGTTAAGCACTTCTTTTTGACGTTTTGCCCGATCACTCAGTTGTGATACTTCCTCTTTCAGACGTTCCGATGATACAGCAGCAGATACTGTAATTACTTTTTTTGCATTTGCCTGATTTTGGACGAGCTGGTGAATGGAAAGCAATCCTTTTTTTAACATCCGATTAATCCTTTTTAATAGCTCAGGATTGTTCTTCGTTATTTCTGTCCAACTTAACTGTCTTCCCGTTTCAAAAATCTTTGCCAACTCAGGATCTTCTGCTTTCAGCTGTTCAGATTCCTCAACTTGCAGCATTTTTTTATACTCGGCTTTCATTGCTGCAGGAAGCATTGCCTGGAATGCAGTTACGGTTGCACAAAGTGTCGCCTCTGCTAACCAGAGTCCGACATCGAGCAATTCTTGTGTAAGAACTGGAGCATGATCTTCTATTGAGTCGATAGCCCTCAGCTGTTTAAACTCAGATTGTTCCTTCAACCCCGTTACAAAACCAAGTCGACGCGTTCTGCCGAACGGAACAGTTACACGCATACCTGGTTGGATAACTTCATCTAAATAGTCCGGGATTCGGTAATCAAATGGTTTGTTCACAGGATTTGCAGGTATGTCTATATATACTTCAGCGATCACTCGTTCCCACTCATTTCAAATAATCCGGCAAGCGCATCGCAGATCTTCTCAGCTACTCGTTTCTTCGGCATGCGTTCAAATGCTTGTTTTTTCCCGCTTGAAAAGTACAAAGTTATCTTGTTTGTATCATTTCCGAAACCATCGGATGCATGATTGGCAACCAACAAATCAAGGTGTTTCTTTTCCAGTTTTTTCAGAGCATTTTCTTCAAGGTGATCGGTTTCAGCTGCAAAGCCCACAAGCAGTTGATTTTTTTTCATTTTGCCAAGTTCCAGCAGAATATCTGGATTACGCACCATTGTCACTGTCAGTTGTCCATCTGTTTTTTTTATTTTGCTTGAACTGATCGTTTCCGGGCGATAATCGGCCACTGCCGCTGCTTTAATCACTGCATCAGCCTCTTCATAATGTTTCAAGACTTCATCATACATATCACGAGCTGATCGAACATGAACCGTTTTTATCCCACTAGGACTTTCCAGCGAAGCACCGGTCACGAGTGTTACAATCGCTCCCGCGCGACGTGCCGCTTCAGCGATCGCGTAGCCCATTTTACCGCTTGAATGATTGCTCAAAAAGCGAATTGGATCAAGCGCTTCTTTAGTCGGCCCCGCTGTTACCAGTATTTTTTTCCCTTTTAAAGGACTCGGGGTAAAATAAACATCAGCTTCACGTACAATTTCTTCAGGCTCGGTCATTCGTCCCGACCCTGTCCAGCCGCAGGCAAGATGTCCTTCGACCGGACCGATCAATCGATAGCCATAACTTTCGAGCGTGCGCAAATTTTGCTGGACGGCTGGATGACCGTACATATTAACATTCATTGCCGGAGCGATCCATACCGGAGCGCGCGTTGCAAGCACGGAAGTCGTCAGCATATCGTCCGCCATTCCTGAAGCTAACTTTGCGATTGTATTTGCCGTTGCCGGAGCTACGATCACAAGATCTGCCTGATCCGCCAAGTCAATATGAGCGATCTGTCCTTCCTTCTCATCAATAATTACACGGTCAAAGACTTGATGTCTTGTTAGCGCCTGAAAAGTGGCTGCACCTACAAAGTGTTTTGCCGCTTCTGTCATTAGAACATGAACGTCCGCCCCGGATTTCACCAGAAGGCTCGCGAGATCTGCGGCTTTGTATGCAGCGATTCCGCCTGTCACGCCAAGCAGGATTTTCTTCCCTTTCAGTGTCATAAAGATCACTTCCTTAGATTTATAAGACCATCTATCTCTTAGATGAAGCTTACTGTTATCCTCTAATTACGTCAAAATATATCGCTTTGTGTCAAACAGCAATGTAATCTTTGTATACAAAAAGCAACAACCTGATCATAGGTTGTTGCCGTGACGTGCTTTCATGGTCATCAATGTTTGTAAGATAGAAGACCTGCATTGACTTCTTCCAAAGCCTGGCCAACCTCTTTCACCGAACGCGGATGTTCGACCATCAAATGGCCTGAGCCGTCTTGCAACTGGCGAGCTCGCTTCGCTGAGAGAGTCACCAGTGTGTAGGTTGAATTTACTTTTTCAAGCAGATTGTCAATAGACGGATAGATCATCATTGTCCGTCAGCTCCTTCCAAATTTGTATATTTTTCAATCAGCCGATCAACTCTGCAATGTTCGGCGAGCACGATCGCTTCGATCCGATCACAAGCTTTCTCAACCTGATCGTTTTCCACAACATAATTATAATTCTGCATTAATTCCATTTCTGATTTGGCAACCGTCATACGGCTTTCAATCAGATCGGCCGTTTCTGTACCGCGTCCGATAATCCTTTTCTTTAACTCCATTAGGTTTGGTGGAGCAAGAAAAATGAACAGAGCCTCCGGAAAACGGCGCTTTACTTGAAGTGCTCCCTGTACTTCAATTTCCAGTATAACATCCTGTCCTTCGTCAAGTGTTTTCCGAACGTAATCAGTCGGCGTTCCATAACAGTTGCCGACATACTCCGCCCACTCTAACAGTTTCTCTTGTCTGATCATTTGCTGAAACTGATCGCGCGTTTTAAAAAAGTAATGAACACCATCAATTTCGCCTTCTCTTGGTTTTCTCGTGGTCACTGAGATGGAGTATTGCAACTGTGTGCCGCGACTCCTAAGCGCTTTGCACACCGTGCCCTTTCCAACACCGGAAGGTCCGGAAAGAACCACCAGCAAACCCTTTTCCTTAAAACTCATCACTTTGCCCCCAACTATTCCGCTCATCGATTAAACATCTATTCTACATTTTGCACTTGTTCACGCAATTTTTCAATCTCGCTCTTGACCAAGACCACAAAACGGCTTACTTCTGCATGATTTCCTTTTGATCCGATCGTATTCATCTCACGGTTCATTTCCTGAATTAAAAAGTCAAGCCTGCGGCCAACCGGATCATCTTGCCCATCTTCTAGAAAACCTCTAAATTGGGTCAAATGACTTTTCATCCTTGTCAATTCCTCATCAACAGCAGATTTATTGGCGAACAAAGCAATCTCATTCATGAGTCGATCTTCATCGATTGCCTGATGTTGCTCTAGAAAATCGCTGACCGCATCGCGCAATTTATGTTCGAAATGGGTGCGAACCTCAGGCATGAATGCTTCCAGATTTCTTACTTCCAACCGGATGCATCCCGCTTTTTCCATAAGATCCCGCCTGAGCGCTTCGCCTTCCTTTTCACGCATTGTCTTCAATTGAACACACGCGCCGCGCACTGTCTCAAGTACGAGCGGTTCAACTGTTCTTGCCGACAGGCTGTCCGCATCACGAAGCGAAAAAACACCTGGAAGCTGAAGTATAGAACTAATATCCAGTATCTGAGCGCCGCTGCGTTTTTGAATTTCTTGGGCTGCGCTTATATACTGATCGACTACGGACCAATTTGTTTCAATTTGAGGGTTGAACGCTTCACTGCCTTCAACAGAAAGAAATAGAGAAACCGATCCTCTTTTTACAAAGGAATGGACGATCTCCCTGATCTGATCTTCCAGATAAATCAATGGTTTCGGGCAGTTCAATGAAAAATCGAAAAACCGGTGATTGACAGATTTAAGTTCAACACGCACATGCGTCTTGCCTGCATTTTGTGAAAACATGCCGAAACCGGTCATGCTCTTCATCATCCAATCACTTCCACTTTCCCATTTTAAACAATTGTATAGAGGTGAAGCAAGTGTCCACGGCAAATAAATTACCGATACAGAATAATATAGTCATCCGTTCGCGTGCGTCTGCGGCTTTTCTCTCATTTTTAAAATATGTGATTCATCCGGCGTAACATAAAGTGTTTTCTGATCAGTATAAATGACAAAACCAGGTTTTGCGCCGCTTGGCTTCTTCACGTACTTTACCTTTGTATAATCCACGGGAACGCCACTCCCCATCCGTGACTTGCTGAAAAAAGCTGCAAGAGTTGCTGCTTCTTTCAAGGTTTGCTCGCTCGGATCTTGAGAACGAATGATGACATGCGAACCCGGAATATTTTTTGTGTGCAGCCAGATTTCTTCACGTGCCGCTGCTTTTGTCGTCAAGTAATCATTCTGCTTATTATTCTTACCCACCAAAATTAACGTGCCATCTGCAGCGTAATATTGATCAATAACAAGCTTGTTCTTCTTCTTTTTATCCTTGCCTGAGCGTTTTCTTCTGAGGTATCCACCTTCTTCCAGCTCTTCACGAATCTCTTCGATGTCCTTTAGAGAAGCGGACTCCACTTGCTGCGTCAGGCTTTCAAAATACACAATTTCCTGCAGAGTCTGTTCGACTTGCTCGCCGACCACACGTTTCGCAGTCTTCGCTTTGCTATACTTTTTAAAATAGGCCTGCGCATTTTCTGACGGTGTTCGATTTGGATTTAGCGCAATCGTAACGGTCGACTGATTTTCATCATAATAATTAACAACATCAACTGTGAGGGCCCCACGCTTAAACTGATGCATACTTGCCGTCAATAGTTCGCCTTTCAGGCGGTATTTGTCGGCATCCTCCGCATCCTTTAGCGTTTTTTCCAGTTTCTTAAGTTTCACTTTATTTTTCTTTAATTCTAATGCGATAAAGTGGCTCAGGTCGCCTGCTTTTTGCTTGACCGCGTCCGTCTGTGACTTAACGGCATAAAAGTGGTCAAGCATCTGATGTACATCTGGAAACGTCTCGCTTTTTCCTGACTGATGTGTCAGTTCCAGCACATGAAAATCATCTTTCCCATTCTTTTTGTAGATAATCGTCGGATGATAATCTAGCTTCTTAATCTCCGACTGGATCTGCTCAAATGCGCGTGCAATCGCTTCCTGATGCGGAAGACCGGCTCGATGAACAATTTCCATGCTAATCTGAGGCGAGAATCCGATAACGGCATCAACGATCTGCCGGTCAATACGTCCAGCATTCCATTCAATACGTCTGACCAAATCCTGAGCAGTCATCTCAAGTGGATTGAGCTTGCCTTGATCCGGCGGTGAGACATAGAGTTCGCCAGGAAGGACTGTGCGGTAACGATTGACGGCAGGTGTCAGATGTTTCATGCTGTCTATGATCCGGCCACTCGCTTTATCTGTCAAGATTATATTGCTGTGCCTGCTCATCAGCTCAATAATCAACTGCTTTTGGGTCAAATCGCCTAATTCATTACGCGAGCGCAGGTCAATATGGACAATCCGTTCAAAGCCCACCTGAGCAATTGCATCAATCACGCTGCCTTCCAAATGCTTGCGTAGAAGCATACAGAACATCGGAGGTTCCTGCGGATTTCCTTCCGTCTCTTCGGTCAAATGCAATCGAGCGAACGCTGCATTAATTGAAATCACCAGTTTTCCTCGTGCGCTACGCGAACGCAGATGAAAAACAAGATCTGTTGGCGTCGGCTGGTATATTTTTGCAACCCGTCCGCCGACAAAGTCTTGCAAACTTTGAACAGCGGCATGGGTGACAATGCCATCATAAGACATTGCACATCCCTCACTTCCAAAAAAAGCGGGCATCAGCTGCTCGCTTTTTCAACTTCCGATTAAATATCGAATTCTATTGTCTCACTCTATTAAGGTCTCCGTCAAGAAAGACTGCTTTAAGAGGATGTTCGAAAAGTCCGGGAAAAATTACCGGCGAATCTCTGCGTCAACTTGCTTTTCCTCTCCTCACGTATTATTCTCATACGCTCCGGTGTTCAAAGCTGCGTTTCCTTGATCTTCTTGGTTCTTTTTGTCCTCCTTTTCGAACAAACTTAAAAAAGCTCATCTCTTGATTTCTTTTACAAAACCGGAAGTTTAATCGTTACTTTGAACAGATCACCATCTAAATCAATGAGAAACATGCCATCATGAAGGTCAATGATTGATTTGGCAATGGCAAGGCCAAGACCCGAACCTTCCGTATGTCTTGACGCATCCCCACGCTTAAACCGTTCAAATAATTCATCAACATTGGCGCCAAGTTCATATTTTGTAATATTTTTAAACGTCACAATCGCTTCGCCATTCTCCACATCCATTGCTATATATACCCTCGTGCCTTCCATTGAATATTTAAGAATATTTCCGATCAGGTTATCAAAAACGCGCCATAATTTTTGCCCGTCACCGAACACATTGATTGCTGTATCAGGTGATTTAACACGAAAATCAAGCTGCGCTTGTTGTATCGTTTCATCATATTCAGCTAGTGATTGTTTCAATAATTCATTCAGATTCACTTTTGTCTTATTCAGCTCAATCGCGCCGCTCGCCATTTTTGACACTTCGAATAAATCATCAATTAATCGTTTCAAACGTTTCGCTTTGCGGTCAATGATTGACAGATAGTCCTGGCGCTCAGCTTCAGTAACATCTGATTTCTTCAACAAATCATTGTACATAATGATTGAGGTCAGCGGTGTGCGCAAATCATGGCTGACATTAGTAATGAGTTCCGTTTTCAATCGTTCGCTTTTCAATTGAGCGTTTCGCGATGTTTTTACACCATGTTTCAATGTATTCAACGATTGGGAAAGACGGCTCAGCGCGCCTCTGCCATGCTCCGGAAGAGCCGGAAGATCCTGCCCGGCAGCTGCGGATTCCGCATGGAGGATGATTTGGTTAAGCGATGTAACGCGTCTCAAAGTTATCCACAGTAATGGAAGAGCTGTGAACATTAAGAATACGAAAGCCAATGCAAAGCTGCCATTCACTGTAAAAAGTGGTGCGGACATTCCTAGGAAAAAGATTAATGCAAACACAACAAGCATTTTCAAGCCCAGAAATGGAGCAACGAAAAGATTGCTCAAAATTACTCCGGTCTGCATGAAGATGCTTTGCTTCCAGCATTCTGTGCGTTTCACAGGGTCACGAAACAGGTCAATCAACCACTGAACTTGATACAAAAGTGTGATCACCGCACATAGAATTCCAAGCACAAAAATCGCGAGTCCTCTACGTGAATCAAACATGCCTAGCGCAGGATGATAATAACCGGAAACATAACCATTTATTTGTACTCTTGTAAGAACATCAACAAAAATCAATAGTTCTACTGTGAAAATGAACAGCCTGCTCTCAATCGGTACACACGCGTATACCTTTTTTATTTTTTCAAATCCAGCGAGATAAAAAATGGATTTCTTCCATCCGAGATACACCCCTCCGGCAATAAATGCAACTGCCAGTGCAAGAACGATAAAACTGATGATTTTGGTTGTGACAAAACCTTGATAATCTGCTTCGGGACCTAGTTTATCTAGTGACGTGTTCTTTTCAATATAGATCCGTCCGGAATAATCACTCGCGGAAAGGTAAAGTACTCGATCAACAATTTTATTGTTACTATTAATAGAACGACCGGTTGAAAGTGAATGAAGCGTTTTTTCAAAGCGCTTAGGGATCTGTTTGTTCTTACTTTTTTGCTCTGCAGATGGAACATTGGTAACGACATCACCGGTTTTCTTATTTACAAAATGATAATAAAAAACCGATGCCAACTGATTAAAACTCTCTTGTTCATAGGTTATCGTGCCACTATAGTATTTTTTCATATACGCAACACGTTCACTGCGGACCTGCTTGATGACATGCGAATCACTCTTAAAATTCAGCTCGACTGCCTTTATTTTTTGATCCCGCTCTTTTTTATAATAAGCAGCAACCTTCTTATCCTTGACGTCTTCTGCCTTGGCAATAGCATTTTCATATTGACTCCGAACATTAGCCAGTTGCTTCGGCAAATCCCCGTAACGATAACGGAACTCATTAATATCACTAGAAGTGACCGGAAGCTGTTTCACCTCATTTAGCGAAGGATGGTTCAGTTTAGCAACAATTAGACTGTATTGAAACTGATAATAGGCGTTTTTAAAGCCCTCGGATTTTTCGAAACTACCGAACAAATAAGACTGAAAGGCTGAGAGGACAAGTAGTAAAAGTGACAAACCAATGATCATCATCCATGAAATAAACTTTGCCGCCGAATTATTTTTCAATTTTGTAGCCAATGCCCCACACCACCTTCAGGTACCTTGGATTCTTAGGATCAATTTCGATTTTTTCGCGAATCTTGCGAATATGTACGGCAACGGTATTCTCTGCATTATAGCTCGGTTCTTGCCAAACACGTTCATAGATTTCATGAATAGAAAAGACGCGTCCGGCATGACGCATCAGCAAATCGATAATCCTGTACTCAATGGGTGTCAGACGAACCGGCTCTCCATTTACCAGCACACGTTTTTCTGCCTGTTCAAGAACAAGCCCATTCAGATCAATGATCTCATTCTTTCCTTCATAAGTACCAAGCGTGACATAACGGCGCAACTGCGACTTCACCCGCGCTACAAGCTCTAAAGGATTAAACGGTTTTGTCACATAGTCATCTGCGCCGACTTGTAACCCGAGAATCTTGTCCATGTCTTCGCTCTTCGCACTGATCATGATAATCGGAATGTTCTTTTGTTCACGTATTTTAAAGGTCGTTTGAATACCATCCATATGCGGCATCATGATATCGAGAAGAATCAAATGCACCGTTTGGCAGCGCAATACGTCAATTGCCTCTAGTCCATCCTCCGCTTTCAATACCTTAATGCCTTCATTTTTTAAATAGATGCCAATGACATCTCGAATCTCTTTATCATCGTCAACAACAAGCACGTTGTAGTTTTCCACACACACCTCTCCCTGCCAATCAAAAAACTTACTCTAATTATTGTAAAGGCAGCATCTTAAAAAAGACAAACAGAAAATATGAAGGATTTCTTAAGAAATTCATCTAGTAAGCGATCGTCCGCTATTGCTTATTAAACAGTAGTATGTCATAATACTACTGTTTAATAAGCAGTAATGAGAGGGATGAGTTATAATGAATCAATCCGAATTTATTCGCATCTTAAAAGAGCAGCTTCAAGATCGAATGTCTGAACATGAACTCACGGAAATTATTAACGATTATGAAAGCTTTTTTGTTTCCGGTAGAGAGGAAGGACGCACAGACAATAAAATTGCGGAGGAACTCGGTTCACCTATTATTCTAGCTACTTCTCTTTTGGAGCAGCAGAATGAGTCTAAACCAAAGATTGCCAATCCCGGCAAGCGGCTTTGTGCATTTTTGATTGATTCGCTCATTGCCGTCCTTCCCGCCTCCATCGCTTCTTTATTTATCGGGGGCCTTGCTGCACCGATCCTATTATTGATCTTGTCATATTCAAGCCCTGCTATAGGTGTCCTCATGTATGCAGGGACCGGTGCCTATTACACAGAACAAACAACCACAGTCGTATATGATGACCATACAGTTAAACATACAACTTACGACTCCAACAAGCCTTCCATGCTCATCATTACGACTAGTTATGCAGTCATTTTCTTCTACTTATTTTACGCTTTGATCTGTACATGGCTCATGAACGGCCAAACACTAGGTAAAAAATTGTTAAGGATCCACGTACGTGCTGCTACAGCAGTACCCGCCACCAGAACAACTCTTTTTATTCGTGAATTTTTAGGAAAAGTACTCATTAATTCAATACCTTTCGTTCCGTTGGTTTCTCTATTCACAATGTTGTTCACTAAAGAAAATAAGTCTCTTCATGATCTTCTGGCTGGTACGATTGTCACCAAATGATAGGAGGTTGATCATGGATACACAAATGAAAAAAGGAATTCTCGAAATGTGCATTCTTTTTATGTTAAAAGATGAACCGCTCTACGGTTATGAACTGATGAAATCTGTAAGACAGATCTTTCCAGATGTATATGAGGGGTCTGTATATACCATACTTCGCCGCCTAAAGGCGACCGGATACACAAATGTGATCCAAAAAGAATCGCCGAACGGGCCGATACGAAAGTACTATGCGATTACACCAAACGGCCAATATTACATGGATCAAAGTGTCAAAGAATGGCAATCCATCGTTAAAGGGGTGATTCAATTAGGCATTAAATCTTAATGAATTTATCAATATGTATTTCAACACAATGTTTCATATTCAAATAGACGGATTGACTCTTTAAAAGTTAATCTCGTGGTTATTTCCGTCGAAAATTTATACACAATAAGATGACTAAAGCTGCGAGACAAAGAATAAAACCAGCAATGATCCATGGAAAAATACTGGTTAAGAAAAAAATCCAATGACTCGTGTTTGTTTGAGCAGAAATCGCCATAAAGTCTCCCCTTTCTAATTAAAAACACTTATATTAATCTATATCTCTAATTTGAAAATAGTGAAGCGGGTGGGTAGCAGACAATTTTAGTTTCTGACGCTGAATGCGTTCGGACACCGGCTTTATTGAATATTTTTTGAAATTCTCACCAAACATGTAATCAATTTCTCGGCGCTTCAAATATTCCGCTCGCGTGTATAGTTCACGCACCTTTGCATCCTTAAAGTAATTTTCATAATCGCCATTATAAGATACATCAAAGAACATTTCATTTCGCGTTCGAAAACTGTACTCATACAAATACTTGCGATCCTTTTTAAAGTGAACTTCATAGTAATAACCGCCGAATTTCAAATCCGGAAATGCTCGATATTGGGCTATATCATCTGTCGAAAGTCCCTGCTTTGCCAAATAGTGAACGAAAACAGGATAAGTCCGCGCCGCTGTCCAAGGATAGAGATACAACCAATGACTAAAGGGGATAATGGAAAGAATCAAGACAATGATCCATTTCCACCACTGCTTCCATGACTTGTAGAAGAAGATCGTTAAGGTATTAATAAATATAAAAAGAGTAGTAAAAAGAACGGTCGCTGTGAACATGCTGTTGACCACATCGATCAAAGTCTCCGCGCCAATAAAATGATTGAAATAGTTTATATAAATGACAAGCAATAAAAAAAGAATGATACACCGCTTTACATACTTCATCTATGACTCCAATCATTTACTTTTCTTCTATTATAAAGTATTTATTCACTGAAAAAACCGCACACATTAAGGTGAAGTCCGCATATTTCGTGCGTGACCCCGCATTTATGATGCGGGATTGCACATTATGCACCCTTTTAAAACGAAAAAAGAATCCACATAAGTGGATTCCCAACATAATTCTTATTATTCTTTCTAAAACGTACTGATTACTTCTGCACTTGCCAGTCTTCCGAAGTTGGATCGGCGTACCATTTCTTCAGCTGTTCAAGTTGAGTACCGCTGATCGTTCCATTCTCAACTGCCAAGTGGATCAATGTTTCAAAATCAGTCAGCGTCTCAAGTGCGATTTTTGCTTCCGTAAAGTTGGTGTCAGCTTTCGGAAGCTGATATGTAAAGATGGCGGCAACACCAAGGACTTCTGCCCCGATTTCTTCAACAGCGTGAGCTGCAGTAAGCACACTTCCGCCTGTTGAGATCAGGTCATCAATGACAACTACTTTTTGTCCTGGATTAATGATTCCTTCAATCTGTTTTTTTCGTCCGTGCGACTTGGCTGACGAGCGAATATAAGCCATCGGCAGACCCATTGCTTCAGCAATTAGGGCTGCATGCGGAATCCCTGCAGTTGCTGTACCAGCGATTACGTCCGCATCAGGATAATGTGTTTGGATTAAGTTCACAAAAGCAGCGATGACATCTTTACGGACGTCCGGATAAGCAAGGATTAGTCGATTATCACAATACACCGGCGACTTAATACCGGAAGCCCACGTGAACGGTTCTTCCGGACTGAGAACCACCGCATTTATTTTTAATAGATGACTGGCAATTAATTTGTTATTTTCCATGTTTCATTCCTCCAATCTTCAAGTACACGCTGGAACGCTGCAGCCGGATCCGCTGCAGCAGTTATGCTGCGGCCGACGACAATAAAATCACTTCCAAAAGCCCTCGCCTGTGCTGGGGTTGCGATCCGCTTTTGGTCACCTGCTGCGTCATCTGCAAGACGGATGCCAGGAGTTACTGCAAGAAAGTCCGGAGATGTGCGTGTTTTAATCTGGTTTGCTTCCAAAGCGGAGCAAACCACTCCATCGAGACCGGATGCGCTGGCAAGTGCAGCGTACTCGGAAATCACATCGGTAATCGGCCGATTAATTAACAATTCATTTTCCAGCATCGCTTGGTCAGTGCTGGTCAATTGGGTCACTGCAAGGCAAATCGGTCGATATAATGATGTGCCTTCATCAAGCCCTTCTACAGCCGCGCGCATCATTTCGGAACCTCCGGCAGCATGGACATTAACCATGTCCGCACCAAGTCTTGCTAAACCTTTCATCGCACGATTTACCGTATGTGGAATGTCATGCAACTTCAAGTCGAGAAAGACTGAGTACCCGCCGGCTTTAAGTTCTCGTACAATGTCGGGTCCTTCCTGCATATAAAGCTCCATACCCACCTTGACATAGCAACCGGGCTGATCAATCTTCTTTAACACACGGAACATTTCATCTTTTGAAGAAACGTCAAGCGCGACAATGATGTGCTCTTCTTCACGCATGCTTCCAGCTCCTTCCGACCAATTCGTTTATATCGGAGATGCCCATACCATTCAGTTTTTCGGGAAGCTCCTTAATGATTTTCGGGCAGACAAACGGATCAACAAAGTTTGCCGTACCAACGGCGACAGCGCTCGCCCCTGCTAGAAAATATTCAATCACATCATCTGCATTCTGAATTCCGCCCATACCAATAATTGGTATCGATACTTTTTGACTGACTTCATAAATCATCCGGATCGCAACCGGTTTAATCGCCGGGCCGCTCAGTCCTCCAGTCAGGTTTGATAAAACAGGCTTTTGGCTTTTTAGATCAATCCTCATGCCAAGCAAAGTATTAATCATAGATAATCCGTCTGCGCCAGCTGCTTCCACAGCTTTAGCCATCGCTACGATATCTGTAACATTAGGCGACAATTTTACATATACGGGTTTTTCAGAAACAGCTTTAACTTTACTGGTCAGTTCTGCAGCGATTTCAGGAACTGTTCCAAAAGTAATGCCGCCGTGTTTTACGTTCGGGCAGGAAATATTCAGTTCAAGTGCCTTGACCACGGGCTGCTTTGACATTTTTTCCGCCGTTTGCACGTAATCTGACATCTCACTGCCGGCAATGTTGGCAATCACCGGAACATCGTACTCCGCTAGTCTAGGCAGCTCTTGGCTGATAATTTTATCAACACCTGGGTTTTGAAGCCCGATCGCGTTCAGCATACCGGCAGGTGTTTCCGCCACTCGCGGTGTCGGATTGCCATAACGAGATTCGAGCGTCGCTGCTTTTATAATTACTGCGCCAAGCACATTTAAATCATATAGATTGCCGTATTCCTTCCCAAATGCGAAACAGCCGGAGGCCGGCATGACCGGATTTTTCAAATCCAAGCCGGGTAGATGAACGTTTAGCATAATTCAACCTCCCTCGCTTTAAATACGGGGCCGTCACAGCAGACACGGCGGTAACCTTTGCTGTCCCCCGGATCGGTTGTATGGGTGACGCAAGCCATGCAGGCACCAATGCCACAGCCCATACGTTGTTCCAATGATACGAAAAGCGGTTTCTCGGTGATTTCACGTTCAAGCGCTTTTAACATTGGAGTCGGACCGCAAGAATAAGCTACATCAAAATCAACGGTATTAAGCACATCCGTAACCCTGCCCTTCTGTCCGCATGTGCCATCTTCGGTCATGACAATGGTTCGCCCCAATTTTTCAAAGGCATCCTGATAAAAAACATCTTTGGCGGAACGAAATCCCAGTACATGCGTCACCTGAACACCTTGGGCAGTCAAAGCCTGAGATAAACCATAAAGTGGAGGAACACCGACTCCACCGCCAATGACAAGTGCTTTGCCACCTGCTGGTACGGCATCAATGGGGAATCCATGGCCAAGCGGACCGAGAACATCGACTTTTTCGCCGACAACTGCCTGTGAAAGTAAACCTGTGCCAAGGCCTCCACTACGATAGATCAAGGTCATTATTTCAGATGAAGGATCTGCAGAACAGATACTGATCGGTCGCCGTAAAAGTGGCGCAACTGTTTGTGCTCCTCCACCTACCCGGATATGAACAAACTGTCCGGGCTCGGTAATCTCATTAACCATTCCGCCCTTTAGCTTTAGTTCGAAAATAGCGTCCGCGATTTTCTCATGCGCGAGCACACGCATGGCTTCCTGCCTCATTGACCAACACCTGCTTTATCATCAGTGCCCTTCTGCGAAACTGAATGACCTTGCATTTGCGGCATGCATTCGGTTTGGAATGCCAGTGATTCAAGTACTGTAAGCAATGCTTCAGTTGTATCCAGTGATGTGAGGCAGACAACACCATTTTCAACCGACTCACGGCGAATTCGGAAGCCGTCTCTTGCCGGTCTTTGACCCTTAGTTAGGGTATTAACCACGAATTGCGCACCGCCATGCCGGATGACATCAAGCAAATTCGGCGTTTCTCCACCAATTTTATTGACTACAGTTACCGGCAGATTTCGTTCCGAGATCATCGATGCTGTGCCTTCTGTTGCCAAAATATTGTAGCCGATATCATAGAACCGTTTAACGAGATCAAGTGCTTCTTCTTTATCTTTATCTGCAATCGTGAAGAGTACTGAACCATGTGCTGGGATCGTCATGCCGCTCGCGAGCAAGCCTTTGTAAAGTGCCTTTTCCAGTGTTACATCCTGGCCCATGACTTCACCGGTTGACTTCATTTCCGGTCCAAGGGTCACATCAACACGGCGTAGTTTGGCAAATGAGAAAACCGGTACTTTGACATAGACGCCACGTTTAGGCTCCGGATGGATCCCTGTTTCATAACCTAAATGTTCGAGTTTCTCTCCAAGAATCAGTTGAGTCGCTACCTTTGCCATCGGTACACCCGTGATTTTGCTCAAGAAAGGAACCGTGCGGCTAGCACGCGGGTTTACCTCGATCACATACACATGCTCCCGATGAATAACAAATTGAATGTTCAGCATGCCTACCACTTTGAGGCCGCGTGCAATCTTAATCGCAGTGTCTACAACCTCTTGTTTTACATGAACGCTTAGTGTTTGTGTCGGATACACCGCAATTGAATCTCCGGAATGGACACCTGAGCGTTCAATATGTTCCATGATTCCCGGGATATACACATTTTCACCATCAGATAGCGCGTCAAGCTCAATTTCCGTACCAACCAGATAGCGGTCAACCAATACAGGATGGTCGGGATTAATCAGGACTGCGTGATCCATATAGTGTTTGAGCGAGGTTTCATTATATACAATCTCCATTGCGCGTCCTCCAAGTACGTACGAAGGACGAACAAGAACCGGATAATCCAGCTTATTGGCAATTTTCACTGCTTCTTCGGTCGAGAAGGCTGTATCGCCTGCCGGATGATCAACATTCAGCTTTAACAGCAGCTGTTCGAAACGGTCACGGTCTTCGGCTTGATCCATTGCATCAAGTGTTGTTCCCAGAATCTGAACTCCGTTTGCGGCAAGTCCAGAAGCCAGATTAATCGCTGTCTGACCACCAAACTGGACAACCACTCCCTTTGGTTTCTCCAGATCAATCACGTGCATGACATCTTCAAGAGTCAGCGGTTCAACGTAAAGCTTATCAGAAACACTGAAGTCAGTCGATACTGTTTCAGGATTGTTATTAATCATGATCGCTTCATAGCCTTGCTGCTTGATTGCCCAAACCGCGTGTACAGTTGCGTAGTCAAATTCAACCCCTTGACCGATACGGATTGGTCCCGAACCGAGCACAATCACACTCTCGCGTTCAGATACGATTGACTCATTTTCATCTTCGTAGCTGCTGTAGTAATAAGGCGTTTCAGAAGCAAATTCTCCAGCACATGTATCTACCATTTTGTATACCGGACGGATGCCGCGTTCTTTGCGCCAAGCAGAAACTGCTTTTTCAGTCATTTTCCAGCATTGCGCAATTTTCCAGTCGGAAAAGCCATGCTTTTTGGCATTAAGGAGCGCTTTTTCGTTATCCGGCGCTGCTTCCAAATCCTTTTCAATCGCAACAATCTTGGCAATCTTATTCAAGAAGAATCGATCAATTTGTGTACAAGCCCAGATCTCTTCAATATCAGCGCCTCTACGTAGCGTTTCAGCAATCAGGAACAATCTGCGATCATCTTTCTTCTTAATGATGTTAAACAGATCTTCCATACTCATATCTGCTGTTTCTTTAAGCTCTAGATGTAATGTGCCATTTTCAAGTGAGCGAACAGCCTTAAGAATAGACTCTTCAAAATTTCGACCCATAGCCAGAACTTCGCCGGTTGCCTTCATTTGTGTACCCAGAGTTCGTTTTGCATCATCGAACTTATCAAATGGCCATCGAGGAATTTTGGTAACGACATAGTCCAGTGTTGGTTCAAAGCTTGCATAAGTTGTTCCGGTTACCGCATTCTTGATTTCATCTAGATGATAGCCAACTGCAATTTTAGCTGCTACTTTCGCGATCGGATACCCTGTTGCCTTTGAGGCGAGTGCCGAAGAGCGGCTGACTCGAGGATTAACTTCAATAATATAATAGCGGTCGCTGTTCGGATCCTGTGCCAGTTGGACATTGCAGCCACCCTCAATTTTCAGCGCGCGTACAATTTTCAACGAAACACTTCGCAAATGCTGTAAGTCGCGATCGCTCAATGTTTGGCACGGCGCCGTAACAATTGAATCACCGGTATGGATCCCGACAGGATCAATATTTTCCATATGGCAGACAGAGATGGCACCGTCATTGGCATCACGCATCACTTCAAATTCAATTTCTTTAAATCCGGCAATACTTTTTTCAATCAGTACTTGGTGAACCGGGCTCAATTTCAAACCATTTTCAGCGATGGTGTCCAACTCTTCATCGGTTGACGCGATCCCGCCGCCTGTGCCACCTAACGTAAACGCAGGGCGGATAATTACCGGAAGCTGGACTTTCGCTACAAAAGCACGTGCCTCATCCAAACTTGTCACAATCTCACTCGGAGGAACAGGTTCACCTAGCTCAATCATTAAGTCCCGGAATTTCTCACGATCTTCAGCTTTCTCGATTGTATCAAGATTCGTTCCAAGAAATTGAACATTAAGTTCATCAAGTATGCCGGTTTGGTGAAGCTGTACAGCCAGATTCAAGCCGGTTTGTCCACCAAGCGTTGCAAGCAGTCCGTCCGGATGCTCTTTGCGAATAATTTTACTGACAAATTCAACAGTCAGCGGCTCGATATAGACGCGATCTGCGATATCTGTATCCGTCATAATCGTTGCCGGGTTCGAGTTAACGAGGACAACTTCATAGCCTTCCTCTCGAAGTGATTGGCAGGCTTGTGTGCCGGAATAGTCAAATTCTGCAGCCTGTCCAATAATAATAGGTCCTGATCCGATGACCAAAATCTTCTTTATATCTGTTCTCTTAGGCAAGCCGTGCACCTTCCTTCTTGTTTGTTTCAATCATGCTGAGGAATTCATCAAACAAATCCTGGCTGTCATCTGGTCCTGGCGAAGCTTCAGGGTGATATTGAACACTGAAAGCCTGATACTTCGTATGACGCAGCCCTTCAATTGTTCCGTCATTGATTGCGACATGTGTCACTTCGAGATTGGTTCCTTCGAGAGATTCCCTTTCTACAGTGAATCCGTGGTTTTGTGAAGTGATGACAAATTTTCCAGAGCGCAGATTTTTCACTGGGTGGTTAACGCCTCGGTGTCCAAAACGCATCTTCACAGTATTTGCGCCTGCAGCAAGTGCAAACAGCTGATGGCCGAGGCATATGCCGAATACAGGGATTTTACCCAGTATTTCTTTGACCATCTCAACCGCTTCAGGCACTTCTTTAGGGTCGCCAGGGCCGTTACTCAGCAAAACACCATCCGGATGGAGCTTGAAGATGTCTTCTGCCGATGTTTGATAAGGGACAATGACTACATCAAAATTCCGTTTGATACATTCACGTAAAATGCCTTGCTTCGCGCCGAAATCGACAAGAACAACGCGAGGTCCTGAACCAGGAGTCACATACGCCGACTTTGTGGATACGCGACTAATCTGATCAGTCGGAAGCGGCCACTTTTTTAATTCTGCAGCGACTTCAGCCGGATCTGCTTCCGCCGACACAATCTTTCCTCGAAGCGTTCCGTATTCACGAATCACTTTTGTCAACTTGCGCGTGTCGATACCTTCAATACCTGGAACATCATATTCTTCAAGCCATTCGCTTAGTGTTTTGTCCTTCTGCCAATGTGACGGTGTTTTCGCGACCTCTTTGACAATTAATCCAGAAATGCTCGGACGCCCTGATTCGTTATCTGAACGGTTAATCCCATAATTACCAATCAAAGGGTAAGTCATCGTTACGATTTGTCCGCAGTAGGAAGGATCAGTTATCAGTTCCTGATACCCCGTCATCCCCGTATTAAAGACGACTTCCCCCTTCATGTCGGCAGTGCTGCCAAAGCTTTCGCCAACGAAAGCTTCACCGTTTTCCAATACAAGCTGTCTTTTCAATCGATTGCCACTCCTTTTATACAAATGAGCTCGCTCATCTGATATCATCTAAATCAATTATGCCAGGCTTTCTTTGATCACCATTTTTCAGCGACACGTTCAGTTACTGTTGCAATTTTTTTTGAACTTAACGCCCATTCGAGACTGGCCATACGTGCTGAAACACCATTTTTGATTTGTTTAAAATAACGTGAACGACTGGATTCAACGAGTTCATTATCAAGCTCGACACCTCTGTTAATTGGTCCTGGATGCATGATGATGCTCTGCGGTTTCATTCTCATGGATCGCTCAAGAGTGAGTCCGTACCTCGTGTGGTACTCCTCTTTTGTCATGTTCATCGCTTGTTCATGACGTTCATGCTGAATGCGAAGCATGATGACAGCCTCAGCTGTTTCGATCGCTTCATCAACTGTCACGTAGGTGCCGGGCAATGATTCGTTCCGCCATTCTTCAGGGCCGGAGAGAAGCACACGGCACCCCAGTCGAGTCAATACTTCTGCATCTGATTTTGCCACCCTGCTATACCGCAGGTCGCCGATGATTGCAACGGTCAGACCTTTCAGAAGGAGGAATTCTTGACGCAATGTCAGGAGGTCGAGCAGCGCCTGTGTCGGATGATCACCTGCGCCGTCGCCAGCGTTGAGAACAGAGATTCCGATGCCTTCAAGTGCTCGGTAGTAACCGATATCTTGATGACGAATTACGACTGCGTTAGCCCCAATCGCTTCCATTGTTTTCACTGTATCATAGAGTGACTCGCCCTTCAGCGCACTCGATGTCTTGCTGCTAAAATTAAGAACTTGGTAACCAAGCCGTTTCTCAGCAGTTTCAAAACTAAAGCGGGTACGGGTGCTCGGTTCATAAAAGAGGTTGGCAACGAGTGTATTTTTCGGTGCAAACCATCCTTCTTCATTCATTTCATGTATTTGTTCCGCGCGAGCCAAAATATCATTAATTTCCGTTACCGACAGATCATTCAAGCTGAGCAGATTTGCCATCTTAAAATCCCCCTCTAGTTTTTAATGTGCGCCTATTTTCGTCGCCTTTGCATCTATTTCATAAACTTTTTAGATACTAAAAAACCTCTCTGCCAGAATATGACAAAGAGGTTGTGTGCAAAAAAGCTGTACTGTGCGAAGCCACTCTTTATCAGTCTCTCTGGACTGCCTTTAAAAGATACTTTACGTTCCGCTAAGCTATTAACTTTTCGTTCGAATCATGACCGTGTCTGTTCCATCGATCTCATTCAGCTGAACCGCAATTTCTTCTTCTTTAGAGGTCGGAACATTTTTGCCAATATAATCGGGCCGGATCGGCAACTCACGATGCCCTCGGTCAATTAATACCGCCAGCTGAATACGCTGCGGCCGGCCGATATCCATGAGTGCGTCCATTGCTGCCCGAATTGTACGTCCTGTGTAGAGCACGTCATCAATCAGGATAACAGACTTTGATTCGATGGACACCGGCAGAATGCTGTCGATCAGTTTCGGATCATCTGTTTTCTGTTTTAAGTCATCACGATACAAAGTAATATCAAGTTCCCCGACTGCCACTTTCTTTTTTTCAATTGCTTCAATGCGTTCTGCAAGACGGTTCGCTAAATAAATACCTCTTGTTTTGATACCGACCAGAACAACCGCATCCACACCCTCATTGCGTTCGATGATTTCATGTGCAAGACGTGTAAGCGCTCGTCCGATCGCTTTTTCATCCAATATTTCTTTCTCTTCCAAATGCTCTTCACCCGCCATTTTACTGCGGTTTATTAATAAATCTTCTCCTGAATTCTTGCCGACGGCATAAAAAAAGCCTTGCCGTTTAGAGCAAGAGACCGCAGTGTTGTCAATAGACATTGACAATCATCACCCTTCTTAGTCTCTCTGGACTAAATTTAAAAGGAACTCATTCAATTTTTAAGCTATAGCAAGTATAGCCAAGTTGTGCCTGACTTGTCAATGAACATTCGACGTTTTTTACTCTTTATTTTTGGCATTTGCTATTACTTGAAAACATTGGTACGAAGTCCGTCAAGCAATTGCTCCATATCTCTAGGAAGCGGCGCTTGAAAGAGCATGAACTGATGAGTCACAGGATGCGTGAATCCGAGTTCAACCGCGTGCAGCGCCTGTCCCTGAATCGGCAAGGTCTTGCGTGGACCGTATTTCGGATCACCGGCTAGCGGATGCCCAATATAAGCCATATGCACACGAATTTGATGCGTCCGACCGGTTTCTAGCCGGCAGGCAACATATGTATAACGTGAAAAACGCTCAAGCACTTTGAAATGTGTCACTGCATGCTTGCTGTTCTTTTCAGTCACCGCCATCTTCTTACGGTCCTTATCCGCTCGTCCGATCGGCGCATCAATGGTTCCCTCATCATGAGGCAGAATACCGTGGACGATCGCCAAATAGAGACGTTGTGTCGTTTTATCCTTTAACTGAGCAGCGAGAGAGTGATGCGCCTCGTCTGTTTTTGCAACCATTAGAAGCCCGGACGTCTCTTTGTCAATTCGATGCACAATCCCCGGGCGCATAATACCGTTAATTCCCGACAAGTCATGGCAATGGCCAAGCAGAGCATTGACTAAGGTTCCCTTAAGATGACCAGGGGCAGGATGCACGACCATTCCTCTAGGTTTATTGATTACAATGACTGATGAATCCTCATAGACAATGTCTAAAGGAAGATCTTCTGGTTCAACATCAAGCGGTTCGGGTTCAGGAAGATGAACGAGCACCTCATCATCTTCCTTCATCCGATAACTCGTTTTTACAGCAGAACCGTTAACGAGAATGTTGCCATCCTTGATCAGCTGCTGGAGCCGATTTCTTGATTCACTTGTGATCTGTTCACTTGTCCAGCTATCAATACGTTTTCCTTCGTCACTTGCCTCAACTATTTTAACAATATCCGGCATTATTGTTCCTTCTTTCCATCAAGGAACAGATATATGATAAGCAGAATGACACCGATAAAAAGTGAAGAATCCGCAAGATTAAAGACCGGAAAGCTGTAATGAACAAGATAAACATGAATAAAATCAACAACTTCGCCTCGGAACATACGATCAAAGAAATTACCGAGTGTTCCACCGATAATAAAGCCAAGTGAAGTCCCTAAAAGAGGATGTTTTCTGCCATACTTTTGCATGTAATAGATGACAACGGCCAAAACAACTACTGTGATGATGAAAAAGAAGAAAAATTGTCCTTCTAAAATGCTCCAGGCTGCCCCCGTATTACGTATTGATGTTAAATAGAAGAAACCCGGAATGATGGTAACACTGTCACCAATCTGCATATTTTGGATAACAAGCCATTTTGATAACTGGTCGATCAATAAAACAAAAACTGCAAGTGCGTAATAAATCATGTATGAATTCCTCCAGAACGGTCGCAGGATATAGTCTGCGTTTTGCCTTTTTCCTCTTTCTGCATTTTAGCATAATTTTTTCGAAAGATATATGTATGCAGCGGGCAAGCCCGCTGCTCAAATTACTGTTCGATCGGATCCATGTACTCATAATCATTTCTAGATGCCCATTGATCATAGTACTGATTCTTTAAGACCTGAATATCATCGTCTCCAGAAAAGCCTTCAATACCGGTCGCGGCAAATCCCTCCAGATCTTCAACAAAACCCATGCCTTCTTCATAATCAATAGTATACGGGGAATCCTCATAAATTCCTTCCTGATCATTGTACTGTGAGACAAGATCAAAAGCGTTTTGCTCATTAAAACCGTTACTTTCAAAATCTGTTACTCCACGCTCTTCCATATCGATAATCACAGATTCTTCAACGGGACGCACCTTATGCCCATGATCGGTTTGCGCATTTTGAATGGATGTTCTCGCTGTAGGTAAAGCATTCAATCGTGCGCGGGGTATTTTCTCACCGGTCTTCTCATCATATCCATAGGTCCCATCTTTAATCTTTTTTAACGCGTGATTGATTTCATCTAATTCATTTTGGTCAAGCTTATGAAAAGCCAAATCTTTTTCCCGATCATAAAGCTGGGTCGCTGACTCGGCCGGATGGTTATCATAAGCCGACAGTTCGCCAGATGCAATATCGGTTGTAGAGCCTAATTCTTTGGCAATTTCCATATCACTCGTCAATTTTGCTTCAAGTGCTTGTTTACGTGTCATCAGTCTCTTCTTTATTCTTCGATAACCCCACATCGATAAAAAATCCCCCTTATTGCTCCCGCACACATTTATTAGTGTGGGATAAAGGGGGATTTTTAATATGCGTAATATTTACGCGTAATGGGAAACATTTTCTTGATTGATCATGCGAATTCAGTCAAGCTGCATATCCGCATAATCATGGCGAACCGTTTCCGCACAATGCGCACATAACTTAGGATGTTCAGTATCCTCGCCGACGCTTGGCAGGACAGCCCAGCAGCGTTCACATTTTTCACCTTCAGCTTGAGCGACTGCGACCGCAATGTTCGTATATTGATCAGCTGCTTCAGGAACATCATTTCCTTCAGCAACCGTTACCTGGGATACGATCAACAACTTATCAAGATCCTGTGTGTTCTTCAAAAACGCGGTCTCCGCTGTTACATAGAGCGTTACCGATGCTTCAAGCGATTTTCCAATGAGCTTGGCATCACGTGCTTTTTCCAGCGATTTCAGAACATCATCACGCACAGTGATGAGTGCTGCCCATTTCTTTTCGATCTGTTCCGAATCAGATACCTGTTCAAGTTCAGGCATATCGGTCAATTGAACATAGGTGGAAATTTGTTCTGTGCCAGGAATATGCTGCCAGATTTCTTCTGCGGTATGTGGGATGATTGGCGAAAGAATCTTTGTCAAAGCGATTACCGTCTTATACAAAACAGTTTGTGCAGAACGGCGAACAAGCGAGTCTTTCGGCTGGACATAGAGCGCGTCTTTGGCAATATCCATATAAAATGCACTCAAATCGAGTGAGCAATAATTCTGCAGCGCTTTGTAAACATTCAAGAACTGGTAATCATTATACCCATTCAGACAAGTATCAATGAATTGGTTCAATTTTACCATCATATATTGTTCAAGTTCAGGCATATTTTCTGTTGGAACAGCATTATCTAATGTAAAATCATTAAGGTTGCCAAGCATAAAGCGAACGGTATTACGGATCTTGCGATACACTTCTGCAACCTGTCCCAGAATTTCATTTGATACTCTTGCGTCTGCCTGATAATCAACCGATGCGACCCACAAACGGATGATGTCGGCACCGTATTGCTGCATGACTTTCATCGGATCGATGACGTTTCCGACTGACTTACTCATTTTCAAGCCTTTTCCATCGAGTGTGAAACCGTGACTGAGCACTTGCTTGTATGGAGCGTGGCCAGTAACAGCAACAGACGTTGCTAGTGATGAATTGAACCAGCCGCGGTACTGATCTGAGCCTTCGAGATACAGATCCGCTGGGCGTCGCAAACCTTCCCGAGTGGTCAAGACTCCTTGATGAGATGAACCTGAGTCAAACCAAACATCCATGATGTCTGTTTCTTTTCTGAAAACGCCGTTCGGGCTGTGTTCGGAAGTAAAGCCTTCTGGAAGCAATTCTTTAGCTTCCCATTGGAACCAAATGTTTGATCCATGTTTACGGAACAGATCAGCGACATGCTGAATCGTTTCATCCGTTATGATCGGTTCACCATCTTCGCCATAAAATACGGGAATCGGGACGCCCCAGGCACGCTGACGAGAAATACACCAGTCTTCACGGTCCTTGATCATGTTTGTCATACGCACATCGCCCCATGATGGAATCCAGCGCACTTCATGGATTGCGTTCAGAATATCATCACGAAACGCTTTGATGGAGGCAAACCATTGTTTGGTTGCCCGCCAGATGACCGGCTTCTTCGTTCTCCAGTCATGTGGATATGAGTGAGTGAACGTGCCGGCTTTCAACAAGGCATGTTCTTCTTCAAGCTTTTTGATGACCGGTTCATTTGCTTTTTCATAAAATAAGCCTTCAAATCCCGGAGCTTCATCGGTCATACAGCCGCGATCATCGACTGGACAAAGGATATCTAAGCCGTACTTTTTGCCGACATAAAAGTCATCGGCACCAAAACCAGGTGCTGTATGCACGCAGCCGGTTCCGGCATCTAATGTAACATGATCGCCAAGAATTACAACAGATGGGCGATTGTAGAACGGGTGACGGCAAACCACATGTTCCAGAGATTTACCATTGAAAGTGCGCAGTACTTGCGGATCTTCCCATCCTAACGTTTTGGTTAGTGATTCAACCAAATCAGCAGCCACAACGAATTTGCGATCCCCCACCTGAACCACACTATAATCAAACTTTGAATTCACTGCAATGGCCAAGTTTGCCGGCATCGTCCATGGGGTTGTTGTCCAGATCACGACTTCTTCATCCGGATTCAGCACATCTTTTCCATCAGTGACATGAAATGCAACGTAAATTGAGTAGGATTTTACATCCTTGTATTCAATTTCGGCTTCAGCTAATGCTGATTCGGAAGATGGAGACCAATAAACCGTTTTTTTGTCTTTATAGATATAACCCTTCTTCGCCATCTCGCCGAAAACTTCAATTTGTTCTGCTTCATACTCTTTATGGAGTGTCAGATAAGGGTGATCCCAGTCTCCGCGAACACCTAACCGTTTAAATTGCTTTTTCTGATGTTCTACCTGTCCAAGTGCATATTCTTTGCATTTTTCGCGGAGATCAGCGACGGACATCTTTTTACGATCAATCCCTTGTTTCGCCAGCTGTTGTTCAATAGGCAGCCCATGAGTATCCCATCCAGGCACGTAAGGTACTTGGTAGCCACTCATCGATTTAAATCGATTAATAATATCCTTTAACACCTTGTTTTCAGCATGGCCAATATGAATATTTCCGTTCGCATAGGGAGGGCCATCGTGAAGAATAAAGGTTGGTTTCCCTTCGTTCGCTTTTAATGATTGCTCATAAATATGGTCTTGATCCCACTGTTCCTGCATGTGTGGCTCTTTGTTGGGAAGACTACCGCGCATCTTGAAATCAGTTTTCGGCATCAATAAAGTCTTCTTATAATCCATTGAAAAACGCCTCCATCATTTCTGTCTGTCAAAATTCACATCAAACACCTATATAAAAAGGTCCTTCCATCCCAAAGGGACGGAAGGACCGCGGTACCACCCTAATAGCAAAAAAATCTGCCACTCAATGTCTTCTTAACGCGAATCAACGTCAGGTATTACTAGCCCGGATTCAATCCGGAACCGTTCACACCCGAACTCAAGGGTGATTTTTCTCGCTGCCGTCCACGCCGGGCTCACACCTCATCCCAGCTCGCTGAGCGACCTTGCAGCGAGTACTTTCCCTATCATAGTATTTAATCGAATATTAATGAAATTTCATAAGGCCGTTAGCAATTATGCAATGTAAATCATTCGCAATTATCGCTATATCGTGCGGACATCTTATGTAAGCACAGTATATGCAATTAAAAGCTCCACGTCAAGCTTGTGAGTTGATCATTCCATCATTAAATTCATTTGTCGACGTTTCATTGTCTTTATCCACAGACATGCTCTTCCAGTCATCGCTTTTTAGCAATTCAAGTTGAGCTTCAATCAGCATCTGAAACCGTGTCCGATAAACGTTTGCTTCTTTTTTCAATTCTTCAATATTCAATGTTACTTTACGAGATTTTTCGAGCGCCTCGTTAATGATCCGATCAGCATTTTTCTTCGCTTCCATGACGATCAGCTTGGCTTCTTTGTTCGCATTCTGCTTTACTTCTTCAGCTGTTTCCTGAGCGACAAGAATACTCTTGTTCAATGTCGTCTCAATGTTTGAAAAATGGCTAAGCTTCTCATCCGAATTCTTGATCTTCTGTTCAAGATCTTTTTTTTCACGGATCAGCGTTTCGTAGTCCTTAATGATCTGATCAAGAAAATCGTTGACTTCATCTTCGTCATACCCGCGAAATCCCCGGGAAAAGACTTTATTATGAATATCCAAGGGTGTTAATGGCAACCCGGTCACCTCCAAGTCATTGTACAAACTATACGTTTATTTAAGTTTACCATATTGCACACGGATTTTGTTCTTTTTTGTCAAGCCGCCAGAAGATAAAATTTTGCTTCTTCCAAAGCCTCGGAGCGAAATGCAGTCGCCTTCACAAATTTCAAAATCTCGTTTCTCGACAATCTTCCAGTTAACCTTTGCAAATCCTCTTGAGATCGCTTCTGAAGCCTTTGTCCGTGGCAAGTGATAGATTTCGGAGAGCACAGTGTCCAGCCTTAATGAGGAAACTGTGCCATCATGCTCTTGCCATTCGTCTTCGCTATGTATTAAATCTTGCCGAGTTATCGGAACACAGGTGACAGCCATTCTACCGACAGAGGTTAAATTAAGCATAAAAAAAGATTCCAGTTCTTTTGCACAGACAAATTGAGCACGTCCCTCATTGATCAGTAAATCGCCGAGTTTATCTCTTGAAACACCTGTCCCGATCAACGCCCCAAGAAGTTCAGGGTGTGAAACGGAACCGAATTTTGCCGGATATTGCACTTCTAAATATGAAAGCTGGAATGAATTCTCTTCCTCTTCAAAATAAGACGGGAGAAGCAACGCCCGCTCCCGTTCGGCATGCTCATAGCCGCCTGATGCAGACAGATGGATCTCCTCTTCTCCTCCAATGACTGATTTCAAAATGGTTTGCTGCCGGGGGTCAAGAAAATCAGTCAGTTTCGGTGTATAATGATCGATCACCTGATCTTTCAAATCAAGAAAATGATCAATAAGAGACCGCTCTTCAGGCCGAAAATGTTCATAAATGGACACGATTTATTACCTCATCAAAAGAGATATTCCAAGTAAAAGATACCCCGAGTTGCAAGTTGCAGCACAAAAAAAGCGATAATCGGCGAGATATCAATTACTCCGCCGATTGGCGGAACGATTCTTCGAAACGGCGACAGAAACGGTTCGCATACTCTCGCAAAAAGCTGACCTATCGAAGAGTCCTGTACGCTTGGCACCCAAGACATCAGAATGTATATAATCAAGATCCATGAATAAATCTGTATGGCTTCTGCTAATAAAGAAAAAATACTCAACTGATTCACCTCAATATAGTTAATCTTCCGGCCAAGTGCTTATCATTCCTGAAATATCGACTTGTTCAGGAGCGAAGAGAAATGTGTTTTTCCCGATTTTACGAATTTGACCATTTAACGCAAAAGCTGTTCCGCCGATGAAATCAAGAATTCTCTGCCCCTGATCCTTGTCAGTTCCTTGAAGGCTGCAGATAATGGTCTGCTTATTTTTCAGATAGCCGACGATTTCCTCTACTTCTTCAAAACGTTTTGGCTCAACAAGAACCACTTTATTCTGTTGATGAATATTCTGAATGGCAACAATTCTGCCATTCTTTTCAAGTTTGCGCTTTTCTTGTGCTGGTTTCCGCTCCTCCGATCCATACGCTGCTGTTAATTCTTCCTCTGGGCTGTCCACTGTCTCTTCAAGATCAAAGAATCGTTTAAATGTGCCTTTTAAACCCATGATTCCTTTCTCCTTTCATTCATTGCCAACGAGTGAAGTGCCAATTCTCACAAAAGTTGCGCCTTCTTCAACAGCAATCTCATAATCGTGTGACATCCCCATTGAAAGTTCTGAGCAAGGGGCGTAGATGATCTTACGGTCGCGGATACGATCCCGTAATATTCGTAACCGGTGAAAAACCTGGCGAATAACATCAGAGTCTTCTGTATTAGGCGCCATGGTCATTAAGCCAACAACTTGAAGATGATCAAATTCGGCAAGTTTGTCGATAAAATCATCCAGTTCTGCCTCAGTAATGCCATGTTTCGACTCTTCACCAGAGATATTCATTTCGACAAAACATTTTAATTTTCCTTCTGTAATCCGTTTATTTAATTCATTTGCAAGTTTCAAACGGTCAAGTGCGTGAAAATAGTCTACTTTTCCAACAATTTCTTTCACTTTTCGGGTTTGCAGTGTGCCAATTAAATGCCAGGTGACTCGATCATCATGAATGGTCTCCTGTTTTTCAAGCAAGCCTTCTTTGCGGTTTTCCGCAAGATGTAAAACCCCGCTGTCAACCGCTTCCTGTGCACGCTCATTACTGACATACTTTGTGACGGCAATAACCGTAACATCTTCCGGCCGGCGTCCGGAGCGCTCGCAGGCCTTTTCAATCTTTGATTTCACTTGGCAAAGATTTTCCGCAACTTTCACAATTCATTAGTCTCCTTTACTTCATCCCAATAAATCCCATCATCCGTCCGGTTTTCCCATGGCCGTGCCTGAAAGAAAAAAACAAATCAGGACGCGCGTACGTACTGTATCCGGTCATATGAATTTGCCGTTCGGGAACGCCGCTAGCGATCAGAATTTCCCGGTTCAACAGCCTCAGGTTGAGAAGATAATGGCCATTTCCGTGATCGATAACCGATTTTTCCCACAAAGCTTGATCAAGTTTGCTGACTTCATCGATTACTTTTTGGTCAACCTCATAATCTTCTCCGCCAATTGATGGTCCAATCACTACATTGAGTGATTCTGGCAAAAAGCCAAGTTGCTGGCTCATCATTTTTGCCATTTGTGCTGCGCCGCCTCCTACAGTACCTCGCCATCCGGCATGCATGATTGCAACTGCATCAGGTTCAGAAGTCCAATAAAAAATTGGGACACAATCGGCAAAGCAAAGGGCAAGCAGCAATCCAGATTCAGTCGTGAACAAACCGTCAACGCCCTTGATCGTCGAATCAAGATTCTCGCTGCCCGCACCTGCTTGATCTCTGGTCACACGTGCGACTTTCGTGCCGTGAACTTGCTCAGCGCATACCCAAGAATCTAGCGGACAGGCAAGTCGATCTGCAATAAGGCGACGATTCGCCAAGACATGATCCGGATCATCGCCGACATGAAGACCTAAATTCATTGAAGAAAAGGGAGCTTGGCTTGTTCCCTCAGTTCGCAAGGTCATCCCCGAATATACTTCGTGGGTTGGGGTTTTAACAGTCTTCATCATCAGCAATGGGCCGTTTCGTAATGAAAAGGGTTCACTCAACATTCTTCCTCCTCTCATTATCAAAATGACCGAGTCTTTTTCTTTTTATTTTACCATAATCAGTGAAAAAACTCTTTAAATGTTTATTCTTCGCTTTTTATCGTCGAATTGTGTTCTGTATAAAAACGAACTAGAATTACATCTGCTCCGATACGAACAATATTGTTCCAAGGAACGACGATGTCATTCTCCTTTCCAAAAAGGCCCATGATTTTTCCTGTACCCGGTATGATCAAATTATCAATTTTTCCCGAAGATAAGTTCACATCAAGGTCTCCGATATGTCCCAACCTTTTCCCATTTTCAACATTGACCACTTCTTTTGCTTGAAAATCTGAAATTCTCGGCATCAATGCCCCTCCTCTCACTGTCCCTAATATATATGGGCAATTAGCGGCATTGAGAAGTAAAAAATGCACCAGTTCATTGCCTAGGAAATAGATCAGCGTCATAAAGGGTCTGTCAATGTTCTGACACCTTCTGCATTCTTTTCAGGCATGCAGAAAAAAACGCTTGCTGACGCAAGCGTTACGGACCGATTTCCTGATTCATCTCTTTAATGGCCATTTTCTCAAGCCGTGAAACTTGAGCTTGTGAAATACCAATCTCCTGAGCGACTTCCATTTGCGTTTTTCCATAAAAAAAGCGCATGGCGACAATTCGCTTTTCACGATCATGGAGTTTGCTCATCGCTTCCTTCAATGCAATATTATCTACCCACTCTCTGTCTTTATGTTTGTCGTCACTAATCTGATCCATGATAAAGATCGGATCACCGCCGTCGCTATAGATCGGCTCAAATAGAGATACAGGATCCTGAATCGCATCCATGGCGAAAACGACATCCTCAACCGGCAAATCGAGGATCTTAGCAAGTTCTGCCGTCGTCGGCTCAGTCGAATGCTTCGCTATGTAACGCTCCTTTGCCTGAAGCGCTTTATAAGCCATATCCCTTAATGAACGAGACACACGAATTGGGTTGTTATCTCTTAAGTAGCGGCGTATTTCACCAATGATCATTGGAACCGCATAGGTTGAAAAGCGGACATTTTGACTTAAATCGAAATTATCAATGGATTTCATTAATCCGATGCATCCGACTTGAAATAAATCGTCTACAGATTCGCCTCGATGATTGAAGCGTTGAATGACACTGAGGACAAGCCGCAGATTGCCGTTCACAAGCTTTTCTCTTGCTTCAATCTTTCCTGACTGCAATTCTGTGAATAACTGCCGCATTTCTACGTTTGTCAGGACCGGAAGTTTCGATGTGTCCACTCCGCAGATTTCCACTTTGTGCCGTGCCATAAAGGATGACCTCCCATTGTCGAAAACTTGCGTTAGCGGGTTGAAAGAAGAAGGCTTGCCGATCTTGCGAATCCGCAAACATCGACATCTTTTTCAACCTCTGCTATATGGTCAAGTATCTCCGTAGGAAATCATTTTATGCACTGCAAAATCATGGCAAAATGATTGTCGAGTTTGAACACGCGTCACTAAGCCATTTTGCTAAATTCTTTTTTTAGACGTTTAATAATTCGTTTTTCTAACCGTGAAATATACGATTGTGAGATCCCAAGTTCATCGGCAACATCCTTCTGAGTTTTTTCTTTTCCCCCTGCCAATCCAAAGCGTAGGGTCATAATTTCCTTTTCCCGGTCGCTCAGCATCAGCATCGCCTTTTTCAGAAGTGTTCGCTCGACTTTGCGCTCCATATTTTTTGTGGTGACATCATTTTCTGTGCCCAGCACATCGGACAAAAGCAATTCATTGCCATCCCAATCAACATTAAGCGGCTCATCCAGTGAAACTTCTGACCGCGTCCTGCTGTTTCTGCGCAAATACATAAGTATTTCGTTCTCGATGCAGCGCGAAGCATATGTCGCAAGTTTAATCTTTTTTTCGGGGTTAAATGTATTCACTGCTTTTATCAGACCGATGGTTCCGATGCTGATGAGGTCTTCAATATTAATCCGTGTATTGTCAAACTTTCGGGCAATATACACAACAAGACGCAAATTGCGCTCGATCAGGGTTGCCCGTACTTGCTGATCTCCGGATGGAAGTTTTTTCATCAATTCAGCCTCTTCCTCCTTCGACAACGGAGAGGGGAGACCGTCGCTTCCACCGATATAATAAATTTCTTCCGGCTTAACACCTAATTTTACTAGTATCCAATGCCATACTTTCAAAAAAGTGATTTTCATCCCGAGTCAACCTCCTATTTTTTCACATGGTTATGAAGCAGTTTCAATCATTTTTCCATGGAGCAGCATGTCCGGGTGCAAGATACTGCTGAAGTCTCCGGATGAACTCAGTGAATGATCAACAAATGCGACAAGCGATTTCGTGCATTCAATCCGCTTGCCCTCATACTTAATAAGCACTTGGTCGGGGCGAACCGCTAGGGTCATTCGGCTTGTTCCGTCAACGGCACGATATGGGACCCAGGCGACACGGTTTTTCCAGTCACCGGTGAGGTTCTCTAAATCAAGTGATCCAGCCGGGGCTTTTTCTGCCTGGAAAAACACTTCCGGCACATTTTCCTGACATACCTCTTTGCTGAGAAACATGACCGGTGCCTGAGTCAGCGGATCAGAGAGTTTATTACCGCTGTCAATCATTGCTTTTGCTTCAATGGTTATATCAGAAAATCGAACAATAACATCAGCGATAGTTGAACTTTGCCATTTCCGCGTAACTGTCTGATCCAGCCGTTTTTTTGAAAAAAACCAGAGCATCGGAAAGCCGATGATAACCGTCATCCAGCTGATTGGATCACCGTAATTCATTGTGTTTAAAAAGCGGTTGCTCGCATAAAATGAACCGTCCTGAAAGAAATAGTGAACAGCGAACAATCCTCCGCCGATTGCAAAAGCAGTGAAATAAAAAGCAGCCAGATTTTGCAAAAAAACAGTGATCCTATGAAAACCAAAAGTGACGAAAATAATAATAACAGAGTAGATCAATTTCCCGATCGGATGATCCACAAGGAAGGCTGCAGGTGTGAAAAGAATGAGTACCACCGCAGAAGCAATCAATGCACCTGACCACAGATGGATCCAGCTGGTTTGGCGTTTAAGCATTAGTGCAGTCAGTTTCAAAAGACATGCGTCAATCAATAGATTAAGTACCCAAACAGCATCCAGATAGACAACCAACGTCTCACCTTCTTCGCGTGTTTAGGATTAGTATACGGGCCATCAGCAGTAAAGTCTGTCATTCTGTGGGCGGAATTTTGCTGTTATTTTGGCTGCTTTTGTCGCAACAGTGAGGATAGGAACACTTTGCTTCTCCACACTTTTTGAGGAGACTCGGAGGCATTTCGGGCTAATCTTTTATAGAACATGAGAAAATAAAAAATCCCGGAAACAGGAGCGTGTCATCCTGTTTCCGGAACTTATTTTCTTGATTCGGATCGTGTAGGGAGAAAATACAGTAGGTGAATCTATTGAAACAAACACGGTTAATCGTTTTTCCTTCTCCGGTTACGAAGAAAGGTTGGAATATCAAGTGTGTCCTCATCATCAACAATAGTACGCGATCTGCGTGCCGGCTGTTGTACCGGGCTAACCGGTTCCTCGCGATGGTGATCGCGTGGTTTCACGCTACTCAGACCTTCAGGATTCTGTCTGCGCCGCGCGAAAAGCTCCTGCTCTACTTGCGCCGCATCAGCAACCTTTTCTTTTTCCTCAAATCCAGTCGCAATAACGGTCACGACGATTTCATCTTCCAATTCTTCTCTGATTACTGATCCAAAGATCATATTGACTTCCTCATCTGCAGCCGTTGCGACGATATCAGCAGCCTCATTCACTTCATACAAGCTAAGATTCGTGCCGCCGGTGATGTTCATAAGCACGCCTTTTGCCCCATCAATGGATTTCTCAAGCAGTGGGCTTGAGATCGCCTTTTTTGCTGCTTCTGCAGCACGATTTTCTCCTGAGGCAACACCAATCGCCATTAATGCAGAGCCGCCTTCGGTCATGATTGTTTTCACATCAGCGAAATCCAAGTTGATCAGGCCGGGAACAGAGATCAGATCCGATATACCTTGGACACCTTGGCGAAGCACATTGTCAGCTTCCCGGAAGGCATCAAGCATTGGGGTGTTCTTGTCAACAATCTCTAACAGCCGATCATTAGGAATAACGATCAGTGTATCCACTTTTTCCTTAAGATTGCCGATTCCGCTTTGCGCCTGCTTAGCGCGTTTTCTACCTTCAAACGTGAAAGGACGTGTAACAACACCAACGGTCAATGCGCCAACTTCTTTTGCAACCTCAGCAATAACTGGAGCAGCTCCGGTGCCTGTTCCGCCGCCCATTCCGGCAGTCACAAAGACCATGTCGGCTCCTTTCAAAATTTCCTCTACTTGATCATGGCTTTCTTCCGCCGCTTTTTTCCCAACTTCTGGATTTGCGCCTGCACCTAAACCGCGAGTCAGCTTTTCCCCAAGCTGCAGCTTAACATCCGCCTTAGAAAGCTTGAGTGCCTGAGCATCCGTATTTGCGCAAATAAATTCCACGCCCTGAATGCCGCTTTCGATCATTCTGTTGACTGCGTTATTTCCGCCGCCACCAACGCCAATCACTTTGATTTTGGCTAGATGTTCCATCTCCATATCGTGATCATACATTGTTCATTTCCTCCCATTTAGTCATTCCGCCACCCGATCAATCAAAGAACAGATTAAACCAATTTTTCACTTTTGCTGTAACGCCTTCATGAGGTTTCGGGTTCTGTTTAACTTTTTTCTGTTTATGCTGTTTCTGTACAGCTTCATAACGTTCATGTTCAGGTGCAATAGCCGCTGCGATCTCCTTGCCCTGTATTTTGACGTTGTGATAGGCAAACTGAATTAATCCGATGCAAGCTGTATATTTAGGTTCACGTACGCCGATGTAATCCGGCGCCGCAATTCGAACGCTGGAATTTAGATGGTGAGCCGCAAGATCAACCACGCCAGGCATTGCAGCAACGCCGCCGGTCAGCACAAATCCTCCGGGAAGGTCATAGACACCGATCCTCTGTAATTCTTCGCGAATAATGTCGAACATCTCTTCCATGCGCGCCTGAATAATTTCAGCGAGATCTTCCTGATTTAAAGACTGTTTCTGTGCGCTACCAATTTGTGACACTGAGAATGTATCTTCATCAGATGCCGCACCGAGATAAGCCACACCATGCTTTACTTTCAGCTGCTCGGCTTCGTCCAATGGTATCCGCTGAATAATCGAAATATCTTTTGTGATATGGTTGCCCCCAATCGGCAACTCAAATGTGGAGACTAGAGATCCTTGATCGAATACAGCCACGCTTGTGGATCCGCCTCCGATATCTACCAAAGCAACCCCTAGATTTTTCTCGTCCTCAGACAACGCGACCTCACCTAACGCCAGAGGCTGGAGACAAACGTCTGAGATTGTGAGCCCGGCCCGTTCGACACATCTCAGGAGATTATGCAGCAACGTTTTGGAGCCGGTGATCAATGTCCCTTCCATTTCTAGCCGGACACCGATCATTCCTCTTGGATCATGAATTTCATCTACACCATCAACAATGAACTGTTCTGGAATAACATCGACAATCTCTCTTTCAGGAGGAATGGACATCACTTGAGCCGCATCAATGACTCTGGCAATATCTTCATTTCCAACTTCATGGGTCTCGCCGGATACGGCAACAACGCCGTGGCAACGTCTAAGTTGAATGTGATTGCCGGAAATGCCAACAATCACACTCTTGATATTAATACCGACCATGCGTTCTGCCTGTTCAACCGCGCTTCCAATTGAACGGACGGTAGCATCGATATCTACGATCGAGCCTTTTTTGATCCCGTATGAAACCGCTTCTCCAACGCCAATGACATTTAGACTATCTCCTGTCATCTCACCGATTACGGTTTTTATACTGGACGTGCCGATGTCCAGGCTGACAAAAACATCCTCACTGTTCATTTTGTGGCACCCCCTTTTTCTTGAGTATCTTCGATGAGTTCTCTAGTCAGGGATGTTTGGATCGAGCGAACGACAATTGAATATTTACCATTCTTTTTAAGAATCATTATTTTCAGCCCAACGCTTTCTCTGTTCCTGTTGATAGAAACACACCCTACTGTTTGTATTCTACAAATTGGAACATTTCCCTTTTAAAAGTTTCATTCATAATAAAAACTGACTTATTTCATAAATACATCGTCACTTTTTCAAAAAAATGAATAGACATAAAGACCTATTCAATAAAAAATATCAAAAAAGTGCAATGTAATAAAGATATGTAACTAAATAATAGTCTACACCAACTTGAATAACTAGAAAAGATAAAAGTTAATAGATACGACAAAAGAGTGAAGAGAATTCCAGCTCAGTCATTATTGACCATCCTGTTGATTTGATTCTTGTCCGGCATCACTCGGAATAAAATAAGTACCAACACTTAAATGAACAGTACCGTGTTTTCCTTTTGGCAGATTGGCCGCAATTTCGGGATAGAGTTTGATATTTTGGACAAATGTCCGAGTACTAGCAACCACTTTGTTCCCATCGTTCATATACAGTATCAGATCGTCTCCACTTCCTGATTTTCCTATGTAGTGGATGTCGGAAATATTATGCGTCATTTGTCTTGAGATGGTGTCAAGACCCTCTGCAACATTTTTCAAGGCGGCAGACTTCGAGAAACCAAATAGAACAGGCGCATCCACAGGCATCTTGCCTTTCTGAAGTTTGCTTAAGATCGCACCATTTTGCAAAATCGGATAATAATTTCCATTTTTCTGGAGATAGGCCTTGCGGTCATACTCTTTAATTTTGATCAGGACTTGATTTGGAAACTTTTTTTCTACGGTCGCTGACTGAACCGTTGGGAGACTCTCAATCTTTTTCTCAACTGCCTTCTTCCTTATGTCCCATATATGAGTTTTATTCGAAATACCACTTGTTTTTATGACTTTAACGCCACTCACAATTTGTTCGCCTTTCACTGTAACTGAGTGTACTTTGCTTAACGGCGATTGAAAATAGACGACCACAAGAATCAGGAGGAAAAAGACGGATGCATAAAAAGCAAAGCGGCGATTAGCTTTCTGTTTCCGTTCCTTCTTCAATTGGGGCAGGCGGTCTTCCAGTGCGACAACTTTTTTCCTGTCCATTCTGTTCTCCTCCTCAAACGGTGTGTTCATGACACATGATGTGAATTATCCAAGCAATGACTAAGCCGTAAATTTTAGTTTTGTCGGATCATCTGATCACGACTTCGCCCTTCAAGAGCTTTTTTCCATAACCGACCCACTCTATTGTATTTTCTTTTCCAAAAAACAGCAAACCCTGTTTTCATAAAACAGGGTTTGCTAAAGTATTATGATTACCTCGAGAAATAGCAGTGATCAAGCGTTTTTGCTGACATTAAGCAAAATGCCGATTGACACGAGCATCAACGTTAATGAAGAACCTCCATAGCTAAGAAATGGCAGCGTGATGCCTGTGACAGGGATCAAGCCGGTCACAACAGCAATATTAATCATAATCTGGATCGCAATCATGCCTGTAATGCCCACAGCTAGAAGCGTACCGAATAGATCTGGAGCCTTTATTGCAATTAAGATTCCCCGCCATAACAGAAGACAAAAAAGTAGTAAAACCATTGCCGCGCCGATAAAGCCAAGTTCTTCAGCAACAATAGAAAAAATAAAATCGGTTTGCGGTTCCGGCAAATACTGATATTTTTGCCTGCTTTGACCAAGCCCAAATCCTAGCAAGCCTCCCGGACCAATCGCAAGCAGTGACTGGATGATTTGAAATCCGCTTCCCTTAGGATCCTGCCAAGGATCAACAAAGGAAGTCAAACGTTTCATTCTGTACGGCGCAGATAAAATTAAACCGACAACGCCAAGCACTCCGATAGCCCCCATGATTGCAAAGTGCTTGATTCGCGCACCTGCGATAAAAATCATGATCAAGCAAGTAAGCACCAGTACCATACCCGTACCTAAATCCGGCTGAAGCATGATCAAGCCGAAAGCAAGCAAAACAGGCATGAAGGAGGGAATGAGCCCTTTTTTGAAAGACGGCAAATTCGATTGATGCTCCGAAAGGTATTTAGCCAGAAACAAGATGAGTGCCACCTTCATAAATTCAGAAGGCTGAATTGAAAAGGCACCGACACCCAGCCAGCTGCTTGCCCCCCCGCGTACGAGTCCAACACCCGGTATTAAAACAAGAGCGAGCAGAACATAACAGCCTGCCAAACCTATTTTCGCCCAGGATCTCCAAAAATGGTAATCAATTCGCATGACCGCGAACATAAGACCAACACCGACAGCAGCAAACAGCAGCTGCCTTTTCAGAAAGTACAGCGAATCGCCGAAACGATTGGCGGCTAAAACCGCGCTTGCGCTATACACCATCATTAGGCCGATCGCGAGCAACACAAATGTGGTCACAAGTAAGAAGAGGTCTGGTGACTGACGATACTTGCGCATATGCAACACTCCGTTCAGATCAGGGACCTGATTCGCCGGAATGAAACGCCAACCGGCCTGTCCCCTTATCTAAACTTATTCACTTCCGTGATAAAAATGTCACCACGCTGTTCAAAAGATTCATATTGATCCCAGCTTGCACAAGCCGGAGAAAGAAGAATCACATCGCCTGGCTGTGACAAAGCGAATGCCTCAGGTACAGCCGCCTCAACGTTTTCAACTTCCTTGATAACCGGGATTCCAGCCTTTTTGCAAGCATCCAGCAGCTTCTTTTGCGTTTGTCCAAAGAGAAGCACCGCTTTTATCGGAGCCTTTTTCAAATCAGGGATCAATGCATCAAAAGTATTTCCACGATCAAGTCCTCCGGCTAGAAGCACTATTTCCTTGCCAGGAAACGCGTGCAACGCTTTTGAAGTCGCAATAATATTCGTTGCTTTCGAATCATTGTACACGGTCCGCCCTTGTACAACATCCACGTATTCAAGACGATGGCGGGCTCCTTTGAAAGTACGGAGCACTTGTGCGATGTACTTCACCGGAACACCATACACTCCTGCTGCAGCAACAGCAGCCAACGCATTCGACAGGTTATGATCACCCGGCAAGCCCATCTCATCGCACTTCATGATCGGCTCATCTTTAAAATAAATCGTGCCTTCTGATACGTATGCGCCGTTCTCTACTCTTCCCTTTAAAGAAAATGGAACCTTCTCTGCTTTGCTGCTCTCTGCAATAAAATGGACAACTCTTTCACTGTCAGCATTATAGACAAGCGCATCTGATGCCGTCTGATTGGCTGTAATGTGAGCCTTTGCTTCCGCATAATTCTCAACTGTTCCGTGATAATCAAGATGGTGATCAAAAATATTCAGGACAACTGCGACATGCGGGTGAAATTGTCTCGTCCCAAGTAATTGGAAACTCGAAAGTTCAGCGACGATCACATTACGCTCCGTAGCTTTCTGCACAACCGATGTTAGTGCTGTACCGATGTTTCCGGCGACAATCGGTTGATAAGCTGAACCCTTCATCATTTCGCCAATAAGCATCGTCGTAGTCGTTTTTCCATTTGAGCCGGTGACCCCAATGAATGGTGCTTCGGATAAGCGTCCGGCGATCTCCACTTCAGTCACTACAGGCACATCGAGTTCAAGCGCTTTTTTAATAAGCGGATTCTTATATGGAATACCTGGGTTTTTGATCATTAATTTAACACTGCTGTCAATCAAATCAAGCGGGTGCCCGCCGTCCACAACTTTCACGCCGATTGCTGCAAGGTCCGCCGCATGCGTATTGCTGCTCAAGTCGCGTTGATCGTTAACGGTCACATCCGCGCCCAGACTCATCATCAATTTTGCTGCCGCATAGCCGCTTTTCGCCAAACCTAGAACAAGCACTTTCTGATTCGCAAAGTCATTCAGCGTTTTCAAATTACAATCCCTACTTTCAGATAAATTCCAAGAACAGCCAGCGTCAGGCCAACAAGCCAGAACACAGTAACCACTTTCCATTCCGACCAACCTGACAATTCAAAATGATGATGGATCGGACTCATCTTAAAGACCCGTCGGCCTGTCGTTTTAAAAGAAATGACTTGAATAATAACAGACAATGTTTCGATTGCAAATACTCCGCCGATAACTGCGAGCAATATCTCTGTATTCGTAAGGATGGCCATACCGGCAAGTGCTCCGCCTATAGCAAGCGAGCCGGTATCGCCCATGAACACACGCGCAGGATGAGCGTTAAAAATCAAAAAGCCGAGCAACGCGCCAAGCATGACGGTTGCAAAAACAGCCACACCGAGATTCATGGCAAACCAAGCGATCACCGCATATGCAGCAAAGGCAATCACCGAAAGTCCGGACAGCAACCCATCCATTCCATCTGTAAGGTTCGTTGCATTCGGTACACCGATCAAGAGAAAAACCACGAACAATGGATAGAACCAGTGCAGATTAACCATAAAATTTGTACCTGGGAACGAAAGATAGGTCGAATAATCATAGCGAGTCATGATGATCCAAAAAACAATTGAAATGATCAGCTGGCCCGCAATCTTCTGTTTTGAGGTCAATCCCATATTTCGTTTCATAGATATTTTTATAAAATCATCAAGTAGGCCAATAAGGCCAAAACCTAAGGTAACAAAGAGAAGCATGTAGGTGTCCTGCGTGGTCATATGATACTTCAGCGCCATCACAAGAATGCCTGCAACCAAGCCGATCAGAAAGATCACACCGCCCATTGTCGGTGTTCCCGCTTTTTTCTGGTGACTTTTTGGTCCTTCCTCACGGATATACTGTCCGAAATGCAGTCTCCGCAAAAGTGGAATGAAAAAAGGCGCAAATACCAGTGTCACAAGAAAAGAAATGGCTAAGCCAAATAATAAAGTCAATGTCATGAATCCTTTCGCTCCTTTAATTTCAAGGCCTAAAGTTTAACGATACGATTAACTACTAAACTCACATTCAATATCATGCTTTATGATTCAAAGATTATTTAGCACAAAGTTTGCCTGAAAGTTCTTCTAGCGCGAGGAGCCTCGACGCTTTGAACAACATTACAGCATCTTCACTCAACAGTGATTCAAGATAGGGTTGAGCTTCCGCTTTTGTCGGAAATGAGCGGACCTCTAAGTTGACACCGCCGTTTTCACGAAGTCCATCGGCAATCCATGCACCTTTTTCGCCGATGGTCACGACATGGGTCAGCGGCGCTCCTAGAGCAGCGGCTACACTTTTATGCAGCGCCTCTTCATCTTTTCCTAGCTCATACATATCGCCTAGAACTGCTATCCGCTTCTTAAACCCCGGCAATGTCTTTAAGGTTTCTAACGAGGCTTTCATCGATGTCGGGCTTGCATTGTAGCAGTCATTAATCAGTACAGAGCCGTTTAGCCCATCAACTCTTTCAAAACGCAATTTTGTTAGGCTTAGCTTTTCCAATCCTATTCGGATTTTCTCCATATCCATTCCCAGGATCCGTGCCGCTGCGAAACTGAGCACTGCGTTTTTCACATTATGCCTGCCAAGTACAGGAACATTAAATGTTTCCTTCTGTTTGTTCAGTGAGAAACTGCTTCCGGACACAGATTCAACAATATCTGTGATTCGCCAGTTGTTCCCGTTGCTGAATCCGCAGCGCACAATCTGAAAAGCATAGGTCTGAATGTCAGCAAGAAGCGGCTCATCGCCATCCAGGATCAAAGTCCCTCGTTTTCTGAGCCCGTTCACAATTTCGAGTTTTGCCTTCGCAATTCCTTCTCTGCTGCCAAGATATTCGATATGCGACTCGCCAATATTTGTGATTATCGCGATATCCGGTTTTGCCATTTGGCTCAGAAAGGTAAGTTCACCAAAATGATTCATACCCATTTCCAGAACAAGCACTTCCGTATCCTTTGGCATTGATAGTATTGTGAGCGGTACACCGATATGGTTATTAAAATTACCCTGTGTTTTATATGTCCTGAATGACTGATGAAGAATCCCGTAAAGCATATCTTTCGTCGTTGTTTTTCCATTTGATCCTGTCACTGCAATGATTTTCGGACGGGTTTGATTAAGATAGCTTTTTGCCATGCTTTGTATTGCCGACAGTGTGTCACGAACAAAAAACAACGGAAAACCTTGCGGAAGATGTTCCGGAAGCGGTTCTCGTTCCATCCAGATCGCCGCTACTGCCCCATGTTCAATCGCCTGTTCCAAATAATGGTGACCATTGAAGTGTTCCCCTACCAGAGGTACAAAGAGACCGTCAGCCACTATTTTGCGACTGTCCGGCATCAAATTCAGGCGGTCTAAATGTCCGGCATCGCCAATCGTCTGAATCGCCTGACCCCTGACTATATCTACTCCAATACTCATCTGTTACTCTCCCTTTTGCGAACAGCATTAAACTGTCCGTTCATTTATTCAGTCGCGCTACAATCGCTGCACGCGCCTCTTCACGGTCATCAAAGTGATGTTTTTTTGTACCGATAATTTGATAATCCTCATGTCCTTTTCCTGCAATCAGCACGATATCTCCTTCTTCAGCATTTTGCATCGCATAGCGAATCGCTTCACGTCGATCGGTGATTTTCATATACGAACGACCTTTAATTCCAGTCTCCATTTCCGCGAGTATCGCTTCCGGATCTTCGGTACGAGGGTTATCCGAAGTAAGTATAGCCAGATCACTCTCATCAACAGCGATCTTCGCCATAATCGGCCTTTTCCCGCGTTCCCGATCACCACCGCATCCCACAATAGCAATGATCCGTTTCTCAGCAAATTCTTTTATCGTGCTCAGTGCATTTTCAAGACTGTCCGGCGTATGCGAATAATCAACGATCACCGTGAAGTTCTGACCAGCGTCTACCGGTTCGAAGCGCCCCGACACTCCTTTAATTTGTTCAACCGTCTTGATCATATCTGTGATACCAATTTTGCTAAGTGAGCACGCTGCAAGTGCTGCAAGAACATTATAAACACTGAACTTGCCGATCAGTTTCATTGAAACCGGATATTTATTTTCGCCGACTTCTAGAATAAATGTTGTTCCTGATGGCGTAATTTGAATGGATGTCGCGTGGTAGTCGGCAAGCTTATTAATGCCATAAGTAATGACATGTGCCGCAGTCATATGTTTATAGACCTCTGAGGCAGGATCATCAACGTTCAAAACGGCCGCCTTTATCTCGTCGTTTCTATAACTATTGCCCAGCTGAGAGAAAAGGAGGCTTTTTGCATACATATAATCCTTCATCGTTCCATGCAGATCCAAATGATCTTCAGTCAGATTCGTAAAGATACCAACGTTAAAATCACATCCATGAACTCTTCCATCATAAAGCGCGTTAGAGGATGTCTCCATGACTACCGATCCCGCGCCGTTATTTTTCATGTCAGCAAGATTCTTGTGTATCAAGTGCACTTCAGGCGTTGTGTTTTGAACTGGTATATATTTATTTTTATAGCGCATGCCCATTGTTCCGATTAATCCAGTATTAATGCCTGCGGCTTCTTGTATCGATTGCACAAGATACGTGATCGTTGTTTTCCCATTGGTGCCTGTAACGCCGATCAGATGGAGATTATGGCTTGGAAACCCGTAAAAACGATCAGCAATCATCGCAAGTGCTCTGTGTGTGTCATTAACGTAAATGACAGGAACCGAAACATCAATGGGATCTTGAGCGACAATTGCAGCTGCGCCACGTTCTTCCGCCTGAACTGCAAAAAGATGACCATCAACATGATGTCCCTTTATGCAAAAAAACAAGGATCCCGGTTTTACTTGCCGAGAATCGATGGTGATCTCGCTGATATCTGGATCTCCCATATTTTTTTGTCGAAAATCAGCGAGTGCCTTTAGGCAATCCGCAAGTTTCATTCCTTGACACGTCCCTCATCAACTTAATGTGGATTCTTACATACAAAAATCATTTTAAGAAAACAGGAAGCAGCTTTCACTTAAGAAATAACTGACACCGAAAAAGGGCCTGGGTGAGAAATTCTTTGTTGAAAGCTTCCCTTTTCTTTATGTATGCCCAGGAGCCGGCTTTAAGACACGCCGGCTCCTTGCGTCCATTGCTTATTTTAATCGTCTGTTTTCTTTTTGTCACCTAAGTATATCATTATTGTTGAACCTTGTTTGACCTTAATTCCCGGCTTTGGCGACTGCATGGTCACAACATTGCCGCTGCCTTCCGGCTTAAGTTTCAGGTCAAACAGTGCATTTCTCAAATCATCTTTACCCATACCCTTTAGATTCGGTACCTTTACTAACGGCTGGTCAGGCCAACGCAGTTCTTTTTCCAAACCGCCGGTCTGTTTTTTGACACCCATAGCACTCAGGCTGTCCCCAATAATCCTGCCAGCGATTGGCGCAGAAACCGTGCCGCCGAATTGAACCGTTCCTTTTGGATTATCAACCGCAACATAGACAACAATTTTCGGATTATTCGCTGGCGCAAAGCCCATAAAAGAAACAATATAGTTATTGCTCATATACCTGCCTGTTTTTGGATCGACTTTTTGCGCTGTCCCTGTTTTTCCGCCAATGCGATATCCCTGAACATAGGCGTTACGGCCGGTTCCTTGTGCAACAACACTTTCAAGGGCATTTCGAACTTCTTTTGACGTTTGTTCTGAAATAACTCGCCGTTTCATGACAGGTTCGACTCGGTTGATGGTCTTTCCTGTGTCGGTATCAATCCAAGCTTTCGCCAGCTGCGGCTGATAGAGATACCCGCCATTTACCGCCGCCGATACAGCAGCAATCTGTTGAATCGGTGTAACAGATACGCCCTGACCAAATGCAGTCGTAGCGGCTTCAAGAGGACCAATTTTGTCTTTGTTAAATAAAATGCCTTTAGCCTCTCCCTGAAGATCAATCCCTGTCTTTTCACCGAATCCAAATTTATGAATATATGAGAAAAGTTTGTCTTTCCCTACACGTTCTCCAAGCGCGACAAAACCTGGGTTGCAAGAATTCTGTACAACTTGCAGAAATGTCTCATCCCCATGTCCGCCTCTTTTCCAGCAATGAAGATTTGAGCCGGCAACATCAATCGCTCCCGAATCAAAAAAATGATCATTCTTCAGATTAACAGCTTTTTCCTGAAGTGCAGCTGCAAGCGTGATGACTTTAAACGTTGAACCCGGTTCATACATTTTCCAAATCGGCAGATTGTGATTATAAATTTCCGGTGGTACTTTTTTATAATTTTCCGGATTAAAGTCCGGTTTGGAAGACATACCGAGAATCGCCCCTGAGTTCGGATCCATAGCGATTGCCATTGCGCTGTCGGGATGGTATTTTGCAACCGTATTATTCAGTTCACGTTCGATGATCGACTGTACACGCGAGTCAATAGTCAGCTGAAGGCTCGAACCACTCGTCGGAGGAATATATTTGTCTTTGAGGCTCGACATACGGTTGCCGTGGACATCAGAGAAAAAGGCAACATGGCCATTCTCGCCTTTCAGTCCTTCATTGTAATAGGATTCAAGCCCGGTTAGTCCCTGATTGTCAATGCCTGCAAATCCAAGGACATGGGCGAGGTAGTTCCCATTTGGATAATCTCTTTTAAAGTCTTCCGCAACAAAGACGCCAGGGAGCCCTAAAGCTTTGACTTGTGACGCTTTTTCATTAGAGATTTTTCTGCCTTCGGGCGTAATGCGTACGATCGATTCTTTTTTTGTTATTTTTTCATAAGCCTTTTTTTGACTCATATTGAGTACTGAAGCAAGCTTTGCCGCAGTCTCATTTTTATTTTTCACCTGCCGGGGCACAACAAGAACCGACGGACTGCTTATATTTGTTGCAAGCACTTTTCCTCGGCTGTCTAAAATCCGGCCACGTTCTGCCTCATAAGGTATTCTGCGGCTCCATAAATCCAGTGCGATTTTGGTCAGTTGATTGTTCTCAAATAGCTGTACATAGGCCAGTCTTACGATAAAGACAGCAAATACGCAAAGCCCTACAGACAAGAAAAAAAGCAGCCGCCTTTTTACCGTTACGTTCGACACACGCACAATAAGCCCCCTCCCATCTTTCCTTGTCCTACTCATATGAGTGAACGTGGAAAAATAGAACAAGCTCTATTGTGGATTATGGATTATTCTGCTGTTGAACCGATGATGACGTACCCGCATGTGCTTGATCATTGGTTTTTTCAGCTTGTAATTGAATCGTTAGAACACTGCCAGATTTCAATGGTTGACCTGCTGCAGGGCTTTGTGAAGCAACAAAGCCGTCTCCCTTGGTAACCAGCTTTATATCTTCCATATCCGCCAGTTTCATCGTGTCGGCCAGCGACCATCCTGAAAGATCCGGCATTTTTTTCGTTCCGCCTCCAGACAGAATAACTCTGCTCCCGGCAAATAGTTTCTCGCCTGGATATGGCATTTGTTTTTCGATTGTTCCAGAACCAATCGTGATCGGAACAATCCCCTGATTCGTCAGGCTCTGAGCGGTCGCGTTCATGTCTGTTCCGGTGAAGTCTCCAAATTTAATTGACGGAAGCTCTTGTCTTACATCAGATGCACTCGCCTTCTTGTCAACCTGCAAATATTGCAATGCACTCGTCATGACAGGACGAACGATGTCAACCACTGGCTCAGCTCCTAAATCGGTAGCCTTTAAATGGGGCTGCTTGACGGCGACATAGACGATCAGTTTAGGATTCTTTTGCGGCGCCATACCGAGAAATGAGTAGACATAATTATTTTTCCCAAACATGTATTGTCCGTTCTGCGAAATTTGAGCGGTTCCTGTTTTTCCGATAACGTCGTAACCCGGTAGATCATAGGCAAGACCGGTAGCACTCGCTCCATTGACAACATTTTTATCCGTGACAACTTTACGCATGAGTGCACGAGTTTGTTCTGCCGCAGCAGCTGAAACTGGATGACCTGCCACAACAGGATGGTGCTGCAAAATTGTTTTCTTTGTTTTTGGATTGACAATTTTGTCAACCACATAGGGACGCATCATCGTTCCATTATTTCCGATCGCTGTTGCAGCCTGAACAATCTGTATCGCTGTAAATGCTGAAGCTTGTCCAAATGAAGCTTCGAGTTTGTCAAGCTTCCAATGCCAGTTGACAAGACTTGAACGTTCTCCAGGTAAATCAATTCCTGTTTTCTGCATAAAGCCAAACTTCCGAAAATAGTCGCCTAATTTATCAACGCCCAGATATTTATCTGTTAAAACGGACATACCGACGTTAGAGGATAGCTCAAAGCCTTGATCAAAAGAGATTGTCCCCCAGCCCTGACGTCTCCAGTCGTGAATTGTTCCGCCATCCGTTTTGTAATCGCCAGATGTATAGGTGTCCGATCCTTTATAAACCCCCGCGTCGATCGCCGAAGCAACCGTAAAGGTTTTCATAACGGATCCGGGTTCATAAGGCTCAGAAATCGCTGCATTGCTGAATTGTTTGATGTCGCGTTTATTTGGATTAAAGCCAGGAAGTGTGGACATGGCAAGAATTTTTCCGGTTTTTGGATCGGCCGCGATTCCGATCATATTTTCAGGCTTGTATTCTTGGTTGACTCTTGTCATCGCCTGATCCAATACCGTCTGAATACGTGTGTTGAGGGTCAGGTAGACGTCTTTTCCAGGCGATGATTTTTTGAGTTTCTGATGTTCATCAGGGATCGGCACCCCGGACAGACTCCTATAATATCTGATTGACCCGTCTTTTTCCGTCAGATAATGGTCCAAGGATTGTTCAATGCCGAACACACCTTTTTGTTGATTGTTGGCAGGATTAATTTGAGTAAACCCCAAGGTATATGCTGCACTTGACTGATCAGGATAATAGCGCTTCGATTCGGTTAGATAGCCAATTCCGGGGAGTTTCAACCGGTCGATTTCTTTTTTCTTGGCATAGCTCAACATTTTACCTTTTGTCCCGAACTCTACCTGATACGCCTTTCGATTCAGAATGTCAAGAACATCTGATGATTTCATTCCAAGAATTGGTGCTAAGGCATTAGCTGTCTTTTGCTTATCTTTCACATGATTATCGCTATTTGGACTAATAATGGCATACAATGTATAAGCGGGAACATCCTCTGCAAGAATCCGCCCATTATCCGAATAAATCGTTCCTCTTTTTTCATCGACAACCTTGTATTGCGACCATTGATTTTCCCCCACGTTAATCAGCTTATGACCATTAATCTCTTTCCCTTGAGCAATGTAGACAAAACGTCCGATAATGACAAAAAAAGTCAGCATAAAAAGAACGCCGACTAAACCTGCCCAAAAACTTATTAATCTTCTTTTTCTTTGGAACATGTGAATAAACCACCTTAAGGAAGCACCTTGATATTTTCAATGTCCAATTTCAAGCCTAATTCTTTTTCAGCAAATCTAACAATGCGTTCAGGAGAACTCAGACTATCTGAATCAGCTTTCAATTGCTGCGTGATTTTCGATTGATTGTCGATCTTCGACTGGAGGGAGGCAATATCCTGCGAAGCCATGTATAGTTTCGCCTGGTTTGCAACAACACAGAGTGACAGCAGAAAGATGACCGCCCCCGCCATGATCCAGAGGCTTTTTTCACCTTTTGTCACACGTCTGGTAATCACAATTTGCTCTTCCTGGCGCCTTGGTTCTACATACTCCTGTCTTTGTACCTTAAATGCTTGCTGACTCTGATTCATTGCTCCTCATCCTCCTTAATTTCCCTAATTTTTTCGGCGATTCTCAGTTTTGCCGAACGGGAACGATTATTCGCCGCCAATTCCTCGGGCGTCGGAACAATCGGTTTCCGGCTGATTCTCGTTAAAACCGGCATATAAGCCTCAGGCACAATCGGAAGGCCTGGTGGTAACTCAGGTGGTTCACTATATTTTTTAAAAAATTGTTTGCATAGTTTGTCTTCCAGGGACTGGAACGTGATCACTGCAATCCTGCCGCCAATATCCAGCAAACGTAACGATTGACTCAATGCTTCGTCAAAACTTCCCAGCTCATCATTTACAGCAATGCGCAATGCTTGGAATACACGTTTTGCGGGGTGTCCGCCAGTTCGTCTTGCGGGAGCAGGAATGGCGTCCTTAATGATTTCGGCGAGTTCTCCTGTTGTCTCAATGGGCTGACGCTCACGATATTGCTCAATTTTTCTTGCTATCGGTCTTGAAAACCGTTCATCGCCATACATGAAAAAAATACGTGACAGACGATCAGCCGGCCATTCGTTAACAATTGTGGCTGCAGTAAGATCTTGACGGCGATCCATTCTCATATCAAGTGGACCGTTGTGCTGATAACTGAATCCGCGATCCGCGTGATCAAATTGCGGTGAAGATACACCAAGATCAAAGAGAATGCCGTTGACCTTCTCAATACCTTGATCATGCAATTCATGCTCCAGATGACGAAAGTTAGACTTGATGAACGTTATTTTTTCAGAATACCGGTTTAGCCGGGCGGAAGCAGCACGCAGAGCTTCGTCATCTTGATCAAATGCATATAAGTGACCGCCTTCGAGGTGCGTGGCAATAACTTCACTATGTCCGCCTCCACCAAGAGTGCAGTCTACATAAATGCCATCCGGATCAAGATTCAATCCCTTTATCGCTTCATTCTTTAACACTGTAATGTGTTCAAACATAATAACCGACTCCCGTCTCGAAGAACATGCTGACAAGGCTATTTTCGATCAGTTTCACACTCATAATCAGAGATCGAGATCAAGCAAGCTCTCCGAGATGTCATTAAATGATTCTTCAGATTGTGCAAAATATTGACCCCAAGCCTGCTGATCCCATATTTCAAGGCGTGTGGAAACGCCAATGACCACACAATCTTTAATCAATTTCGCGTACTCACGGAGACCGTTGCTGATTGATACCCGCCCTTGCTTGTCCAATGCGCATTCACTGGCTCCTGAAAAGAAGAATCGAGTAAAAGCTCGTGCATCCTTCTTTGTAAAAGGCAGTGCCTTCAGCTTTTCCTCTATTCTGTGCCATTCACCCATTGGATAAACAAAAAGGCATTGATCAAGACCACGTGTAACCACGAAGGTGTCACCGAGTTCTTCGCGAAACTTTGAAGGTATGATGAGGCGCCCTTTTGTGTCTATGCTGTGATTAAATTCGCCCATAAACATTAGAGTCGCCTCCTCTTTTGTTTTACTTTACCACAATCCCCCACTTTCCACCACTTTATTTTTAATATTCGCTCCATCAAACCATCTTTCCTTCAAAAGCAGAAAAAAGGAAAGGTTTTCAAGACTATTTTTCCTATCATTTTCCTTAGAAAAACCGGACAAGCCCGGTCCTTACTCCGCACGATGTAGTGGCTAGACACTAAACATGACCACGCTCCGATTGCTCGCTTTCCGCGGGCGATCCGTGAGCCTCCTCAGACAAGCCATTACCTGCGGGGTCTCACTTGGCTCGCGATTCCCGCAGGAGTCTCGCATCTTCGCGTTTAATCGTTTACTTGATTTTGCCAAAAATCTTATATTTTCTTATCTTTGGACAAAAAAAAGCGCCCTTTATGGGCACTTTTTGCCATGCAATTAAACATGAGGAATGTCTTTTCTCGCTTGATCCACCACTTTCAGCACATCGAGCAATGATTCATAATTTCGTTTGACACCGTCATAGTCTTTTTGCAGTTTCTGATAAGCTTCGTCCAGAAGCTTATTTTCAATTCGCAAGCTTTTCAGTTGTTCGTTAATTTGCCTGGTCTCCTGAGATTCGGATCGACTTTTTAGCTGATTCAAAAAAAGAATCATCTGATCAATGATCGGTTCAGCGATGGTTGACTTGGATCGAGATTCGGGCACGTTGAGCTTCTGAGTAAATTCTTTGTCAGGCTCTCTCTGACCTATTGCTTTCTTCTTTTCTCTTTTATTTTCTTTGCGGATTACCTTTGCTTCTTTCAACTCTTTCTCATACGTTTTACGGACAGCAGAATTCCAGCGAAAACCACATGCCGCCGGAGTACGGGAAAGTAAGCCTCCCGCTTCAGCAAAGCCCGCCAATTGTGTGCTTCCTCCCCTGATATGGCGAAGAATCGTGTCCGCGAGTGTCACGTCTTCAGCGTGTGTCCACGCATCTTGTCTTATTGACGGCATCTTCTTCCCTCTTTTCTCTCAAATCCATATTTGAGCATTGCTCTTGTTTTATACTTTATGCAGTTGATAGGATCGGTAGAAGAGGTCGTGCTTTTTTCTTTCAGAGGATGTGGAAAAACAAAAAAAGAGAAGCCATTGGCTTCTCAAAAGATTCATGCATTATTTTTCAACAACTTCTTCACCTTTGTATGAGCCACATGATGGGCACACCCGGTGAGCTAATTTATATTCACCACAGTTGTCACATTTCACCATACCTGGAACGGCCAGCTTAAAATGTGTACGCCGCTTATTTTTGCGAGTAGTTGACGTTCTTCTTTTAGGTACTGCCACGGTTGACACCTCCTCGGACAATAGTTAATCGTCAAAAAACTTTTTCAGTTTTTCTAACCTTGGATCAATCTGCTGCTTCGACGTTTCCTCATTGACAAGTGTCCAGCCATTTCCGGAAAGATGTGACTCGGCACGAGCTTTTTCACTGACAACACGCATTGGCTTTTCAACCAATATAGCTTCAACAAGATAAGGGATCAGGTCGATCTGCTCGTCCTCAACACGATGAACGAAATCTCCCTCTATCTCGTTCTCATTTCCCGCCGACAGCAAAAATGTCTCTGCGGTATTGATCTGAAAGGGATAATCGACATCCTCCAAAGTTACAGCGCACGGCAACACAATCTTACCGGCCAACTGTAAATGAAAAGTAAGCGATCGTTTTGAAAATTCCACGACACCCTTAACATCAACAGGTGCTACACTTCGTATTTCAGGATCCGCGCGAAACAATTCCAGAGGCAATACAACTTCTTCGTGAAAACTCATACCCTCCTCCCTGAACTGCATCAATTCAGGAACGGACCATGATAAAGACATACTGAACCACCTCTAGACAACAAATGTTATTATAAGCCCCGCCAATCGGAATGTCAATCCGCCGCGTTGGCTACATTTAAAGATTATCACAGCTGACAAACTGTTGGCAATTTCTCTTTCTTTCGAAGAATATGATAAAATGAATGCGTTCATGATTTCGATTTCAAAAGGATGAAGCTCTAATGATTATTTCCGGAATTGTCGCTGAATATAACCCATTCCATAATGGACACCTCTACCAATTGAACGTTCTGCGTGAAACCGTGCATCCAGACGTGGTTATTGCGGTCATGAGCGGCGACTTTCTGCAGCGAGGCGAGCCCGCCATCGTTTCTAAATGGACACGAACGCAAATGGCATTGCAGTCTGGTATCGATCTCGTTGTAGAACTTCCTTATGTATTTGCGGTCGGCAAAGCAGATGTCTTTGCACGAGGAGCGATTGCCATACTTGATCAGCTTGGTGTTAATCAACTCTTTTTCAGTAGTGAATCCGGGCGAATCGAACCTTTTCTAAATACATTAACCCTTATCCACGATCATCAGGACTCATACGATGATCAGCTCAAAGCAGCACTTGATAAAGGGATAAGCTATCCAAACGCGCATGCAGCGGCATACAGACATGTCGCTCAGGAATATAAACAAGATTTGGTCGATCTCTCCCAGCCGAACAACAGCCTGGGTTTCCATTATATTAAAGCCATTTGGCAGCGGAAAAGCACTATAGTACCAATGACTGTGCAGCGTAAAGAAGCCGGACATAACGATTATAACTTTGAAACACACACTTCTATTGCAAGCGCTTCGAGCATAAGGCTGCATCTGTTACAAAATGGATCTCTAAGTGCAATTCAAAACAAAATTCCAGCCCACGTACTGGATACAATGAAAAAATCACAGGATAACAACCTCTTTGGAGATTGGGAACGTTTTTTCCCATTTCTGAAATATAAATTACTTTCTTCAAAACGAGAACGGCTGGAACAAATTTACGAAATGGAAGAAGGCATTGAATCTCGACTGATTGCCTGTATACGGAAGGCACAGACTTTCCAAGAGTTTATCTCAGCAGTTAAAACAAAGCGCTATACTTGGGCTAGGCTGCAGCGCCTCTCTGCGCATATTCTGACAGATACTTTAAAAGATGACGCAAAGATGCTAGCCGCATATGGTGAACCGGATTATGTCCGCCTACTAGGTATGAGTCAAAAAGGCCAAGCATACCTTTCTCAAATTCGCAAGAAAACATCGATCCCGTTGATTTCAAAAATAAGGACACACCGTTCAACGTTACTTGATCAAGATATTAAAGCTGCACAGCTCTATGATTACCTAACCGGACGCGATCAGCGTGTGGATGCATTCACGGAAACCAGCCACCCTCCTGTACGCTATGATGAATCAAAAAGACGCTTTATCGGAGAATCATGGTGATTATCCGAAAGCGTCTTTTTCTTTTTTTTAAATGCTTTTCAATGCTTCAGATAGTTCACTGCATCGCTGAACGTATTGACAGGTACGATCTTCATCTTTGTCCCTATTTCTTTTGCTGTTTTCTTCGCTGTCTGATATTCATGATCTGCGACCGGCGCGAAAAAAATATCAGTTCCAGATTTGCTTGCGCCGACAACCTTTTCAGAAATTCCACCGATCGGTCCAACGTCACCGTTCAATGCAATGGTCCCCGTTCCTGCAATATCTCTTCCTCGCGAAAAATTTTGTTTCGTAAGCTGATCATATATTTCCAGTGTCATCATCAGACCTGCCGAAGGGCCACCGATATTTTGTATATTAAATTTCACCGGAGGTGTAACTTCCGCTTTAACGTGGTTGTCTTGATAGATGCCGATACCCCAGCCCCTGCCCGTACCGGCGTAAGCTTTTGGAAAAGCTGCGGCTTGAACAGTTACCTTTTTGACCTGATTGTTACGGTCAATGGTTAGTTGAAAGCGATCACCAATCTTTTTTTGCTTGATCAAACGGTCCATATCTTCCATTGTTGTCACCTTATGGTTATCCATTCCAATGATCAAATCGCCAACCTTCAACACTTTGGCATTAGGCATCGATCGCATAACGCCAATAATGAGCACACCTTCTTCAAGCAATTTCGGTTTTTTCCCTGCTGCTCTATAAGCAACATAAGCAGCCGACTGTTGAGCGCTGCTCATATAATTTTCCTGGCGCAGATTATAATCCTGTTCATTTTCATCCGGCATTTTCACCTGATTTTCCTTAACCAGTGTTGTATACTTGTTGCCATCGTATTTCGCCAATAAATATTGGTAAATATTAGCCTGACCCAAATATATGTACACAAGCCTGTACGCTCCATCAATCTGATAAGCATTCTTGACCTTAATCATCCCAGACATGGATTCCGCCTTGCCCGGACGCTGCACATAGTAGGGTGTTTTGTAAAAGTTTAATGCAATCAATAGAATGGCGACAATAATAAGTGCCCATTTGATGAATTTTCGTTTCTGCACCTTGACTCACCCCTTATGCTTGTTTCTCGCTGAAGACAGTCGATATAGAGAACATTTCATAATATTCGAAGATCGCAGTATAAGTTGCCGCACTTTTTTTACACCATTTTTGATTATATGTAATCGGCTATTTTTTATTTCAGACAACGGTTGGTCTATATTCAGTCTCTACTCCGTATAGTGAAAGTAGTGGACAGGTCTTTTCAATTGTCCGAAAAATGCAGGTGAGGATAATACATGAATCGATCAAAAATTTTTACCTATTTTTTAGCGGCCGGGTCGGTCGCAACAGCATTTCTTATGGTGCGATATCCGAATGTTGCCATACAAGGCTCCATAACGGGATTGGATATTTGGTGGGATAAGGTTTTTCCTGCCTTGTTTCCCTTTTTTGTCCTTGCAGAGTTAATGATTGGCTTTGGTGTCGTAAATTTTGCAGGTATCCTTATGGAGCCGGTTATGCGGCCGATTTTTCGTCTGCCCGGTATCGGCGGTTTTGTTTTTATGATGGGCCTTGTTTCCGGTTTTCCAGCAGGGGCGCGGATAACTGCTCAACTCTACAAAGAAAAAAAGTTAAGTAAATCCGAAGCTGAGCGTCTCGCCAGTTTTACTAACTTCAGCAACCCGCTTTTTCTTTTTAGTGTTACCGCCGTAGAGTTTTTCGGACAGGCTTCACTTGGCATTCTGTTCGCACTTGCGCACTACATCGGTAATATTTGTGTTGGGCTGGTGATGCGCTTTTATGGTACACATGAAGATCAACAGAGATCGGCTTTTTCGCATCGCCTTTTAACCCATGCATTAGAAAACATGCATCAAGAACGAATCGCCCATAAAGTGCCTTTTGGGAAGAAATTAGGCGATGCTGTTATCGCATCCGTAAATACACTGCTGGCTATTGGCGGGTATATCGCATTATTCTCCATGCTCTATCAATTACTGCTTCAAATTGGTGCGATCAGTTTATTAAGTGGCGGAATGAGCGCAGCACTGAAGGCAATTGGCTTTACACCCGAGCTTGGCAGTGCCGTAATTCCTGGACTTTTCGAGTTGACCATCGGTGATCATTCTGTGGCCGAGTCATCAGCACCTTTAATTGAACGTGTTATACTCGTCAGCGGACTTCTCGGCTTTTGCGGCTTTTCCATCCAGGCTCAAGCGATGAGCATTCTCTCGCAGGCTGGACTCAGTTCAAAACCGTTTCTCATTGGCCGTTTTCTTCAAATGTTTTTTTCTTCAATAGCCGCATTTTTTCTGTTTCACTTGTTTCAAATGAGCTCGCACTCGGTAACAGAAACCGCTTTTGCTGTAGGCAGCACTTTCAAGCAACTCTCGCATCCAACATTAATCTATGGCCCTTGGATCACGTTTACTTCACTGATGCTCTTTATCTTGATCCTTCTGCGAAGAACAGGAAAAACAAAAAAATCAATAAAGTAGACGTATCATTTGCTGAATTTTTCTTTGAGCGCTTTCTCGACGGGTGCAGGCACAAGTTCATGGACCGAGCCGCCATACATGGCTGCCTCTTTCACCATGCTGGAACTGAGGAATGAATAGTGGTTGCTGGTCATCATAAAACATGTTTCGATGTTTGGGTTCAGGTTTTTATTTATTGCAGCAATCTGCAGTTCATATTCAAAATCGGAGATTGCTCTCAGCCCTCTGAGCACAACACTGACCTTTTTCTTTTGAACATAATCAACAAGCAATCCTTCAAAGGAATCTACTGTCACCGATTTCAAGTCTGCAGTTGCTTCTTTTAAAAGGGAGACCCGTTCTTCAACACTGAAAAGCGGATCTTTTCTCGAATTATTGAGAACAGCAACAATAATATGATCAAACACGCTAAGGCCGCGACGGAGAATGTCCAAATGGCCAAACGTTACCGGATCAAAACTTCCCGGATATACTGCAATACGTTCACTCAACGTTCTCACTTCCCTGATCAGACTGAAATGTAAAAATAGAGACAGCTGTCTGTCCCTGATAGGTTCGAAATTTTACACGTATCAGTTGAGGACTAAACTCATCCGGAAGCTGTACTGTCTCCTCGTGCTCAACAACAAGAACCGCTTGATCAGCAAACAGCTTTTTTGCCAATAAGGTTTCAATGTCTTGGCGTAAATGCTGCTTCGCATATGGCGGATCAAGGAAGACAAGATCGAAAACGGCTTCGTCATCACTCAGTTTCTCGAGCGCGCGCGTAGATTCAAGCTGCAAGACAGTTGCACGGCCTTCATAGCTGCAAAGCTTAATATTTTCTCGGATGATCCGGCATGCAGCACTTGCCTTGTCAACGAAAATCGCATGATCCAAGCCACGGCTCAACGCTTCAATGCCAAGACCGCCGCTTCCTCCATAGAGATCAAGTACCGTTCCGCCTTCGAAAAACGGACCGATCATATTAAAGATCGTTTCTTTGACCTTATCTGTTGTCGGCCGGGTCATCCTGCCGCTAACCGCCTTCAATTTACGTCCTTTATTTTCTCCGGAGATTACCCTCAAATTGTCTTCCTCCTACCAGAGATAGTCTTCATCATTGTGCGCCACGGCTTTTGCTTAAGTCTACTTGGTGAAGCCAAATCACAAGGGCCACAAATCAAAACGAATACTCATCTACGATTAAAAAATAGCTTGTCATGTATAGACTTCAAGTAACTCGTTAATACTAGCCTTTGGCAACATCCTTTGAGATGTTGGTCCAACCGCGGATGCTTACGTTTCCCCATAAGTTTTCCGCCGGTTTCTCCTCTCCCATTGTCTTGCATCGTTTGATGCGTAAAGACAGCCCGCAGTTTGCCTGCGGGTTTTTTCTTATTTTATCAGAAAATATTATTGGGAGCTTGTCCATTCAGTAGGAAACAAATAATTGAGTGTACTCAGCAAATAGTATGACATATGTCTTCAAGCCGTCACTTTGCCAAACAGTTAGTTATAGACCTCATCTTTTTCTTCAAATTTCGACTTGCCTTTTTCATAGGTCGTCGGGATTTCTTGCAAATGCGAACGATCAACTGCCTTAACAAACTTTAATTTTGAAAGCTGGCTGATCATTCCTTCCGTTTGCTCATGATCACAATAGAGAATCGCATATTTCATTCGTTTGGATATGTAATGAACATATCCGTAACGCCTAAGTACACGTAAATATTTTGTATTATACAGCCAAACAATAAGGCCGTCTCTTTTCTGTAAGTCCACCGGAACACACCACCCCTTTATTTCCATGCAACATTCTCTATCTGTTTGCCGAGATCGTCCGCCGGCCTTTAATACGATTAGACAAAATAAATGGTTAAGTACTATATGTTAACTGTTCGAAAAAAAATCGAGTCTGCAGTAAATTTTCTTTACCGTGTGTGGCAACTGCACTTTCCGCCGGAACCACAACCTGTGCCACATGATCGATCAAAGAACGGATCACCGGTCGGCACTTTGATTGACTTTGAAACCGAGCGTGCAAGGATCAGGCTTAACTCCCCTAGCAAATCGCTCAGTGCCTTTTCATTTTGCTTATAGTCGGCAATTAAAGGATTTGTGTCCAGCTCACGTTTGCTCTCCATCATTTCCTTGATGACCGGTTTATAGTCTGGATGATATCGTCCAAAGCGTTGCACTTCGTCATATTTCTCTCTAACCTTTAAAAATCTCCCAATTAAGTGCTGCGTCTGTTCATCACGCTCAGCATTTTGCTTGCTAGCCATATAGGCAGCGTACAATTCTGAATGAATCACCATTGAAGCAAGTTCATCAGCATCATCCAGAAGTGAGGCGTTTTCTAGTGTTCCAATCATCTCATCACCTCCAGTTCTATTAAAATATACAACAAATAGAGACAAAGCGCCATTAATCCGGCAAACAGGCGATCATAATTATTTGGGTTGTTCTCCAGACTTTTGCTCGCTCATAGCCTGTGCCATCGCTACAAGCATCGACATCACGCTGGCACGTTGATGAAAACGATCCAGCCTTTGGCCAAACGTTCGGCCATAAAAAAGATCCGCGGCAGGCTTGAGTTGGTTCAAGTCCCCTGGGGATCGGCTTAACCTGCGGTACCATTCAGGATGCACACGCACAAACAGTTTTTCATCAGGACGTTGATCCAGATAATCTTGAATGTCTCCCCTCATCTCTTTCAATCCCTTCGAAAGAAAAATGGATTCTGATTGCGTGAGTGCCCAGACATCTGTGAAGGTGATGTAGGATCGGCACCGTTTTGAGCACCTGTTTCATTTTGGCCGCTCTGTGAATTACTTTGGCGAAATTGCCCAACAAATGTCTGAATCCCCGTCAGTGCGCCGCTAATCGTGTCAAGTCTTTCTTGCCACTGCTTAGTGTCTATATTGTCTACCACTTTCAGGATTTTATTGAACGAAAAAGTCGAGCTTTTTTTCTCTTCATCTCTTTTATCGTCTTCTTTTGTTTTCTTGAGCCCGTATTTTCCCCAGATTTCGTGTGATTCGCCAAAGATCACCCAATCATCAAAAACATCGCTCCACTTTATGTTGTTTTCATGAACATGAGCAACAATTTCCGGATGATTGCGCAGAAATGTCTTGAACCTTTTAATAGCGGCATTGGTCTTCTCTTCTGCCATTTGGACACACTCCTTTCCTAATCTTTCCACCTATGATTATCATAATCACCACAAGGAAAGACGTGCACCAAAATAATAAAATTTAATAAAAATGATCCCTGACCGATTCGCTTATTATCAGGGACCCATCGGCCTCACAAAATCCTGCGTGTAATAGTTCTGATAAGAACCTACACCAAGTTCAGTAAAAGCAGAATTTAACAAGTTCTTCCGATGATCAACACTATTCAGCCATCCCAAGCTTACTGCGATTGCATCCGGATACTTCGCTGCGATATTTTCACCTGCAGTTTGAAACATAATATTTTCTCTTTCCAACCGGGTTTTCAAGTCACCAGACCATTTGGAGTCATGGGAAAAATAATTCTTTGTCTCCATTTCTTTACTATGCTTGAACGCAGCCTGATAAGCTTCTTCATTCCATTGCAGCATTTTTTTCTTGTATCTTGAGCGAAGTACATTACTGATATCAAAAATTTCCTGATCTTCCGCATGGTTTACTGCTGTCCATTCACTACTGGATAGGGCTTGCGATTCAGGCAAAGGCCCTTGATATGTCATTGAATAGGGATGCTGCTTTGCAAGCACTTCGGTCGTCATGTAACGAATACCGATCAGTCGATCTGAAATATGATCAAAATTAAGCTGAGCCCAATATTTACCAAATTTTATTAGTGGTCGAACCATCATATCTTCTTCATTTAATTCAAAATCAATTTTTGTGTTTTGAAAAGAAAAGGCCACTTCATCTGAAATCGGCACCTTTTCGTATATTTTCTGAGATTCGTCCCCAATGATAAATGGTGCGGTTTTCAATTTTTTTCCAAGTGCATAAATAGTAGTGACTCGGTTGGTCGAATCATCAATACCCACTTGCAGATATTTTTCACTGCCCCTACCGTAGATAAACCAGTTATAGCCATATTTAGTCGGATCGATCCGTTCCGGTTTGCCTAGATATTCTAAAATCTGTTTTTCGTTCTTACCCATCAATTTATGAATACCGCTATCCGGCACTTTGAATGCTGAATGGTAGGTATTTGACAGTTGATTTCGATTTCCTGACGGTTTCCCTTCATTGCCTGAAGGAAGACTGATAAGACTGATTAAGAATGTGCCGGCAAAAACAATCACCGCTATGGAAAAAATGATTATATTGGTTTTCCTCATCATCTTTTCCTCCTCCTGAATCTTGAAAACTCTCTTCCATTATATCAACCCTGTCATATTGTGGATAGAATGACAACACGTTTCACACGATTTATTTGCCTGTTATTACTAACATAATCTTTGCTTAGCGAGAATTAGCATGCGCAACGAGTACTACCCATACACGCCCTTTTTTCCCTGATGCGTAGCCTGTTCCAATTTGCTGAAATGCAGGCAATCTAATTAATGAACTTGCACGCTTTGATTTACGCCAAACGGTTTCCACCGATTCATTATTTTCAACAGTGTGTAAAGTAATCATTTGAATGTCGCTGCCATCAAACCCAAGCGTATTCAGCATACTATGAACGTCTATCAATGCTGCCGCCTCACGTTTACCGGCAGCTATTTTTTCTGCCTCCAGCCGGCTAATACGGAACAAATTCCAGTCTGGACGAAGATTTTGCCTGTGCAGTTCGTGCCTTTGACCATTTATTACATCCAACAGATCTCTTTCAGGCTGATGCACTGGAGACAGCTGCCGTTCCGCTTGCTCATGACCATTTATTTGCGCCGATGCATTGTGCAGGATGCCTGCATAGATCATCATTCCAGTTGCCAAGACTAGTGTGAACGTAACAAATACATAACGATGTTTTTGAAACGAGACTGGTAGTTTCATCGAATTCCTCCTTGAACATCCAGTCCCATTCTTGCCAATATTCCCTTTTAATAAACCCTGACAAACCTTGTGAAGTCTCAGTTCACCTTATTGCATCACTACTCCGGTATTCCCATATCTATTATCCTTTCATTCTCGCACGGTCAGATAAATTTTCTTTTATCAATTTAGCCATATAAAAAGCGTTCTTCGGCAGATCATCTATGAATAATGCAGACTGTCGAATGCCCTCAACATGGTAATCGGATGTTCCAAACAAAAGAAGTGCGGCACGATTGTCGTCTGCAATCGATGCTTCAAGCCGAAAAAAATGGTTGTCAGTCGCCCATTTTTCTGCCTCAACTAATAGTTTCCGCCCATAACCGTGTTCTCTCCATTCCTTCCGTACAGCGATAATCACGTGAGCCAAACGATTCATTTTAATTGCGCTGTGCCCGATAATCGCAGCAAAACCAATATCTGTATTATCCTGTTCAGCAATAAAAAAAGCGGAGCGACATTGATCAGAATCCTTCAATACATTGGTTAACGTATTTAATCCTGCTTCACCTGGTTCAAAGATCAAATCGTCGGTCTCCGGTTCTATTTCAATATACAAATGATGTAATCGTTCGGCATTCTGTTCATTCATTCTCCTGATTTTCAGCACCGACAGACACCCCTTCTAGAAAATCATCACTATAAGTATATGGTTTGTCCGTGAAAAAGATGTTAGAAGAGGACATTCTCTGTTATTAGATATCGTTGATCGATGCCAAATTCGCTCGCTTTCCGCGGGTGATCTGCGAGCCTCCTCGCTCGGGTACACCTCGTTGATGGGGTCTCGCCAGGCTCCCAATCAGCGGGTATCGTCCCGCAGAGACTCGCAAATTTCGTATCTCTAAGATATGGACAGTAATCAACAGTGAAAATAATCAGAGTTTATTTAAATGTACAAAAAAACCGGGAGGATAATCTTCCCGGCTCACAGCTATTCGTCACATTAATTGAAAAAAGTTGAGACGATCATAATGATGAACAGCAACGTCATATAGTTTAGTGAAAAAACAAACATCATTTTTGCCCATTTCATTGTATCTTTCGCTACCAGCCCATAGATTGCGATTCCTAGCCATGTAAATCCAAGTGCCAAAGCGCAAATCACATAAACCAAGCCTAGGAAGTAAAGAAGCAGGGATACAGGAACAAGCACAGACACATAGAAAATCATTTGCCGTTTGGTGATTTCAAATCCAGCGACCACAGGCAACATTGGAATACCCGCACGTCTGTATTCTTCTACCCGTTTCATCGCGAGCGCCAAAAAGTGCGGCGGCTGCCATAGAAACAATATAAGAAAGAGTACCCAAGGTATAGGCGAATTAAGTGACGGATCAATCGCTGCCCATCCAATCAGTGGAGGAACGGCTCCTGCAACGCTTCCGATCACTGTATTCATTGAATGACTTCTCTTCAGCCACATTGTATAGACCAGTACATAAACGAGCAGGCCTAATAAGCCAAATGCCGCCGCAGTTACTGATGCTGCCAGCAGTGCAAGCAGACCGGTCACCGACAAGGTCAGCCCCATAATCAGCACTGTTTTCCCTCTCAATTTTCCTGTTGCCGATGGGCGTTCATGCGTCCGTTCCATTAATGGATCAATATCACGATCAATAAAATTATTTAACGAGCATCCACCGGCAATCACAAGTGCCGTTCCGATCAGAACAAAAAGAACCGGTACCGCATCTGTCCAAAAATCTTCCTGTGTCATATATAAGGCAAGCCAAACCCCTGTGAATGCGGTCATCAAATTAGAATTCACAATACCAATTTTCACTGTTGTCAAAACATCTCTGACCAATCTGCTCCATGCTGAGGGGACATTTCCTGCTTCCATCGCCTGATCATTCGGTCCGATTATTTTCATCAATTGAAAAGCCTTCTTTCTCTATGTTACTTATGATTTCAATCTTCTTCTGGCTGACGCGCCAATTTTCACATGATGAATCAGTGAAAGCTCAAAAACTGTACTAGATTTTTTCATCAAGCGCAAATTCTAACCCCTTTCATTATATATGAAGGATTTCTTTTTGTCTTATGTTTTACACAATGATCTTTATCACATAATCAATGGCTTATATCGCTTTTTTGTGCCTGTTTTTTGCCCAAACTTATTTTTTTGTCACTGAATTGAGCGAATTATTCTTGAATGGCTGATATTTCTGCTACAATAGTGAATGCATAACTGATCGAAATATCAGGTGTAATCTAGAAATCAGGTGATTCATATGAAAGATCGTATTTTAAAAATATTAAGCATCACCGGAATGCTTTCCGTACTCATTGTCGTCCTTATGGGAGCTCTTGTAACCAACACTGGTTCAGCATATGGCTGTGGCAATAATTGGCCATTATGCAATGGACAAGTGATCCCGAATGCAACGGCCCACCAAACCTGGATTGAATTCAGCCATCGAGTTGTTTCAGGCATCGCATCCATACTCGTTGTCATTCAAGCCATTTGGTTATGGCGTCGTTTCAAAAAAGTCTGGGGCGGACGTTTTCTAATGATCTCTTCTGTCTTCTTTATCTTTCTGCAAGCATTTCTCGGTATGGCCGCTGTGGTCTGGGGCCAATCTTCCGTTGTTCTCGCTCTCCACTTTGGCATCTCTCTGTTGTCGTTCGCCAGTATGCTTCTGTTGACCTGCCTTGTGTTCGAGACGGGAACACCTCATCTAAATTTTTTCCACCTATCAGTGAACCGGGCAATGAAATGGAATTTTATCCTTTTAGGCATATTCTCATATATTCTAATCTATTCCGGTGCTTTCGTTCGTCACACAGAGTCTAGTTTAGGCTGTACTGATTTTCCACTCTGCAATGGCCATCTGTTTCCCGAGCCGCTCATTAGTAAGGCTGGCGTGCAGTACCTGCATCGAGTACTCGCGCTCATTCTATTACTCTGGCTGATCGGAACATTGATCGTTTCCTTTAGGCGTTATCATGATCAGCCGCAGCTCTATAACATACTTATTCTGTCCTTGATCTTTGTTTCACTCCAAGCCGTATCCGGAGTTTTTATCATCGTGACAAAGATGAACCTGCTGTTCCTGCTTCTGCATGCGTTATTCGTCACCGGATATTTTGGCTTACTAACTGTGCTGATCCTATTCGGATGGCGCCCTCAATCAAAGACGCCTGAAAAAGTGTAAGAATGAATAAATTGTTATATATACAAAAAGAACCGAAGTGAAATGATCCTCACTTCGGTTCTTTTTGTATATTTATTCAGTTACAATCATTGATCAATTCAATTCAATCATGAGATCGGCAGTTTCAATCACATCGTTTTCGTTGACATAGACCTTCTTGACTGTCCCATCAATTGGAGACTGAACTGTAGTTTCCATTTTCATTGCTTCAGTTACAAGCAAGTGATCGCCTTTTTTCACGCGTTCGCCTGCGGAAACTAAAACTTTCACTACAGTTCCAGGCATCGAAGCGCCAATCTGATGAGGATTGTTTTTCTCAGCTTTCGTATGAGCCACTTCCGAAGCTTGAACATTCATATCTTTAATCGATACTTCACGTGGCTGACCGTTCAGCTCGTAATAAAGCGTCCGAGTTCCGTCCTTCTGCGGATGACCGATCGAAATCAGTTTTACAACAAGCATTTTCCCTTCTTCAATCGTCACGGAGACTTCCTCTCCAAGACGCAATCCATAAAAGAATGTCGGCGTTCCAAGAACAGTTGTCTCACCATAGGTATCGCAAAAATGCAGATAGTCCGTATACACTTTTGGATAAAGCGCCGCAGATAGCACTTCATGGTATTTAAATTTACGTTCAAATTTTTCTTCCAGACGTGCCTGAATATCTGAGAAATTAACCGGCTCTAAATGTTTGCCCGGACGATCCAGGAGTGGCTGCTTGCCTTTTAGAACAATACTCTGCAATTCTTTCGGGAATCCTTGATAAGGCTGGCCAAGTTCGCCCATAAAAAAGTTTACGACAGAATCTGGGAAGTCAAGTGTTGCACCTTTTTCATAAATATTATCTTCAGTCAAATTATTCTGTACCATGTACAGTGTCATATCACCGACCACTTTCGATGAAGGCGTAACCTTCACGATGTCTCCGAAAAGAAGATTTACTCGGCGGTACATGTCTTTAACCTCTTCAAAACGATCGCCAAGACCTACTGCTATTGCCTGTTGTCGCAAGTTGCTGTACTGACCGCCAGGCATTTCCAGTTTGTAAATCTCAGCATTAGATGTTTTCATCCCGCTTTCAAATGGGAAATAGTATTGCCGAACCTTCTCCCAATAATGGCTCAGTGATTCAAGCGCATCAATATTAATATTCGGCCGACGATCATTTGCCCCCATAGCGTAGTACAGTGAGTTGACACTTGGCTGAGAAGTCATGCCGGCCATTGCTTCAACCGCAACATCCACAATGTCGACACCAGCCTCAATTGCGCGTACATAGGTGTAAATGCCGTTACCGCTTGTATCATGTGTATGAAGATGGATCGGCAGGGAAACCGTCTCTTTTAATTCAGATATCAGTTGGTATGCTGCTTCTGGTTTGAGCAAACCTGCCATATCCTTGATGCCGAGAATATGCGCGCCTGCAGCTTCCATATCCTTCGCCAATTTCTTATAGTAATCGAGATTGTATTTTGTTCGTGATCCATCCAGGATATCTCCCGTATAGCACATGGTAGCTTCTGCAATCTTTCCGCTTTCAATAACCGCTTCAAGCGATACCCTCATCCCTTCAAGCCAGTTCAGACTGTCGAAGACGCGGAAGACATCCACGCCATGTTTTGCAGCCTCTTTAACAAAGGCTTTAATCAGGTTATCTGGATAGTTTTTATAGCCAACTGCGTTTGAACCGCGCAGCAGCATCTGAATAAGTATATTCGGCATTTTTGCCCTAATCTTGCGCAATCTCTCCCATGGATCTTCTCTCAGGAAACGGTAGGAAGTGTCAAATGTTGCTCCACCCCAAGCTTCTTCCGAGAAGAGATTTGGCAACAGATGTGCTGTTTGGGCAGCGACGCGTACAATATCTTTCGTACGCATCCGTGTTGCGAGCAAGCTTTGATGTGCATCACGGAACGTTGTATCCGTCAGAAGCACTTGTTTCTGGGCTTTGATCCAATCAGCTACACCTTGGGCACCTTGTTGTTCTAAAATCTGTTTCGTTCCTCCAGGGAACGGTTCAGAAAGCTTGATTTCCGGAACAGGCGGGACATCAAAAACGGGTTTCTTGTTTTTCTGGATGCCCGGATAACCATTAATTGTGATATTTCCAATATAGGTCAGCATTTTGGTTCCGCGGTCAAGAATTTTATCAAAAACAAACAGTTCCGGTGTCGTGTCAATAAATGTCGTTGATACGTGGCCTTCAAGGAAATCCGGATGCTGAACCACATTAATCAGGAATGGAATGTTTGTCTTAATCCCTCTGATTCGGAATTCTTTAAGATTTCGCAGCATTTTTACCGCTGCACTCTTAAATGTACGCGCAGATGTCGACAGTTTAACAAGTAATGAATCATAGTAAGGCGTAATCACCGATCCGGTGAACGCGTTGCCGGCATCCAAGCGAACGCCGAACCCTCCGCCGCTTCGATAGGCGACAATTTTGCCGGTGTCAGGCATAAACTGGTTACTTGGGTCCTCTGTTGTCACACGGCACTGAATCGCATACCCATACGTACGGATATCTTTCTGTTCCGGGATCAGGACAGGATCTTCGTGCAAGCCATAACCTTGGGCAATAAGAATTTGCGAGGAAACGATATCGATTCCTGTAATTAATTCCGTAATGGTGTGCTCAACCTGAACTCGCGGATTGACCTCGATAAAGTAAAATTCACCTGAAGGTGTGACAAGAAATTCTACTGTACCGGCATTTAGGTAATTCACGCTCGTCATCAAACGAACAGCAGCATCACAAATATCATGGCGCAGTTTCTCACCAAGCCCTCTGCTTGGCGCAACCTCCACTACCTTCTGATGGCGGCGCTGAACAGAACAATCACGTTCATAGAGATGGACGGTTTCACCTGAATGATCCGCCATAATTTGCACTTCAATATGACGTGGATGATCCAGGTATTTTTCAACATAGACGTCTTCCTTGCCAAAAGTCTGCTTCGCTTCAGAAGTCGCACGTGCGAATGCTTCATCGACGCCCTGAGCACTGCGAACAATACGCATGCCGCGGCCGCCTCCTCCAAGCACAGCCTTTATAATAATGGGATAGCCATGTGTCGCACCAAATGTTTTAACTTCGTCAACAGAAGCAACTGAACTGCCGGAACCTGGAATGACCGGGATTTCTGCCTTAATAGCTGCTTCTCTCGCAGCTGCTTTGTCGCCAAATGTCTTAAGATGTTCCGATTTCGGACCAACAAAGATAATTCCCTCTTCCGCACAGCGTCGTGCAAAGTCCGCATTTTCAGAAAGGAAGCCATATCCAGGATGAATGGCCTCGACATGATGGGCTTTTGCAACCTCAATAATACCCTCAATATCAAGATAAGCCTCAATTGGATTTTTCCCTTCGCCGACAAGGTAAGATTCGTCTGCTTTATAACGATGATAGGAGCTAATGTCTTCCTTGGAATAAATGGCCACCGTCCGGATGCCAAGTTCTGTACAGGCACGGCAAATTCTGATTGCAATTTCGCCACGGTTAGCGATCAGCAATCTTTTAATTTTTTGCTTTAACATTCTCTCTCTTCCCTTCTTCATAGCTGTTTGACCTTTTCATATTAACAAATGCAGAAATATTCATTAACACACATATGGAAAAAATCATCATGATCAGCGACGAACCGCCGTAACTAACAAAGGGCAGGGTGACACCTGTGATTGGCAAGAGACCTGTCGCCGCGCCCAAATTAACAAAGGTCTGAATCGCCAGCATGCTGGAGATGCCAATCGCCAGCAAACTGCCGAAAACATCCTTGCAACGGATCGCCGTTACAAATCCTCGAAAGACGAGAAAAGCCAAGCAAATAATGACAAACAAAACGCCCAGCAATCCCAATTCTTCTCCGATCACTGAGATAATAAAATCGGTTTGCGGTTCCGGCAAAAATCCTGTTTTTTCAATACTATGCCCCAACCCTCTTCCAGTAAGTCCTCCAGAAGCAATCGCAATATATGAATTGATCAACTGGCGTCCTGTCGTGTTTGCAACCGAAAAAGGATCATAGGCGGCAGTAAACCTTCCAAGCTGGTTGCTGCTCAAAAATTTATTATAAAAGAACAGCACGAATATCAGAGCAAAACCGCCTAAAAACACAAGATGTCTGGTCCTGAGCCCTGCGCAAAGCACCATCACTGTTGAAATCAAGATTAAAATCATCGCTGTCCCGAAGTCTGGCTGAACGGCGATTAAGCAGAAGAAAACCATGACAACAATTAACGGAGGCAGCACCGATGTTTTAAAATCAGATATAGAATTCTGTTTGTTGGAGAAAACCGACGCCAAATACAAGATCACCGATATTTTCACCAGCTCCGCAGGTTGGATATTGAATGAGCCAATGTGGAACCAAGACTGGGCATTGTTGACCGTGTTTCCTAACGCAAAGAGCAAAAAAAGCAAGCCCAGCGACAGAATGATAAAGGGTTTAACCAACTTTCGGTATGCCTGGTAAGGAAAAATCAAACCAAAAATACCTACAGGAATTGCCAGGAAGAACCACATCAGCTGATGAACAAAAAAGTAGGCAGGCGGCTGGGGCGTCGCAAAAAATAGTCCCGCCCAAACTGATCCAGCGCTATAAACCATGATAAGTCCAAACCCGATTAACAGTAACATAACTACAAGCAAAGAATAATCATAATAATGTAACAGCTTTTTCAACATGAGATTCACCTATCTGATCCAAGATCAAAACGTCTCCGGATACTTCTATACATTGAATAGATACCGTATGAACCCCTGGTTGTTCATTCACATGAAGGCCAGAACTCAGTGGCTCTACATAAGTAAATCCGGCAACTCTTTTCACGTTCTTTTCGACAAAAAAGCCCAAACCACACCCATGTGCAGGTTGTGAGTTTGAGCAATTAGGTTTTATTTCTGTGTCGATGCTTCGTGGAGAGCGGAAACCTGCCTCTCAAGTGAGCTGAGCAGCTCTCTCCCCTCATCAGCGCGCACAAGACCGAGGCGAACCGCAAAGTCGATCTCACGGGATAAGCCGAACATTTGAGTATCCAATACTTCTTCGTACAGGGGGCACTGGGGCATCGTCAAATTTTCCATTTGCACCCCAATCAGCTTCAAAATCTTTTGCGCGTCGGCCTGCAACAATTCATAGGCTTTCTCTCGCTTACCTATCTTAATTTCGACTGACAATCTGCTCCCCCCTTGTCTCAATTACTTGCCTAAATTTTATCTTACCCTCTGTTATGCTAAAATGCAAGATTAATCACAGTTGCCTTTATTAATTGGTACATGTCTTCCCAGCAGACCGGATTTCATTTGAACTTCACCAATTAGGATAAAACCTGCTATACTGTTCCCAAGGAGGTTTTTTCATGCAAGTGAAATGTGCATTATGTGAAAAGATCTGTCAGCTGGATGACCAGTCTGTCATTGCCAAACGGCTGAAAAACCGGCCGATCCATACCTATCTATGTGATTCATGTAATAAAAGAATTAGCGAGCGAACGAGAGCTCGTTGGGCTACCGGAAACTTTGCACTGCACCTGCCCTTAAACGGCAATAAGAAAACCAGCCGCTCTTAAGATTCATAACTGTATTTTCCCATCCGAAAAAAAAACGTCTGTGCCAATAAGGCCGCAGACGTTTTTTATATCTTGGAAAAAACAATCAACCATTAAATATTAAATTCTGGCTGCAATTGACGGTGAGCATCAACCGTTGAACTTTGGTATTTTGCTTCCACGTCTTTCATAACGTTCACGCTCGCCTTTGTTCAGGATTTTCTTGCGCATCCGAACACTTTTCGGCGTAATTTCACAATACTCATCATCATTCAGATATGAAAGCGAATCTTCAAGAGACATCTTGCGTGCTTCTTTCAAAGTGACGGTTTGATCCTTATTTGAAGAGCGGACGTTAGAGGCGTGCTTTGCTCTCGTTACGTTAACCGTTAGGTCGTTCTCGCGGTTATGTTCTCCGACAATCATACCTTCATAGACACTTACGCCAGGTCCGACAAACATTTCACCACGATCTTCAAGTGCGGCAAGTGAATAAGCAGTTGTCTGGCCTTGATCCATTGATACCAGCACACCATTCCTGCGTCCGCCGATTTCTTCCTTAATAAACGGAGCAAAATGATCAAATGTGTGGTTCAGGATACCATAACCGCGTGTGTCAGCCATAAATTGGCGATTGTAGCCAATCAAACCGCGAGAAGGAATCATGAAAGTTAACCGGGTTTGTCCTGGTTGTTCCTGTCTCATATCTTTAAGTTCAGCTTTACGTTTACCCATAGATTCGATAACCGCGCCAACGTATTCTTCCGGAACATCGATTTGTACCGCTTCATACGGTTCACACAATTTGCCGTCAACTTCTTTTGTTATAACGCTTGGTTTCGATACAGACAGTTCATAGCCTTCACGACGCATCGTTTCAATAAGAATTGATAGGTGAAGTTCTCCTCGTCCGGATACGATCCATGAATCATGTGAGATAGAGTCAGATTCAACCTTCAAGCTGACATCACGTTCCATTTCAGACATCAGACGATCTTCAATCTTTCTACTCGTGACATGATCGCCTTCCTGTCCCGCAAATGGGCTCGTATTCGGGAGGAAAGTCATCTTCAGGGTCGGTTCATCAATACGCAATGGAGCAAGCGGATCAACTTTGTCGACATCATTAATCGTATCACCGATATCAATATCCGACACACCAGTGATCGCTATAATATCACCTGAGCAGGCTTCATCGATTTCTGTCCGTTTCAGTGCATGGTAGCCAAAAAGTTTGGTAATGCGGAACTTTTCAACGCTTTCTCCGCCGTTTTTAACCAAAACTGCTTCTTCGCCGACTTTGATTTTGCCGCGATAAATACGGCCAATACCGATACGTCCGACATAATCGTTATAATCAAGCATCGTTACTTGGAACTGCAAGCTTTCATCGCGATTGTCAACAGGAGCCGGAGCGTATTTCAGAATCATATCCAAAACAACGCTCATATCCTGATCAACATGTTCAGGATCCGTACCTGCAACACCATTCACAGCTGATGTGTACACAACAGGGAATTCTAGTTGATCTTCATCGGCACCAAGGTCGATAAACAGGTCAATAACTTCATCGACAACTTCAGCGGGCCTCGCCATTGGCTTGTCGATTTTATTTACAACAACAATTGGCTTCAGGTGTTCTTCCAAAGCTTTCTTCAACACAAACCGTGTTTGCGGCATGCATCCTTCATAAGCGTCAACGAGTAAAAGAACGCTGTCCACCATCTTCATGATTCGTTCTACTTCACCGCCAAAGTCAGCGTGTCCGGGCGTATCCACAATATTTATTGTATGGTCTTTGTAAGAAAGACTCGTGTTCTTTGCCAATATTGTAATGCCACGTTCCCGTTCAATTGCGTTTGAATCCATTGCACGTTCATTAATGTGTTGATTCTTGCGGAATGTTCCTGATTGCATCAATAGTTTGTCTACTAGGGTTGTTTTACCGTGGTCGACGTGTGCAATAATGGCGATATTCCGCAGTTCTTCCCGAAATTTTGTCATTTATTTTTTACTCTCCTCATTATATCCGATAGCTTCGCTATAGTAAGCCGAAACATACACATGCAAATTATTCTCTCATAAGCAACCTCATGTTGTCAATTTTTTCTGCATGCTGCGAAATTTTTTTCCGTCTTTCTTCGTTTTCTTTGTGCTTTTTCCAACCGCGCTTTATGATGTTATAGGAGGTGTTCATATGTTTCGCGGATTAATTGTTTTGCTCATACTGCTTATCGCTGCCTTGCTCGTCGGTATTGTCGTAGGAATGATCTTTGTACTGCCGCTGCTGGCGTTGCTTTGTGCTTTTGGGGTAATTCTATTGATGTGGATCGGCTTCATGCTTAAAGCGCTACAGCAGAATAAGGAAACGCGTAAGTAAATGGTGTATCAAAATGGTTACTGCGGCTCAGTAAGAAATTTGCCTTCAGCTACCTGTTCTTTGATGTGTTGAATCATGTACTCATGTAGTCCGGGACGCGCGGCAAGGATGGAAGTCCGGCTAAGAATGTTGATCTGTTCTCCATCTGCTCTAGAGTAAAGACCTCCGACCTCATTCAGAAGGATCAATCCTGCACCGTAGTCCCATGGTGAAAGCCGCATCGTGAAGTAAGCATCAAGAAGTCCGGCCGCAACATATGCCAGTTCCAGAGAAGCCGCGCCATATGCGCGTGTGCCGCTGCTTTTTCTGACAATCTCTGTCATAATGTCTTGATCAATTCGCCGATTTGGTTTTAGCCAAGTTGTGCTCATATCGATTAGTGCATCCTCAATTTTTATTTCAGTAAGAGGGCTTAACTTTATATCATTTTGATAAGCGCCTTGGCCGGAAAGACAGTGAAAAAATTCATCACCCATCACATCGTAGATGAATGCCGCTCTTCCTCGGCCGTTTTCATATACTCCGATTGAAATAGCGAAAAAGCGTTTCTGCATGACAAAATTAAGTGTGCCGTCAATCGGATCAAGAAGCCATAGAATTCCATTTGTGTCCGACGATCCGTCGCCATATCCTTCTTCTGAAATAATTTTGTGCTCAGGATATGTATCCCTGATCTTCCCAACTAAGAACTGTTCAATTGAACGATCCATATTCGTGACCAAATCGTTATGCGCACTTTTTTCGCTGATCTCAAGCGGATTGGATAATGACGCGCGCAGATGATCGGCTGCTTTCCTAATCCAGCCGATTACTCTTTTTTCGAGAATTGCCCAGTCGTTAAACTCCATCTATATTCACTCCCGATTCTGCATGTCTCAGACGCCTGCTCACATCAATTGCGATCGTTTCTCGTCTTCGTCTAAAATAATAGTACATCATTTACAGACAAAAAGAAAAATCACCGCATTGAAACGGTGATCGTTGATAAGATTATTCCTATCATTTTTGGAACAGTACTTTAGATGCAATTCGATGATCATTCTTTTAAATTTCAAGAAGCAGCATCTCCCGCCGCAGCTCCTCTAATTTCTGTTTACACAGTTTGATGGTTTTATAATCTTTCTTGATCAAGGCCTGATGCAAAACAGCAAGTTCAGTGTCAATCTCCACTCGAACTTCAGGAATTCTCTTCTCCGCATCTTTCCTGCTCAGTGTTTGGCTTAACTGTTTCATAGCGAATGCCACATCCCTTCGTTTTTAGTTCAAAAAAGGGTTAATCGAACAGGAGTGTTTCTTAACTATCCGGTTTGTAAGTTATTGTTTCTTTAGTTTATGCTGAAGAATCGCGCTTATTGCCATAAAAATTTGCTGTTTTTGAAAAGCTTCGAACCCAAATTTTACAGCAGAGCTGTGGTAGACTATGGTAAGCAAGTATCGCCTGCATAAGGAGTGTACAGAATGTCACTAAAAGGATTTACGAAACAGGATTTTGAACTTATGGAACTTCCAGGACTCGATACGAGAATGGCCGCGATCAAGCAAAGGATCCAGCCGAAATTCAAAGATTTAGCCGAGTATCTGACTCCATTTCTAAGCGAACAGGTTGGAATGCCTTTTTATACGCATATTGCTCGTCACGCGCGCAGGACGGTGAATCCTCCTGACAGTACCTGGTTCGCAATAGCACAGGATAAAAGAGGCTACAAAAAATATCCTCATTTTCAATTTGGCATATGGCCAACTCATCTCTTTTTCTGGCTTGCTATCATTGAAGAATATTCGGATAAAAAGCAGTTTGGTGAAGCTCTGCTGACGCGCGTTCCGGAAATTTTGCAAAATACACCTGACCATTTTTCATGGTCTCCAGATCATATGAAAGATGAATACGTCGCTCATCACACGCTTGATGAAAAGCAACTTCAAAACATGTTTTCTCGTTTGAAAAATGTCCGAAAAGCCGAACTTATGTGTGGTGTCGTTATTTCAAAGGATGACCCGATTGCCGGACAGGGAGACAAATTGGCAATTTTTCTTAAAGAACAATCCACAAAACTGCTTCCTCTTTACAAACTTGCCAACCAAAGTACAGGAGTTTCCATATCCTGAAAGATGGTAGATACTAAACGATTCACGCAAAAGAAGGTGTAAGAAGGATCTTCTGCTAGAAACGTGCACGTCCTGTGCACAACGCAGAAGTCACCGCATCCTGCGGAAGTTCTGTGTCAACTTGCTTTTCCGCTCCTCACGTATTAACAGGGGAACTTCAACTAATAACGCGTACGTCCTGTACGCAACGTTGAAGTCACTACATCCTGTAGAAGTACGCTCCGGGGCTCAAAGCTGCGTTTCCTTGACCTTCTTGCGACGCCCAGGATGGGCTAGTGCAGGCGTTGCAACAGGATGTTGCGTTCTTAGCCTGTAAACCTATCCTTTGTCCTCCTTTCGAACAGACTCTAAAAGACCTGAGCAAGAAAATTTGCTCAGGTCTTTTTTCATTTAATTATTTATTTACATCTTATTACTTGGCGATATGGATTGGCTTTCCCAGTACCACTTCCGCAGCTTCCATCGCAATCTCACCAAGCGTAGGGTGAGCGTGAATGGTCAAGGCAAGGTCTTCAACCGTCATTCCGGATTCAATCGCTAACCCGAATTCAGCAATCATATCACTCGCGCTTGCCCCGACAATTTGCGCACCGAGCACCAACCCATCTGACGCGCGAGAAACAATCTTTAAAAATCCGTCAGGCTCACCAAGTGAAAGTGCGCGGCCGTTCGCTGCAAATGGGAACTGACCGGTTTTCACTTCATAGCCTTCTTTAACTGCTTCTTCTTCAGATAAACCGACAGATGCGATTTCAGGATCAGAGAAAACAACCGCCGGCATCGCACGATAATCAATCTCCGATGCCTCACCGCTGATGGCTTCAGCAGCTACTTTTCCTTCATATGATGCTTTATGCGCAAGTGCAAGACCTGAGACGATATCGCCAATCGCATATATTTTATCCGATGTCGTTTTTCCTTGCTTGTCAACTTTTATCAGGCCACGTTCAGTGACTTCGACGCCTGCTAAATCTAGGCCAAGATCCTTTGTATTCGGGCGACGTCCTACCGTTACCATAACATAATCAGCGTCAAAAACTTGCGCTTTGCCTTTGACCTCTGCAGTAACCGCGACACCGCTGTCTGTCTCTTCTACACCCTTCGCAAGTGCGTTCGTATAGATTGTCACGCCCTTTGCTTTGAGTTTCTTCTTAACAGGAGCAATCAAACGCTTCTCAAAAGCAGGCAGAATGGAGGGCGTGCCTTCGAGAATCACAACTTCGGTGCCAAATCCCGCAAATGCTGAACTGAGTTCAATGCCAATATAGCCGCCTCCAATAACGACCAGTTTCTTAGGAACTTCTTTCAGAGCGAGTGCACCCGTAGACGAGAGGACACGGTCACTCCATTTGAATCCTGGAATCTCAATTGGACTCGAACCGGTTGCGATGATGCAATGATTGAATTTGTAACGTGACGACTCATACCCATGATTGACACGTACAACATCAGTGTCTACAAACAATGCTTCACCCTCGACAAGTTCGATGCCGTGTGCTTTGAAGAGTCCCTTAACACCGCCTGTCAGGCGGTCAACCACCTGGCTTTTCCACTCCTGAACTTTTAGAAAATCAACGGTTACATGTTCAGCTTTAATTCCATAAGCTTCGGAATGATCCATTTGTTCGTAACGGTGACTTGCTGAAATTAGAGCTTTCGACGGAATGCATCCGACATTCAGACAAACTCCTCCGACATGCTCTTTTTCAATGACGATAACACTTTGTCCGAGCTGTGCGGCGCGTATCGCTGCGACATATCCACCGGGCCCCGCTCCAATGACAACCGTATCCACTTCTGTGGTAAATTCCCCTACTACCATCTCTACCCCTCCAAAATAAGGCGTTGCGGATCAAATAACAACCTTTTTATTTTGTTCATTGCCCTTTGAGCTGTCGCGCCGTCAATCAGACGGTGATCAAAACTCATAGACAGAGCAAGCATAGGTGCGGCAACAATCTGGCCATCACGAACGATGGCTTTTTCAGATATTCTTCCGACTCCGAGAATGGCGGATTCAGGTTGGTTAATTACTGGCGTAAACCATTGCCCGCCTTCCGAACCGATATTGGAAATTGTACACGTTCCGCCTCTCATATCCTCTGAGGTCAACTTTCCGGCACGCGCTTTTTCTGCAAACTGCTGGATGTCTTGAGCAATCTCATACATCGATTTGCCTTCTGCATGCTTGATGACTGGAACAACCAGTCCGGCATCCGTATTCGTGGCAATGCCGATGTTATAATACTTTTTATAAATAATTTCCTGATGCTCTTCATCAAGTGAGGCATTAATTATTGGATATTCCTTCAACGCGGCAACTAACGCCTTTACAATATATGGGAGATAGGTTAGTTTTACACCAATCTCCTGTGCTTCCTCTTTAAATAACTTTCGATGTGCAACCAATCTTGATACATCGACATCGTCCATCAATGTCACATGAGGAGCCGTCTGCTTTGAATGTGCAGTTGCCTTTGCAATCGCTCTCCGGATGCCGATAAATTTCTCTCTTGTTTCCAAGCCTTGAATTTCAGAAATTCCGTCACGATCTTCATGAGACTCTTCTAATTCTGACGATTTTTCCGTCACTTGCTGCGCTTCTGTTTCAGCAGGCGCTGCAAGCATTCTGTCGATATCTTCCTTAAGCACTCGACCATTACGTCCGGTACCTTTAACCAATTGAATATTGACAGCTTTATCTCTCGCATATTTCCGTACGGATGGCATAGCAATTACTAAATCACCGGTTTTCGCTCCGGATTGTTCTTTCACTTCAGCAGTTGATCCTTCCTTTTCATCTAGTTGATCAGCCGCCGCGAATTGAATATCTTCTTCTTGAGCAGTGTCCGCTTCATTATCCGCGCCATCCGCCTGCAATGTGATAACTACAGTGCCGACCTCAACAATCTGGCCTTCATCGGCATTAAGTTCCAGTACCTTACCATTGACAGGCGAAGGAATCTCGACAACCGCTTTATCATTTTGAACCTCCGCTAAGGTATCATCTTCACGGATGGTGTCTCCTGGTTTCACAAACCATTTAAGTATTTCGCCTTCATGAATACCTTCACCGATATCCGGCAATTTAAACAAATAGGCCAACGGCGTTCACTCTCCTTCACTTCCTTGGACATAACTTATTACGGTTACATTAAACTATATCCGCGATTTTTTTTCGCAGACCAAGGAACCAATCATTATTCATGATTAAAAGTTTAGCGTTTCTTTTACTTTATTAATAATGTCTTTTTCGTTAGGAAGCCAGACATCCTCAGCAGCCGCAAAGGGAAAAACGGTGTCCGGAGCATTGACTCTGCCAACAGGCGCGTCAAGATAGAGCAATGCTCGATCGTTGATCTCGGCAATGACATGTGAAGCGATGCCTGCTTGCTTCTGAGCTTCCTGAACGACAACCGCGCGATTTGTTTTCTTTACGGACGAAACGATTGTTTCTACATCAAGAGGGCTAATCGTGCGCAAATCAATAATTTCACAGTCAATTTTATCTTTCTTTAACTGTTCTGCAGCCTTCAGCGCTGTACGCACCATCGCGCCATAGGTAATAATTGAAATATCCTTACCTTCTAGTGCGACATTCGCCTTTCCAATTTCAATTGTATAGTCATTGTCTGGTACTTCTTCTCGGAACGAACGGTATAATTTCATGTGTTCCAGAAAAACAACCGGATCATTGTCTCGAATTGCAGAAATTAACAGTCCTTTGGCATCGTATGGATTTGATGGGATGACGACCTTTAGACCTGGGCACTGATAGAACAGGCCTTCAAGATTATCCGCATGGAGTTCCGGTGTTTTCACACCTCCGCCAAATGGCGAACGGATGGTGACCGGAGCATGATAGACACCACCGGAACGATATCTCAATCTGGCAAGCTGTGAGGCAACACTATCCATCGCCTCAAATACGAAACCAAAAAATTGGATTTCCATTACCGGTCTGTACTGCTGGAGAGCGAGTCCCAAAGCAAGTCCGCCAATTCCAGACTCTGCAAGCGGTGTATCAAATACACGTTCTTCACCAAACTCATCATAAAGTCCTTCTGTGGCCCGGAATACACCTCCGTTTTTTGCTACATCCTCACCAAAGACAAGGACGTTCTCATCGTTGCGTAGTTCCGTTCTCAGTGCATCAGTTATCGCCTGGATCATCGTTTTCTGTGTCATCGCTGATCCCCTTCCCGTGCGCTGTACTCTGTCAGCTGTTCTTTTACATTCTGTGTAGGTTGTTCATACATAAAACTGAGCAAATCCGTCACCTTTTGCTTCGGAACTGCATCTGCTTGTTTCAATGCCTTGGCTACATCCTCTTTTGCTTGATCTGCCGCTTGCTCTTCGTCTTCTTTCGACCAGAGGCCAAGCTGTTCCAGATAGTAGCGGAAACGGATCAGCGGGTCTTTCTTCTCCCATTCGCCGGTCAATTCATCGGTACGGTAACGTGTTGGATCATCTCCAGCCATCGTGTGCGGCCCATACCTGTATGTCAACGTTTCAATTAATGTCGGACCATTACCGGCAATCGCATAATCACGTGCTTCTTTGGCTGCAGCATATACCGCCAGCGGATCCATGCCATCAACCTGTATGCCGCGTATTCCGGCAGCAACCGCTTTTTGTGCCAATGTTTGTGTCGCTGTCTGTTTTTCAACAGGAACTGAGATGGCAAAACGGTTGTTCTGGCAAATAAACACAGCCGGAGCTTTATAAACCCCCGCAAAATTCATCGCCTCATAAAAGTCGCCTTGAGACGTCGCACCATCACCAAAGTAGCAGAACGCGATCTGCGCCTTGCCTCTTTTCTTGAGACCAAGCGCGATACCCGTAGTCTGCGTGCACTGTGCCCCAATAATAATTTGAGGCATGACGGCATTCAATGCTTCTGGATACTGACCACCTTCAAAATGCCCTCTTGAATAGAGAAATGCTTTATAAAGCGGCATGCCATGCCAAACAAGTTGTGGAATATCCCTATATGAAGGCAGCAGCCAGTCTCCTTTGTCCATCGCGTATTCGCTCGCCAGCATTGAAGCTTCCTGACCTGCGACCGGCGCGTAAAAACCAAGCCTTCCTTGCCTATTTAATGAAAGTGCGCGCTGATCCCATATTCTTGTATAAACCATGCGCCACATTAATTCTCTTAATTGTTCGTCCGTCAATTCAGGTTTTTTTTGATTGTTCACGACGTGCCCTTGCGTATCAAGAATACGTAACGTCGGAAAAAAGTCTTCGATCTTTCCAGAATAGTTTACAGGCAAGTCCCTCACCTCTTCCCATCAGTATGCATGTTTTCTTTCATTTTTAACAAAGAGACAAATGTCACTAAAGCGCTTTCAGTAAAAAGGTTTTTCCAAAAAATCAAGGATCCTGTCGGCTTCCTTCCATTTTCCATTCCAAACAACCGCGGAAGCCTAACCGATTAGAGCAGTTAAGTGAATATAGCGCTTCACTAAACTCAGTTTATAATACCTCGTTCAATGAAGTCAAACTAAAGGCTTACACCTTGTCGATGGAAAGCAAGAACGTTTTAAACGGTTCAGTAAACATTCGATGATTTTAATGATACACTATAAGCAGAGATAATAATAAGTGACCAGACGTTCTGTTCACTTGAAAGGTTGAAGGAGTGGCTCTATTCATGATTACGATGGAAGATATTATTAGGGAAGGTAATCCCATTCTTAGACAAGTTGCTAAAGATGTGCCGCTTCCGGCTTCCGATGAGGAAAAGGATACACTGAGAAAAATGCTGGAATTCCTTAAAAACAGCCAAAACGAAGAAATCGCGAAAAAGTATGGCTTGCGCGCAGGTATAGGCATCGCTGCGCCTCAAATCGCTATGAGTAAACGAATGATCGCGTTGTATTTAGATGATGAGAATGGCAAGCATTATGAGTACATGCTGTTCAATCCAAAAATCATCAGCCATTCGGTTGAAAATACGTATCTAGAAGGCGGCGAAGGATGCCTGTCAGTTGACAGAGATGTTCCCGGATTTGTACCTCGCCATGCCCGGGTTAAGGTAAAAGCATTTGATATCGACGGACACCCTGTAACATTGAGGTTGAAAGGCTATCCTGCCGTAGCGATTCAACATGAAATCGATCATTTGGACGGTATTCTATTTTATGACCATATAAATAAAGATGATCCATTTAAAATACCTGATCACGTGGCTGAAGAAGATGTCTACTGATCAATAGAAAAGAGCCGCGGATCTGCGGCTCTTTTCTATTGATCTAATTTTATTACAGGCTGTTCGAAAAGGAGGACAAAAAGGAACAAGATTAACAGATGATCCTTCTTACTTTTTCCCAGACTTTGCAAACACCCTCTATTACAGTAAGCCTATTTGTTTGAGCCCATGATAAATACCATCTTGATGAACAGAAGTTGTTACTAAGTCGGCGGATTTTTTCGCAGCATCCACTGCGTTCCCCATCGCAATTCCGGTACCAACATAGGAAAGCATTTCGACATCGTTATTCCCGTCTCCGAATGCACATGCATCTTCCGGCTTCAAATTCAGCTTATTCAACAATTGTTTGATTCCTGCAGCCTTCGATCCATTGCCCGGGATTACATCGACACCGAATTCATGCCAACGCACATAACGAAAGACATCCAGGGGGTCCTGATTAAGAAAATCCGCGTCTTCATTTGCTGAATAGAAAAGTAAACCTTGATACACGTCGTAATTTTCATAAAAGTGAGGGTCACGATCCGGAAAAGACATCGGCAATTTTAAACTTGCAATACTTTCACGTGCTTTTTCAGAAGCATCACCATTCATTTTCATTTGTGCTTCATTAACTAAGGCTAGTGACCAGCCTAAATCTTCCGTACGCGAGATGAGCGCTTTCAAAACTGATCTTGACAATGGATTCTTATATACAGGAATGTCTTCATGGACAACGTAAGATCCATTGAAGCTGACAAACGAGTGAATATCCAAGCGACGTCTTAGTTCTTGAAACATGTACGGAGAGCGGCCCGTTGCGATCGCGGTGATCACGCCTTTGCTCTGAAGCGTATGTATCGCCTCTGCAGTTGAATCCGGTACTGATTTATTCTGGTCGTAAAGCGTATCATCAATATCAAAAAACACTATTTTTGGTGCAGACAACTCATAATTCCTCCTTAAAAGTCATGTTGCAACCCCTATCTTGCAATAACATAATTCATTATACCAGTTTAATGCTTAAAGTTTGTTGTGCAAGTATGAATTTTTTCGGTTGGTTAAAGCTAACATTGACCATTGATTGTTGCGAAATGATATGGATTATTGATCAATTCTTCTGAATTAAGCATGAAACGGAGCTAGACAGTGAAAAAGCTCGGCATTTCATATATAATGAACTTTAGAATCAATTTTTTTGGAGGGAGCATGTATTATGATTTATAAAGTATTGTATCAGGCATCAAAAGATGAGGTTCCGGTTCGCGAACAGACGGAAACGCTTTATCTTGAAGCCAGCGATGTGCGCGATGTGCGCAAAAAACTTGCAGACAAGCCATATAATGTTGAATTTATTCAGCCTTTGACCGGAAAATTTCTCGATTATGAAAAAAAGTCTGCCGAATTTAAATTGGAGAAGATATAAACATATGAAATTTGTTAAAAACCATCAAACTGCCGTATTCGCCCTTGGCGGACTGGGCGAAATCGGCAAAAACACCTATGCTGTTCAGTTTCAGGATGAAATTATCGTTATCGATGCCGGTATTAAATTTCCTGAAGACGAGCTGCTGGGCATCGATTACGTTATCCCTGACTACAGCTATTTGGTGAAAAATGCTGATAAAATTAAAGGCTTGTTCATCACACACGGACATGAAGATCATATCGGCGGCGTCCCTTATTTGCTTCGCGCAGTCAATATTCCGATTTATGCAGGCAAACTGGCTGCAGGATTGATTCGCAACAAACTCGATGAACACAATCTTCTGAGGCAGACGGTTATTCATGAAATCACAGAAGACGATGTAATCAAGTTTCAGAAAACATCCGTCAGCTTCTTCAGAACAACCCACAGCATTCCTGATTCTTATGGTGTGGTCGTCAAAACACCACAGGGGAATATTGTTGAAACAGGGGACTTTAAATTTGACTTTACGCCGGTTGGCGGTCAGATAGCCAATTTGACAAAGATGGCGGAAATTGGTAAAGAAGGCGTTCTCTGCCTCATGTCGGACAGCACAAACGCTGAGGTTCCCGGTTTCACAATGACCGAACGCGAAGTCGGCGATAATATCAAAGACATCTTCCGAAAAGTAAACGGCCGAATAATATTCGCCACATTCGCCTCAAATATTCATCGTCTTCAGCAAGTAGTGGATGCTTCTGTTGAAACAAACCGCAAAATCGCCGTGTTTGGGCGGAGCATGGAAGCGGCTATTACCATCGGCGAGGAACTGGGCTATGTCAAAGCGCCTAAAGACACGTTTATAGATCACCAACAGCTGAACCATCTTCCAGATCAGCAAGTAACGATTCTGTGTACCGGCAGCCAAGGCGAACCAATGGCGGCGTTGTCTCGAATCGCAAATGGCACTCACCGTCAGATTCAGATCCAGCCAGGCGACACAGTTATTTTCTCTTCTTCCCCGATACCAGGAAATAAGGTCAGCATAAATCGGACAATTAACCAACTCTATAGAGCTGGTGCCGACGTCATCCATGGCAAACTAAGCAATATCCATACCTCAGGACACGGCGGACAAGAAGAAGAAAAACTGATGCTTCGTTTACTCAAGCCGAAATTTTTTATGCCGATTCACGGTGAATACCGTATGCTGAAACAGCATGTCGAAACGGCACACGCTTGCGGCATCCCTTATGACCATTCGTTTATCATGAACATCGGCGATGTGCTGGCACTTGATCAAAATTCAGCCACCGTTACCGGAAAAATTCCATCCGGCTCAGTATATATTGATGGCAGCGGAATCGGTGATATTGGCAACATTGTGCTTCGTGACCGCAAGATTCTTTCCGAGGAAGGATTGGTCATTGTCGTTGTGAGCGCTGACATTGAAGCACACAAGATTTTGGCTGGTCCGGATATTATCTCACGTGGATTCGTCTACATGCGTGAATCCGGTGATCTTATTAACGAAGCTCAAAGCCTTCTCGCTTCCCGTCTTCAAGAAGTGATCCAGCGTGATAAATTGCAATGGTCCGAAATCAAAAGCGAAGTCACAGATATTTTGGCGCCATTCCTTTATGAGCGTACAAGGCGCAAACCAATGATTCTACCGATTATCATGGAAGTTGATGAAAAAGCAAGCAAGCAGGTAGAAAGCAACAAATAACTCTTACTCTCAATGAATAAATAAAGAGGCACAGCAAACAGTTTAATCTGTCCGCTGTGCCTTTTAAATTATTCAAATAAGATATTTTGAGCTCGATGTCATCATTTATCATCCGTTTTTCGAAGTGTCTCGCTGCGCAGTACGGTACGCAATCGGATCGCTAAAAAAGCAGCTAGAGACGGCGGCGCGGCAACCAGAACAATAATTAAAAACCATCCTGATTGTGCCCAATCTGCCAAGTGCTGATCCATGACAATATCAGGATAAATTAAGTACGGAAAATGAGATAAGGTATATCCAATCAATGCAAAGAAATATTGCATCATAACTAAAATAAAAAACGATTTGTATCTTTTTAGAAAAACAAGTGTAACAGCGCCAAGAAGGCAAACAAGTGATAACATGAAGAGCCATGAAGCGTCCAAGGTGCGCATAAAGTGTTCCGGATTCTGTTGTTCAAGTCCTAGAAAGACCATGCCGCTTGCCAATACCGTCGGCATGCTCCAAAAAAGCGCCACATTCCGAAAATGAGCGGTAAGCGCAGGATTCACGGAAACAGAGGCAAAATGAACAAGATACATGGCACTTATGTAAAAAATACTCACTACAGCGATAACCATTACACACCAAAAGTAGAAATTAGAAAACATGTGAAGGATAAAAAGATGAATATTCCCAGTTCCATCATCAGAAAACCCGCCTTCGCTGATGACTAGAACAATGCTGAGAACAGCCGGAATAAACACACCAATCACGCCGTTCCCTGCTAAGAAAATGCTTTTTGTCTTTTTCCCATTCGTAAGCAATTCAGCCAACGCATAAAATGTACCCTTTGCTACCGTTAAAACAATAGCGAGAATCCCGCAAAACACAAGCGGCGTTTGAAAATTAAGGATAATTTCAGGTGATAGACTGAGCACTGCAGCAAAGAGCAGCACAAAACAAATATTCATCACTTCGGATAGCGGCGAAAGCCAACTCTGCAATGGTGCATAAAGGTGATCCCAGTGCCTGATCTGTTGCCCGTAAAAAAGATAAAATCCAGTACCGAAATCAATCGATGCTGCGATCATATAACTATATATAACGATCCAAAGAATGATCAAGGTCAATTGCTGCGCCATGATCTGCTTCTCTCCAGTCCGCGAGGCAAAGTCTCTTTATAGAACCCGCCTCATTATTATACCAAAGTGCAGGCGAACTTCATTAACTTTACATCACATGTTTTTCGAAAGCCTGTATTGCATGTTAACGTTAATACAGCCCCTGATAAATGGACACGTATAATCGCTTCCAATCAACTTTAAAAATAGAAATAAAAAAAGAGGTGCAGCCGCGATAAGGTTGCATCTCTATAGTTTAATCCAAATCTATTAGGAAATTTCATCAAGAGCATTATATTGGCTGAGCACCAGATCGAAATATCTGCCTCGTAGCTCCATCAGCTGCTGGTGATTGCCCTGTTCCACAATTTCTCCCTCATTCAAAACCACAATATGATCTGCATCTCGGATTGTGGATAGCCTATGGGCGATAATGATGGATGTCCTCCCCTTTAATAATTGTTTTAGCGCGGTTTGGATAACTACTTCAGTTTCTGTATCAATGCTCGCTGTCGCTTCATCAAGAATAAGAATTTTCGGATCAGAGAGCAGCGCACGCGCAAAGGAAAGCAGCTGACGCTCACCTACCGAAAGGATATTTCCTCGTTCTTCGACTTCGGTATGGTAGCCATCAGGCAATCCTTGTATAAAAGCATCTGCGCCAATCGCTCTCGCGGCATGCATGACCTCTTCATCCGAAGCATTTGGTTTCCCGAAACGGATATTGTCCATGATCGTTCCAGAGAAGACATAGGTTTCCTGAATGACCGTGCCAACACTTGCGCGGAGTTCACGCAAATCAATGTCCCTTACATCAATTCCATCAAATCGTACTTGGCCAGCAGTCGCGTCATAGAATCGACTGATTAAATTGGCAATCGTTGTTTTTCCCGAACCTGTGTGGCCGACCAGTGCCCATGTCTCGCCAGCAGGAATATGAAACGAGATGCCTTTAAGTGCTTTACGTGTCGCGTTATAACTAAATTCAACATCATCAAAGTCAATCGTGCCACGAACATTTTTCATACCGGCAGCATCTTTCTTATTTGGCACATTCGGTTGTTCATCAAGAAATTCAAAAATACGTTCAGACGAAGCCATTGCAACAAGCAGTTGATTGTACACTTGCCCGAGACGTGAAATTGGTCCCCAAAACATGCCTAGATAGAACGCAAATGACACAAATGTGCCGATCTCAATTGATCCTTGATGAATAAGAAACACGCCGAACCAAATTAATATAGCAGAGCCAACAGCATTGGAAAGATCTACGAATGGACGGAACATTGCGTTTTTGCGTGTCGCCTCTTTCCACGCCAGAAAATTCTCTATATTGACTCCATTGAAATAGGCCCTGTTCTCCTCTTCCTGCGTAAAGGACTGGGTAACGCGAATTCCCTGAATGCTCTCGTTCAAATGAGAATTCAGTTTTGACATTTTCATGCGTACTTTCTGCCATGCACGGCGAATGCTGCGCCGCAGTTTTGTTGAAATAAAGAACATGAGCGGAATGACAAGCAACACAGCGATCGCAAGCGGTGGGCTAAGTACAAACAAGATGACAAAAATGCCGATTAGCGTAGCGATATCCATAAGCGTATTGATAACACCGTTTGTGAACAGATCCTGCATCGAATTCACATCATTAATAATCCGGACAAGTATAGAACCGGCGGATCTCGAATCAAAGAAACGATGTGACAGATATTGAATATGGTTGAATAAACTTTCTCTCAAATCATGAATGACATATTGCCCAAGCTCGTTCGTTGTTTTGATCCGATACCAGTTACTGGCGAATGATACGCAATACAGCACACCTGTGATACCAACAAGCCAATAAAGGAGTGTATAATTTTTATTGGCGATGGCACGGTCAAACGCGTAAACACCAATGATAATCGGAATGATCAGCCGCACAGCTGTAGTGATAACCATCGCAGCGATCGCTTTAGGAATCAGAGTTCTCACATAAGGCCCTAGATAGTTCAATAACCGCACCAACTGTTTCCAGTTAAACGGTTTTTCAATGACGCGATCCTCAGGATAGAAAAAGCGTTCTTTTGCTGCTCCACCAGCCATTACCGATTCCCCCCTCCATATATACTTTGCTGTTTCACAAGATCACGATCTTGATATTGAATATCATAAATGCGCCGATAGATACCGCCTTTAGCGACCAGCTCTTCATGAGTGCCTCTCTCCATAATTCTGCCATGCTCAAGCACAAGAATTTGATCGGCCATCTGCAGAGAAGAAATCCGGTGGGCAATAATAAATGTTGTCCTCCCCTTCATTAGTTCTCTGAACGCCTTTTGGATTAAACCTTCCGTACGCATGTCAACAGCACTCGTAGCATCGTCCAGAATAAGTATACTTGGATTGATCAGTAGTGCGCGGGCAATTGAGATTCGCTGTTTCTGCCCGCCTGAAAGACCCATGCCGCGTTCGCCGAGCACTGTATCATAGCCATTAGGCAGTTTTTTAATAAATTCATCTGCTTCCGCCCGTTTTGCTGCCTGAATCACCTCATCCATAGTTGCTTCAGGTCGGCCATAAGCGATGTTATCACGAATCGTTGAAGAAAACAGGAAATTCTCCTGAAGCACAAAACCAATATTTTTTCTGAGGGATTTCAAATCATATGATTTCACAGGACATCCATCGATCAGCACCTCACCACTTGTCGCGTCATAGAAACGGCCAATGAGTTGGGTAACGCTTGATTTCCCTGATCCTGTCGCCCCCATCAACCCAGTGACACTCCCAATTTCTGCTTCAAATGAGATATGTTCAAGCGCAGCCGTTTTTTCATTCGGATAGACAAGCGACACATCGTGAAAAGCGACACGGCCATCTAGACGTTCTTTTTTAAAGGCGTCTTGTGGCGACGCAAGATCGCTTTGCTCGTCAAGAATCTGCAACAAACGCTCGCCCGACGCTTTTGACTGTGAAAAGGTGTTGATCATGAATCCGAGGTTCATCAAAGGATCCATAATGTACCAGACAAGGCTGAAAAAAGCGACCAGCGCCCCCGGCGCGAGCCGCCCGTCCATAACAAAATAACCGCCAAGTGCCAGCAGGATAACGACACTGATGTCCCCGATCAACTCCATGAGCGGAAAATACTTTGCCCAGATATTAGCAGTCACCAAGTTTCTTGTCCTGTATGTGTCATTGCTTTCAGAGAAACGATTGATCTCAAAGTCCTCACGGCCAAGTGATTTAATCGTGTTCATGCCGCTAATATTTTCCTGAACACGAGTATTCATGCTGGCCAGCGAAAGGCGGATTTTTCGGAATGCAGGATGCACGCGTTTATCAAAACGAAAAACACTGACACAAAGAAAAGGAGTCATTGCTAAGGTAACGAGGGCCAATTCCCAAGAGTAATAGAACATTAGCACAATGCTGAACCCAACCAATACGACAAAATTGACTAGCTGAGTGAATCCGGCAGACAGAAAAAAACGGAAACCTTCAACATCAGCTGTCAGTCGAGACATCAGATCACCAGTTTTCGCATTGTCATAATAATGATATGGGAGATACTGCAATTTTTCGTACAGCGCTTTTCTCAGTCTGAATACCGAGCTGACGCCGAACATGTCTCCCCAATACTGGCTGTAGTAACTTGAAATGCCTTTTATCGCCATGATTACGACAAAACCAAGTGACAAAACCGGAACAAGTGATAGATTTTGATGAATCACTGCTTGGTCGATGGTCAGCTGCAAAATGATCGGATAGACGATGGTGATGCCGCTGGCCAAAATGAGAAATAAAATAGATCCGAACAAGTACTTCCTGTCTGGCCAATAAAACTGTTTCAACCTTTTAAAAATATCCACTTTCTTGAACTACCTCCCCCTATTATTCCGCTTCCTAATTCATGAAACGGAATACTTTATCTATTCTGCAATAGATACCATTCTAACAGAATGAGCGCAGACAACAAGCCATTCGCTCGATTAAAAGCGAAAATTCATTCTAATGTAAAAAAGATCGTTAGCCTTACAGCCCAAGAAGTGCATTGTATGGGTGCGAAAAACGTCTCACACATTTAATTCCAGAAACTTTAATCAACGTTTCTTGTAAATACAGACAAAAAAAAGACAAAAAAACAGGACGACTAACGTCCCATTTTTCTGTCGAACACGATGAACAATTTTGTTCTACTCTATTTCAGTTTACCGCAAATCAAACGTGCAGTGTTTCATCGCCAGGATGCCAGTTAGCAGGACACAGTCCGCCTGACTGAAGTGCTTGAAGCACACGCAGTGTTTCGTCAACATCGCGGCCAATATTGTTGTCATTCACGACTGAGTAACGAAGATCGCCTTCCGGGCTGATGATAAACAAGCCTCGAAGTGCAACGCCTTCTTCAGGAATCAGTACACCATATTTTTCTGCCACTTCTTGTGTATGGTCAGCTGCCAGTCTGAAATTGATCTTGCCAATTCCGCCTTCTCTTCTAGAGGTCTTCATCCATGCTTGGTGTGTATAAATCGTGTCGGTTGAACATCCTATGATATCTGCTCCAAGGTCAACAAATTCGTCGTACCGATCGCTAAAAGCAGTAATTTCTGTCGGGCATACAAATGTGAAGTCCATTGGATAGAAGAAAAAGATCGTCCATTTGCCGGCTTTAATATTTTCCTCCAGATTTGCTTTGCTGAAAGAACCATCGGCATTCACACAATCAAGATCAAACAAAGGAGCCTTTGCACTAACAAGACGTTCTACCATATTTTAATAATACCTCCTGAAAAAATAAGCTTCTTTTCCTCACATCACATGAGGCTATGTCATTATTATAGTATCGGTTTATATTTAAGTCAATATTAATTAATAATTAATTTAAAATAAATATTATCCTAGTTAATAAAAGAAATTATTAAAAATACATGAATAGTTTAATTATCATTTAGAATAACAATTATCAAATGAATGATCCAGTTCAACTATATTTTTCTATACTTAATCATAGCACTATACCCAACGTTCTCCCATTAATACGCTTGGAGACGGCAAAAAGCATGAACTCATCAAGTAACTCATCTCCTTTTAACCATAAGTTGTCCACTTCAAAGATAAAAATTCTGGCGGAACACATCATATTAGTTTTTCATTTTTTGGTATATCTATACAATAAAAAAAGCTGGGACGAAAAATATATTTTCGTTCCAGCTTTTTTGAATAGATGATTAAGTCTTCTCAGACGCCTTCTCTGATATATGTGCTGACCACTTTTACGCCCTGTGCCAAAGCGGCTTCATCAGGCATAAAATCTGCGGAATGAAGGCTTGATGTTTTTCCTACACCAAGCCAGAACATAAAGCCCGGCAATTCTTTCAGAAAGTAGCCGAAGTCCTCACCAGTCATCGCGTCGTTGCAAATGATATAGGGAAATCCTTTCTTTTCGCAAAACTGAATGAATGGATCCACATTTTCTTTGCGATTGAACACTTGATAATAATTCGCACCATAATCAATTTGCCCTTTACATTGATAGGCAATCTCAATGGCTTTCACCTGACGTTCAATATCGTCCTTGATTAAGGCCATTGTCTCCTGGTTAAGCGTACGGATTGTACCTTCAACGCGAGCATGTTCCGCAATAATATTCTGTTTTGTTCCGCCACTGATTTTGCCAATGGTCAAGACTGCAGAATTAAGCGGATCAACACGACGTGCAACGATCGTTTGAAGGCCAACAACGAAGTGGCTTGCAGCTACAATTGTGTCGTGCGTTAGGTGAGGATAAGCAGCATGTCCGCCTTTTCCAAAGAAATCAATGAAGAGTTCAGAAGTATTAGCAAACAAAATGCCTTCCTTTGTAGCCACCGTTCCGACAGGAAAATCAGGGGAGACATGCAATCCGAAAATCAAATCAGGTTTCCATGATTGAAATTCGTCACTCGCCATCATTGGCAGCGCACCGCCTGGACCTTCCTCCGCTGGCTGGAAGATGAAAAGTGTATCCTCTTTCACAGGATTTTCAATGACATTCTCCAATGCGCCAAGAGCGATTGTCATATGAAAGTCATGGCCGCAGGCATGCATATTGCCTTCATACCTTGATTGAAATGAATATCCAGTTTTCTCTTTCACTGGCAGCGCATCAATATCTGTGCGAAAACCAATAAGTTTTGACGGATGCGTTCCCGACACTCTGACAAGCAAACCGGTTTTCCACTTTTTTACCTGTACGCGTTCTTGTGGCATCCTGCTGATTTGATCCAGCAAAAAAGCCTGCGTCTCCACTTCCTCAAATCCGACTTCAGGAATCTGATGCAGAGCGCGTCTGATTGCAACATAATCCATGATTCGTCCACTTCCTGTTTGCGAGTTCTAGCCTGTATATAATTAAAGGAGATTCGATAAGTCCGTGAAAAATCGGACCTTATTAAAGTTGACGCAATTCCTGCATGATTTCTGTTTTTGAACGTGTTTTTTCATCAATCGTTTTCAATACACGCGCCGGTGCACCGACAACTACTGTATATTCCGGAACATCTTTTGTTACAATTGCACCCGCTGCAACAACCGCACCTTTTCCAATATGCACGCCTTCAAGTACAACTGCGTTGGCTCCGACAAGCACATCATCTTCAACAACAACCGGCTTAGCAGATGGTGGCTCAACAACGCCTGCAAGTACAGCTCCGGCACCAATATGACAGTTCTTGCCGACAGTCGCACGTCCGCCAAGAACAGCGTTCATATCAATCATTGTTCCTTCTCCAACAACTGCGCCAATATTGATAACCGCTCCCATCATGATGACAGCCTGTTTTCCAATCTCAACCTTTTCGCGAATCAGTGCGCCTGGTTCGATACGCGCTTCAATGCCTTTAAGGTCAAGGAAGGGAACAGCTGAATTACGCGCGTTATTTTCGACTACATAGTCTTCAATCTTGTCCTTGTTTGCGATAAGGACCGGCTCAATGTCCTTCCAATCACCGAACAAAGTTCCTGCCCCGCCACTGATAAAAGCTCGAACATTGTCGCCAAATGAAAGAGGTGCTAAATCACCTTTTATGTAAACCTTTACCGGCGTTTTTTTCACACTATTTTGTAGAAAAGAAATAATCTCGTAAGCGTCCATCTGCTCCATACAAGTCCCTCCCAAAAGTCGTTTCACTTGTTATATTATCGAATTTCATGAGAAAAGTCTATGACGGACAAGGTCAACAAAGGCTCGCACCTGATTCAGCTGCAAGGTTTCTTTGTCATATAATAGCCAGTTTTCACGAACGATCGGAGCCCCTTGCCGGTCAAGCAATGGAATACGGTTCACGCGGTCTTTCTCTGTCAAACTAATTGACGGAAGCACCGCATAACCAATACCATGGGTGACCATTTGCTTGCACGTTTCAATTTGATCAACCATAATTGTACGGACCGGAAGTCTTAAATTTTGTGATCGCCACCAATCCTGAATAATCTGGTCATACGATGAATCACTTCGAAATTGAATATAAGGTCTTTCTTCTTTTCTCAATTCACTCAGAGACATGATTTTGGAGTCAACAAAATTAAGCGGATCAGAAAATAGATGCAACTTTGCTCCGCCCCAATTTGGCGTACCGCGAACAATAGCTGCATGACATTCAGCATGATACATCTGATCCAATATTCCGCTCGACCACCCTGTAGTAAGCGATATTTTCACAAGAGGATGATGCTCAACGAACGCCTTCAAGACATCAGGAAGCCAATATTGTCCGTTGACTGACGAAACCGCGAGCTTCAGCGATCCATAGATTTCAGATTCGTTGGCCTGAAGTTTCGCACGCGTTTCGGCAGCACGATCCAAAGTCTCCTTTGCAAATTCCGCGATAATCTCACCCTCGGCCGTTACTGTTACCCCGCGTTTAGATCGAACAAACAATTTGGTATTCCACTCACGCTCAAGGTATTGCAGCCTTTGACTAAGTGCAGGCTGGGAGATAAATAACTTTTCCGATGCTTTTCTCATATTACCTTCGTCTGATAAAACAGTAATTAATTCAAGGTCTGACAACTTCATTTGCAAGCCCCCTGATAATCATTGATCGATCTTAATAGTGCTTTGTTTGCAAACGTTCCCTATGACCTTCGTTTGGTAGACAAAAAAATGAGACATGCTATAATATAAATAATATTAGTAGATTATCCAACGCCAGGAGGGACTTTGTGTTCATGTCTGAATTTCCAGAGGTACGTACATCCCAGGAAATTAGTTGCATCCATTCGGAAAGGATCGAACAAAAAAGACAAGAATTATTAAAAACAGCCAAACGACATGGACTGTTTGCTGAACAAACACTACGATGCAGCCAAGAACTCGATCTCATGATTATTGAAATTCAAGAAAAATATTCGCCAATGCGTGAAATCGCGCAGTTCTGAAACAGTGATACACTTCATCTATCAATAGATTCAACCGGCCCCATGGCCGGCCTAAATCTTTTTTATTTCTTCTAACCCATCATTGTAACCGCTTCATATATCTCCCAACCTTATCCAATCCAAATGATAAATCTATAGTAAAAAAGGCTCGCAGAGGCGAGCCCATTAAAGTACCCAGTTTAATATTCGATAAATGAATGCCGCAACAAGCGCAGTAGAAGGCAAAGTAATGACCCATGTAATAACAATGTTTAAAGCCATTCCCCAGTTAACGCCTTTAACACGTTCTGCAGATCCAACACCTAAAATAGAAGAGGTAATGACATGCGTTGTGCTGACGGGAAAATGGATAAAAGTAAAGCCAAAAATAATTGTGGCTGAAGAAAGATCGGCTGCTGCCCCATTAATCGGCTGGATTTTCATAATTTTACTTCCAACCGTATGAATAATTCTCCACCCGCCTAATGATGTGCCCATCGCCATTGCAATCCCTGCCGCAATACGCACCCACATCGGAATCTCAACTTTTGTCAAGTAATTTGATGCCACTAACGCCATCGTTATGATCCCCATCGTTTTCTGTGCGTCATTCGTTCCATGAGCAAAGGACTGAAGCGCAGCTGTAAAGATTTGGAACAATCGAAAGCGCTGATTGGTCTTGACCAACGAAAAGTTACGAAACAGGAAGGTGAACAGTTTCATAACGATAAATCCTATGGTAATCGCAGCGATTGGCGAAATAATCAGAGCCTCAAAAATTTCTAGAAATCCTGTATAATTTAGTGCACCGAACCCAAGTGCCGAAATACCCGCACCTGCGAGCGATCCGATAATTGCATGTGATGAACTGCTCGGAATGCCAAGGTACCATGTTGCAAGATTCCATAGAATAGCGCTGATCAGCGCAGCCATCACGATCATCAATCCTGTTGTTTCATCTTTAATGGAAAAAGGATCAATGACTCCTTTGCTGATCGTCTGGGCGACACCTGTAAATGTAATCGCACCAAGAAAATTCATCGCTCCCGCGAGTATGATCGCCGCTCTAGGGCGAAGCGCACGTGTGGAAACAGATGTAGCGATCGTATTGGCTGTGTCATGAAAACCATTAATAAAGTCGAACGTGAACGCCAAAAATACGATCATCAACGTTAACGCAAACAAACTTTCCATGATTATAAAACCCTTTCCGCATAAAAATGAGTGCGTTTTTTCTCAAAAACATTTCCGTTTCGTTTCATCCCATTTCTGCATGAAACAAAATGAAAAGAATTGCCTATGTAATCCATTCCATTCATAGACAAATAACAATAAAGTCAGGCGTTTCTCATCATGATCGTTTCCAAAGTGTCGGCGACATCCTCGCAGCTGTCAGCAACACTTTCCAGCATTTCGTAAAGCTCTTTGTATTGTATAATTTTAATCGCGTCTTTTTCATTTTTAAACAAATTCGTAATGCACTTTACGAGAAGATCATCGCACTCTGTTTCATAATCATTAATCTTAATTACACTGTTTCGGATTCCCGAGATGTTTTTTTTGCTCATCAATGTAATTGCTTGAGCAATTTCTTTGGATGACTCATAAAGAAAGCCTACAAATTCAACCATGTATTCATCTGCATGCGAAATGCCGTAGATTTCAAGTCTATTTGACCACTCTTCAAAGCCATCCAGGACATCATCCATCTTCATTGCCAGTTCCAAAATATCCTCGCGCTGCAGCGGTGTGACGAATGTCTTGTTTAACGCAATAATGAGTTCATGAACATATGAATCACCCTTGCGTTCATATCCTTTCATTTTTTGTGAAAACTCGTGCAAGTCAGCTTCATTCTTTATTTTGCTTTCAACAAAGAATTTTGCAGCTTCCTCCAGATTCAGAGAAATAATTGAAAGCATATTCAAAAACTTGTCATTTTTCGACAAAAAGTGCACAAAGTCCACCTCTCCATCCTGAATTGAAAAATCTGTTTCTCAATAAAAGAAGACCCTAAAAATCCCATAAAATTCTGTGCCAGATTGCTTCCCCGTAAAAAAGCGCCCAAAAACCATTTTAACAGAACACAAAAGATTTACAATCTGTTTTCGATTTGTTAAAAAAAGCTTAACACATTTTTCGACTTCTTTCACTCAAATGTCATCACTTTCCAAACTGCTTTTTCAACAATCGAGAGACATTTTTTTTAAATCTTTATTGAAAAATGACATTAGTGTCGTTTATAATAACGACATTGATGTCATTTTATTATTGGAGTTGATGATTATGTCCACTGAATTTTGGAAGCTGCTCTCAGGCCGTACATTCAGTACGATTGGAAATTGCTTTTACAATGTTTCACTCATTTGGATTATTTATCACCTAACCGGCAACACTTTTTATACGGGACTAACCGGTTTTCTTGTTCTGATGCCGATGATGATGCAGTTTTTGGTCGGTCCACTCATTGAAAAATTCAACAAGAAAAAACTGTTGATTCTTACAGAAGCAGGACAAATCATTACGGTGGTCACGGCCTTTTCCTTATATAATACGGCCTGGCACAACGTCTGGGCACTCATCTTCCTAACACCGATCGTTGCGATTCTATCGATGTTTAGCAACCCCGCTGAGATGACGCTTATTCCGATTTTTGTTAATGAGGAAAAGTATTCAGCAGCTAATTCACTGATGAACGTGACCTATCAAACGCTTTCAATTATTTCAACAAGTGTCGTCGGTGTGCTGCTTGGTTTTCTTAATCCACTGACTCTTTACATTTTTTCAGCAGTGTTCAATCTGTGCGGGGCAATTTGTTTTTTTACGATTCATCTAAAATCAGGAGAAAATGTGAAGGAAGGTCTTCCAGAGAAAACAGGTCTTCTATATGAATTAAGGATCTACCGACAATCATTAATTAAAGGGTTGAATATTGTTCGAAGCTCATTTATTTCGAGTTTTATACCCGCAACCATTATCGCGAATCTTGTCTTGGGTATGCTAAATGCTGTCCTTCCCGCCTATGCCTCCGATAGAGGCGGCAGCCAATGGTATGGATTCTATCAATCTGCAGAAACCATTGGTATATTAGTTGGATCAGCACTTGCACCAGCACTAAAAAATATACCTTTAGGCAAATTGACAATTAACTGCTTCTTCTTCAGCAGCGTCGCATGGATCTATTCATATTTCACGGCAAATAACACCCTTTCTCTAATTTTATATGCTGCGAGTTTGGTCGCCATTGGCGTGACGAATATTTTATTTGTTTCCGCAATGCAGAAGGCAGTACCACAAGAACATCTTGCACAAATTTATACGATTCTGATTAGTTTCGGGGGTTGTGCTATGCCCCTGGGTTCACTTTCCGGTGGTCAAATCGCCCATCTCTTTGGTAATACGCCGATTTTTCTCAGTGTTGGGGTAGCCTTTTTGTTTGTTTCCATTTGCTGGCTTTCATCGAAGATTCTGCGGCAAATGCCTGCAGCAGAACACGTAGGCAGCGGCAACTATACGATCTATTCCGAGAAGCAAGGTGAGTCCTTTTCCCAGCATGATTAGAAGATTTCCCCATCCTAATGTATACTGAATTTGCGGGGTGAAAAAATTGCCTAAAGTATCAGAAGAACACTTCTTACAGAAAAGATTGCATATATTAGAGGCTGCAAAAGCGGTTTTTTGCCGAAAAGGATTTGAACCGACTACGATGCAGGATGTTGTAGAGGCGTCCGGGATGAGCCGAGGAGGTGTCTACCGCTATTTTTCCAGCACTGAAGAAATGATCCGTGCGCTTTTAGAGAAAAATAATAAAGAATTTATTAAATACATTAATGAACTTATTGATGAGCACGATAAAATGTGGGATGCTCTGGAAGATTACCTACAAAACTTGGAGTCAGAAGCCTCTGATCCATTCTCTATTGTTGTCTATGAATATTTTGTGACCGGATGGCGGACAGAGGAACGAAGGAACTATCTAGCCAGACGTTACGAAAATGGAAAAGCGATTTTTCTTCGTTTGTTTGAGGAAGGAGTAAGGCGCGGTGAATTTTCCCCAAAACAGCCGCTTGAAGCGATCAACAGTTTTTTCATCAATGTAAACGATGGAATCTCAATGGAAGCTACTTTGCTTGATGAAAAGACAGTTCGTGTTGCCGAACAAATCAAAGCCCTGAAAATGTATTTAAAACAGGCACTTGGCCTTACCAAATAAAGAACTGATCCTATATTTCAGTGAAAAAAAGTGACATTTTGTCAATGTACACAAGACAAAACGCCACTTTTTTATATTGCTTGAATTTACGTACCCTTTAATGTATTTCTGCCGATCTGGAAATAAGCGATTTTCGTTTTGAAAAATCTACATCTTTGTAATACGTATTTTTAACAAGCACGTTAGGGCCGAGACACTTAACCGCAGGGCAGTGACAGTTCAAGGATTTTGCTAGCGGCGTGTCAAGCCAGTGCTGATACGCATCCTCAAGTGTTGTTGTTTGAATATTACCCAGACCTGGAGCATCACCAAAATCTGTGACGATGATACTTCCATCAAAGATATTAACGTTTAGGCGTGAACGTCCGTCCGGATCGTTGCGCACGGTAACATTTTTCTCACTATAGAGACGTTCAAGCAATGCAAGATCCTGTTCATTTTTATTGCACGGATAGAATGGCAAGGTACCAAATAGCATCCAGACATCCGGATTTCGGCTGTCAAGCAGCCGATGTATGCCTGAGCGAATCTCATCCAATGAAGCAAACTGCAGACTGCTTGCAAAATCGCTTGGATACATCGGATGCACTTCATGGCGCCTGCACCCCATTTCCACCACTTGTTCATGGATACGTTCCAGATGAGGCAATGTCCGTTTATTAATCATCGTTTCCGCAGAAACAAGAACTCCTCGTGCGGACAGTTCCCGAGCATTTTCAATCATTCTGTTGAAAAACAATTCCTGTGCTGCGATTTTCGGCTTTTTCTCCATCACTGCAAATCCGATATCTGAATAATCCTGAAAGCTCCCGTAATTAAAGGAGATGTGAAGTACATCCAAGTAAGGAATAATCAGTTCGTATCGCGCAAGATCGAGCGTCAAATTAGAATTAATCTGTGTTCTGAGGCCACGTTCATGTGCATATTTTAAGATGGGCACCACATAATCTTTCACTGACTTAATGGACAGCATTGGCTCACCGCCGGTAATGCTTAAGGCGTGAAGATCTTTTGCCTCATCAAGACGTTTGAAAATCAGATCCAACGGAAGAGCATCAGGATCGCGTTGCTGTAAAGTATAACCGACCGCGCAATGCTCACACCTCATGTTGCATAACGTCGTTGTGGTAAATTCTACATTTGTCAGTTTCAAATGTCCGTAGTACTCCATATCAAAATAGGCTTCCCACGGATCATTGTCAGGACTGATCGGCTCTGTCCTTAAACGTTCAATTGTCGTCATGAAACTCCTAACCTTTCAATATGAATTTACAATACTCATACTATACCATATTGGAAGAGGAATTCACGAGTTTGTCACACATTTAGAAACCTGGTGATAACGCAATCGCTTACTTAAGCGGACTGTACACCGGATAAATGCTTTGTGATATATTCCTTTGTTTCGTTAATACCGCTGCCTTCAATTACAATCAGGCATTCATCGTCATGAGAAAATAATATAAAGGAAAGAAGCTCCGACAAGCGGTGAACCTTATACGCTTCATTTTTTCCATACACGTAAATATTCTGATTCCATTGAGCACAATATCCATAAAAGTCAATGAACTTATTAAGTTTTAGTTTCGTTGGGTTGAATTTGAAAGAAACGATGTTTCGCATCGCAGCAGGCACTTCCTTTCGCATAATTAAGATACCTATATTGTCACACATTTCCGGCAAATTCTGAACGGGGTTTTTTTGTCGACTGAACACTAGTTTAGAAGAAGTATTTCGTAAAAAATTCATTGACAATTATGGTTCACAATTTCACATAAAAACAAGCAATTTGTCTGTTTACTAATAAATTTATACTGCAGAATCCAAGAAAATGTCGTATCAAAAAAACCGGACCTCATCTTTCAATGAACCCCGCCTCACATGTTCATTTTCCATCTGAACTACCTTCAGTAGAATAGACCAACAATAACAAGGAGAATAAACATCACAACGATGAGAATAAACATACTGCATCCTCCTCTATTTTTCTATAGCTTATGCGGTCAAGTCCCCTATTGGCTCAGCGTTCGCACATTTTTCGACAGAAAACTGTTAATATTTTTTAATGGGGGATTTTTTGTGAAGCAACAATAAATCAGTGTGGCGTGTCAGGAATTAGGTTCGGTGGACTTGGAATTGGGATCGCTTATTTTTTATTGGGTTCGGAAGTATTCTGATTCGGTTCGCTGTGTTGGTTTGGTTCGCTCTAACTCATATGGGGTTGGTGAATTGAGGATTGGGATCGCTTATTTTTCATTGGATTCAGAAATAATCTAATTTGGTTCACTTATGTTGGTTGGGTTCACTCAATCTCTAGTTGGGTTCGGAGGATTGGGGATTGGGATCGCTTATTCTTTATTGGGTTCGGAAATATTCTGATTCGGTTCACTTGTGTTGATTGGTCGGGGGCCGTAGCAGTGCTGAAGTTAGCGAGTAAACGCAAGGGTATTAATTGTTTCTTTAAGATCAATAGGCATCATTCCTTTTTCACTGATTAAATACGTTTTCTCCATAAGCATCATTTTTTCCTGCAAAAGTTTTGACATATTTTTACCACGTCAAAAAAGGCGGCCTCAAAAGAGGTCGCCTTAATGAATAATCATTTATTAAGAGGCTACCATTTTTGTATAAGCACGAACGGTGAACAAGTAGTAGATGGAGTAAATCAACGCATAGATCCCCATACAGATGACAACGGGTAAAGTAAGATTTGTTACAATCATGTGCGATAGGGCAACTAATGCAATTGCACTATGGGCGATACCGATAATAAGTGGCAGAGCAAAAATAAAGCCTACCTGTTTAGCAACCGTTCCTCTAATCTCTAAGCGTGTCAAACCAACTTTTTTGAGAATGGCATATTGCGATTTTTCCTGTGCCCCTTCATTTAACTGTTTAAAATAAATGATGCTGCCTGTTGCCAGTAGAAACACAATTCCAAGGAATGCACCAAGAAACATGATTAATCCATAGGCTGATAAGAACAGATGGTAGTTTGAATAGAAACTCACAAATTTTGATCCTTCATCGTCATTCGTAAATCGAGCCATTGATTGTGATAACATTTTGGTGAGTGACCCGGAACTTTCTTGATCCGATACATCCACCTGAGTCATTATTTGTGTACCGTTTTTTTCTTGTATACGATGATAGAGATCCTCGCCGACCACAATGATTTCACTGGTGGAACTGTTCGTTAATTGAATTTTTTGCGCATCAATGTAATGAATCGTCGCTAATTTCCCTTTAACGTTTTTCCTTTCACTACTTAAAGTGACATCTTTTCCTTTATACATCTTTTTAGTATCTTTATCCATATATACTGAGAACATCATCGCGTTATTGCCTGTGAGGTGTACTAATTTATTATTGCTTGAATACTGCGCGAGCTCATTGAATACACGATCTGAGATGACCATCATCTCAACTGAATGACCGGAAAAGTTCAACATTGGCGCCTGCACATTCATTACCGGAACACTTTTTTGGCTTGTAATTTTGTGTTTGCCATCTTCCTTAATTTTTTCCTTGAAAAGACGATCTGCTTTCGCTTGTACCTCTGACGGGACAACGTATTCATAGCTATGTGGATTGTTCTGTCTTGTCCACTCGCCCACTTTATAATACAAACTATAGCTTGTGCCTACGGAAACCAGTGTCACCGCGCTCATCGTCGCAATCACAGTTAGAATTCGCGCGTTTCCTGCTATTCGATAGAATAGTTGTGAAATACCAATAATGTTAGTCCCTTGATAATAGAAGCTTTTTCGCTTCTTCATGCTTTTTATAAAATAAACGGTCAGTGAACGAAATAATAAGAAGGTTCCCGTGATCACACAAAGCAAGATAAGGAGCGCTCCTCCAAGAAGTCCTAATCGATGCCACACCACAGAATTTAGTTCTTGAAGCGCAACCCAATATCCAGTGCCAATAAGTAAAACGGCACACAAAGATTGAATCCTAGATACTTTAGGCGTGCGGTCCCCTTTTTTCTCATCATGGAATAAATCGACGAGTTGAAAGCGGTAGATTAACCTGTATCCATAGAGTGACGTTAAAAGAATTACAATTAGGAACACCACTACTGTTTCAACGATCGCTTGAGTAGAAATAGAAAAATGAACCGTAACGGCGACTCCCATTAATTTCATTAGAATCATAATAAAGAATTTGGAAAGCAACATTCCAATAAAAATGCCTACTGCGAGTGACATCGCACCCAAAATCAGATTCTCATAAAAGAGCATCCATCCAATTTGTTTCTTTCGCAGGCCCATCATTGCATAAAGACCAATTTCCTTCTTACGTCGTCTTGTGAAGAAACTATTGGAATACCAGATGAAAATGGCGACAAAGATGAGCAATATGATTGAAGCAGCTTGAAATGAAGCGTTAATTTTCACGGAGTCTGATGCAGCGGCCTGTGCCTCGCCGTTATACTGAATCGACACAAAGGTAAAGAAAATAAGCACACTGAAAATCATCGATCCAAAATAGAGAAAATATTGCAAGAAATTCCGGGCCATATTGCGGCGGGCCAATTTAAACAAGGTCACTTGCCCCACCCCCTAAAGCAGAAAGTACATCAAGTATTTTCTGGAAATAGGCTTTTCGTGATAGATTACCGCGATCAAGCTGCGTAAAGATTTCTCCATCCTTAATAAATAAGATGCGATGGCAATAACTTGCTGAAAACGCATCATGGGTAACCATCAGCAAAGTAGCTGTCTCTTCTTCATTGAGGCGCGTCAACATTTGTAGCAGGGTGGTTGCTGATTTAGAATCTAATGCACCTGTAGGTTCATCAGCAAAAATGAGATCCGGATTAACAATCACTGCGCGTGCTGCCGCTGTGCGCTGTTTTTGTCCGCCGGATACTTCATACGGATATTTTTTTAGTAATTCCTCCAATCCTAATGATTCCGCTGTTTCGCGAACCTTCCGATTAATTTCTTTCGTATTCATCTTTGCCAAGGCCAAAGGAAGTGCGATATTCTCTTCAATCGTCAGCGTATCTAACAAGTTATAGTCTTGAAAGATAAAACCGAGATGCTCTCTTCTGAAAATCGCTAAATCTTTCTCATTCATCTGAACAATATTCTTACCATTAATCTCAACCGTTCCCTCTGATGGACGGTCAATGGTTGACATAATATTAAGTAACGTTGTTTTTCCAGAACCGGACGGACCCATGACACCAACAAATTCACCTTTTCCAATTGATAAGTCGATGTCTCGAATCGCGGTATAGGTTTGTCCTTTCCGTCCGTAAATTTTCTTTAAGCCCTTCGCAGATAGAATCATAAATTTGAACCCCTTTACTTTTTCATCATTACAAGCCTATTGTAAAAGAGAAAGAGAAGAGGTTCCCTCGATTAAACTTACAGTTTTCCCTTCAATCTTACATTCTTGTCACTTTGAGGACTCTCGTCCGATTTCGGTGTAATCAACATGATCTGGAAATTCAAGTATTACCGTTGTTCCCACAGCTTGGACCGATGTTAACGAAAGCCTATGACCAAGCTTCTTAGCTAAAATATCCGCAAGATATAGACCAATGCCTGTTGCATGTTTCTTTTCTCTGCCTATTGACCCGGTAAAACCTTTTTCAAAAACACGCCGGAGATCTTCAGGTGCTATCCCGCATCCGTTATCCTTGATGGTCAATAAACTGCTCGTTGCTTTTCTTTCTCCCGTGATGGTCAAAATTCCGTGAACATCCATATATTTCAATGCGTTGGACATAATCTGGTCAATGATGAATAGCAACCATTTTTTATCCGTCAATACCTGAATCTGCAAATCACTAATGTCAACTTTAATTTTCTTTGCGATGAACAGCTTGGCATTTTTCTTCAGCAGCTGTCCAATAATCGGCTGTAGCATATATTCACTGATTAGGTAATCATTCGAAAAACCTTCAGTTCTTGAATAATACAGTGCACGCTCCACATTCCGATCAATCTCATCCAGCTCATCTTCAAATTTATCAACCAACTGCGCTTTTGTCTTATCCGCACTTACCGCAATAAGCATTTTCCCCGCTGCAATAGGCGTTTTCACTTCATGGACCCAAGCAAGAACAAAGTCCTTATTTTCTTCAATATCGACCCGCAATCTATGAATCTGTTGACGGTGATCCTCATCTATTTTCAGCAACAGGTGATGTATTACAGTCTGTTCATGTGTTTTTGCAACTGGAAGAGAGACCAGACGGTCATTCAATGAACGCTCCGTCGCATTTTTGAGTTCTGATAGATAACGTGATCGACGATAATAATCAATGAATAAAAACAGCATAAAAAAAAAGAGCAACACCCCATGCAAATAAAGCAGATCAGTGAGTATTAATCGTAGCGAAGGGACTACGTTCAGGAATACCGTAATAAATCCTGCAGAGCCTAAGAAATAAATTAGCCAGACTTTTTGATCTGATAAATAATCGACGATTTTCATTGCAGCTGGTACCCTTGTCCTTTTTTTGTTTTGATCCACGTTTCCAATCCTAAAGCAGCAAGTTTTTTCCTCAATCGCACCATATTTACAGTGAGCGTATTGTCATCGATAAAACTTTCATCTTCCCATAACGCACGCATGATGTAATCCCGAGAAACGATTTCTCCAGCTTTTTTCATCAATGTATACATAATTCTAAATTCATTTTTTGTTAATTCCGCTGTTTGGTCTTTGTAAACGAGTAGATTTTCAGTAATATGTAAAATTGCACCTTGATATTCGAGCACCTGCGGCCGACTCTCTATATAGGAATAGGCTCTCCGAAGCAACGCATTTACTTTTGCCATGAGCACATCTCTATTGATCGGCTTAGTAATGAAGTCGTCTCCGCCCATATTCATCGCCATGATCTGGTCCATAGCTGTATCACGTGAGGAAATAAAGATAATTGGTACTTTGGAAAGTGCGCGTATCTTTTGGCACCAATAGAAGCCATCATATGAAGGAAGATTAATATCCAGCAGAATCAACTCAGGCTGGTAAGCGACAAACGTTTCGACGATTTGATCGAAATCATTTACAGTCACGCTTTCAAATTTCCATTTCTCCAATGTCTCCGCAATCATTTCTCGCATTGTCGGATCATCTTCTACTATGAATACTTTAAACAAGACCTCTCCCTCCTTCCTTTATTGCGGATGTTCGAAAAGTCCGGGAAAAATTACCGGCGAATCTCTGTGTCAACTTGCTTTTCTGCTCCCTCACGTATTATTCGCATACGCTCCGGTGCTCAAAGCTGCGTTTCCTTGACCTTCTTACTCCTTTTTGTCCTCCTTTTCGAACAGACTCTTATAGCCAGCCTTTTTCTTTGGCCAACATCGCTGCTTCCTGTCTCGAATGGACATCCATCTTTTGAATGGATAAAGATAAGTAATTGCGTACGGTGCCACGGGATAAGTGAAGCTGCTCAGCAATCCGAGTTGTGTCTAAACCGTTCAAAGCCAAACGGAGCACATCCTGTTCTCTATCAGTGAGGGGATTCTCCTCCGAGAAATAGAATGATACCGCGAGTTCTGGACTGATAAAACGTCCACCTTCGTTAATCGAACGCAAATGTGTAATCAATTCGTTGATTGGTTCATCTTTTAATATGTATCCAGCGACACCGGCTTTCATTGCGCGTTCGAGATAACCAGGACGGGCAAAAGTTGTCACAATGACAACTTTACACGGATTTTTAGCCTTTTTAAGTGCCTCAGCAAGGTCGAGCCCCGTCATTTCTGGCATTTCAATATCCGCGATCAAAAGCTCCGGATGGTGTTTCCTGATTAATTCAAGCGCAGCCCTTCCATTCGCTGTTTGCCCCACAACCTCAATATCATGTTCCATTTCAAGCAGCTGGGCAAGAGCCCCGCGAAGCATTCCCTGATCCTCAGCAATAACTAGTTTCATATATTCACATGCTCCTTTCAATCATGTTAGCGGCATTGAAAAAAGAAGCGTTGTTCCATTTGCATTACTTAATATATTGACGGTACCACCAACCAATTTCATTCGCTCGCGCATTGTGTGCATGCCGCTTCCAGCAGAAGGGACCTCACCTATACCGATCCCATCGTCTTTGACTTCGCAAATCAGCTGATGATGATCGAGTTTACTATTGATCAGGCAATGTTTTGCCGAACTGTGCCTCCCCACATTAGTGATTGCTTCTCGAACGGCGAGGGTTAGCATTGTTTCATCAGCAGTTTTGATTGGCGGCCATTTATCTGGAGAACAGACCTTTACAGATATCCCTTTTGCCTCAAGAAAGGATTTCGCTTCGGTCAGTTCCTTTGGCAATGATGAATGATGCCTGATAGAAGAAACAATTTCTCGCGTCTGGCGGAGCGCAGTACGCGTAATTTTTTCTATTTCATCAATTTCTTTCTGTGCTTTGTCAACATCATTCACAATAAGTCTCGATGCCAGTTCACTTTTAAGAATAATCATGGTCAGTGTATGTCCTAATGTGTCATGTAGATCACGCGCGAAACGGTTGCGTTCCTTTTCTTTTACTAGAGCGACGATTTGTTCATTAGCCTGATCCAGTTGATGGTGCAGGTTCTTAGACTTCTGATGCAGGAAAATAGCAATTGGAAAGCCGGCTTGCAAAAGCAAAAAGAAAAATTGGTAATGCCGCGTAAATGCCAAAGGGTTCCCAGTAGTAACCAACGAAACGATCATATAAGCGGTGACAAGCCCCGAAACCCCGATGATCAAATGCAGTGCCCGCTCAATATAGCCAAAAAGAAGCACTATGCAAATGCCATAAAACATCATAGACGGGTCAATCATCACTGCGGGGACGACCAATACTGCGACCCCAAGTAAAAAGTGTAAAAGAAGGGACAGATACTCGACCCAATACATCTGTCGAAAGACATATAAGAGCACGAGACCGGCCACAGTTCCAATCACTTGATCTGAAAAATGGCTGGAAGTCCATACATTATAAAAATATTGAGAGAATGTGAGAAGTATCCATATATAGGGGTAAGGGCCCGTCGATCTCGGAAACAGCTTCATTCCGGCACTCCCTTCCAATCCACACTCAATTTTCTTTTCTCTAGCATACCCGCAATCCGTTTCCCAGTAAATAGCCCATCATTGATGGGCAAGTTAACACATTTCACTGATCAGCACTTATCTCTCTTCTTATGTCTATTAATTTATCCCACTCTTCAACAAGCGTTCTACAAAAAGAATCTTGTTGTTGTCTGCATGAGCGTATCCACTCTTGTTCATCTCCGCTCACCACGATCTTCCCTTTAGATAATAGATGTACATGGTAATGAGCAATACCTTTTAAATCTTGGATATTGTGCGTGACGATAACAATCGTACATTTGTTTTTCTCCTGCAATTTGCGTAACAATCCGGTGATTTGCTTTTCGGATGAGACATCAATTCCTGCTGTCGGTTCATCAAAAAGATAAAGAGACTTATCGAGCAGGCAATAAAGTAAAACCATGAACCAGCGCCGCTCCCCCGGTGACATTTTCCCATATTGAATTGTCCAGAGATACACAATTTTTTCCATTGATTGCGGATTTCCTTCCAACAGCGTTTTAAATAAATAGGGAGAAAGATCTCGCTTTCTATACTGACCGCTCACGCAAAGTATTAACTCTGCAAGCTCTTTACCTTTGATCGTACTTAGCAGTGGCACACCTTGAATATGATAAAGAATCTCATTTCGCGGAAAAGGATCTTCAATGCTACAATCGACTTCAATTAATCCTGAAAGGATATCCAGGAGTGTTGTTTTTCCCTCACCATTCCTGCCAAGTAGAAAATGAATTTGTCCGGGAACTAAGTTAAGTGATAACTCGTTAAAAATCAGGCGGTCATTATCGGGATAACGAAAACTTAGATGACTCAGTTTCATTAGTACACCTCAATTCCGGAATATGGGTAATGTTTTTAGTTTTTTCAAGGAAAAAATGCCGACCAAGAAGTAAACAGTAGTCACAGTGGTGAGAAGAGCGATCTGAAGTAAAGTTGCAGTTGCTTCCCCTGTTACTAGTCGTGAGACACGATCAATATAATCAATTGGACTGACGAATACAAAAGCCATATTCGATTCGTTAATAGATAGAAAAATAAAAAAGAAAATCAATATATTCATTAGTGGAGTGACTGTCTCCGGCCTGATCCTCCACGCGGCAAAATTGAGAAATAGCGAAAACACAGGAAAACTGCAGATGAGAACAATGAGAAGTGATTGCCCAATCAAGCTGAAAAGTGGAAGCAAAAACAGTGCACTGCATAGAACATCCAAAAGCAAAACAGAGAATATTAGCAGAAGAAATTGAGCGATAAATTCGGCAAAGATAATCGACCACGGACTGCCAGCAATAAAAAGAAACAACTTAATAAACTGTTCTTCTCTAAGAATAACTAGGGAAGGACCGCTTCCAGTTAATGCGTAGAGCACCACCATATAACCTATCCAATAGAAAATAGTATTTATAATCGTATGCGTATCCGTCTTTTGCAGGATTTGCTCCCTCATGCTGTAGATTATTGATCCGATCGGAACCCCGAGTGTAAAAATAAAATTGATCTTATAATACATTTTTGTGTGAATAAAATGTTTAACAAGGGGTATAGCATGCATAATGGTTCATCACTTCTTTCCATTCGACTCTATTCCATAATAGGGTAGCTGAATTGATTAGAAGCGAAAAGTCATTGGAGTCACCATATTCATGTGACAACTGTCATGCGCTCGACAACATGCATCCTCCTCACTGCTCAATAGCCGTTCACTTTTAGAAGGTTGAAATAATGTAACACAAAAAAACACGAGCAGTTTAGCCCGTGTTTTGAGTAATCTTTTATTTTGTTTAAAGTCAATCAGTTAAGAATTCGTCGAACAACGCCACGGAAGTGCGATTTCCAGTAAGGGTTGTCCATGCTGACTACAGCAACCCCTGTACTGCTTTGTGATCCGATAAAGCGTCCGCCTCCAAGATAGATGCCAACATGTCCATTTGTTTTATATGTATCAAAGAATACGAGATCACCAGGTTGTGCGGAGCCGAAGCTGACGGCACTGCCTTGGCTAACCAAAGCGTCTGTGCTACGTCCTACACCAATTCCGTTTGCGGCGAATGCGGCGTGGACAAAACCTGAGCAGTCAAACTGTCCTGTAGATGGATTGGATGCCCCAAACACGTAGGTTGAACGTCCAATAAAACGATTGCCATACCCAAGGATACCTGATACTCCACCAGTTGCGACTGACGCAGATAGCCCAACTGGCTGCGTCTGACCAAAATCACTAGTACCCGAATTATTGGAGCTGCTTGAGTTGCCTGAGTTGCTTGAATCGTTCGAGTTGCTTGGATTATTATTTGAAGCGTCAGATGGGGAGAAAGAAACCGGCTTGATCGAAGCACGCTTGAGATCATCTGCGGCATTAGTCAAAGCAACTAACCGTTGTGAAACACTGTCTTGTTTAGTCTTTAGTGCATCTGCGGCTATTTTCTTCTTTTCTTGAAGTGCAACGACTTCAGATAACGTCTTCTTCAAATTTTCGAGACGAGCAACATTAGCTGCCTGTTTACTTTCGACACTTGCTTTCTTTTCTTTAACTGCCAGTTGGTCATTTTTTTGATCGGTAATGATTTTCTGATCCTGATTCGTAATTGTTGTCAATGCGAATGTACGGTCAATAAAATCGCCAAAGTTCTTAGAACCAAGTAACACGTCCAGATAATTTACTGATCCGCCGTTCTTGTAAATAGAAACCAAGCGATCATTTAGTATTGCCTTGCGCTTCTCAATACGCTGTTCGATATCCGAAACTTCTGCTTTCAAAGCGTTGATCTTATCATTTGTTTGATTGATCTCAGCCTGCCCGTCACTAATTTTGCCAGTCAATTGCAACTGTTTTTTATTCATGCTTGTCAGTTCGTCTTGGATAGCTTGTTGCTGTTGAGTTAGTTGTGCTTTCAACGACCTTTGGGCAGCTGTTTCTTTATTAAGATTGCTCAATGATGGTGATGCATATGTAACCGAAGGTGCTACAGAAGTATATGTCAGTCCGAACGTCAGTGCCAGTGTCACGGTCGCGTTTTTCTTATTCATTTTCATGATCGGCCTAGTTCCTCCCCAAAACAATCATTCTCTTTTTTTCACTGTTTTTCTATTTAACATTCTATAAGTAATCTACTAATTTTTATCTTTATCGACTTTTTAATTATAGCACCGTGCCTTTCGTAACTGATATTAAGCTTATATGTCTTATTGAAATATAAATGTAACATTAGCTCGATTTCACACGAATACCAACTTTTATCCTTTGTAATCATTTTGTAATTTAAATAAATCTTTAAGTTAATTACTTAATTTCGTCAATGAAACAGCGGAATAGGACAATTCAAACGAGACATACACTAACAGAGTATTAGAAAGCTTGGCTTCGACAAGCGGCCAGTGTAGAAACTCCAGTATTGTATCCGACCACTTACATCATCCGCTGAGAACTGATGCTTTCCTTATAGTGAAAAAAATGAGCGAGGTGATTTCTATGTTTCTAGTCATGGGTTCAGTCCTGCTGATTGCTGTTTTTATTAATCAGCTTAGAGAAAAACCTTTAACCGGCAAATTATATCGACAGCCTCTTGCTCTTTTAATATGTGCAGGCGTCGCGCTTTCCACCATGCCCGTCCTGCCATTCATTGATTGGTTCATGATGATCGCCACTCTCTGCTTCTCATTTGGATTAGGCTTGCTCCAAGGACGCTTCACCCCGCTGTTACATCGCGACGGCGCATGGTATCTAGCGGGTTCCATTATGTCGGTTCTCATCTGGTTTCTGTCGATCCCGATTCGTTTCTCATTAAAATTTATTTCAATTTATTATTTATCACTGACACCATCTTTGAATGGATCCTCTAGCTTCATTATTTATTTTATTTTTATCGCAGGATTTCTTCTTGGTCGTTACAGTATGCTCCTCTTCAGATATCCTTCGCTGCTTAAAAATGTGGGCAAAAATGAACAAAAATTGAAACGGCTCCGCGAAGTGCGTTGAGACTTGCAAATCGAACTGATAGAAAACCTCATAAAAAGCAGCCGATATGGTCGCTTTTCTTTTTTGTTTTGCTAAAAGATGGATCATAATCAGTCATTCTAAATCAGGTAAAATATAATTCGTGAGATAGCGTTTTTAACAACAAAATATATTCCACTTCTTTCCTATAATATATGTGCAATTCTTTACATAACAGGCAATTTGCCGTTTATTCGTAATCAGCTATTTTTTTAAAATGCATATCCGGCTTGACTTTTGAGTGAAAAGATATAGAATTATTGAAGGTTTTCGGATGTCTATTTTTTTACACAATTTTTACATGACGGTATCTAATCCATTATGATATAATTTAGGTTTTTTATGTACACACTTGATTATGCAGAAATTAATAACCTTATACGATCAATTTTCGTTTGATTCCAGGAGGTTGAACAAACTTGAAGCACCTATTAACTGTGGGGCATCGTTTTCTTAACAAAAAATATGCGCTATTTTTGCTCACAGTCGTCCTATTCTGGCTTAAGACCTACTTCGTTTATTTGACTCAATTCAGCCTCGGCGTAAATGACAAGATGCAGCAGTTCCTGCTGTTTGTCAACCCGCTGAGCTCTGCGCTTTTATTTCTTGGGATTGCCGTTATCTTTAAAGGACGATTGCAGCAGTCTTTACTGATTTTCATTAACTTCATCCTTTCATTCTGGCTATATGCAAATGTCGTTTACTACCGCTTTTTCAATGACTTCATTACCTTCTCGACAATGACCCAGTCAACAGGAAACGCCGGCGATTTAGGCGGCAGTGTCCTCTCACTCATGAAAGTTTACGACTTTTTATTCTTTGCTGATACATTGATCGTTTTTGGACTTGTCGTCTTTAAAGTTGTAAAACCGGTTGCTGAACGCTGGAACATTCGCACTATTTTTACGGTGTTTGTTTCTGCCATCATGATCTTCATTGTCAATCTAAGTTTGGCTGAGACTGATCGACCGGAATTGCTTAGCCGAACTTTTGACCGAAATTATATTGTTAAGTATTTAGGCGCGTATAACTTCGCCATCTACGATACGATACAGAACGCTCGCTCCAACGCTCAGCGGGCGATGGCTGACAGCAGCGATATTAATGATATTCAGAACTTCACAAAGTCAAATTTTGCCGAACCTAACCCAAAATATTACGCCAAAGGCAAGGGCATGAACGTGATCTATATATCACTTGAATCCCTGCAGAGTTTTATTATTAACTATAAAATGCCTGATGGCACAGAGGTGACGCCATTTCTTAATAAACTGACGACAGGCGCCGATAATACCACTTACTTTAAAAATTTCTTCCATCAGACAGGATCTGGGAAGACATCCGATGCAGAATTTATGATGGAAAATTCACTTTTCCCGCTTTCTCAAGGTCCTGTATTTCAGATGAAGGGATTTAACACATATCAGGCAGCTCCAGCAATAATGAATCAACGCGGATATGAAACAGCTGCATTTCATGGAAATGTTAAATCGTTCTGGAATCGCGACCAGATGTATAAGTCACTTGGTTATGAACGTTTCTTTGACTCAAAGTATTACGATATGAGTGCAGAAAACACAAAGAACTACGGAATGAAAGACAAGCCGTTCCTTAAAGAAACGATGCCTTACCTAACGAACTTAAAGCAACCGTTCTATAGCAAATTGATTCTGCTATCCAACCATTTTCCGTTTGGGATGGACAAAGAAGATACAACCTTTCAACCAGGTAATTTTGGCGACAACGTTGTGAACAACTATTTTCAATCAGCAAATTATATGGATCAAGCGATTGAACAGTTCTTCTCAGATCTGAAGAAAGCCGGTCTTTTCGACAAAACAATTGTGATTATGTATGGCGATCACTACGGCCTCTCTGAGAATCATAATGACGCCATGGCTAAAGTTCTTGGCAAGGATCAAATCACGCCTTTTGATAATGCACAACTTCAACGAGTACCATTGTTCATTCACATTCCAAAAATTGCTGGTGGTACTGTTTCCACATATGGCGGTGAGGTAGATGTGCGCCCAACATTAATGAGTCTGCTGGGAATCAATACAAAAAACTACATTCAATTCGGAACAGATTTATTCTCTAAGCAGCATCGGCAAATTATCCCGTTTCGTAACGGCGACTTAATCACGAACAAGTACTCCATTATTGGCGGCGTAGTGTATGACAATAGCACCGGTAACAAAACAGATGCATCGCTTGGAAAGCCTTACGAAGCTCTTGCAAAGAAAATGCTTGATTACTCTGATAAGGTTATCTATGGAGACTTGCTTCGTTTTTATCAACCCAAGGCCTTTGTTCCACCTGATATATCAAAGATCAATTACAATACAGATCAAAAGATTTTGCCAGATTCTAATTATGGGAAAACGAGTAAGACGAGTAAGTAAACGAAAAAAAGCCCTTCACGGGGCTTTTTTTCGTCTATAATTCCTTTGGGTTCTCTTGAATGATTGTACTTATTTTTTTAAACCTATCAATGGTTGCATAATAGAGTGCAACTTGTCTATGATAGTTATAGAGTCTGTTCAAAAAGGAGGACAAAAAGGGCCGAGGTCAGGCAAACCACCACGTCCTGTGGCATGCCTGACACTAGCCCGTCCTGGGCGTCGAAGATCAAGGAAACGCAGTTTCGAGCACCAGAGCGTACTTTCACAGGATGTGATGACTTCGACGTTACTCACAGGACGTGAGTGTCATTAGTCGAAGATCTCCTCTAATACGTGAGGAGCGTAGAAACAAGTTGACACAGAACTTCCACAGGATGTGGTGACTTCTGCGTTGCGCACAGGACGTGCACGTTATTAGCAGAAGATCCTTCTCGTCTTTTCCCGGACTTTTTGAACATCCTCTTATAGAAAGAGAGGTTATTTATTTGCAGACAGTCAAACGCTTACTCGTGATCAGTGATATGCATGGCCAGATTGACGCATTTAATGCGCTACTGGAGAAAATAAATTTTAATATGGAAGAAGATCTTCTTTTTTTATTAGGTGATTATGTAGATCGAGGACAAAATCCCAAAGCAGTCGTGCAAAAGGCACGCGAACTTGAAAGTAAAGGTGCCATCACGCTTAAAGGAAATCATGAGGATATGATGGAGAAAGCATTGATTGGCAAAAGTCTTCAGGCACTTTCCCATTGGGCTGCCAATGGTGGGGCACAAACCTTGTCGAGCTATGGCTTATCGATTGAAAACGTCTATAAAGAACTGAAGGAAGGATCATTAACCCTTCCGGATGAGCTTCAGGATGACTTGAATTGGATTCAACAATTAAATATGTATGTCGAAACAGAGCATTATTTTTTTGTTCATGCAGGTATTGATCCAGAGAAAAAAATTGACGAAACCGATCCAGAAACCTTTCTATGGATTCGTACACCATTCTTCGAGGGCTATCATGGTGAAAAAACCGTTATCTTTGGACATACACCAACCATGAATCTTCATGAATCAAGTGCCATATTTTTCGGAGACAACAATATCATTGGCATTGATGGCGGCTGCGTGTTCGGCGGACAATTAAACTGTCTAGAATTGCCTTCTAAAGCCACATATAGCGTTTGATATCTGGATATAAAATAAAAAAGGTTAAGAAGGCAATAAAAAAGCTCTCCGCACAGTTAGGGATTTATCCTGTGCGAAAAGCTCTTACACCTTAACTCTTTTCATTCAGCTATAAGGTTCACTATCTTTATTTAACAAATTTGCGACTACTTGCTTGACCTTGTCCACGCCATTATCCACGCATTCTTTCACAGAAAGATCTTTACGTATTTCTTCTCCTGATTTTGGCGCAAAAAGTAAAGCAACAAAAGCACCGACTACCCCGCCAATGATTCCGCCCACAACCAGTTCTTTGCCACTGATCCCGCTGCATGAACATTTTTTGTTATCTGCACCCATTGTTCAAGACCTCCCTTAATGGCTTACCTTAAAATTTTGTCGATTTAGTTATTATGCAAACCAATTTTTTCTAATTTGCATTCACTAAATTTAGTATACCACGCAGCAAAACAACATCGTGTCATTTTCAGATTTATTCTGCACATTAAGGTCAATGTGATACATAAAAAATCACGTTCAAAATTGGATCAATGTGTATTTCTTTTTTCCGCGACGAACGATCGTGTACTCATCGTCAATACGGTCTTCATCTGTCAAAATATCATTTAAATCAGTACGACGCGCCCCATTGACATAAATCGCGCCATTAGCAATATCTTCACGCGCTTGTCGTTTAGAGGATGCAACCCCAGCTTCAACGAGCAGCTCAAGCAACTTTTTCGACTCTTTTGATGGTGCATTAAATGTCGGTACATCCTTAAATCCCTGACGGATTTCCTCTCCACTTAACTGTGCGACATCCCCACTGAATAATGCCTGTGAGATATGCTCTGCCTGTTTAAGCGCCTGTTCACCGTGCACGAGTATCGTCATTTCGCGGGCGAGTGTTTTTTGTGCCTTGCGTTCTTCTGGATGCTCCGCTACTTCTATTGCCAGAGCTTCAATTTCATCTTTGGTCAGGAATGTGAAATATTTCAAGAAATTCACGACATCATCATCTGATGCGTTGAACCAGAACTGGTACCATTCATAAGGTGTTGTTCTCTCCGGATCAAGCCAGATCGCCCCACCCATTGACTTGCCGAATTTCGTACCGTCACTTTTTGTAATCAGAGGGAAAGTCATTGCGAACGCTTGGTCTTCATGACCACGCTTGCGAATCAATTCCAAACCCGCTGTGATATTTCCCCATTGGTCACTGCCGCCAACCTGCATCCGGCAATTATTCTTCTCATACAGATTCAGAAAATCGAAAGATTGCAGGAGCATGTAGGAAAATTCGGTGAACGAAATACCCGCTTCAAGCCGCGTTTGTACGGAATCTTTGGAAAGCATGTAATTAAGCGTAAAGTACTTGCCGACATCACGCAAAAACTCAATTGCAGTTAGTGAATTCAGCCATTCGGCATTATTTACAAAGGTCGCGTTTCCATTGTCAAATTGAAGGAAACGATCCAACTGTTGTTTGAGACTTTCTGCATAGTTGTCTACAATATCCTTGGTATTCAGTTGACGTTCAGTTGATCGGCCGCTCGGGTCACCAATCATGCCCGTTCCGCCACCGACAACAGCAATTGGATGATGCCCTGCTTTTTGTAAGCGCATCATGATCACGATAACAAGCAAATTGCCAGCATGGAGGCTGTTTGCTGTCGGATCGAATCCACAGTAAAACGCCATTGGTTTTTTAAGCGCTTCCCGAAGCGCCTCTTCATCCGAAACCTGATTAATCAGGCCGCGGTATTTTAAATCATCAATAATATCCATTACTTAAACACACCTTCCAATCAATTTTTCATTTTTGTCATGCTCAGGGGTACCAGTTTGATAACCTGGAAAATAAAAAAGCGCCCCTAAAAAGGAGCGCTTATCGCACGGTACCATCCTTGTCGACTGCTTTTCATAGAGGTTGTTTGAAAAGTCACCTTTTCGAATAAACTCTTATAGAAACAGTCACTTAATTAAAGTTAACGGCTGCAGCCGTCTCCCGCTACTAATCGTTCACAGAAGATGCTCAGGGAGGTAATTCGCTGCGCCGTTAGCTGCAAGGCTCTCACCAACCGCCTGCTCTCTGAAAAGCAAATTCGACCGCTACTTAATCCCATCATCGCTTGTCGCTATATAGTGTATTGCCATTTTGCCACTTTTTTCAGTTTCTGTCAAACAAAAAAAGCACCTGTGGCATTGCTAACCACAAGCACTTTTCCTCCACATCATTTCATTCGGCAGTAACCATGATCGTCCCGTTGTTTTCATCAACCGTCATTTTTTTCGCCGTGCTGTGATCAAGAAGCAGATCAGAAATTTTATCTTCTACCTTTTCCTCAAGTACACGGCGCAGCGGGCGTGCGCCAAATTCAGGATTGTATCCCAGTTCAGCCAATTTCTTTTTCGCGGCATCAGTCACGCTCAATTCGATTCCCTGTTCGCCTGCAGCGGTGCTGATATCGTCAAGCATCAGATCAACTATAGAGAGCAGATCCTCTTTTCTCAGTGCGCTGAATTTGACAATCGAATCCAATCGGTTTAGGAATTCGGGCTGGAAGTATTCTTCAAGCTGTTTGATCATATCTTCACGGCTGCTCGTTGATCCAAAGCCGACCGTAGCCGATCTGTTTTTGATCCCTGCATTACTCGTCATAATAATAACCGTATCCTTAAAGCTTACCGTACGTCCCTGACTGTCGGTTAGGCGACCGTCATCCAGAATCTGCAAGAACAGATGCATGACATCCGGATGTGCTTTTTCAATTTCGTCCAGCAAAATAATACTATACGGTTTGCGGCGTACTTTTTCAGTTAGCTGGCCGGCTTCGTCATGGCCAACATAGCCAGGGGGCGCACCGATCAAACGAGACACCGAATGTTTCTCCATATATTCACTCATATCGAGGCGAATCATTGATTCACGGTCCCCAAACATTTCTTCGGCGAGCGTTTTAGCAAGTTCTGTCTTTCCAACACCTGTCGGCCCAACAAACAGGAATGAACCAATTGGTCTGGTCGTTTTACGAAAGCCGGTGCGATTGCGTCGAATCGCCCGAGATACTTTTTCAACCGCTTCTTGCTGCCCAATAACTTTCGCATTCAGACGATCGGCCAGGTTGCGCATCTTATTCTGCTCGTCAGCCTGTAATTTTCGTACCGGAATGCCCGTACGTGTCTCAACAATTTGCTGAATCAATTCTGCATCAACAACGGCTTCCTTGCCAGTCACCGGCATTTCAGAACCATTTGCTTTGATTTTCTCCAACTGTTCCAGCTGTTTCTGATAAGCATGTTCCTGATCTCGAAGCCGAGCAGCTGTCTCGAATTGCTCATTTTTTGTTGCTTCCGCTTTTGCCGCTGCAATCTCATCAATTTTCTTTTTTACGCTTTCAGTATCTACTGGCGTTAAATTCAAGTTAACTTTTGATCCGGATTCATCCATCAAATCAATAGCCTTATCCGGCAAGAAGCGGTCCTGAATATAGCGTGCGGAAAGCGCCACACAAGCTTGAATCGCTTCATCAGTATAACGGACATGGTGATATTTCTCATATTTTGATTGAATACCCTTCAAAATCTGAACCGCTTGTTCTTGTGTTGGCTCATTGACAATGATAGGCTGGAAACGACGCTCAAGCGCAGCGTCTTTTTCAATTTTGCGGTATTCATTTAATGTTGTAGCACCAATGATTTGCAATTCACCACGCGCAAGCGCAGGTTTTAAAATGTTGCCTGCATCCATCGATCCGCCTTCTGCAGATCCTGCGCCGACAAGCAAATGCACCTCATCAATAAAGACAATCACATTTTTCCGCTTCTCTAGTTCGGTCATCAGTTGTTTCATACGCTGTTCAAACTGCCCTCTGATGCCTGTGCCGGCGACAAGAGATGAAACATCGATTAGATAGATCTCTTTATTCGCAAGCTTCGCAGGTACTTTTCCCTCAATGATCTTTAGAGCGAGGCCTTCAGCTATTGCTGTTTTACCAACACCTGGTTCACCAATCAATACCGGATTGTTTTTATTTCTGCGATTCAGCGTTTCAACTACCAATTGGACTTCACGTTCACGACCAATAACCGGATCGATTTTTCCCTGGCGCGCTGCTTCTGTCAGATTTCGTCCGACTTGATCTAGAAATCCTCCGCGACGTCCGCCTCCACCGCCACCAGCAGCTTTTCCGTGCATTCCGTCAAAGTTCATACCGTTTTCTTGTGCTCTATTTTCGCTAGATGCCATTGAAGGCTGAATCAGACTTTTGAACAAATCATCAAATGGTGATCCGCTGTTTTGAAAAAATGAAGGCATATTAAAATTATTTTTCATTTTCGAATAACACTCCTCACAGAGATGGAGATGCTTTTGCTGTCCATTCACAATGACATTCATTTCCACAACCGCTTGGTTCAGTTTACATTCATCACAAAGCATAAGATCAAACCTCCTCCAGGTTGAATTTAGTGTCAAGTTTGGATCCGATCCATTGTATTTTTTTGACCTTATTTGACCTTATGGTTTTATTATAGTCTGACCTTCTTTGACTTTCAAGTATAAAGTAAAAAAAACCTTTGCAAAGTTTATGCTTTGCAAAGGTTCTTCACTGTATAAATTATTTCACAATCATGACAGGGCATTGAGCCAAATGAAGTACTTTATTGCTGACACTTCCTAAAATTACTTGTCCAAAAGCCCCCATGCCTCTGTTTCCCATGATAATCAAATCTTTTTTTGTGTCATTCGCGTAATCGCAAATTTCTTGCGCTGCAATGCCATACAAATGTTTCTTACGGAACGTCACCTTTGTATTTTTAGATGCTTTTTCAATGATATCATCCAGCATCTGATTGCCTTCTTTTTCTTCTATTTCTTTGACGTCCGCGTCAAGTGACGGGCCAACCATTGAATAGAAGGGAAAATAAACTGGAGAAGGACTGACATAAATCAAAGTGATTTCGGCATCTTTCTTACCCGAAGCAATCGAAACCGCTTCTTGCACTGCGCGTGATGCAGGCTCAGAACCATCAACCGGAACTAAAATTTTATACATAGTCACCACCAACCTTCCCATGCTCGTAAACTAATCAACCCTTACACTTATACTATACCACTTTTTCAGAAAATGTAAGCGCATTTTCACCAGATTATAACGGAACTTTATGACGATTTACCGACTAATTCTGAATAGAGAAAAAATAACAGCAAAAAAATACCCCAGCTTTACAAAGCCGGAGCCAATTCATATTATGCTAATTAAATGTTTACCCATCATGAGACGGAACAATGATTGGATAATCAACAGAATAAACACTTTATTTAAAAACAGTTTTGACCACTTTCTCCGACGAATGGCCGCTCTCAAGCGAACAAAATTTTTCAAAGAATGCATCAAAACGATCAGAGACAGCGAAGCCCGAGGCTTCTATATCATGTATTGCCTGAATAACCCCTTCGGTTGTTGTTACAAGCGGACCTGGAGCTTTCTGCTCAAATTCAAAATAAAATCCGCGCAAATGATCACGGTAATCCTCAATGTCATAAGTGAAGAAAACCATCGGACGTTTCAAATTTGCAAAGTCAAAGAAGACTGAAGAATAATCTGTTATTAAAAGGTCAGAAATCATATACAGTTCACTGATATCTTCGTAGTGAGAGAAATCATAAGCAAATCCATCATATTCAGACAAATCCAGCTGATCTGCAATAAGATAATGCATCCTCATGATTATGATGTAGTCCTTACCCAGATTCTCCTTCATACGTTGAAGATCAAGATCTAATTCAAAACGGTAGCGTCCTTTACCATAAAACTGGTTGTCACGCCAAGTCGGCGCATACAGAATTACTTTTTTATCCCTTGGGAGTCCACAACGATCCTTAATCGTATCAATCGTTTCTCGATTATTTTTCTGGTACAAAAAGTCGTTACGTGGGTACCCTGATTCAATCATTGTATTTTCAAAACCAAAGGCGCGCGAGAAAATTTCCGACGAGTAAGCGTTTGGAGAAATGAGATAGTCCCATCTGGATGACTCAGCGAGAAAATTTCTTTTATATTTCTCTGTATTGGTCCCAGGCATATGTACCTCTTCCATATCAAGTGCAAGCCTCTTTAACGGCGTGCCATGCCAGGTCTGAAGATACACTGTATGTTTCGGTTTAGACATCCAAAGTGGAAGACGAACATTTGTCACCCAATAATTTGCGCGTGTCATCAGCATTAACCACTTCAAGGAAAAACGCTTGACATAAGGCAGTTGATGCTGTTCAAACAGCTCTGTGTAATTACCATTTGCGCTCCAGACCAACTGGTATTCTGGATAATGATCTCGCATGTACTCATAGATGGCACGTGGATTGCAACTGTACTGACGACCGAAAAAGCTTTCAAACATCACAAGATTCTGTTTCACCGGCAGATGAGACAGCAATTGAAAGGTACGATGATACACAGCTGTAAAAGCTTTGCTTTTTTTCACTCGATTTAAACCGCGCCTCACCTTGCCTTTTGCAGCATCTGCCAGTGTGTACGGCGCAATCCGGAATGCAAGACTGTTATTTCGATTTCTTTTAACAGTCAAGCTCTTTTTCAAGCCATCCATTTTGATAATATGACGACCTGTAATCACCTTTTGACGTGCAAGAATTCTTACCGGACGTTCAGAGAAAAGCATACCATTTTTATTATGTGTCAGTTCTACGCGGAAATAAAGGTAAGTCGGCTCGGATACATCCGAAAATTGAGAAGCAATCGGTTTTAAATCAATAGCAAGCGAGAATCCTGCCCAATCGTAATTTCTGCCAAGCGATTGAGCCGCCTCTGTCAAATCAGGCCGTTCTATATTTTCAGCGCGCCACTCCGCAATAACTTCTTCATCACTATTAACAAGCATTAATTTTTTCTGGACATCGGGTTTTGACAACACATCGGCAATTGGGAAAACCACATGGCCTTCAAGATTGAGCATGAAGTGCCTGCTGATGGCGGCATGGTCAATTCTTGCCATGACATGAACTTCTTCAACACGCAGTGACAGAGCTTTTTTCTTTGTATAAAAAGGAACGAGCATTTTATCTTTTTCTTCGTCATACAGGCTAAATAAATCAAGGGGTTGCAACGGTTTTACTGCACGCAGACGAATATTCAGCTTGCACGATTCCACCTCGGCATTCACCCCAAGGTCACTAACTTTTTCGGCTTCATCTATTTGATCCACGTCAAGTTCGGCATATACCTGATTGAGCAATGACTGATCTACAGGAACCGATACGAAAAAGTTCCAAAATTCTCTGTTAAAAAAGTGTTGCTGAACGGATGAGAGCTGAACCAGTACCTTTGCCACCCAAAACTCATCATCATCTTTGGTCACAGTATCGATAGGAAAATGAAAGGTTGCATCGCCGAAACGGTCACAAACAAATAATTCAATCCGTTTTATGTACTGTTCATCTATTTCCGGGTTAAAGCGAATAGAAATACTCCATTGCCCCGGACTTGCTTCAAAATGTGTTATCCGCGGTTTTATTAATTTTTTTATATATTTCTCAGCTTGCTCACTGATCATTTCTCCCGCTCCTCCTGGCTAAATAAAATTGATGTCCTTCTATTTGTTCAGAAGACTGCTTTAAACACTCTTCTAAATAATCGGCCACATGGCTGCTGGACGCCCCTGTCGAATAATGATTCCACGTATTGGAAAAGTCAGTGATCTCACTTAAATCAAACACATGATGCTTGATTAATTCAATTAATGATTCAGTGGAATATGCGATCGGACCTGGAACCATTTGTTTATAATTTCCCCATAATCCTCTGCTTTTTTCATATTCTTTCAAATCATATGGAAAAAAAATCATCGGTCTTTCTAACAGCGAAAATTCGAATGGGATTGATGAGTAATCAGTAATCAAAAGATCTGTGGCCAACAATAATTCATTGACGCTTGACCAGTTAGAGCCGTCGATCACAAATTGCGGATTTTGTCCGCTGAGGTCTACCATCCCTTTTTCTGCAGGATGAAGACGCAACAGCAACACATAATCATTACTCAAGGCTTGTTCCATCATTTTCAGGTCGAGGCCAAGGCTCCCATCTTTTATTGGCTTATCTCGGAAGGTCGGTGCATATAATATGATTTTCTTGCCGTGACAGTATCGTTGTAGATTCTTACTGATCTCGTTTCGCTTAGCCAAATCAAAAAAAAGATCGGTTCTCGGAACACCCAAATGAATAAAATGGGTCTCATCTAAACCGAATGATTGCTTGAAAATTTCCTTCATCGCATCCGAACCGACAACGATCTTATTGAAGTGCTGATATACAGCAGCAAAACGCTTCCGTGCTCGTTTGGTTCGGTAAGCAACCGAATGATCATTATAACCAAATGTCTTAAAAGCTCCGCACGCATGCCAGAGCTGAATGCACTGCACATTCTTTTTAAAAGTCGCAACAGATAAAAAGCCGAAATAATTATCAACGACAATAATTTTCGCTGTTGCCAAATGATAAGCAGACCGCAGCAATGCAACGACGTCTCCCGTTTCAAATGGAACGACGCAACTCCCAGTTTTTGCGAAATGGCCGGCTGCAGCTTTCCCGCGACAGAGAAAGACGATGTCTGTTCCATCCAATTGTCGGTGAATCAATTCGTTATATACGAATTGAATATTATCTGTGTAAGAACAGACAAAGACAATTTTGTTCTGCAGTTTGAAACGTTTGCAAATCAAAAAGATGATTTTAAATAGAAAAAGATAGCAGTCAATCAGGAATTCTTTAGCCATTGTTAACCGAAAAAAGATCATGCTTAATCTTGGTTGTAGAAATACCGACCGTACGTGGTAGATATACAACTTCGCAATAATCATTCAGAAAGTCAAACTTTCCTTTCCAGTCATCGCCCATGACGAAGATATCAATATTATTTTCCTTCACATCAGAAATTTTCTGATCCCAATCTTTTTCAGGAATCACTTCATCAACATAACGGATGGCTTCAAGGATCAGTTTCCGGTTCTCGTAACTGTGGTACGCTTCCTTATGTTTAATTGCGTTAAATTCATCCGTTGAGAGGCCGACGACCAAATAATCCCCAAGCTCCTTTGCGCGTCTTAACAAATTAATATGCCCATAGTGCAACAGGTCGAAGGTTCCGTAAGTTAATACTCTTTTCATTTCAATCCGCTCTCCTTAATATCACATTGTTCATTCACGTGTTAAAGTCAACAGGAGCTCACGTTCAACAGTGCGTATATTCTGCCCCAACATTGCTTCTCAAATTAGTGACGCAAATGAAATGCTATAAGATGATGTTCGAAAAGTCCGGGAAAAATTGCCTGCGAATCTCTGCGTCAACTTGCTTTTCCACTCCTCACGTATTCTTTACATACGCTCCGGTGCTCAAAGCTGCGTTTTCTTGATCTTCTTGGCCCTTTTTGTCCTCCTTTTCGAACAGACTCTATAAGTCAAACACCCGATTAATTATTATTCCAATACGATGCGAGTCCAAATGTACGCATGAATACATGCATTCTACATTTTGCGCCTTCAATTGTCAATGACAACACCACATTTTAACGTTTTGGAACATATATAATTTTGTTGCTTTTTTCAATTATTACAAGGTTTGGACTGTGTTAAATTGGTTCCACATGTTATTTCAAAAAACATGAGTTTAATACACTAGGCTTTAAAAACCCATAATTTGCTTAAGACAAAGTTGAAGCATAATCCGATCAGTGTGCTGATAAGCTTATTTAAGTACAGCGGCAAAAAAAGCAGGCTGTGCATAGCAAGCAATGTAATGCCCAACACTGCAACATTTAGTATTACAAATCGAATGACTCTCGATCCTGATCGCTTTGATGCTGCAAACGTGACTTTTGAATTCCATATATAACTATTTAGCATACCGGCAGCATACGACAACACTTGCGCTACTGCGTAAAAAATAAAGAAGTAATGGGTCAGCAGAAAAAAAACGGCAAAATCGACCGCGGTATTACTTACCCCGACGAATCCGAAAAGGATGGCTTGTTTCATCCATTGCCATTTGTTTCCTTTAGCTGCCCGCTGTTCTTCAATAATTTTTGATTGACCTTGATCACTCATGTTTATAAATTTCCTTTTCCGCAAAATTCACTTCACGTGTATCTTCCTCAATCGTGAATCTTGGCCTTTTCTTTGTTTCCTTAAATATTTTTCCGATGTATTCCCCAATAACACCAATTGCGATTAGCTGCATGCCGCCAATCAGCCAGATTGACAATATCAATGAAGTCCAGCCGCTGATTGTATGATCCAGTAACCAGACTAGAAATGCGTAAACCGCGATTCCGCAACCAACGAGTACAAGAAAAAAGCCAAGGCTCATGACCAGCTTGATCGGCGCAATACTGAAAGATGTTATGCCATCCACCGCAAAAGCAATCATTTTCTTAAGAGGATATTTCGATTCTCCTGCGTATCGTTTCTGCCGATCGTAATACACTTTGGCTGATTTAAAACCGAGTAGAGGAATAATGCCGCGAAGGAATATGTTTTCTTCGCGATAGTTCATCAATTCTAATACCGCTCTTCGGCTTAGTAATCTGAAATCCGCGTGATTGGGAACTAGATTAACACCCATCTTGGCCATGAGTTTGTAAAAAGCCAGCGCGGTATTCTTCTTAAAAAAGGTATCCTGATCCCGCCGCTTTCTCACTCCGTAAACGATATCGCAGCCCTCGTGGAACTTATCAACAAACTCAGAAATAGCATGAACATCATCCTGAAGATCTGCGTCAATAGAAATCAAACAGTCTGTACAAGTGCTCACAGATTCCATTCCAGCAATCAATGCGCTTTGATGACCAAAATTTCTGCTCAACTTTAATCCCTTGACCAAAGGGTCGACCTCTGCACGATGATCGATCATTGCCCACGTTTTGTCTGCACTGCCGTCATCGACAAAAAGGATAAAACTGTTCCGATTAATCTTTCCTTCATTAATCAGCCGGTCAAGCACTTCAGTAAGTTCTTTGAACGTCTCCGGCAAAACAGCTTCCTCATTGTAACAAGGAACGACAACACCAAGCAGCGTTTCTCCGTTCATAAAACATCCGCCATCTTTCTCAATCAGAATACAAAATCCGGGATTTCAATAAATCCCAGCTTCGTTCATTAAATGTAGTATACCGTAGCGGTTATAAAGCAAGTGCAAAATGAAAATCTTTTCATAAGGACTCGCTTCCTACAATCATTTACCGCTGCGAAAGCGCATCAATGGCTAATGCAGACCAGCTTTCCATACGTTCATAAACCTCATGTTCACGTAGTTCAGTCAAGGACATCCAGCTGCCCTCCAGCTTATCTTCTTCTCGTACAGCAACCTCAGCGTTTTCAGGTAAGTCAATGGTAACTAAAACACCGATGTGCACTTGTCCAACATCTGACTGATCATCATTAATTAAGCCAATGGTCCGGATCTCAGCAGCGTCCGCATACCTTATAATTAATTCTTCGTTTATTTCCCTGTTCAGATTGTTCGAAAGTACCTGTTTAAAATTTCCTGCTTCTTTTACCTCATTCATATGGCCCCCAACACCAATTGAGAGCTTTCCATAGAGGCGTTCTTCACCGCCGCCACCCAAACGCTTGTATGTAAAGTACTTGCCATCTTTTTTGAGCACTGCATAGGGAATGGGTTGTTTATAAGCCGTATTTTCTTCGGCATCTCCTCGCCGCATGACTGTATAATGTTCTGCCATTCTGTTTTCCAGCGCTGTAATATGATTTCTTACCAGCTCCGTTCCCTGAAAAGTCAAATCCTCCAATCCTTGTCCAAAAAGGTCGGCTCTCTTTATCACAATAATTTGTTCATCCATTTTCCCCATTTTTACATCCTCCAAGTCATATTCTCTATCCCAAGGGTGGGTGAATTATGAGCTGTTGTCAAGTAGATTATGTTAAAGACGTACCCCCTCTCAATCAAGTCAATTGCTTGAGGCGAACGCATGGCTGTGAGGATTGGGCGTTTTATTCATCGCCAATTGTCTTTAGGCAACATAGAATATCATATCTCGTGATAAAGGAGTGACTTGAATGGGCAACTTTGGTTTCGGCGGATATCCGTCAAATGCTCCATACGGTGGTGCAAGTGAAGGCTGCGGCTGCGGCGGCTATCCATCTTATCCGGTAGGTGGCTTTTCCTGCTGTAGCTCTTTCGCGCTGATCGTTGTTTTGTTCATCCTGTTAATTATCGTTGGCGCTACTTTTGTATGTTGATTACGTTAACTAAATGTGAAAATGTCCGGTCGGATCTCATCATCCGTCGGGCATTTTTCTTTTCGCTTTATATTATCATGCCTAAAGTGTGAGCCTTTATCATCTTCTAGCCCCATAATTCAAAATACGTTTACATTTGTGTATAATAGATATGTATCACTCTATTACACATTTGGAGGTGACACCTGAGTATTGAACTCAATGCTCAGGACTCATTTGGACGATACCTTTGGTATAGCAATCGTTGTGTTATTAATATTATTAACAGCTTTTTTCGTTGCAGCAGAATTTGCGATCGTAAAGATCCGCTCTACTCGATTGGATGAACTGATTAAGCAGGGGAATAAGAGGGCAGCGCTATCTAAAAAAATCATTAATGACCTTAACGCTTATCTTTCAACGACACAGCTTGGTATTACAGTTACTGCTCTTGTTTTAGGGTGGATCGGCGAACCTGCTGTAGCACATCTATTCAATCCACTCTTTATGTGGATTGGCTTAAACAGCGTAATGACGCACACACTCTCTGTCATCAGTGGCTTTTTCCTGATTACTTTCATCAGCGTTGTCCTTGGTGAATTGGCACCAAAAGGGATTGCTATCCATAAGGCCGAACAGATCACATTAGCGATTGCCTACCCCCTGATCTGGGCTCATCGATTACTTTTTCCTTTTGTCTGGCTGCTCAATACGTTATCAAATAGTGTTATTCGCCTTTTTGGAATCAAGCCCGAAGGCGAACACGGCGATGCATTAACCGAAGGCGAATTAAGGCTGACTTTAGCCGACAGTTTTAAAAGTGGTGAAATCAGTCAAGGCGAATTGCGCTATATGACACGTATCTTTGACTTTGATGAACGGACTGCAAGAGAAATTATGGTGCCCAGAACTGAGATTGTCTGTATCTACCAAGAAGATCAATTTGAGGAATCGCTTCAAATCCTCCAAAATGAAAAATATACTCGGTTTCCCGTCGTGGAAGAGGATAAAGATCATGTTGTCGGCATGATTAATATTAAAGATCTGTTTACTGATGTTTTAAATAAAGAAATTCAAACCCTTGATCATTATATACGACCGATTCTCTCCGTTCTTGAGACAACACCGATTCGCACGTTGCTTGAGAAAATGCAGAAAGAAAGTATTCATATGGCCATCCTGACTGATGAATACGGAGGCACATCCGGTTTGGTTACTGTTGAGGATATTCTGGAAGAAATTGTCGGCGAAATTCGCGATGAGTATGATGAAGGCGAAGAGCCGCTGATCAAACGTATAGATCCTGACAAAGCGCTTGTAGATGGAAAATTGCTGATCTCACATGTCAATCAGCAATTCCAGATTGACATTGAAGAGGAAGGCATTGATACAATTGGCGGATGGATGCTTGCTGAAGATCCTAACGTCAAGGTTGGTTCGAAGCTTAATTACGACCATGTCACCTTTGAAGTAACCGAAATGGAAGCTCATCAAATTCGAAAGATTATGATCACGAAAATCAAAACCCTTCATGAATCATAAATAAAATATTACTCGTTTAAAGAAAAGAGAGAAGCGAATTTAAACTGGTACCTGTAATTAGGACACTTGAAAAAGAGTGTTTTACCTACAGGTATTTTTTTATATACTTGAATTTCAAGGATATGG
>NZ_AWTC01000003.1 GCF_000497245.1 Sporolactobacillus laevolacticus DSM 442
GGAGGCCACTGAAAAACTCATGTTTTTTTTGGTAGGTCGAGACTATTGACACAAAAAAGGTCGCTGATCGTCTGTATTTTGACGATCGGTGACCTTTTTTCCTGTCTTTTTCTTATTTCTTTTCATTGAGGAGCTTCAGAATCCGCTTGAGATTGACCACGAAGATCGTTGTCGCTCCTTGAATTTCCATACCAAACAAACCCGTTGATGATGCTGTATCATATCCGTGTCGATTTTTTAACTCACTATTCTTCGCTTCTATTTTATAACGCGTTTTTGCCAATGATTTAAATGGCTCGGTCTCTTGAAATGCCTTTTGTTCCTTGTGTTCGGTGGATTTAATCGCTACATAGTAAGATTTTGTTTTTGCCCCTGCTTGATAACAGCCTTCACACATGGGGCATACCTGACATTTATTGATATCAAACATATATCTGATCCGTGGATTCTTTCGTTCCTGTCCATTTCTTCCCTGATATTTCTTTTTAATCGCCATGTGCCCTGCCGGGCAAACGAACAGGCCTGCATCTTTATTAAATTCAAAGGCTTGTTTGCGTGTCCCTTCTGAAACGACGGGATGTAATTTTGAAACAAGTGCGATTTTGTTTGTTTTTGTATAGGCAATATTATCTTTTTCTGAATAAGCCGTGTCACCAATGACCATATCAATGCCCATTCCTGCTTTTTTACTTTTTTCAATTAACGTCTTCAGATATTTTCCATCACCCTTTTCGCCTGTCGTAATAACCGCTGCGGTGATGATTCGTTCATCGCTCATCGCAAGGTGCGTCTTATAACCAAAAAAAGAAGAGTCTTCTGTTTTATGTCCGACACGTGCATCGGGGTCCATCGAAAAGCTCATGTGTTCTGTAAAATCTTCGACGCTCTCTTTGAGGACATTAAACTTTTCTTTAACGGCAGGAATAGCCATGATTTGCGGCTCTTTTTCTAGGGTGGAAATGAGTTGATGGCAATAGTTTAATTCCTCATTGACTTCACCAGACGTATTCTTTTCTGGAAATTTCTGTTTCATTGATTCATCTAATTGATAGACCGCTTTTCGAACATTTTTAGATTTCTCACGTAAAAATTCGATCGGTGATTTTTGATTATAGCGCGCTTTTGTATGTGTGGCATCGACAATAAGGGTTTTACTTTTAATGATCCCTTTCTCCAGTGCGATCTCAACGGTTTTCCCAATCAGCAGATCTAACAAATTCATGTCTTGAAGACGGAGTCTGCGAAATTTGGTTAACGAACTTGGATCAATGACCTCATCCTCAGGTGCCATATCAAGAAAATATTTAAAGGACAGGTCATATTTAGAACGCTCAATTAAATCGACGTCGGATAAATCATGGATCTTCTTTAATAATAAATATTTGAACATACGAATCGGCGAAATCGCATGACGTCCAAAATCAAGACAATATTTTGCTTTCAATTCATCGAAGATGAATGAAAAGTCCACAAGGTCATTGATTTGACGAAGCATATGATCTTTTGGGACAACGAGATCGTATAGCGCTGCATAGGGACTAAGGGTGAGCGTTTCCTGATTAGAGATCATTGATCTACCACCTACATACGTTGATCGTTCCATTATAAAGGAAAAGGGCAGTTAAATGTTTGATTGAATAAACGTTCAACTGCCCAATGAAAACGAGGGACTTTTTCAGTGACCTCNTCCATTATAAAGGAAAAGGGCAGTTAAATGTTTGATTGAATAAACGTTCAACTGCCCAATGAAAACGAGGGACTTTTTCAGTGACCTCGAGCTGGAGACTGGGGGATACCTATATCGTTTTTGTGCAGACAAAAGAAAAGTATCTGGATGTTCCTTATCATCGGAGCCGTACCGGTTTGAATCATTTAGCTTTTCATGCAGATTCGAGGGAGGAAGTTGATCAGTTCACCCGTCGCCTTGAGGAACGTGGGGTCACGATTCTTTATCGGGATAAGCATCCATTTGCGGGTGGGGATGATTATTACGCTGTGTATTTCGAAGATCCCGACCGGATTAAGGTAGAACTCGCTGCACCCTATTAATCGTAATTTAACGAGCAAAACCAGCGATCATTCATTTTTCGTGCAGGCATAGTTTTTGACACGGTTCGCGATCTTTTCTACGATGAAGATAATCTGCAAGGAAGCTGGTGATCATTTGGATAAGATTCAAATCGGACAGACAGATATGTATGTCAATCCCTTAGGTCTTGGGACAAACAAAATTGGAGGGTATAACTTATTTCCGAACTTGGATGATGAGACTGGAAAGAAGGTTGTACAGACGGCAATTGACCATGATGTTGAAATGATTGATACAGCCTTTATGTATGGTCTTGGTCATTCAGAAGAACTGATCGGAGAGGTCTTTCAGCAAAATGACCGTCACAAAGTGATTTTAGCGACCAAAGGCGCGCAACAAGTGTCAGCGGATGGAACGGTGACCTTGAATAACACACCTGATTTTTTAACAAAGTCTGTAGATGAAAGCCTGAAACGCCTGCAAACGGATTATCTTGACATCTTTTACATTCACTTTCCTGATAAAGATACGCCGAAGGCTGAAGCAGTTGGGGCGCTGCAGCGGCTGAAAGAAGCAGGCAAGCTGCGCGCGATTGGTATTTCAAATTTTACACTGGCGCAAGTGAAAGAAGCAAATGTGGACGGCTACGTGGATTTAGTAGAAAATCAATACAATTTGTTTCAGCAAAACGCGATGACCGATGTGGTGTCCTATTTGAATGAACAGCACATTTCGTTTGTGCCCTACGAACCATTTGCTGCATCACTGCTGACCGGTCGCTATTCACTAGACAATTTGCCCCATTTTGAGGAAGGCGATTATCGTTTGAACATTGATCTTTACAATCCAGATCAATTGAAAGACAATGTGGCGAAAGCGGATCAACTGAAACCGATAGCCTCGAAATATGACGCGACTGTGGCTCAGATCGTGCTCGCTTGGTACGTAAAGAATCCGCAAATTGGACCGATCATTCCTGGTGCGCGGACACCTGAACAACTCTTAGCTAACGTTCAATGTGAGAAGATTCAATTGAGTGATGCGGATTACGAATTGATTGCTAAGCTTTTTGCTTGATTTTTTATAGATTATAAAGAGTTTGAAGGATTTGGGTTTCATCATGCCCGAATCTTTTTTTTGTTCGTGCGGAACCTAGGTTAATTTCTTTTTTTTTGCATGCGCTTGAATACCACCAGGAAAGTGTGTTTTTTTCTATATACTAGTGAGCTGTCTTTCCAGAAAAGGGGGACGAACATATGAATATAGAAAAGGAGTTGTCGAAGAATGGCAAATTACAGTATTCACGCGGGACATAATGCAAATGTCCCAGGCGCACAGGGATATATCAGAGAAGAAGTTATTGATCGACAGATTAAGGACGCAACGATCAAGTATCTTCGTGCAGCCGGTCAAACGGTATACGACGATACGGATGAGCAGGGCAAGACGCAGAACGAAAATCTCTCATCAATTGTTCGAAAGATAAATGCGCACAGTGGTCTTGCTCTTGCGGTATCGATTCATTTGAACGCTGGCGGCGGAGCAGGAATCGAAGTCTATCAATACGACAGTAAAACTGATACAGTCGCAGCTCGGGTGTTGAATAAGATCTACGCGGTAACGCGCCTGCGAAATCGCGGCCAAAAAAAGAATCAAAGTCTGTATGTGCTCCGTCATTCGAAACCACCGGCGATCCTTATTGAATGCGGGTTTGTCGATACAAAAACGGATGCGGAGATTGTTACAGCTAAGACGGATGTAATCGGCAAGGCGATTGCTGAAGGTATTCTGGGCAAAGACATCAACAAAGAAAATCAGTCGAGTCAGCCATCCAAATCAGCATCAGTAAAACCTGTACCATCAAGAACTCCTCTAAATAGATCAGACATTCTATTCAAAAAAAGTGATAAAGGTTTTGCTGTGAGAACTTTGCAGCAAGATCTGATTAAAGCGGGTTACAGTGTTGGAAAATCAGGAGCGGATGGCGTGTTTGGACCAGCCACTGAAAATGCTGTTCGAGTGCTTCAGAAGGACTACAAGCTATTAGTGGACGGGATTGTTGGCGTTGAAACAAGAGCTGCTCTGTCAAAAGCGCTGGAAAAAAAGAAGAAACAGCCAAAACCGCCCGATTCTGCGATCGCTCCATACCCTGAAACCTTAATAAAACGGGGCAGTAGCGGAAAAGGTGTTGAGCGGATCCAGCGCGTACTGTCCATTCATGTTGATGGTATTTTCGGAGCAAAAACGGAGGCAGCTGTTAAAGCGTATCAAAAACGCCACAATCTGACTGCGGACGGTATTGTTGGCCCTCAGACATGGATTTCAATGTTTAAAAAAAGCTAGGATAACACATTTGCAATAAGATAAAACATGATGATCAAAAATATGCTGGATTTTCGCCTTCTATAAAATTCTAGTTAGCGACAATTAGGCATGATTTAGGCTATTTTTTGTTGCAGCGTGAATAAAAGGGATAAATAAACTGTTGCTGGAGAAAATAATTCGCTTGATGTTCTATTAGAGGAAAGTTATTAATCGTCGCGGGAAATGCGAGTTCTTGCAAAGATGATTACTTAACACGTTTCATATGACGAATTTCGGTTTCTTGTTCGATTGAGCGCAGAGCAAGTGTCTCAAGGATTTTGTCTTGACGCTGCTGGCTGGCAATTAGTAAGTTTTGATTTTCAGCAAGAAGCGTGAGCTGTTCAGAGTTTTTGACCACTTGATCGGTAATTACATTTAGTTTTTGACCACTTGATCGGTAATTACATTTAGTTTTTGATCGATACGTTCAAACTTCTGATTGACTTGATCAAGTCTCTGATCGATGGCAACGATTTTTTGGTCAACTTGATCAAGTCTCTGATCGATGGCAACGAATTTCTTGTCAACTTGATCAAGTCTCTGATCGATGGCAACGATTTTTTTGTCGACTTGATCAAATCTCTGATCGATGGCAACGAATTTCTTGTCAACTTGATCAAATCTCTGATCGATGGCAACGAATTTCTTGTCAACTTGATCAAATCTTTGGTCAATGGCAACGAATTTCTGGTCAATGAGGTCAAATTTTTTATAACTCTCATTTTTAAATTCTACAAGATTTTTCCCAAGGTCATCCAATTTGTCGACGATGCTTCTTAAAAGTTCTTCGCTCATTACATTCATCTCCTTTTCTTTTTAGTATAACAGGAATCATCAAATTTTTTGACTATCTTTTCATGAGAAGGGCTAAATTGAAACATCAAAAAATTTAGTCCGGATGAATTTTTGGCAAAAACAACCATTGAAAGGCGAAGATATATATAATTAGTTAAATAAAATACGTATTGTTTTCAACTAAAAAAGAACATGTATCTTTGGAGCGATAAAAATGGAGTATCTCATTAAATTTATTTATGCTTTTCTCCTTCCGCCCGGTTTATTTGTGACGCTTCTTGCAGCACTCGCCTTTTGGATGTTTCGAAAAAAACAACGGTTTTGTTATGTATTCGGTGGGTTAACGCTATTCATGTATCTAGCTTTTATTCCTTTAACAGGCATCTTGCTTGTTCATCCACTTGAAAACCATTACCTGCCTCCGGATCATCCAGAAGGTGATGTAATTGTTATGCTTGGCGGCGGGGCAACTTTGGGTACTCCGGATATGAATGGCGAAGGACAGCTCTCGGGTGATGCAGCGAACCGCCTGCTGACTACCTTTCGTTTATACAAATTAACCAAATTGCCCATTATATTATCCGGTGGGAAGGTCTATCCGGACAGTGGAGTTGAAGCTGAAATTGGCAGAAGGCAACTTGTGGCACTTGGTGTTCCGGAAAATAAGGTATTCATAGAAAATAAAAGTATTACAACGAGAACAAATGCACTGAATACAAAGAAAATCTTGGTCACGCATCATTTCAAGATGCCGATTTTGGTGACCTCTGCCTTTCATATGCCTCGCGCGGTGATGATCTTCAAGAAAATTGGAATTGACGTTACCCCTTATCCTACGGACTATTTAGTGAGCAAGAAGCTTGCCTTGTACCCTGGGCAATTTGTTCCATCTAGTGGTGGTATCGCGTTTACAGCATTAAAAGAATACGTAGGAATGCTTGCTTCAGCTTTCTAATTGCTTGATTTAGCAGAAATTAATGAGCGGCTTAACGTGAAAAGGGCGTCTTAACATAGGCGCCCTTTTCTTAGGAGGTTTTGCAGTTAACTAGAGACATGCGGCATCTGACAAAGTGTTAAATGGAGGTGCAACGTTACTCATTTGGATTAGTAACAGAATGCTGCACCAACGATAATTAACAGAATGAACAGAACAACGAGCAAAGCGAAGCCGCTTCCACCACAGCTAACACCGCCAGTATTTGAACAACCCATAAATACACCCCCTCATCAATCGGATAATGTATTATATGTATCCTGGTCCAGTACGGAGAGGGCGAATATACCAACAGCACCTGTCCTGGATAAAAAAGGACAGGTGCTGAAAAATACAAAAGAAGATAGGTCAGAATCAGAAAGAACACAGAAAAAACGATTTCGTTTTTCTGCGACATTAAGTGAACTTGGACTGATTAACGACCGCTTGGAGCGGAAATGCCGGATAGCGCTTTTTCTGCTTCATTATCATATTGATCTTCAATCGCCAGATCTCCCAATGAAACAATACCGATAACACGTCCGTTTTCAACAATCGGCAATCGGCGGATTTGATGATCGGACATCAGCCGTGCAGCTTCGTGAACATCCATATCTGGTGTTCCGGAAATAAGCGGTTTACTGCTCATGCAATCAAGCACAGTCGCGTTATCCAATCCTTTCGCGGTTGTACGAATCGTTATGTCACGATCTGTGATGATACCTTCGAAGCGCCCATTTTCAGTCACAGGAATTGATCCAATGTTGTGGCTATTCATCAATTCAGCCACTTCCTTCACACTCTGATCCGGAGAACAGCAAACAACATCTCCGGACATGACATCTTTTAATGTTTGAGCCATGGTTGTGAACCTCCCTTCGTTCACTAATTTACCCGTAAATCATCGCAATCATGAAAAAAAGGAGGTGGAAACAGCTTCCGGTAGTCAAAAATGTTCGATCAATATTGAAAGGGAAAAAGTACATTGAAAATGATGGTCAGGCTGAAGGCAAGTAAAAACAATAAGATGGCGCCAACGTCGGTTTTTGAAAGCCTCAGAACCGACATCTTTGTCCGGCCTTCGCCGCCCCGATAGCAGCGGCATTCGATGGCGTTCGTCAATTCAAAAGCGCGCCTGAAGGCAGACATAAAAAGCGGAAGGATAACCGGGAAATAGGATTTAATCCTTTTTATAAAATTTCCACTTCCAAATTCAGCACCGCGCGCTTTCTGAGCATCGATGATCCGATCAAATTCATCCGCAAGCGTTGGCAAAAAGCGAAGCGTGATGGCAATCGTCATCGAGAGTTCACCGACTTTGAGATGAAATCGCTTGAAGGGAGAGAGCAGCTGCTCAAGTCCGGCGGCAAGCGTATTTAATGAGGTGGTATATGTAATCAACGAACACCCCGCGATCAAGGCTGTTAAACGAACCATTAATGTGAAACCTGTAAACAAGCCTTGTTTTGTGATGTGGAATATAGAAAAGCTAAGTACCGGATCGCCTGAGCCATAGAATATATTAAGCACCGCGGTAAATATAATTACCGGGATCATTGGACGGACGCCTTTAAATACTTTCCCTGGGGAAACCTGAGAACAGGCGATGAATACACCAAGCAGGGCGATCAAGAAGGATAAACTTATCGCACTTTTTGAAATAAAGACTTGAATAATAAAGAAAAATGTCAGTACAATTTTCGTTCGCGGATCAAGACGGTGCATGATCGAGTGACCGGGAAGAAATTGACCGACCGTAATGTCACGAGGCATTTATTACCCGCCTTTCTCAAATAAATGCATTATTTCTTGTTCTGCATCGTCGATCGTGGTGGCTCCGGTGTTGACAGGATAGCCTTTCTTTTTCAGCTCGAGAAGTACTTTCGTGATTTGCGGAATATCGAGGCCAAGATGAACCAATTGTTCGGCCTGATTAAAAATGGCAGTTGTCGTTCCCGATAGCGCGATTCTTCCTTGGTCGAGGACAATAACGTGCTTCGCATGTTCGGCAATGTCCTCCATACTATGAGAGACAAGGATGACAGCTGTGCCGCTTTCGCGTCTGAACCGTTCAATCTGCTCTAGAATCATATGCCGCCCTTCAGGATCAAGTCCAGCAGTTGGTTCGTCAAGAATGAGAGCTTGAGGTTTCATCGCGATCACACCTGCAATCGCAACTCGCCTCATTTCGCCACCGGAAAGACGGAAGGGATTCCGTCCGAGGTAGGAATCATCCAAACCGACAAACTGCAGAGCATCATGGACGCGAAGATCGATTCCTTCTTTGCTTAAACCCATATTGCGCGGGCCGTAGGAAACATCCGCAGCGACTGTATCCTCGAAAATTTGTGTCTCTGGGTATTGAAAAACCAAGCCAATTTGAAAGCGAATGGATCGAATGAGGCTCGGTTTTGCCCAAATGTCCTTTCCGTTTATCAAGACATGACCTGAATTTGGGCGAAGCAGCCCGTTGAAGTGACGGATCAAGGTTGACTTTCCAGAACCGGTATGGCCGATAATTCCAATATAATCACCAGGCGCTACGGATAATGAGACATTTCGCAGTGCCTGTTTTTCAAATGGAGTGCCGGCGCCATAACAATAGTTGATATTTATTAAATCAATGATGGCCATTTTGTTCCTCCAAAGCTGCAATCAAAGCCTCAGCACATTGACCGACACTGGTGATCCGATCCATAATATGGATACCTTTTTTTCGCAGGCGCAAGCAAAGCTCAGTAATCTGCGGCACATCCAGCTTCAGCCGCTTTAACAAGTCCACCTGATAGAAAACATTGGCGGGTTCATCGTCAAGTGCGACTTGGCCATGGTCAAGCACAACCACCCGTTTTGCCCGTGCGGCTTCCTCCATGTGATGCGTGATCAGCACAATAGTTATACCTAGCTCACGGTTCAGCTGTTCAATTGTTTTCATGACATCAGTGCGTCCTTTAGGATCAAGCATCGAAGTCGGCTCATCCAAGACAATGCATTGCGGATGCATGGCAAGTATGCCTGCGATTGCCACTCTTTGCTTTTGCCCTCCAGACAGTTTAAAAGGGGTGTGGCGCCTGTAACCCAGCATATCCACCGCAGAGAGTGCCCAATCCACACGCTTGCGAATTTCAGAAGGTTTCAGTCCTAGATTTTCTGGGGCAAACGCGACATCTTCTTCAACGATCGTCGAGATGATCTGATTGTCGGGGTTTTGAAAAATCATTCCGATCGTTTGGCGGATATCCAAATGATTCTGTTCGTCCTGAGTATCTAATCCGTTGATGAAGACTTCACCGCCTGATGGAACAAGCAGCGCATTGAAATGCTTGGCTAAAGTCGATTTGCCGCATCCATTTGGTCCGAGTATGGCGACGAATTCACCTTGCTGAATGGTCAGATTGATTCCATTAAGAATCCAGCCGCCTTGTGACTGATTATGCAGATATTGAAAATATAAGTTGTTGATTTCAATCAGAGCGCTCATGAAAACTCCTTAATAGAGGGTGTCGATAAGTCCGGGAAAAATTGCTGTCGAATCTCTGCGTCAACTTGTTTCTCCGCTCCTCACGTATTATTCGCATACGCTCCGGTTCTCAAAACTGCGCTTCCTTGATCTTCTCGGCCCTTTTTGTCCTCTCAATCGAACAGATTCTTAATAAAAATAAATATTTTCTGGCGAGTATTAAAAAAGCCCGGACAGAGACTCTGTCCGAACTTAATCATACACGGTTTAATCAGGCTTTGGAAACCCCTTTGTTGGAGTCAAAGATCGATAGGCCCTTCTTTAATGGAAAATAAAGGACACTTACGATAATGACGGTAGAAACCGCGTTAATTGCTGTTGCAGGAAGACTCGTGAACGCACCGATAACCGCTGCACCGAATGCGCTGCCGCCAAGCAGCAATTCGATCAGCCCGTGCAAGAATTCAAGCACGATTTTTGATGCGCCTGCGACGAGTGCGAGAATGAAGATGTTCACAGGCGTGTCGGTATGTTTCAATAAATGAAAGGCATAGGTGACAATGCCTGCAACGGCAAATGCGAGAATGACTGTGACGGGTGCAGTGGAGGCGTATCCACTAAGCAGATCGAAAAGTCCGAGTCCGATCGCTCCGGCAAGACCGCCTCGGAAGCCGCCCAAAAGTAGTACAGCCAGAACGAGAAGTGAATTGCCAAAATGAATGAACGGTGCACCGACAGCTGCAGGAAGCGGTATTCTCAAAGCGGAAATGCCGAGATACGTTACTGCAGCGAACAAAGCGACGAGCACAATGTCACGAATACCAAAAGATTTTTTTTCAATGCTCTCATTGCTCATTTTTAGTTCCTCCTTAAAAATGAATAAATAAAGTCAGTAAACAAATAAAACCAACCAATGTACAGGGGATTAGGTTAGAAGCAATTCTACTATTTGTTCAGTGAACTGTCAAACAGTTTTTTCAGGTCCTTAGGGAGTCTCCAATACATAATAACACTAATGCGCCAGCAGGTGGTATGAGTGCCCGAATATCGTTTTCTTATCGCGGGTAAAGCCGCATTTTTCAAATGCGCGTTGTGACCCGATATTGTCGTTATAAATGTCTTCAACATAAACCTCCGTCATCCCCTGAGCAAAAGCGCGGGCGACTAGGCCATGTATGACCTGACGGCCAATCCCTTTTCCGCGGAATTTTGGATTGCCGATTACAATGGGAAGGTCATGCGGCATCAGGGTAACGTCTCCAATTTTAATAAATCTGTTTCCTGTCATGTATTCGATGTAATATAATTCACCGCGTCCATTAAGGTAGTCATACATCCGTTTTAATCGAGTCTGATCGTAAGGTGCGATGTTTTGCCTGGAGATGAGGCGTAGTATTTGTTCATCTTGATACCAAGACAGCGCCTGGGGAACGATTTCCTGAAATTTACCTAATCGCAGTTTCTGTGAAATATAGAGATTATCCGGCTGTTTTTCTTGGAAAATATCCACTGCAAGCACCTCTTTCAATTATTTACAATGTCCAGTGTACACCTAAAGATCGACATTATGTTGAACAGCTGTAAAAGGTGCTCTATTCCAAGCAGAAGGCATGACATGAAGGACAATTATTGGTTACAATAAGACAAAAGAGGAGTGGAAAATATGTCTGAGAAAAAAGTATTGATGATTACGAAAACGGTTTGTCCTTATTGCGATCGGGCAAAGGTTGTCTTGAACCAAGCACTTGAAGGAAAATACAATGATCAAATTGAAGTGTTCGTACGTGAACATGATGAGGAGCGATTTGCTCAGCTGAAAGACAAATATCAGTTTATGACTGTTCCGACATTCATTGATAATAAGACAGGCAAGGTGCTGAGTGATTCAAAGGTAGAAACAATTACCGCATTTATGAAAGAAGCAATTGGTTAATTTCAGTTGGTGAGCCCGGAGGCTAGATCCGGACTCTTTTTTGCAAGTTAAGAAAATATAAAATTTTGAACTTGCTGATATGGTGCGAAGCGGTGCTCCCTCAATAAATTAAGTTCGGGACACGGAGGCGCGAGACGCCTGCGGCAAGCGAGCAGCTGAAGTGTTGTTCAAGCAGAAGATTGATGCATATAGAGTGAGAGTAAAGGACCAGGCATAGCCTGGTTTTTTTAATAAAAATAAAAAAACTAAGACTCAGCCGGCGTCAAAGACTTGCCTTCGCCAATTTTTTCTTTATGTAATGATTTAAGAGATTGGCAAATAGGGTTTCCTATTTACATAAAATTAGGGTAGGATGATGAATAGAGTCTGTCCGGGAAAAATTGGGGCAGTCTTGAATTCATTTTATGTAAATGACAGAGGAGACGTGGGGATGAATTCTGTATCATGGTTTGTTGATGTCTTTCTCCATATTGATAAGTTTCTAACACAAATCGTCAATCAATACGGAGCATGGACGTATGCCATTTTGTTTATCGTGATTTTTATCGAGACCGGACTTGTTATTTGTCCGTTTTTGCCTGGAGATTCACTGCTATTCGCTGCCGGTGCGATTGCTGCTCATAGTGGTTCCGAATTAAATATCTGGCTGCTTGTTTTCCTCATTATTATTGCAGCTGTGCTTGGCGATACAATCAATTATTGGATCGGCCGTGAAATCGGACAATCTTTGGAGAAACACAATCGGTTACAACGCTTGATTAATCAGGAGAAAATGGCAAAAGCAGAAGAATTTTTCAATAAATACGGCGGTTTCGCAATTTTTCTGGGTAGATTTGCTCCTTTTATCCGTACATTTATCCCCTTTATCGCGGGCGCGAGCCGAATGCATTATCCTTTTTTCTTGTTATACAACATTCTTGGCGGTGTGGTTTGGACGTTGGCAGGGCTAATGGCCGGTTTCTTCTTCGGTCAGATTCCTTTCATTAAGGATCATTTCTCGATGATGATGCTGCTGATTGTCTTCGTGTCACTTCTGCCGGTGATTCTGGTCATGATTAAAAATCTATTCAAAGGGAAGCAGATTGATTGAACGATTGTTCCTGAATAAACAGAAAGCCGGTATATGACATGCCGGCTTTTTTCTTTATTCAAAAATGATGATAGGTGTACTAGTGATGATAAATGTTTTATTAGGAAGCAGAGGATAAGGGAAGTCACGTGGAATTCGTTATGAATTTGCATAGTGACTACGTTTTTACTCCCGTTAGCATTAGTTGAGAAAAATGTACAAAGATGTTATTCAACGAAGCAAATAAACAAGTTCTTTTTACTTAAACGGAAACAATGATCGCGGAAATAGGATAAATAGCCATAGAATCGGTTAGCAAGGTGACTGGCAGAGAAAACTGTACCAAACAGATAATGAAAAAGCGCCGGCATCGATCGGATGCCGGCGCTTTTTGCAATTGGTTAACAGAGAAAAATACCGGAAAAGCAGAATAATCCTGCCTTTCCGGTATTGTTTTCGTTTTTTTGGATTAAAGTCCGAGGAATCCTCTGGCGAACAGTGCGGCACAGGCAGCACCAAGGAATGGAGCAATACCCGGCACGAGAATGCCATATTGCCAGTCGTTGTTCGCTTTTCCACCTGGAATCGGCAAAATTGCGTGTGCAATACGAGGCCCCATGTCACGGGCGAGGTTCATTGCGAATCCTGTGACACCGCCCATACCCATGCCGATTGCCCAAACAAGCAATCCGACAGCGATTGGAACAATGCCCGGAGTTTTCGTTGAAGCGATAGCTAAAATTGCGGTAATAAAGATAAACGTATCAATAAATTCGACAAAGAAGTTACGTGGTAAATTACGCACATTTGGATTCGTTGAGAAAATGTTGCGGATTTTCACCCTGTCGACGTCTTGGGAAGCCTTGAACTGATCATAGTAAGCGATGAATACGACAATCGATCCAAATACGCCGCCAAGCACTTCCGCGATGCTGAGCGGAATCACATTTGCCCAAGGAATATTGCCAAGTACTGCCTGAGCGACAACCATCGCTGGATTGATGTTGACATCTCCGAAGATAAACAACGTGATGGTGATACCGAATCCCCAGGTTGTGATGGCGAAAATGTGACCGGAGTCCTGATATTTCGATGTTTTCAGCACCTCACAGCAGTGCACGCCGACACCGAAGATGATCATTAACGCCGTTCCCAAAAATTCCGCAATTAATTGATGCATTGATTCTTTTTCCCCCTGCAAATTGTTTTAACAGAAAGAGTATAAGAGGAATGCAAGCCTATTTCTTTTCCGTTTTATCGATGAAATTTAGCCAAATTTCATAGAACACGCTTACAAAATGCAAATTTGTTGACTTCTAAAAATTGGATTGACTTTTTTCTGATAAAATACTTAACAATTTGCAACATCATCTACGCATAGGCAACGATTATTTGTTATACTGCAAATTGCAGAGCAAAATTATACATCCCTTTTTAGCAAAAGAGACGAACAGTTGAAACGAAAGCACAGACATCAGATCAGAGGAGGTTCAGCCCATTGGAAGGCATTTACTTTTATTTTATGTCATTCAGTAAGGAGCAACAGTATTGCAGTGCAACACACTGTAAAATCGTGATTCCGATTCATGGCTATACGGGTATTGTGACTGACTCTGGTGAAAAACAGATTGACGGCACTCAATTTTGTTTACTGCCGACTCGTTTTCCTTACTCGCTCTGCTCATTGGATTCAAATGAGAGCCTGATCATTGAAATCCCTGAGCACTACATTCGTGAACATTTGAATAACCAAGTTGATGGGCAGAGTGAATTGATCTGGGATGCGAATTCCGTTTGGCAATCGATTAAAGAATTGCTGATACATGAAGTCATGCACCATAATCATGACGAAGCCGTTCTGCTGCTTAACTATTGGTTTCATAAAATGATGGATGAGCCGGCGAGCGTATCGATACGTTATATACACAAGCATTATACTGAAAAAATTGATGTGAAATCTTTGGCAGCGATGGAGCACTATACCCCGTCCTATTATTGCGATTGGTTCAAGCGGAAAATGAAAATGACCCCGCTTGAATACATTCACTACTTACGTATTAATCGAGCAAAAGAATTGTTAGGAGATCCGAAATTGAGTGTGTTGACCATTTCCTATCAATTGGGCTATGAGTACAACGCATCATTTACAAAAATGTTTAAGAAATATGAACGGCGTTCTCCATCAGAGTATCGGGCTACTATGCAATCCTAAAGGCAGCCGCATGCTGGCTTAATTGGATTGTGCCCATTGCACGGACAGTTGTGGTACACTAGTCCCCAGAGAAAAAATTTTTTTCGGAATATAAACAATGGGGGCTTTCTGGATGATTACTACAAAACTTCCGGTGCGATTCGTTGATTGTGACGCCATGGGCCACGTCAATAATGCGGTTTATTACACCTACTTTGAAGAGGGAAAACGGGAAATTTTCCGGTGGTTCACGCCAAGCATGGATCTGAGCGACTGGCGTGTGATCGTTGCTTCTACACACTGCGACTACATTCAAGAGATTAATTATGACGAAGAAATTACTGTGTATACATGGATCAGCACGATATCTCGATCGAGTTTTGATGTGGAGCACGCAATCGCAGGTCCGAGCGGCAATTGGCATGCGAGAGGCCGTGTGACCTTGATCGGCTATGATTACAAAAATAAAAAAGTCATGCCATTGACTGAAGCGATTAAAGGTATTCTGAAACAGCATCAGGACGCACCTGAGGGTGTTCCCGCGTTGCGTCAGATTCGTATTGCGGAAGAAATAAATTAATAGAAGGCAATAAAAAGCAGCCGGCATTCGGCTGCTTTTTTTGCTCAAAGGACTGGAGATAAAAGACGCGAAATACTTTCCTTAAACTTGATGAGGAACGAACGTTTGCTGTAATCCGCCATCGTCAATTCTTTCGAAAGCTTGATATCCTGCTTGAATATTGCGGCGAGCTGCTTGGCAGTCTGCTGATGATAAATAAAGGCGTTCACCTCAAAGTTCAAGCCGAAGCTCCGGAAGTCTAGGTTGGATGTGCCAACTGTAGCCAGCCGTTCATCAACAATAATGGTTTTCGCATGAAGAAAACCATTTTGATAAAGATAGACACGTGCACCGGTTTCCAGAAGCAAGCCGACGTTGGAATAAGTCGCCCAATAAACAAACGGATGATCCGGTTTGTTTGGGATCATGATCCGAACATCGACATGGGACAGTGAAGCGATCGAAATGGCATTCAGCAGACTTTCATCGGGAATCAGATAGGGAGTCTGAATGTAAACTGTTTTTTTCGCTGATAAAATCATTTTAATAAAGGCATTCTTAATTTGCTCCCATTTTTGATCCGGACCGCTCGAGACCACTTGAATACCTACTTCACCATAAACGGCTTTGTCATCGATTGTATAATACGATTGAAACGGCACCTGCTCGCCGGAGGCCTGATTCCAATCCAGAAGAAATCGCGATTGAATGCTGTTTACGGATTCTCCGATAATGCGCAAATGGGTATCACGCCAAAAGCCAAACTTTTTGCTGAGACCCAGATACTCGTCACCGACATTGAAGCCACCAATATAACCAATTTTACTGTCAATAATAACAAGTTTTCGGTGATTACGGTAATTAATACGTAGGTTTAGTAGCGGCAGACGGCCAGGAAAGAAGGTCTGGAATTTTCCACCTGCCTGCATCAGATGCCGCACTAATTTCTTAGGTAGCCGCCTTGAGCCCTCATCGTCCACAAGGAGTCTAACCATGACACCTTCAGCTGCTTTCTGAATGAGCGTATCGATCAGTTGATTTCCCAAAAAATCGCCTCTGAAGATATAGTATTCTATATGAATATGGTGGTGGGCGGATCGAATATCCTTAAGCAGTTGCTGAAACTTGGTCTCACCGTCGGTATAGATCGAAAGACTATTGTTCAGTGTGAGCGGTGCTTCATCGTTATTCAGATTCAGGTAGATTAGGCTATGGTAATCACAAAGAATCGGATCAGAGAAAGGCGGTTCTTGATTAACAATGGCCAGCATCTGACTGCTTACCAATTCTTTTGTTCGCTGATGAACCGTATGATCCCATTTAAATATCTTTCGTCGGCTTAGATTCTGGCCGAATATGAGATAAAGGATAAATCCGATGATCGGCAGGAAATTGAGTATCATCAACCATGCCCATGTAGAGCTGACACTTTTCCGCTCGAGAAAGACGACAGTCGCGCCCAATAAAATATTTGTCACGATCATGATCGTCAGTAATATCGTGATGATGCTCATTTCACCACATCCTTTTTGCATGGCGGATCGATAATAATTGATTATACCTCGAAACAAGCAAGACGCGCTAGCTATGGATAAGCTATTGTGAAGCTTGCAGATCAAGAAACTAGGGGGCTACCGGGCAGTCCATATACAACTTTCGTTGATTCAGCGCTTGGTTACACGCTATAATTAAACTAATAAAATTTGGCAGATCATGTCCATTGAGGGCTTGTGAAAAGGTGTGGGGACTGTGCTGAAAAAACATTCAAATCTGATTTTCTGGACTGTGGAGCTTCTTGGAATTGCGCTGCTTATCTTCATTTTAACGAAAATTTCTTTTATTTTCATCCCGGTAGTCACTTTAATTACGACACTTTTCTTCCCGATTATTGTAGCAGGTTTTCTGTTTTTTCTGATCAGCCCGTTCGTAGACATTTTCCAGCGAATGAAAATACCGAGAGCAGTCAGCATACTGATTATTTACATTATCCTGACGGGGATGATTACGTTGCTTGTCGTAATTGTTGGGCCGCCGTTGGCGGATCAGGTCAAATCGCTGTTCAGCCAGCTTCCGGATTACATCACCAACTGGAGAAAAAGCATTGAGCATCTGGCAGATTCACGCGGCTTTAAGTGGCTGATTCATCAGAACTATTATTCCATTGACAAAATTCAGCACAGCCTTGAACAGATGTTGAAATCATTCACGAATAATGCTGGAACTGGGTTGTCGACATTTTTTAATGTGCTGGTCAACGTGACACTAACCGTAGTAACGGTACCATTTATTTTGTTCTATATGTTAAAGGATGGAAACAGGCTGCCTTATGCGGTCACCCGTTTCTTCCCCCAAAAGTATCATGGTGAAGTCAATCATATCTTGAGTGATCTGAATGATACACTTTCTTCCTACATTCATGGGCTGATCATTGTCGCTTCATTTGTAGGGATTACTTCAAGCATTGGCTTTGCAGTAATCGGCTTGCCGTATAGTCTTCTTTTGGGATTGATCGTAGGCGTGACGAATATCATTCCTTATCTCGGTCCGATTATTGGTGCAACACCAGCGTTAGTCATCGCGCTGATGGATTCCCCGGCCAAAGCATTGCTTGTCCTAGCTGTGATTGTTGTCGTTCAGCAGCTCGATGGACACTTGATTTCTCCACTCGTCATGGGAAAAAGACTGAATACGCATCCGCTGACCATTATCGTTCTGCTGCTCGTCTCGGGAAAATGGATTGGTCCGATCGGCATGATTCTTGCCGTACCAACCTACGCGATGATCAAGACATTTATTGCACACATGATTCGGCTGGTGCGCTTGCGCCGCAAGAGCAAAGACGATAGTTTAATTAAATCATAGATTATTCATCTTCGCCGCTGCGAATCCGCTTTGTGAGTGAGACAAATTGTTTCAGAGCCGGATTCGTATTTTTTTTCAGATAGGCGAGTGATAGCACGGCTTTGAGCGGATACTGATCAATGTATCGGTAGACCACTTCCAGGTTGAACAGCTTTTCAGCGGACGCGGGTACTACACCAATGCCGATACCGGCCGACACAAGTCCTACAACCATCTGGTATTCGGTCGCTTCTTGGACAATCTTTGGGGTGAAATCGACATTTTGGAAAAGTGAAAGAAATTCATCATAAAGGCCTGGCCAAATGTCACGAGAGACAAGAATAAAAGGTATGTCGCGAAGATCCTCAATCAATATTTTGTCTTTCTTTGCCAGTGGATGGTTTTTCGGCAACGAAAGTGCCGCGTAGCCACGCTTGATTGGCGTGGTTTCAATCAAAGAACTGCTGACCGGAGGATGCAGGAGTCCGACATCAATACGATCGCCGATCAGTGCGTTCACTTGATCGGGCGTAGAGAATTCATGAAGACGGATCGAGACATAAGGGAAAGTTCGCCGATACTCCCTGATGATGCTTGGCAAAATGTCATAGGTTGCCGAACCGACAAAGCCGATCACCAATCGTCCAAACTCGCCGCGGTGCGCTCTTTGCGCTGTGTCTACAGCCTGGTTGACTTGCGCGACTACTTCGCGGGCTTCCGGCAGAAAAAGCTCACCGGCCGTTGTCAATTCAACATGACGTTTATTCCGCTTAAAAAGGGCGACGCCAATTTCTTCTTCAAACTGCTGAATTTGTTTGCTGAGCGGCGGTTGTGTCATTTGCAACCGAGCAGCTGCCCGTCCGAAATGAAGTTCTTCTGCGACTGTAATGAAATAAATAAAATGGCGGAGTTCCATCTAAGCTCATGCTCCTTTTAAAATAGATTCACTGGCAATTTTTCCCGGCCTTTTTGAACATCCTCTTCATTACTAATATACCCTGTGTATTACATAGTGTTCAATAATATATTTCACATTGCTAATTTCAAGCGGTACAATGATATTAATCACAGTAACATTTGGTAAATGATGAACGGAAAGGTCTCCTGACATTCATTACAACGATTGAAACCATGAGGCTGATTCGCCTTATAATGAAACACTCACAAATCAAGAGGAGGAATTATCGTGAGCGAATTGAAAAAGGAAAAAGAAGAGCAGAAGCTTGCCACTGGTGCTGAACTCGTCGTCGATTGCTTAATCAAGCAAGGGGTGAAATATATCTTTGGGATTCCCGGAGCGAAGATTGACGCGGTGTATGATGTGTTGAAGGACCGTGGGCCGGAATTGATTGTTTGCCGTCACGAGCAAAATGCCGCTTTTATGGCTGCCGCGATCGGACGTATCACATGTAAACCCGGTGTCTGCTTGGTAACATCAGGTCCGGGCGCTTCAAACCTTGCAACTGGCATTGTGACAGCCAATGTTGAGAATGACCCGATTGTCGCTTTAGTAGGAGCTGTTCCGCGTGCCGACAGGCTGAAAAGAACTCACCAGTCCATGGATAACGCGGCTTTGTTCCAGCCTATCTCAAAGTTCAGTGCTGAAGTTGTTGATCCGAAAAACGTACCGGAAGTGGTTACCAACGCATTCCGTGCAGCGGAATCCACTTCAGCTGGTGCGAGTGTAGTCAGCTTCCCGCAGGACGTGCTTGTTTCTACAACAACTGTTAATGCACTTGGCCCGTTGGAAAGCCCGAAACTTGGAACAGCTTCTGAAGCAGCTATTGACCGGGCAGTTGAAGCAATTAAAAATGCAAAGATGCCGGTGATTCTCGCAGGAATGCGTGCTAACCGGTTCTCCGTAGTTTCTTCAGTTCGCTCGCTGCTTCGGAAGATTGCCTTTCCTGTTGTGGAAACGTTCCAGGCAGCAGGTTTGATTCCGCGTGATATGGAAGAACATTTCTTCGGCCGAATCGGTCTGTTCCGCAATCAACCGGGTGACTTGGTATTGGAAAAAGCAGATGTTATTATCACGATCGGATACGATTCGGTGGAATATGATCCAAAGTACTGGAATAATGTCGGGAACCGAACAATTATCCACCTAGATGAAGTGCGCGCTGATATTGATCACTATTATCAGCCATCCATTGAGCTGGTTGGTGACATTGAGTCAACAGTTCAACGCATTAAGGATAAGCTGACTAACCTGAACATGACCAAGGATAGCCTCACTTATCTTGAAGAAATGCGACACAAGCTGGATGCGCGTGATGAGCCGCCGAAGAAAGCAAACGGTAATCTAGTGCATCCGCTCAGTCTGATTCACACGTTGCGCCACTTGATCAGTGATGATACGACTGTAACCTGTGATGTCGGCTCTCACTACATTTGGATGGCACGCCATTTCCGTTCCTATGAACCAAAGACACTGCTGTTCAGTAACGGTATGCAGACACTAGGTGTCGCGCTTCCATGGGCAATGGCCGCTTCGCTAGTTAATAATCATGCGAAAACCATTTCAATGTCCGGTGACGGAGGATTCTTGTTCTCAGCCATGGAACTGGAAACAGCGGTTCGTCTGAAACTGCCGATCGTTCATATTATTTGGAATGACGGAACCTATGATATGGTTGCATTCCAGCAGAAAATGAAGTATGACCGTACATCAGGAATCGACTTTGGAGCAATTGATATTGTTAAATATGCAGAATCCTTTGGCGCTAAAGGCCTTCGGGTCAACAAGCCTGAGGAATTGGAGAATGTATTGCGAGAAGGACTCGAATACAATGACGGACCGGTAATTATTGATGTGCCGGTTGATTACAGTGACAATATCGCACTTGGCAAGAGTCTGATTCCGAACCAATTAAACTAATCCTATTCAAACGATTAGGTGGGTATATTGGGCACCTGTCAGCTATTAACTTTTGAGGAAAGAGGTTTTTCCCATTATGGCAAGTACAAAGAATAATGGACAATTGTTTCAGCTTTCAACAATGTCGTCTCTGCTGGACGGTGTATTTGAAGGCGCGATGAGTTACGATGAGATTAAAGAATATGGGGATTTCGGTATTGGCACCTTTGAACATCTGGATGGTGAAATGATCGCTTTTGACGGACAATTTTACCGATTGCGGGGTGACGGCACAGCTACCCCTCTTAAGAGCGAGGACATGACACCTTTCTGTTCACTGACGTATTTCCAGCCAACCGTTGAGAAAAAGTTTGAGCAACCCCTTGAAAAAGCGGCGTTTGAGAATGAATTGAAGAAGCTGATGGCTAGCGAAAACCTGTTTTACGCCTTCCGGATTGACGGCGTCTTCAAGGAAGTTAGTACGCGAACGGTTGCTTATCAGGAACAACCAATTCCTATGATTGAAGCCGTTAAATCACAACCGATCTTTCATTTTAAAAATGTGAAAGGAACGATTGTCGGTTTCTGGTCGCCTGCTTACACACAAGGTATCGCTGTATCAGGTTTTCATCTCCACTTTATTGATGAGGAACGAAAAGGCGGAGGCCATGTGTTTGACTATTCATTCGATCACGGCACAGTGCAGATCGACAAAAAATCACATATGAGTCTTTACACTCCGGAAACAGAAGGGTTCCTCAAAGCCAATCTTTCACGGAGCGACTTAGAGAAAGAAATTAAAGTAACTGAAGGCTAAAAAAATAGCAATAAATAAAATGATAAATAAAATGATAAATAAAATGATTAAGAGATCTGAAACGGAAAAGATTGTATTTCCGCTTCGGATCTTTTATTTTGACTCTATTGCACGATGATTCATTGTAGATCAGCAGCAGTGTTCTATTCGAGTGAGATGAAGAATACAGTGGGTAAAAACTGTGCCTTTCAAGATTGGAATAAGGATAAAAAAGAGGCAGGCGAAGATCTTGATTCAAATGATGATCATACCGGCATTTGCAGCATTAGGATCGATCATGGTGTTGACCATACTTATCAAGCTATTATTTCATGCGCATGATCTGATTCTATTTCCTGTAGCTCTTGCATTAGGTTTGTTTTACACAGCGTTTGTTGAACAAAGATCTAAGCTGGTTGAAGGTGCTTTGGCTGCAGGGATTTACGCACTTTCAGCTTATGGGCTTTATATGATTGTAAGAAAACTGTTGGTACTCTATCGTCATTCAAAGGAAGGGCCTTACCAGTAATGATTTTTGGAGAGTGAAAATGTATGGGTTTGTTTCATGCGCTTATTTTAAGGCGCTTTTTTTGTTAAATAAAAGGCTCTGTTCATTTCTACTGTTGATCAAAAATTTGCGGAACTCCTGCGGGAAGGTGAAGGTACCTGCTAATTACTCGCCGTGGCGCACTTCGAAAAAGCCTGTCCAACAAGTACATACCCAACGTGGTCCTGGTCTTCTCAAATACTCAGAATGGCCAAGACATGAAATGGGCGATAAATAAATCGTTTATCTGATAGAAAATACACCTTTACCAGGATTACATTTACGAAGTAAAGAGTGTATAGATCCCGATGAAGATCAGCAAAAGCGATGCAGCGTATTCAGACATTCTGCCAATACGTGACCTGAGTCTTTTTAGCCCTACCCGTTGCCCGGCTTCAATGGAGAAAAAGGAGAGCGTGCCGACCGTCAAAGCGACACCAGCAGGATTTAATCCACCAATTCCGGCGCCAAAAGCAGTGCCCATGGCGTTGAAAGATAAAGCAAAGCTTAACCAAAATGTCTCGTTGAAAGAAATAAGATTGTTTTGATCACGATCAATCTGATCCGCCTGGGGAATGGTTTTTGATGGCTTATCACGATGCCTGAATGCACCTGCGAATGTCCAAAGTCCGATGCCGAGAATGATCGCGCCACTCATCATATTCGCGAAGAATTCCGGAATGGAAAATCCAAGCAACGATCCAGCGATAATCGTGGCAAGTGATGTGATCAGTGCCACGGTAGCCATGAATAGATTAGCGATCCAAGTGATTTTTTTACCTTGGATTCCGTACGACATACCGACAGCGAAATTATCAATGCTCGCTGCGATGCCGATTAAGAGAATCATGAACCAATGCATTTTCTCATCCCCTTAGCTACATAAATAGTACAAACGGGCCAACGAATTGTTGTTTTACAAATTGCCCGGTCGGAAGGTATAGTATGTTAAAATAAGAAAGGTGTTCATTAAGAATGCCGACGTTGACATGAAGCTATATAAAAAAGAGTTGGTAGGCTGCTTGTTCCTTTCGGGATCACCGGGAGACAGACAGTAAAGCATGAACCGAATTGGTTGAGAGACAGGTGATCGAGTGAAACAGATTTTAAAGACGCATGGCCTCTTTGACGGCGCTGCCTATTATTATCTGAAATATCGGGGCCAATATAGTGAGCAATTGATACAAACATTAGCAAAAAAGTGTAATTTGGATGGTAAGGGGCGGCTGCTCGATCTAGGCTGTGGAACAGGCAAATTGACTTTCCCGATGGCCAAATATTTTCAGGAGACGATCGGCCTTGATGTCAGTACTGATATGTTGCAATCTGCCCAGAGTCAGTGTGAATTGCTGGATATCGAGAATATGAAATGGGTCAACATGCCTTCTGAAAGCGTGGACGCTAAGCTCGGCACATTCCGGATGATTACGTCAGGAGATGCGTTTCACTGGATGGATCGTGAGCGGGTTCTGAAACTGAGTTATGATCGCCTTGAATCAGGCGGGGCGCTTGCGCTCGTTGGTCAGGGACATATGCTTGGTGATCGTTCACTGGATTGGCAGCAGTCCGTTCAACGAGTTATTGACAACTGGTTTCCCAATGCCGGTCAAAGAAAGATTGGTGTCCGACATGAACAGTTACTGGCTCAATCTTCGTTTCATTCCTTACTAAGCGATCAGATTCATTCAGTAAGACACCGTGATATCCCGTCTATTATTGGCTATCTTTACTCCACTTCAGCATGCCGAAAAGAATTTCTCGGCAAAGATGCACCTAATTTCGAAAAAGAAATGTACGATCAGCTTAAATCGCTTAATTCGAGCGGGATCTTCACAGAGCCTGTTACTGATTATTACATCATTGCATTTAAATAAGGCCACTGTTATTAATAAAATTCAAAGCATTATAGACAGAAATTGAGGAGGAAGCGCGCGTGAATAATCATGACATCGACTACAAAATCGAAGGCCAGGAAATGCAATTTGTAGAAATTGAACTGGATCCAAGTGAGACGGTCATCGCTGAAGCTGGAAGCTTCATGATGATGGAGGACGGGATCGCGATGGAGACGATTTTTGGTGACGGAAGCAGCCAAGGCGGTGGCGTTATGGGCAAGTTGTTTGGAGCCGGAAAACGTTTGCTGACAGGCGAAAGCTTGTTTATGACCGCCTTCACCAATGAAGGAGCTGGAAAGAAGCATGTTTCTTTCGCTTCGCCCTACCCCGGAAAGATTATTCCGCTTGACCTGAGCCAGTATGGTGGCCGAATGATCTGTCAGAAGGATTCGTTTTTATGTGCTGCAAAAGGTGTTTCCGTAGGTATTGCTTTCCAAAAACGATTAGGTACGGGCTTTTTTGGCGGTGAAGGGTTCATCATGCAGAAACTTGAAGGTGACGGGCTCGCCTTTGTTCACGCAGGCGGCATGATTAAAGAAATTGATCTTGAATCTGGTGAAATGCTAAAGGTAGATACAGGCTGCCTTGTCGCAATGACAAGCGGCGTCGACTATGACATTGAGCTAGTCAAAGGCGTGAAAACAGCGTTATTTGGTGGTGAAGGGCTGTTTTTTGCGACTTTAAGAGGTCCGGGAAAAGTGCTCGTTCAATCGCTGCCATTCAGCCGATTGGCGAGCCGCGTGTTCAGTGCGATGCCAGGCAACCCTGTAGGACGAAGCAAGGACGAAGGGAGTATTACAGGCGGTTTGTTTAACCTATTTGACGGCAATTAATTGCTTAGACAATATGTTAATAAATTGACTGCTGTGTTCGCATATAATGGAGCTCCTTTTGATAACAGCGCCGCTGGTAAATGCCGCGGCGCTGTTTCATTCCTTCAAAGTATCTTTTTTTTCGGGCAACATGCTAGGTTTCTGACTGCTAATTCGTTACAATAAAGTGAATGAAATAAATCGGAGTGGTATCAGGTGAGTGAAACAAAGAACCGGAATGTATCGGATACGGCGTCCGGAAAGAAAAGTATGAAATGGGTGTTCTGGCTGCTTGCCGCGAAGGTCCTCTTTATTCTTTTGCTTGCTGGGCTGACTATCTGGATTATTTACGCTGTTCGCGCTGCAAATATGGACGGAAATCAGGCCAACCATTTTGAGCGTGTGCTCGGGGCAGGCTACAGCAATGATGGAAAAACGCTATGGCTTGGAACTGAGAAAAAGTTGCTTTTCTATAAAAAAGGCGTCTGGCATGCAGAAAAACTTAAAGATGATGAACATGCGACAGCCTTTTTACCTATTAACTCAGGATTCATTCAGCAGAATATGGATCGCAGTTTACACTGGAAAACTCTGAATCAAGAACGCTTGATAAGCAATTCAGTGAAAAGGGATCATAGAGTTTTGGCAGTTGGTTACGCGACTGGAAGACTTTATAATCTGCGGCAGAGCGGCAGCAGTCAGATTCTTCTTTTTTCAGATGACGGAGGGAAGAAATGGAAGGACAAGAGCCTGGATCATATAGTTGGTACCGTGCAGGCTATAGCCGCAGCACCAAAAAATAAGCAATTGCTGTCGATTGGAACAACAAACGGTCTTTATGTAAGCGAAGATAATGGTGTGCATTTTCAACATTACTTAAAAGGTTATTCTGTTACCTGTGTATCCTATGGCTTCTCCAAACAAACTTCACTGCTTGCTGGTACTACGGGCAAGGAAACAGAGCTTTATCAGATTCTTCCAGATCAGAAGAAAACCATCAATCTCGATATGGGCACTGTGGAGAGCGATAATCTAATTCAGATTGCACAAAACCCTGTAAAATTTGGTGAGGCAGCCATGTTGACAAAGCACGGTGATATTTACCTGACTGAAAACAGTGGGCAGAACTGGACGATTTTGGCAAAAAAAGGACGCGCATTGAATGGAAGATAATAAGAATAAAGACTAAATCTATGATACACTGATGGAAATGACGAAAGGATCGGTGAAAAAATGATTCAAACGGTTTTATTCGATGTCGATGGCGTTTTTCTCAGTGAGGAACGTTATTTTGACGCTTCGGCGCTCACAGTCAGAGAATTGCTTCTGAGTGAAAACTATCTTGGACTGGGGAATAGCCGAAACTTTCAGACGGAATACAGCGATGAAGAAATCGCGGAGATCCGATCGAAACTATTCTTGAACGACGATGTGCTGAATTTCTTAAAATCCCGAGGCATGAATGCAAACTGGGATATGATTTACATAACGATATCCGTTCAACTGATCCATTTGACTGAGCAGCTTCCGAGCGACGTGCGCGCTGAAGCGGCAAAGCTTTTGACAAGGACGATTGATCAAAAAACACTGGATCAATTCAGAGCGTGGTTTAAAAATTATCCGGTAAAACCAGACTTTAGCCAATTTATGATCGATTTTCGTGAGAGCAAAGCTGTGAAGCAAGAGTTGATTCTTTATTTGAACGAGATAGCGGAGCGGCGGCTTGGTATTAAGACCGATGTTTTTAAACCGAAGAGTACTTTCTGGCATATAGGGGAGCATGCCTCGCAAGAATGGTACATAGGTGATGAGAATGTTCTTGGAGCAACCGGCTTGCCTTCAGTTCAGACAGGGAAGAAAGGGTTCATGAATGAAGAGGTTACACTGGCAGAACCTGATTTTATTCGTGGAATGTTTCAGACCTTCCGTGACAAGGGACTGCAGGTAGGTATTGCTACCGGACGCCCTCGCCTTGAGACCGTTAAACCATTTACGTACTTGAATTGGATTGGTGAGCTCGATCAAAACCATATTGTTACCGCCGACGATGTGCTGGCGGCAGAACGGAAATATGATGCAGCACCTCTTGCAAAGCCGCATCCGTTTACGTATCTTACCTCATTTTATGGAAAAGACAGCGATATTGAACGCTGGACTGCCCGCCAGCCGGAAAAACTTCCAGATGGGGAACAAACCTTGATTGTTGGCGATTCGCTAGCCGATTTGCTCTGTGCGAAGCAATTGGGGTGCAGATTTGCAGGAGTATTGACCGGGCTTTCAGGCCAGAAAGCCCGAAGTGAACTGGAAGAGCACGGTGCCGACTTTATCCTCGATTCGGTCGCGGATGTGAAGGAACTCGTGCTCGAACTAATAGAAAAATAATTGATCAAAAAGGGCGGGCTTGTATAGTCCGCCTTATTTTTTTACTGCTCTGATGAATAAGTTTGTTGTTTTTTGATTCATTAAGAGAGATTACGATTCAATAATTGTTTGATCAACACGAAAATAGATGTCGTCTACATTCAGATTTTGTAGAGTAGAAAGAAGGTTAGTATGTGTCTATCAGAGAAAAAGTAGGCGTTGATGTCGGTGGAACACTAATAAAAGCAGCTATTCATACCGAGAATGACTGGATTTATCAATCCTTCCCCATAAGTCAGATTGATGATGTCGCCGGATGGTTAACTAAGCATTCTGATCACCGATCATTGTGTCTGACAGGCGGAAAAGCGAGCCTTTTACAGTCAAAGATGAGTCGATCAGACATTTATTTCGCCCCGGAATTTTTAGCCTCATGCAATGGTGCACGTTATCTGTTAACGATGCAACAAACAAACACACTTACGGATTTTATCCTGACCAATGTTGGTACAGGAACGTCCATGAACCTGATTAAAGGAGAAACGCAGCAATGGATCGGCGGAACAGGAGTTGGAGGCGGTACAATAATGGGTCTTTCGCGGTTATTAACCGGAATTCACGATTATGATCGATTGGTGAAATTAGCTGCGTCAGGAAGAAGAGATACTGTTGACTTGACGGTCGCCAATATCTATGAGGGAGAAACACCACCGATACCAGGCGATCTAACAGCTAGTAATTTTGGCGGTTTAATGGGTCAGCCAAGCACCCCCTCATCTGTAGATCAGTTGGCTTCAGTGATTGGGCTCGTTGCGGAAACCGTTGCCTCATTAAGCGTATTTGCTGCTAAGAACGCTCATGTAGATCATGCCGTTTATATTGGGAGTTCATTTGTCGACAATTCACAATTAAGCAAGATTGTGGAATCCTATAGTAATTATTGTGGGATCACACCTATTATTCTTCATCATGGGCAATTCTGCGGAGCAATTGGTGCGGCTTTGGAAGTATAGCTCAGTTGGAAGACCTATATGAACGTCAAAAGAACATAATTAATTATTTGATAGAGTGACAGACGCACTTTGAATAAGATATAGATAAGAAACCTCCGCTCATCCCATGCTGGGAATAAGAGGAGGTTTCTTGGATGGGTCAAAAGTTTAGTTTTCTTCTTCAGGTACATCTATTTCAACAAATTGGACATCATTCAGATCTTGAATGCCAAGAATTTCTGTACGAACGTTTTCCGGTACCGGTTTGTCGACGGTTAAGACCATAACCGCTTTTCCGCCGATCGTCTGGCGCCCAACGTACATACTGCCAATATTGATGCTGCCTTTTCCGAGTATTGATCCCACACTACCGATCATGCCCGGCACGTCCATATGGTCGATGTACAGCAAATATTTTTCGGGTTCCATATCTAGGCGATAGCCATTGATTGATACAATTCGGCCGCCGAATCCGGAAAGGTATGTGCAGGCGATCGTTGCCTTGTCGTCTCCATTCACGATTTCAAGCTCAATAAAGTTTGTGAATCCCTTATGAGCAGCATTTTTTTGTACGCTGTAGGAGAGGCTGTGCGCCTTAAGCACCTGCATGACGTTCACAATATTAATCGAAGAATCAAGGTAATAAGAGAGTAGGGCCTTGATCATCTGCCGTGTCAGTAGTCCTGTGTCTTCGAGAAAAAGTTCGCCGTAGTAATTAATATTGATTTTTTCAGGTGCCTTCTTGAAAATTTGCATCAGCAGTTCGGCCATCTGTTCGCTCAGCGTCAGATAAGGCCTGATTTTTTGCTGAACTGAAGCAGAAATGTGCGGCAGGTTGATTGCGTGTTGAACGCTGCCAGCTGTGAATATGCCGACAATTTCTTCACTGACTGATTCCGCAACTTTTTCTTGCGCTTCGGCTGTCGACGCACCGAGGTGCGGGGTCACGATGATCCGGGGATTCTGTGTGAGCCCTGTATTCTGAGGAGGTTCATGTTCAAATACATCGATTGCCGCTCCGGCCACTTGTCCACTGTTCACCGCGTCTACCAATGCTTGTTCATCAATAATTCCACCACGGGCACAGTTAACGATTCGCAAGCCTTTTTTTGTTTTGGCAAAATAATCAGCATCAATCAGTCCGCGTGTCTCAGGAGTCAATGGAGTGTGAACGGTAATGAAATCTGCTTGTTCAGCAATCTCATCCAGACTTGCCTTGATTATGCCAAGTTTCTTTGCACGGTCTTCGGTAAGGAATGGGTCATAACCAAGAATATTCATCTGGAAGCCCTTTGCCCGTTTGGCAACCTCTGTACCGATTCTGCCCATACCGACAACGCCAAGCGTCTTCTGATAAAGTTCAACGCCTTTGAAAAGTTTGCGTTCCCATTTTCCCGAAGTTAGGGAGCCGTACGCCTGTGGGATGCTGCGTGCCAGTGAGAGCATCATAGCTAGTGTATGTTCCGTTGCAGCGATCGTATTGCCGGCCGGAGCATTGATAACAATGATGCCTTTTTCAGTAGCTGCTTCAATATCAATATTGTCGACACCGACACCAGCTCGTGCAATCACCTTCAGCCGATCAGCGGCCTGAATAATGTCGCGTGTGACTTGTGTCTGGCTGCGGACAATCAAAGCATCGTAATCCTTGATCATTTCAGCGAGCACTGCCGGATCAAGACCGGTCTGCTGTTCAACCTTGAATTCAGGATTGCTTGTCAGTGCCCGCAAACCGCTCTCACTGATTGGATCCGTAACAATGACTTTATACATGCTGTACCCAAACCTCCTCGGCTTTTTTGACGGCTGCGCCGAAACGCGGCGTCTGTCCAAATTTTGCTAATGTCAATTCGAGTGCGCTCAATACTTTCAGGACGTCGAAAGGTGTGCAATAGCCCATATGTCCAATCCGGAAGATCTTGCCCTTTAAATCTTTTTGTCCGCCTGCGATGGTGATTGAGAAATCTTTCTTTAGCGCTTTTTGAATATCAGGAGCGGAGATTCCTTCAGGCTTAACAGCTGTAACTGTCGGTGAAGCGTCAGCCTCTGAAGTCAACAGAGGGAGGCCAAGCTCACGAACGCCTGCGCGTATCATGTCTCTGAGTAGAAGATGGCGTTTGATCACATTCACCCAGCCTTCTTCTTCAATCATGTCGCAAACTGCTTGAGCACCTTGAATGAGCGAAACAGCCGGTGTGAACGGCGTCGACTTTTGTTTTTCATAAGTATCTACATAACGTTTCAGATCGAGATAGAAGCGTCTTTCCGGACATTCGCGAATCGCTTTTAAGCCTTTATCACTAAAAGCGACGAATGCAAGACCAGGAGGAAGCATTAGTGCTTTTTGTGAACTGGTGACGAGCAAGTCGATGTTGTCCTTTTCCATATCAACAGGAACAGCGCCGATGCAGCTTACACCATCCACTAGGAACAACGCATCTGTCTTTTCCTTAACCACCTTGCCAAGCGCGTGGATAGGGTTCAGAACACCTGTCGACGTTTCGTTGAACGTGCCGAACACTGCCTTAATCGGTGTGCCTGCAAGACTGTCAATAAACGCTTCGAGTTGTTCAGGTGAACAGGATTTGCCCCACTCAATATTCAAACGGTGAACAGTTGCCCCGTAATTTTCCGCGATCGTAGCCAGGCGGTCGCCAAAGGAACCGGCGACAATGACAATGGCGTGGTCGCCTTCATGAACCGTATTCACGACGGCCGCCTCAAGTGCCGAAGTGCCGCTGCTTGTCAAAATCATAACAGGATGCTTGGTGCCGAAAACAGGTTGGAGCCGTGTTGCGACATCTTCAATCAGTACGGAGAAGTCAGGACTCCGGTGCCCGATCATCGGGCGCGCCATAGCGGCATTTACTTGGTTTGGAATTGGGGTCGGGCCTGGTGTAAACAAATACGTCTGATCTAAAAACAATGAACTCATCCTTTCTGTTTCTCTTTGATCTGCGGAAACGAGGCAATGCAGTGCATGTCCCGTCCGTTAATATAATAAAAACGTCCCTCGCGACATGCAGAAACATGCCGCGAGGGACGTTAGTATACGTGGTGCCACCCTCATTTACCGCCAACGCAAAATCCAAAAGCTAGGCGGTCTTCATTAAATTCGATAACGACTTTGAGCCGAATCAGCCTACTCAGGTGACCTACAGAGAGTGAATCTCTTACAAAGTCAAATGTTCAACTGATTTATTCCGAAGTGCTAAGTTAGGAGGAAATCGTACCGGCTCTCAGCAGTCACCGGTTCTCTGAAACTGATCTCCCAAAAACTGTTGTCTTCATCATCACATGTAAATTTATAAAATTCATAACTTATTGTGTCCAAATTGTAACAGCAATTGGATTGTTTGTAAAGAAAAATATTTTTTTCTGAAAGAGAGTGCTCTTTTCTTTACTTACTTGGTTCCGGAGACATTTCTTTAATCGCATGATCAAGAACCATTAGCAATTCTTTCATATCGTCCATTTTTCCGATCGTGATTCGGACACCGTCCTGAAATGCGTTAATTAAATAACCATTTTTCTTGCAAAGTTCTGCAACTTTTTTTGGTTCGGCGACCTTCACAAAAATAAAATTGGCTTGAGTCTTGTAATAGGAAATCCCTTTCGCATCAAGAAAAGAAGTGGTCATTGCCGAGACTTCATTATTTTTTCTTACACATTCATCTTTAAAAGCGTCATCCTTAAGCGCAGCAAGCGCTGCTACCTGGCTCAATCGTGGATTATTGAACGGAGGCCTGACTTTGTCAATTTCTTCGATTACGCGACGTCCGCCAATCGCATAACCAACCCGGAAGGAAGCTAATCCGTACGATTTGGAGAAGGTTCTGAGTACCAGTACATTCTCATTCATCGCAAGATAATCAATTCCGTTTGGAAAGTCAGCTGCTGTGACAAAATCAATATAGGCCTCGTCAAGGACAATAATCACATCTTTTGGCACACGCTGGATAAAATCATTCAACTCTTCGGCATTCAGGTAAGTACCAGTTGGATTATTCGGATTGCAGACCCAAATGATTTTGGTCGTAGGATCAATGGCTTCGAACATGGCGTTTAAATCATGTTTTCCATCACTGTCGCATGGAATCCTTTTTGTAGTTGCGCCCTCAATCTGGGCATGGCAATAATATTCATAAAATGTTGGCCAGGCCATGATGATGCTGTCACCTGATTCGAGAAATGCACGGCTGATCAAAACGATCATCTCATCCAGGCCGGCACCAAACAGAAAATGTTCCGGCCCAACACCAAGCCGCGTCGATAACTCAAGGCGTAATGCCTGGTTGCGGCAATCGGGGTAGAGCTCAGGCAGCAGCATGTCTTCGCTTATTGCTTTGCGTACATTCGGGGAAGCGCCATACACATTTTCATTTGAATCCAGTTTGACGATCCTTTCCAAGCCATAAGCTTGCTTAATCTCATCTGTGGATGGACCGGGATTATAGGCCCTGAGGTTTTCAAGATTTTTCTTAAACACGTGCAACCCTCCTTATCTTTGACCGTATCACATTTTGCAGAACGCTTATTCTTTCACAATATTCCATGGATTTTCAGAAGCCACTGATTAGAAAGCCGTTGTTCAAAATTTTAATAAAACCCCTGATTTAGCAGGGGAGTGCAAGTCCGCTCAATCCATTACATTTAAACATGGGGAACAGTAAAAGTAAAGATGTGCTCATGGATTGCTAAGCGGTACACGAGTTGTGCACACGCAGAAAAAATGGACGTGTGGGCATTTTTTTAAAAGTGGAGCTGGAAAAGCAATGTATAAGTTGCATGTCTGTTATGCATGAATAAGCGTTAAAAAAAATACGAAATCACTGATTTAGAAAACGTTTACAGAAAATTATTTTCAAATGAAAGCGTTTGATGTACAATAGAATCATAGATGAAGGAGGGACTTATGCATGGCAGAGAGTCAATGTATTGTACGCATTCAGTCAGCCTATCCACATTTAAGCGAAAAGGAACGAAGAATTGCTGATTACATTTTAAATCATCCGAAGGAAACGATTCACAGCAGCATCAATCAAGTGTCCGCACGAATAAAAGTTGCCGATGCAACCGTTTTCCGTTTTTGCCGGAGACTGGATTTCAAAGGGTTTCAAGAAATGAAAATTGTGCTGGCTTCAGATATCGCTCGAAGTAAGCGCTTCGATGAGAGCAAGAATACTGAGCAGAACGATGATGTACTAGGCCTGGCGGAGCAAGTGTTTCAGGATAACATTCGTACACTTGAAAACACGTATCAGATACTGAATAGCGAACAGTTTAAAAAGGCAATCGATATTTTAGCTCATTCTGAACGGATTGCTTTCTTTGGCAGCAGTGGATCAGCGCTCATTGCTCAAGAAGCACACAGGAAATTTGTAAGAGCCGGTGTCATGACTTATGCGCCAAGTGATGGAGAATTTCAAATGTTATCAGCGTCTCAATTGACGGATCGGGATGCAGCGGTATTTATCTCTTATTCAGCGGCAGATAAGCATCTTGTTCAGGTTGCGAAAACGGCGAAACAAAAGGGTTGCCCTACGATCGGATTAACCGGCTTTATGAAATCTGCACTTGCTGAACTGATGGATGTATCGCTTCATACAGTTTCGGTGCCAACTGATTTCAGATCTGAGTCTTATGTGGCACGCGCTGCTCAAGTGACGCTGATCGACGCGCTTTTTGTCAGCGTAATGCATCAGCGTCAGAAAAAACAACAGATTGATGACAAACTTCAAGATGTGCTTTTGCAGGGATAATTGTGAAATCCAATGGAAACGGTTGTAGGAAAAAGCACGCTCCATTTGTCCATGGATATGGGTGCATTCAGTATTGTGAATGCATCACGAGAAACAGAATGTATAGGCAGCCTAGTACGGCAGCAAAAAAGAAAATAAAGATCCAGCCAATTTTCACTTTCATAAAAAAACCTCCTCATCTGTTCATAGTTTGATCAGATGGGGAGGTTTCTATTTAGGTACTCGTTATTGAAATCGTTAATTATTTGGTGGAGACGATGTGAATACGTGCGCCATGATTCACTGGTTCAAGAACAACGCATTCATAGTCTGGGAACGCATTTTGCAGAGCATCCCGAACCTGACTGCTCTTTTCATGGTCGGCGAGCGACATGACTGTAGGTCCGGCTCCGCTTAGGAAGGTGCCGTAAGCACCACTCTCGTGAGCAATTAATACGATCTTGTCCATATCCGGAATAAGCTTTGCACGATAAGGTTGGTGAAAAAGATCGCTCTCCATCATTTTACCTGCTGTAGCACCATTTTCGGTGAGCAGGGCAGCAATCAGCACATTACCTACACTGCTCGCTTCAATCGCCTGTTTGAATGAAAGGCTTTTGGGCAGTGCCTTACGCGCTTCGCTTGTTTTTAATTCGTAATTTGGTATGACGGTCACGAAATCAAATTTTGGCGCCGGAAGCAGTACACTTGAGACACTGGTTTGAGATTGGGTCGATACCACTAAACCACCGTAGAGCGAGGCCGTAACATTATCCGGATGACCTTCTGCTTTGCAAGCAATCCAGGATTTTTCTTCCAACGTCATGTTGAGGTCAAGAAGAAAATCAGCAAGCTCAATGCCGGCGATAATTGCTGCGCCGCTGCTACCCAAACCATGAGATAGTGGAATGTCATTAAGCACGTCCACCGAATAGGGAGGCAAATCTTTTCCATGTTGGTCTGCTATTTTTTTAGCAGTAACAAAGATTAGGTTGCTTTCCAATGCAGGACGGAATGTAGGCTGATTGATATAATGAAATGCCCACGATTCAGCTTTGACAGCGTTTAGAACCAGATAGCGACCGAAGGCAAGACCAATTGAATCAAATCCTGGCCCGAGATTGGCTGTGCTTCCAGGCACTTTTATCTGGAATGCCGACGGTTCATTCATTTGGACACCTGCTGTAAATGATCGACAACTGCCGATTCCTCAGCGCCAATTATTGTCGGTTCAATGGTCAATGTATCCATCGCTGTTGCTGGATCCTTCAGGCCGTTACCGGTCAGGATACAGACAATCTTCGATCCTTTCTTGATTTTTCCAGCTTCGACGTGTTTAATCAGGCCGGCGATTGAAGCGCAAGAAGCAGGTTCAGCAAACACACCTTCCGTGCGGGCGATCAGTTTGTAAGCAGCAATGATTTCATCATCAGTAACGGAGTCAATTTCTCCATGTGATTCTTTTTCAGCGGCGACCGCGAGTTTCCAGCTGGCAGGGTTGCCGATCCGGATCGCAGTAGCAATGGTTTCAGGATGTTCGATCACTTTATTTTTAACAATCGCCGCAGAACCTTCGGCTTCGAATCCGTGAATTTCAGGAGGAGCGATTTGCTTATTGTCGCGCAGTTCCTTAAAGCCTTTCCAGTATGCAGAAATATTGCCAGCATTTCCGACAGGAATGCAGAGTACATCCGGAGCGGAACCGAGCTGGTCAACAATTTCATAGGCGCCTGTTTTCTGACCTTCCAGTCTATAAGGGTTGATTGAGTTGACGATTGCTAAGTCGGAATGAGCCCCTGTGTAGCGTACGATGTCAAGTGCTTGGTCAAAGTTGCCGTTGACTTCAAAAATTTTAGCGCCATACATGACAGACTGAGCCAGTTTTCCAAGAGCAATTTTTCCTTTTGGAATGACGATGATGCAGTCCATTCCAGCACGTGCACTGTATGCAGCGGCTGAAGCGGACGTGTTGCCGGTCGACGCGCAGATGACACCAGTGCTGCCGTTTTCTTTAGCTTTGGCAACAGCAAGAAACATCCCGCGATCTTTGAAGCTGCCTGTTGGGTTCAAGCCTTCAAATTTTCCATAAATCTCACAGCCTAATTGCTCAGAAAGCTTTTCGAGCGGGATAAGTGGAGTGTTCCCTTCAAGCAAAGTCAGGCGCGGCGTTTTGTCGGTCACCGGCAAAACATCCTTGTATTTTTCCATAAGTCCTTTCCAAACCATTACATTAACCCCTTTCAACACGGAAATATTTGGCGTTCACAACAACGTCTAGCTGTTTAAGTATTTCAAATGATTTCTCAAAAAGCACTTTATTTGTGACGTGGGTAACAATGGCGACTTCAGCGATATCTCGCCCTGGGATCGGTTCCTGATAAAGTTTGCCTAAGCTGATGTTTTGCTCCCTGAAGAGATCGGTCAACTTTGAAAAGGATCCCGGTTCATCTTTGATATGCATGCGGACAAAAAATTGGCTGTCCACAAGATTATCCTTGCGGGCGTGCAGTTCTTTTTTCGGTAGAAAGATATGATTGCCGGTCACGCCTAACGCCATATTTTGGAGAACGGCGAGCAAATCCGAAACGATGGAGACGGCAGTTGGTCCTTCTCCGGCCCCAGCTCCGTAATACATGGTTTCTCCAAGCGCCGAACTGTAGACATAAATTGCATTGTTTTCATTCTCTACGGCAGCGAGCGGATGTCCGTCAGGGAGCAGCGTAGGTTCTACTCGAACATCGATATCACCATTGTTGACCTCTGAAATGCCGACCAGTTTAATGGTGTAGCCAAGCTTTTGCGCAAAGACAATATCCTCTCGAGTGACATCAGTGATTCCCTTGATCTTCACGTCGTCAAGCTTTACAGGAATTGAATAGGCTAGATGACTGAGAATGACCATTTTTCGTGCGGCATCAAGTCCTTCGACATCCGAAGTAGGATCAGCTTCAGCAAATCCAAGCCTTTGCGCGGAGGCAAGCGCCTTTTCATAGGACAGTCCATCACCGCTCATTTTGCTCAGAATATAGTTTGTTGTGCCATTCACAATTCCAATCATTTTCTGAATGCGATCGGCACCTAAACTGTCGGTTAGTGTTCGGAGGATTGGTATGCCTCCCGCAACACTGGCTTCATAGTAGAGGTCGCATTGATTTGCGCGCGCTTCAAGAAGAAGTTCCTCACCGTAAGAGGCCATCAAATCCTTGTTCGCAGTGATCACATTTTTTTTGTTTTTTAGTGCACGAAGGATGTAACGGTACGCTTGGTCAACCCCGCCAATCAACTCAATGATTACATTAATTTCAGGATTGTCAAGGATCTCATACACATCAGTCGTTAATTTTCTGTTGTCAATCAATACTTTTCTCGCTCTGTTTTTGTTGCGGACCAGCACTTTTTCCAAATGGATCTTGCAGCCTGCACGTTCTTCCAGCCGCTCCCTATCTTTGGTAAGCAGTCTGACAACGCCTGTTCCTACTGTTCCGAATCCAAGTAAGCCTATGGACACCTTCTCCAACTCACATCACTCCTCGTATACATCACACAACAGCCATCGTACATTTTCGCATATAAAACTGCGGTTGCGACAGAAAACGCAACTGTCTGCACTTTTTTATTTTTCAGTAAAAATAACGTACCACGTTATGTATCTTGCATTATAACCCGAAGATAAATCAACAACAAGACCATTTTTCTTGACAAACGTGACGAACAGCAAAGAACAGGCTCGCAATTTGAATGGTCATTAAGATTATGTTCTGAAGAATGTATTTGGGGTGTTGACCATTCATGTAAAATACGTTATTATGAATTTCAATCCTCAAGTTTTAATTAACTAAAGTGATGACGGGGACTTGCGATGCAATCATGGTTTTCAGAGAGTCGGGAAAGGTGAGAGCCCGGCAACCGGAGCATTGGCATACCGCCCCTGAGTGCTTGTCTGAATCGAGTAAGGCAAGTCGAGTGCAAGTCACTTGTTACAAAAATGACTGTTCTTTCATTTGAGAATACAGCCGTCAAGCCAATGTTTGCAAAAACATTGGGAAGCCGGGTGGAACGTGAAAAGCCAAACCTTTTCGCCCCTGCACAAATTGTGCGGGACGAAAAGGTTTTTTGTTTTTTCTAAGACATGATGAAGAGAGCACTGATGGAATTTTACTGTATGTCGGTTGCAACTGAAAATGAATTGTGGGGTGGAAAGAATGAAACAGAGTATGAAAGTGGCTTTGAATCAGGTTTCTTTTTATGACCGTCTTTTGAAATTGATTACGACTCAGAGGACACATTTGAAAAGTGTTTCGGTCAGGCGTTACCCAGCGGAAGCGGTTGTCACTATTGAATCAGACGATCAATTTGTGCTTCGTGATGAGCCAAAGGATATTAGAGTATGGGAAAAAGAGTCTTATGCGGGAACCGCGGATTGTGAACTTTTGACAATCTGTATCAGTAATTCGGAAAAATCTTTAGCGCTTGAATTAAAACGCATCATTTCTGAATACGATGGAGCCCTCACTGCAAATGGTTCAACCGATTTTATCATTACGGCGAAGGCAGGATCCGAACAAATTGATGAGTTGATTGGTCAGATTTTGCCCTTTGGGATCACATGTATGTCGCGCATTGCACTAGATTCGGAAGATCTCCAAAATCAACTCCCGTCTGGAAAAAAGGACGATTTGGAATCTTCACAGATGGTCCGATCAGGGGGTTGATGATTGCTAGCAGAGTGCATGCGCATTTATTGATCATCACGAGTCATTACTGACTTCACAATTTGTTCAGCCGTTGTCTGAACATCCGGCAGTAAGCGCAATTTATTTGCATCGAAACGCTGGTAACTTGGCGTTTCTGATCGCACAAGACCGGCAAACCTTGTCATTAAATTCTGATAGGCGGGACTGTCCCCCTGATCAGCAGCAGATTCTGCATTTACGTCCTCGTTTCGGTCGTCTAGACGCATGATCCAGTAAATGATAGACGCCGTGACGTGTTCGCAGTAAGGTCCGTCTGAAGGGCAGTCGCAAAAACAGTCCAGTTTGTCGGGATTAGGAAGAAGCTGATCTGTTCCATAAATCTCGCAATCTTCTTTGCGCCAGCGTATATGGACCTGAAAAAAGGAGTTATGAAGATCTTCAACGCTGGCATTTAATCCGTTTTCTGAAGCGTGATAATCCCAAACGCGATGTTTATCGAATAGACCTATGCCGCGTTCAAAGGTATTTTTTTTCATATTCGTTACGAAATGTGACAGCCAGTTTGCCAGTTTTGCACTGCGAAAGGTCAATCGACGGACCATAATCACACCACTCCTTCATGCAGCTGGATCAAATTCAAGAGTTCCTGGTCACTCATTTCCGTAAGCCAGGACTCGCCTCCACTGAGAATTTGCTTCTGAAGGCTCTTTTTCCGTTCGATAAGCTGATCAATTCGTTCTTCAAGAGTTCCTTCACAGATGAGCTTGTAGACATAGACATTGCGATCCTGTCCAATACGGTAGGCACGGTCTGTCGCCTGCTCTTCAACGGCTGGATTCCACCAGCGGTCATAATGAATGACATAACCTGCGGCAGTTAGATTGATCCCCACGCCCCCGGCTTTTAAAGAAAGAATGAAGAGCGTTTTTTTTCGCTCTGTACCTTGAAACTTCTCAATCATTTTCTGACGTTGTTCCGCACTGAGGGCTCCGTGAAGAAAGAAAATGTCTGCATCCGGATACCGCCGCTGCGCTTCATCCAAAAGGATTTTCCCCATCTGCACATATTGTGTGAAGACGAGAACCTTCTCCTCCTGATCAAAAAGCGGATCTAGAATGTGAAAAAATAAATCGAGTTTTCCAGAGGTTTGTTCCTCCGAAGTATGATCGCTAACCAGGGAAGGATGATCACACACTTGCTTTAATTTCGTTAAAGTAGAAAGGATCAGACCTTTTCTTTGAATACCGCCGGTTTCTGCAACATTCCTTTTTAAACGATTAACGATTGACTGATAAAGCGACGCCTGACTTTTTGTCAGATTACAGATTCTCTTAGCTTCCACTTTTTCCGGAAGGTCGTGAATGATTTTCTTATCCGTTTTCTCACGGCGTAGCAGAAAGGGACGAATCATTCGAGTTAGCTGGCTAGCCTTAGAACGATTGTTTTTTTTCTCGACCGGGTGAATAAACTGTTTACGAAACCGTTCAAGCGATCCTAGATAGCCTGGGTTCAGGAAGTCCATGATTGACCAAAGTTCTTCCAGACGGTTTTCAATCGGGGTTCCGGTTAGGACAAGCCGATGTGCTGTTTGGATATGGCGAAGCGCCCGTGTCTTCTGGGCATGCGGGTTTTTTATCGCTTGAGCCTCGTCAAGAATCACACACGTCCAGTTGTAGCTAAGCATTTCATGGGCTTCTTTCGTATAAATTGCATAGCTAGTGATCACGACATCGCATTCACGAAGTCGTTCTTTGAACGCTGCTCCCCGCAAGCGTTCACCCCCGTGATGAACGTAAATGTCAAGCTCCGGTGAGAACACCGCACATTCGTGTTTCCAGTTGGCGACCAAAGATGTTGGGCAAATGATTAAGGATGGGCCCATTGGGATGGACCCATTCGACGGAACATTTTCCGGATGCTGTTTGCAATAATCCAGATAGGCGATCGCTTGCACAGTTTTTCCAAGGCCCATGTCATCGGCGAGACATCCGCCAACCCGTTGATTGCGTAAATTGACAAGCCAAGTGTACCCTCTCTTCTGATAAGGACGAAGATTGCCGACGAACGCATCGGGAAGAGGGACCGTCCGTGATGGTTTCTTCAATAGATGACTGAGATAATTGTCAAGATCAGCATCAAGATGAATCGAAAGGCTGCTATTTCGCTTGCGGCGCCTTGATGCCTCAAGTTTCATTGCTGAAGACACACTCGGTTTCTTATCAAAAAGATTTAGTGTGTCTTCCATTTCTTCATAGGCTTTCATCATTTGCTGAATGGGCAGATGAATCCACTGGTTTCCTTGATGAATAAAAGGCTGATTCGCAGTGACCAGCTTCTTAAATTCCTCGGCACTCAGCTGCATATCGCCAATAGCGATTCTCCAGTCATAGCTGATTAAGGAAGCAAGATTAAAAAGAGAAGCGCCTTTCCCGTTTGTTTCCGGACGAATATCAAGGTCGACGGTTACTGAATCCGAGGCATCCTGAATCTCAATGTTATCGGGAAATGAGACATTAATCGAAGCCTTCGCAAGTACTTCCTCGTATTGATAGAATTCAGAAATATCGTGAATCGTCATAAAACCTTCAGATGGACCTTCAAAAAATTGAAGAATGGAATTCGAAACTTTAGACTTTACCGTCTCCAACCGTTCCAGAAGCCAACTGCCCTTCTCCAATGCGGATGGATTCTCAATCTGTTCAGGTGCTTGGCTCACTTTGTGTCCGTTTTGCCAGCCCACTATTTTGATGGCATATGTCCAAAGTGCAGAAGGCGAAAAGAGGTCGTCTGGGTTCACTGGATTGAGGATGACCTGAGCAGTTTCAGGTTCAAAATAAGCTTCCATCTGTTCCCGTTTATAACTGAGCAACGCCTGGGTCCACGATTCCGGTTGTCTGGAAGCGACGGAATGAACCCATCCGGCCATTTCAAATTCCAGTTGCTCCATTTGTATGATTTGTTGAGGATCGCTGACAATTAGCCAAGGCTTTCCTGATTCGGTAAACAGATTTTCTGTGGTCATATGTTCATTGAAAGAGTCGAGACTAACGTGTTGGATCGAATCCTTTAATTGTATCGTTTCATTTGATGACAGAGTCGAAGTCGTTGACCGAATCATGGCATTTAACCAATAAATGACAATTAAATAGAGCCATTGCTGCACTTTTTGATCCTGAAGCTCATCGATAGCGAAGGCGAGTCGAGGCAAGCGGCCCAGCCAGTCGGCAAACAGCCCGCTTTCGGTCAGTGTGTGCGCGTCGGGAATCCAATGGCAGAAATAACACTGCTCATTCTTACCACGTTTAAGATGATAGAAGAAGGGATAAAAGAGTCCATTTCTTAATAAAATAGCTAAAGCTTCAGAAATTTGACGGAACCATTGCGTTGTTATTCCCGGAAAGATACCAGCTTGATTTTCATAGAGAACGCCATCTCGAATCAAACGGAAAACGCCGGCCATGGGCATAATCGCCCCGGCAACATTAATTTCACCTCTGCCATCGATGAATACGGCTTTGTATGGAAAGAATGGGTAAGCAGATGTCTCAGTGAGCCAGTCTGGTACGGCTTCTTTATCGGTCAGTGCATCCGGAAAAGGCACCGCCTGCCCATGATCATCGGTCAGCCAGATGAAAAAGTTCCATGTGTTCTCAATATGAGGAATAAATGTCATCTGAAGATAGCGATCCATCAATGAAGAACTCCTTAAACTGTAAAAGCTGGAAAGTACGGCTATTTAATAGAAAAAACTGTCCATGAATGAACGAATTAATAAATAATTGGTCATGACATTCACATAAAAATACTATCCTATAAGTGTATCATAGCGACCAATGAGATGATACAGCAATGCCGGAGATTATTTCTTGTTCCAAAAGCAGTATGCAATTTTGCTGTAATCTTGTTATTATTAAAGAAGAAGGTACATGAATGCTAAATAGCAGTATGGCACAGGTCGCGTTAAAACTATACCGTGTATTTTCGAAAATCTTGTTAACGTTCACATATAATAGCTCAGTATTGAATTGAACAATGCCTACATTATATAAAAGTATTTAGAAAAGGGTATAGGCGCTGAGGCTTTGTCTATATTTAATGGGTAGCGAAGCCAGGCTTTAGTTTCTACTGTGAAGGCGGGATCATTTATGAATGAACACGAGTGGCTATTTATCGATTCAGGCATCCAATCGCCGGCATATAATATGGCTCTCGATGAATATTTGCTTGAATGTGGAGCGAAAGGGCGGAAGCAGCCAGTACTACGATTCTATGGATGGAATCCTCCTGGTTTATCAATCGGTTATTTTCAAAAGACATCTGGAAGAATTGATCTTGATGGAGTACACAAGCGTGGCGCAGTTTGTGTCCGTCGGTTGACGGGAGGACTAGCCGTCTTGCATCATGATGAACTGACATACAGCGTGATTATTCCTGAAGATTATCCAGATATGCCTCGCTCGGTTGTCGGTGCGTATCGGGTCTTATCTAGGGGATTACTTGAAGGCTTCAGAACTTTGGGACTGGATGCAGATCTCGCGATTCCTGAAAACAAGCTAGGCAGTTCACATTCTCCGGTTTGTTTTGAGGAAGCGTCTTGGTACGAGCTCGTCGTGGAAGGGCGAAAAGCGGCAGGGAGCGCTCAGACGAGACAAAAAGGCATGATTCTCCAGCACGGTTCAATCCCGATAACCGTTAACGAGGATGAACTTTTCGACTGTTTCCAATATGCGAATGAGCGAATCAAGGAAAGAGCGAAAAGAGCTTTCTCTGGAAAAGCGGTAGCGCTTGAAGATCTGCTCGGTCGCAAGGTGTCCATTGATGAAGTCAAACAAGCCTTTTATCATGGATTTGAAAAGGGACTGGGTATTCATCTGAACCCGCTGGTACTTACTGAGGAAGACAAGCGTGAAGTGCTTTTGCTGGCAAGCAATAAATATGAAACGGATCAATGGAATTTATCTAGGTGAGCGAGGGCTTCCTGCCATCTATAATCCGCGAGGGGGAAAGAACCATGGAAAAACACGGGACCTATTTGAGAAAGCCAGATTGGTTAAAAATAAAAATTAATACAAACCAAGATTACCGAGGCATTAAACATTTGATGCGTGAAGAGCGGCTGCATACGGTCTGTGAAGAAGCCAAATGTCCGAATATACATGAATGCTGGGCATCGAGACGTACCGCAACGTTTATGATACTTGGAGATATTTGTACGAGAGGCTGTCGTTTCTGTGCGGTAAAGACTGGCCGTCCAACGGAACTAGATCTCCGCGAACCGGAACGTGTGGCAGATTCGGTCGTCAAGATGCAGCTCCGCCATGTGGTGGTTACCGCTGTTGCTCGTGATGACCTGAATGACGGCGGTGCATATGTTTTTGCGGAAACAATCCGAGCAATTCGCAGAAAAGCTCCATACTGCACAATTGAAGTACTGCCGTCGGACATGAAGGGTGATGACGATAGCATCTTGACTTTAATGGATGCTAAACCGGATATCTTTGATCACAATATCGAAACGGTTCGGCGGCTGACAAAAAGAGTTCGAGCGATTGCGACCTATGACCGCTCGTTAGCAGTTCTTAAAAGAGTAAAAGAATTAAGCCCGAATACACCGGTGAAGTCGAGTATCATGGTCGGACTAGGCGAAACCAAAGAAGAAATTCTCCAAACAATGGATGATTTGCTTGCCAATCACGTAGATATTATGGTCATCGGCCAATATCTTCAGCCGACACGCAAGCACCTAGATGTTGTTCGCTATTATTCCCCTGAAGAATTCGATGAACTTAAAGAAATTGCTTTGTCGAAAGGGTTCAAGCACTGTGAGGCGGGTCCTCTGGCACGTTCATCGTATCATGCTGACGAGCAGGTTGGTGAAGAATCGCGACGCCGCCATGACGAGCTAATTGCGCCATCGGAAAATGAAAATGGAACTGAATGATCAATAATAGACGAAAGCCGCTCTTCCGAATTGGATGGGCGGCTTTTGATCGAGTAGGCTTCTTATTGGCCAAACCGATGCAAACGTTCATAAAATTCATCTATAAATAGAGAAAAAAGTTGTTCGGATGGGGCAAGGTCACGATCACGAGGGCTGATAATCCCGACTGCTCGTGATAATTTTGGAGCACTGAGTGAAACAGCAGCGACAGTCTCAGGAAGGTTATAAGCAGCCGCGTTTTCAGGCATCAAAGCAATGCCGAAATTAGATGCGACCAGGCTTTTGATGGTGTCCATATCTTCGCCTTCAAAGACGATATTCGGTACGAACCCCGCCTGTCGGCATGCATCCCGAAACAATTCTTGAAGGGAAAGCTTGCTTCGGAAGGTAATAAATCGTTCTTTTTTTAACTGGCTGAGCGTGATCGGACCATGTCCTGTTTTCTCGTGCTGCTTTGACATGAGTAATACCATGCGTTCGGTATAAAGAATGCTGCTGCGGACAATTTCATGATGCTTCGGAATAGGTGAAGCAAAAGCAAGATCGATGCTACCTTGTTCAATCAGTTTTATTAAGTAAGGAACTGTGCCTTGATGCAGTTGAAAATCAATTCCGGGATGTACATTATGGAAGTTTTGCAAAACAATTGGCAGTGTGTGTACTGAAAGACTGGTTGAGATTCCAAGCCGGATCAGACCGGTCTCCGGATTTAGATATTCTTTGATTTTTTGTTGTGCTTTATCAAATTCAATTAATCCACGTTCGGCATGTTCTAGAAATATTTTTCCTGCCTGAGTGAGCTGTATGTTCCTACCTTTGCGCGAAAAAAGAGCAACACCAAGCTCGTCTTCAAGTAATGCAATCTGTCGACTGATGGCCGATTGAGCAACATGAAGCGCTTCTGATGCTTGTGTGATATGTTCTCTGGTTGCGGCTTCAATAAAATACTGAATTTGTCTCAGTTCCATGAAAAAATAGCCCCATTCATCTAAAATCGATATTAATTTATTCTAAATTATATATTGTAAAGATTGATAATGAAAGAGTAAAATAAACACACCATACTTTTGACCTAAATAGAGATAAAAAAGATGTTTTCAGAAAAGTCACGCAGATGTGGTGAGTGATTGCGAACAGAAGGAAGGATGAGGTTTATGATGACCAAGGGTCAGATGAGAGAGAGAGCAGAAGGCCTTTACCGCCCGGAATTTGAACATGACGCTTGTGGTATTGGTTTGTACGCGGATATTAAGGGACGCGCGTCCAACGAAATTGTCAGAACAGCAGTGGAAATGTTGGCAAGGCTTGACCATAGGGCCGGTAAGGCTGCAGATGGAAAAACCGGAGATGGTGCTGGTATTTTGGTCCAGATTCCTGATCGTTTTTTTCAAGAAGTCTGCGATTTTGAATTGCCTTCTGCCGGGCACTACGGTGTCGGTATGTTTTTTATGCCGCAGGATCGTTCGAGCCGGCTTGTTGCTATTGGGAAAATTAAAGCGTGCATTGCCGCACGTAATTTAAGAATATACGGTGAACGTGATGTGCCGATTGATGAAAATGAGATCAGCCGTTTAGCGCGAAGCAAAGCGCCTTATATGTACCAAATGTTTATCGGTACTGCAAACCAGGATTCCGGCAAAGAGCTGGATTCAAAACTGTACCTGTTAAGAAAAGCGATTGAAGCCAAGCTCAAGGATGAAATCTATGTCGCAAGCCTTTCGAGCCAGACGCTGGTGTATAAAGGTATGCTCCGTGCAAAGGAAGTTTCGGCTTTTTATACGGATCTGCAGGACGAACGTTTCGTTTCGGCTGTTGCTTTAGTGCATTCCCGCTATAGCACAAACACGTTTCCAAGCTGGGAACGTGCTCATCCGAACCGAATGATTGTACACAATGGTGAAATTAATACCATTCGTGGAAATATGAGCTGGTTCACGGCTAAAGCAAAGCACCTGAATGGAGGCAAATTCCCGCAGATCATTGATCCGGAGGGCAGCGACTCGGCTATTTTTGATAATGTGTTGGAATTTTTGACCTACCATGGTTTTTCGCTTCCTCACGCCGTTATGATGATGGTACCGGAACCTTGGGAAGGCGATAGTGATCTTCCGGATTATCTCCGTAATTTCTATGAATTCCACAGCAGAGTCATGGAACCTTGGGACGGACCTATGGCGCTTGGATTCTGTAACGGAAAGCAAATTGGAGCCATTCTTGACCGCAATGGTTTAAGACCGGCACGTTACTATATCACAAATGATGATAAAGTTGTCTTCTCATCGGAGGTCGGTGTTGCAGACCTGAAGGCGGAAAACATCAAACAACGCTGCCATCTTAAACCGGGCCAGCTCTTGCTCATCGATACAGAAAAAGGCAAGATCGTGCCAAGCGACGAACTGAAAGAAGAGATATGCAACTCAATTAACTATGAGGATTTACTGAAAAAATCAGTTATTGAACTTACTCGAAATCATGGGAACGGTGACCTGCTCTCCGACGAAAAACGGCTGTTTCAACAAAAAGTATTCGGTTATACCTATGAAGATGTTACAAAAGCAATACAACCGATGGCGGACCAGGGCAAAGAACCGACTGGATCAATGGGGAATGATACTCCTCTTGCGGTATTATCTAATAAATCACAACTGCTTTTTGACTATTTCAAACAATGGTTCTCACAGGTAACCAATCCGCCGATTGATGCAATCCGAGAAGCTCGGGTCATGTCCAAAATCACTTGGCTTGGACCGCAGATCAATCTGTTAGAACCAAGCAAACATGTCACTTCGCAAATTCGTCTAAAACATCCGGTGCTTGATCGGAAAACATTCCGGGATATCCATCATCAGACGATGAAGACACGGATCATTGGATTGACTTATCCTGCTGTAAAGGGAATATTTGGTCTTGAAAAGGCAGTGGATCAACTCATCCTTCACGTTGATGAGGTCATTCATGATGGAGCATCATTGATTATACTTTCTGACCGCAATGTTGATGAGAACAGCCTGCCGATTCCATCACTGCTTGCAGTGAGTGCTTTGCATCATCATCTTATTGAACAGGGAACTCGTCCTCAAATCAGTCTGATTGTCGATTCCGGTGAACCGAGAGACAGTCATCAGGTTGCTGCATTGCTTGGTTATGGCGCAGATGCCATCCATCCGTATTTGGCACTGGAAACCGTGCAAGCCTTGATAAAAGAGAACCACTTGTCTATTGACGAAGAGAAGGCGGAACAGAATTACATCAAGGCACTTGTGGCCGGGATCGTAAAAATCATGTCTAAAGTGGGTATCTCGTCGATTCAGAGCTACCGTGGGGCACAAACCTTTGAGGCTCTTGGTTTATCCGATCGCTTAATTGATAAATATTTTGAAGGAACGGTTTCGCAAATTGGCGGCATCGGGTTGGAAGAAATTGAAACGGAAACGCTTCGACGACACAAGAAAGCGAATGATGAACACAACCAAGGCAACATGAAACCGCTGGATGCCGGAAGTACTCTGCAATGGAGACAAGGCGGCGAGCAGCATAAAATTGAACCGCTTATTGTGCATACACTGCAGCAAGCAGCAAGAAATAACGATTATCAATTATATAAAGACTATACAAAAATGGTTGACAATGCGCCGTTTTCAACGATCCGCAGCTTACTTACTTTTGAAAAGGATCGCAAGCCGATTCCTTTGGAAGAAGTTGAGCCGATAGAGAAAATCTTGCAACGATTTAAGACTGGTGCCATGTCTTACGGATCGATCAGCAAGGAAGCCCACGAAGCGATGGCGATTGCCATGAATCGCATCGGAGGAAAGAGCAACAGTGGTGAAGGTGGCGAGGATGCCGAACGTTTTACACCTGATGCAGATGGTAATTGGCGCCGCAGTGCAATCAAACAGGTTGCATCTGCTCGCTTCGGTGTAACCAGTTATTACTTGTCTGAAGCTGATGAACTGCAGATCAAAATGGCACAAGGTGCGAAGCCGGGAGAAGGCGGACAATTGCCGGCCGGAAAAGTGTATCCTTGGGTTGCCCGTACACGTCACGCAACAACGGGTGTTGCCTTGATTTCACCGCCGCCGCATCATGATATTTATTCAATTGAAGATTTAGCTCAGCTGATTTATGATTTGAAGTCGAGCAACCCGAAAGCGAGAATCAGTGTCAAGCTAGTTGCTAAAGGCGGAGTTGGAACAATTGCCGCTGGTGTTGCCAAAGGGAAGGCTGATGTGATCCTAATCAGTGGTCATGACGGTGGAACCGGAGCTGCTTCAAAGACAAGTATCAAGCATGCAGGACTACCATGGGAAATCGGTTTGGCGGAAGCACATCAGACGCTGATGAAAAATGGCCTGCGCGACCGTGTACGGCTTGAAACCGACGGTAAATTGATGACAGGGCGTGACGTCTTGGTAGCGGCATGCCTAGGTGCCGAAGAATTCGGCTTTGCGACGGCACCGCTTGTCGTGCTTGGCTGTCTGATGATGCGCGCGTGTCATTTGGATTCCTGTCCGGTCGGAATTGCCACACAAAATCCGGAATTGCGCAAGAACTTTATGGGTAATCCGGACCATATTGTGAACTTCATGACGTTTATCGCTCAAGACATTCGTGAACAGCTGGCTGAACTGGGTTACCGTTCATTGAATGAAGTTGTTGGTCAGGCGCATTTGCTTAGAATCAAAAAAGAAGTGCACAGTCACTGGAAGGCACGCACCTTGGATCTGTCTGATTTGCTGTACCAGGCAGAAAGCGATGTTTCTAAGCGGTATTTTTCACGTGCACAAGAGCATCATGTGGAACGCCGCTTTGATGAACGAAATCTCGTTGCTACCTGCCTACCGACAATCGAAAATAAGCAGCCTGTCCATCTCGTATATAAATTAAAGAATTCTGATCGCACCGTCGGCTCTACACTTGGGTACTTCATCTCGAGATCAACTGGTGGGAAAGGACTTCCTGAGGATACGATCACGTTATCCTTTACAGGAAGCGCAGGACAAAGTTTCGCATCATTTATTCCTAAAGGCGTGACCATGATTCTGACCGGCGACGCTAATGACTATGTCGGCAAAGGACTTTCAGGTGGAAAAGTAATCATTAAATCTGAAGAATTGGCCGGTACTAATTCGGATCCTCAGGCAATGATGGGAAACGTTGCGTTGTTTGGAGCGACGAGCGGAGAAGCCTATGTACGCGGAACAGCTGGCGGACGTTTCTGCGTGCGTAACAGTGGTGCAAAGGCTGTTGTCGAAGGTGTTGGAGAGAATGGTTGCGAATACATGACCGGCGGGCGGGTTGTTGTGCTTGGCTCGGTTGGCCGAAACTTTGCAGCAGGAATGTCAGGTGGAAAAGCCTTCATACTTCCGGATGATCAACCAGATCAGATCATTCACTATATCAACAAGGAACTGGTGAACATTGAACCGTTAACGGATAAGCGGGAACAAGATGAAGTCTATCAATTAATAAAAAATCATCTTGACTATACGGGCAGTCCGAAGGCTGAACAAGTGCTGATGAATTGGAAAGAATCTATTCAACGGATCATCAAGATTATCCCGCGTGATTATGAAGCGATGCTCGGCCAGATTGAGCAGTTTGAATCGCAGGGAATGAACGAAGAGCAGGCGAAGGAACAGGCGTTTTATTTAAAAAAGCAAGGAAAGTTAAACGTCCGTAATTCTACTTATCTGCCAGTTTGAACTCTAGATTCAAATTCATGATTCGGATAAATTTTGAAAGGATGAAGTTGACACAATGGGACAATTAATGGGTTTCCTAAATATAGAGAAAAAAAATCAAAAAGAACGCAAAACGGTCGAACGTGTTTTGGACTGGAATGAGTATAAAATTCCCTTGGCAGAAAGTGAAGCAAAAGAACAAGCGGCACGGTGCATGGACTGTGGTATCCCCTATTGCCAAATAGGTACCACAATCAATCGAGGAACAACCGGATGTCCCATTCATAATCTTATTCCTGAATGGAATGATCTCGTTTATCATGGGCTGTGGAAAGAAGCTTATGACCGTTTGGCAAAAACGAACAACTTTCCGGAATTCACATCCAAAGCCTGTCCGGCACCTTGTGAGGGTTCTTGTACAGCAGGTTTCGTGAGCAGCCCGGTATCAATTAAATCGATCGAACGGGCAATCATTGATCGCGCATTTGATGAAGGCTGGGTTGTACCAAAGCCTCCAAAAAGACGGACAGGAAAAAAAGTTGCTGTGATTGGTTCTGGTCCTGCAGGACTCGCATGTGCGGATCAATTGAATAAAGTCGGTCATGAAGTAACCGTTTTTGAACGTTCAGATCGTCCGGGTGGTTTGCTTATGTATGGCATTCCGAGCATGAAGATTGAAAAAGACGTTGTCGACCGGCGGATTCATTTGCTTGAAGAAGAGGGCATTATTTTTAAAACCAATGTTGATGTCGGTAAAACGATTAGTGTCCAGTCCCTGAAAGAATCATTTGATGCGGTCGTTCTTTGCACCGGTGCAGGCAAACACCGTGAAGTAACGATCGAAGGGCGAGATCTAAAGGGGATTTCACCGGCAATGGAATACTTGATCGCGAGCAATCGCCATCAGCTCTATGGAGAACCACTGCAACCGGATTATGATGCAAAAGACAAACACATTATTGTCATCGGCGGCGGGGACACGGGTGAAGATTGTGTTGCAACCGCGATCCGTCAAGGTTGCAAGAGCGTCGTGCAGTTTGGCAAGCATGGCAAGCTGCCTGAGCAACGTACTGAAAAGAATCCATGGCCCCAGCATCCGAATGTTTTCTCAGTGGATTATGCCTATGAAGAAGCGGAGGATGTACTAGGTAAAGATCCACGTGAGTATTATGTGGAAACGAAGAAGTTTATCGGTGATGAAGTGAATCATGTTTCTAACTTGATTACCGGATCGTTTAAGAAGGATCAGGATGATGAATCAGCACAAAAGACTTGGAAAGCAGATCTTGTACTGATTGCAATCGGCTTTCAAGGCGCTGAGGATAAAATCTTCGAAGACTTTGAAGTAAGCAGAGATTCATCCGGTAGGGTGATTGATGCTGATACACGCGGTTATCAGACCAGCCAGGAAGGTATCTTCGCTGCAGGAGATGCACGACGTGGAGCAAGCCTGATTGTCTGGGCGATCGAGGAAGGTCGCAAGGCAGCAGCAGCTGTTGATCTTTATCTGGATAAAAAACTGTCGTTGCTGCATTAATGAATAGAATATACGTTTGAAAAAAGCCGACATCGTTCGGCTTTTTTTGACAGGATAAGAAAGTATATAATTTCGAGTGATTCAGAGTTCATATTAGCGGCGTAATGCTCGGAAAAATTCTGATTCAAACACGGAAGCGCGAGACGCCTGCGGGAGTGCAGGCCAGGGAGACCCCGCAGATGCAAGGTTGATCGAGGAGGCTCCCGGACTGCCCGCGGCAAGCGAGCAGCTGAAGTGTCGTTCAAGCACAAGATTAATGATTCAAAGCCGCATATAGAGTGACAGGAAAGGACCAGGCGCAGCCTGGTTTTTCTCATACGGGAACAATATAAGAGGCCATGCTCCGTAAATTTTTTGTAAATAATTGTAATAATTCTCATACGTGTTTCGATATACCGTATAATAAAAGTTAAGTGTGAAAAATGAAAAGACAGAGATAGTTGAATGCGGGGTGAGGACGGTGGCGAAACATAAACTGTTCGCATCGATAACGGTTGGTTTGCAGACGATTGTTCTAAAAATAGCTGATTTAACGAACATGTCGATCATGGATTACGTTAAGGCTAATGTTTCAATAGGCGCGGATATATACAACCAACAGATGATTGCTTTTCAAACAGTTGATCAGGCATGCCATCAGCTAGCCGGATTTGTTCAGATTATGAAAGATTATGGAGTGACCAGCTATCGTGCGGTAGCGGCGAGTTCTGTTCAAGAGGCGAGAAATGCTGAGTATGTCAGAGAACAAATTCGTATTAAGACCGGACTCAATGTGGAATGGTTGGCAAATGCCGAAGAACGTTATTTGCATAATCAAGCGGTAGCATATAATACGGATACGTTCAGTGAACTGATCCAGGACGGCACCATGCTGATTGACATCGGGTCAGGCAGTATGCAGTTGACGGTTTATAATGATGGCCACTTTTTATTTTCAAGAAATATTAAACTTGGTCCGCTCCGAATCCGTGAAATGCTGGGTGACCTGGAAAGTAAGACCGGCGATTTTGTCGAGATTATGGAAGACTACATACGAAGCAAGATCGATGGCTATCACCAATTTGCGCCCAAAGGGGTCGTCTATAAAAATTTTGTGCTTGTCGGTACAGATCTCCTTGCGTTTAAGCAGACCTTCATGGAGACGAGCATTAACAAAATAAGCAGGACGCGCTTTGCGGAACTGTACCAGCACATTTTGACGATTCCTCCGCAGGCATTGGCAAAGGAATATCGAGTACCTTATGATTCGGCTACGCAGTTATTGCCGTCAGCCATGATTCTTAAAATGACGCTTGAGATTACGGGAGCCGAGAGTATCATCCTTTCTGATGCAGATCTTGCCGATGGCATTCTTGTCCATGAGCTCTTTCGCACACGGAATAATTCACTGAATCATTCATTCACCGAAGATATTATTGTATCAGCGCGTAACATTGCTTCTCGATACAATTGTGACACGGAGCATATTAAGATGGTGGAGCATTTTGCACTACACTTGTTTGATCGTCTGAGAAGGCTCCATGGACTAGGTAAACGGGACAGGCTGCTCCTGCAGCTTGCCGCGATTCTTCAGGACACGGGAAGTTACATTGATATGAATGCCCATTATGTACATTCCTATTACATCATTGTGTCCTCAGAGATTATCGGAATATCTGAACACGAGCGCGACATCGTTGCTAATATTGCTCGTTATCATAGTGCTGAAACACCATCAAGCAATTCATCTGCGTTTCAAAAATTGCCGACAAAGAGCAGACTAGTCGCGGCGAAGCTTGCAGCGATCTTGCGCATTGCCGATGCGCTTGATGACAGCCGCCAGCAAAAAGTAGAGAAAATGACTGTTTCACTCAAAAATGACCAAGTGACTATAACTGTCCATTCAGATGATGATCTTTCACTGGAAAAGCAGACATTCAAGGACAAGGCGGCTTACTTTGAAGAAGTTTTTGGACTGAAACCGATTTTAAGAGGGTAGGGGTATCGTCATGGATCAGTTTGATCGTGAAGATTATTTCAGTAATCGTGAACTTAGCTGGATTCTTTTTAATGAGCGGGTTCTTGAAGAGGCAAGGGACAAAACAAACCCGTTGCTTGAACGTGTGAAGTTTTTGTCGATCACAGCGAGCAATCTGGATGAATTCTTTATGGTTCGGGTAGCCTCTTTAATTGACATGGTTAATGTAGGCTACGACAAACCAGATGCTTCCGGATTAAAACCAACCCAACAGCTTACGGCGATCAGCGAAGCGGCGCATCAGATGGTCAGTCAGCAGTACACCACATATAACCGGATGCTTAAAAAGGTACTTACCGAGAAGAACATTCATATATTGGAAGTTGCTGAACTGTCACAAAAACAGCTGGACTTTATCGATCACTATTTCAGTCGCGAAGTTTATCCGGTTCTGACGCCTATGGCGGTTGACTCATCTCGGCCATTTCCGCTAATCCTTAACAAAAGCATCAACATCGCTGCGTTTATTCATAAAACGGGTAGTAAGACAGCACACAGAGAATTTGTTACAGTGCAAGTGCCTAACGTTCTGCCTCGTGTCGTCAAACTTCCAGACAAGGAAGGGCATACGAGTTTTATTCTGCTTGAGAATATTATCCGTAGGCACCTGGGTCAGCTGTTTGTTGGTTATGAACTTGATGAAGCATCCTGTTACCGTGTGATGCGTGATATGGATCTTGAGGTGGATGAGGAAGACACAGAAGACTTACTGAAAGAGATTGAAAAGCAGCTCAGATTGAGAGAACGGGGCAATGTCATTCATTTAGATGTAGAGGCGGGAATCAGTGAGCGACTCGTTGAAAAGCTGTTTGATCGGCTTGCTGTGAGTGCTGACAACGTGTACAGGGTGAACGGACCGATTGATCTTACCTTCTTGTCTAAACTGGTCGGGCAAATTAATGAGCCAGGCGATTTGGTATACCCGCCGCATCGGCCATTCGTTCATTACGAGCTTCTGGAACATTCCATTTTTGACGCGATGCGTGCTGGTGATATTTTCCTGCATCATCCCTATGAAGCGTTTGATCCGGTGATAGAACTGATCAGGCAAGCATCACGAGACAGTCAGGTATTAGCAATCAAGATGACACTTTATCGGGTGTCCGGCAATTCGCCAATCATTCGCTACTTGGAAAAAGCGGCGGAAAATGGAAAACAGGTGACGGTTCTCGTCGAATTGAAAGCGCGTTTTGATGAAGAAAACAATATCAACTGGGCTCAAAAACTTGAAAAAACAGGCTGCCATGTCATTTATGGACTTGTTGGGTTGAAAACACACTGCAAAATGGCGCTTGTCGTGCGCCGAGAATCAGATGGTATCAAACGCTATATGCATTTCGGTACAGGAAACTACAATGATATTACCGCGCGTTTTTATACCGATATGGGTCTCCTTACTTGTAATGAGCAAATGGGCGTTGATGCCTCAAATGTATTTAACATGCTCTCTGGCTATTCTGAACCACCTTACTTTCATAAACTTGTGATGGCTCCGCTATGGCTGCGCAGCACCCTGCTTGATCTTATTGAAACGGAAATTAAAAATGCACAAGCAGGAAAACCGGCGTTTATTCGTGCGAAGATGAATGCCCTATCCGATGAGGGGATCATTAAAGCCCTGTATCGTGCCTCAGCGGCCGGAGTCTCCATCCAACTGCTCGTTCGCGGGATCTGCTGCCTGAGGACAGGTATCCCTGGCGTCAGCGACACCATTGAAGTGCATTCAATTGTCGGCCGTTACCTAGAGCATAGTCGAATTTATCTCTTTGGAAATGGCGGAGAAACGCTTGCTTTCTTGGCGAGCGCAGATTTAATGCCGCGAAATATTAACCGGCGCGTTGAACTGATGTTCCCGATTGAGGATGAGGAAATCAAAACAACGATAATCGGCCTATTTGACCTGATGATGAAAGATAATGCGAAGACACGAGTACTGGGCAGCGACAATCTCTATGAAAAACCAGATCGACGCGGGAAGACACCATTCAATGTACAGGAGTATCTTGCGGAAGTCGCGGAACAGCAGACCATTAAACGTGAACGTTCACTTCGTGATAAGCGAACGTTCACACCGATTAAAGGTCGGCGTGAAGATATTCTGAATCCGGAAGATTAATCAAAGGATCTGCAAAAAATTTATCGACAAAGTTAGAGAGGGCATTTTCCCTGTATCTGGCGATTTTTAGCCGAATGAGGGGGTTATGCCCTCTAATTTTAGTTTGGTTTTATGTTGAACAGAGCGGGGACATGCCTTATGATTAGAGATAGTTTCATCAAAGAATACAAACAAATAGCTTGAATTGCAACTATATATTGTGGTAATCTATTTATCATAAACTATATATAGTGACTTGCTTACATCGTTACGTGTTGCTGTATATGGGAAGGGAGGAGCGTCGAATGATGATCTTATACGAAACGATGACAGGGAATGTCAAACGTTTTTTGGCAAAAACCGGACTGGATCACCAGCCTATCAGCAGTGTGGACCAGGTGAATGAGCCATATGTTCTTGTGACAAATACGATTGGATTTGGCGACGCTCCGGATCACGTCAAGGACTTTTTGGCAAGAAATGGGCAGTATCTCATCGCGGTTGCGGCGAGCGGAAACCGAAATTGGGGACGAAACTTCGCACGCGCGGCGGATGTCGTGGCCAACATGTACCATGTTCCCGTTTTATATAAGTTTGAACTTGGCGGAACTGAGAAAGACGTCATTGAATTTCGAGAGAGGGTGAAGGCACTTGCCGAACGAAGCGACAAAGTCAAAGTCTTATACTGAATTGAATAATGAAGTGCTAACGCGCGGAGACGACGGTTTCTACCGTTTAGATAAAGACAGCGAAGCGATCGATGTCTACATGGAAGAAGTGCGTGAAAAAACCATGCATTTTCACAGCATTTTGGAGCGCTTGCATTATTTAGTCGATCAAAATTACTATTATGATGTATTTGCGGAATACAGCGATGAGCAAATTGAGAACATTCATCAAATGGCGGCGAACTATCAATTCCAATTTAAATCTTATATGGCCGCAAGCAAATTTTACCGCGATTATGCGATGAAAACCAATGACAAATCTCACTACTTAGAAAATTATGATGAGCGAATTGCAATTGTTTCATTATTTCTGGCTCGTGGGAACTTTGAGCATGCTGTTCGGTTTATGCGTGCGATGATGGAACAGCGTTATCAACCGGCGACACCGACATTTCTAAACGCCGGCAAGGCGCGTCGCGGTGAGATGGTCTCCTGTTTTCTTATTGAGGCGGATGACTCGCTCAATTCGATTAACTACATAGAGAGCACATCCCAGCAGCTTTCCAAAATTGGGGGCGGCGTTGCGCTTAATCTGTCGAAGATTCGTGCCCGTGGCGAGGCGATCAAAGGTGTCGAGGGTGTGGCCAAAGGTGTTGTACCGGTTGCCCGTAAACTTCAGCTTGGCTTTTCCTATGCCGATCAATTAGGCCAGCGGCCTGGCGCAGGCGCTGCTTATCTGAACATTTTTCATTGGGATGTACCGGAATTTCTGGATACGAAAAAAGAAAATGCCGATGAAGATATTCGACTGTCCACGCTTTCGATCGGGCTGATTGTTCCCGGCAAATTCTTTGAACTTGCAGAAGCTGGAGAACCCTTTTATATGTTTGCGCCTTACACCGTTTATAAGGAATACGGTAAGCATCTGGATGACATGGATATGGATGAGATGTACGACAAACTTGCTGCCAATCCTGCAGTAAAGAAGAAGAGTGCGGATTCGCGGGAATTCTTAAATCTGATTGCCCAGATGCAGATGCAATCCGGTTATCCGTATATCTTCTACAAGGATAATGCAAATAAAAATCATCCGTTGCACCGGCTTGGCGATATTAAGATGTCTAATTTGTGCACCGAGATCTTTCAGTTGCAGGAGACCTCTACAATTAATGACTATAATGTTCCAGACGACATCCGCCGTGACGTTTCTTGTATCCTCGGCTCATTAAACATTGTGAACGTGATGGAAACCGGAAAGGTTCGCGATTCTGTTCACGCAGGTATTGAGGCACTGACCCAGGTCAGTGAAATGACGGAAATCGCCAATGCACCGGGCGTGAGTCTGGCGAACCGCGAATTACATTCTGTCGGCCTAGGAGCGATGAATCTGAACGGTTATCTCGCGAAAAATCAGCTTGCTTATGAGTCAGCAGAAGCCCGAGATTTCGCGCGTACGTTCTTCTCTCTGGTTAACTTTTATTCAATCGAAAAATCAATGCTGATTGCCAAAGATCGTGGGCAAACCTTTAAAGGGTTTGAACAATCGGATTACGCCGACGGTTCTTATTTTAAAAAATATGAACATGAATTTTTTGGCCCTAAAACTGAAAAAATCGCTGAACTCTTTAAAGACATTCATATACCGACAACCGCTGAGTGGACGGAATTAAAGAAGCAGGTTGCTGAATTTGGTTTATATAATGCTTATCGTCTTGCTGTCGCTCCGACGCAATCGATCAGCTATGTGCAGAACGCGACCAGTTCGGTTATGCCTGTTGTAAATATCATTGAACGTCGCAAATACGGAAATAGTGAAACGATCTATCCGATGCCGTTCTTGTCTCCTCAGACGATGTGGTATTACAAATCAGCTTATCAGACGAATCAATTCCGCGTGATCGATATGATTTCTGAAATCCAGCAACATGTTGATCAAGGAATATCAACAATTCTTTACGTTGACAGTATGACCAGCACACGGCAATTAGCCAGATTGTATGTTTATGCACACAAGAGGGGACTAAAGTCATTGTACTACACACGAACACAGCTTCTGTCGCCTGAAGAGTGCACGGCTTGCTCAGTCTGAATGCACAAAGATTTTTTAACTGAATACCGAACGAAGGATGGATTGGAATCATGAAAGCCATTAACTGGAACAGTAGCGACAATCAAGTCGCGAAAGTATATTGGAAACAAAATATCAATCAATTTTGGACGGAAGAAGCGTTTAAAGTTTCGCGCGATCTTTCAGACTGGTCAAAAATGAATGAGGATGAGCGTGCGACCTATGTTGAAGTGTTGTCCGGACTGACAGGACTTGACCGTGAACAAGGAGACAATGGTATGCCGCTCGTCTCCATTCATCACGACAATATGCACGAACAGGCGGTTTTTGCCTGGATGGGCATGATGGAGCATATTCACGCAAAGTCCTATTCTCATATTTTCTCGACTTTGATTTCATCACGTGAAACAGACTACTATCTTGGAGAATGGGTAAATAATCAGCCGGAGCTCCAGAAAAAGTACAGCCTGATCGCTCAATGGTATAATCAGCTCTACGATAAACATGAAAACGTGACGCCATTCAAACGCTATATGGCTATGGTTGCTTCCGTGTTTCTGGAAAGTTTTTCTTTTTACAGCGGCTTCTTTTATCCTGTATTTTTATCTGGTCAAGGACGCATGATTGCTAGCGGTGAAATTATTCGCAAGATCATCCAGGATGAATCCATTCACGGTAGCTTTACTGGAATGGTTGCGCAAAGATTGTACCGGGAAAACCTTACTGATGAGGAACGAGCAAAGGCAGACTTGGAGCGTGAACGTTTGCTTGATCAATTGATTGAGGTTGAGAAGACGTACACAGCAAATATTTATACAAAGATTGGTTTAGTAGACGAAGTCATGAATTATGTCTACTATAATGCAAACCGGGCGCTGCAAAACTTAGGATATGACGATAAGTACACGCACGATCCGGTCAGCCAGATTGTCTTAAACGGTATTGATACCAGCACGATCAATCATGATTTCTTTTCAACAAAGGGAGATTATGTTGTTCCGCTGAATATCGAGCCCTTATCTGATGAGGATTTTAATTTTGACAATGTGTAAAGAAAAGTTCCGACTTGCAGAGTCGGAACTTTTCTTTTTTACTGCCTGATACGTAGTCAGCTACACGAATGTTATAGTATAGTATAAAAAAGAGGTTGTTCGAAAAGTCTGCTTTTATGTCCTCCTTTTCGAACGGAATCATAAAGTGCGGTTTTTAAGATAAACGATGGAAAAAGCGCCGATCAGTGGAGGTCATGCCTGTGATTCCTCAATGGATTAGAAAAAGTCTGGTTGCCTGTGTTGCCGTATTAACTTTTGGCACGGTGATTCCGACACTGCCAGCGCATTATCTGGACAAACAGAATGACAAACAAAATGTCCAAGGCAGTAAAGCGCCTATTATCGCATCACGACCTGACGACAAGTCAGCTTCAAAACTGGAGCAATCCTCTTTGGAGATTGTCGATCGCTCGAGTTTATCAAAAGCTGAGTTGATTGATCGACTTTCAACGTATGTGTTGGATGAGGCGAAAAATCAAGGAACTGAAAAATTTGGTGCGCGAATTAGTGCAAAGATTAATGGGCAATATGCTAATCAGATTGCGCCGGCTTTTGCTGAGGCGTTTAGAAATGTCAGCAATGCTCATGATTCTTCCTGGATTCAGGAGCTTGAAGTTACACATGCCCCAACGCCTGGACTCGGCGAACGAATTATGCATGTGTACAATAAGAAGACAGGCAAAGAAGTGATCAAACTACATGTCCGGCGCGACCATCCACCCCTTGATGGCTACTACTTCAATTTTCACTACCACACAGCGCTAGATGGCTTTCAAAAACATCATGAATTAAAGACCATTTACTGGGGTAAAAATATGCCACCGAAATGGAAAGCTTAAGTCTTACAGACAACCGGAGCGGGAACCGCTTCGGTTTTTTAACGTTCAATTATTGATAAGAGCGGGTATCTTCTGTAAATGATTAATTAAAAGTAGTAGACGTTTGAAAAGGAGTGAGTTCAAAACCTAAAGCTGCTGTTGCTTGTGCCATAACTCGGTAGCCAATTGGATTAGGGTGAATGTGGTCAAAGCTAAGCAATTGAGACTCATGTCCGGAGAATGCATGATAAATGTCAGCGACTTGAACAGCAGGATAGCGTTCCAATGAGAGAAGACGTTGATTATAGTTTTCTAACCACCGATTTGTTTCAGGTATATAAAATAGGGGATTATACAGATTCAATACACGAATCATTAAAGGAATTGGACGATTTGAGTGGATGGTTATGATCTGATTGATCATTTGATCGAAATGCGAAAGGCTTTGCTGAGTTGCTTGAAGCACTACTGAAAAGTCGCCGGTTTTAAGCCACACTTTACCCGCTTTCAAGAAATCGTTCCCGCCACCCGTTAAAGTGATAAAATTGGCGTTCTGAACGGCTTCCATGACCTCGGGTCTTGAGAGACTTTGCAGTATAGCTGCAGTTGTTGCACCATTTTTCGCAAAGACGCGTCGTTCAATGGGAGTCTGATAATAGACTTCGAGGTCGTGATGGAAGAGTTTCACGAAATTCGGCTGGAATAGAGTTGATCCAACACCAACCGTCAGAGAATCGCCTAATGCAACATAAAGTGGACGCTCGTTCAACACAATCACCTCCGTTCACGTGAGACTTCTTTGTACCAGTGTATTCATTACCAGAATATGAGGTTCAGTTCCAGAAAAGGCTTTTGATAGGGACAACGCAAAAACAGCGTCCACATGTGAAACACAGTGAGACGCTGTTTTCTTTTGGGATCGTTGATGGATTGTGTAAAGATGGGGTTAGTTTCCGATGAATTCTTGAGTCCAATACGAGCCATAAGATCCGCCTTTGACATAGCCAACACCAATGGTCGTGAAGCTTGCATTCAAAATATTTGCGCGGTGACCAGGGCTGTTCATCCAGCCATTCACAACTTCTTCTGGTGTTTTTTGTCCGGCAGCAATATTTTCCCCGGCACTCTTATAGGTGATGCCATATTTTTTCATCATGTCGAATGGAGAACCGTAAGTTGGTGACTGGTGGTCAAAGTAGTTTTTGTCAGCCATATCTTGAGATTTAGCGCGGGCCATTTTTGATAGAGTGCTATTGTCCGCTTTCAGTGGCTTAAGTCCTGCCTTGGTTCGTTCTTGATTCGTCAGATCGACGACCTTTTGTTCAAAGGCATTCATCTCACTGTTTGATGATTGATTTTCTGTGTTCTTTGTATCGTTGTTAGCAGCAGGCTTCTCAGGCTGAGCAGGTTGATTAGATTTCTGCGGTTGTGCCGGTTGAGTCGCCTTTTCAGGAGCTTTTACAGGAGCCTTAGCTTCTGGTTTTTTCGCACCCTGTTCCTGAACTTTTGAAACATCAAGTTTAATGCCCAAATTTTTCAAAACTTCGTTAATATCAATCCCCTGCTGATCTTTCAACTTCCATGGGTTAAGCAAGTTTGTAAAGTCCTGCTTGCATTCTTTTGCGTACTGCGGGGTAGCCGCGTTCGCCGATCCTCCTCCCATAACAAGTGGCAGTGCAAGCATCCCTGCAACGGTTAAACCAATAACTTTCTTTTTCATTGTGTAACTCCCTCCTTGGTCATAGGTTTCGGGATTGGGAGATTTGTAGTGGGGTAAAAGATAGAATTACATGATGTTACCAGTTTTGTGGAAGAACCAGCCAGTATGTAATAGGAGTGGTTTTGAGTGGATATTTTATAGGAAAAAAGCAGTCTCTCAATCCCAGGAGGGAACGAAAGACTGCTTGATTACTTATTCTTGTGATTGTGGGCTGATGGTCACAAATCAGCAGCTGAATCCTTTGTATTATAGCGATTGAACCAATTAATGATCTCGCTTAAACGGGATAATCGATTTTTTGGCCGTCCACTTCTTGAAAGTTCATGATTTTCACCTTTAATGCGTACAAAGCGTGTTTCCACACCAAGGCGGCGAAGTGCCACATACCATTGTTCCGCTTGTTCAATTGGACAGCGATGATCTTCTTCACTGTGGATGATGCATATTGGTGTTTTTACTTTGTTCGCATTTCGGATCGGTGAAAAACTCATCAATAGATCTTCATCCGTCCAAAGATCAGCACCATTGAAATAGCGAGTCAGGAAATAATAACCGATATCGCTCGTTCCGTAAAAATTATACAGATTACAGATTGATCTTTGCGTTACGGCTGCACGAAAGCGATCTGTTGTTCCAACTATTGTGTTCGTCATAAAGCCGCCGTAGCTGCCACCGGTCACATATTGACGTTCCCGGTCACATTCGGGGAAATGTTCCAATACATAGTCCAGACCCTTAAGAATGTCGATCTTGTCTTTTCGTCCCCAGTCGCCATAACAGCCAGCGCAGAATTTGGCGCCATAACCGCGGCTGCCGCGAGGATTCGTAAAGACGACAGCATAGCCTTGTGCAGCCAGACATTGAAATTCATGATTGAATGAATTGCCGTATGCAAATGCAGGGCCTCCGTGGATCTCCAATACAACCGGCACTTTTTCAGTGGCACGCACGGATTTTGGAGGGAAGAGCACCCATCCATCTATTTGCCAATCATCATCTGCCCCTGAATATGTAAATGCAATCGGTTCATTTAAGTCAAGCTGTTCAAACAATTGCTGATTATGATGACTAACTTGTCGAATGCTGTCGTTATTTCCTAGGAAATAAAGATCACCTGTCGAAAGTGGGGATGAAATGATAGCAATAATGTGCTCGTTTTTGATATCAAAAGAAGTGACCACAGATTTATCTTTCATGTAGACCGTTGAAAGGTTTCCATCAAGATCGACGCGCTTTAATCCAGTGGAACCGCCATCTTGAACAAGATAAATCAGCGAACGCCCGCTCTTATCCCAAAGAAAAAGTGTGTTGCTGCTATCAAATCGGACATCAGTGCCGACAAAATTGCCAAGTGATAACTTTTCTTTTTCCATCAGATTTTTTGCGAATCCACCGGTTATAGGAACAAGGAAGATCCCGATGTTTTCAGGGGTACATTCGCCATCTTCATTTCCAGCAAGCGCTATAGTTTGTCCATCAGGTGAAACCTGGATATCATAAATATAACCTTTGGCATCATAAATGCGTCTTGTGGTTTGATTGGAAAGATCATAAGCGTACATATCTTTAAGATAATCTGTTTGATCTGGATTTTGTTTTCCCATACAAAAAAATAGTTGGGTCCCATCGGGAGAAAATACAGGTAATTCTGAGGTGCATTGCGGATCAGTAATTAGTGTCTTTTGTTTGTTCTCAATCGAATAGAGATACAAAGCTGTTGTGCCATCAACAAATCCTTTTCCGTTTTGCAAAAATCGGAGTCTGCTAATTATCGTTACATCCTCATTGTCACTCTCAATTTTGTCTTTGATCATCGTTTGGCAAGCGAGCTGCTTTCCATCGGGACTAAGTGCAAAGTCACTGACTCCTTCTTCAAAGTCAGTTAGAAGCTCGGATTCACCAAGCGTCAAGGCAATGCGCCACACTTGATCTTTTCCTGTGCGATTAGAAAGGAAATAAACGAACGAACCATCGGCAGAAAAACGTGGGCTGTGATGCTTAACCAAAGTGTCTTCATTGTAGTCATGAGTCAGCGGTTTCGGTTCGCTTTCGCCATCCGTCCAATATAGGGATGAAGCATAACCGTTTTGTTTTAGATAGGTCTTGGTGACGACATAAACGGCCTTTTTTCCATCTGGTGAGAGTACTGGCGCACCCGCAAAGGTAAATGCCGATAAATCATTAATCGTAATCAAACGCTTGTTCAAATTAGTTCCCTCCTTTGTTCCAATTATAGGTTATTTGCGGATGTACCACATCTCTTTTTACCTTGCTACAGCAAAAAAAAGAAAAGTAATTATCTAATCTGAAGCCATACTCCTCGTCTATTAGTGAAATAACCGAGTTATTACTACAGCTTGCAAAAAAAAACACCATCTTCAATTGAAGATGGTGTGAAGAATGGTGTGAGAGAAGGATCAAACTTATTTAGGAAATTGCTGCTGGGCGTATTGGGCAAATTGTTGTTGAGTTTGCTGAATTTTTTGCGGATCCTGAGATTCAAACTTATACCATCCTTTATTAAACATCAGGTTGAATAGATCACGCTGATGATCACAGGTCGCGTCAAAAACGGATTTGATGTCTTGATATAATGCTTGGTGGCTTGCTTCCTGCAGCGCATGAACATAAGAGGTGCCCAAATACTTTTCGGTTAGAAGTACATCGTTGAGATAATCTCTGTCGTTCATCTGCTGCGTTTTCGGGACTTGTGTTTCGGTGTTCTGAATTGGCATGGATTGTACCGGTTGTTTTTCCATCATTGCATCACACCTCCTGCCATGGCTGTTGTTTGAATGTGTTTGCCCAGGTGATTGAGGATGTCCTGATAATGACGAATATGGAGTTGGGATGTACGGTTCATTGCCTGGATAACATCCTGATCTTGACACATCGCCGCATAGGCATGTGCTTTCTTGATAATCGCAAGGTTCCATGACAGAATATCTTCAATGTAAAGAAAATCTTTAGTGGAAAGGATCGCCGGTGGCTGAGCAAAATTCATTGGGGTTTGACCGCTCTGCTGCTGCATGTTCATGTGTTTTTCACACTCCTTTTTTTTTGTGGTGGCGGTGCTCATATGTATTATGTCCTTGGGTCCTTAAAAAAATTTGGTCCTGGTGAATTAAATAAGTCTTTTTCATGGCTTGTTTTTTTGCTTGCTGCATCGATGTGGTTATAATTAAAAAAGAATGATGTAACGAAAGGATGAACGATGTTGTTGACGATGTATAGCTATCCGCCATGCGGTACGTGCCGAAAAGCAAAAAAATGGCTGGAGGAACGTTCAATTCCGTTTCAGGAAATTAATATTGCTGAAAATCCCCCGGATCGTGATAAACTCAAACAGTTTATACAAAATAGCGGCTTATCGATCAGTAAATTTTTTAATACGAGCGGCAAGCGCTACCGTGAGCTCGATATCAAAAATAAAAAAATGATTGAACCAGAAGAAAAATGGCTGGATTGGCTGGCAGCTGACGGAATGTTGATTAAGCGTCCGATTGTTTTTGATGGGGAAAAAATAACAGTGGGCTTTAATGAAGTAATGTTTGAAAAGGCATGGACAAATCAGTAATGCATTCGCTAAAAATCGGAGGTTTTTTCTTCTAATATTTACGCTATAATAGGTATATCATCCATTGTGGAAGGCATTATTTAGTGGCTGATCACTGAAAACGGAGGCAGAATAATGAGTGTACCTAAAGATTTGCTTTACTCGAAAGATCATGAATGGGTCAAGAAAGAAGCGGACGGAAAAGTTCGGATTGGTATTACAGAATTCGCTCAGAAGGAACTTGGAGATATCGTTTTTGTTGAATTACCAGAAATCGGCGCAGAATTAAGCGCTGGTGATTCGTTTGGCAGTGTGGAATCTGTTAAAACAGTTTCTGAACTCTATGCGCCGGTTACCGGCGTCGTTGCTGAAATCAATGAAGACTTGGAAGATTCTCCTGAATTTGTTAATGAATCTCCGTATGATAAAGCGTGGATGATTGAATTGGAATCTGTCGATGATTCAGCTTTCGATGATTTGCTTGATGCCGAAGCATACGAAAAATTAATCGGCTGATAGCCGGTAATTCATCAATTAGCTCCTGTTTCGCCGAAATTGAATAAGCAGCTCACCAATACTTAACAACCTTTGTCATCTTTTTGTTACCAGATTGTCGCTTTCATTTCGACAAGAAGGCATGGTATAAAAGAGACAAGGGTTTTTACTATTTTCGACAAAATCCTCGTATGATCAGACATTAACAAAAGTTTTTGACAATAGTTATGCCTGTGGGTTGGACATGTTATGTTAGGGAAAAGATGGATTATAGAGGGTTGAGAACAGACCCCTAAAGATCAGAGCGAGAGGTGAATGTTTTGATGAGCGCAAACCAGCTTACATTAGGCGGAGCGTTTAATATTTCGCTTGAAACGAATATTTATCAGGTACAACAGGGCGATGAATCCCTGAGAAACTCAATTATTGAATCTTATCAGCCTTTTATTAAAAAGGTTGTTTCTAAAGTATGCAATCGTTTTATTGATCAGACAATGGATGAATTCAGTGTAGGCTTAGTCGCATTTAATGAAGCCATCAACCAATATCAGAAGGGACAGGGAAGTAAGTTCCTAACCTTCGCGGATATGGTTATTCGCCGTAGAATTATTGACTTTATTCGTAAAGAATCCAGACAGGTTCGGCATATTTATCTCGATCAAACGAAACCAGCCGATGAAAACGCAATGGAAGAAAGTTTCATCGAGCAGAAGGCAGCAATTGATTATTATGAGGAAGAATGCCGAATTAATGAACGTATGGACCAGATTGAAAGTTATCAGACACTTTTGCTTGAATACGGCATCACTTTTGATGTGCTTAGCAAGCATTGCCCGAAGCACGCAGATGCGCGTGAAAATGCCAAAGTCTCGGCGAAGAAGTTGGTTGAACATAAAGAATTAGTCAATTATTTAAAAAAGAAGAAACAATTACCGATAAAAGATTTGTTGCAATTTGTATCGTGTAGCCGCAAAACGATCGAGAGGAATCGAAAGTATATAATAGCATTGTCGCTAATCTACATCGGCGGGTTCAGTGCACTAAAGTCATATATTGAACCGGAGCTGGAATCGGTTCAATGACTTAGAAAGGTGGGGAGGAAAACTGATTAATCAGGGTGTGCTCGTGTCCAAAAAGGGGCGGCGCGCGATTGTCTTGACCACCGATGGCGAGTTCAGATCGGTCAGGCTAAAGCGTTCGGCAAACCTTTCGATTGGACAGACTGTTTTAGCCAAACACCTTGTCCCTTTTCATCTTCTTCCCAAAGCTATTCTGACACCGGTCATCGCACTTGGTTTCTCGATCCTGTGCTTTATCCCGCTGTCTCAAAGTACCTACGCGCCTCCTGGTCCCGTGGCTGCGTACGTTTATTTTGATCTTAATGCAAGCGTTGAGGCAAGCGTGGATCAGAATTTGCGTGTAATCTCTGTGCAGCCATTAAATAATGAAGCGAGACAGCTTCTTGGTGAAGTGCCTGTGTTTCAGAATATGACGTTTCAACAGCTCAGTTCGTCGCTTTTATCTAAGCTAAATGATAAGGGACAACAAGGCCATCAATCGCTCTGTTTGGTCACAACTGTTTTGACTGATCAGATCAGCCATCGGCAGCAATCCTTTTTTGCCCATCGCCTGGCAATAGCGTTTAACAGCGGAGCCAGACAAATGCTCCATGCAAACGGAACCGGCACAAAGTGGGTGCTAACCACGCTTGAACGAAAGAGGGCTGCTGAGGAACGCGGTTTGTCCGCAGGGAAGTATTTGCTCTATTTGAGAGCAAACGCTTTTGGAAAGACATTGACGCTTGAAGATGCAAAAAGGTTGTCAATTGAGAAAATAAATGAGATATCTACCTCAGTGTCGCTGCCGTGGAGCGCTTTACTCAAAGAAGTAAACGATGTGCAGAAGCAGCAGCCGACTATTGAGCAGGCGTCATTCAAACTGCAGAATCAGGTCCCGCTTTTCCAAAATCCCTTTCAAGTCAGGGAACCAATGCAAGGCAAAAAAAACAGTAGCTATCTTTATCCGGACAATCGAACAGCCGGGTATGCGTGAACTGCACCTTCACAGTCAAAAAAAGCAGAGATTAAAGAGCTGATGTGTCCAAGCGGAATTAGGTTTCTGCTTGGATTTTTTAAAGTCGGTTTATGGTCATAAATTCTGTTTAAGCGTCTTTGCGATAATTTTCTAATGACAGCTCGAATGTCTGTGGTCTGTGTTTTTTCTTAAATTGAGAGACAGGACAGTTTGTTGTTCGTGAAAAAAGATTTGACATAGGTCGTGTTGAATGTTAAGTTATTAACACTTAATTGAATAGAAATTAACTCTTATCCAGAGCGGCGGAGGGACTGGCCCGATGATGCCCGGCAACCTGATTGTTATCGAGACAATAAAGGTGCTAATTCCTGCAGACACATTGTTTCTGGCAGATGAGAGAGGTGAACCCATCCTCTCTCAAGATGGGTTTTTTGCTATTCCGTTAAATAGGTACGAAAGAAGGTGACGTGAAGTAGGTATTGGTTAAACCCACTAAAATGATGGGTTAAGTATTATTGTTTGTTTTGTATTTTTGAAAGTGGTGAAAAAGAATTGATTCAGCTTAAGAACGTCGAAAAGATTTACCAGACGGAAAATGGATCCGTTCACGCCTTAAACGATGTTTCATTGGAAATTAATGAAGGCGAGATCTTTGGCATTATTGGGTATAGCGGAGCTGGAAAAAGCACGCTCATTCGATTGATTAATTTGCTTGAAAAGCCGACGTCCGGAACCATATCTATTGGGGATCGTCAGTTAACGGATCTGTCTGACCGTCAGCTGCGTGAAGAACGGAGAACGATCGGCATGATTTTTCAACACTTCAATTTGCTATGGTCTCGGACTGTTGCTGAAAACATTGCCTTTCCACTCGAATTAACGAAAATTAAGAAGAAGCAAAAAGAGAAACGCATTGCCGACTTAATCCGAATGGTAGGCCTTGAAGGTAAAGAATCTGCCTATCCGTCTCAATTAAGTGGAGGACAGAAGCAAAGAGTAGGCATCGCACGTGCGTTAGCCAACAATCCTCGTGTACTGCTCTGTGACGAGGCGACTTCGGCGCTTGATCCGAAAACTACAGACTCGATCCTTTCGCTTCTGCTGGAAATTAACAAATCGCTTGGTCTAACTATTGTTCTTATTACACATGAAATGTCTGTGATTCAGAAAATCTGCAGCAAAGTTGCTGTCCTCGATAAAGGAAAAATCGTTGAAGAAGGTGCGGTTAACGATGTATTTGCCCATCCTAAACAGCCGATTACTCAGGAATTTGTAGGCGCACATGCAGCGAACAAGGTTAAACATTCAGGCGATACTCTGGCTATCTCCGACTGGACTCGGGTTCGTATACGTTCTGTGGACGCCCGTTTAATACAAAGACACTTGTCCAGTTTGTTTGGGCGGGAACATCTTTTGGTACGCGTTTTAGAAACATATGCAGTACAAGACGGTAGTGCAGAAGAAACGATTGTGGCAATTCAAGGACCAGCTGAAGAAATTGATTCGGCTCTTTCTGGGGTGAAATCAGACGGTCTGGAAACCGAGGTGATCCATGCATATGTTTGAATGGACACAAAATATTGATTGGCCGAGTATGTTGCTCTCTACAGGTCAAACACTTTATATGACGATCATTTCCGGAATTTTTACATTTGTGTTGGGCATTGTATTAGGGCTTGTTCTTTTTTTAACTGCGAAAGGCGGATTATACGAAAACAAAATCGTTTATCAATTGATTGCTTCGTTTGTCAATGTCTTTCGTTCCATACCTTTTATTATTCTAATCATTCTGCTGATCCCGCTCACAGTTCTGATTATCGGAACGATGATTGGCGCATCGGCCGCACTTCCTTCGATTATCATCGGAGCGGCACCATTTTATGCCCGTCTTGTTGAGATCGGGCTAAGGGAAGTCGATAAAGGAGTAATTGAAGCGGCTCAAGCAATGGGTGCAACGAGATGGCAGATTGTTTGGAAAGTGCTTCTTCCTGAATCACTTCCATCAATCACTTCCGGGATGACCGTCACGCTGATTGCACTGATTGGAAACACTGCAATGGCCGGCGTTGTAGGTGCGGGCGGACTCGGAACGATCGCTTATAATGATGGCTTTGAGGCGAATAACAACACCATTACCTTCATTGCAACAATTATCATTCTGGTTATCGTTTTTATCATTCAATATGCAGGCGATATTATTACACGCCGTGTAGACAAAAGATAGAGATCTTTTTATTAAAATGATGGATTCAAACAAAATCACATGTTAACTTGGGGGAACTATAAATGAAGAAATTAACCGCTTGGACACTTATTCTTGCGCTAGTACTTGTTTTGGCAGCCTGCGGAAAATCGACTTCCGGTAATGCTGCGAATCAAACACTGACAGTTGGTGCATCAGCTGTTCCACATGCTGAAATTCTCAAGAAAGCGATACCGCTTCTAAAGAAAAAGGGTATTGATCTGAAAGTGAAAGTATTCCAGGATTATGTTCTTCCTAATAAGGCACTTACTTCAAAACAATTGGATGCTAATTATTTCCAGCATATTCCTTATCTTGATCTGTATAACAAGCAGCACAACACAGATTTAGTTAATGCGGGGAAAATTCACATCGAACCGTTCGGCATTTATTCGAAAAAATACAAAGATGTTAGCAGTATTAAAGACGGAGCGACTGTTCAAATCAGCAACAATAAAGCAGAACAGGGACGAATTCTTCTCCTGCTCCAGACAAAAGGGCTTGTGAAAATTAAATCAGGTATTGATCCTGTTGCTGCAACGTTAGACCAAAAAAACGGAAAATATAAGGATTTCGATAATATTAAACATCTGAAATTCTTGCAGCCGATTGACCCGGCGATTTTGCCAAAAGCATACCAACATAGTGCCGCAGACCTGTTTGCAATCAATACCAATTTCGCTCTGCAGGCAAATCTTGATCCTAAGAAAGATGCCTTGATTTTGGAAGGTGCGTCATCACCTTATGCGAACATTATCGCTGTACGTAAGGGCGATCAAAATAAAAAAGCAATTAAGGAATTAGTGAACGTGCTTCATTCGAAAACAATTCAGGATTTCATCACGAAACATTATAAAGGCGCCGTATTACCTGTTTCTGAATAATTGAGAAAATAAAGTCACAAAAAGATTCGCCCGGCAGTAAATTACGGGCGAATCTTTTTCATATTTAAAAGAAAGTAAATTCTCAATTTCTAGTGCGTAATCTTGAGCAGTTATTGTGAATTTTTCACGTTTATATTGAATCTATCCGCTATATTTATTAAATTTTTTATTTGAATTTTTTCATGTTTATTGAAAACAGCGGTATAATACGGATACATACATTATCTCAATTCATGCGGTTATCCTTTTAGTTGCTATCTATTTACATCTGATATAATATGATAATGAGAATAGATTGAGAACGTATTTCAATCCGCAATGAGACAATCTTTACTACTGGAGGTTTTGAAATGACTGTACCAGAATTGAAAATAAACGACCTTCACGTTTCGGTTGAAGGCAAGTCGATCGTTAAAGGCTTTAATCTTAATATGAAGGGCGGAGAAATCCATGCCCTGATGGGACCGAACGGAACAGGAAAATCAACGGTTGCCTCAGCGCTCATGGGCCATCCAAAATATGAAGTAACTTCGGGACAGGCCTTGCTTGACGGCTCAAACCTTCTTGATATGTCAGTTGACGAACGTGCACGCGCGGGGATGTTTCTTGCGATGCAGTATCCGAGTGAAGTCAGCGGTGTGACCAATGCAGACTTCCTGAGAACGGCAATCAACGGCCGTCGTGGAGAGGGCAATGAGATTCCTCTAATGAAATTTATCAAGACTTTAGACAAAAAGATGCAGATGCTGGAAATGGATCAGGCATTTGCGGAACGCTATGTAAATGAAGGATTTTCAGGCGGTGAAAAAAAACGTAACGAAATCCTTCAATTAATGATGCTGGAACCGAAATTTGCTATTCTTGACGAAATCGATTCAGGCTTGGATATTGACGCGCTGAAGTGGGTAGCTAAAGGGGTCAACTCTATGCGCTCAGAAAACTTTGGCTGTCTGATTATCACGCACTATCAGCGGTTGCTCAATTATATTAAACCGGATAAGGTACACATTATGATGAAAGGTCAGATTGTGAAAACAGGCGGACCCGAACTCGCGCTTCAGCTTGAGGAAGAAGGCTATGACGGCATGAAGGCTGAACTTGGCATCACTGATGATGAGACGGTTGAAGCATAATTTACGAGATCGTGAGGAGGGTTGACTATGTCAATGCAGCTGCAAAACCTTTCGTTTGACACGGAAGACATTAATCAATTTGCTGAAGATAGGAACGAACCAAAGTGGTTTTCAGATATACGTATAAAAGGCTTGAAGCTGGCGGAAGAACTGCCGCTTCCTCAGCCGGAAAAAACACGAATTGCTGACTGGAATTTTACACATTTTAATTATGATACAGGAAGCGCAGCAGTTACGGATCTGAATGATCTTCCTGAAGAGGTCAATCGTCTGGTTGAGCAAGGATCTGGGTCAGGTAATGTGCTCATTCATGTAAACAGTTCGGCAGTCTATCATCACCTTTCGCAAGATCTGATTGATCAGGGCGTCATTTACACGGATCTGACGACCGCTGTCAAAGAACACAGTGATTTGTTTGCAAAATACTATTTTAAAACCACTGCGATTGATAAGCACAAGTTAACGGCACTACATGCAGCACTTGTCAATGGGGGATCCTTTCTTTACATTCCTAAGAATGTAGTGATTGAGGAACCAATTCAGGCAGTTTATTATCAGGATGCGCCATCATCCGGACTTGTCGCGCATACAGTTGTGGTTGCAGAGAGAAACAGTTCTGTTACCTTTGTTGAGAGTTATCTTTCGGATAGCTCGGTTGGTGAAGGGGTAGCCAACATTATCAGTGAAGTCACCGTCGGCGAAAATGCACAGGTCAAATATGGTGCAGTAGATGAATTTTCAGCTAAAATCGTGACCTATGTCAGCCGCCAAGCTGAAGTGGCAAAGGATGGGCGTATTCAGTGGGCACTCGGACAGATGAATGATGGAAATACCTTATCGGAAAACGCGACGAATCTTGAAGGAACCGGTGCCGCTGCAGATGTTAAAGCGGTAAGTATTGGCAGCGGCTCGCAGAAGCAGAACTTTGACAATTATGTGCGCCATGTCGGCAAGTCAACTCAAAGCCAGCTGCTTGTTCGCGCAGCACAAAAAGATGCGTCGAATTCGATATTCAACGCACGGACGAAGATCGAACGTGGTGCTTCTGGCGCGGACGGTGAACAGACACAGCGCGTATTGATGCTTAGTGATCAGTCGCGTGGAGATGCTAATCCGATTCTTCTCATTGATGAATATGATGTAATCGCAGGACATGCGGCATCAGTTGGACGTGTTGATCCCGACCAGCTCTATTATCTGATGAGCCGCGGAATTAAAAAAGAAACTGCCGAGAAGCTGATTGTCGAAGGATTCCTTGCGCCAATCGTTGACCTGCTTCCTATTGAAGGGGTCCGGGAACAGCTTACGACATTAATTGAAAGGAAAGTTGGCTAATGGATATCCAATCAGTTCGGCAAGACTTTCCTATTCTTAAGCAGCAAGTCAACGGACACAACCTTGTCTATCTGGACAATGCGGCGACCTCACAGAAGCCGTCATCTGTCATTCAAACTATGGTTGATTACTATGAAAAATATAATTCGAATGTTCATCGTGGTGTGCATACTTTGGGCACGGTTGCCACTGATCGCTATGAAGAAGCGCGCGAGAAAATTCGTCGCTTCATTAATGCGAAAAGTGAAAAGGAAATTATTTATACAACAGGTACGACTCAGAGCCTTAATTTGATTGCTTATGGATATGGATTGGCACGATTGGGTGTAGGAGATGAGATCATCATCACACCAATGGAACATCATGCTAATCTGATTCCTTGGCAGCAGGTCGCGCAAAAGACAGGTGCGATTCTGCGATACTTTCCGATGGAAGCTGACGGCACGCTTGACCTTGAAAAGGTTAGAGTAACAGTTACGGACAAAACGAAAATTGTGTCGGTAACAGAAGTGTCGAATGTGCTGGGAACGGTAAATCCTGTAAAGGAGATTGCCAAGATCGCTCATGAGCATGGTGCGATTATGGTTGTCGATGGCGCTCAGAGCACCCCGCACATGACTGTGGATGTTCAGGATCTGGACGCAGATTTCTTTGCCTTCTCCGGACATAAAATGCTTGGACCGACCGGAATTGGTGTTCTATATGGCAAGCAGTCATTACTTGAAGACATGGAACCCGTTGAAACTGGCGGCGAAATGATTGATGAGGTTGGTTTTCAGAGTGCAACATGGGCGGAACTTCCATGGAAACTCGAAGCTGGTACACCTCATATTGCTGGTGCCATTGGTTTAGGTGCTGCCATCGACTATTTGCAGAATGTTGGTATGGATGTCATTCAACACTATGAAGAGCAGTTGACGGAAACAGCATATAATCTTCTCTCAAAAATTGATGGGGTCACTTTATATGGACCCGGCAAGCGTTCCGGTCTCGTGTCCTTTAATATTGACGGTGTGCATCCACACGATGTGTCCACTGCTCTTGATTCAGAAGGTATCGCCGTTCGGGCCGGTCATCACTGTGCACAGCCGCTGATGAGCTGCTTAAAATGTGAATCTACCGTCCGTGCAAGCTTCTATTTCTACAACTCGCTGGATGAAATTGAGGCTCTAGCCAGAGGAATTAAGGAAACAAAGGAGTTCTTCGGACATGTTGTTTAATAATCTTGACCAGCTTTACCGCTCGGTCATTATGGATCATTATAAGAAGCCGCGCAATCGCGGAACGTTGGATGGGGATAACTGTGTGACTGTAAACATGAACAATCCATCTTGCGGTGATAAAATCCAGATCTCGCTTCAATTGAAAGACAATAAAGTTGTCGATGTGAAATATTTGGGCAGCGGCTGTGCCATCAGCCAATCTTCAGCTTCCATGATGACTGAAGCGATCAAGGGATTAGACATTGAGAAAGTGCATCAGCTGACTTTTGATTTCTCTGAAATGGTTCAAGGTCATGAACATAATGATGATCTTGATCTTGGAGATGCTGAAGCGCTGCATGGTGTCTCTCAATACCCAGCACGAATCAAATGCGCGACACTTGCGTGGAAAGCAGTGGAAAAAGCATTGCGTGAAGCAGATAAAGAAAGTGCACAGCAATAATCCAACAATTTTGTGAATTGTGGTACACTAAAGTTAATGACCGCAACAAAATGACTAGTGAAAAATTCGGTGTGAACCTGAAATAAAAAGGTGAATCAAATTCGCCTGGCACGTTAAGAAAAAGGAGGAATGCCGCATGGCTACAGAACAGCAGCTGCCTGAAATTGAAGAATATAAATATGGTTTCAGGGAAAAAGATGTGTCTGTGTTCCGCACAAAACGTGGTCTGACTGAAGATATCGTCCGCGAAATTTCTAAAAAGAAAAATGAGCCAGAATGGATGTTGAATTATCGCCTCAAAGGTTTGGCTCATTTTTATAAAAGGCCGATGCCTCAGTGGGGTGCCGATCTGAGCGGTTTAAATTTTGATGATTTGACTTACTATGTGAAACCGGTAGAAAATCAAGGCCGTTCGTGGGAAGAAGTACCTAGTGAGATTAAAGATACTTTTGATAAACTGGGTATTCCTGAAGCAGAACGTAAATATCTGGCCGGTGTTTCCGCACAATACGAGTCGGAAGTCGTTTACCACAGTATGAAAGAAGAGCTTGAAAAAGATGGGGTTATTTTCCTTGATACGGATACAGCCTTGCAGAAACATGAAGAGCTTTTCAAACAATACTTCGGTAAAGTCATTTCCTTCGCTGATAATAAGTTCTCTGCATTAAACGCTGCGTGTTGGTCAGGAGGCTCATTTGTTTACATTCCAAAGGGTGTTGTCTGCAAGACACCGCTTCAAGCATACTTCCGAATCAACTCAGAAAGCATGGGGCAGTTTGAACGTACGCTGATTATCGTTGACGAGGGGGCATCTGTACACTACGTCGAAGGATGTACGGCCCCTGTATACTCCAGCAGTTCCCTGCACAGCGGTATCGTTGAGATCTACGTGTGCAAAGATGCGTATTGCCGGTACACGACGATTCAGAACTGGGCAAACAATGTTTATAACCTTGTTACCCAGCGTGCTATCTGTGAAGAGCATGCAACGATGGAATGGGTGGATGGCAATATCGGATCGGCGGTCACGATGAAATATCCTTCAGTTGTATTGAAAGGTGAAGGTTCTCGAGGCAGCACATTAACGATCGCGATTGGCGGAAAGGGCCAGAACCAAGATTCCGGATCAAAGATGATCCACTTGGCGCCAAACACATCATCTACAATCGTATCTAAGTCGATCGCTAAGAACGGCGGTAATGTTACTTATCGTGGTAAGGTACATTTCGCGCCGAACGCAAAAAACTCGCGATCCCACATTGAGTGCGACACGTTGATTATGGATGACAAATCAACATCCGATACGATTCCTTACAATGAAGTGTTGAATAAGGATATCTCGATGGAACATGAGGCTAAGGTTTCCAAAGTGTCTGAAGAGCAGCTGTTCTATCTAATGAGCCGTGGGCTGACTGAGCAGGAAGCTACGGAAATGATTGTCATGGGCTTTATTGAACCATTTACAAAAGAACTGCCGATGGAATATGCTGTTGAAATGAACCGACTGATTAAATACAACATGGAAGGTTCAATCGGCTAATTTCAAAATAATAACAATCATCCTGCCTTTCAATTCGTCAACTGGCGAGTTGGAAGGCTTTGTATTTTTTGCGTAAATTAAAATTTAGTTGTTGTGGTTTCGCCTTGACAAGAGTCACACGCATGGGGCTAAAATAAAGACTGAAGCGCTTAGCGATTAGGAATATTACGAAGAAAACGGTTTATGTTTGTTCATTTCCGGGAGGCTTGGGCTTGATTACACTCCATTTTCTACATACCAATGATATACACAGCCACCTGGACTCATGGGGAAGCTTGGTCAATTATCTGAACCAAGAAAGGGATCGGCTGTATCAGGTACACGAACCTTTTCTGACTTTGGATCTTGGCGATCATATGGATCGCGTGAATCCGATGACAGAAGGACTGCTTGGCACAGGTAATGTACAGCTGTTAAACGACGCCGGGTATGATTATGTGACGATCGGCAATAACGAAGGCATCACGTTTACGAAGGCACAATTAAATGAAGCGTATCGCACACGACGATTTCAAATTGTGCTCGGCAATTTGTACGATCAGGAGGTGGGTACCCGTCCTGAATGGTGTACACCGTTTGCCATCCATCACATGCAAGGTGTTAAGGTCGGGCTCATCGGCTTAACTGCGGCTTTTCCCAGTTTCTACAGCCAGTTAGGATGGACGATTGCAGATCCCTTTTCGGAATTAGAAAGCTTGGTGCGACAGATTCGGCAACAGGTCGATGTGCTTGTCCTGCTGTCTCATGTTGGTCTGCCATTTGACCAGCGTGTTGCAAGGGAAATCGAAGGTATTGATGTCATTATTGGTGCCCATACCCATCACGTGTTAGAACAAGGAGAGTCGATTGGTGACACATTGATCGCCCAAGCGGGAAAATACTGTCGTTATGCAGGGCATGTTGTTGTCGAATATGATGAAAAGAAGCATCGAGTTGTTTACAAAGGTGCGGACTTGGTCACTCTTCGCGATCAGCCTGATCCACTAGCCAAACAGGAGGTTGAACGGCTGACGGAGAACGGAATTGCCAATATGCAGCAGGTTGTCGCTTACCTCAAGCGTGATCTTCCTGTTGACTGGTTTGCAGAAACAGAAATCACAGGAATAATGGCCGACGCACTGAGGGAATGGTGTGGCGCGGATATAGGTCTTGTTAACGCAGGCGTAATTCTGGATAGTCTTCACAAAGGTCCGGTAACACGCTACATGGTGCATCGCATCTGTCCTCACCCGATAAACCCATGTCGTGTCGAAGTCACGGGAGAAGAAATTATTGAAATGATTACCATTGGGTTAAAGAAAGAATTTCAGACTTATGAATTAAAAGGCTTTGGCTTCCGGGGTAAAGTATTGGGGAAATTGGTGCTCAGTCATGTAAGTTACGAATTAACTGAAGATGGGCCGGTTAACATTCGGATTGGCGAACAACCGCTTTTGCTTGAGAAAAAATACAGTGTCGGCACGATTGATATGTTTACCTTGGGCTCTTTTCTGCCGCCTATAGTCAAAGCAAAACAACGTTTTTATTTACCTGAAACCTTACGTGATTTGCTGGCATGGCGGCTGCAAAATGAGTGAACGATTCGGACACTAGTCACTTATAGGTTCTTCTCCCCATAGGATAGATGGGGAGGGAGGCTTGAAAATGATTGATGTGCAACCCATTAATGTAGAAGGTAACCTTTATCAAGGTGTCAGTGTGACTCTGCCGAAAACAACGCTGCTGGTGATTACCGGCAAATCCGGCTATATTATGTGCGGGGCGCTTGACGTTAAATTACTCAATGACAAACTGGCAGATCGGAATGTGATTGCAGGAAAAGCAGTTGGCGTACGCACACTGGATGACTTGCTTCATGCACCGCTTGCGGAAGTTACCATTGGGGCGGAGAAACTTGGAATCCATGTCGGTACAACCGGAATCGAAGCTCTGAAAATAATGGCGTGATCCTGTCTTTTCGTACGGCCTAAGACGACGGAAACAAACTGTGGTATATATATAAATTTGGATGGTTGGTCAAAGTTAACAGCAATGCTTTCCAAAGAAAAAAGAGGTAACCCTCCTTCACACAGCATATAGATGATGTGGAGGAGGGTTGTCATGTTTAAGCCAAGCAGACGTTACAGACAAAGGAATATGTCCATCAAACATGCATTTTTCCTGTCTTTATTGATTTTTATCATCTGTGTGTCTCTCGCCATTTGGACGGTCAATGAAAAAATGAAGCCGGCCGTCATGAGCATTGCCCTCACCCAGACAGAACAACTCGCCAATTATGCAATTAATTATGGTATTGGAGAAAATGTACTGGCTAACGCTCAGGGTAAGAATGACCCTAACGAAATTCCAAAAACTAATCCAAATAAATTGATCATTACACATCTGACGACCCAAAATGAAGTAAGCAACTACGATGTAAACACAGAAGAAGCCAACCGAATTAAAGGGGTGATTTCCAATCGCATCCTATGGTTTCTCCGTGCCGCGGAAAAAGGGCGAATTTCCCTGACCAATGGGCATAATGATGATCTAGTTTATAGCAAACATCATGAGGGAGAAGCACTTGTTGCTGACATTCCCCTTGGACAGATACTTAACAATGCTTTACTCAGTAACTATGGTCCTAGAGTACCTGTTGAAATGGATGTCGTCAGCAATGTTGAAAGTGATATCAATTGGAACTTTAAGAATGTTGGAATTAATAATGTTGTGTTTTTCATGTATCTTGATGTCAAAGTCAAAGTGGATGTCATTGTCCCTTTTGAAATGAAAACAAAAACAATTACCCAGCACATACCAATTGCTTCAAAATTATTGCCGAAAGATGTTCCTTATTATTACAGCTCTAATGGGTCTGGTATTTCAACTTCAGTTCCCATTGAGCAACCTAAATCAAATCAAAATCATTCAAGTGAAAAAAAATGAGCGGTGTTATTAATGGTCATTTGTCTGCCGTTCTTGCCGTTCCCATATCCGCAAGGCGGGATAAGGATCAACCGAGTACTCTGTTCTTCCGTTATCACGGTAGAGTCCATAATGAAGATGAGGAGGGAACTTGCCCATCGTTCCTTTTGGTCCATAGCCTGAGCTGCCTACGTAACCGATCACCTGTCCAGGTTTTGCGATCACGTTTCTGTGAATACCGGGCGCATACCCATTGAGATGGGCAAAATAATGGTAATTGCCTTGAATATCGCGGATGCCAATACGCCAGCCTCCATATTTATTCCAGCCAATCATCTCAACGACGCCGCAAGCAGTCGCACGGACCGGTGTGCCGTAATCAGCAAATATGTCCGTACCTTCGTGAATACGCCGACCGCCCCAGCCACGCCTGGCGCCCCATGTAGACGTGAAATCATGATTATATTGTAGAGGAACTGGAAAAGCGTGTTTATAGAGGTCTTCAGCATCTACTTTTTCATATAAACGAGCAAAATCCTCGATCAGATCGACAGCTTTTCCTCTCTGATAAACAGACCAGAGACCGATTCGTGTATTCTGTTGGCCAGGTCCTGATTGTGCAATCAGTTCAGCGAAGGTATACAAACGATCTTCAGCATTTCTGAGTTCGGCGCGACCATCTCCGTTGCCATCCCTGCCAATTCCACCAAAGAGTGCAATGGAATCCGGATTTTCATCGTCAGGATTTGGATTGAGGGGTCCGATCCAAGTGCGTTTGCTGAATTTAATGTTAATCAATTCATTTGTCTTTTGTTTTTCAGATCGAAGGGCAGAAACATTGCGTGCGTACTGGTCACATCCTGCGAGCACACTCCACCGGACACCGGTCAGAGCAGAAGTCTTCAGATATAATGCCTTTCGATCCTTGGCGAGTTGATCGATATTATTTTTTCCATAGGCAGAGCCGGCTAGTAAAAGAAAAACGAGAAAAAAGCATCCAAATATCCGTGACAGCATTGTCATCGCTTAACAACGGTCCTTTCGTTATAAAATTACGGTTTGATTGGTGCACCTTTTCCAGAAACCTTTGTGATCTGCTATAATGGTTTGGAAGCGGCCATATGATGCCTCGCGCTTGACCTGCGAATAGCGGGAAAACGTCCGCCCACCTTTAAAAGGGTGTTCAAAAAGTCCGGGAAAAATTGCTGTCGAATCTCTGCGTCAACTTGTTTCTCCGCTCCTCACGTATTATTTACATACGCTCTGGTGCTCGAAACTGCGTTTCCTTGATCTTCGACGCTCAGGACGAGCTAGTATCAGGTATGCCACAGGACGTGGCGTTCTGCCTGACCTCGGCCCTTTTTGTCCTCCTTTTTGAACAGACTCTTTACGGGCGGAATAGCGCGGCCCCGTGGCAATCAAGAGGGGAGGTTATTCCGTTGACCAGTCCAATGGTTTCTATTGATCACCATCGATATGAAGTGATTGAAAATGTTCGGAACGGCTGGAATGAGGAAGCCTTTGTTAAACGATACAGCGATATTCTGAACAAATTTGATTATATTGTCGGAGACTGGGGCTATGAACAGCTAAGGCTCCGAGGTTTTTATGAAAATAATAACCCAAAATCAACTTTTGATACGAAAATCGGTACACTTGTTGATTACCTTGTCGAGTATTGCAGTTTCGGATGTGCGTACTTCGTATTAAAGAAAATCGATGGCAAATGATTTGGATCAAGAAAATCAGATCGTGATCAATTGATGGTTAGTTTGCTCAAAATAAGATAATTGATGAATTGATATTAAAAGTTTTAATCTGAATTCGTTCGTTTCAGAATTCATAAAGTAAACTCAATACAAGGACCTTTGACCCGGAATGAGGCCGCAAAAATTATTTAATATGCAGTTCTGAAATGAAGAGAAGAATTGGGGGTTCATTACCGGTGGGAAAGTATGACGCATTTTTGCTGGATCTTGACGGCACGGTTTATCGTGGAAAAGAAGAAATACCTGAAGCAGTTGCATTTGTAAAGACTTTAAAAAGCAAAGGGCTTCGCTACTTATTTGTAACTAATAATTCAACGCGGACAAAAGAGGCTGTCGCCGATCAATTGAGCGGATTCGGCATTCCATGCACACCTGAGGATGTACTGACAACGGGTATGGCGACGGCAAGCTACATAAAAGCCCAAAAGCCCGACGCCACTGTGCTTTATATTGGCGAGCAAGGCCTGAAACAAGCAATGGAACAGGCTGGACTAACGTACGAAGAGGAACATCCTGATTTTGTTGCCTTTGGGATGGATCGGCAGATTACTTATGAAAAATATGAGAAAGCATGTCTCGCTGTCCGCGCAGGAGCAACCTTTGTATCAACAAACCCAGATGTAGCACTTCCCAATGAACGCGGATTAGTGCCCGGTAACGGTGCCTTGACTTCAGTAATCAGCGTTTCAACTGGTGTACAACCTATTTTTATTGGCAAACCGGAATCAATTATTATCGAACTCGCGCTTCAAAAGGTTGGAACAACGAAGGAGCGTACCTTAATGATCGGTGATAACTATGATACCGATATTATGGCTGGGATTAATGCAGGACTTGATGCCCTGATCGTTCATACCGGAGTCACTTCGGAAGAAGCACTGAAAACAAAGCCAATTCAACCTACATATTCATTGAAATCACTCAGCGAATGGACTTTTGATTAACAGGTCTCGTAATAAAGCAGCGGTATCATGATGATACCGCTGCTTTATTTTTTGGAAAAGAACAAAGGTGCTGTGAAATGAGATGAGCAAATTCAAAATCGTTTTCTCAAACTGAATGAACGCCGGTATAAAAAATGCGGATCACGTTCAAAAAATTATCTGGTGAGTCAGCGTATCTTAGGTCATGAAAAGAACCGAGTCACGATAGAATGGATATAGAATAGCAATTGATTGACCTGTGATGGGAGGCGGATGGGATGAACATGCCGGATTGGCAGTCGTTGGTGGAAAATGCATACGATCTGCAAATTATGGATGAACCGGTATCCCTTTTTTTTCAGCCGATTAATCGTTTCTATCATCAGAATTTGGATCTGCTTGCTCAATGGGCGGATTATTTAAACGTCGAAAAGGGATTACCGATTTGCCGGTTACTGCGTAATCGAGAGGGACAATTTGGTACTGAGATCAATGGGGAATCATGGGTTCTAATGAGTCGCGAGCAAATGAGACGGGATCAAGGGATCACAACAGGCATGATGCTGGCAGAATTGCACCTTCAGTCATCAGGGATCGACGTTCGTGCATTTCCTGAATCTCCAGCGAATTCGAGAACAAAAGACTGGGAAGATCGAATGGATGCATTAGAGAGAAAGTATGAAGAATGCCTATCCAGAAAGTCGCAGTCAGCTTTTGAACAGATTTTTTTAAATAATTTCCCCTACTTTTCAGGTTGCGCAGAGAACGCAATTCAGATGAATGTCGATGGATTCATCGATTTTCCGAACCAGGATCCTGTATGTATTGGGCACTACCGCTATTCAAATGACGATCATGTCGTCGATGAAAACCCTGCACTATGGGTTGTCGATGATCGTTCAAGAGACTTAGCGGAAGGTCTTCGTGTTCTTGTCTGGCGGACTGCTAAAAGCTATCATGAACCCGATGTATTCAAATTTCTGGATGATTATGAGTCACGTTATCCATTGACAGAGCATGTCATCTACAATATGTACGGAAGGCTGCTGTATCCACTTGCTTTCGTGGAATGCTGTGAACGTTATTTTTTCAGTTCAAATTCTACTGATCAGCGTGAGTTGGAACTATTGCTTCGCCATTGTGAAGAAAAAGCGGAGGATAATGAACAACTGCTCTCGCTATTAGCTCAACGATACGACGGGCAGCTTCAAGTGCCGGAATGGTTAATCAAACAGTGATCGAACAAAAACACCGCTTGCCACTTAAGGCAGGCGGTGTTTTGACTTATCCATTATTTAAAAGACTTGTTCAAGTTCTTTAACTCCGGGAACATTTTCAAGTAGCGCTCGTTCAATACCTGCCTTTAGAGTAAGCGTTGAACTCGGGCAATTGCCGCATGCGCCCAGCAGACGTACACGCACGATACCGTCCTCAACGTCAAGCAGCTCAACATCTCCGCCGTCTCGCAATAAATAAGGACGAAGTTTCTCAAGAACTTCTTCGACTTGGTTATACATACACACACTCCTTCACTGTCGCATTTAATCACATTATAACTTTTTTACAAGGGAAAATCTATTTAAAACACTGCCGTATTCAAGCTGCTGTACGTGTTCAGCCGTCTCTGGTAAAATCAAATACAAATCAGTGACGTATTCTGATGAATTTGCTATATTAATTAATAAATTTATGTTTTCTGGGGTGAGCCGATTGGAACTGACTGTATACGGTGCAGAAGCCGTTTGTGCGAGCTGCGTTCAGGCGCCGCCGTCTAAAGCAACTGCCGAGTGGCTTGAAGCGGCTCTGTTACGAAAATTTGGTAAAAGCGTTACTGTTCGTTATGTAGATGTCAATAAACCGGCGACCGACGAAGATCGGTATTATTGCGGGAAAATTTTGGAAGACGCGTATTTTTATCCGCTTGTCGTTGCTGGTAACGAGGTCCTTGGTGAAGGGTTTATTTCGCTTAAACCCGTGGTTCAGTATTACACCCGACAAGGGCTGATTCCTTTGGAGCAAAAAACGGACACGCCGTGAAAATATAATATGAAACACATAGGGTTTTAAAAAAGATTATTAAGTATCGTAACTGACACATTTATAGTGAGAACTTTTATGCGAGGAGGATGGTTTATGCTCGATTTCCATCACAGCTGGCCTTATGAGCGTGTTGCAAGTGATCTTTATTTCGAAGAGTGTCCATTCTGCCATGAATCACCGGTTTTACTTTCTATAAAGAAAGAAGCGATCAAGGGTGCCTTCGAAGGGATTAAAACGCATATCGTCATGCCTTGCTGCCATGAAAAAATTGTGATTGAGAATATGGACAGTGATTATATTTGGGCGACACAGACGCTGAGATAAAAGAAATGTTGCTTGCCTGTGAGCATAGAACTGGAGCGATGACTTTGGAACAGAAAATACCGTTTACAAAAATGCATGGTTTAGGAAATTGTTATATTTATCTGGATGGGGTCACACGTAAGCTGTCCATTCCTTCTTTTCCTGAACTATCAAAGCAAGTTTCCGACCCATACAAGGGTATTGGGTCAGATGGGCTGATTCTAATTCTGCCGTCTGAACAAGCAGATGTTAAGATGCGTATCTTTAATAAAGATGGATCAGAGGCGATGAATTGTGGGAACGGACTCCGCTGCGTAGCAAAATACGCATACGAACATCAGCTTGTTGATTCAGACACTTTTTTTATCGAAACATTATCTGGAAACAAACAGGCACGTGTGCATGTGATTGATGGGAATGTTGAGCAGGTCACAGTTGACATGGGAGAACCAATTCTTGAGCGAGGAAAGATACCAGTTTCTGGCGGAAACGCTGAGGAAAGTGTCATCCGCGAAAAGCTGACGGTTGATGATGTTGACTATTCATTCACCGCTGTATCAATGGGAAATCCTCATGCTTTGTTTTTTGTTGATGAGGTGGATCAGGCTCCTATACATCGGTTAGGCGCACTTTTGGCCGATACGCATCCGCTCTTTCCGAACGGGGTTAATGTTGGTTTTGTTCAAAAACGATCTGACAGTGAAGTTAATTATCGGGTCTGGGAACGCGGCTCAGGGATCACTCAGGCATGTGGTACGGGGGCTTGTGCGTCCGTGGTCGCCTCTATTTTAGAAGAACGGATCACACGGGATGTGCCGGTAACGGTGCATCTTGAAGGCGGAGATCTGACGATTGAGTGGCGATCCGATACCAATCATGTAATGATGACCGGTGAAGCAAAAACAATCTGTGAAGGCGTCTTTTTCACTAATGAATGCCTTTGATTGTGATTAAGGTCACATCACGATATAATGTTATTAAATATGTTTAAAAAGGAGGACAAAAAGGGCCGAGAAGATCAAGGAAACGCAGTTTTGAGCACCAGAGCGTATGCGAATAATACGTGAGGAGCGGAGAAACAAGTTGACGTAGAGATTCGACAGCAATTTTTTCCGGACTTATTAAACACCATCTAACTCAAATAAGGAGCTGAAAGAAATGAATATTACATTGACCGATGCAGCAAGCTTTCGTGTCAAAGAAATGTTGAAAAGCGAACCTGGAGAAGATCTATTTCTTCGAGTTGGTGTCGGTGGTGGTGGGTGCTCCGGACTGACTTATGGAATGGGATTTGACGATAAAATGATTGATGGCGATCTTGCTTTTGACGGCAATGGCTTCAAAGTGGTTGTTGATCAGAACAGTGCACCAATGCTTGACGGTGTAACCATCGATTTTAAACAAAATTTGGACGGCGGAGGATTCACAATTGACAATCCAAATGCCATTTCAACTTGTGGCTGTGGTCATTCATTTAAAACAGAAGGCAACGAGGGCCAGCCAGCGAAACAGTGTGACTGTTAAGATTGTCTGCAATAGAGATCACGAATATCAAACGCAAAACCATCTTTTAGTGTCTAATCTCACTAGGAGATGGTTTTTCTTTTGAAAAAAAGTAGCAATGCGGAATTAAATACGAAATGAAAAATTATTTAATGTGGGAATAAAAAAGTGTCATTATGCAAATTTTAAACTAAAAAAAGGTGGATTATTAATTACCATGCAAACAGAACAGAATACCAAATTAACTTCAGCAGAAATTTCTCAACTTTGGACAGCATATTACAATGAAAGCTTAGCAATTTGTATTTTCTCACATTTTTTAAATAATGTTGAGGATGCAGAAATAAAGTCAGTTTTAAATTACTCTTTTGAATTGGCCCAAACACATATTGAAAAACTTAAACTTATTTTTGAGAAGGAAACTTTTCCTCTTCCTGTTGGTTTTAAATTAAGTGAAGATGTTGATCTCAGAGCACCGCGTCTTTTTACGGATACTTATTATCTGAATTTTGTAGCACAACTCGGAAGTTTAGGATTAACTGCTTATAGCATGGCCGTCTCATTTGCCATACGAAAAGACATAAATGAGTTTTTTATCGAATGCCTAAGAGAATCAACAGGATTACATACGATGACTAATGAGATATTATTATCAAAGGGCTTATATATCAAATCACCGATCACACCGATCCCAAATCAGGTTGATTTTGTAAAAAAAGACGGTTTTCTTAAAGGGTTTTTCGGGGATGTACGGCCACTATCAGTCGTTGAAATAACAAATCTTTATGCGAATATTCAACGCAATGCGATTGGCGCAGCAACCATGATCGGTTTCAGCTAGGTCGCTAAAGATCCCAAAGTGAAAAATTTTATCTTAAAAGGAAAAAGCATAGCCAAACGGCATATTGAAGCATTCAGTAAAATCATGAAAAATGACGATTTACCGATTCCTATGACTTGGGATGCAGATGTTACCGAATCTACGGAATTTACATTTTCAGATAAGCTCATCTTGTCACTGACGACTTACTTAATTGGAATCAGCATTGCCAACTATGGTGTGGGTATTTCGACAAGCCCAAGAAACGATCTAGCAGTGCAATATGGATTATTAGCGACAGAGATAGGGCAATATGCCAAAGAGGGTATCAAAATCTTAATTGAAAATGAGTGGTTAGAGCAACCACCTTTAGCAAGTGATCGGGATAAATTGATACATCAATAATCGTTGGCTATCCACTAGAAAGAATGTTAATTATGATACGAATCATTGAAAAATGTTGATTGCAATAAATTAAAAATGAACCTTAACAGAATTGCTAAAATAAAACCAAGACGTCGAGTCTTGGTTTTATATTGATAATAACATGGCAAGTCCTATATTTTGTCATTTATTGACTCTATTTGACACAATTTGTCCTTGAAATGTTAACAAAAAAGACATATTATTAATAAGGAAACACTAGTTAATTTAATGATTATTAACTGATTGTTCGAGTCGTTCACATATGGTGAACAGGGTGCAGAAACAGAAGCGGATCCTTGAGATGCTCTTGCAAACAGATTTTCATTAACTTCTTCATTTATATCCTTCTACTTAAAAAAGACAAAGGTGGCTGTGAACAACCATGAGTAAGCCGAAAATCGTTATACTTGGTGCCGGATACGGCGGAATGATGGCAACCGTACGCCTCACAAAAGAATTAAGTATTGATGATGCAGACATTACACTCGTTAACAAACATAACTATCACTATCAAACGACTTGGCTCCATGAGGCTGCGGCTGGAACCATTCACCATGACCGCACGAGAATGTTGATCAAAAACGTCATTAATACAAAACGTGTGAATTTTGTACAAGATTCAGTTAAAACGATTGACCGCGAAAATCACAAAGTTCTGCTGAAGAACGGTGAAATCGACTATGACTATCTTGTCATTGCTCTTGGTTTCGAATCAAACACATTTGGCATTAAAGGATTGGAAGAAAATGCGTTTGCCATTCGCAGTGTAAATACTGCCCGTAAGATTCGCGAACATATTGAGTATAAATTTGCAAGCTATAACAGTGATCCGGATGCGAAAGACAGTGATCTGACGATTATTGTTGGCGGCGCGGGCCTGAGCGGTGTAGAATTCCTTGGCGAACTGGTAGACCGAATTCCGGAACTTTGCAAAGAATATGATATTGACCCTAAAAAAGTGCGAATTGTCGATGTTGAAGGGATGCCTTTCGTCCTTCCTCCATTTGACCGTGAATTAGCAAATTACGCACAGGAATATCTGGAAAGTAAAGGCGTAGAGTTCAAATTAAGTACCTTCATTAAGGAAGCAACCTCGGAAGGCGTTAAGGTTCAGAAGAAAGACAGCGAGGAACTGGAAGAAATTCAAGCCGGCACTGTTGTCTGGACCGGTGGTGTGAAAGCTAACCATATTCCTGCTGAATCGGGTTTTGAAACGAATAGGGGCAAGATTCAGGTAACTGGAGATCTCCGCTCGCCTGAAGACGATCATGTCTTCGCAATCGGCGATGTTGCAGTTGTCTTTCCTCCTAATGCAGAACGCCCTTATCCGCCAACTGCTCAGATCGCGATCCAGGAAGCGGAGAACTTGGCTAAAAACATGAAACACATCCTTAAAGGTGAAGCAACAGAGGATTTTGTTTACAAGCCAAAGGGCACAGTTGCTTCTCTAGGTGAAAAAGAAGCCATTGGTGTTGTGTTCGATCATAAGCTGACTGGCAAGCCTGCCGCTGCCATGAAGAAAGTCATTGATGACCGCTATCTGCTTATGCTCGGTGGTGTCGGACTCGTGTTGAAAAAAGGCAAACTGAAGTTACTTTAAGCATTAGTGCTAATTATAACAATCTTGTTCCCCTCAAGTTTGACAGATGAAAGATAATAAATCTGTCGAACCAGAGGGGATTTTATTTAGCTGAATAAAAGCGCTGCTTATTTTCAAATAAAAGTTGAGCGTACTCATCAAAATACACAGTGATGTTCATCAGCCAGAATATTTTAGCCATCGACCTGTTCATTGTTGCTCATACAAAACAGATTTTTATCATGATAAATTAGATTCTTCTCCGAAAAAAGATTGCTGTAGACCCACCCGAAGTTCGTTTGTTACCATAGTTTTACATAATTAAAAAGGAGGTAAGATAAGTGGAACCGTCAAGAGTAGCGTTTCTGTCCGTGCTCAGTAATACATTTGTGGTTGTATTGAAAGTTATTGTAGCGGTCATTACGGGTTCGGTTGCTGTGTTGTCTGAAGCGATACACACATCTCTGGATTTAGCGGCTTCACTGATTGCTTTTTTTTCAGTACGCATATCAGGAAGGCCAGCAGATAAAATTCATCCTTATGGTCACGGAAAAATTGAAAATATATCGGGAACTATTGAAACGTTGCTTATATATGTGGCAGGAATCTGGATTATCTACGAATCGATTAAAAAACTGGTTCACCCTGAACCGATGCATCTTCCTCTATTGGGCATAATTGTGATGATTGTGGGGGCAGCGATCAACTTTTTCGTATCGAGATTGATTGATAATACTGCTGAAAGGACACATTCTGTAGCGATGAAATCCAATGCTTTTCATTTATTAACCGATGTTTATACGTCGATCGGAGTTGCTATCAGTTTGTTGCTGGCTTCCTTGACAGGATGGACGATTTTGGATCCGATCATCGGTATTGTTCTTGCATGTTACATCATGTTTGAAGCAACCAAATTAATGAGAGCTTCTTTTCCTCCATTATTGGACACACGACTTTCCGAGGAAGAAGAAAATAGAATTATCAAGATCATTGAAAGCTATCATAAAGAGTTCATTGGATTCCATAACTTTCGCACAAGACGTTCCGGTCCGGAAGAATACATTGAACTGCATCTTGTTGTTCCCTCCCATCTGCCGATTGATGCAGTGGAAGATTTATCTGACCGAATCGAGGAAAGCATAACGAAGGAAATTCCCCATGCGCAAATTCTCATCCATTCCGAACCTGAACATGAATTAAGAACCGTTCAACCGAAAAAGGATCTGTAGTAGAGAAGGTATCTTTGTTTTTTTTATTTTTGAAAGCGCTTTGAATTCGGTGCCTTGGCGATTTTCTAACTTCGACTCCCATATTGGATTACTTTTTTCTGCCATGAAGAAAGGCATTGACGATCGCTATCTGCACATGCTAGGCGGTGTCGGACTCGTATTGAAAAAAGGCAAACTGAAACTCCTGTGATTCTCAACGATGCATAAATAAAGATCCGAATCCTGCTTTTAGGATTCGGATCTTTATTTATAAACAACTTTTTATTAATACTTACTGTTCATTTCAGTAATTCCCAAATCTGGATTAGCTTTTTCGCTTTCTCCGGTTGAGCAGCCATTTGAAGGATCATCTGATCAAGTCCGGAAATGCTCCTCGCCTGATCAACTAATTCTTTATCTTGAGCACTCTCGTATCCCGTCACGGGTTCATTAATAAAACCGGTGCGGCCGAGCAAGTAGTCTGTGGACACACTAAGATAATCCGCAATTTGCACAATCATTTCAGGATCCGGTTTGCGGGCTCCAGATTCATAGCGGCTCAGCTGCGCATTGGAAATATTTAATTGGCGCGCCATTTCGAGCTGCGACAATCTTTTCTCGTCGCGGAGGAAACGGATCCTGCTGCCTAGCGTGTTTCCCATCTGGAGTGTTCCTCCCATTGCTTAACGTTAAACAAGAAAATTTTAACATGTTCTCTTTTTTAAGTTGTTTAAATTACCAAACAGGAAAAATATAATGGGATAATTAGCATATTATGGTACAATATTTATAAAATAGTTGCCAAAAAGGTAATTTGGAGGGTCATAATATGCTGACTGTGGATCTGGATAAATTGAAAAAACTTAGACAATCAAAAATGTCACAGCAAGAAATGTCATTACGTCTCGGTTATCAAAGCCCGAACGGCTATTATTATCTCGAATGCGGACGCAGCAAAATTACTGCTGAGACACTTGCTAAAGTGGCAACAGTGCTTGGGGTGCCTATACAAGAATTTTTCACGAATAGGGCAGAATCACCCCAGCAATGAATGGTTGACTATGAGCTTTCAAAGATGGGAAAAAACACAATGGATTAAGCGCTGCCATCACTTTGAATTTGTCCGAGTGAATGATAAACTAGAGTATCGGATAAAAATATTGTGAATGAAGCAGAGAACGCTGATTTTGTGGAAATGTTCATCAGCCATCTCTGAAAGGAGACCTATTTATGTGCGGATTTTGCGGGTACATTGCAAATAAAAATCAATTGGAACCTGGTAATCATGAACAAAACGCGATGACCGCACGTGCGGAGATCATCAATCATCGGGGACCTGATGACGTAGGCTATTATACGGATGATCAGGTACAGCTTGCTTTTCGAAGATTAAGTATTATTGATTTGGCGGGAGGGCATCAGCCGCTCCCTTATGAAAATGAACGCTACTACATTATTTTTAATGGTGAAGTTTATAACTATGTTGAACTCAGAAATGAACTGATTGAGAAAGGCTACAGCTTTGAAACAACTTCAGATACCGAAGTCATTGTTGCCCTTTACGCAGATCGCGGTGTAGAATGTGTCAACTATTTCCGTGGAATGTTTGGGTTTATCATTTGGGATAAACAGGAAAGAACGCTATTTGCTGCCCGTGACCATTTCGGAATTAAGCCGTTTTACTATATGGAACAGGATGATGGCGTATTCTTTGCTTCCGAAATGAAAAGTCTCCTAATTGGCGGGGACCCCCATCCAGTCGCAGAAAAGGCACTTCAATATTATCTGACCTTCCAATTCGTGCCGGAACCCCATACTCTATCAGAAAATATTAAAAGTCTGGAACCTGGTCATTATCTCCTTAAGAAAAATGGAGAACCTATCCAGAACAAAGCATTCTGGAAACCGTCATTTGCTCCTGTTAATCAGTCACTGGATGAAGCGAAAAAGAAAATACAAGATGTGCTGATTGATTCGGTGAAAATTCATATGAGAAGCGATGTGCCAGTCGGTGCTTTCCTGTCCAGCGGAATCGATTCAACTTCGATTGTTGCACTTGCTAAACGCTATAATGAAAACATCAAGACGTTTACAGTCGGATTTGCCAGCAAGGGATACAACGAGATTGATGTTGCCAGAGATTCAGCGGAAAAACTAGGCGTCGAAAATTATGCGCTTGAGATTTCGGCCGAGATGTGTATGAAAGAGATGCCGAAAATTGTCTGGCATATGGATAATCCGTTAGCAGATCCTGCGGCGATTCCTAATTACTTTGTTGCCCGTGAAGCCAGAAAGCATGTGAAAGTTGTGCTCTCCGGCGAAGGTTCCGACGAGCTGTTCGGTGGTTATAATATCTACCGCGAACCTCTCTCGTTAAAATGGTTTGATTCCGTGCCGAAACCCGGAAAAGCATTGCTGCACGCGGTTGCTTCAAGAATGCCGGTTGGTATGAAGGGACGGAGCTACTTGCTTCGCGGGACGACTCCACTTCCAGAGCGATACGTCGGCAATGCATTCATATTCAACGAAGAAGAAAAGAAATATGTACTGAAAACCTTTTCCGAACACACACCGTTTACCGATGTCACTAATCCGATATACAAAAAGGCATTTGAAAATAACAAGCTGGATCAGATGCAATTGGTGGATATTGAAACCTGGCTGCGCGGAGATATTCTCGTAGTCGCTGATCGGATGACGATGGCACATTCACTTGAACTGCGTGTTCCATTTCTGGACAAGGAAGTATTCGAAGTGGCCAAAACGCTGCCGGCTGAACTGAAGACGGGGGACGGGACGACAAAATACGCGTTCCGCGAGGCGATGCGCGGCATTGTTCCGGATTCGATCCTATTCAGGAAGAAACTTGGATTCCCGGTTCCGATCCGTATCTGGCTCAAAGGCGAGATGTACGACTGGGCACGAAAAATTATTCATGACAGTAACACGGACGCATATATTAATAAATCTTATGCGCTTAAGCTGCTCGACGACCACTGCAGCGGCAAAATGGATAACAGCCGAAAAATTTGGACCGTTTTGATGTTCATGCTTTGGCATCAGATTTATATTGAAAAAACGGTAATTGTGGAACATGAACCTGCTTTTCAAGTTTAAAACTGAATTTGAATTAATGACATGAAAAGGGATCCTCGCGAGATAAGCGGGGATCCTTTTTCACATTCATAATGACTTAACGAGTCTGGGTTTCTCTTTCGCGTTCAAGGCCCTCATTTGGCCGAAACAGGATTGTCAGGCAATACAAAGCGCAAAGTCCGACAATGCCGTACACAAGACGTGAGAGCGCGCTTCCTGCCCCACCAAAAATCGCGGCAACAAGATTGTAACGAAAGAAGCCGATCAGCCCCCAGTTAATTCCGCCAATGATAAGTAGTACGAGACATGTTCTCTGCAAACCGCTCATAATCGTACCTCCTTTTATGTGCGTGCAATTATATCATGCCTTTTTTTTTCACAACTATTCATGTGTCCGATTCTTTTAATGCCATTTTTTTTTATTTTAATGCTTGTCATTTGCACAAACTAGCCAAAAAATGAATTCATTGTGAAATCGTTTGCAATTTTTGTGAATAAAAGGAGGTCATGACTTGAATTTGGCACCATGGTCTTGTACAGTTAAGAAGGAATTATTTTGAACATTGGAGGCCGATGAAATGAGCAAGAAAGTTGCTTTTGATTACAGCAATGCACTTTCATTTTTTGCGCAACATGAATTGGATTATTTAACTGCCCAAGTATCCGCTGCCCATCAAGCAATTCATGAAAAAACAGGAGCAGGCAATGATTTTCTTGGCTGGCTGGATCTCCCGACTGCATATGATAAAGAAGAATTTGCCAGAATTCAAAAAGCTGCTGAGAAAATTAAAAAGGACTCAGACGTTTTGGTTGTCATTGGGATCGGCGGATCTTATCTTGGCGCTCGTGCGGCGATTGAGACCCTCAATCACTCATTTTACAATGTGCTGCCAAATGCAGAACGCAAAACACCTCAAGTATTCTTCGCGGGCAACAGTATTAGCTCAACCTATCTGAACGAATTGTTCGATGTGCTTAAAGACAAAGATGTTTCCGTCAACGTCATTTCCAAGTCGGGAACAACAACAGAACCGGCGATCGCTTTCCGCGTCTTCCGTGAATTCCTTGAAAACAAATATGGTAAGGATGAAGCGAAGGGCAGAATTTATGCGACGACAGATAAGGCGAAAGGCGCTTTAAAGACGCTTGCAGATAACGAAGGCTATGAATCCTTTGTAATCCCTGACGACGTTGGCGGCCGTTTCTCCGTTCTGACCGCTGTAGGTTTGCTTCCAATCGCCGTATCCGGCATTGATATTGATGAACTGATGACCGGTGCTCGAGACGCTCAGAACGATTTCAGCGAACCAGAATTAAGCAAGAATGCTGCTTATCAATATGCAGCCGTGCGCAATGTTCTGTACAACAAGGGAAAAACCGTTGAAATGCTGGTTAACTTTGAACCGCATCTGCACTACTTCTCCGAATGGTGGAAGCAGCTATTTGGTGAAAGTGAAGGCAAGGACTTCAAAGGCTTGTATCCTTCCTCAGCGGATTTCAGCACGGATCTTCACTCGTTAGGCCAATTTGTACAGGAAGGCCGTCGCGTGATGTTTGAAACTGCTGTGCTTGTTGAAGAACCAAGAAAGAATGTCACACTCAAAGCAGAAAAAGAGAATTTGGATAATCTCAATTTTCTTGCCGATAAAACCATGGATTTTGTCAATAAAAAAGCGGCTGAAGGCGTGCGTTTGGCGCATACGGACGGACAAGTACCGCAACTTGTTGTTACCATTCCCGAACTGACTGCTTATCACTTCGGATATCTGATCTACTTCTTTGAAAAAGCGGTAGCAATCAGCGGCTATCTTCTTGGCGTCAACCCATTCGACCAACCGGGGGTTGAAGCGTATAAGAAGAATATGTTTGCACTGCTTGGAAAACCAGGTTATGAAAAAGAAAAAGCGACACTTGAAGCGCGCCTCAACCACTGAGTCTGTGTTCATCAAAAGAAAATATAAAGGTGAAAAGGTTTTGCCGATTGCGGCAGAACCTTTTCGCTTTTAAGGAATGAAGAAGGGCTTCTTCTTTAGTGCTATATCGGCTATATCCATTTTTTTGGTTTGACTGAGACGGTTTTATCCCTTAACATGAATACCAGCAGTGATGAAGCGGACAAGCTTCAAAAAAAATGAAGGGGAAGGGAAGAGGACAATTGAAAGGAAGAAATACAGGGATGTTTCCTAAATTGATCAGCATCCTGTTAACTTTTGTTCAGGTCATTATCGCATTATACATCCTGCTTCAGTTTTTCGGTGCGAATCCAACGCCTTTTGTCAATTTTCTTAACAGTCTCAGTGAGCCGATTCTAAAGCCTTTTCAAGGTATTTTTCACCCGATCGTCTTTAACGAACACAGCCTCGACCTTTCCGCTGTCTTCGCCTTGATTGTGTACAGCATCATTGGATTTGGCATTCAGAAAATCCTTGCCATTTTAAAAATTAAATGACCATCCAATATAAAACGGACCTCGTAAGGTCCGTTTTTGGGTGCAACATCATTTGATGATCAGATCGATCATTACACGAAACTTCTTTGAAAATCTTAAAAAGGCTAAGTTATCGAAATAAATAAGTACTCGAGCTAAGCAAATTTTTATTATCCTTTAAATCTTCCCATAACAATGGTGTTATAGTACGTTCCGTCAGAGAGCACCCGATCATTTTTTAAGATACCTTCAATTTCAAAACCAAGTTTTTGATAAAGTCCAATGGCTTTCTCGTTTGTTTCTAATACATTTAATGTTATTTTTTTTATTCCATTTGAGTCGGCCCAGAAAATTGAATTTCTTAATAGATTTTTGCCAATGGCATGTCCCCAATACTCTTTTAAGACGCATACACCAAACTCTACTTTATGGGCAAAACGTTTCAAGGTAGTTCCTTCGCATCTTGAAAATCCGACGATCCGATTGTGAACAACCGCAACTAAAAAAAGGTTCTTCATATTTTCAGTATCTGTTTTGATCAATTGTTCAAAACCTGGAACATCGATGTATGCCTCACCTTGTTCTCGATCCATATTTTCGGTCTCGCTGTCAATCTGCAACCTGATCGCCGATAATTCATTGGCGTCTTTTTCATTTGCGGATCGGATGGTATAGGTTAGCCCCTTGATAGAGTAGTGCTGTTCGTCGATTCTCATGCTTAGTGTCTCCTCAATTCGTTATTTCGCCATTTAAAGCAGATGGAAAAATTATTATAACTGAACAGGCCTTTATTTCATAGAGCAGGACTTATTGCTTTTTACACAACACCCCCTGAACATTAGGCTGTTCAGGGGGTGTTGTGTGCCTTTATATTATTTACACGAATAAATCAATCAAATTTCCGTAGCGATTCGACCGGGTCAAGATTTGCTGCTTTGGAGGAAGGAGCGAGTCCGGCGATTACGCTGATGCCTACACTGACGATCAGACCAAACAGCACGAATCCTGGTGTGATGTTCAGTAGTGATACATGCATATGTGGACGGGCGAAATGATTGCCAATTGCGGCAGCGATGAAGGCTAGTAGGACGCCAATCGCTCCGCTGAACAAGCCGAGCAGGCTCGCTTCAGAGAAGAACAAGTGGCGAATATCTTTGCGCCTGGCGCCGAGCGCACGCAAAATACCAATTTCTTTTGTTCGTTCCGTAACGCTGATGTACAAGACGACAATGATCATGATCGCCGAGACAAGCAACGAAATGCCTGCGATAGCAGCGAGTACATAGGAGGCAAGGGCGATATACAGGTTCAAAGAATTTAGAAATGCGCCAGCTCCGTTGAGTGAGTACCCATGTTTTTTAAAGTAGTTCTGAACGCTTTTCACATTCTCGATTTTATCGACTTTTACGGTTGCCATGTTTGGTTTTAACGTGATGTTTTGCTTGTCATACATGCTTTTTATTGTCGAATAGTCTGCTGTGAGCAGCCCCATTTGTGCACTTCCGTTAAAAATAGCTGATATTTTAAGCTTTTTCTGCATGACGATAGGGCGCTGGTTTTTGTCAGTCATCGTTACGTAAAAATCTACGGTTTTGCCGATTAGGGTGCTCGGTTTTTTAGTTAGCTGTTTAGCGACGTCTTTACTTAGACCAATTTCGTTCTGCTTAGGCAAATGGCTGCCTTTTGCGAGATCTTTATTCGGTACGGCACTATCCATTGTCTGAAAATATTGTGGAATGGCCATCTTTTTCCCAAGCTTGACACGAGAAGAGGAGAGCCAGAGCACTTTTTCTACTGAAGATACATGCTTGACCTTTTCAATTTTCGCAACATCATTGTCTGAAATGACAGCGGATTTTTTGATTTGACTGCTCTCGCCATCTTGCTGAGAGAGTCCTTTTTTCGTCATCTGCATGACAGTCGGGTTAACGTTCTTCATGATCTGATCGTGAATATAGGTCTGTATACCGCTGCCGAGTGAAAGCATAATAATAACACTGAAAATGCCGATTGCGCCGCCAAGCGTAACAAGAATATTTCGCTTCAAGTTATGACTGATATTATCAAGTGCCATTTTAAAAGTAGCGGGCATACTTAGATTTTTTGTCTTCGGTTCTTCGCGATGTTCGGGTATCGGGTAGCCTTCCTTTAAACGAATATCATCAGCGATACGGCCATCATCAATTTTGATGATTCGTGTACCGTAATCGGCAACCTTTTGCGAGTGTGTGACCGTGACAACGAGCTTGCCTTGCTTGGCAATGCTGTCAAGGAGTTCCATAATTTGTTCACTGTTTTTCTTATCAAGAGCTCCGGTCGGTTCGTCAGCAAGAATAATATCAGGATTATTCGCCAACGCCCGGGCGATGGCCACACGCTGTTTCTGTCCACCGGAGAGCTGGTTTGGACGTTTCTGCAAATGGTCCGCAAGCCCGACGGTTGTCAGCAGTTCTTTAGCATGTGCCACACGCTCTTTATCTGACATAGTTGTCATTTTCAGAGTGATAAGCACATTATTTAATACCGTCATGTGATTGATCAGGTTAAAGCTTTGGAAAATGAAGCCAACGTTCGTTTTACGATAATCATCCAATTCTTTTTCTTTCATTTGATGCAACGCTTTGCCGTTGATCAGAACGTCACCTGTATAATCCTTGTCCATGCCTCCGATGATATTCATCAGCGTCGATTTACCGCCGCCGGATTCACCAAGGATGGAAACAAATTCGCCACGTTCTAATTTGAGATCAATGCCATGCAATACCGGAAATTTTTGTTTGCCGGAAAGTTTGTACGACTTGTGGATATCTTTCAATTCAATGTAGCTCACACGATGTCCCCCAGTTTTTGGTATTCCCGCTTATGAATTTAAGTAAAAGCGGGGAAATAGTTCTCAATTTGCTCTGGCCATTTCATCTTAACGTATAGAATTTTATTTTTAACCCCACTCTGGAATTAATTGGTTCTAAGCCTCCAGACGTATATTTCGTCACTTTTTTAATGTACCAAAGAGAAGTGTGATCAAACAGTGACTATTATCCGGAAAGATCATGACATTTGTCATGATTTGAAATTATATTTGGACCTGATCAATTGGAACTATTTTCAGAGTCAGCGGAACAAAAAGGTAACCAAGTGAACAATCACTTTAGGTAAGGTAGGAAATGCTTTGTAAATCACTTTTCGGGCCTCTAATGCTGAAATATCATTTAAACTGTCGGAGTGGGAGGTAAGTGTCACAATTCCGTGTGGCGATTGACCGATGGCAACATGCCCATTTGCATAACCGCCAATTGCAACGTGAGAGGCAATAGCGGCGCCTCCAAATGAAAACATACCGATGGCAACGCCGCCTAATGCGAAGAAGCCGATCGCCACTCCTCCGATGGCAACGGATCCCACTGAAAAGCCGCCAACTGCGAGGAGCAGGCTGAGAACGAAGCCGCCAAGTCCAAACAGTCCAAGGGAAAATCCACCGAGACAAAGACCGCCTACTGCAAATCCTCCCACTGAAAACCAGCCAATTGATATGTTGCCGATCGCTAAAATGCCTTTTGCCACTTGAAATCCCGGTCCAATATTGATATGAACGAGTGGCAGGTGGAAAAGTGTTTTCTTGCTCTTAAATTCATAATGCATGCGTTTGTAATAATAAAAAGCCTTCACGTCCTCATGCTTTTCATTTGAGCCTGAATGGTCCTTAATTAAGGAATCGATGCTTACATCAAATAAATCGCTAAGTGCGATCAATTTATCCATGTCAGGGTAGGATTGCCCAGACTCCCATTTGGAGACTGCTTGCCTGGACACACCGAGCTTTTCAGCAACCCCTTCTTGTGTCAGTCCTTCTTTTTTTCTTAATAATTGCAGCTTATCTTGGAATACCATATGTATCACCTCGATTTCAGAATATCAATTTACTGAATACTGCGCTACCAACTGAGACAAACAATCTGTCAACCAGTGGTTGCACACTGTGAAAATACAAAGTAACACCGGAAAAAATCCGAAGGTCAATAGTTGATGGCTGAAAATTTCGTTTGGGATCGATCCATAAAGAATGATGAAAAAGAGGGTGAATGGATTAAAGTCTCGAACTAAAACAACCAGGCGCACCCCTGCAAATGGAAATGCGCCTGGTTGTTAATCACTTTTTAAATGGAAGTGATTTCAATGGAAAAGGATGAATGTTCACATCTTTATTTTTTCAATGCAGTTTATGACAAGGACTGGCGATAAAGATCCTTTGATTTGAATCCTTTTCCAAGAATCATTTCCATCTCCGTTAATCGCTTATTTCGTGTGGCGTCTTGTTTTGCACTATATACATACCGCGCCCAATCTTTGCGATACCCAGGAGTTAATTTTTTATAAAACTCAAGCAGTGCAGATTTTGTAGATAGATATGCTTCGATATGAGAAATATAGTCAATATAGTCATCGACACACTGGCTGCTTGCTGTTGATTTTTTTCCTTTTCCTGAGGCAAATTCTTTCAATCCGATAATGGTAAATGTTTCATTTAAGCTGACCATGCGTGCGAATTTGATTGTGCTATTTCCGACGTATCCCTCATCATCGACATTCAAACTTGGGAAAATCTCATCGCGATGGACGTAATTCGGGTAGATTTTATTGCCTTTTTTGGGGTAAGCAATATACATATATCCATTCTTATTTAGCCGATTGTGTTCAATGATGTCCAAGATCCGGTCTTTTAGTTCATCAAGTGTAAGCACAAATATAACAATAAGATCATATTTATCCTTGCAATATGTATGATCATAATCCATCAATTGATTGAAAAGAGGGCGTTCGGGTTCTGGAAGATTTATTATTACTTTTGAAGGATAATTGTTTAATTTCAACTTCTCAACAATCGTTTTATTAGCCATAGGAATACCTCTCTTTTTAATTAGATGTTCTTGTGCAGTCAGATTGCGTGAATTTTTTCATTACTATTAATATCGGATTCTTTTCATACAACCAAAAAAGCAGTCGTATCAGAAAAAATACGGCTGCTTTTCATCATTAGTGGAGCATAGGGGGATCGAACCCCTGACCTCTGCCATGCGAAGGCAACGCTCTCCCAGCTGAGCTAATGCCCCATAAAGTCCACGACACAGATTATACTGCGCGAGAAAACTGTGGTCAACCCATCAGGAAGCAATTCATTTATTAATAGATAATTATGGACCAATATGAAAAATAAAACGAAGTTTATAAATTTTACCAATGTTTATAAATTCAATCAATCATTTTTTTAAAATTATTATGAAAATCTGATTTTTTTATGTCACTTTTTATGACATTAGAGGTATAATCGTCTATGAAATTATTTTTCCAACACCAAAAAGAGGAGACGTTGGCAGTGAGTATTTTTAAAACAAAGCCGATTGCGAGCTTAATTGCTGAGACAGAGGGCAAACAAGGCTTGAAAAAAGCGTTAGGTGCAACTGATCTGACACTGCTTGGTATCGGTGCCGTTATTGGTACCGGTATTTTCGTTCTGACTGGGGTAGCAGCAGCTAATTATTCTGGACCGGCACTAGTTGTTTCGTTTATTCTATCAGGATTGGCATGTTTCTTCGCCGCACTGTGCTATGCAGAATTTGCTTCCACAGTACCGGTTGCCGGCAGCGCTTATACATATAGCTACGCTGCACTAGGTGAAATTTGGGCTTGGATTATTGGATGGGATCTGATCCTTGAATACACGGTCTCGATTAGTGCGGTTGCTATTGGCTGGTCGGGATATGCTGTAACGCTTCTAAACAGTGTGGGCATTCATTTACCGGCAGCATTAATTGGAGCTCCAGGTACCCCTGGTGGATTCATCAATTTGCCAGCAATGATTATCATCGCATTAATCGCTTGGCTCTTACTTTCAGGTGTAAGACAAACATCCAATTTGAATGGTGTTATCGTATTCATAAAGCTAGCTGTTATTGCTTTGTTTATCTTTTTAGCTGTTTGGCATGTACACCCCTCAAATTGGCATCCGTTTATGCCATATGGCTTTAATGGTGTTGTTTCAGGTGCGGCTGTCATCTTTTTTGCCTATCTTGGATTTGACGCTGTATCAACGGCAGCTGAAGAAACAAAGAACCCTCAGAAAAACCTTCCAAGAGGTATCTTGTTCTCGCTTCTCATTTGTACGGTGCTTTATATTGTCGTGTCAGGTATTCTAACTGGCGTAGTAAAGTATACTGCTTTCAAAAATACATCAGCTCCTGTTGCTTATGCTTTGCAACAGATTGGTATCAATTGGGGCTCTGCGGCAGTTTCTATCGGTGCGATTTGCGGTATTACTTCTGTACTTCTGGTCATCATGTATGGGCAGACTCGTATCTTCTTCGCTATGTCTAGAGACGGGTTAATTCCTAAGGCGTTTGGCAAAGTTAGTGAAAAGCAAAAAACACCTGTTTCTTCAACAGTAATCGTGGCTGTTGCGACGATGATCATGGCCGGCTTCCTTCCCATCGGCATTGTTGCAGACTTGGCAAATATCGGTACATTATTTGCTTTCATGATTGTTTCCATAGGTGTTTGGGTACTTCGTGTGAAAAGACCGGATCTTAAAAGGGCATTTAGAACACCTTGGGTTCCCGTTGTAGTTCCTCTTGCTGTATTGTCTTGTGGATATCTAGTCATCCATCTTCAAACAGCAACTTTATGGCGATTTGTCATTTGGTTCGCGATCGGTATGGTTGTCTATTTTTCGTATAGCCGCAGACATAGTGCTTTGAATCAGGCTACATCCGATTCTGCTGAGCATGCATCTTAATCTAATCAGTTTTATCGATAAAAGCAGCTTGCTTCCTAACTGGGAGGTAGGCTGCTTTTTTGTATATGGTTGGACACCAAATGACGACGATAAACTGATCTTACCGTTCTGATCCTGTCAAAAATTTTTGTAAACTGTTGCATGAAACTTTTTTTTTGCTAATGTGTAGAGAGATATTGCAAAGACTACATAGTAAGCAATGAATGGCATTTGAAAGGTGGGAGGACGAATGGATAAAAGCAAACTGTATTTGCGCATGTTTCAAATCGCTTATTTTGTGATTGGAGCGGCCATTGTTGGGCTTCTTGTCTATTTTTTTGTTCTTCTGATTGGCAACCATTACACGGATGACGAGAAATTAGTGATGAGTCGAACCTCGGTCGTCGTAGATGAACAAGGTCATGAAATATCTCGGCTCTATGCGGAAAATCGTGATCCCGTCGCTCTGAAAAAAATACCGAAGCATGTACAGGATGCGTTCATTGTGACGGAGGACATACGGTTCTATAAGCATTCCGGAATTGATCTTCGCGGCATCATGCGCGCGGTGATGACAGATATCGTATCCGGTGATAAAGCGGAGGGTGGCAGTACAATTACGCAGCAGCTTGCCCGAAACGCTTATCTATCCAACGAAAAAACATGGTTTCGCAAAATGAAAGAGGCGGCGATTGCGGTCAGTCTTGAACGAAGATACAGCAAAAAACAGATTCTTGAAATGTACTTAAATCAGCTTTATTTTGGACACGGCATTTATGGCGTGCAAATGGCATCCGAATTCTTCTTTCATAAGGATGTCAGCCAGTTAACAGAGGAAGAAGGGGCACTACTAGCTGCTTTACCGAAAGGGCCTAATGGTTATTCACCTATACTTCATCCGAAAAAAGCTCTGGAACGTCGAAACTTAGTGCTTTCATTGCTTCAAAAAAACGGCTATATTTCTGCTGAACAGTCTGTACGCTTGAAAGGAACAACACTTGGGCTTAACGTGCACAAAATCCAGACGCATCCGGAATTTGATTCCTACATCGATCTGGTTAAAGAAGAGGCAGCGAAAAAGTATCATATCAGTCCAGATGACTTGATTCGCGGCGGCTATAAAATTGTTGTCCCAATTAGCCGTGAAGCCGAGGTTTCATCCTACTCAGCTTTTAAAAATAACAGTTATTTCCGAGGAAGCAATCCGAAACAGTCCCCGGAAGGCGCATTTGTACTGATGAATAAGAACGGCGGTGTTCTGGCAGCGCAAGGTGGACGTAATTATGTCAGCGGCAGTTACAATCGGGTTAATGACAAAAGGCAGCCAGGATCCTCAATTAAACCGCTGGCAGTATATGGCCCTGCACTTGAATCAGGGAGATACCAGCCGTATTCGATGCTTCAGGACAAGAAAGTCAGTTACGGGACTTATACGCCAACAAATTATAATGGCCGTTATAATGGCGAAATGACTATGTATGATGCAGTTACTGTTTCGCAAAATGCGCCGGCAGTGTGGCTACTTAATCAAATTGGGATTTCCAGAAGCAAATCCTATTTATCGAAAATGGGGATTGAACTGGATAATAAAGATAAAGGGCTGGCGATCGCGCTTGGCGGTCTTAACAAAGGGGCTTCGCCGTTGCAGATGGCATCCGCCTACACCTCTTTTTCGAATAACGGAACTCAGCACGAGCCCTACTTTATACAGGCGATTTATGATCATCAAGGAAAGAGAATTGGTGAAGCGCAACCGAAAACGAAGAAGATCTTCTCCAAGCAGACCGCATGGTACATGACGCGAATGCTGCAATCGGTGATGAAAAATGGGACAGGAAGAGCCGGGTACAGCCCAGTTGCAATTGCCGGAAAGACAGGATCAACCGCGTATACAAAAAACGGGTTGCGCGACGCATGGTTTGTAGGGTACACCCCAGACACAGTCGGGGCGGTTTGGATCGGTTATGATAAGACCGATGAAAATCAGTATTTGACGGGGTCCAGCAATGACGCTGTACGTCTGTTTAAATCGGTCATCAATACGGTGCCGAATGAAAATAAGCTTGCTTTTGAGAAACCAGAGGGCGTGACAGATCTCGATGAACCGATTCGTCTGGCGGGAGTGACTCAATTACATGCCAAAGGTGTTCTCGGCAAGTATGCACTTCCAGCATTGCAACTGACTTGGAATGAAGCTTCCGATAAGCGAATCATTTATCGGGTCTATTCTGAAGTTGATGGGAAGCGGACACTTAAAGGAGAAGTGAAAGGACAGAACACCTTCAGGATTGATTTCGTCAATCCGATGAGTAAGGAAAATTATTATGTCGTTCCCTATAACACACAGACAGGTAAAACAGGTGACGCCTCGCCGTCAGTCGAGATCAACTGGTTCTCGCATCTTTGATTCTTTAAACCTTGTCGCAAGATCCTTATTAAAAAAAACACCGCAGCGTTTCCGTCATGAGACGGAATGCCGCGGTGTTTTACTGCTGTTACTTATTCAATTGAAGGGGCTCAAAAGAATGCGCGTAAATTTGTTCAGCAATATCTTCTTTCTCTTCATTCAGTTTTCGCTTTCGACGAGGTACCACTGGCATTTCAATAGCTTTTTTGATCCCTTCGGACATAAAGCTGAAAGCAAGAATGGTTAACGAGAAAACGATGACCGGATAAATAAACAGCCATTTATCCATTGTCATCAAATAGTTAACATTAAGACCAAGTAAGCCTGACCACTCATTCGATGTCGAGAAATATTCATAAGGCGGGCCGAGAACCATAGTGCCGCCGAAGAACAGGTTCAGCACCCCTAAATGAACGAGAATGACCAGAACTTGGATCATTTGCTGCACATTAAACAAAATAAATCTAGGAGTGAGATGGGGCAGAATATCTCGCCAGAAGAGATGCCATTTTCCAGCACCAAGCACGATACTGCTGTTGATAAATTCGCTTTTTCTTGTTTCGCCAATCATGTCTCCAATTTGCGTTGCAATAATAGGGACTGCAATGAGTGCCAAGATGAAAATTTCGAACCATTCGCGTTCGACTTTTGAATACTGGAAATTGCCATAATTTTTCCGGGCAATGAGTATGCTTGAAAGGACCAAGTAGGCAAGAAGTGTCATCGGCATATAGTGAATACCTTCGAGCATGCCGGTGACGATGCGCTTAAATCTGTAAAAATACATGCCATAAAGCCATCCAAGTACTGATCCTAACAGCATGCGTATGACGGTGATGCACACTGCAATGCTGATCGTTGTCTTTGCACCGATTAGGATCATTGCTGCAATACTGTATCCACGAGTGTCGTTTCCGAGCGGCGGGGCCTGCGAAGGTGACAGCGGTGCGGAGTCAATCAGTTTTCCCTGATGATTATAAAAAAGCATTTTTTTAGGCACGTAATCATGGGTAACGAACGAATAGGTCAGGCTTGAGATGAAAAAGACGCAGATAAAAAGGAAGCCGATGATGAATAAGGGTTGTTTTAGTAAGTTTCGGATCATCACAATGCCTCCCTACCAGTTATTTGTTTCAGGACGATGGATAGCACAACGTAGAAAATAAAGAAAGGTACATAAATGAGAAACATGCCAATTGTAAACACAAGTGAAGTATGATAGGTATACATAAATCGTGTGATGCCAGCTGAAGAAAAGATATATTCAAAAATAACAAGATTTGAGAGCATCATCCAGACAATAGTTCTTGAATAGGAAAGCAGAGGCGCAGCCATGTTTCGTAGAATATGCCGGCTAAGAATGGCGGATGGGCGAAGGCCCTTGCTCTTTGCCATTTCAATATAATCCATTTCAAGCTGTTCCTTTAGGTTGACGAGCATCATCCGGTAAAAGAAACATGCGGGAATAAAGGACAAGCAGAGAATTGGCAGAATATAGGGGATATCCTCCATAGATTGCGATAAGTTCATGACGAGTAGGCCTGTCCGTTCATAAATCCAAATAACAATGATTTCAAAGATTGAGATAACCAAGATATCAGGAAGGGACTCGCCAAGAAATGCAATAAAGTGAATGACCTGCTTTGCCTTTTTCGGCAAGAAAAACGTAAGAAACAGGCCAAGAAACGCCCATATTAGTGATAAAATGAGGCCACCAAACAAAATTTTCATGGAATAGAAATAAGGGGCGAGTATGTTAGGAAATAGTGGGTGCGTGAGTTCGCCATCAAAATATGTAGGATGAACGAGTTGTATGCTGACATGTTTGAGAAGATTAACATAATTCATGAAATCGACATGTACGCCCTGAAAAAGCCCGGGCAGACAGCCGATTAGGATAAAAGTCAGTGATGTAAGCACGAATTTTATCCCTTGCTTGCTGGCAAACACCATAATAAGTCCTCAACTTTCTTGATTGATAAATATAATTGAAGCGAGTCCCTCAAAGGGTTGAAGTGCGGCACAAAATAGGTATGTAGGGTACGTGGTGTGAATTCACCACTTGAACAAAGGTTTAGATCTTATAAACAATAGTTTATTTTATTCCGAATTATGTGCTTTTTCAACCGTTCTCTTGAATTTGACAGCTTTCTTCATCAAACTCAATGCGCGATTTCTTGACAATCGGAGGGGATGTACCGTTTCTAGCATTTTTTCTCTTTCGGGTGGTATTTTCTCGTCATAGCAAAGAAAAAGAGATAGAATAATACATGTTTGCACGCGAGCCTTTGGATGAGTTTCTTTAATTCATAGGCATTCAATTGAAGACTGAAACATAATGAAGGGTGATGCCAAAATGAAAAAAATAGGCTTACTTGTTATGGCTTATGGAACGCCTTACCAAAAAGAAGATATAATTCCTTATTATACGGCGATACGTCATGGGCACAGACCGAGCGATCAGCAGATTGCGGATCTTACGCGACGTTACGAAGCAATCGGGGGTTCTTCCCCATTGGCAAAATTAACAAAAGAGCAGGCAGATGCTCTGGAAAATAGGCTGAATGCTATACAGTCCGACTTCCGGTTCAAAGCCTATCTCGGGTTGAAATACATTCATCCGTTTATCGAAGATGCCGTACTCGCCATGCGAGACCAGGGCATAGAAGAGGCTGTGTCGCTTGCACTTGCTCCGCATTACTCCAGGTTCAGTGTCCAGTCTTATATCGATCGAGCACAAAGCAAAGCGCAAGAAATTGGCAATATAAATATTACATCGATTAAGAGCTGGTTTGAGGAAACGGGTTTCATCGACTTCTGGTCACGTGCGATTCGCACGACGTTTGCTTCTATTCCCGAGAAAGAACATGACACGACGGTCGTCCTTTTTACGGCGCACAGCTTACCAGAGAAAATTCTTAAAAATGGTGATCCATATCCTGAACAGATACGGGAAACAGCTGAAAAGCTTGCTTCAGAATCCGGAATTGCCCATTTTGCTCAGGCCTGGCAGAGCGCCGGAAAAACCGGTGAACCTTGGCTTGGTCCTGATGTGCTCGACCAGATTAGGATCCTCCATCAGAATGAGGGTTATCGTCATTTTATTTTTTGTCCGATTGGTTTTGTTGCCGAACATCTGGAAGTTCTCTATGACAATGATCAGGAATGCCGCAAACTTGTTGAATCACTTGGCGCAATCTATCATCGTCCGCCAATGCCCGATACCGATCCTGTATTCATTGATGCACTCGCGTCGGCAGTCTTACGAGCTTGTGCGGTGAAACCAGCGGATAGCCAGGCATGATTTGTTCATAATGATCAGCCATTTTTTACAGCTGGTTGTTCTTGCCTGTTTAGCGGATCCATAGTAAAATGTCTATTGAAACCAAATGACCAAATTGTTCATTTAGTCAAAAATTGAAAACGGTGATGGAAATGGCTGTTGATCGAAAAGAAAACATCATTGCTGCAGCGGAAAAGACCTTTGCTTCATTCGGCTATAAAGCGACAACGATGGACTTGGTCGCACGCGTGGCTAATGTCGGAAAGGGGACGATCTATACTTTTTTTACGAATAAGGAAGAATTATTCTACGAAATCATGAATCAATTCATCCGAAGGATAAAAAAGGTAGCGACGAACGCCATTCATGAAAATGATACCTTCTTTACCAATCTTCATCGTGCTCTTTATAGCGTTCTTGAAATGCGCAAAGAGCATCAGCTGACGATCAAGCTCACTCAGGAACTTAAGGAAATTGGAACCGCGCAAGCTCAACAGGCACTAGCGAATATTGAAGACGCCATTCTTGGATTTATGGAAGAGTTCATCAAAAAGGCGGAGCTTAAGGGAGAAATCATCCCCTGCGATCCAAAAGTGACCGCTTTTGTCGTCCTGCGACTGTACATTGCGCTAGTGTTCGATTGGGAGCAGCGCCATTCTCCGCTTTCCAGTGATGAGATTGCTGACTTAATCGAGATTTATTTTGTAAAAGGTTTAAAAAAATAATGGGGAAACCGTTATTTTTTTGACGAAAAATGACTAAATGACCAAAATAGTCATTTTGAATCATAAACTTTGCTTGATTAATTTTTAACAAATAGAGAAGGTGGGTATTTTATGAATGTCATTCATTTGATTGTTGCGGAACTGAAAGCTATTGCTGCAAAACCGCACAATATTGTGGTAATGCTTGCAGTAATGTGTGTTCCGCTGCTTTATGCAGGCATGTTCCTTTACGGATTTTGGGATGCGTTTGGAAAGACAGGAAATCTTCCGGTGGCTGTAGTGAACCAAGACAGTGGTGCAAAGATTGCAGGGAAGCAATTGAACGCAGGAAACGACCTTATAAAGAAGCTCAAAAAGAACAATGAATTCGATTGGAAGTTTGTGAGTGAAAAAGAAGCTCAATATGGATTCAGCCACAATCATTACTTTATGACAGTTCGCATTCCTGCTTCATTTTCAAAAAATGCGACAACCTTGGCAGACAAGAAAATGAAACCTGCCAATCTGCACTATCGGATTAATGCAGATTATAACTTCATTGCATCCCGAATGGCAGATATGGGGATAAAAGAGTTAAAAACGCGTGTTGCAAACGAAATTACAAAAACCTATGCCAAATCAATGTATACACAACTTAATAAACTGACGAGCGGGCTTAGTGATGCTGCAAAAGGATCGCGTACCCTTGCAAAGGGGAGCAAAAGTGAAGTTGCCGGACTAAAAACATTAAAAAGTGGCTTTAAACAATTAATGACAGGTACAAATCAATTAACTGACGGTTCAACCCAGATCGCCAGTGGTGCTTCAGCATTGAATGACGGTGCACAGAAGCTTAATGATGGTGTGAAGCAGTACACGAATGTTGTGAACGGCCAAATTGTACCAGGCTCCGGTCAGCTTGCTTCCGGACTGAATCAATTAAATAGCGGGATTCAAAAGCAGAATCTCGGGTCTAACATCAGTAGCTTAAATAGTGGCATGCAAGAATTTAATACAATTATTCAAGGCTTGCCTAATCAGATTAATCGTTCTATAAATCCTGCAGCAGTGGGAGTAGCTGCGAAACAGCAAATTACCGGAAATAGAAACACTATTGAGAAATCTGCTCAACAACAAATTGCCAGTAACCAGTCGGCGATAGAAAATGGTGCGAAGCAACAAATTGCGAGCAATAAAACAACTATTGAAAATGGAGCACTTCAACAGGTTACCAGTAACCAAACAGCTATAGAAGCTTCATCTTCAGCAATTGTCTCGGCTACTAAAACGGAAATTGAAAATGCAGCTCTTAATCAAGCAGGAGATATTAAAGCACAATCTGATTTAGCTGCGCGTCAGATAACAGAGTCAATTAACAGTGCTCTTAAGACTCAACTACCAACTCAAATTACAGAAGCGATTTCATCAGATCTGCAGAAATCAGTGGAAGACACAATTAAAAAGACGGCTGTTAGCACTGCTCAACAGATCGCACCTTCGGTAGCATACTTAACAGCTCAACAAATTGCACCGCAAACGGCGTTCTCGACGGCGCAGCAAATCGCACCACAGACAGCCTATACAACAGCCCAACAAATCGCACCGCAAACCGCTTTTTCAACAGCCCAGCAAGTCGCTCAGCAGACGGCTTCAACTACAGCAGCGCAAATAAAAAGCGGAGTGGTGAGCAGTCTTCAACAGAGAGATCCGAGTTCAGGAGAAACATTGACTTCTGCATCTCAGCAATTGAGTAATGGAACGGCACAACTAGCAGGAAACAATGGTATTCCTCTCATTATTTCTAGTGTGAATCAGGCTGCACAGGGTGCCCAGTCATTAAACAGCGGTGTCAATCTGCTAAACAGCAATTCCGCTAGTCTTGCCAGCGGATCTGCCTCGTTAGCGAGCGGCACATCAACGCTGGCTGATGGTGCTAGCTCATTAGTTACAGGTGTACAGTCATTATCAGATGGAACAAAGCAGATGCAAACGGGCACGAATCAGCTTGCAGACGGCGCTCAGAAAATTTATGATGGCAACACGAAATTGGGAGACAATCTTACCAATGCGCATAATCAGCTTGCCAAGACGCCGACAAACAACGCGCATGCGTCTAAGTTTGCGCAGCCTGTAACCTCGATTGACGGCTCTCATCAGTCGGTAAATACATTTGGTTCTGGTTTTGCACCATATTTTATTTCACTAGGTCTTTATGTCGGCGCATTGCTTCTGACGATCATCTATGATCTTGGTAAACCAGCAGGACTGGCGACTGCAGGATGGAACATCGCGCTCAGCAAGTTCTTCATAACAATCCTGATGTCTGTCGGTCAGGCGCTGCTCATCGATATTGTCGTCTTAAAAGGGCTCGGCCTTCAAGTTGACCATCCATGGACCTTCGTCGCATTTACACTGTTAACCAGTATGAGTTACATGGCGGTTATTCAATGGCTTGCCGGATCGTTCAATAACGAAGGACGCTTCATTGCGATCGTCATCTTGATCTTCCAGCTGGTGACAAGTGGAGGTGCCTATGCGATCGAATTGATACCAAAATGGCTGCAGTCCGTATCACATATTCTGCCAATGACTTATAGTGTTAATGGATTCAGAAACATTATCGATGGTCACCAGCATCAACTGTTCGAACAGAACGTTTCGATTTTGTTACTCTTTATCGTTGGCGGCCTTCTTCTGAGCGTTATCACGTTTTCGGTAAAATTCCACTTAACCAATAAAGACAAGAAGACAGGTCGCTATTCAGAAAATATACCGGCTGAATAATAAATTGTGCACAGAAAAACCAGGCTGAGGACATCCCTCAGTCTGGTTTTTCGTCTTAATGAGCGTGCTATAGAACATATAATTGCATTTATCGATGAATCCGGGCACCCAAGGCACTGCTTCATTTCGGCATTAAAAAGCCGAGTTTTCTCAGTTGGCGACCTTTATAAATTCTCAGTACGGCCGATATAAGCAATTTTAAAGACACCATTTTCGAAAATCACTTTCGTGACGCTGGTATTCTCAATGGCGGACACATGAATTTTCTCTTCAGAAAGCATGTAGATCAGACAGCTGATATAAAGGCCATGGCTGACAGCCAGAAAGGTCTCTTCTTTAGCGTGAGCGAAGACGCTCAATATAGCGTTGATTCGCGTTTTTACATCATCATAACTCTCGGCTAAGCCGGTCGTATCCAATTCCTTCAATGCTGCCAGTGCTCTGATTTTAATTTCATCTGGTGAATCGCCGCGAAGTTCAGGTATATTCATTTCCTCGCTCACACGTCCCCATGCTTCGTCATTCGGATCACCTTCAAACATGCCGAAGCTTACTTCACGCAGGTTTTTGGTTTCTATTGGCGAAAGATCTGGGTTTGCGGAATTGTCCAGTATTAGCCTAGATGTCCGCCTCGTTCTGCCTAGATCACTTGTGTAAGCTGCATCAAACGAAATATTTTGTGCTTTAAAGACCGCACCTAATTCGGCAGCCTTCTGCTCGCCAATATCAGTCAGTGGTGTATCCGAAATGCCCTGTACCTTCCAAAGATGATTAAATAATGTCCGTCCATGTCTCACAAAATAAATGGTCTTCATCGAAATCCTCCCAAAAGCTGTGTTTGCACCGTCCCTGAAGTTCAATCACCTTTAGATTAGCGTAAATATGCAGCAGTTGTAAAGTGAAGAACGTATAAAATGTCGAAAGAAGGAGCCCATTCAATACAGCATCCTGTCGCTAGACGGATAACAATAAGGGAATTAAGATTAAGGAGAGAGACCGTAACTATAAGAAAGAAGGGATTTGAAATGATCTATTTAAACAATCGTGATCTGCTTGATCAGACACTTAATTTTGCTCTTGAAGAATACGCACTGAATTATCTGGATATCAACGAAACATATTTAATGTTCTATCGAATGGCGCCAACTGTCATTGTCGGACGAAATCAGAATACTGCGGAAGAATTGAATATGGATTACATTATGAACCACGATGTTACGGTGACACGCCGCTTGTCCGGTGGCGGAGCAGTCTACAATGATCCGGGCAATCTGAGTTTCAGTTTCATTGCTAAGGATGATGGGGATAGTTTTAACAACTACAGAAAGTTTACAGAGCCAGTTATTCGAGCTCTTCACCATATGGGTGTTGATGCCAAACTTGAGGGACGTAATGATCTGACGGTAGAAGGGAAGAAAATTTCCGGTAACGCTCAATTTGTCACGCAGGGAAGAATCTTCAGCCATGGAACTTTGCTCTTTGATGTGAATTTAGACAATGTCTCCAAAGCACTTAACCCTGACCCGGCAAAATACGAATCGAAAGGGATTAAATCGGTGCGCAGCCGCGTCACCAACATTCGTGAACATCTGACGGAAGATATGGATATTCAGCAGTTTAAGTCACAGCTTCTTCATTATATTTTCGAAGGTGAAGAACATGTACCCGAATACAGACTGACGGATGAAGACTGGATCAATATCATCAATATTGCGAAAAAAAGGTACCGTAATTGGGATTGGGTGTATGGAAAATCTCCTGAATTTAACGTGCATAAAGCACGCCGTTTCCCTGGTGGACGTCTCGATCTTCGTCTGAATGTCAAAAAGGGAGCCATTGAACAACTCTCAATCTTTGGTGATTTCTTTGGAGTTGGAGACGTTCAGGAATTTGAAAAACAGTTAATTGGGACAAAATATGATCCGAGCGCAATTGCTGAGAAAGTGAGCTCAATGGATTGCCATTACTATTTTGGGAAAATTAGTGAGGAAGAGCTGCTGTCGACCTTTTTCTAATCCTATTTTACTGAATTGGAATATGCTTGTTCTAAACCTGTGAAACGCGGACTAAATTGATAATAGCCCGTCCCTGGAAGTGAAGACGGACAATCTTTTTTGATGTGTTAGAGGGGGGTCCTTCTTGAAGAAAAAAACGATTTGGTGGTTTATTGTTTTGTACGCCATCTATCTGTTAGCAATGGCTGCATATTTTTTCGTTTGGTCAAAATCGATGATACCTGCAGATGCGAAAGGAACCGCAGCAGATCCCTCCTTGTTTATGAACAAGCAACAGCTGGCTGAAAGCGGTGTGTTTAACGCTTGGCGTCATTTTCTTTCGTTTGCGGAGATTCCGCTGGAATGGGCGGTTTATCTGTTTGTGCTGATTAGCGGTGTTTCACATTGGATTAAACGTTATTCTGAACGGATCTCACCACTTTTTATCGTACAGATGTTTTTGTGCTATGTCACACTCTCTCTAATTCTGGCTATTGTGTTTCTCCCGGTGGACTTTGCATCACATCAGCTGTCAGTGCACTATGGAATATCAGTGCAGCCGTTTTCGGATTGGCTGAAAGATCAGGGAATAAGTGTTGCCGTCAATACACTGATTGGGTTTATCGCGATTTTCGCTGTGTTTTTCCTGATCCGTAGATATCCGAAGAGATGGTGGTTTCCGGCATGGCTGCTCTCGATTCCATTCATCCTATTTATCATGTATCTACAGCCCGTCGTGATTGATCCTTTGTATAACCATTTTCAGAGCCTTCAGGATGGTGAATTAAAGAAAGAAATCCTTCACTTGGCTTCAAATGCGGGAATCCCGGCACATAATGTCTATGAAGTTGATATGTCGAACGAAACAAATGCAATGAATGCTTATGTGAATGGCATCGGGTCGCATCTGCGCATTGTACTTTGGGACACAACAGTTAAAAAGCTCAGTCATTCCGAAGTCCTTTTTGTGATGGCGCATGAAATGGGGCACTATGTCATGCATCATATCATCTGGGGAACGGCAGCCGCTTTACTTGGGTTGCTTGTAACCCTCTGGATTGCGGCGAAAATTCATCTGTGGATTGCCGTCCGGTGGGGAACTCGGCTCAACTTGTCGCATCCTGGAGACCTAACCGCTTTGCCAATCCTTTTATTAGTACTGTCCCTCCTATCGTTTGCGGGCGAGCCGGCCCAAAATGCGGTATCTCGCCATTTCGAGCGTCAGGCGGACCAATACGCGATTGAAATGACACAAAACAAGCAAGCGGCGATTTCTTCTTTTCAGAAATTATCTGCCTCCAGCTTGAGCGAAATGAATCCTCCCGCATTAGTGAAATGGATTCAGTACGATCATCCATCGATGCTCGAAAGAATTAATTACTTGGAGCATGTAAAATTGGATAAGTGAAATGCTCGCTCCAAAACATAAATATTCGTTTTTTTTATGAAGTACGCTCTCTTCTTTACGGATTATGCTAAACTAAGTAAATGTTGAAAGCATAACCAAGAGAAATAATTTATGGCTTTTCCATCACACATAGTAAAAGAATTGGGGCATTAATAATGGCAAATGAAAAAAAGACTGTCGCAGTGTTATACGGCGGAAAATCTACAGAATATGAAATATCGTTGCTTACGGCTTTTTCGGTAATCAATGCGATTGATTTGGAGAAATATAGAGTACTTCCCGTATATATCCGACAGGATGGCCGCTGGATTGCAGGCGGAGAGATTAATGGGAAATTAGCGTATAAAGACCAATTGTTGCTCAAGGAAGATACAACTGTTGAAGCTGCAGCAGAACACTGGCTCGCACCGTCAGCGCCAACAAGTGCAGGAACAAGGCCGGATATCGTTTTTCCATTGCTCCATGGACCAAATGGTGAAGACGGCACAGTTCAGGGCCTGTTTGAATTGTTGAATATTGCTTATGTCGGATCGGGTGTAGCAGGCTCCAGTGTAGGAATGGATAAAGTACTGATGAAAGATGTCTTTGCAGCGCACAACATTCCAGGACCGAACTATCTATCAATTTCACGCTTTGAATGGGAGAATGATGCTCCCTCAATGATTCTTAAGGTCAAAAATTCAATTGGCTATCCTTGCTTTGTTAAACCAGCAAATGGTGGTTCAAGCGTGGGAATCAGTAAATGCGTGAGCGAAACAGAACTTTCGTCTGCAATTACTGATGCCTTTTTATACGACACGAAAGTAATTATTGAAGAAGGAATCAGCGGTCGTGAGGTCGAAATCGGAGTGATCGGAAACCATGATCTTTCTGTATCAGTTCCGGGTGAGATCATTACGAAAAACGCAGCGTTTTACGATTATCAATCGAAATATCAGGAGGGTGAGAGCACTCTTGTGATCCCGGCGGATCTATCTGATAAAGTGAAAGCTGAGTTAGAAGAGACGGCAAAACGTGCATTTACTGCTTTGAACCTTTCAGGACTCGCACGTGTTGATGTTTTTGTCCGAGAAAAAGATCAACGTGTTATTGTGAATGAAGTCAACACAATGCCGGGCTTCACACAGTTCAGCATGTTTCCGCTGCTTTGGCAGCACACGGGTCTTCCTTATCAGAGATTGATTGAGAAACTGATAGACCTTGGTATTGAAAAGCATAACGAGAAGCAGCAGATCCATTATCGTATTGATGGCTGATTCCTCAAATGAATAAACAAACAAAGCACCGATGACTCTGAGTCATCGGTGCTTTGTTATAGAATAATCTATTTGAAAAGCCGGACTTTTCAAATAATATATATTAGTAGAATTGCTTTCACGGCTCTTCATCTTTAATGAAGAATCGTGATTGTCATCGTTCTGCGCCCGAAATTAAATGCCTGATCCTTCGTTGGAAGATGGACATCAATACGATTTCCTTTGATCGCTCCACCTGTATCTCCAGCGACATATACGCCATATCCGGGAATCATTACTTTCGATCCGAGTGGGATGACACTAGGATCGACGGCAACGACTTTTGCGTTTGGGTTACTGCTGAAATCAATACCTGTCGCAGAGCGCCCGTTAAGCGAATAACTGGTCGCTTCTACAGTAAGCGATTGACCTGATTGAGTGCTCGTATTAGGCTGATAAGATGTATTTTGCACTTGAGGCTGCTGCTGCGGCGTGTTTTCTTTGGCACGTTCTGCTGCTTTTTTAGCTGCTTCTTTAGCAGCTTTCTTTGCCGCTTCTTCCGCTATTTTTTTTGCTCTAGCTTCCGCAGCTTTGCGTGCTTTTTCTTCTGCATCTTTCTTTTCCTGAACTTTGATTTCTACCGCTTTTTCCTGATAATCTTTTGCTTCTTCCGTATTACGGTAGACAGTATAGAGTGCGGTCTTTGTTTCTGGACCTACAACGCCATTATCCGTGATTTGACGGTCTGACTGAAAGGCATCGACTGCTTCAAAGGTTTGGTCGTTGAAGTTCCCGTCGATTTGCCCATCGTAATAGCCAAGTTTCTGAAGTTCATCCTGAAGCTTCGCTACAGTTGGTCCTGAATCACCTTGCTGAAGCAAACTATTTCCGAAAATTATGTTGATCTCCTGATTGTCTGTTTGACTGGATGGAGTGTTCGGCGCAAAACCAATTGCCTGGGTTGTGTGTTCAGGATCTTCACTTTTCATGATGTGATTATCATTTGTACTGCTCGTCTTGGCGAATACAATGGTCGTCGGTGTCAATACTCCGAGACACACGGTCAAGCTCGTCACTGCCGTCAGCCTTTTAATGATATTCATTAAGTAGAAAACCTCCTTAGGTGATCAAGCCATGTTTAAAACATAGCTAACATCCAAGGGCTATTCTAAGCGTTGAATATCTCATACATGTTTTAACAACATTACAGTTGTGTAACATGAGAACACCTTTTTATATTTTGTCAATACATTTTTCGCTAATTTTATTGAGAATTTTCATGGTTTTTAATGGGAAAGAAGGGGTTGGATCATATGTGAATGAAAAGATATGGTGAAACTTGTCCTAATCTGCTAAAATTCACAGATTTTGCGACAGGAAGCCTTTTCATTTATACTTTAGTAAAGTATAAAATTTATAAAAAAAAAGGGAATAAGTGCATCATTTTCGAATTCATGAGCAGTGGTAAATGGTTTGAAAACGATATAGAGACCTTACAATAGGAGGAAATTATGGAGCCAAAAAGAGCAAGAGAATCGCTTTCGGTCACATCTGTTCATGTGCTACCTAATGATACGAACAATCACGGCACTTTTTTCGGCGGCAAACTCATGATGTATGTGGATAATATTGCAGCCATCTCGGCGACACGTCATGCTCGAAGTCTAGTCGTCACCGCTTCGATTGATTCGGTTGATTTTCTCCGGCCAATTTTTGCCGGATCATCTGTTTGCCTTGAAGCATTTGTGACATGGAGCCACCATACTTCTATGGAGGTTTTCGTAAAAATCATTGATGAAAATATGACCACGGGAGAGCGAAATTTGTGCACAACTTGCTTTCTGACCTTTGTGGCGATTAATGAAAACAGTCAACCAATTCCTGTACCAAAAGTAATTCCGGAAAACGAGGAAGAGCAGCTGCTCTACAGCAGTGCGGAAAAACGTTATTTGAATCGAAAAACACGTAGACAGGAGACGAAGCAATTTACTTCGAAACTGACATTAAGGAAACCATGGGAATAAATGATGCGCAGTGTCCACACAAATTTGTGCACGCTGCATAACATGTAGTGTTGGGCAAGGGACATAGGCTCAATAGATTGCGAACGAAAGGGCGAGTGACGGTATGGGTGCACTTAGCGGCGGAAACAACAGCAGCTTTGCGTTAATCGTTGTTCTGTTCATTTTGTTGATTATTGTGGGTACGGCCTTCGTGCATTAATGGCTGTATACACTGATAATGATTGAACGAGAAACACCCGCAGGCAACTCCTGCGGGTGTTTTTAAATGAATTATTTTATGGATAATCAGGCAGCCACACGTTTGTGGATAAAATGTTTCAATCGAGCGCTGACCGGAATCATGATCAGAGTGAGTGCTGCTCCTTTAAGGAGATTAAACGGCATGATGCCGTAAACAATGAGTGTCAGCAAACTATGAATGCTCTTGTTAGCGGATTGAGCCATACCTACTGCAGTGTCAACGCTTAGACCCAAGAAGAGCGCGTAGCCTGGGAAAATCAGGTAATAGTTGACAATGGACATAATAACAGTCATGATCACTGTTGCGGTCACCATCCCAAGCAGAAGAGACAGAACAGTGGGTTTGCGGCGATAGAAAGCCCAAGATACTAAAATAAATAGTGAACCTGCAACAAAGTTGGCAAATTCGCCAATCGGGACAACGGTCAGGGAACCGGTGAGCAGGACGTGCAGGATATTTTTAATAGCCTCAATTGCAATTCCAGCACCAGGACCAAGGATTAACGTACCGATGATTGCCGGCAGATCACTGAAGTCCATGGTTAGAAAGACAGGGAAAAGCGGAATTGGGAAAGCAATCAACATAATCAAAAAACCAAGTGCAGCAAGCAGTGAAATCAGAACCAATTTCTTTAATGGTGAAGCGTTCATACAAATACCCCCATGAAATATAGTAGTGGGGATCATGCGCAGCGTGATTCGCCTCAAATGAGCAGGCTATTCATACATCTTTCCAGGATCTTCATATTCAGATCACATTAAGAAAGCCCAAGAGAAGGTTCCCTTGGGCTCAACAAAATCCGCGCACTAAAAGCGCAACGAAAAGAATGCACAGAATACAAAAAACACTGTCACATCATCCTTCTTCCATCCAGACTTTACTGTCGGTCCCGGTTTCGCACCGGATCTGCCTTGCGGCTTGCGGACTCTGGTTAACACCAATACCGCCGGTCGGGAATTTCACCCTGCCCTGAAGGAACATCATATTCAGTTAACAAAGTGATTATACAACATCTCACAACGCACAACAACATTTTTGTCTTTGATGCACTAGTACTTGGAAAAAGCAGATACAGATAGATCTTAATTTACATAAAGTAATCAAGCACTAGACCAAGAGACAGAAGGATGCCGAATAAGGTTTGCATTTGTGCTGTCGCTTTCATCGCAGGCATAAGCTGAATCGCCTTTGTTTTCTTTCTAAACAGCGTAGTGGCTTGAATCGCTTTAGGCAGGCTGGCAAAAACGATGAGCATCCAGGCAGATTCCACCCCTAAAATCATGAGGCCGATGATCCAAACATAGGAAAAGATAAATAAACTGGCGAGCACATTGATCGCTTTCGGCCGTCCAAGCAAGATGGGAAGGGTGCGGCGCCCTTTTTCCTTGTCCCCAGATAAATCGCGGATATTATTTGCCATGTTAATCCCACCTACTAAAATGCCAATCGGTATGGAAATGAGCACACAATTCAAGGTGAGTGTTCCGGTCTGGATGAAAAAGGAGATCCAAATAATGAATACGCCCATGAACAGGCCGGAAACCAGTTCCCCAAATGGTGTGTAAGCAATTGGATAAGGACCTCCGGAATAGAGATATCCGGTAAGAATACAGATTGAACCAGCTAGTGCAATCCACCAACTGCTGTTTGCGCAGATAAACACGCCAATTAACATGGCAACAAAACAAAGAGTGAACGCGAGCCTAAGAATCGTTTTCGGATGGAACCCATCCCGCACAATACTGCCGCCTATGCCCACAGACTCCGCATTATCCAAGCCCCTTTTAAAGTCGAAGTATTCATTAAACAGATTGGTTGCTATCTGAATCAGCATCGAAGCAACCAACATTGCAGTAAATAGTCCGAAGTTCGGTGTTTTCAGCGGTAAGACGAGTGCTGTACCTAGCGCGACTGGAACGAAAGATGCGGATAATGTATGCGGACGCAGCATTTGCCACCATTTTTTTAATCCTGTATTTCTTTTTGGTGTTTTTTCCCCCATTTGATATCTCTCCCACTTTTAGTTATGCTGAACAACTTGGCTGAATTCAGAGTTTCATAGAATTAATATTAGGCTGATTGGTAATTGTCACGAATTCGACATGATTTTCATTCTCAGTGTATGGAATTCAATCGCCCGTGTCAACATGGGGTGCCTGGTAAAAGTATCATGAGGAAATGGGTTCCGATTTTTCTAGCAAAGGACACTATTTTTTAAATGGAAAAGTGAAATTTGTTCAGGATTTTGATCATTTAATGTGGGAGAGAGATTGCATACTCACGTGAGATTGAAAGTAGAAGAGGGGTGTTGAAATACGTGAATGAAGGCTTTAAACGGATTTATTACTGTGCTGTCTGGGTGTTTTCCTGGATTGCAGAGGAGGTACGGGAGAAGCGGGTGTTAAGAAGGCTCTTGAGGGAATCGCACTCAGTACCGGTTAGCGTCACACCTCGACCCATTTTTTTCTTGTCGGGTGCCCAACTCCGAATATCATACTTTGCTTCGCGTTCATTCCAACTGACTAGATTAAGTTCTTTCGTCCAACCGCTGTTTTCTGTTGCGATCACACCAAAATGCTCGACAATGTTGAAACTAACTTCTGAATTAGAATCTGCCATAAGAATAATCACCTCAAGTTTTAATTTGAACAAATGTTCTGATAACATTTTATATGCAAACAGACGTTCTGTCAACGAATGACTTTTAAATAATGTAAAAAATACATGCTCTTTAAATCAATGGTCACAAATTTGCTATAATTTACAAGTAAGGTTATTTATGGCGATCGGTCATGGGAATGGAGGGAATGGAATGCTCAAATATACAATAGCTTTTTTAAAATATGAAGATAAAGTACTTATGATTAACAGGCAAAAATCACCGTGGCAAGGTGCGTGGAATGGAATTGGTGGTAAACTTGAAGCGGGAGAGTCCCCTACAAACTGCATCATCCGCGAGGTATGGGAAGAGACCGGAATCCGGATCAATGATCCTGTTTTTCGCGGTCTTGTCACGTGGAATCCGGATCATGAACCAGCTCAAGGTATGTACGTTTTCGTTGCGAATGTGCAACCGGAAGAACTGATCAATTTGCCCCGAGCGACAAGAGAAGGCATTTTGGAACTAAAATCCGTCTCATGGCTTCTCTCTGAGGATAATTTCGGAACGGTCCCAACTTTGCGCTTCTTTATGGAAAAAGTACTTGATGTGCGTCATGAACAGCCGGCAGACTATCATTGCACGTTCAATGGCGACGATTTGGTTCACACAGAAATCCGAAACCTTCCTGAGATGACGACTTTTGAATTAATGGAGCAAAAATAGGAAAAGCAGCATGAGACAGGCGAAAATACCCAAATAATATAAAATCCAGAAATCAAAGCCCATCATCCCTGTAAGTGTTGTTGCAAGCATTGAGGCAATGCCGGCCAATATGAGCATAATGCTTAAGGTAGTAAAAAAACGGTTCAGGCTATTGATTCTTCGAGCAATGAAGTGCGGCAAAGCAGCTTTTTTTCTTTGAGAAAGCAGCACTAACCCGCAAATAAGCAAAAAGATTCCAAGTAACATCCACAGATTCATAAAAAGACATCAACCTTTTCTCCAAAATCACTTATCTTTCATTATACATAAGCAATTAGAAAAAAGGCTGCAGAATCAAAAATTATTCTAGTCTGCATTTACATGAAAAAACGAACTTGGCAATTATCATTAACCAGGTTCGTTTTTTGTATAAAAGCAACTGTTTTTTTTGCCGAAACAAATGGCGAATTCTCTAATGATCAATGTGTATGAGCAGGCTGTTGCTCTTCGTTAGGAAGGTCCGCCGTGCAGTGCGCACATTTTGTTGCCTTGACCGGGATGGATGAAAAGCAGTAAGGGCATGTTTTCGAGGATGGTGCAGCAGGTTTTTTCAAGGTTGTTTTGTTCAATACTCTTATGGCGAAGAAGATAACTACAGATATGATTAGAAAATTAATGACATGATTAATAAAAATACCATAATTAATGGTTGGCGCACCCGCTTTTTGCGCAGCTGCAAGGCTGCTGTAGGCATGCCCGGACAAATTAAGATACAGACTGCTGAAATCTACTTTGCCAAGTAACAAACCAATCGGCGGCATTACAATGTCTTTGACAAGGGAATTAACGATTTGTCCAAATGCCGCACCAATGATAACTGCCACAGCAAGATCAATGACGTTGCCGCGTGCCAGAAATTTTTTAAATTCATTTACTACTTTCATGAGCGCCCTCCTTTATAATGATGACAAGATTTAAACAAAATCATAGCATTTTCGACCTTACTTTTAAAGGCGAAACATTTTTGAATTTTGGCTAGAGTAAAAACAAATCATTCGGAGCATGCTACACTCAGGAGGTTGATTCGGGTGAAGTATGGAAAACTGATCTATGTGATCTGTGCCATTCTCGTGTTGACAATGGTTACCTATGAAAACCAATCTGAGATGAGAGCAAGTGCCAAAAACAGTAAAAGCGAAAAATTGATTGTTTCGCTCATTAATGCAAAAAATGAAGAAATGGGCACGGCAGTTCTGACAGAAACATCCAGAGGTGTCCGCATTGAATTGGAAGCAGAGGGATTAAGGCCAGGCATCCATGCCATTCATTTTCATGAGTATGGTAGCTGTACACCTCCAGACTTCATGTCGGCCGGAGCGCATTTCAATCCGGATCATAAAAAGCATGGGCTGAAGAATCCTCTTGGTCCACACGCAGGCGATATGCAAAATATTTTTGCAGATAGTCATGGTCGCGTTAAGACCGTTCTCTTTGATCCTCGAGTCACTCTTCAAGAAGGAAAACCCAACTCACTCCGGGATGCAGATGGATCTGCTTTGATTATTCATGAAAAAGGGGATGATCAGACAACAGAGCCGTCCGGCAACTCAGGAGGCAGAATCCTTTGCGGGGTGATCAAGTGACCCTGCTTTAGTGATTAATCTCATTCGATAAGGGGTTTTTTGTCACAAAGCAATAAAAAAAACAAAAAAGAACCGGAGAAGCAAGGTGCATGCAGGATGCTGATTTCAGCATCACTGAAATGCACAACCATTTCCTCTGGTTCTTTATTATTATTGTGAGTGCTTTGTCTTATTCAGCAAGTAATGAAAGACCGCCATCTACAGTGATTGTTTGACCGCGAATCATAAACGCGGCAGGTGTGCAAAGGAAATATACCGCTTCAGCAAGATCCTCCGGTTCGACAATGCGTCCTGCAGGGTTGTGTTTGGCTGCTTTTTCAAGCAATTCCTCACGATTCGGAAAATGCTTGAGTGCGTCCGTATCGACTGCGCCACCGGAAACGGTATTAACGGTAATCTTCATTGGTGCGAGTTCAACGGCAAGATAGCGTGTGATTGCTTCAACGGCAGCTTTCGAAACGCCGACGACTACATAATTTGGCAACGCACGTACAGCACCCAAGCTTGACAAGGCGACAATATGCCCTCCGCCTGTCTTGCTCATTAATTTCGCAGCTTTTTGCGCTGCAAACAAATAAGCTTTTGCATTAATGTCCTGTGTCCAATCCCAGTGCTTCTCTTGAATATCCATGATCGGTCTCTGTACGCCGGAAGCAGCATTACTGATAAAGGCGTCGAGTCTGCCAAATGCTGTTTCAACAGCCTCAAACAGCTGGTCGATTTGATCGAGTTCGCCGATGTTCGCTTTTACGATGTGAACTGCGACACCATATTTATTTTCAATATCAAGCTTTGTTTGTTCTGCGTTTGAACTTTTTCGTGCATAGTTCAGGACGAGATTGTATCCATTTTGTGCGAATTTCTCAGCAATCGCTTTGCCGATGCCACGTGTTCCGCCAGTGATTAAAGCTACTTTATTTTCCATATTGGTCTCCTTTAGCAAATGACTGAATCCAGTACAAAAACAAACTGCATCCAGTATATCAAAATGTTCAAAAAAAGGACAAGAAAAAAATGATCAAGCTTTTTACCCAAAAATGATCTTTTGGTTATTATAGGGTATGATAATTTTAGTAAAGCTTTTGTGATTGAAGGAGGATCGATTCCATGATTATTGTTTATTTAAGTCTTGTGCTGGTTGTTGCCTCAATCATTGTGTTTGTCATTTCCGCAGCGAATACGTTAAAACTCATGAACGGATCACTTGCAAAGATTTCAAAAACAGGTGCAAAACTGCGTCGTCAGTCGGAAGAAATTATCAGTGAAAAAAATGAATTGACGCGTAATTATTCTCTAATTCAACTGGATATCTCTAAAAATAAGGATAAAGTGCAGGAAACCGTGAGACAAGCAGGGCAATCGGTACTGCTTGCTCAAGTTGCGTTCTGCAAAGGCAAGGCGTTGCTTAAAAAGGATTCTGAAGATTAATTCCCTGCAACAAATTTTGGATCAATGACAATTTGAACATTACCTTTCACTGCTTTAGCAATAACACAGTCTTGTTCGGCCTTATGGATACAGACAATCAAATGTTCTTGCAGAAGATTGGTGAGTGGAACGGACAAATAGATAATTGGAAAATGGGTGACTTTTTCAACGTGAAGGCCACCTTTTTTAGTCACAAGTGCCTCGGTACGGATTTCGATGTGATCATATGCGATTGCCTCTTTTTTCAGCCGGATACCTAGTGTGATCATGTAGCAAGATGCTAGTGCACTGATTAGTAATTCGTCCGGGTTGGTACCAGTGCCTCGACCAGACATAGAAGAATCAACAGAAATTGTGGTGTGCAAGCCATTGGTTTGGATCTGTCCTTCGCCGTCCCAGGAACCCTTCCATTCGCCATGCAATTCAAATTGAAAATCTGTCATAAACATCGCCCCCTTTGGTATATATAGGGTAAAAGAAAGGACATGCGTTTAACGTTATCGTAGCATAGTTCATGCAGGTAGCGGCGGAAAAATGCTTGCGTTTTTGGGGGGATAAGCATGAAGCTGCAACAGAGCAGCAGAAAATCTATGATTCTATGGCTGTGGCTGACACTCACGTGTGTATTTATCTTTCTTGTTTTAGTATTGGCTATTCGGCAGCCATCTGTTCAGGCAATTGATAATCGACTGATCCAGTTGCTTGATCCGATCAGGAAACCGGCGGTCATTGCTTTTTTTACAAAATTCACCGATTTTGGATCAAGTAATTTCCTAAATCCGTTAATTGTTTTATTCATGATCTATCTTTTATTCAGGAAAAAAATACTTGCATTCATTTTATTACCGGCTGTTTATTTGTTGGAACGAGGCGCGAATGAGATTTTAAAAAATTGGGTCATGAGAGATCGTCCGGATCTTCCGCATCTTGTGCATGCAACAGGTTTCAGTTTTCCAAGTGGTCACGCGATGAATGCGTCGTCGGTTTACGGCATGCTGATTCTACTTATTTTGCCGCTGATCAGGAAACAATGGGCGCGTTATGTTTGGGTAGCTATTAACCTGACGATGATTCTGCTAATTGGGTTCAGTCGGCCTTTTTTGCGCGTACATTACTTTACAGACATATGGGCGGGCTATTTCGCGGGCGTCTTTTTTGTCGCATTGTCGGCGATTACTCTTATTTTTGTATATAATAGAAAGCGTTGATACTAAATCACACTGAAAGCATAAGGACGGAGGATTTTAATGAAAAAAGGTTCTATTACAATGGAAAATGGACAAGTGATTACCATTGATTTTTTTCCAGAAGCAGCACCAAATACAGTTGTGAACTTTGAGAAACTGGCGAATTCAGGTTTTTATGATGGGGTAACTTTCCACCGTGTAATCCCAGGATTTGTCAGCCAGGGCGGCGACCCGACCGGCACCGGAATGGGTGACGCCGGTTATACCATTAAATGTGAGACAGATGGAAATCCACATAAACATATTGCCGGAGCGTTGTCGATGGCGCATGCCGGACGTGATACCGGCTCCTGCCAATTTTTCATTGTTCATGAACCACAGCCGCATTTGGATGGCGTTCACACGGTTTTTGGACAAGTCACAAGTGGGCTGGACACCGTCCTTGCGATGAGAAACGGCGATGTGATGAAAGAAGTTAAAGTCTGGGACGAAGAATAATTCGGGAGGCGCTTTCTAATGCCAATCAGTAATGTAGGTCTTCAAATCCTGCCTTTTTCAAAAGAAAAGGATACGTATGATTTGGTCGATGAAGCTATTAAAGTGATTCAGCAATCCGGGGTTAAGTATGAAGTCACAGCACTTGAAACTATTCTTGAAGGCGAACTCGATGAATTACTTGATGTGGTGAAAAAAACCGTGTACGCGACTGTTGAAGCAGGCGCCGATGAAGTGGCGGCGGAGGTCAAAATCCATTTTCGACCCCAAGGCACCTCGATCGAGGAAAAAGTAGGGAAATATCGGAAATAAATGCATTGATTTTTAAAATATAGAAACCCTACAGAGAAAGTGAATTTCTCTGTGGGGTTTTTTAAACAAAATAAACAATTGAAAATCGTGATGAAGATATTGCTAATAACGAAAGCACAGTAAAGAGGAACGAACGTTCCCTGTGTGATATAATAATTTCAACGATCAATTACGAATTATCCGCAACGTTTGACGCGAGACATATAAAGCTAATGAATTACGAAAAGGGGAGAAGATCATGTCTGTACGTTTTATTTTGGGACGACCGGGAACGGGGAAAACTTCGGACTGTCTTTCAGAAATTCGGACACGTCTGCGTGAGAATCCGGACGGAGCGCCGCTTATTTATCTGGTGCCCGAACATATGACGTTCAGCATGGAATACACTCTAGCATCTACACAAGGATTGGATGGTATGACACGGCTTAATGTGTACAGCATGCCCCGGCTCGCCTTGAGAGTGCTGCAGCAAACGGGCGGGGCGACTAGGTTTCATTTGAATGAGACTGGCATTTCTATGCTGCTCCGTAAGATCGTCGAACAGAACAAAAATGATTTGCGACTGTTCCGTAAGGCTTCGCAACAGAACGGTTTTTATGATCTGCTGAGTGATACACTGATCGAATTTAAGCGTTTCTGTCTGGAGCCGGAGCAAATCGCAACTCAATCAATAGATATGGGAACAGGGAGCGCCGATCAACTGCTATTAAAGGACAAGCTTCACGATTTGTCATTGATCTACCAATCTTTCAACAAGGCGCTGGAAGGCAAGTATATTGATAGTGAAGATTACTTGAAATTGATGATTGAACACGTTGATGAAACAGAATTTCTGAAGCAATCGGAAGTGTGGATAGATGGGTTTCAAACCATGACCCCTCAAGAGCTTCTTGTCACGGAAAAATTAATGGCGACCTGCAAGAGGGTAACCATCGCACTGGGGACAGATCAAGCTTACGAACGTGCTCCTGATGAATTTTCCTCGTTCAGGCATCCGGCGCTTCTTTTTATTCAACTGAGGGAACGCGCAGAAATGGATCAACAATTTATTGAACCTATTATTCTAAAAAAAGCAGTTCTAAGACCGGAAACAGAAGCTTTAAAAAATCTTAATCTGCATTTTGGACAGTATCCGACTCAGTCGAGTGAAAAGACGGAAGGTGTTATTCTAACAGAAGCAGCAAATCGTCGTGAAGAAGTAGAACAGGCTGCTCGCAACATCCTTACCCGTGCTCGCACACATGGTGACCGTTTTCGTGAAATGACCGTGCTGGTTCGTAACCTGGCTGATTATCGCGACTTAATTGAGACGATTTTTAAAGATTATGAGATTCCTGTTTTTATCGATCAGAAAAGTCCGATGAAGCATCATCCGCTCATCGAATTTATCCGTTCTGCCCTTGAAGCAATTCAACAGAACTGGCGCTACGAACCGATTTTTCGCTGTATAAAAACTGATTTTCTGATTCCTCTTGATTATGATTTGAGTGATGCACGTGAAGGTATGGATCAATTAGAAAACTATGTGATCGCACGTGGCTATTATGGACGAAAATGGACGGATGAAGCACCGTGGCGTTATCGAATCTATCGAGGACTTGAGGAAGAGACGAGACAACCGACAGAAGCTGAGATCGAAATAGAAAAGACGATAAATCAGTACCGTCAACTCGTTGCCCGTTCTCTTGCTTCATTAGAGCAGCATGTGCAATCCGCGTCAACGGTCGCTCAGCGTTGCGCGGCACTCTATAATTTCCTGGTTGAGATGGCCATTCCGGAAAAGCTGGAAAAAATGGTGATGAAGGCTGAAGAACAGCATAAGCTTTCTGAATCAAAAGCACATGGGCAGGCATGGAAAGCGGTTATCGATATGCTCGATCAATGTGTGGAAACTGCTGGTGACGAGCAAATGTCCTTGGATCTATTTGTGAAAATAATGGATACCGGTTTGGACACACTTGAATTCGCTATGGTTCCTCCCGCATTGGACCAAGTCTTGGTCGGCAGTCTTGATCGGATGCGCGCATCGGAATTGAAGGATGTATTTCTGCTTGGCGTGAACGAAGGTGTGTTGCCGGCAAAACCATCGGAGCAAGGCTTATTTTCGGGTGAAGATCGCGAGTTGCTTCAAGACAATGGAATAACGGTTGCTGATGGCGAGCGCGAACAGATGGCCGGTGAGAATGAGTTTATCTATCGTGCGCTGACACTTGCGAAAAATCGGCTCTACATCTCTTATCCGCTGGCCTCTGAGGATGGTGAATCTTTGCGGCCTTCACCGCTAATTGCGCGATTGCGACGCTTCTTCCCTAGCATGCCATTGAAACTGGCGCCTTCAGAACCGAGAACGCTGGAGGATGCGGAGCAACTGGCTTTTATCAATACACCACGTAAGACAGTCAGCACCTTAGCTGCTCAAATTCGCGAATGGAAAAACGGTTATCCAATCGCCGAACTGTGGTGGGATACGTACAACTGGTTCACTGTTCACCATGAATGGGGAAGCGCGGCACATATGGCACTTTCCGGGCTGTTTGCGCGTAATGACGAACACTTGAGTCAAGAAGCGGCTCGCGAATTGTATGGACAGACAATCCAAACGAGTGTTTCTCGGATGGAAAAGTTCAATGCCTGTCCATTTTCACAATTCGCTTCATATGGTTTAAATCTGAGAGAACGAGAAGTTTTCCAATTAGCTGCCCCTGATATCGGCCAATTGTTTCATATGGCAATCAAGCAAATGACCGTCCGAATTATGCAAAGGCATCGGAGTTGGGGTGATTTATCACTGGAAGAATGCGATCAATTGGCTTCCGATACAGTTTCCGAACTCGCTCCGAATCTTCAGCGCCAAATATTGACCAGTTCAAACCGTTACCGCTACCTTCAACACAAACTGGAGCAAGTGGTTGCTCGAGTTGCGCATGTTCTTCGCCGCCATGCACTGGCAAGCGGTTTTTCGCCGGTCAGTCTGGAATTGCCTTTCGGTCCTGGTCGCCCGCTGCCACCGCTCAGTTTTCCGCTCAATCATGGCGCTCAGATGGAAGTGGTCGGTCGAATTGATCGAGTCGATCAGGCGCGGGACGGTCAAGGTCGCTTGCTATTACGGATTATTGACTATAAATCTAGTACCAGAACCCTTGATCTCTCTGAAATTTATTACGGCCTTGCTCTCCAGATGCTAACTTACTTAGATGTGATTGTTACCTATTCAAAGCAATGGCTGGGAACGCAGGCTGAGCCTGCCGGTGTGCTCTATTTTCATGTGCATAATCCGGTTATGAACCTGACTGAGAAGCTTCCAGCGGATCAATTGGAGCGGGAGCTCTATAAGCATTTTAAAATGAAAGGCCTGCTGATAGAGGATAAAGAAGCGCTTATGCTTACCGATGAAGGCGCGGTTGGAAAACTTTCGGAAATTGCGCCTTTTGGCATCAAGCAAAACGGTGATTTCTATAAAAGCTCATCTCTTGCCGGAGAGAAAGAATTTAAGACACTTAGAAACTATACACGGCAAGTGATGACAGAGGTAGGATGCAAGATCATCGATGGAGATGTGTCTATTACACCTTATAGAATGAATGGTCAAGTACCGTGTACCTACTGCCCATTCCGACCGGTTTGCCGGTTTGATCAGTCACAGCCTGGAAATCAGTACCGCTTGCTGAAAAAAATGCCGGATGATGTTGTACTGCAGAAATTGGTGGAGTCGGAGGAAACGCGTGATGAGCATTAAACCGAAAGAATCACAATGGACCGATGCGCAATGGCGCGCCATTACTGAACAAGGACATGACTTGCTCGTGGCCGCTGCTGCAGGATCCGGGAAAACAGCTGTACTCGTTGAACGTATTATTCAAAAAATGACTGATCCGGAACAACGTATAAATATTGATGATCTGCTGATTGTCACGTTCACGAAAGCCGCGGCTTCTGAAATGAGAGAACGTATTGGCAAAGCATTGGACAAGCGACTGGCTGAGGAGCCTGAAAATTTATTTCTGAGACGGCAGCAGGGACTGCTTGGTAAGGCTTCAATTATGACACTGCATGCCTTTTGTATGTCGGTTGTGAAGCAATATTATTATTTTCTGGATTTGGATCCTGGTTTTCGATTGCTTGACGAAACAGAGGCGGCACTGCTGCGCGAAGAGGTATTAAATGAGCTTTTGGAAGACTATTACGCATCTGACAATTCTGAGTTTTATCACTTAGTCGACCGCTATTCAAGTGACCGAAGCGACGATGCGCTCAATCAGCTTCTTTTGCGTATCTATGAATTTTCAATGAGCCATCCGTGGCCGGAAATCTGGCTCGATCAGATGGCTGAAGCTTATCATGTAAATGGTAAGCAATCTATTGATCATTTTGAATGGGTCGAAGATTTGAAGAAAGCACTCTTCCAAGTGATTTCCGGTTCTCTGAACGCGCTGGAAGAAGCCATTCGTCTTTGCAGCGAACCAGATGGACCTGCCGTTTATGCCGACACATTGAATGATGATCTTCAAGAACTCCGAAGATTGCAGTCATTTTCCGGCTCAGACTGGGAAGTCATTCGTTCTGCGTTCTTGTCCATCTCATTTGGCAAACTGAAACCGATCAAAGCAAAGGATGCAGATGCGACGCTAAAGGATCAGGTTAAAAAAACGCGCGATAAAATAAAAGCAAAAATTACTGATTTACAACAGCAATGGTTTTCACGCTCATCTGAAGAATGTCTCCAGGATCTCAATGAGATGGCACCATCAGTTGATCTGATCATTGAACTGGTTAAAGCATTTACAAAACAGTTTAAAAAGGAGAAGAGGCGTAAAGCCGTACTTGATTTTTCGGACTTAGAACATGAATGCCTTGCTGTCTTAAGGGGAGAAGGCTCTACCTCGGAAGATGAGAAGCCTTCTGTCGTGGCTCAGCAGTTCCAAGCACGTTTTAATGAAGTGATGATTGACGAGTACCAAGATACCAACCGCGTTCAAGAATCGATTATTCAGTTGATTACAAAAGACAGCAACTGCGGCGGCAATCTATTCATGGTGGGGGATGTCAAGCAAAGTATATATGGTTTCCGACTGGCAGAACCCGGATTGTTCATTGAAAAATATAAACGGTTCTCTTCGCCTGAAACAGATGGGCAAGTTATTGATCTTTCGAGTAACTTCCGAAGCAGGCAAGAAGTCATCGATGGAGCGAATTTCCTGTTCCGTCAGACCATGGATGAAGCAGTCGGCGGCGTGATTTACGATGCAGCTGCGGAACTGCGATGCGGAGCGAACTACCCTCAAGAGGATCGGCCGGTCGATTTGGAAATCATTGATCGGGCATCTTCGGATGAAGATTCGGCTGAGGATACGGATGACATGGATACTTCGGAATTAGAAGCGACAGCGATCGGTGATCGGATTCAAGCGATGATCGGTGATGGTGCATCACCTGCATTTCAGGTGTTTGATCGCTCCCTTGGGCAAATGAGACCGGTTCGATTCCGCGATATAGCGATTCTGCTTCGTTCCGTAAGCACTTCTGCAGCGGTGATGAAGGATATTCTTGATCGTCGCGGTATTCCCGCGTATGCAGAGTTGTCCAAAGGTTATTTTGACACAGTCGAGGTCTCTGTCATGCTTTCTGTTCTGCAAGTGATTGATAATCCGGATCAAGATATACCGCTTGCCGCATTGTTAAGATCACCAATTATCGGATTGAATGCAGATGAGCTATCTGACATTCGGATGGCGAATCGCGGCACAGGATTTTATCAGGCGTTAAAAGTCTATGTAGGCGAGAATGATGATGAATTAGCAAAACGGTTAACAGTTCTCCTTAATAAAATTGACGAGTGGCGTAACTTTTCTAAAAATCATCCGGTTTCCGAACTCATCTGGCAAGTTTATCGCGACACCGGTTATTACGATTATGCAGGTGGATTAACTGGCGGAACGCAGCGGCAGGCCAATCTTAAAGCATTTTATGATCGGGCGCGGCAGTATGAAAAGACAACATTTCGCGGATTGTTCCGTTTTCTTCGCTTTATCGACCGAATGAGAGAAAACGGGGGTGATCTTGGCGAGGCGCGGGCACTTAGCGAACAGGAAGATGTCGTTCGGATTATGACGATCCATAAAAGTAAAGGGCTTGAATTCCCTGTTGTATTTGTCGCCGGAATGAATAAACGATTTAACTTGAGGGATACGGCAGAAGCGGCTTTGTTACACAAGGATCTGGGCTTTGGTACGAAATGGATTAATCCCGATCTGCGTATGAGTGTGCCAACCTTACCGTATTTAGCGATAAAAGAGCGGATGAAAGCTGATGCGATTGCTGAGGAATTGCGTATTCTGTACGTTGCAGTGACTCGGGCAAAAGAAAAATTAATTTTGCTCGGAACGGTAAAAGATGCCGAAAAACAGGCGGACAAGTATCGGATGTCGCTACATGTTCGTGACTGGCTTCTTCCAGAAGATGTACGTGCGGCTGCGTCCACCTTTTTCGACTGGGTGGTGCCGTCGGTTGCGCGACATCATTCCTCAGAATCACTTCATCAATTGATTGGTAATGATCCTGATATAACAGCGATTTCAGCAGATGATTCTTCTTGGACTATTCAGGTGATTGCTGCAACCGGCTTGTCACAGGGACAAGGAGAACAGCAAAAGATCAATAGAGATCGTCTGGTACGCCTTGAGAAGGGAAAGTCGGTCGTCTCTCATTCCGGTCTGCAGGATGAAGTGGCTGCAAGGCTTGAATGGACATATCCTGAGCAAGCAGCGACGGCTTCAATGGCAAAGCAGACAGTAACTGAAATCAAAGCGCAGCAAGATTATTTCAGTGCAGGCACTGATGACCGGCTTATGGTTGACCAGGATCGTTTTTCTTCTATTAGCCGCGACCGTCCGCAGTTTCTCCAGAAATCCGCATTATCTGCCGCGGAAAGCGGAACAGCGCTGCACCTGCTCATGCAGCATTTGGACTTAAAGCGTGTCGCGAGCTTAGAACAAATTAAGGCACAAGGCCAGATGCTTGTCCAAAAAGAACTGATCACGGATGTGCAGGAACGGAGCTTTGATTATGGCGCGGTAGAGGCATTCTTCCAGACAACGATTGGCAAAAAGATGCTATCTGCAGTGAAGATTACCCGTGAATGCCCATTCAGTCTGGCACTAGGTACAAATGAGGTTTATTCATTATGGAAAAGGTCAAAGCACCAAGAATCAGTGTTGGTACAAGGTGTTATTGACTGCATTATTGAAGATGAGGACGGGCTGATCCTGCTGGATTATAAAACCGATCATCTCTCTAGTCGCTTTGCAACAAAAGATGCAGCTGTTGAAGAATTAAAACGGCGCTACCAGATGCAGCTTGGCATGTACCGCCGCGCAATCGAGCGGATTTGGAAACGAAAAGTTGCCAAGGTCGGTTTATATGCTTTTGATGGTGGATATTTTGTCGATCTGACAAATGGGGAGGAACACTAATGAGACTATTGCAAACGGCTGACTGGCATCTTGGACGCACATTGGAAGGCCGCTCGCGAGAGGAGGAGCAGGAACGTGTGATGGACGAAATCTGTACCATCGCCGATGAAGAAGAAGTGGATGCAGTTCTGATGGCCGGTGATGTATTCGATACCGTTAATCCTCCAGCTGTGAGCGAAGCTCTGTTTTACGATACCGCCCAGCGACTTTCGCTTGGCGGTAAACGGCCTGTGCTAATTATTGCAGGTAATCATGATAGCCCGGAGCGGTTGGAGGCATCAAAACCGCTTGCCGGGCGCCAGGGTATCACAATTGTCGGCAAGCCAATTCTTCAACCATTAACAGTTCCTATTGCCCATACAGGTGAAAAACTTGTACTTGCATGTGTACCTTATCCTTCCGAATCCAGACTCAATGAATGTCTCAGTTTAATGAACGACGAGATAGCAATAAAGAAAGCGTATAATGATCGTCTTTCCGATCTCTTTCTAGAGCATGCGCAATCGTTTAGAAAAGAGACGGTGAACATACTGATGACGCATCTTTTTGCTGCAGGAGGCAAAGAGTCAGATTCCGAACGGCCGATTCAGGTCGGAGGCGCGTACACGGTACATCCTTCCGCTTTTCCCGCGACTGCTCAGTTTGTCGCACTTGGACATCTTCATCGCCCACAGACCTTGTCTGATTCACCAGTCCCTGCACGATATGCGGGTTCACCGCTTGCCTACAGCTTTTCAGAAGCGGGACAACCTAAATCAATTACTGTTCTTGATGCGAAACCGAATGTGCCGATCTCAAAGCGTGAGATTGAATTGACTTCCGGACGCCCGCTCATCCGTTGGCGTGCGGAAAATGGACTGGCAGAAGTTTATCAATGGATCGATGAAAAACGCGATAGCGAGGCGTGGATCGATTTGGAAATTCGTCTTGATGAAGCGATGAGCATGCATGACATCCAGGCACTGCGCAAAGTGAGGCCGCACATTGTCAACATCCGGCCGATCTACAAGGGAAATCAGGCACTTGGGAATCAAACGGCGCGTTCGAACCTGCCGATTGATCAATTGTTCATCCGTTTTTACAAAAATCAGATGGATGGTGCGGAACCGGGAAGTGAGCTGGTTCAACTGTTCATGCAGCTTATTGAGGAAGATGAAGCTGAACGAGAAGTCGCAGTGGGGAGGGCGGCACATGAAACCGATTGAACTTACGATTCGAGGGTTGAATAGTTTTCGCGAGGAACAACACATCGATTTTGAAACCTTATGCGCGGACGGACTGTTCGGCATATTTGGACCGACCGGCAGCGGCAAATCAACAATTCTCGACGGAATCACGCTTGCCCTCTATGGAACAGTGGAACGGGCGGCGAACAACACAACAGGCATAATGAATCAACTTGAAGAACAAATGTCGGTTGGATTTACTTTTGAATTGTCAGGGGACCAGACAGCACGTTATCGCGCCGAACGCAGCTACAAGCGGACAAAAGACGGCGGTTTGCGCCTTGCAAGCTGCCGCCTGCTGAAATTAGGTGAGATGAATGAGGTGCTTGCCGACAAAGAACGCGATCTAACGCGAGGTGTTCAGGACATTCTTGGATTGACCCATGACGATTTTACAAGGGCGGTTGTGCTGCCGCAAGGAAAATTCGCGGAATTTTTGACGTTAAAGGGCAATGAGCGCCGAAAAATGCTCCAGCGCCTTTTTCATCTCGAGAAATATGGTGATGAACTGTCTGCACGGTTGAAAAAATCTTCCGATGCTATGAAACAGCAGCTTCATGTCATTGTTGAAAAGGAAGCCATGCTTGGTGATTCATCTCAAGAAGCGGTTACAAGCGTACAAAACCGCTGTGCTTCAATTGGGCAGGCACTTAAAGAGAAACGAAAAAGTCTTGAACAGACCGAATGTGAAAAACAGGAACAGGAACAGATATGGAGCCTGCAGGAAGAAAAGAAAGCAAAACAAAAAACGCTTCAAAATCTAACAAGCGAAAAAGATAAATTTGATGAATTGAAAAACAAGCTGAGCATGAATGAGGAGGCAGAGAAACTCATGCCTTATCTGGATGCTTTAAACGAAGCGGAAAAAGAGCATGCACAGGCGGTTGATACATACAAGGAAGCGAACCGAAATTTTGTACGCTCGAAAAACGAGATGGAGGCTGCAAAACAAGCAGGTGATCAAGCGAAAAAGAGGTTGACTGAGGAAGAACCTAAGCTTGCTGCTGAAAAACAGCGGCTTATTCAGGGTGCTTCAATTCTAGAGCAGCTGGTGAGCGAGAAAGCTGCTTTCCGGATGATCCATAAGCAAAGTGCTGAACTTGGACAGAAGCTGAAAGACGTGCAATCTTCAGCTGACGAGGAGCAAAAACATCTGGTTGAGATGAAAAAGGAAGTGGAGAAGAAGGAGCACGAGCTTTCTACACTTGAGGTCTCAAGCGAACGGCGCGCCCTTGTTCAGAAGGCTATGCAGGAAAAAAAAGAAATTGATACACTGGATCATTATTTAGTAGAAAAAAGAGGGGAGTGGACTCAGTTGCGTGACGCACTTCAAAAATGTGTCACGAAAATAGAGCAACTAGACCATAATCGGGCATTAGCCGACAAAAAAGATGCTTCTCTTTTTGATAAAAATCAATCGATTTACAATCGTGCCGTTGATACGAATCGATTTATTCAATCTGTACAGTCGTTCGTTGAGATGCAGCTTCAGAAAGTTGATAAAGAACGGGAAGCAGCTTATCAGCACAATTTATCACTTCGGTTGGCAGAAAAATTGGCTGAGGGGCAGCCATGCCCAGTCTGCGGTGCACTTCATCATCCAGATCCTGCTAAGAGCAGTCATGTCATTTCTGACGCGGAAATCAACAATAAAAGAATGACCTGCCAAAAGGCTGCTGAATTTTTGACGAATCAACAACAGGAAATCAGAATCTGTTTGGCACAATTGGAACAACAAGCACGGTCATTCCCCAGAGCTGCTCAGGTATCTGTCACACATGCACAATTGAGTCAAAATGCTGATCTCACAGCCAATTTTGCTGAATGGGAAAAAAGCGGCTTGAAATCAGTGCTTAATCAAATTGCGCTTCTTGTCAGAGAAGAAAAACAGGATCAGCTGAGTGTCAGCGATATGCTGAATCAGCGCATGGAAGAAGCGAGACATGCCGAATCAGAGCGGTCGTCACTTAATGCCCAAGCGGCTGTATACAAGGAAAAAAAGCTGGCACTTGAAGAACAAGCAACAGCGCGTAAGCATGAACGCAATGACCGAGTGAACCACTGGCTTCCCGAATATCCGGCGTTTGATCAAGTACAAGAAGAAGAACGAAAAATTTATAAATCCGATCAACAAGCGGATCAACTTCGAAGAGACATTCAAAAGAATAGAAAACAGCTGAGCATCATTGAACAGCATTTGGAGTATGATCAACAAACGTTACGTTCGCTTGAGTCCAGATGGAGCGAGTTGAATGGTCGGCAAGATGCTTCTCAAAAAACAGCCACTCAGCTTCACAAGCAGTTGCAGACCCTTAATCTTGATGAAGAGATGCCGATTAAGCAAATGATTCAAAGTACGGAGCGGGATTTGGTTCAGTTAAAGAGAGACTATGAATCTGGTGAATATGCATTGCAATCGGCACTTGAAAACTATCACATGAATGATAAGCAGTACGCAAATGCTCAATCACGATTGGAACGAGCAGACAAAGCACATAAATCGGCATTCGATAACTGGACGGATCACATCGCCATATCTAGGTTTGATCGGCGTGAAGCTGTGTTGAATGCCCACTTGAGCGATGATTTGTGTACGACACTCTCAGAACAATTGGCAGACTATCAAGAGCAGACGATGAAACTTTCTTCTGAACTCCTGACTCTGTCTGAGAAACTTGAAGGTAAGACAGTGACCGAAAATCAACTGGACGAAACGCGGAAAAAATGGGCGGAATTAAGAGGAAATGTACAGACTCTGATTGAACGCTATGGGGCAGCTGCTAAGGAAAAAGAGACAATAGAAAAGAATCACAAGCTGTTTCTTGAACTAGAATCAGAACGTAAGAAAACACAAAAGGCTTCCGATCAATTTGACAAACTACAGCGTGTATTCCGCGGCAACGCCTTTGTAGAATTTGTTGCCGAAGAACAGCTTCAGCAAGTCTGCGCCGCCGCTTCGAAACGTCTCGGCGATCTGACGCACGGGCGTTATGTTCTGGAAGTGGATGAGCAAGGGGGATTTATTATCCGTGATGACGGAAACGGCGGGATTCGTCGCCCGGTTTCTTCACTGTCTGGCGGAGAGACCTTTCTCACGTCACTGGCACTCGCCTTGTCCTTATCCGAACAAATTCAACTTCGTGGCAATGTTCCACTTCAATTCTTTTTTCTTGATGAAGGCTTTGGCTCACTTGATCCAGATCTACTAGATACCGTTGTTACAGCTCTTGAAAAGCTGCATATGCATCGGCTTTCCATTGGTGTCATCAGTCATGTTCCGGAGATGAGAGAGCGTTTGCCGAGGCGGCTGATTGTTTCGCCTGCTGTACCCTCTGGAAGAGGTAGCCGTGTGCAAATGGAAATGCTTTGAGATTCATAGATAGAATCGATAAACGTACATTCAATGTGTTAATGAATGTACGTTTTTTCACACAAATAAGAATGAATAAAGCTTTAGCGGAATTTAGTGTAAGTGCAACTAAGCCTCTGACTTCGTCAAAGTCTTGCCAGTAGGCAAGTTTTCTAATGTATTAGAACTGAATAATTGCAAAACGTATTCGATAAGAATCAGCTCTGTTTATAGTAGAAAATGGCGAGCTGTGTTCGATCACGCAGTTCCAATTTTTCAAGAATAGAGCTGATATAGTTACGTATTGTCCCCTCACTGAGGAAGAGTTCCTTCGCAATTTCACGATTTGAAGAGCCGCTTGCTACTTGTTTAATAATGGCGATTTCGCGATCAGTCAAGTCAAATTGGCTGAAATTCGGCTGGTCTTTCTGTTTTATAAGTGAAGGGATTTTGCTAATGATCGCATCACCAAATACCCGTTGACCGCTAAAGACAGCCTTAAGCGCCGGAACAATGCTTTCAAAATTCTGCTTCAGAATATAGCCTTTTGCTCCAATGCGGAGCGCCTCAATGATATATTCATCGTCTGAAAAAGTAGTTAAAAATAAAATTTTTGCATTGTTATGATCATGAAGTAGAATTTTCGCAGCCTCAATTCCGGTCATGCCGTCCATCCGAATATCGATTAAAAGAATATCAGGTCGAAGTTCTCGATAAAGCTCCACTGCTTGCGTACCGGAATGGCCGATTCCGGTTACTCGAATGGCTCCGTCTGCTTCAAGAATAGTTTTCAATGAAGAAGATACGAGCTGATCATCGTCAACAATGACTACATTCATCATTTATTTTCCTCCTTCGGAATCGAAATAAAGAGTTTAAATCCGTTTGTTGCTTCTATATTCAGAAGACCTCCGAATGCTTCTACACGGTCACTGATATTTTTTAAACCGATCCCTTGATCAGACACGTTGCGTTGCCAATATCCATTGTCTTTAATAATTAATTGATAGAATGCTGGGTGTTCACGAATCGTAATTGAAGCATGGGTTGCATTGGAATGGCGGACAATGTTTGACAAAGCTTCTTTAACAATTGAGATCAGCGCGTACGTTAATTTTCTACCCGGCTTATGTTGTATGGAATAATCAAACACGAGTGGGCAAAAAGTGAACCTACGCACGAGTTCCTTCAGTTGATTATGCAAATCAATGGAATCATCATGAAGGTCATGGACACTTGCGCGAATGCTACTCATCGCTTCTGAGAGGGTATCTTTTAAGGAAGAGAGCGAGTCCCGCATTTGGTTATCTTCTCGACCAATCGTGAGTATCGCACCGGTTTGCAAGAGTGCGCGCGAAAGCAGGTGACCGACATTGTCATGAATTTCGCGAGCGATCCGGTTGCGTTCTCCAAGTGTCGCCATGGTTATTTCGTTATCTTGTTTATCTAGCAAATCCTGATTCTGCTGCTTGAGCTTTAGTGCCATCTCTTTTGTTGTGTCCCGCAGTTCAAAATACCGTTTTTGAAGCTGTTCCAGAGCAATCGTTCTGAATTTGAGTATTCCAGAGAGCAGAAACAGAACGCAGAGTGCAACCTGAACAGCTATACTCGCTTGTGGCAAGAACAACGATAATGGGATCATCGCAAGCAGGCATAGCCATTGTTTTTTCGAAAAGAGAAGCTCATAACTGATAAGCGGCAGGAAGATGCATGACCACGGCAACAGCAAAGCGCTTAATAGAAAAAGCGTTGCCATAACAATGCGTGTCCGCCACTGTTCTGTGTAGCTTAGTAAACTCGTAAAGATTACGGCAAGAAGAATTGGAGCTACTTGATAGGTGTAATTTCTGCCGGTCAGATATACGGCAAGGCAACTGACAAGCAGGATCAGTTTATCAATAATGAGATTCATAGCCACCATCCGTCTCTCGATTCAGCACGTTGATGCTTTCATTTAACCATTTTTTTCGTTCAGCCACAATCTCGGGCCTCATGTCATGACAATTGTCATTTTAAATGATGATTGATGACACTTACGGAAGCAGCCGTGTTCAATTACACTGAGTACAGTAATGAAAGGAGATGATCATAATGATCATTCATGTGAAGAATCTAGTCAAAAGGTATGGCGATTTAGTTGCACTTGATCATTTATCTCTGGATATAAAAGAGGGCGAAATTTTCGGCTTGCTTGGACCGAATGGTTCGGGGAAAAGCACGGCAATCAACTGTATATTATCACTTTTAAATTATGATAAAGGTGACGTGGAGATTTTTGGGAAAAAGATGACACCGGATGCCTATGATTTGAAACGCGATATCGGTATTGTGATGCAGAATGTTGCTGTATTTGACGAGTTGACGGTATATGAGAATATTGATTACTTTTGTGGGCTCTATGTCCGTGATCGGGCAGAGCGAAAACGACTCGTTGAAGAGGCAGTTGCTTTTGTTGAATTAGATCAGTTTAGAAAGTTCTATCCAAAAAAGTTAAGCGGGGGATTACTGCGTCGATTAAATATTGCTTGCGGAATTGCACACAAGCCGAAACTGATTATTCTTGATGAACCGACGGTTGCGGTAGATCCACAAAGCCGGAACAAAATCCTTGAAGGTATCGAACGTCTGAATGCTCAAGGTGCGACAATCGTTTACACGTCGCATTACATGGAAGAAGTAGAACAAATATGTTCGCGAATCGTGATCATGGATAAAGGCCGGATCATTGCTTCAGGGACGCAAGAAGAACTTAAGGCAATGATTACACTAGGTGAAAAGATTACGGTTGAAGCTTTTTCAATTGAAGAGGAGCAATTGCATCAATTGCGTGAGCTTACTGGGATTGTATCGGTTGATCATATGGATAACCGCTTAGTAATTAAATCGGACAAAGGAAACAATAACCTTGAGACCGTCCTTGAATTTCTAAAATCTCATCAAATCGGCTTCGGCCGCATTTATTCTGAAATGCCGACGCTGAACGATGTTTTTCTTGAAATCACTGGGAAGCAGCTTCGCGATTGAAAGGAGATGAATGGCATGTTTGCGCATATTTTTCTGTATCGCTTCAAATGTCTGATTCGTGATCGACAATTGGTTTTCTGGACACTCGTCTTTCCAATTTTGCTCGGCACATTTTTTTATATGGCATTTTTCAATTTAAACAATGACGAGACGTTTCATCCCATTGATGCCGCAGTCGTCAATAATCATGCCTACCAGCATGATGCTCAATTTAAGTTTGTGATTGAGCACATCTCCAAGGGGAAAAAACGCTTATTTAATTTAAAGGTCGCATCGACGCAAAAAGAAGCGGACAGCTGGCTGAAAACAAATAAAGTCAAAGGATATTTTACAAATGGAGAGACACTCAGACTGACCGTACAGGAATCGGGGCTTGAGCAAAGCATCATGAAGCGTTTTGCCGACCAGTACCGTACAGACAGTTCGGCCATCAAAAGTATTGCAAAAGAAAATCCAAAGGCTCTGCAAAATGGTTTACTTTCAGACCTTGGTAAACAACAAAGCTATGTAAAAGAAATTTCGGGAGGAAGTGCAAAGCCGAACAATGTGCTCAACTATTTTTATTCTCTGATCGCAATGGCTTGTCTGTACGGCAGCTTTTGGGGAATGAAGGAAGTCACGGATATTCAAGCAGATGTTTCAGCACGTGCCGCGCGCGTGAATATCGCGCCTGTTCATAAGTTGAAAGCATTTATAGCCGGAAGCATGGCTGCATTACTTATTCTTTTCTCGGAAATTCTTGTTCTGCTTGCCTACTTGCATTTTGGATTGTCCATTGATTTTGGACCACGGACCGGCTATGTCGTGTTGACTGCACTATTAGGAAGCATGCTTGGCGTGTCTTTTGGCGCTTTTATCAGTGCACTTGTGAAAAAAGGAGAAGGGCTGAAAGTAGCAATTTTGCTTGTGATTTCAATGGTTGGATCATTCTTATCAGGGATGATGTTTCTCAATATGAAATATATAATTGCTCAATATGTGCCGCTTCTTTCCTGGGTGAATCCGGTCAATCTGCTCACCGATGCCTTTTACGCATTGTATTATTACGACTCGTTGCATCGGTATACTCTGAACATGACCATGATGGTGTTTTTCATCTTATTGTTCTGCGGGGGCACTTATCTGATCGTCAGGAGGCGAAAATATGCCAGTCTTTAAACTCAGCTTGAAAATATTCCGTAAAAATTGGGTAGCGGTCTCCATATATATCTTCATCTTCCTTGGAATTGCAATTGCGATATCTGCAAACAGCGTCCCTGAAAAAAGCATCGGTTTTTCACAGGAAAAGGCTAAAGTGGCGCTTATTAGTGAGGAAAAGACGCCGTTAACTGATGGTTTTCAGAAGGAATTATCCAAAAGTGCTGTTTTAATCAAACTTCCCGATCAAACAGAAAAATTGCAGGATGCACTCTTTTTCAGAAAAGTGACCTATATTTTAAGAATACCCAAAGGATTTACTCAGAGTGTACTGAGCGGCGGTTCGATGCAAATGAAAAAAACCGTTGTTCCTAATTCAGTTGATAATGCTTATGTTGATCTTAGTGTAGATCAATATTGGAACTTAGCCCGAATTTATGCAAAACATGAGCCAGGAATTAGCCAGCAGCAACTTGTGAATCAGCTAAAAACAAATCTGTCCGGCAGCACGCCGGTAACCATTAAAGCGCATGAACAGGCAAAAACGGCAAATAGCTTTTCAATGTACTATTTCAATTTTTTAGCGTATACGTTGTCCGCGGCATTGATCATGGGCGTATCCACGTTGATGGTGGTGATGAACAAAAGAGATATAAAAAGGCGGAATTTTTGCTCTCCATTACGTGCTTCGAGCATTAATGGACAGTTGATTTTAGCTAACCTTTTGTTTGCTTTGTCAGCATGGGCTATTCTGATATTGTTTTGTTTTATTCTTGATTCGAAGAGTTTTGGAACACAGAATATGGTTTATTTTTTGATCAATTCTCTTCTCTTTACCGGCAGCATGACAAGTCTCAGCTATCTGATTGGTAATCTAATGAAAAATCTTAATGCGATGTCTGCGGTATGCAATGTGCTCACGCTTGGGCCATGTTTCATTAGCGGCGTGTTTGTGCCTCAAGAATTTCTCAATGATACGGTTCTGAAAATTGCTAGTTTTACACCGACCTATTGGTATGTTCAAGCGAATACACGAATCGCAAAACTGACACAATTCGGATGGCCGGAACTTTCGCCGATTATTCAAAGCATGGCGCTCTTACTCGCTTTCGGTGCTGCATTCATTACTGTGTCACTCGTTGTCGGAAAAAGAAAAAATCTTATGAATGAGTAAAATCACGAAACAGATTAAATATATTTGCACAAAGGCTGTCTCCGGGATCGTAACCGGCAGACAGTCTTTTTCTATAAATTGTGCGATTTTTATCACAGCATACGTGTTTGCTGCCGTATTCAGAAAGCTAAAATAGAATAAGCTGGTTACGTTTCATAAGTAAATCGCTTTTTTGAATGGTTATGTTAATGATTTTTTATCAAAACGCAGACGCCTGAGAGCGAGACGTCTGCGGGATTGCGAGCCAGGGGAGACCCCGCAGATAAATGTCATGTCCGAGGAGGCTCCTTGATCGCCCGCGGCAAGCGGGCATCTGCAGTGGCGGCTAAAAATGCTGTAAAAAATAACAGCAAACGTTAACAAATCCTTTTGAATAGTGCGAGACGTGAAGCAATCCGTGATTAATGGAGAGGAATAGATGATGACGAAAAGAAAAACCATGGATGGAAACACTGCGGCAGCGTATATTTCGTATGCATTTACCGAAGTGGCGGCCATCTATCCGATTACCCCAAGCTCGCCAATGGCCGAGAAAGTTGATGAATGGGCAGTTGAAGGAAGAAAAAATATTTTCGGAAGTCCGGTCAAGGTCGTCGAGCTTCAGTCTGAGGCAGGCGCATCAGGTACCGTTCACGGTTCGTTGAAAACAGGTACATTTACGGGAACCTATACATCATCACAAGGATTGCTATTAATGATTCCGAATATGTACAAGATTGCCGGCGAATTGCTTCCGACCGTTTTTAATGTGGCGGCTCGTGCCGTCAGCTCGAATGCACTGTGCATTTTTGGTGACCATTCTGATGTCATGGCGACTAGGCCAACTGGTTTTGCCATGCTTGCCGAAGGCAGTGTCCAGGAGGTCATGGATCTGTCTGCTGTTGCGCATCTTGCAACAGTCGAGTCTTCAGTGCCGTTTGTTAATTTCTTTGACGGATTTCGGACAAGCCATGAGATTCAAAAGATCGATGTCATTGAGTACAGTGACCTAAAAGAGCTCTTGAATGAAGATGCAGTAGCGGCTTTTCGTAACAGAGGCATCAGCCCGAATCATCCGACCGCAACCGGATCAAGCCAGAATCCGGATATTTTTTTCCAGCAGCGCGAAGTAATCAACAGCTACTATGACAGCGTGCCTGAAATTGTTAGCCATTACATGAACGAGATCAATCAGCTGAGGGGAACTAATTATGACTTGGTCAATTATTACGGATCTTCTGAAGCGACACGTGTAATTATCGCCATGGGATCAGTGACGCCTGTGATTGAACAAGCTGTTGATTATCTTTCTGCAAAAGGCGAAAAAGTTGGTCTTCTCGCTATACATTTATTCCGTCCTTTCCCTGCAGAAAAATTAATGGAAAAGCTGCCGAAGACAGTGGAAAAAATCGCCGTGCTGGACCGAACTAAGGAACCAGGTGCATCCGGCGAGCCGCTGCTGCTCGACATACAGAGTGCGCTATACGAAAGCGATCAACACCCGCAAATTATTGGCGGACGCTACGGCCTTGGATCAAAAGATGTAACCCCATCGGATATTCTTGCTGTTTTTGCGCATATGGATAGCGACCATCCAAAGAAACGATTTACGATTGGTATTGAGGATGATGTGACACATCTGTCCTTGCCTATCTTGCCAAGTCTTGATCTGACACCGAAAGGCACTTTTCAGGCGAAGTTCTGGGGCTTCGGATCCGATGGAACAGTCGGAGCAAATAAGGCGTCCATTAAATTAATTGGTGATCATACGAACTTAAACGTTCAAGGTTATTTTTCGTACGACTCAAAGAAATCAGGCGGCTTAACTGTTTCGCATCTGCGTTTTGGTGAAACACCGATAAAGTCCGCCTATTTAGTGGAACATGCAGATTTTATTGCCTGCCACACGTCTTCTTACTTGCGCACCTATAATTTGTTAAAGGGCCTCAAGCCTAGCGGCACGTTTCTGCTCAACACCATTTGGGACGACCGGCAGTTGAATGTTCATTTACCGGCACACATGAAGGCGTATTTAGCTAAAAATAACATCCGCTTCTATACGATTAATGCAATCGGCCTTGCCGGACGTATTGGCTTGAGTCGACGGATTAATACGATCATGCAAACCGCCTTTTTCAAATTGACTGAGATTGTACCATTTGATGAAGCTATTGAATGGTTGCGCCAATCTGCACTCGATACATATGGACGAAAGTCAATGGCTATTGCGCAGCTTAATGTGGACGCGATCAATCAAACGGTTGAGCTGCTGCATGAAGTGCAAATTCCTGAATCTTGGCGTGATGCAGAAGAAGATGGTCAGTCTGTAAAAGCTAATACAGCAGTACATCGCCCTGGTTTTGTCATGAATATCTTGGAACCGATGAATCGCCAGGAAGGGGATAAGATCAAAGTCAGCACTTTGTTGAAGGAAAATATGGCCGATGGCACATTGCCGCTTGGGACTTCAGCATTCGAAAAACGAAATGTAGCTCTGAACGTCCCGCAATGGGATGCCAAATTCTGTATCAATTGCAATCAATGTACGTTTGTTTGTCCTCATGCTGCGATCCGTCCTTTCCTAGCCGATAACGATGAAATGGAGAAAGCGCCTGAGGGATTTATCGTCCGCACAATGCGAGGAGCAGACGGACTGAATTATCGTATTCAAGTTTCAGTTGAGGACTGTACAGGCTGCGGACTTTGTGTTGAGGCATGTCCGAAAGCAGGGGAAGCATTGGTAATGCAGCCTGCTGAAACGCAAAAAAATGAGGCGCAGAATTGGGCTTTTGCCATGACTTTGAAGGCAAAGATCAATCCGGTGAAGAAGGCAACGATCCAAGGATCCCAATTTGAACAGCCCCTGCTTGAATTCTCAGGTGCTTGCTCCGGCTGCGGGGAGACACCGTATATCAAATTATTGACACAACTTTTTGGCGACCGCATGATCATTGCAAATGCCACGGGCTGTTCATCAATCTGGGGCGCTTCAAGCCCTGTTGTCCCTTATACGAAAAATGATAAGGGGTATGGTCCGGCATGGTCGAATTCATTATTCGAAGATAATGCTGAATACGGATACGGCATGAAAATGGCACTGGATACCCGTCGTACGCACCTTGCCGGAAAGATTAGGAAAGCAATGAACAGTGCTGATGTTAGCGATGATTTGAAGGAATCAATGCGCGTTTGGCTTGATCACATGAACGATGGCGAGGATACGCGCGTCCGCGCGGAACAATTAGAGCGCGGATTACTACAAGAAAAAGAACAAGTTTCGTTATTAGATGACATTTATAAAGAAAAAGATCTTTTTATTAAAACAAGCCAATGGATAATCGGTGGTGACGGTTGGGCATACGATATTGATTTTGGCGGACTGGATCATGTCATTGCCAGCGGCGCGGATGTTAATATTCTGATTGCAGATAATGAAGTGTACGCAAATACAGGTGGCCAATCATCAAAAGGAACACCGGCTGCAGCAATCGCTCAGTTTGCAGCAGGGGGAAAGCGGACGTCGAAGAAAGATCTAGGTATGATGGCGATTAATTATGGAAACGTCTATGTGGCTCAAATCGCATCAGGAGCGAATAAGATGCAGACCATCAAAGCGCTGACGGAAGCGGAAAATTATCCGGGTCCGTCGATTGTCATTGCCTATACGCCCTGTATTTCTCACGGTTTGCGTGGCGGACTGAGTAACTCGCTAAAGGAAGCTACGGAAGCTGTCAAATCGGGTTATTGGTCGCTTTACCGTTATAACCCGGAACGCGAAGAAAATGGTGAATTTCCAATGCAACTTGATTTCAAAAAACCGCAGTTTGATACATTCGCCGATTTTATGTTGACACAGACCCGCTTTTCAGCCTTGAAAAAAGCAAATCCTGAAATGGCTGAGCGCCTTTTTGCCAAAACAAAAATGGATGCAGAAAAAAGATTTTTTAACTACGCCCGCTTATCAGGGCAAGAAGAAAAAATCAGGACTAATCTTGAAGCGTTGAATAGATGATCTGATACAAATGGTTGATTTTCAACGACTAGCAGTTCAATACATAACTATGAAAGAATGAAACAGCCACTGTTTGAGCAGGAGGCTGTTTTTTTTTAATAACGTGTTGACAAACTAACTAACGTTAGTTAAATTTAGAGTAACGAACGATCGTTAGGAGAAGGTTCATGTCAACAAAAGAAAAAATATTTGCCTGCGCTTTAGATCTCTTCTCAAAAAAGGGATTTAATGGCGTTTCCATGCGAGATATTGCCAAGAAAGTAGGGATCAAAGGGAGTTCTATTTACAATCATTATGCTGGGAAAAAAGCGATTATGGATGACATCTGTGAAACGTTTGTCAAAACACTAGCTTTTTCAAGGCCACCGTTCCAGGAAGTAGAACAAATGCTAAACCAAATGGATGCTGCAGAACTGTTCAAGTCATTGATCATTTCTTACGGAAAAAGAATCGATAAAAGCTGGACGCAAATGGCTCGAATCATTTTTTCCGAACACTTCTATAACGAAGAAGCAAAGCAGATTTTTATGAATGAGTTGATCGAAAAAAATGTGTCGTACTATGAATCGGTGCTAAGCATAATGGAGCAAAAACAAAAAATCAGGGCATGTGATAAACATGTGATTGCGGTGCTTTTTAATAATGAGCAGATTATGCTAAGCATACAGTATGCACATTGTGAAACGGATGCTGACAGAGCTGAAGTTGCTCATCTTATGATGACAAGTGCTGATTATTTGTTTCAAAATCTTGAAACCGGTCAGATAGAACGACAAAACTCGGAGGAATGAAGATGAAAAAGAACAATGGAAAGACTTTTTCCTGCTATGCGTTGATTACTCTGCAATTCATTCTCGGAATTGGCGCGCTTTTCGGCGGAGGGGCTTTGGTCTTATCGCCCGATGGTACACTCTTGCACATGCCGGTAGACATTTTGAACGATAGTCCGTTTCATTCGTTTTTGTTTCCAGGTTTGATTCTCTTTCTCGTTTTAGGGGTCTATCCGGTGTTGATCGTTTTTTCATTAATCTATGAAAAACCAGTACATTTTGCTGAATGGTTAAATTTTGATAAAGATGCGTTTTGGGCATGGAGCCATTCATTATATATCGGATTTATTCTAATCATTTGGATTACTGTCCAAATGTACCTGATTCATGACATTGCATTGATTCATGTCGTTTATATTTTTATTGGGCTCGCCATTCAAGTGGCCAGCTTCTTGCCTTCTGTAAGAAAGCATTATGCATTGCTGTGAAGTCTCGTTTCATTTTTTTACAGATCGATCATTTTCTATTCATTTTTCGTCGCTTCATGAACCATGGGTGATTAGGTGTAACCGAGCAGATGAACGATTCCTTCAGTCAGCTGGGGGATCACCAGTTCCCCAATCCTGACCTTGCTGATCGTGCCGATTGTTATGAAGCCTTAATGAATTTTCGCGCGAAACTGACACGTAAGAAAGTAACGGCTGTTGAGGCTGTAGAAACGGAATAATCACATAAACAAAAGGTTACGTTAAAGCTTAATGTTGATTTTTTCTACTCTGTTGATTGGAGCGAAAATTCCAACAAGCAAGTTTAACCAAAGCCAACAAAAAAAACTGCTTTGGGCATTAGGAATGCTCAAGGCAGTTTTTCGCTTATCTATTCAGCTGCTTTTGGTTTTTCCCTAGTTTCTTAGACAGCCGCTGGTTAGAAGCCTGTATATGCTTATCGATTTGTTCCAACGCGCTGACAATTGCGTTCCGGTCATTATCTCGGATTGCTGTTTTCAATTGCCTCATTGTTTCGTGATGGTGAAACTTGTCTTTTTTGGCAAACAGCCCAGCTATTTTCTGATGTCCCTCGATTGGGGAGAGTTTGCCAAGCTCCACTTGCTTTCTAATCGCACGAATCTGTTCGGAGGTTTTTTTATGAAATTCTTGATGCTTTTGCTGATATGTCTGCTTTTTTTTCTGGAAGTCTGCCGTTTCACGCCATTCGGTGACTAATCGTTGATGTGTGGTCATATCTTTTTTCATCTGATTGGCTAACTCGGCCGGTGCGTATTGATCAACAATATGGATTAACCATTGCCTATGCGCCTCACGTTGAGCCATGCCGTGATGATGTGCATGTGTATGATTTTCCAAGTCGGCCGCGTAACTACTTTGAGGGCCGATGTAAAGCAGAATCAATGATGGAATGATCAAAATGCGTAACAGTTTCATAGGTCATCCTCCAATAAAGTATTTTTATTAGCATGCGTTAGTTTAGTAAAGATTATCCAAAAAAAGTGTTTGAGCAATGGCTGACTGTATGGTAACTTGTAAATAATGTGAGAAAAGTGGTCATTCCACGCCACTGAAACCGTACGTTACGAATTGGAAATCGATGAGAACGCGTGTTGTTTGGCGAATGGGAATAGAAGAGGATAATTACGATTATGCAGAATTGAGAGGGTTTTGAGATGAAAGGAATATCGATATATCAGGAAACAAAAGTATTAGTCATTGTCATAATCGGCGCATTGCTAACCGCGGCTTCGCTTAACCTGTTCTTAATTCCCGCCAAGGTGCTTGCCGGCGGGATCACAGGTATCGCTCAGCTGATTTCCGCAATGCTGGAACCGACCTCCTTCCATGTCAGCACAGGTTTGCTGCTGTTATTATTGAATATTCCAGTCGCTTATGCAGGCTGGATCAAGGTCGGTCGCCGTTTCACCTTATATAGTTCGATCAGTGTTGCCCTGACAACATTTTTTATGGCGATCATTCCACTTCATCCGCTTACGAACGATATCCTTCTTAACGCAGTCTTCGGTGGTGTCGTTCAGGCGATCGGATCTGGAATTACATTGAAATTTGGCGCATCCTGCGGCGGGATGGATATCATCGCCATGATTCTGACCCGCGTCAAAGATCGCCCGATTGGTTTTTACATGTTCGCACTAAATGGTGGAATCATTCTTTCGGCCGGCTTCTTATTTGGATGGCGCCGCGCATTATACACGTTGCTGCAGCTTTACGTTAGCATCCGGGTGGTTGACGCCATTCACACAAGCTATGTTAAGTTGACAGCTTGGGTTGTGACGAATAAAGCGAATGAACTCCAACAGGCGATTTCCGTTCAGATGTATCGAGGGATCACCAAGATTCCGGCAAAAGGCGGATATACGAACAAGGATAAAGACTTACTTATGATTGTTTTAACGCGGTATGAACTTTATCGATTAAAACAGATTATCAAAGAGGTCGATCCAGGAGCCTTTACCAATATTGTGGAAACGACAGATGTCTTTGGACTATTTCTAAGAAAAAAGGAATAAGGGCTTTTGTGTCATTGTTCTTTTCACAGAATTCTGCTAAACTTTACCTAAAGCATGCGAAGGAGGTGGGTCAATTGTCTATGTTTACGAAGTGTCGCGCTCAATTAGAGTCTTTTCTCTATACAGTTCGCGCGATTTTTGCTGTCTTTTTCTTAAAGGGATCAGTCTGCCCTTTTTTCGAAAAACAGCATAGCTTTGTGAACTGACGCGGGCCCACACGTTGAAACAAAAAGGTTTAGGGTTTAAACCCTAGTACAATAGGAAAACGAACCACGGGTGTCTTTGCGCCTGTGGTTTTTTTGTGCACAAAAAATAAGGAAGTGATGGAACATGATGATTTGCCAAGCCGATCATATACAAAAAAATATAGCCGGAAATGAAATCCTGCACGATGTCAGTTTCTCGGTGATGGAAAATGAGAAAGTAGCGATCGTAGGGTTCAACGGAAGCGGTAAGACCACACTATTCAATCTGATTGCGCGGTTAGATACCCCCGATCAAGGTGCGATTGCGATCAAGAACGGTGCATCCGTCGGTTATTTGCGCCAGCTCCCTGATGGGCATGGGCGAACGGTGCGAGAGGTATTGATGACGGCCTTTTCAGAATGCATGGCGATTGAGAAAAAAATGAAACAGATGGAAGCAGCATTCGCTACAGCAGGCGCAGATACGCTTGAAAAAATGCTGGCGCGTTATGCACAAATACAGGATGAGTTTCAAAAATTAGGCGGCTATGAGATGGAGTTCCGAATAGATCAGGTCGCTGAGGGGCTGGAGATCAAGCCTTTGTTGTCACGCCCTTTTTCCTCACTGAGCGGTGGGGAGCGGACGAAAGTCGGTCTTGCCTTGCAATTGCTGTCTGAGCCGGATCTGCTCTTGCTTGATGAACCGACGAACCATTTGGATATACTCGCTCTCGAATGGCTTGAACAATTTATCCGCCAATATCGTGGCACAATTCTTCTTGTGTCCCACGACCGCTTTTTTCTTGACCGGACGGTAGACAAAGTTTTGGATTTGGAAGATGGAGAGATCATTTGCTACATCGGCAACTATTCCACCTATGTGAAAGAGAAGCAAGAACGGCTGATTCTAGAATTCGCCGCATACGAAGATCAGCAGAAAAAAATTAAGAAAATGAAAGAGACCATCAAACGGCTGAAAGAATGGGCAAATCAGGCAAATCCGCCGAATGCAGGACTGCACAGGCGAGCGAAAAGCATGGAAAAAGCGCTTGATCGAATTGAACGTCTGAAACGACCGAAAATGGAAACGGATCGTATGGCTCTAGAATTCGCCCGTAGCAGCCGAACAGGTGACCGTGTGCTCAGCTGCACAGATCTCTCCGTTAGTTTTGATGGTATCTCGTTGTTTGAGAAGGTTAATCTTGATGTCCGCTATCGTGATCGGATCGCAATTGCCGGTCCAAACGGCGCTGGTAAAACCACATTGCTGAAATGTTTGCTCGGAGATCTGAAACCGGATGTCGGCGAGATTCGGCATGGGACCAATCTTAATATAGGACTGCTTTCTCAGCATGTTTTCGAGCAAGAATCAGAAAGGGATCGCCGAGTCATTGATGTATTCCGTGAACATGCACGCTTAACAGAAGGTGAGGCAAGGCATGAACTAGCGAAGTTCATGTTTTATGGGTCCGACGTGTTTCGAAAAGTGGGTTCGTTGAGCGGAGGGGAGCGTGTTCGCATTAGACTTGCTGATTTGATGATGAAAAAGATCAATGTTCTGGTCCTTGATGAGCCGACAAACCATTTGGATATCGAATCAAGAGAAGTGTTAGAAGAAGCAGTTAATCGTTTTGAGGGGACTGTTCTGGCAGTTAGCCATGACCGGTATCTTTTGACGAAATGTTTCACTAAAATTTATTGGCTGCAGGGCGGACAATTGAGACGTGAGGAACACTTCTCAGAATCGTCACATCGCATACATTGATTCATGCTTAAATAGAAACCTCGGGGTGAAGTTCATCCCGAGGTTTTATACTTGCTGGTTGCTCACGTTAATTATTTTTCTTAGCCATTTCGCGTTTTTGCTTTTCATTCGTATAGTAACGCATGACATGATTCACATAGTCCGGATCTCCGTAGCTTTCCCATTTCAGTTCTTTCGCCTTTTCCTTGGAAAATTGCTGGGCAAGTTGCGGTGTGTATTTGCCTCCGTGCGTTTTCACATAGTCGGAGAATCCAAGCCCGAAATTGTAGCTTTGGATCGCTAGAGAAACATCTCCGTCTGCTTTTCTTAATGCTTTTTTAAAATACTGTGTGCCCACCCGAATGCTTGTTTCCGGTTTGGTGATTGTATCTTTTGGCAGCCCCTGACTCTCTGAAGCCTGCATGACATCAAGAGCCCTTCCTTTCGATTCCTGCATTGCGATCGCCATAATCAGATCAGTGTACTGCGCAATGCCGTTCGCCTTGGCGTATTTCGCAATGATCGGGCGATAATTTTCAACTTCCGGACTGATGACACGTTTGTCGTTAAGAAGCGGCACATGATCCGCTTGAGGACTATACATGCTTGAAATGATATACAGGAATACGAAGGAGACTCCGATGAGCAGGAGAGAGGAAACAATTAATGTGAAAATTTTGCGCATCTGTCATCCCTCAGCCTTTTCAAACTCTTTATCTATAACTTTCAAAAAAAAGATGTGCTTTTCGACCGTCTAACGAAAAATAAACCAATGGATTTCTCTTCTGGAAATATCCTCGTTTACCTGTTTTGAACCAAAGATGGCAGCATTTCTCACGTGCCCACCCATCCTGCATAAGATGGGAGAGAGGCTAATGCCCAATGATATAGGAAAGGATGACATGTTTAATGTGCGGAATCACAGGCTGGATTGACTGGCGTCAGGATTTGCGTGGTAAAGGAAGAACCATTGACCGTATGGCCCGAACAATGGAACATCGTGGTCCGGACGATTTGAATACTTGGCTATCGGAAAAAGCAGCGCTTGGTCATGCGCGTCTGGTCGTTGTCGATCCGGAAGGCGGACGCCAGCCAATGAAAAAAAGCGTAAATAATAACGAGTATGTGCTCGTTTACAATGGTGAGCTTTATAATACTGAGGAAATACGTGCGGACTTATTAAAAAAGGGATACACCTTTCGGGGGCATTCCGATACCGAAGTGCTGCTTACGGCTTATATTGAGTGGCGTGAAAATTGTGTCGATCATTTTAACGGAATTTTCGCATTTGCCATATGGGATGCCGAAAAAGAAACATTGTTTGGTGCCAGAGATAGGCTGGGTGTGAAACCATTCTTCTATTCCGAATCTGGTGGCCGCTTATTATTCGGTTCGGAACTAAAGGCGATCTTGGCACACCCTGATGTACGTCCGGAGATTAACCGTGAAGGCCTTTATGAAGTGTTTGGTCTGGGTCCTTCCAGAACGCCTGGTCATGGTGTCTACCTCGGCATTCATGATCTGCGTCCGGCGCACGCATTTACCTATACCAAAGATGGCTTGAAAATTTGGCGTTATTGGAATGTGAGGAGTGAAGAACATAAGGATAGTCTCACAGAGACAATCGCTCATTTACGTGATCTCGTTACCGATGCGGTTCAGCGCCAGCTCTATGCTGATGTCCCAGTCGCTACATTCTTATCAGGCGGGTTAGACTCAAGCGGGATTTCAGCAATCGCCGCGGAGTATTTTAAGGAACAACAACGTCCGCCTCTGCACACTTTTTCGATTGACTATGTGGGAAACGATCAGTATTTTCACACGAGCAAGTTTCAGCCGAACAGCGATGCCCCTTTTATTGAGGAGGTCTCGAAGTATCTTGGAACTGTGCATCACAATCTAGTGATTGATAATGAACAACTGGTTTCTTATCTCAAAAAAGCGATTATTGTTCGTGATATGCCCGGTTATGCAGATGTCGACTCCTCACTGCTCTGGCTATGTGAAGGCATCAGAAAGGAATTCACAGTAGCACTCTCCGGGGAATGTGCAGATGAGATCTTTGGCGGCTATCCGTGGTTCCACAGCCCAGAAACCTCGGCGAAAGAAGGCTTCCCTTGGATGCGCTCAATTGACGCCCGCCAGGATTTGCTGAATGACAAATGGAGCAGTCGGCTGAATCTGAAAGAGTATGAAATGCAGCGATTTAATGAAACGATTGCTGAAACGCCTAGACTCGAAGGAGAGTCAGAGATTGACGCGAAGCGCCGCGAACTGTTTTACCTCAATATGAACTGGTTTATGACTGCGCTGCTTGACCGAAAAGATCGCATGAGTATGGGTGCAAGCCTTGAGGTGCGAGTGCCATTTGCCGATCACCGTATTGTGCAGTATATGTGGAATGTGCCGTGGGGGATGAAAATGCTTGATGGTCATGAAAAAGGTGTGTTGAGAGCAGCGCTTAAAGGCTATCTGCCTGATGATGTACTGTACCGCAAGAAAAGCCCATATCCGAAGACCTACCATCCGAAGTACACAGAAGCAGTCTCAAATTGGTTGAAAAAAGTGATTGAGAACCCGAGTTCACCGTTGCTCGAACTGGTTGATAAAGAGAACCTTCAGGCACTTATTGACACAAAAGGTGACTCATTTAAGGCGCCATGGTTCGGCCAGCTGATGTCCGGACCTCAGCTGATCGCCCATATGGCGCAGATGAATGAATGGCTGGAGACTTACAATGTAAATATTGTCGACAGATGATAAACTTTTACAAGGACCTGAAGGAAAATCTCCTTCAGGTCCTTGTTTCTCGTTGTTTATATCACATAACATCTTTCATTTGTCTCTTTTTTACACCTTAAGTCAAGTATCAGTTTAAAAATTATTGATTGCCAATCATCTCTTCAATGATCGTGGCAGTTGTTTCCGGTCTTTCCAGCATTACCATATGTGAAGTGTTTTCTAAAGTAACAATATGGCACTTATCTGCCAATTTTCGAAAATAGGTTAGCGATTTATTCTTGAACTCACTGATTTCGTTGCTCTCCCGGTTCGGTTTAGCAAGTATCAAATAAACAGGGAACTGGAGATGGGACAAATGATTATAGGGGTTAAAATCCCATAACGCTTTAGAACAAGCGAGCATCGTTTTTAAGTTACACTTTAAAGTAACCTTTCCGCATTCAATTTCTCTTACCTGATCACGAACTGCTTTTTCCACGTCTTCATTCCAGTAAGGCGTATCTTCACTTTGAAAACGAACATAGGAATCAACACTTTCCATCATGGGTTCCGGTATGTCAAAATCTATAAAGGCTTCCCAATTAATTCCCGGCAATTCCTGATAATTGAAATAGCCTGCATCTACAAGCATCAAGCCTTTGACGTGTTCAGGATACTTGTTTGCAAAATTTAAGGCAAGATTTGCGCCCCATGAATGGGCGATAACCCAAACCTTTTCTGCATGAATCTGGTCGAGTAAATTTTGTAAGTCGTTCGACAGGGAATTAAAATCAGTAGCCTCTGATTCATCGCTTTCTCCATGTCCAGCCATGTCTGGTGCTATTATGTGAACACCATGAAGCCTTTTGGCAACACTTGTCCAAACTTCTCCAGTCCAAGCTTGCCCGTGAATAAAAAGCAATTTAGTAAATGATGATAGTTCTCCGGCTTCTCTGATTTTATAGTTGATTTTTTTATCTCCAATGGTTAAATAGCGTTCACACCACATATTTAAGCCTCCCAACCTGCATCGTGATTACCAGACCTTAGTATTGAGTCTAGCATACTCGTTGGCCACTTTAAATGAATGACATGAATATTCAACAATATTAAAGAGCGATACCTGGAATCCACGATCCAGGAGTATTAAACGATTAAGAAGGATATCAGATGCTGAATAAGAGATATTTAGCGCGCGTATTTCAAATAAAAAATTTCGATAAGGTTAGACTTTACGAACCTAATCGAGATTTTTTTGATACTAAGATTATGTGAGCGAGAAAATGGAAAAATAATTACTCCTCAGCTATTTACTTTCACTTCGAAAATGGGTTTTGGAAGTGGTCGGCTAATGATGCGACATCAATCGTACCAAGACCTGTACCCTGGTTATAGATTGTTCCTTCTGTCCCGGTGTAAAAGAGATTAGTATTCTCTGCACCTGTCGTGTTCAATGGATGGAACGGAGAATTCTTTTGTTTTGCGAAACGATAGATTTGGCTGTTCCAGAAGCCGATTCGATCGTTTTGGCTGCTGTTCATGAGAGCAGTAAGACCGGCTAATTGTGGTGAAACGACGCTTGTCCCGCCAAGTGTAATGAAACCTGCGTTGCTGCCCGGTGTGTCAGGATCGGACAGATAAACCTTGTAGCCGGTATATGGATCTGCGTTCAGAGAAACATCCGGCATGTTTCTTCCAGTTGCTTGTCCGGTCACGATTTTTGAGTCGCTAAGCGGAGTTACGGAACCAAAATCTGTGCTCGGCTGCCACAATTGGACTGCGGTATACTGATTAACACCAGAAACGCCTTTCTGGTAATTCGGAGTCGCAAATAGCTGGCTGAATCCGCCGCCTCCACCAACAAAATAGTAACTAGCCCAACCTTTAGGTGTGTTCAGCCCGAGCGAATCGAAGTATGGATAGAGATAATTCCAGCCCCAAGCGCGTTCAGAAGAAACATTGAGTTTAACACCTGTTCGTGTTGTATACGACCAAGGCAGGGTAGTGCCGCCTGCTGCTGTAATATATGGACTGTCTGCAGGATTGTCTACGGCCAAATTATATGTTCCTGCGTCACGGCTGGCGTCATAAGAGCCGGCATCACCCGCAGAAGCGAACATGGAAATGCCCTGAGCTGCTGCTTGTTCAAACAGTTGGTTAAATACTTGCGCATAGGCAGGATCTTCTGTTTGTTCTTTGATCGCAGCAGTAATTGCTGTTTCACTTAGGCCCCAGCTAACCGAAATCTGCGAAGCGGTATTTTCATCAATCGCTGTGGCAAATGCATTGACAAAACCGGTATCTGTATTTGGTCCAACATAGACATTAATATCAGATTTTGGTGCCAAAGCTCCGGATTGTTCTACGTCAAGTGTAGTTTCTTCATAACCGTTCCAATCTGATCCGCCGTCAACCAATTTTTTATGAATCCGGTCCGGCTTCACATCAATACCTTCTTGCTGCCAGAAGCTGTAGGCATCTTCCGTATTAAAATCTGCCAAAGTGACGATTCCGATTGTTTGTCCTGTTCCATCTGCACCTTTACTGTACAAAGGTCCAACGTTGTATTGCTTGATTAAATCTGATGGATTGAGACTGAGCGGTCCACCGCTCGCATTTGGTGTCAGCGTAAGCGGACGTTTGACTGAGCGTGGTGTTAGTTCCGAATAGTTTGTCAAACCAAGAACTGCTAGGACATTGTTTGCTAAGAAACGTGGTAGTTTTGGTCCGTTTTTAGCGGCATGAAAGCTGCGGCCTTTGAATTTTGCTTTCTGGATTGTTACGCTGAACGCTTTGTTAAAATCCCCGGCAGTTCCGCTTGCTGAAACAATCAGGTGGTTCGCGTAAACTTTTGTGCTGATATGATAGTTTTTGAGGTATTGGGTCAGTGCACTGATTGTCGCAGGAGAAGCGCCAAAATTGCTTCCAAATTCGTGGACACTCAGATATTTGTGGTAAAATGCACTGTTTGGATTTACTGAGCGATCAATATAGGACTGAAGTAAGTGTTCATCTTTCACTTTCAAGACAATGTCGACAGACACCGGTGTGTTGTCTGGTAGATCACCGAAATAATCGGCATTATCAAGAACTGCACGACCAGTACCTTGGCTGACCGTTGTTGGCTGCTTATCCGCACTGTTGGTTGCGGCAAATGCCGGAAGTGAAGCAAAAATAAGCAGTAACGCTAAAGCTGCAGCGGTGAATAGCCTGCTCCATTTTTTCATCATACGCGAATCCTCCCTAATTTAAATATCTAGTACTATGAAAAGATGCTCCCTTTTCTCTCTGAAAATAAGAAACAAAACTATCATAACCCAGAAAGATTCATAGTTTAAGCGGAAAAAGTCGAATTGTTTCGACAATAAATGACTGATTTTGAGAAAATCAGGAAGTATTACCTATTTGATATAGGTCAAAGGTCACTGAAATTTGATAGAATTTGATTTGAATTCGACTATAAACTAGGAGTACAGTGAAAAAAATAGTTCATAAGACCCCTGGTTGGTAAAGTAAGAGGAGACTTGTCAAACATTCGTGAGGATCAGAAACCTATCTGTGAAATTTAATTACACGATATGTAATAATTGATGACAAAAAATTCGTTCAAATGTCTAGACAACCTGAACCTTTTGTGCAAAAATGACAGAATAGTAGATAAATAACGAAAACATGAGAGGAGGATTAATCGTTAAAAAGGTAATATCGAGTAAAATATGGTTTTAATCGTTCACAGCATTCTTCTTTTATTCTTAGTTAATTGGGGGAGAGGACTATTATGTTAGGATTTCTTCAAAGAATTGGGAAGTCATTGATGCTTCCAATCGCTGCACTGCCTGCAGCTGCCTTGCTTTTGCGGTTAGGTCAGCCGGATCTACTGAACATTCCGTTTATCGCTGCTGCAGGAAATGCAGTCTTTTCAAATCTCGCTCTGATTTTCGCGATTGGTATTGCCGTCGGTTTTGCCAAGGATAATAATGGGGCTGCTGCATTAGCTGGAGCAATGGGATTCTTTGTCCTGAGCGCATGTGCAACGGCATTGAATAAAACGATTAACTTAGGTGTTCTTGGCGGGATCATCGCAGGCATAATTGCCGGAATGCTGTACAATCGCTACCATAATATTAAGCTGCCTGACTGGTTGGCCTTCTTTGGCGGCCGACGATTTGTTCCGATTGTCACTTCAGGAACAATGCTCGTCCTAGGCTTTGCTTTCGGGTACATATGGCCATTTGTCCAGCTTGGCATCTCCCATCTAGCAACATGGATTTATGATGCCGGCGTTTTTGGAGCAGCGATCTACGGTTTGCTCAACCGCTTGCTTCTACCGCTTGGCTTGCATCATGTGATCAATACATTAGTTTGGTTTGAGTTTGGGACGTATAAAGGTTTCCATGGTGAAATTACAAGATTCCTTAATGGAGATCCACATGCCGGCCTTCTTCTTTCAGGGTATTTTCCAATCATGATGTTTGGTTTACCTGCAGCTTGCTTCGCGATGATCGCGGCGGCAAAGAAAGAACGCCGCAAAGCAGTAAGCGGCATGCTTATCGGTATTGCACTTACCTCTTTTGTAACTGGTGTTACAGAACCCATTGAATTTTCATTTATGTTCCTAGCCCCTGTGCTCTACGTCATTCATGCGCTGTTGACGGCGCTCTCGATGGCGGTGACGTACGCACTTGGCATTCATGATGGCTTTGGTTTTTCTGCCGGCGCGATCGATTACATTATCAACTATCGGATTGCACAAAAACCCCTCTTGCTGCTGATCGTCGGTATTATCTTTGCTGCAATTTATTTTGTCGTCTTCTATTTTGCCATCATATGGTTCAATCTTAAGACTCCGGGTCGTGAGGACGATGATGATCTTGTGGAAGGAAGTGTAGACAGTACAGCAGATGTTGATACTAATGATAAGTATGAAGTGATGGCTGCACGGTTTATCAAAGACATCGGAGGTAAGGAAAATATTACCAATGTTGATAACTGCACGACTCGTCTTCGTTTGACGGTTGCGGATTCACAAATTGCTGATAGTACTGCAATTAAACATCATGGTGCACATGGTGTAGTAAAACTGAATAAAAAGAATCTGCAGATCATCGTTGGCACAGATGTGGAGTTTGTTGCTGATGCAATGAAGAAATTAATGAAATCCAATGCCGCTTTAAATGCAAAGCCAACGGTTGAATCGGCTGTGCCGGAACTAGCCACAGTATCTGTAGGCGCAGAAGCCTTTTGCTCGCCGATTTCAGGAACTTTGCTGCCGATTACGGATGTTCCAGATAAAGTGTTCTCCGAAAAGATGATGGGTGACGGCTTTGCAATCGATCCCTCTGAAGGTATCGTGTTATCACCGGTTGATGGAAAAGTAAGCGGTGTGTTCCCAACAAAGCATGCGGTTGGGCTTACAAGTAGTGAAGGTTTGGAAGTATTGATTCATGTCGGGGTGGATACAGTTAAACTGAACGGTGAAGGGTTCACTAATTTTGTAAAGGAAGGAGATGCCGTGGTGAAAGGTCAGAAACTAATCACCTTTGATATTCCTTCTATTAAAGATAAGGTTCCTTCACTGATCAGCCCGGTCATCTTTACGAACCTTGATCCTTCAAAGCATGTTGAACTAAAGATAAGCGGAAAAGTAGGCGCAAACGAGGCGGATATTATCGCTTTTGATTAACTACCCAATGTAATGAATGCAAAGGTCCACACAGTAAATGTGTGGACCTTTGTCAGGTAAAACGATCATAAATAATAAGAAACGAAGGATTGATCATTTTGAAACAGCTTTTCTGAAGAAGAACGATTGGCGGTGTTCCCACGGACGAGATTGCCAACGTTTTAAGGCGAACAGACCTCTGAACCATTCATCTGCTCCTTGAGCAAGCCAAATTCCGATCAATCCGAAACCAAAATGAACACCCAATAAATAACTCAATCCGACCGCGATCAGCCACATCGAAACAACGCCAATGACCACAGGAAAACGGACATCACCTGCTGATTTTAGTGACCCCATTAAAACGATATTGATTGCTCTTCCTGGTTCAGAAAAAAGATTGATCCAAAGCACAGGGAGCCCAATGACGATTATTGCCGATGTTGTTGTAAATAAGCCTAATATAACTACTCCTGAAAGAGCAATAATTATAGAAACAAGTGTCGATGAGGCCATCGCGATTATTACGGTTTTAATTCCGCGTTTATAGGCTTGTTCCGACTGCCCGCCTCCAATATAGCGAGCAATAAGAAGCTCGGTTCCTTGGGCAATCGCTACGGTAAAAAGAAAGCAGAGCATCGTGATATTTAGAATATAAATCCTCGCTGCAAGTGCACCGGTTCCAATCATGACAACGAATGCTGTAATGATTAATTGGGACAATTGATAGGAAAGCATCTCCCCTGCTGAAGGGACACCAATCGAAAGTAAATCATGGATATTCTTGCGACTGGCGCGATAGCAGTCCTTGAATGAAAATTTTACATTCAGCCTTTTCCAAATGACCAGTGAAAGTGCGACAATGGCAAACACGCGAGCGATAACCATTGCCCAGGATACACCACTGACTCCTGTAATCGGAAGACCAAAGGGACCGTTTGTTGCAATCACATTTCCGAGCACACTGATTCCATCCATAATAACGGTTATAATCATTGCATCTTTTGTGAATCCATGACTACGTAAAATCGCACTCATCGCAAGTGACAGTGATTCAAGAAAAAGTGATGCGCCGCAAATCCGGATAAACAAGAGTCCGTCTTGGAGAATCATCCCATGTAAATGGAACAACCCTAGGAAGTACTCGCCGAACAAGACGACAACAGCGGATACGATAACCCCGAACCAGAAATTCATAAAAAAGACAGAGTGTGCGATCTGTTCAGCACGTTGGTATTGTTTTGCACCCAGACTTTGACCGATTAGAATCGTTGCGCCAATTGAAGTCACATTAAAAATGAGGATGAAAAGACTTAACAGCTGATTTGCGACGCCGACGCCTGATGCCGCTGCGTCGGAGTAACGGCCAAGCATTAATGTTGCGATGATGCCCATCGCCATACGAAGCGCGATTTCAATAAAAATGGGCCAAGTGATTTTGAAAAGGGTTTGGGATTGATAATTAATTGTTTGTGTCTTCAAATATCAGACCAGTTACTGAAATGAATAAGATAAAATGCAAAATCACCTATCCGTTGCGGCTTGTTCAGCACTGGTGTTCACCTCACTTTTCAAAAAGTTCCAAATAGAGAAAACGATATACACGATTCATCAACGTATCATAAATCATTTTGAATTAAATGTAAACGGTTACTATTAATGATGATATAATAATTTTTGTAATGGAATGAGTGGAAGCGAGGGAATGCAATGGCAACTTTGTCTGATGTGGCACGGAAAGCTGTTGTTTCAAAAATGACGGTGTCACGAGTAATTAACCATCCTGAACAAGTTTCAGCCGAATTACGTCAATTAGTATATAACTCGATGAAAGAACTTAACTATGTACCTAATTATGCTGCACAGGCCCTTGTTCATAATCGAACTCAAGTGATTAAATTGCTCATTTTAGAAGAAATGGATACAACTGAACCATATTATATGAATTTGCTGGCTGGAATTGCGATAGAGCTCGACCAGCGCCATTACTCACTGCAGCTTGTGACTCGCAGTTCACACACCATTGGGAGATGTGATGGATTAATCGTTACGGGGATGCGCGAAACGGATTATGATCATATTATTTCTCATCTTGAGCAGCCTGTGATCTTGTTTGGGGAAAATAAAAAAGGTTATGACTATGTAGATGTTGATAATAAAAAGGGAATGCAAATGGTAACGGAACATATTTTAAATCATGGTTGTCAAAAAATCTTGTTTTACGGTATTGAAATTGACGAACCGTTCATGCGCTCAAGAATTGAAGGTTATGAAGAAACAATGAAGATGAAGCAGCTGTTACCTCAAATAAATCTGATGAAGAACAGTTCACATATCGCTCAATTTGAAGCAGAAAAAGTATTACAAAAAAATCACGAACGTATCGCCTTTGTCTGTGCATCGGATCGGTTAGGGATTGGCGTTGTTCATGCAGCTCAGAGGCTCGGCCTAAATATTCCTTATGATGTCATGGTGACTGGTTTTGACGGGGTATTTCTGGATCGCATCGCACAGCCAAAGTTAACGACTATTCGCCAACCCATTGTGGAGATGGGAAAAACGTGTGCTAAGCTATTACTTGATAAAATTGATCAGGACGGGATGAAACAAGGAAACCGAATATACAAGCCTGAACTAATCATCCGAAATTCTACAACAACTTAACTTGGTGTTGCTTTCATTTTTCATAATTCTTGTTTGATTTTTCTTTAATTGTTTGTAAATGTTTGGTCATCTTTTCTAAGTAAATAAACCTGCGACAATTGCGACTCATATTATTCAGGGTCGCCTTTATTATTTTTGTTAGCGGTAACAGAGCAATTGGTGATTGTTATCTTTGAAAGCGCATGATAATTTTAAGGAGTAAAGGAGGTGAGGTAAATGGATAAACCTTGGTGGCATAAAGCAATCGTGTATCAAATCTATCCAAAAAGTTTCAATGACACTAATGGAGACGGGATTGGCGACCTTCAAGGCATTGTAGAAAAGATGGATTATATTAAATCTTTGGGGGTTAATGTGATTTGGATTAATCCTATTTTTAAATCTCCTCAAGTAGACAATGGATATGATGTAAGTGATTATTATGCAATTGATCCGCAGTTCGGTACGGATGCTGAAATGGAGCAACTGATTGTTGAAGCGAAGAAGAGAAATCTTAAAGTCATTTTTGACTTAGTTGTTAATCATACATCGGATCAGCATCCGTGGTTTCAGGAAGCGAGAAAGAGTCTTGACAATCCGTACAGGGATTTCTATATCTGGCGAGATGGGAAGGATGGTAAAGAGCCGAATAACTGGGCGTCTTTCTTTGGCGGAAGTGTATGGGCTTATGAACCTTTAACCAAACAATACTATTTTCACTTGTTCGATAAGAAGATGCCGGATCTTAACTGGGAAAATCCTAGAGTCAGAACTGAAATCTACAAAATGGCAAGGTATTGGCTGGAAAAGGGGATTGACGGCTTCCGACTGGATGCAATCATTCACTTGGCTAAGGATCAGAGCTTTTGTGACTTTAATAATCCTGACCAAAATGAAGAGTTTGTGATTGCAGAGCCGTGTTATGCCAATTTACCAAAAGTACATGCGTTCATTCGTGAATTCAGTCAACAAATGAAACGAATGAAACCCGATTGTCTTTTAATTGGTGAAGCTGCTTCAGCAGATGTTGAATTAGCGAAACGATACACCAAACAAGACCGCAAAGAATTTGATTGTGTTATTTCATTCAAACATTTGGATGCGGTTACATTTAGCGGAGATACCCGACTTCCTAAAGAGTGGCAGGAAGAGAATTTTGATTTAATATCTTTTCGAAAAATAATGAAGCATTGGCAAGAAGAGCTATATAAAGAAGGATGGCCTGCGTTATTCCTAAATAACCATGATATGCCACGTATGCTCTCAAGATTTGGTGATCCGGGCTGCTATCGTAATGAACGTGCGAAGATGCTCGCAACACTCATGTACCTGCATTGGGGTATGCCATTTATCTTTCAAGGAGAAGAGATTGGTATGACCAGTTTAAAACTGGAACAAGTTGAAGATTATCATGATTCGGCACTTTCAGCATCAGCTGCTCATCTTCTGAAACTGGGGTATAGCTACGATCAGATGATGCAGCTTGTGTACTTTCGATCAAAACACACATCGCGCGGCGCGATGCAATGGGACACGAGTGCTTACTCCGGATTTTCTGAAATGCATCCATGGTTAGGGGTTAATAAGGACGATCATCAGGTCAATGTCCAACAGCAGGAGAATGATCCTAATTCTATTCTCAATTATTACCGCAGACTTTTGAAGATAAGAGCGAGTCATCAACTATTTGTTGAAGGACCATGTCGAATTCTAGATATAGAAAATCAATTGATCTATGCTTATGAACGTCAGGGAGTAGGGAAGACAGCTCTTGTCATCTGTAATTTTTCCAATCACCCGCAGTTACTGGAAATACCTGATCTGTCTTCATGGACGTGTTTACTGAATAACTTAGGAAAATTCAAGTGCGATGAAGTGAGTCGACTAGCGCCTTATGAGTGCTATGTGTTGATTAAAGAATGAAAAGGAGGATCAATAATGGAAAAATCAGCAATATATCATCAGCCGTGCAGTTCATACGCCTATCCTTATGATAAAGAAACAATGCATCTTAAAGTACGTTCTAAGAAAGACGATATCCAATCCGTAATTCTTGTCTACGGAGATCCGTATGAAAATGTTAAAATCGGCGAGAATTATCGATGGGTAAGTGGGCGAGTTGAAATGAAAAAGAGTGCGACGACCAGTCTTCATGATTATTGGTTTATTGCCGTTAAACCTGAGCATCGGCGTTTGCAGTATGCATTTGTTCTCACAGATTCAAATGGAGCGTCTGTCTTCTATGGGGATCGTGAATTCTTACCAAATGACCAGGTTACATTTTCAGTTCCCGATAACTTTTTTAAATTTCCATATATTCATGAAGTTGATTTGTTCAAAACACCAGAGTGGGTAAAGTCAACAGTATGGTATCAAATTTTTCCAGAGCGATTTGAAAATGGAGATCCCGATCGATCTCCAGAGAATGTATTGCCATGGGGTTCGAAAGATCCTGATCGAGATGATTTTTTTGGCGGCGATATTCAGGGAATTATTAATCGTTTAGATTATTTAAAAGATCTGGGAATTAGTGGTATTTACCTAAATCCAATCTTTAAATCACCTACAAATCATAAATATGATACTTTGGATTATTATACGGTTGATCCGCACTTCGGCGACAAAGAAACATTTCGTACATTAGTTCAAGAAGCTCATAAAAGAGGTATTCGGATCATGCTTGATGCCGTTTTTAATCATATCGGCAGTAAATCAAAGCAATGGCAGGATGTCATCGAAAATGAGCAGAAATCAGTCTACAAAAATTGGTTCCATATTCATTCATTCCCTGTACGCGATGGAGAAAATGGCAATTTTGATGGTAAACCGTCGCTATCTTTTGATGCTTTTGGGTTTACTACGACCATGCCGAAATTAAACACAGCGAACCCAGAGGTACAAAACTATTTATTAGACATTGCAACATATTGGATTAGAGAGTTTGATATCGATGGCTGGAGACTGGATGTCGCTAATGAAGTAGATCATGCTTTTTGGAAAAAGTTTCATCAGGCAGTCCTGAAAGAGAAAGAAGACTTGTATATTGTCGGTGAAATTTGGCATAATGCATGGAATTGGCTTCAAGGCGATGAATTTCACAGTGTGATGAACTATCCGTTAACAAAATCAATTATTAATTTCTTTATTGAAGATAAGACTGATTCTTCACAATTGATCAGCAGCCTGAATGAACACTTTATGAAATACAGTCAGAATGTCAATGAAGCGGCATTTAATCTTCTAGACAGTCATGACACAGCCCGAATTTTGACCTTGGCAAAAGGTGACGCTCAAAAAGTGAAGCAGGCACTTGCATTCTTGTTTGTACACACGGGTTCACCATGCATTTATTATGGAACAGAAGTTGGACTTGACGGCGGCAATGATCCGTTATGCCGTAAATGTATGATTTGGGATGAAGAGAAGCAAGACCTAGATATGCTTCAATTTACAAAGAAATTAATAAAGTTGCGCAATGACTATCACTCTATTCTTTCACAAGGGAGCATTAACTGGTTGGATACCAATGATTCCTCGAAGAAAGTACTGCACTTCAGTAGAGAAATAGGCAATCAGTCGTTGATTTTTATCTTTAATCATGGAGATAAGGAAGCCAGTGTTTCATTAAAAAAAGATCACTCATATACTGACATTTGGAATAGCAAGGAGATCGAAATGAAAAAAATCGACATTCCTGCACAGGGTTTTACCGTTCTCAAAACAGAATCCTGAGTGGTTTATATCCTGTTATCGGTAACATGAAAACAGTTATTGAAACCGTTTACAAATAGACCTTATAATACACTTGTAAGATCAAAGGGAGGGAAAGAGAAATGAAATACATCAAAAAAATAGTATCTGCTATCCTTATTTTTGGGCTCGTGTTCACACTGGCGGCATGTGGCTCAGGAGGATCAAGCGGCGGTAACGGTGCAAAAAAAACGTTGACCGTTTCCGTTGATTCAGCAAACGCAGCTTATGCTGAATTCGTGAACAGCATTAAAGGAAAGTTCGAAAAAGAAAATAACGTTACGGTTAAAGTTGTTAAGAAACCGATGTTCGATCAATTAACTGCACTGACTCTAGACGGACCAGCGGGTAAGGCTCCTGATGTCATGCTTGCTCCATATGATCGTGTTGGTGGTCTTGGTCAACAAGGTCAATTACTCGAAGTTGACAAGAGCATGCTCAACTTCCTCAATGAAAAAGGACATCGCCAAGTTCAATATGGAAAGAAATACTACGGTGTTCCGCTGACTATTGAAGCGCTAGTTCTGTACTACAACAAAGATTTGGTTAAGAAAGCCCCTACAACATTCAAAGATTTGGAAGCGTTAGCAAAAGACAAACGATTTGCGTTTTCATCTGAATCCGGCAAAAACACGGGTTTCCTGGTAAAATGGACTGATTTCTATTTTGCATACGGTCTTTATGCTGGTTACGGAGGTTATGTATTTGGCAATAACGGTGCCAATCCAAAGGATATTGGGCTGAACAATGATGGATCGCTTAAGGCATTGACTTATGCCACACATTGGTTCCAAAAAGTATGGCCTAAAGGTATGCAGGATGTGAAAGCTTCAGGCAATTTTGTAACCAATCAATTTGTTAAAGGAAAAGCCGGTGCAGTAATCGATGGACCATGGCAAGCATCCGTTTATAAGAAATCGAAAATTAATTTTGGAGTTGCCAAAATTCCAACATTGCCAAATGGTCAGGAATATAAACCATTCGCAGGTGGCAAGGCTTGGGTTGCTTCTGCCTACACAAAGAATCCTAGCCTCGCAAAGAAATGGCTGACGTATGCAACAAATGCAACGAATGCTTATAAGTTCTATAAAGATGCAAATGAAATTCCGGTCAATCCTGATGCACAAGCAAAGGTCAACAACGGCGAAGACGAGCTTGCAAAGGCTGTTATTCAGCAGTATGACTCATCCGTTCCAATGCCAAATATTCCAGAAATGGCTGAAGTATGGACAACAATGGAACCAGCTATGTTCAACTCTGCTTCAGGAAAAAAATCACCAAAACAAACTCTTGACGATGCTGTGTCTTCATTGCACAAAACAATCGCACAAAAATACAAAGATAAATAATTAAGCTTCGATCAAAGTGAGGGGAACACCATGGAAAGTCAAAATATTAAGAAAAAAAGTGTTAGGAAAGCAGGTTTGTTGTCCCTCATTCCCGGATTAGGACAAATGTATAATGGTCAGCAGCTAAAAGGATTTGCTTTTCTTGCTGTAACCATTGCATTTTTAATTGAACTTGTCACTATTGGGATACCTGCTTTTCAAGATTTTGTCACATTGGGAACGGTTCCAATTCGGGACCATTCCCTTTTCTTACTTGTAAAAGGAACATTACAAATCATTATCACCTTTGTCTTTTTGATGGTACTCATACTTAATGTGAGTGATGCAAGGCAAGTGGCTAAGCAATACAATACATTGGGCTATGTCAATCGTTCTGCACGCTCGATGTTAAAAAATATTTGGGAAAATGGATTTCCTTATTTGCTCACAATCCCTGCTTATTTTGTTATGTTATTTGTCATTGTGTTTCCGGTTTTGGTAACTCTATTGATGGCGTTTACAAATTATGATTTTTATCATATTCCTCCGGCAAAACTTATTGACTGGGTAGGGTTGCAGAATTTTGTAAATATGTTCTTTCTAAGTGCGTACCGTTCGACATTTGTGAGTGTGCTCGGCTGGACGATCATTTGGACGCTTCTGGCGACAACAGGACAAATTACTCTTGGTATACTGACAGCCGTGATCACAAATCAAAAGTTTATCATTGGCAAGAAATTTTTCCGCATCATTTTTCTTCTGCCTTGGGCGATACCGGCGTTTGTCACCATTATGAGCTTTTCAAACATGTTTAATGATAGTATTGGTGCGATCAATCAACAGGTCTTAGGTTTATTAAATTATATCCCATTCGTTCAAGTTTCAGACATACCATGGAAAACAGACCCGTTCTGGACGAAAACCGCATTGATTATGATTCAAACATGGCTAGGATTTCCTTATATATTTGTCATGGTGACAGGAGTATTGCAATCAATTCCAGATGATCTCTATGAAGCGGCCAATATCGATGGTGCTAACGCCATTCAGAAATTCACAAAAATTACACTGCCAATGATCTTGTTTGCCACTGCACCTGTGTTTATTACTCAATATACATTCAACTTTAACAATTTCTCGATTATCTATTTGTTCAACTCAGGAGGACCGGGAGATGTTGGCGGCGGTGCAGGTTCTACCGACATTTTGATCTCCTGGATTTACAAACTAACAACGGGAACATCACCTCAATATGCATTGGCTTCGGCAGTGACTATTGTCATATCAATTATTGTCATCGGTGTGTCATTACTCACTTTCAAGAAAACGCATGCTTTCAGTAATGAGGAGATGATGTAATATGAGAGGCATACTTAGCAGTACAAAATTTAATCGTTTTTTCAGTCGGTTCTTGACCTATCTGTTTCTGATCGTGCTCAGCATTATTATCATATACCCATTACTAATCACGGTTCAATCTGCATTTAACGCTAGTGATTTGACTGCATTTACACTCGATTTGCACATGCATTGGACATTGGCCAATTTTCAGCAACTTTTTACTCAGACCCTCTATCTGACGTGGTTTAAGAATACTATGATTATTGCAGTTTCAACGATGATTATTCAAGTCATCATTGTCACACTCGCAGGCTACACGTATAGTCGTTATCGATTTAAAGGAAGAAAAAATGGGTTAATCTTTTTTCTAGTCATTCAAATGGTTCCGACGATGGCAGCACTCACTGCATATTTCGTGCTTGGACTGATTATCAACGGTCTTGATCAATATTGGTTCCTAACTATGGTCTATGTTGGCGGGGGTATTCCAATGAATACCTGGTTGATGAAAGGCTACTTCGACACGATACCGCGTGATTTGGATGAATCCGCACGCATTGATGGTGCCGGTCACTTACGTATCTTATGGCAAATTAACTTACCACTAGCCATGCCAATGATTGCTGTTCAGGCACTTTGGGCATTTATGGGCCCATTTGGCGATTATTTGTTATCAGCGTTTCTACTTCGATCACCAGAAAATATGACGGTTGCTGTTGGACTACAGCAGTTCATCGCTGATCCGACCAATCAACGTGTTGCCATGTTCGCGGCGGGTTCGTTCCTAATCTCAATTCCAATCGTTATTTTATTTTTCCTCCTACAACGGAATTTCCAAAGCGGATTGACAGCAGGGGGAACGAAAGGATAATAATCGAGCGTATGATCATCGTAGTGGGTAAAAGAAATATAATGTGTGCAAGGTGAGAATGTGATGATAAAAGAAAAAGGATTCCCAATTAATTATCTCGTATCAATGAGTAGTCTGAAGCGCATTTTTGAGGAGCGAACTCGCTTTCAATGGTGGAAACTTGTCTTCTTGTTCCTGTTCATCAATGGATGCTTAATGATGCCGATTTCAATACATCTTTCATCGGTTACACAAGCTCCTTTATCATTGGTTGCACCGACCGTAGACCGGACAATTACTGGAAATGTTCGCTTGGATGGAGCGATTAAAGAAGGCGAATTAACAGGTGCTGCTGAAACTAAAAAAATGGTTGACAATCGTGTGGTTGTCGCTACGGATCCCAAAAATACGCTAAAGGTTTCAGGAAGTCGGTACCATCACAGCGTTAGTAGATATAAGAGTGTTTTAGTTTTCCAAAAACATCATTTGATTCTTACCGATCAAAACGGATATGGATTTGTGATCGACTATCCGAAACACAAGGATCTATCATTAACAGGACACAAGGATGGCGTTAAGATGCTTGTTTCCGAACTATGGATGGATCAATATAAGCCGATCTATGTAACTGTTGTATCACTGCTTAGTTTTGCAGCTTTGCTGGTTTCTAACATCATTCTTATGAGTGCCATGACCTTCATTCTATGGCTAACAAAGTATTCGAAGATATCGGATATTCGGTCGTTACGCGAAGCTGCAGCAATCGTAATTACGTCAGCAGGGTGGCCATCAATCGCAGCACTGTTTCTATCTTTGTTTTCATTCGATTATGGATCCCTTATTATGATTCAATCGATAGGGCTTGTTCTAGTTATTTCACTTGTATTTTGGAAAACTCATTTTCAAAACAACCGAAAAGTTATAAACCGGCATTTGACAGTACTAGGAGATGAGAGTAAATGAGCAATTTAAGGCTATTCGATATTGATGGGTGGAAACTAGCAACCCAACACCTAAATAAAGAGCACATCCGCTTGCAAGAGAGTATGACTTCTATCGGCAATGGCTATATGGGCATGAGAGGCAACTTTGAAGAAACTTATTCTGGTGATCACCACCAGGGAACGTATATTGCTGGAGTTTGGTATCCAGACAAAACACGGGTAGGCTGGTGGAAAAATGGTTATCCTGAGTATTTTGGCAAAGTGATTAACGCTGTGAATCTTATAGGGATTAAATTGTTCATTGATGGAGAAGAAGTGGATCTTTATCAAGATCAGATTGAGAATTTTTATCTTGAACTGAATATGCATGAAGGGATATTGCATCGTTCTTACTTTGTCTCAAAAAATAATAAAAAAGTTAAAGTTAAGACAGAACGTTTTTTGAGTGCTGTAAACAAAGAAATTTGTGCTATACGTTTTCAAGTAACTGCATTAACGGAAAATGTTACAGTCAAAATGGTTCCGTTCCTTGATGCTCATGTACGAAATGAAGATTCGAATTATGACGAAATGTTCTGGTTAGAGACTGATCGAAAGTCTTACGAAGACTATTCAGGTCTTACGGTTAGAACCATTGATAATTCATTTGGTGTTCCTGTTTTCTCGGTTTGCGCCTCAATGGGTATACAAACGGACCAACAAGCAGAAAAAACAATTTTTCAAAAAAATCTATATGTAGCTCATGAGTACACGTATCATCTGAAAATCGGTGAAAAGGCGACGTTGGATAAGCTCATTACAGTGACAACAAGCAGAGATTATGATCAATCCTTGCTGATGACTCGCGCAGAAGAATTGTTAGCTCAAGCGTTGTCCCATGGATATAATGAGCTAAAAGAAGAGCATCGCTCAGCTTGGGAAGATCGATGGAATAAGGCGGATGTTTCCATTGAAGGGGATGATGAAGCACAGCAGGGGATTCGATTTAACCTGTTCCAGCTTTTTTCTACCTATTACGGAGAGGATGACCGTTTGAATATTGGACCTAAGGGTTTCACTGGTGAAAAATACGGTGGTGCCACATACTGGGATACGGAAGCCTATGCGGTTCCTTTATATCTGGCATTAGCAGATCCGAGTGTAACCAAGCAGCTGCTCCTTTATCGATATAAGCAATTAGATGGTGCTTATCACAATGCGAAACAGCAAGGATTACAAGGTGCTCTTTATCCAATGGTTACGTTCACTGGTGTGGAGTGTCATAACGAATGGGAAATTACTTTTGAAGAAATTCATCGAAATGGCGCCATCGCTTACGCTATTTACAATTATGTTAATTACACAGGTGATAAAGCTTATATTGAAGAGGCTGGTATTGACGTTCTGGTCGGGATTAGTCGTTTTTGGGCAGATCGGGTTCATTTTTCAGAACGTGCTCAAAAATATATGATTCATGGTGTCACCGGACCTAATGAATACGAAAATAACGTGAACAACAACTGGTATACAAATACGATGGCAGCTTGGACACTCGGGTATACAATTGACGCACTTGAATCGATCAGCAAAGAAAAATACAATACGCTAAATTTATCCGATCAGGAGATCGCTCATTGGAGAGATATTGTCTTGCGGATGTATTATCCGCAAGACAAAGAACTGGGCATTTTTGTCCAACATGATACATTTCTTGATAAAGACATTAAACCTGTATCTGCCATTCCTGCTGATCAACGCCCGATTAACCAGCACTGGTCATGGGATCGGATTCTTCGGTCGTGTTATATCAAACAAGCAGATGTTCTTCAGGGCTTATACTTTTTGAATGATCACTATACTATAGAAGAAAAAGAGAAGAACTTTGATTTTTACGAACCGCTCACTGTTCATGAATCCAGTTTGTCGGCGTGCGTCCATGCGATTTTGGCCGCGGAGCTTGGTAAGAAAGATAAAGCACTCGAACTTTATCAGCGAACAGCAAGACTAGATCTAGACAATTATAATAATGATACCGAAGATGGGTTGCATATCACATCGATGACTGGGAGCTGGCTTGCGATTGTTCAAGGATTTGCAGGGATGAGAACTTATGGTGAAAAACTGTCGTTATCGCCTTTCCTACCTGATGGCTGGACATCCTATGCTTTCAAAATTAATTACCGCAGCCGTTTAATCAAAGTGAATGTTACGGGTAAGCGAATCACTTTGGAATTACTGTCAGGAGATCCATTACCAATCACAGTCTATGGGCAGCATATTAATCTTGATCATCAATTTGCGGTTAACATTCCTGATCATGAGGAGCGTGTAGATGATGCAAGCAGTACTCTTTGATTTGGATGGTGTAATTACTGACACTGCAAAATATCATTTTCAGGCATGGAAACGTCTTGCATCAACGCTTGGTATTTCAATAGATGAGCGGTTTAATGAACGACTCAAGGGTGTTTCACGAATGGATTCACTCAAAAGGATCCTAGAATATGGTGGTCTGTCAAATCATCATTTTACATCGATTCAACTTGAACAGATGGCGGAACAAAAAAATAACGATTATAAGCAGTTAATCCAAGGGATTACACCCAAAGAGCTACTTCCTGGAATTAGTGAATTGTTAACAGCCTTACGGTCAAAAGGAATAAAAATTGCGCTTGCTTCTGCAAGTAAAAATGGCCCGTTTATTCTTGAACGACTGAAGATTGATACTTTCTTTGACTCAGTTGTTGATCCTGCCAAGCTCCAGAAAGGAAAACCAGATCCGGAAATATTTTTGACGGCAGCAGCGCAGTTAGGAATTGATCCAAAAGAATGTGCGGGTATTGAAGATTCTGTTGCAGGTATTGAATCCATCCTTGCTGCCGGAATGTTCGCTGTAGGTGTAGGCGTTCCAGAAAATATTGGTGCTCATTTTCGTGTTGCATCGACAACGGAATTGACCATAGACGCCCTGTTTTCTCATTTCAAGCATAGATAATAATAGAATTAAATGACCAAGTTCACAGGTCATAGCGCTGTATTCATAAGAGAGTATGAATACAGCTTTTTGGGATGATTATGATTAATTAGGTATGAATATTTAACATAAATTGAGAATCAGAGAGAGGAGGGGATCAATTGAATATTCAACAATTGATCGCAAATTATCCGGGTACATTATACAAAAAAATACCGTTTCAACCTGAAAGGGGAACAATCTATTTTTATAACAAACCATATTACATTGCCATTCCATTGGAAAAATTGACCGATCGAGAACGTATATTAATAGAAACGTTGCTTAGTGAAGAAACACCTCCAAATTATTCACCGGCTTCTCAATATTGGTATGATTTATTGATTAATGATCATGCATTCAACCATACAGATGAAAACAGGAAAATAAGAATCATTTATTTTCACCTAAACCTACCCTTGAATAACGCTGACCGGCTTGAATGGCATGATGCTTTGAAAGGGTTCTTTGATTCCAATACGTCATTTGTCTATCTCTCATCACAAAGAGGATTCATCGTTGAACAGACCGTACTACTCTCTGAGGGGGAATTAGATGCGATTGCCAATACTCTTGCGAATGATTTTACAGTAAAATGTTCCTTTCAAATAGGATTAAGGCATACGGTTTCACCACAACTCAAACAAATCTTCGTAGAGGAACTTCATCTGTTTGAAAAGACTATTGCAAAAGCTAATGTGAAGAATGTGACTTGTGTCGAATCCGAGCTTTTTTCACTGCTCAAACCCCATCTCAATAAATATTCCACCTTGGAAGACATACGTAAGATAATTGCTGAAGATGATACTTGGGTTACGATTATTCATGCCATCTGGGAATACCAGGAAAATATAAGCCTTGCAGCGAAACATTTGTATATGCACCGAAATACGCTTCAATATCGTATGGACAAGTTCTACGAAGCAACTGGAATTTCTCTTAGAAAGATGGATGGCTTAACCATCGCATATATGTCATCTCTATAAATAATTGGAAATTCTGATGAACTGAAAAATCCGAGAGAAGATGGTAGATTATCCTCTTCTGTCGGATTTAACATTGTGATCGCTTTTTCAGTGATTCATTAAATTTTTGTTAGTGATTTTTCGGTATCAGGATCAAAGAAATGAGTTTTATTGGCATCAAGCGCAAATTTAACTTTTTCTTGTGGCTGATATTGCGTACGTGCATTAACACGAGCCACGAATTGATGGCTGCCTACTTGGGAGTGAAGCATAAATTCTGCACCGGTTAATTCTGCGATGATGATGTTTGCGTGAATCACGCTATTAGGATTGGATTCAATAAATACAGGTTCGTCATGAATGTCCTCAGGACGGATTCCCATGATTATTGGATGATCAAGTACTCCATGACCGCGAAGCACTTTTAATTTTCCTTCAGGTATAAGGATGTCAATGCCATCACCGATAAAATGATTATCTTGAAGTTTTCCGTGGAAAAAGTTCATTGGCGGTGAACCAATGAAGCCGCCGACAAATAGATTTTCGGGATTGTCGTATACTTCTTTTGGGGTACCCACTTGTTGAATGACCCCATCTTTCATGACAACGATTCGGGAAGCCATTGTCATTGCTTCTGTTTGATCATGAGTAACATAAATCATGGTTGCTTGAAGTTCCTGATGAAGTTTACCAATTTCTGCACGCATTTGTACACGAAGTTTAGCATCGAGATTTGACAGCGGTTCGTCCATCAGAAAGACTTTTGCGTTACGAACGATTGCTCGGCCTAAAGCGACACGCTGTCTTTGCCCACCTGATAATGCCTTCGGCTTTCTGTCTAAGTACTCTTTAATTCCCAAAATTTCTGCAGCATGCTCTACACTTTTTTTAATTTCATCCTTGGGCACTTTACGCAACTTAAGCCCAAATGCCATGTTATCAAAAACAGTCATATGCGGGTAAAGTGCATAGTTTTGAAAAACCATTGCGATATCGCGATCCTTAGGGGTGACATCATTCATCTTTTTACCGTCAATGAATAATTCTCCTTTTGAAATATCCTCAAGTCCTGCAACCATGCGTAAAGTGGTAGATTTTCCACAGCCTGAAGGGCCAACAAAGACGATAAATTCTTTGTCAGCAATATTGAGGTTAAAATCGGTAACAGCAGTAACATCGTTATCGTAAATTTTATAAATATGTTGTAATGAAAGCTCAGCCAAATTTCCCACTTCCTTCTCATCTGATACTACCATTGTAGTGAAACCGGTTACAAATAGAAATGTCAAATTGTCTGATTCATTAAGGATTTTATTGGGCAGTTTGTATGGATCGGTGAGTTATGGCTCATTTTAATGCCTCTGTTACCGATAAAATTATGACAGGTGCTAAGTTTGGGATTATCGGATAATCATGAGACTCAATTGTAATTCGGATGAATAGTGTTAAATAAGCTCAATTTCTGTCAGAAAAAGAAGACTTATTGACTCTTGGAATAAGTTATTTGACCAAGTACAGTCTCGATCTGTGGAATAAGTTGATTCCACTCAACTGAAGGCAACTTACAGACCGTAAGAAAGTCGTTATAGCAAAACAAATTGTCAATACCATCGATTGCCATTAGATGTTTTAACAGTAGGGACTCTGGCTTCGATTCCTTTGTTATTTCAATTCGTCCGGCAAATATAGCCTGATCGGTAGTGAATTTTATGGCGTTTGGATTTGGTGTAGAAGTTGCTTTAAATTGCATCGTTGATTTCCTTTCCTGAGCAAGAATTTCTTCTTGTATTATATACATGTTTGCTGGGAAAGGCTCGTAAAGATTCTTGAAGGATGAAATACACCATGCAATCGGGTATACTGAATGTAGTCAGCGTGAGGAAGGAGGGGTTTAAATGGCTGAAAACAGTTCTAATGAAGAATTGAAAGATCGCGTACTCGAGGCACTGGAAGACGTTATCGATCCGGAACTTGGTGTGGATATTGTCAATCTCGGCCTTGTGTATGGTGTGGATATAGATGAAGAAAATAATGTAGTTGTGACGATGACTCTGACATTTATGGGATGTCCTCTCTCCGCTACGCTCTCCTACGATGTAAAGCGGACGCTTGGTGAAATTGAAGAAGTCAATGAAGTCGAAGTGAACTTTGTTTGGGATCCGCCGTGGACGAAAGAGCGTATGTCACGTTACGCGAGAATCGCGCTCGGGCTTTCAGAATAAAAGAAGTATTGATGAAATCAGAGTAGTAAGCATACCTTCCGCTCTGATTTTTTATTTGCACGGATGTTAATATTACGGATTTTACCTCATGGGTGATGATTGTAGTTGCCTAGGCATAGGATTGAAAGCAAACGCGCAACTGATACTTGGCACATCTTAGTGTTGGAGGAATGATCATGGAACAGGCATTAATCTTTGGCGGGCTCTCACCCTTTGGATTTCCTATATCGGAACGTCTTCTGGAAGAAGGCGTATATGTTATGTCCGTAAGTTCAGCTGTATCTACCAAGGAAGTGGAACAGGAGGAAGAGAACGAATTCTTTTTGGGGCGCAACGTATTGTTTCGTAGTGAACGACAAAAAGGAGAGAACAGCTTCGGGGGTATGGTTATTGCCGATACGTTCAGGTTGGATAGCGAACGAAATAAGGTATTAAAGGATAAGATAAGAAACACGCTAGCTTCCTCTACATCTATTCATAATCTCTTGTTTCTTTCTTCACTTGAGGTGCTCGGAGAATCTGACGCGTCGCTGCGAGATAAAGTACCGGTTCATCCTGTTTCGGCAATTGGAAATGCCGCAAATAAAATGGAACTTTTCTTTGTCCATTTGTTGCGGGAAATCAGGAGAAAAGAGGCCATCATTTTTCGCACTGATCTCAATCTGCTGGCGGATCGCAAAAAAGGGAAGTCTATTGCTGCACTTATAAACGGGTTATTGGAAATTGATCATGTAGGTCTTGATGTCGTGCATTATAAAAGTGGACAGCAGCCCGATGCACAAGTTAATGAAAAAATCAGGGGTCTGCTTCCGGATCGATACAAAACATGGCTGTAAGAGGATGTTCGAAAAGTCCGGAAAAAATTACCGGCGAATCTCTGTGTCAACTTGCTTTTCCGCTCCTCACGTATTATTCGCATACGCTCCGGTGCTCGAAGCTGCGTTTCCTTGACCTTCTTGCGACGCCCAGGATGGGCTAGTGCAGGCGTTGCAACAGGATGTTGCGTTCTTAGCCTGTAAACCNAGCTGCGTTTCCTTGACCTTCTTGCGACGCCCAGGATGGGCTAGTGCAGGCGTTGCAACAGGATGTTGCGTTCTTAGCCTGTAAACCTCTCCTTTGTCCTCCTTCTCGAACTGACTATGTAAGCACAGAAAAAGAACTGACGAGACCAGGAGGTTTTCTCGATCAGTTCTTCTTCGGTTCGAAGCTCATCATGATTTCTTAAAGAAGTTAAGCAATGGAGACAGTTGCTTGATTGCTGGTGCTGTCTGGTTGATGACGGTCATCAGCTGGCTTGCACCATTCATCATTTTACCTACGTCAATATGGCCATCCTGACCTAGAAATGGTTTTAAGAATCCAGGTTGGGCCGGTTGCATGGGTTGCATCGGCTGAGCTGGCGGCATTTGCATTCCGCTTGATTGCCAGCCACCGTTTTGATAGAATGCTTGTGGCGGCTGGAATGTTTGAGTCGGCTGAGCCGGCGGTATCTGTGAGCCGAACATCAGATAAGTAAAAGGATCAAAGTGACTGTCTCTTGGATTTGGGCCTGTTTGCATCAAGGTTTCCCCCCTTCACAATCTGGTGAATCGATAGATTTTCTTACTGTATCTTATGCCCTCAAGTGATTGAATGTGTGTTTCATTCGCCCGATGCGAAGGCGATTTCATGCATCCGACTGCCTCCTACGATCCGGACGTTTGTTGGACAAATGTTTTTTGATGTATTATATTGATACCAAGTCATTATATATACTGTTAAGTTTTTGAGAGGGGAATTGCGGATGTCCGCAGGAATATTGGGAATGGGCAAATTTGTTCCCGAACGTGTGGTTACAAATATCGATCTAGAGAAAGTTATGGACACTTCCGATGAATGGATTCGGACAAGAACAGGTATTGAAGAACGACGGATTGCTGATGATAATACGAATACATCGGATATGGCATTTGCGGCAGCCGAACAGGCAATAAAGAATGCCGGACTGACAGCCAAAGATATTGATCTGATTCTTGTCGCAACGGTCACACCGGATCATCCTTTTCCTTCAGTCGCTTGTATGTTGCAGGACAAATTAGGAGCCAGACATATTCCGGCGATGGATATAAGCGCAGCTTGCTCTGGCTTTATTTATGGAATGGTTACAGCAAAACAGTTTATTGATAACCGGACATTTCAACATGTTCTGGTTGTCGGTGTGGAAAAGCTTTCTAAGATTACTGACTGGGATGACCGAGGCACTGCCGTACTCTTCGGCGATGCGGCAGCAGCAGCGGTTATGGGCCAGGTTTCTGATGGTAAGGGGATCCTTTCCTTTGAATTAGGTGCTGATGGCAGCGGCGGCAAATATTTATATCAAGATGACAGGTTTATCAAGATGAATGGCCGGGAGGTCTTTAAATTTGCCGTTCGCCAGATGGGTGAGTCGGCTGTTAACGTTGTTGAAAAAGCCGGTCTCAAGAAAGAGGATATTGATTATTTGATTCCGCATCAAGCAAATATCCGGATTATGGAAGCTTCAAGAGAACGATTGGAGATTCCGGAAGACAAAATGATAAAAACGATTCAAAAATATGGGAATACGTCCGCATCTTCTATTCCGCTTGCTTTAATAGACGCAGTTGAAGAAGGGCAAATTAAAGATGGAGATCTACTCGTCATGGTAGGCTTTGGCGGCGGACTAACCTGGGGCGCCCTAACACTTAAATGGGGCAAATAACTTAAAGTGTGCAAAATGCATTTTTATATTCCTATTTTATAAGTTGGCAGTTATACCCTATAGTAAGGAGAGAATTGAATGAAAAGAAGAGTCGTTGTGACCGGATTAGGAGCGGTAACACCACTTGGCAACGATGTTGCGACTACTTGGACGAATGCGATTGCCGGCAAATCAGGCATTGGTATTGTTACACGGGTAAATCCCGATGATTTTCGGGCAAAGGTTGCTGGTGAAGTAAAAGATTTTGATCCTCAATTGTATGTTGATCGCAAAGAAGCAATTCGGATGGACCGCTTTTCTCAATTTGCTGTTGCGGCAGCGAAGATGGCGGTTAAAGATGCAGATTACACAATAGATGATTCAAATGCAGAACGGACGGGCGTCTGGATTGGATCGGGCATTGGTGGCATGGAAACCTATGAAAAAGAACTGCGTGTTGCTATTGAAAAAGGTTTTCGGCGTGTCAGCCCATTCTTTGTGCCGATGATGATTCCTGATATGGCGTCAGGACAGGTTTCCATTTTGCTCGGTACAAAGGGCATTAATTCATGTACTGTCACCGCTTGTGCGACAGGTACCGATTCGATCGGGAGTGCGTACAAGGCGATTCAGCGTGGAGACAATGATGCAATTCTTTGCGGGGGAAGTGAAGCCCCATTGACGAATATGTCATTCGCCGGTTTCTCATCAGCTCGCGCTCTTTCAACAAATCCAGATCCGAATAATGCTTGCCGCCCATTTGATAAAAATCGTGACGGATTTGTCATGGGTGAAGGCGCCGGTGTACTTCTCCTTGAATCACTGGAATCTGCCCAAAAACGCGGCGCGCATATCTATGCAGAAATTGCAGGTTATGGTGCCACTAGTGACGCATTCCATGTTACTCGGCCGGATCCGGATGGAAAAGGTGCCATCCGCGCTATGCAGATGGCTTTAGATGATGCTGATTTGTCCACTGACCAGGTGGATTACGTGAACGCTCATGGCACGAGCACAGATGCAAATGATTCAACGGAAACGAAAGCGATCAAAGCAGTGTTTGGTGAAGGAGCCTATGATTTGGCGATCAGTTCTACCAAATCGATGACTGGCCACTTGCTAGGAGCTTCAGGCGGTGTGGAAGCGATTCTCTCCATCAAAGCGATGGAAGAAGGAATTGTTCCTCCAACGATTAACTATGAGACTCCTGACGAAACTTGTGATTTGAACTATGTGCCAAATGAAGCATTGAAAAAAGATGTTAAAGTCGTACTCAGCAACTCATTTGGGTTCGGCGGACATAACGCGACGCTTGTATTTAAGAAATACGAAGCATAATGGAACAGATCATAGAAAAGTAATCCTAAGGATTTCAGGGATACTGTAGAACTAGAAGGGCATCATTCTTCACAAAAAGCGAAGAAATGATGCCCTTTTACTGTATGATTGTACCAACATGAAGAAGTTTGGAGCTATGTCGGTACAACAACCTCGATGATTTTTAGTTCCCGGTTATGAATTGATATTGAATAAGAGCCAAATTTCTTCTAAACTAACCCTATCATACTGTCTACAACAAATTAATGGAAACATTTAAAAATGAATAACGACGAGAATAGTAAATGATGTTGCTAACAGGCATTAGCTAATGTAAACGGTCAACGAAAGGCTGGTCCAACATGATTACGATAAAAAAGATTGCTGAAATTGTAGGGGTAAGCCCGACAACAGTTTCTAATGTCATTCATGAACGAAAGAATAAAGTATCAGCAGAGAACTATGAAAAGGTTAAGAAAGCATTGAGAGAAAATAATTATGTCTCTAATATGGGTGGGAGAATTTTAGGCCGTCACGGTTCGAAAATCATTGGTGTTATATTAAATTATTCCCGCCGTTCAGAGATCAATATTATTTCCGATCCATTTTTCAATCAGATTATTGGTTATTTGGAAGAGCAGATTCGCATGAATGGCTATTTTATGATGCTGTATACTTCAGGAAGTGTGTCGGAAAGTCTGAAACTTACTTCTGCATGGGATATTGAAGGATTGGTGATTTTAGGTGCACTTCCTGAGGATGCCGAGAAATTCATTCAACAGACGCAGAAACCAATCGCTTTTATTGATACATACGTTGATGAAAAAAAGATCAACAAGGATTATATTAACATCGGACTTAAAGATTTTGAGGGCGGTTATGATGTGACAAACTATCTGATTGAACTAGGTCATCAGAAGATTGGCTTTTGCGCTGACGGAAATCATTTATCCGGAGTTGATGAACAGCGGTTTGCTGGCTACAAACAAGCATTAACTGAGGCAAATATAAAATTTCATAATCATGATTTTTTCGGGTTGGATTACCACGTAAAGCAGCGCCATGATTACTTAGTCAATCTAGTTAGAACTCGTTTGAAGGACTATTCTGGTCTTGTATTTACTTCGGATTATCTTGCGGTGGATGCAATGAATATTTTTCAAGACAATGGTATTCGTATCCCTGAAGAGCTTTCAATAACAGGATTTGATCACAATATTTTTTCAGAACAATGTCGACCAAAATTAACAACTATAGGTCAAGATGTTCGACAAAAGGCGAAGTTAACCATTAAGTATTTGATGCGAGAGATTCATCAGAAAGCATCTGGAAAGACAAATATATTGCTGGACGTAGAACTTGTTATTCAAAACAGCACGGTACCTGTTTAATACACCAAGCCATTTCAAACGAGTAGACGAACACCGACTAAAATATGGTGGGTTTCAATATTGAAAACGCTTTAATTGTATGCTAATATAAGTTCCTAAAGGTGTCACGTAACACCTATAAAAAGAGAATAATAGTAAGCTTAAACCATCATAGAACGGAGGAATTTTATGTTTGGTAAAATCAAAAGTCATAAGCAGCAGGGAAACAAAATTATCATTGGATTCGAGCAAATTGAGGTCATCATTCAGGTTATTACACCATCCATCGTAAATTTTTTTGCTTCAATCGCTTGTGAGCGCAGAAAGTCAAAAGCGATTGAGCAGTTGGTACCGGTACCGGGGCAAGTTGCAGTTCATTATTCGAACGGAAAACTAATCATTCGAACGGAAAAATTGGTGATCGATATCGCAGATGGATTCTTTGTCACGATTTTTGATCACAAGGGAACAGTGCTTAGTGAGGATTATAGAGGAGACGCGGTTCCGTTCATTCGCAGGGGCTCAGGGGATGGCCTCGCCGTGGCTGCCGAAGAAGGCCACAAACTTGAGGACGAAAGAAATAAGCTGAACATTAAAATCAGGAAGAAGATGGAGAAAGATATGTTTTTTTATGGCCTCGGGGACAAAACGGGCCATCTGAACAAAAAAGGTTACCATTATAAAATGTGGAACACGGATGATCCTTCTCCGCATGTCGAGAGCTTTGAGGCAATGTATAAATCAATTCCATTCTTTATTGCTTTGAAAGAAAAACAGTCATTTGGCTATTTCTTCGATAACACCTTTGAATCGGTTTTTGATATGGGAAAAGAAAATAGTGACTATTACTTTTTTGGAGCGGTAGATGGGAATCTTGATTACTATTTTATATACGGTCCCTCAGTCAAAGAAGTGGTAGGGGGGTATACGTATCTGACGGGAACGGCGCCATTGCCCCAGCTATGGACGCTTGGCTACCAACAGTGCCGCTGGTCCTATGCACCTGAGAATAGGCTCCGCGAAATTGCAGACACCTTCAGAGAAAAAGATATCCCTTGCGATGTGCTTTATCTAGACATTGACTACATGGATGGATACCGGGTTTTTACTTGGGACAATAAACAGTTTCCAAATCCAGAAAAAACGTTGAAAGAACTGAAAGAGAAGGGGTTTAAGGTTGTCACCATTATTGATCCGGGTGTCAAGAAAGACAAGGGCTACAGTATTTATGACCAAGGGATCGAAAACCACTATTTTGCCACAGACAAGGATCGCATTCCTTATGTGAACAAGGTCTGGCCTGGGGATGCGCTCTATCCTGATTTTTCAAATGAAAAAGCCAGAAAGTGGTGGGCAACCAATCAAAAAATTATGACTGATGCAGGTGTAGCAGGCATCTGGAATGATATGAATGAACCGGCAAGCTTCAATGGTCCTTTGCCTGATGATGTTTCATTCAACAATGACGGTGTCCGAACGGATCACCGGGAAATTCACAATGTTTACGGGCATTATATGTCCAAAGCAACGTATGAGGGCATCAAGCAAGCCACTGACAAACGTCCATTTGTGATTACACGAGCTTGCTATGCCGGAACTCAGAAATATTCTACGGTCTGGACAGGTGATAATCAGAGTCTTTGGGAACATTTGAGAATGTCATTGCCCATGTTGATGAATCTTGGACTCAGCGGCATCAGCTTTTGTGGAACAGATGTTGGAGGATTTGGTTTTGACTGCACAGCAGAACTGCTTTCACGTTGGGTTCAGGTTGGTGCTTTTACACCGCTTTTCCGTAACCATTCCAGCATTTTTACACGTGATCAGGAACCATGGGCGTTCGATGAGCAGACAGAATCTATAAACAGAAAATATATCAAACTCAGATACCAGCTGCTTCCGTATTTATATGATATTCTGCATAATGAGGAAACAACCGGACTTCCGGTGATACGCCCGCTTCTGCTCCATTACCAGAATGATCCGAGAACGTATGAGGTCAACGATGAATTTCTGTGCGGAGAAAATATTCTTGTCGCCCCAGTAGTAGAGCAAGGAGCTAAGGCACGTCTCGTCTATTTGCCGGAAGGAGATCAATGGGTTGATTACTGGACGAAAGAAACTATTGCAGGTGGCAGTTATATTGTGAAAGAGGCAGCACTTGATCTGTGTCCAATCTATATTAAAGCGGCAAGCTTTTTGCCACTTTATCCGGTACAAAGCTATGTCGGCGAAAAAGAGATTGATCAGTTGACGCTGGATGTGTACCCGCCCGAAGAAGGACAAAGCAGCACCTACAGTCATTATCAGGACGATGGCGAAAGTTTTGATTATCAAAAAGGTGTATTCAATCTCTATGAATTTTCCGCACATAAGAGCGATTCGGGAAATGAACTTCATTTATCAATTAAAAAGAAACATGATGGCTATAAGAAAGGTTATCATTCTTTTAAATTTATCCTAAACAACACAAAGGCATCCGCTGTCACTATGTATGGAAAGCAAATCTCGCATGAAGTCATTGAAAATCAAACCTTCTTTTCGGTTGAAGAAGAAGGAGATATTCAAATTAAACTGTAACCAAAGATTAGTTTTAATAAGTAAACAGGTGTTAAAAACATCCTGCACGCAGAGGCCAATGAAAATTAAATTAAATATCTGTAAAAAGGGCGGCTTAAAATTCAAAAATGAATTTGAGCTGTCTTTTTTCTATACGTCCCTTCTTTACATAGGATTTTTCGTGGCAACCCTTTAAATTTAACAGCTAAACCGTCGGACTCAGCGGGTAAGCTGATTATTCAATAGGTGTGAGCACATAGATTCATAGAGACAAGCATAAATTAAAATAAATTTATCTCAAGAAACTCGAAAAATCTCGTGAAGCGGAATAAATTCTTGTATCGATGACCATAATGTTTTCAAATCAAAAAAGAGGAGATGGAGGTTCATGGAGATTGTCAGTGATATCTGGGTCAATTGGTTTGAAGGTGAAGAGAACAGCTATAATGTCTGCGAATTTTTTGAATGGCGCAAACATGATTTTATCGAACTGCTTGACCAGATTCCACTCATTAAAGTGGAAAAACCACTCCTTGAATACATTGAAAACGACTTGCAGGATCTTCCTCAGGAACTTCTTAAAGATGTGCGGAACAGAAGCGTGATTTGTAAAAATAATCAGCGTGAAATCATCGAATACTGCTTTATCGCAACGGATGGAGAACGATGTATCGTCGCCGATACGCTTGGTTATGCCATCCCTGTACGAAAAAGCCGACTTATTCCAAGGCAGGAAAGCTTGATTTTGCAGAAAGCTGAAAAGATGCTTGTGAAGACCTATCCGTTTCCATCAGCGGGCTTGCGAAAAAAAGAGTATCATCTGCTTTCTCTTCGTCCGGAATGGATGATCGGCTTAACGAGAAAAGAACGACAGCTCAAACAACTGTTATTTATGGCGCTTGATCAGCTGCATTCCTCAGGCAATGTTGAAGAAATGCGCTACTGGTATACGGAATGGTTTCCAACCAAGTATACGGAGAGTCGCAACATGAGCTTTAATGACGCATGGCAGGGCCTAATTTCCGGAATGCGGCAAGGTTGGTCTGAAAAGCACAACGACATCTGCGAACGAATGATCCGGGGACAATCCTATTTCGAAAAATTATGGGAACTGGAACATGGAACCAAAGTTCAATAACCATTTGTCAGGAATATCATTAAAACAACACAACTGCAAAAAATCGTATAAAAAACACCTGAACGGGCGAACGTCCGATTCAGGTGTTTTGATTTTGATAATCATGCAATTTAATGGCGGTTGTTTCGCCCGATGCCCAACGCTTTCTCAGCGTTAGTTAATGTTCTCTTCGCAATGGCATAAGCCTTTTCCGCGCCTTCATCGAGAACTTCATCGAGTTCTGAAGACTCGATCAAATTGTTGAACTTTTCTTGGATCGGTTTCAGTATTCCAACTACAGCTTCGGCAACGTCTGTTTTAAATTCGCCATAACCTTTACCTTGATAGGCGGCAACAAGCTCGTCAACTGAACGTCCGGAACAGAGGGAGAAGATATCTAGCAAGTTAGATATACCAGGTTTGTTTTCTCTATCGTAACGAATTGATGCCTCATCGTCAGTTGTTGCGGACTTGATTTTTTTGATGATATCTTTTTCACTATCAAGCGTAAAGATCGTTGCTTTGCGATTCGCATCGGATTTGCTCATTTTCTTAGTTGGTTCTGCCAGGGACATGATACGTGCCCCGACCGGCGGAATATAGGGTTCTGGAATTGTAAATACTTCGCCATATTTATTGTTAAACCGTTCGGCCAAATCGCGTGTCAATTCCAAGTGCTGTTTTTGATCCGCGCCGACAGGAACAAGGTTTGTTTGATAGAGCAGTATGTCTGCAGCCATAAGCGGCGGGTAGGTCAACAAGCCTGCTGGAATCGCCTGCTTGCCTGTTGATTTATCTTTAAACTGTGTCATGCGTTCAAGTTCACCCATATAGCTGACGCATTGCATGATCCAGCCAAGCTGTGCATGGCAGGGAACCTCCGACTGTATAAAAAGGATCGATTGTTTCGGATCAATGCCCATCGCAAGGTAGAGTGCCGCAAGTTTATGGATGTTTGCCTGTACTTCTTTAGGATCTTGAGGAACAGTAATCGCATGCTCATCAACGATACAATAAATACATTCATTTCCTTCCTGCAGTGTTGCAAAATTGCGCATCGCACCCAAGTAATTGCCGAGCGTCGGAATTGATGTCGGCTGAACGCCGGAAAAAATTTTCGCCAAAATCTTCACCTTCCTGATTTTTGTCTGAGTAAATTTTCGATTAATGTTGTACGCCATTTCTCTGCATACAAAAAGGCCTATCCATCCACAAGGGACGAATAGACCGCGGTGCCACCCTAATTTTTCTGCATTGCAGAAACATCTTAACTGATCCTTGACCAGAATCAGTACCGTTTTAACGTACGGATACGGCAATGCCTACTTAACATCTGAAAACCGTTGTTCGGATTGCGGCTCGGAAGTCCATTCCCGAACAGTCCGCCACTCGGTTCACACCCAATCCGAGCTCTCTGAAGACCTTCTGCCGGTACTCTTCTCCGTCATCGCCTGTAAAATCATGACTTGTTAATGGAGAACATTATAGTCAATAATTTGTTTAAATGCAAACCATTTTAAACATTTTCCTAAACGTTAGCATTAAAAAAGCAAGAGCGATAAAACAAAAGAAACAATAAATAGAAATAAACTATCAAAGATCAATGGCCAAGTAATGGAAAATCTCTTTCCATGATGCTTAAATTCTGTCAGCGGGGCTTTAGCGTCGTTTTCTCCAAACTTCTTATTCCTTAAAGACCGAGCGAATCGTTTAAAGCTATAAACCATTCCATCGAAAAATCCACCTTGATAAACAAAGATGCTTAAACCCGCACAAAAGAAGATAAGACTGATTGTTGATAGTCCATCTATTAAAGTACCTGCAGAGAAGGGTTCTTGATAAAAAAACTGGATAGCGAGTGTGAAAACAAGTTCAATTAATCCAATCGATAAAAAAGATCGTCGAAAATTTGTAAAAAATATTCTCATTAGCTAACACCTCGGGTTCATTTTAACAAAAGAAAATGATTTCGATCAAATGGTTATGTCAGATATTGTGACATTGGTATAAAAAAAATCTATCAAAAAAACTGCATAAGATCAATAAATTCGACACAGACAAAGCTAGAAAGCTAACAAAACGAAAAAAAAAAACATGCAAATTGAAATAATAACTTGTATAATAGCATCTGTAGGTTGAATCGAACTTTCAGAAATGAAAGGAAGATCACCTCAACAAAGATAATAATTTAGGGGAGGTTATTGCTTTTATGAAAAAAGCAAAATGGTCACTCGTGCTGTCCATTGTCTTGGCACTGAGTCTTGTACTTTCCGCATGCGGAAGCTCAACCAAGAGCGGCAGCAGCAAGGGCGGAGCTTCAGACCTTGCAAAAAATCAGGTATTGAACTTTGCTACATCTGCTGATATTCCATCAATTGACGTTACTCAAGCAACGGATGCTACTTCAATCCAAACAATCTCAAACTATCTGTCCGGTCTGACAAGAATGCATGACGGTAAGACAGAATGGGATCTCGCAACTGGTGCACCTAAAGTTAGCGCCGACAAGAAAGTGATTACTTTTAAACTCCGCGACCAAAAATGGTCGAACGGCAAAGCAGTAACAGCTCAAGATTTTGTTTATGGTTGGCAACGTCAGGTAGATCCTAAGGCAAAACCACAATACAACTACCTGCTTGCTGCAGCAGACATTAAGAACGCTGCAAAAATCGAAGATCCTACCAATAAGAAACTTTATGGTAAATATAAAGAACTTGGTGTTAAAGCACTTGACAGCAAGACCCTTCAAGTAACGCTTGAAAGCCCAATACAACCATTCTTCTACAGCTTGCTTTCTGACTGGGTATTCATGCCACAACAACAAGCATATGTAGAAAAACTCGGTAGCAAATTCGCAACAAGCGCAAGTACAGTTCTGTACAACGGTCCTTGGTCTCTTGCTAATTGGAAAAAAGGCCAAAGCTGGACGTTCAAGAAAAACCCTAAATACTGGAATGCAAAACGCATTAAACTGAATGAACTTACTTACACTGTATCAAAAGACTTGGCTACTTCTGTAAACATGTACAAGACAGGCAAAATTGATGTTGTTGGTCTTGCGCAAGAACAAGTCGCTTCTATGAAAGCTTCAAATCCGAAAGAAGTTAAAACTTCTCCAAACTCAGGTATGTTCTTCCTCTATGTGAATAACAAGAGAAAAACGACTGGCAACGTTGACTTCCGTAAAGCACTCAGTGCTGCAATTGATCGTCAAGGTCTTGTAGACGGAATCCTTAAAGACGGTTCAACAGCGTCAAACAGCATCGTACCAAAAGGCTTTGTTACTGGTCCGGATGGTAAGGACTTCCGTGCTTCCACTCCAGACGGTTATCCTGCAGGAGCAGTGAAAGATGCAAAGGCATTCTGGGCTAAAGCTCAAAAAGCTCTAGGAACAAAGAAAGTTGCTCTTGAGTTAATCAGCTCCGACAGCGCAACAACGCAACAAATTGATGAATATGTTGCAAACCAAATTCAGAAAAATCTTAAAGGCGTAACAGTTAAGATTAACGCTCAACCATGGGCTAACTATCTGAAGCTGAACAACGCTGGTAAATATGACCTATCGTATAGCGGTTGGTTACCTGACTACCAGGATCCGATGACTTACATCGATATGTGGGCAACAGGTAACTCATCGAACTCTGCATTCTACAGCAACAAAGCATATGACAAGCTAGTTGCCGATGCTAAGAGCACAACAGATGCAACGAAGCGTTGGACAGATATGCAAGATGCTGAAAAGATCATGCTGCAACAAGATCAAGGTATCGTGCCTCTGTACCAATCAGGCAATACATGGGCTCAGAAACCATATGTACACAACTTCTACTTGCCTTCATATGGTCCGGAACAAGATTATCTTGATACTTATATCAGCAAACACTAATATAGGTTAATCTAGTACTGATTTGATTTTGAAGGGAGAGTATGTGTCGTTGTGGCATGTGCTCTCCCTTCCATTAATTATTGATTATTGAAAAATCATTTGATTACATAACTGACGCTAATGCTTGCGAGTAATCGAATTATATAGGATAGATATTAATTATTTTGGGGGTACTCATCAGTGGTACGTTTTATTTTAAAGAGAACAGGCTACATGCTCGTAACCTTCTATATCGTGCTCACACTGACCTTTTTGTCCATGAAATTGCTGCCAGGTACACCGTTCAAACAAGCACAGAAACTAACACCGCAGCAGTTAAATACGCTTAAAAGTTATTATGGATTGAATGATCCCATTCCAGTACAGTATGTCCGCTATGTATGGAATTTTATCCATGGTGATATGGGGGGATCGTTTCAATATGGCAATGAACCGGTCACGGATTTCTTATTTGCGCGTTTCCCTATTTCACTTCAACTTGGAATTAATGCGATGATCGTAGGAACGGTGCTTGGCATTTTACTTGGCATCGTCGCAGGTATTAACCGAGGAAAATCCTTAGACTGGGGTTCGACAATGGTCGCAATTATTGGTGTATCGATTCCTTCCTTTGTTCTTGCAGCGATTCTTCAGTTTTTCTTCTCGGTTTATTGGCGGATCTTCCCGGTTGCCGGTTGGGGAGGGTTTATGTATCAAGCATTGCCAACATTGGCACTTGCTATTGGCGTTACGGCACAAGTCGCGCGATTTATGCGTACGGAAATGGTCGAGGTATTAAATCAGGATTATATCGTGACGGCTCAGGCAAAAGGGCTCTCTAGGGCTACGGTTATTTATAAACACGCAGTCCGCAATGCAATGATCCCGGTTATTACAATTGTGCCGCCAATGACGGCTGCGGTCGTTACCGGGTCACTGGTTATTGAAAACATTTTCAATATACCTGGTATTGGTTCACAGTTTGTCGATTCGATTGTGACAAATGATTATCCGATGATTATGGGTACAACCGAGTTATATGCATTGCTCTACATTGTTTCTCTTCTTGTCGTCGATATCCTTTATCAATTGGTTGATCCGAGAATGCGCGTGACAGGAGGAAAAGCATGATGGCTACTGTAAATCAAGAAGTGTCAAAGGAGCTCTTTGCCCCTGCCGATATCGATCATTCGTCCAGTGAACGGATTGCCGGCGAGAGCGTCAGTGCGTGGAGAGATTCGTTACGTCGTTATGTTAAAAGTGTACCAGCAATGGTTTCGACAATTATTATTGCACTCACTATTGTCCTTTCGATCGTTGGACCGCATTTTTTTGGTTATGGCATTGACGATCAAAACATTAACTTGCAAAATATGCCTCCAAAAATTCCTGGCTTAACCTGGATTCCTGCTTTTGATGGTAAATACCAAGGTGTCGATGTATATGCACAAAAGCATATAAAGAAAGCATACTGGTTTGGAACCGATGCACTCGGACGTGACATTTGGACACGTACATGGTCGGGAACGCGAATTTCATTGATTATTGCTCTTGTTGCGACATTAGTTGACATTTTTATTGGCGTGACTTACGGAAGTATCTCCGGATATATTGGCGGAAAGACAGACACGATCATGCAACGAATAATTGAAATTATCGCTGGAATTCCAAGCCTTGTTTGGATTATTTTGTTAATACTTATTATGCAGCCTGGTTTATTTGCTATAACCGTGGCCATTACGGCAACAAGCTGGATCGGGATGGCCAGACTGATCCGCGGCGAAATGATGAAGTTAAAGAATCAGGAATTTGTGCTTGCTTCACGGACGCTCGGTGCAAAAAACAGCCGGATCATTTTCCGCCATTTGATTCCGAACTCTTTAGGTATGATCATTATCAACACAATGTTTTCAATTCCTACAGCAATATTTTTTGAAGCGTTCCTCAGTTTTATCGGTCTCGGTATTCGACGTCCGCAAGCTTCACTTGGATCGATGATTAACGAAGGATTTCGTGTGCTGATGATTTATCCCTATCAGATTCTGTTCCCAGGGGTGATTATTTCCTTGCTATTGATTTGCTTTAACCTAATGGGCGACGGATTGCGCGATGCTTTTGATCCTAAGTTGCGGCGATAAAACGGGGGTGATTAATAATGGATAAAATTCTAGAGGTGAAAGATTTAAATGTCATCTTTCATATATTTAAAGCAGATGTCCAAGCCGTGCGCGGTGTGAATTTTGAGTTAAATAAAGGTGAAACGTTGGCTATTGTCGGTGAGTCCGGTTCAGGAAAGTCAGTTACATCCAAAGCGATCATGGGCTTAATTCCAAATCCTCCGGGTGAAATTACTAAGGGAAGTAGCATACTATTTGAAGGTAAAGACCTTGTTAACTATACCGAGAAACAAATGGAAAAGGTTCGTGGAAAAGAAATCTCAATGATTTTCCAAGATCCGATGACTGCATTGAATCCGACGATGAAAATCGGCAAACAGATCATGGAAGGACTAGTCAAGCATCAAGGAATGTCCAAACAAGACGCCCGCAATCGTGCGATTGAGTTACTGAAGCTTGTTGGTATTCCGAAACCTGAGCAACGTGTTGATGAATATCCACACCAATTCTCCGGAGGTATGCGGCAACGTGTTGTTATTGCAATTGCTCTGGCATGCAATCCGAAGATTTTGATTGCTGACGAACCAACGACTGCGCTCGACGTAACCATCCAGGCACAAATTCTAGACCTGATGCGTGATCTTCAGAAGAAGACGGGAACTGCTATTGTGCTGATTACGCATGATCTTGGCGTAGTTGCCAATATGGCGCAGCGTGTTGCCGTTATGTACGGCGGAAAGGTCGTAGAAACCGGGCTGATTGATGAAATTTTCTACAATCCGAAGCATCCATATACTTGGGGCCTGCTTTCTTCGATGCCTAAGCTTCATGCGAAAATGGACAAGCTGCTTGCGATCCCTGGGTCTCCGCCTGACCTGGCCGATCCGCCGAAAGGATGCCCTTTTGCAGCAAGATGTCCTTATGCTATGAAGGTATGTACGAATCACATGCCGGAGTACACAGAATTATCGGCGACGCAAAAAGCAGCTTGCTGGCTGCTTGATGAGCGAGCACCAAAAGTAGCTCCACCGGAGACGATAGGTGTGGGGGGAAACCAAAATGGCTGACAATAGAGAGAAAATGCTTGAAGTTAAAAATTTAAAGAAGTATTTTCATATTTCCCGCAAAGATGTTTTAAAAGCGGTTGATGAAGTCAGTTTTGACGTTTACAAGGGAGAAACATTAGGTCTTGTTGGTGAATCTGGCTGTGGAAAATCAACAACAGGGCGCACAATTATTCGTTTATACGAACCGACCGACGGCGAAGTGATTTTTGACGGAGAAAATATTGGCAGCAAGCTCTCGATGAAAGCTAAAAAAAACCTGAGCAGACGCATGCAAATGATTTTTCAAGATCCGTACGCTTCTCTAAATCCGAGAATGATGGTAAAGGATATTATTGCCGAAGGTCTTGATATCCACCATCTGGCCAAGTCACCAACAGAACGCATGAATCGTGTTTATGAAATGCTCGAAACAGTAGGTTTAAACCGCGAACATGCCAACCGTTATCCACATGAATTTAGTGGCGGACAGAGACAGCGTATTGGAATCGCACGTGCCCTTGCTGTTGATCCGGACTTCATCATTGCCGATGAACCAATTTCAGCATTGGACGTTTCAATTCAGGCGCAGGTTGTCAATCTGCTTCAAGAACTTCAGGAAAAACAAGGACTAACCTTCTTGTTCATTGCCCACGATCTTTCCATGGTGAAGCATATTAGCGATCGTGTCGGCGTTATGTATCTTGGTAATATGGCAGAACTTGCAACGAGTGATGAACTGTATGAACATCCGCTGCATCCATATACACAATCGCTTTTATCTGCAATTCCTGTTGCTGATCCGGAAGTTGAACGTTCACGTGAACGTATTATTCTTGAAGGTGATGTACCAAGCCCGATCGATCCGCCAAGCGGTTGCCGATTCAGGACACGTTGCCCGTTTGCTATGGATGTCTGTGCGAAAGTCAGACCAAAATGGCATGAAGTCGAAGAGGGACATTGGGTAGCTTGCCATCTTCATGATGAGGAATTAAAAACTGAAAAAGCATAAGCAAAAAAATAGCCCTAGAGGACAAAAAATGTTCTCAAGGGTTATTTTTTTTACGTTCCAAGAACAATTGCATGAAAAAACATATAACTGTAAGCAACAGCAAAACAGTGATGATTTGCATAGTCAATAATTGAAAAAAGTGATATACAATTATTGAGACCACGAGAAAAATGGCTAAAACAAGGGTGATCCGACGTATCATCATGTCATCTCCATTGGGCATATATTTTTGAATACATTTTGCTTCTCTCACGTATAGTATAAGAGGAGCGTTTATTGATGGACATTTCTTGTTAAGCCTCAATAATGACGATCTCGTGATGCCTTTGTTTTATGGCTCCTCATTGGATGAATGACCTCGCCGAGGTTGCATGCTGATGTCCAAGCTTATCATAATTCCGCTTCAGTCTCAAGATGAATAGGAATGGGACAAAGGGTTAGTCAAGCGGTGTCCATTTCCGAATGGATATCCGAAGTGCTCTTGACAAGCATGGTATGACGGGTTGACAATAAAGACAGATAGAGAAGACTCATGTGATGATCATCTGAGAAGTTAAGGACAAATGAGTAAGGAGGCGATAATCGGTGAAACCGAAGGAAGTAAGACGGAGGCGCAAGCATTCGATCCGGAAATGGTTGAAGGAGACTTTGGGCCAATTACAACCTAAATCGCAGGACGCACCGTCAGCGAATCTGAAATTACCAGCGTAATGTTGTGGGATTATGACCCCGTAAACATAATGAAATCGTGAGTAGGACTTCTTGGTTACTGAGAAGTCCTTTTTACATACATTAATACCGAAATGAGAATGTACTATAATAATGAAAAAGTATATATTGTCGAATAATGGTGAAAAAAGGGCTCGTATAACGATGAAATATGAAATTATTTTCATACAAAAAAGGGTATAAAATTTATAAGAATTATTATATAATAAAAGAAGCCTCAGAGAATAGAACGTTTCTATTATCCAAAGGAGGGCGAAAAATGGTCACACTTTATACATCCCCAAGCTGCACATCATGCAGAAAGGCAAAAGCTTGGCTTAAGGAACACGACATACCTTTCAAAGAACGGAACATATTCTCCGAACCGTTGTCCATCGAAGAGATTAAAGATATCCTGCGTATGACTGAAAACGGTACGGATGAAATTATTTCAACACGATCGAAAGCGTTTCAAGAATTGAATATTCAGTTGGAGACAATGTCTATTCAACAGCTTTTTGAATTGATTAAGGATAACCCTGGTTTGTTGCGTCGTCCGATTATGCTTGATGACAAACGTTTACAGGTTGGCTATAACGACGATGAAATACGCCGCTTTCTTCCAAGAAAAGTACGTACTTTCCAACTGCAAGAAGCTCAGCGTCTTGTTAATTAAGCAAGTGATAAGGCCTGCGGATGCCCATTATTTATTTAATGGGCATCCGCTTGTTTTTCCGGAGTTTCTTGAATGCATTACTTATCTTAAAACGGCCGTCCAAAAGTGGGCGGCCGTTGCGATTTATTTTTTTATAGGCAGCAATATCTGTTTGTGTCTGTTTATCACGATTATGATTTCCCAGTGACTTGACCGGATGAGAAAAGATTAGCCAGCCAACCGATCACAATAAGAGCAGTAATCAGAGCTACAGGAAATAGGTGAGCGAAATGTGCATAAGAGTCGAAAAACCAGCGCATTTTCGGTTCACCCATAATCATTTCCGATGCAGTGTAGCCGAGGACACCACCGCCAACATAGATCAGCATGGGGAAGTGTTCCATTGCGATCAGAATAAGTTTACTTCCCCAGACAATGATGGGGACAGATACAATCAGCCCAATCGCAATATATCCGATATGTCCTTTTGAAGCGCCGGCGATAGCGAGCATATTGTCAAAGCCCATGACAACATCTGCGAGAACAATAGTTCTGACAGCGGCGAACAAGGATGCGCCCGCTCGGACATGATGTTCTTCTTCTCTATTGGTCATCAGTCGGACTGCAATGACAAGTAGAAAGAAACCGCCCGCAAGCAGAAGGAAGGGGATGTTGAGTAGAGAAACGACCATTGCCGTGAGTCCGATTCGCACGACAACTGCTAATCCTGTACCTAAAAAAATAGCTTGATTTCTCTGCTTTTCTGCAAGTCTTCGACAGGCGAGGGCAATCACAACTGCATTGTCTCCTCCTAGAATAATATCTATGAAAATTATTTTTAGAATAAAGAGCATGGTGCCGACATCAAAAGACATGCGTTGTTAACTCCTTTCCTCTGTCTCCGTTTCAGCTTATGCGGACTTGTCCCGAATCATTCCGGGACATTGCGCCTGTGCGAGGAGCCATATTCTGAAATTCCAATCTTTTGTGCATAAAACGCCGGCTGATTCAATAAGATGAAGCAATTAATCTTATTCGCTTGCTTAGGGGGCAAGTGCGGAATGTTTAAAATACTAGTTGTTTTATATTTCAATAGCGAAGGATTTATCATACAATAGAAGTACAGGATACATGTTGTCCCAATGGTGCTTGGTCACTCCCATACCTACTGAAGAAGAAGGGAGAGATAACGATGAAAATAGAACGAATAAATGAAAATACACTGAAGTTTTACATCAGTTATTTGGATATTGAAGATCTTGGCTTTGACCGTGAAGAAATCTGGTACAATCGTGATCGGAGCGAAGAATTGTTCTGGCAGATGATGGATGAGGCGCATAGCCAGGAATCGTTCTCTCTGGAAGGACCACTTTGGATCCAGGTTCAGGCATTAGAGAAGGGCATGGAAATTATCGTTACGCGTGCTCAAATTTCCAAAGACGGTGCCAATCTGCAACTGCCGATTTCAGAAGATAAGCATCTGGATATTCCGATCAGTGATCGAGAGGATAGAGACTCTGAACAACTGGACATGTCTGAGGATCAGGAAACGAAAGAAAACGAAGATGTGGATCAGGATGAAGAGGAACAGGGAGATGCCCAGCCGATTTCGTTCATCATTGAATTTGGCGATTTCGAAAATCTGATTTCTCTGAGCCACGCGTTTGAAGCTCATGAAGCGATGGATACCGCACTATTCGCATACAAAAATCGATATTATTTAAAGGTGACATTCGCCGATGAGCTATCAGACGACTGCCAGGATGATGATTTGAGTAAAATGCTCGAGTTTGGGCTTGATACGAGTTTGACACATTTTGTTCTTCAGGAGTACGGGAAAGAATTGATTCATGATCATGCCTTGCAGACAATAAAATCCCACTTTCCATTACGTTCATAAATCTTAACAACAAAAAAGCTTGCCGGCCGGCAGGCTTTTTTGTTGTTTTCAATATCCCCGATTAGAACATCTTTTGAATAAACTTTGTCCTATTTCTTAATCAGCAGGAATATTGGCGAATGCTGTTGAACTAATAGTTATTAGGAAACTTGGCTTTGCCAAACCTTTTCACGGGCGAAGCCTTAGTTGCGACGGTCATGGATGACCTAGTGTCCAGCTTGCCACAGGACGTACTTCCTCAGAATGCGATGGTTTCTGCGTTGTGCACAGGACATGCATGAATTTAGCAGAAGCCCCTTCTTACCTTTTCCCGGACATTTCGAACACTCTCTATAAGAAAGGCGGTGAACACGTGCTTGTTGCATCAACTGCGGAAGCTGAAAGAATATCACTGATCGCTTCCGAATGGTCACAGCAAGATCTGGTGCAGCTTGACAGGCAATCCGGATTTTACTGCCCCGTTTGTCGTGCACCGGTCGTGCTGAAAACCGGAAAGAAACGGCGATGGCACTTCGCACATCAGCCCCACCATACCTGTCTGGTTGATAACGAGCCGGAAACGATGACGCATTTATCCGGCAAAGAAGATTTATTTCGTTGGTGTGAACAAGCCGGTCGATCAGCCAAACTGGAACAATATCTCCGCCAGTTGCGCCAAAGGCCCGATATTTATTTACCGGGAATTGAGCCGGTGGCTATTGAATACCAGTGCAGTATGATTCCTGAGCATGTTTTTACAGCGCGCTCTAATGGTTATTTAAATGGCGGAATTATCCCTATTTGGATAATTGGAGCCCATCGGTATCACAGACAGCGCTTTGCCATTCAATTATCTGGTTTTACCTCGCTAGCGATTCGACAATCCAAAGTGTCAAAGGTCAGTCATCCATTTACCACATCGTACTATGTTTGTTTTTATGACCCCGCATCAAAAAATTTCTGTTATTCTGCTCATTTATCTCCAATTTCAAAAACTCGGTTTATTTCCCAGGAAAGCACGGTCAACCTTTTAAAACTCAAACCGTACCAATTGCTTACCCATTCTGTGCCATTTTCATCAATGGAATTTAAGAATGCCTGGCTTGATATGAAAAGAAAACAGAGACTGTCACCACCGAATCGGCTGTCTCCTGAAGAATATGCATTGCGTGTTCAGGCCTATCAGCTCAGAATAAATTTCTCATATGTTCCCGGTTATGTGGGTTTGCCGCATGAATCCGCGATTCATTTTCAGAATTCGCCTTATTTGTGGCAGATGTGGGTCATTCTGCTCATGGGCGTCATAGAAGCTGATCATTGCTTTACACCTGAGCGCATTATTCGGGAAACGGAAGCGAGAAGGATGGAGCGCGTGTTTTCCCTTCGCTGCCTTCCACTTTGCCCGGTGCTGCCGGCCAGCCATGTGATTAAAGATTATCTGGAGCAGCTACTATGCCTAAGAGTAGTGAAGAAAATAGGAAACAGCTATCGAATGGAAGGCTTGGGCAAGATGAAGCAGTCATTGACCTCTTTATTTCAGGAAGATCGAGTGATCCTCGATCGTCTGGAAGCTGCGTGGATGTAAAGTCTACTGATGAATAGGCTAAATTTTGCGTAAACAGAGAAAAAGAAGTACGATAATGTTGATACATTTTTTGGAAAAGCAATGACATTGGAGGTGCCGCAATGGCTGGTGAAAAGACAACTGCGCTCCCGAAAAGAGAGGATATTCCAGTTGAAGAAACATGGAATCTTGAAGCAATTTATCCGAGTGTGGAAGCATGGGAAAGCGCATTTCAAAAAGTAAAGGATCTGATCGCGGAAGCCGAGCAGTTTAAGGGGAAAATCGGGGAGTCAGCCGATACCTTGTATGCTCTGCTTCAAAAGCAGGACGAGATAACAGAATTGTTGTACAAAGTCTATGTCTATGCACACATGAAGAATGATGAAAACACAGCTGACGCGACATTCCAGGCGCTTCACGATCGAGCAGGAAATCTTGCCGCAGTAGCCGGCAGCAAGCTTGCATTTGTTGTTCCGGAGATTCTGGCGATTGATCCGCAAACATTGAAAGGTTTTTTGGAAAGCAACAAAGATTTACAGCTCTACCGACGTGCACTTGATGAAATTACCAGAACTCGTCCACATGTGCTGGATAGCGAAAAAGAAGCGCTTCTTGCTGCAGCCGGAGAAGTAACCGATGCATCATCCACCACTTTCGGGATGTTGAATAATGCCGATCTGAAGTTTCCGACAATCAAAGGTGAAGACGGAAATGATATCGAAATTACACATGGACGTTACGGTACGCTCATGGAAAGTGAAAATCGGCAGGTACGTAAGGATACGTTTGAAGGAATCTACAAAACGTATGGCGCGTTCAAGAACACCTTGGCTTCAACGCTAAGCGGGCAGATCAAACGGGATACATTCTATGCGCAGGCGCGCCATTACAAATCGGCAAGAGAAGCCGCGCTGTTCAGCAACGACATTCCTGAAGCAGTCTACGACAATCTGATTAAAACGATCCATGACAACCTGCCACTTATGTACCGTTATGTGGCAATGCGTAAAAAGGCGCTTGGGGTCGATGAACTGCACATGTATGATCTCTATGCGCCGCTTGTGCCAAACGCGAAGATTGAGGTCACCTATAATGAAGCCAAGGAGATTGTGCTTAAAGCGCTCGCTCCACTTGGAGAAGACTACTTGAATGTGATCAAAGACGGCTTTGAAAAACGCTGGATTGATGTTCGCGAGACGCAGAATAAACGAAGCGGTGCTTATTCAGGCGGTAGCTACGGTACAATGCCATACGTACTCCTGAACTGGCAGGATAATGTCAACGGCGTGTTCACGCTCGCGCATGAGTTAGGCCACTCGATGCACAGCTACTATTCACGTACTTGCCAGCCTTATCCGTATTCGGATTACTCGATTTTTGTTGCTGAAGTGGCATCGACTTGTAATGAAGCGCTGCTGAATCACTACTTGCTTGAGAATACGGATGATAAGAAAAAGAAACTTTATTTGCTAAACAATCAATTGGAAGGCTTTAAAGGAACAATCTTCAGGCAGACAATGTTTGCTGAGTTCGAACATATTATTCATGAAAAAGCACGTGCCGGAGAAGCGCTGACGGCCGATCTTCTGACAAAGACCTATTATGATCTGAATAAAACATACTTTGGACCGGACATTGTTGTTGATGAAGAGATTGGTCTGGAGTGGGCACGAATTCCACATTTCTACTACAATTATTATGTTTATCAATATGCGACCGGATATAGTGCCGCTTCGGCTCTGTCTTCGCAGATCTTGCAGGAAGGTGCACCGGCAGTTGAGCGCTATAAAAACTACCTGAAATCGGGTAGCTCAGATTCCCCGATTGAAGTACTCAAAAAAGCAGGTGTTGATATGGCAGATCCTAAGCCTGTCCAACAAGCGATGGACGTTTTCGGCAAAGTTCTGGACGAAACGGAAAAACTGCTGTTCAGCTGAAAAACATAATAGAGTCTGTTCGAAAAGGACTGGAGCCAAGGCTTCAGTCCTTTTCGGCATTCGCTGATTTATTCTCTGTTACGCCGGTGCCAGGTTAGAAAGCGTACCATGAGAAAAATAATTAAAAAGAGCAGCGCTCCTGAGAGCAGCAGCGACTCAAGGTGAAGCAGGCCGAGCAGAAAGTGATAAAAACAAAACACGATCAAGGCGGCCAGGAGACAAAAAATCACCGATTTCATGGATGCTCAACCTCCACTGTTCCTCTTATGACAAGCCTATGACTAAGTAAGAATAAAAATGCACGGTGCACTGATAAACGAATAAACAGCAAGCAGATTGAGGGAAGATACTTAGATACACGGAACGACTACGGTTTGAGATAGGCTTTCATACGCTCATGAATCCAGTCCATGGCTATACTTTTCTGATAGACCAATTCAAATAGTCGACCGCGAATATACACTTCATAGCTGAACCAATCGCGCTTCGTCATTCTGATGTGGCCCGCAAAGAGCTCCTGTCTGTTTTCCCGTTGATCCTGTATCACTTGATGGATCACATCATCGAGCGTTTCCAAATAGAGTACCTTGAATTTTGTGTTTGTAATTGCGATGACTTTGCGATCACGTTCAAGTGCCATTCGGATGAGTGGAAGCAATGCATACTCCGTAGCAATCCTTGCTTCATCCGATGTCATCTCAGAGACAGGAAGATAAAAGTTATGATCACTCATTTGAAATGTCCTCCAATTTTACCGGCGCGTGCCCGAAGCTGGCTGGACGGCATGAGCGAGGGACCTCGAAAAATGGCCGTTTTCCCATATTTTCGATAGATCGTATCCACTGCGCTGCTTAATCTCGCTTTTTCTTCACGTCGTGCGAAAAGGTCGAGTTGGTAACTGTCTGAGTCCAGCTGCAGATCGCTAAGCGTGACAGCAGCAGCCCGTACGGGAAGGCCGTCCCAGCTTTCCGAGAACAGCTGGTTGGCGGCACGGTAAATATCCATTCCGAAATTTGTGGCGAACGGCAGCTTGATTTGACGGTGGAATCCTACATGGCGCTCAAACGTTCCGGAAATACCGACAGAGACGACATATCCCGTATAATGTTTGGCGCGAGCCCGATAGGCGACTTCTTCGCTCAGTTCGAGAAGAATGACCCGTATATCCTTTATTTCCGGATAATCATAGGGCAAGGTCATATGGTGTCCGATCGCTTTTTGTTCGCTGAATGTCCCAGGAGAGACAGGTGAGCTGTCCAGGCCATGAGCGGTTCGCCACAGCAGCTCCCCGTTCACACCCCACCGCTTACGCAGCAAAGTAACCGGATAATGGGCAAGATGTCCAATCTTGCGAATGCCCATGCCGATGAAATGCTGTTCCATCCGGTGTCCGACGCCAAGTAATTCACGAATCGGCAATGGCCAAAGATATTTTTCTATATTTTTAGCGTTCAATTCGAAAATCCCCGTCTTATTCTTTTTACCAAAATGATCACAGGCCATCTTAGCCAGCACTTTATTTGGACCGATCCCAATACGCGTATATACACCGAAACGCTCCTGCATACACCGCTGAATCTTCTGTGCAATTGTATGAGGAGAACCGAATATGTGGAGGCTGTCCGTTACATCAATAAACTGCTCGTCAACGGAATATGGTTCGACTAGGTCGGTAAATTGTCCGAGAAATTGTGTCACTGCCGTTGAAACATCAATATAGTGCTGCATACGCGGCAATCGGATAACCGCTTGTGGGCATTTGAGCAGCGCTTGACCGAGCGGTTCAGCTGTGAGGACACCGAATTGCTTGGCGACTGAGCAGGCAGCCAGAACAATGCCGCTTCGCTGTTTCGGATCGCCGGCAACAATCAGGGGCTTGTTTCTAAATTCCGGGAAATCCGCCTTTTCAACAGAAGCATAGAAGGTCTGCATATCAATTAGGAAAATGACTCGATTCATTTTCAGACACCTCAAACTATTGAATATGGATTTATTATACACGAATGAATGTTCTTTTAGTACTGGAAATAAAAACATACGTTCGATATAATGATTTATGAAAAGGAATCAAGGGGCATAAATCGGGAAGGGACGACGAAAAAATAAATAAGAAAACACCTTGCTTAAGAAGAAGCAAGGTGTTAATGGATATTTTCAGCGAAACGGTTTGGAGATCCGTAGCTCAATCTGATTGGAATCAGTCGGCGTTACCCGGCTGCGCGTCATTTAACAGCATCCGTATATTTCCAGTACTCACCGCTCTTTAGAACAACCGGTTCGATGATTTGCTGCAGCTGCAATTTGCGCAGTTCTTTCAGCGCTTCTTCTTCAGTCAAATCATAGATCACAGCAACTTCCTGAGTGGTCAGAAAGAATTGCTGCCGGAAATAATCTGTTAAGGCGATGGTAGGGGCCGGGACAGGCTTTTCGCCTAATAATTCCGTCAAGATCTGTACATAGACCGAATACGGATAATGCCCGTTCACTTTAACAGCCTCCGAGTCGTTGCATGGTGTTGAAAAAACGAGGGTAGGCAACTCAGTGATTGAGAGCTCATTCGCCAATTTACGGTCGCACTGAAAAGCTTTGATCGGCCGGCAAGAGTGATAATCATTTGAAAACTCTTCTTCGTCAAGTCCTGCAAGTCGCGCGACTTCAAGAAGTTCTTCAAATTTATTCAGTCCCTGCTTTCTGAGAAAAATCTGTTCACGCACTCTTCTGAGAAAGATCTGGCCGGCGGCACCTCCTTGAAATTCAGCGGCCTTGATTGCATAGGCAATCGAATAGGGAGAAGGAGGATTTTCAAACCAGACGTCACTGTCGCAGCACATACCAGTAAGACGGGCATATTTGTCCCACTCCTCGGCAATCTTTTTAGCCCGGTAAAACTGGCAGCGATTCGCAGTGTCATGATTTGTAGTCAGTAAAATGCGAAATGTAAAATATTCATGGTATTGAAAAATGAATTTTTTAATTAAGGGTTCAAAACCCCAGCATTCAGGACAAAGTGGGTCAATGAAGGTCAAAATCTCGACTCGCTGAAATGAACGTTTCTTGAGACTTCTTATTGTACACGACTCATTTCCTAATGTTCCCTCGCATGTCGATCCTGCTTCAAAGCGTGTCATGGGAACCCACCTCTAGAAGAAATTTTAAATACAGCGGCATCAAAAATGGCGCCTGATTCAGATAGGCTTTGCCGATATCCGGATTTGTCCATCTCATCATATCTTTATCCATTATTGATAAAGTCAACCTGCCTTTATTATATTCTTGTCAGTTCCAATAATTGAAACGGCGATACGTTCCTCCATGGGCGCATCGTCCTGAAACTTTCTATATTGTAACAAGTTCACATCAAAATGGGCAACTAATCAGTACTCACGAAGGTTTTTTCGCATAGTGCGAAGAATATGACAATTCATTTAGTTAGATAAATAAAACTGTTGGGAAAATGTTACCAGAGGTTGATTGTAATTGTTAAGGTGCTATAATTTGAGACCCAGGGAGATAAGAATATTAAAAACCGACTTCGCCTAGTACTTAAAACAGGCGTGGGCTGTTTACAATGGCCATTAATAACTTAGCCTTCTTGTATTAATCTTCTTATACTTTCTTACAAACACAAAAACAATACGGACGAGTAAAGGAAGACCGATATGCCAAATTCTTCTGCGATTAGCGAACTTATTAAAAAGTCATGTATTTCGATTTGTGCTGCCTTTTTGTGCGCACTGAGTATGAATCTGTTCCTTGTTCCCGCTCATGTCTACGCGGCGGGGATTAATGGGGCAGCTCAGCTGCTTTCTGATATCCTGCTTGACAGTGTTCATCTTCATCTTTCGATCGGTCTGCTCATTCTTATTCTGAACTTGCCGATTGCCGCGTTGGGCTGGTTTAAGGTTGGCAAGAGTTTCACCTTATTCAGTTTCATCACGGTTTTGCTCACCTCACTATGCCTAACTCTGATTCCGGTGCATCCTTTATCTTCAGATATTCTTTTGAACTCAATCTTTGGCGGGATGATTTCTGCAGTTGGTGTAGGAATTGCGTTGAAATATGGCATTTCGACAGGCGGATTAGATATCATCGCTATTTTTCTGACGCGACGCAACCGCAATGCGTCTTCAGGAAAATATTTTCTTATCCTGAATGGTATTATTATTGTGATTGCCGGTGCTGTTTATGAATGGCAGTATGCGCTCTACACCTTAATTTCACGATTCGTCAACAGTTATGTGATTGACATGATCCATACAAAATATCAAAAGCTGACGGTCATGACGGTTACCGATCAGGCGGAGCGATTAACCGAAGCCATTCAGGATCAATTTGATCGCGGCATGACCATCATTCCTTCGTACGGAGGATTTACGGGGACGAAGAAAAGCACAATGATGATGGTGATCAGCCATTATGAGCTGTACAAAATGGAGCGCTTGATTAAAACGATTGATCCTAATGCATTTACGAACATTTTGGAAACCAATAAAATTATCGGTACTTTCCATACCGAAGAGCAGCAGATGGCTGTTCAAGCAATGAAGCATGGGGAACATTCAGGGAAAATGGAACAGACACTTGGAACACAGGATTATGAACGTTTCCAGAAGTTGTTTGATGTATCTACCGTAAAATAATTGAAAAGAAAAATAAGGAACACCTGATTTGTCAGGTGTTCCTTATTTTTTTAACTCTCTGTAATGGATAAAGACAAAGCGTTTGAAATGAGCGGCGGCCGGTGACAGTGCACGGTCCTCGTACCAGGAAAGGCCAATCTGCCGTGAACAGCTCGGCCATCGCACATGCAGCTTGGCGACTTTGCTGTCATCGATATCTTTCTGATCAGGAAGCAGTGCAACGCCGAGCCCCGCCGCAACTAAACCTGCAAGCGTTGTTACTTCTTCACCTTCAAAGGTGACGTTAGGTGTGAAATTCGCTTTTCTGCAAAGGTTATCGGCAATCTTGCGCAGCTCGTAGCCTTCTTTCATCGCAATCATCGGTTCCGACTGGATTTCGTCCAATGTGATTGATTCACGGCCGGCAAGCGGATGAGTAGCGGGAAGCATCAGAAACAGCTCTTCGTCCCATAACTTTTCCCATTGAATGTGCGGGTCGTCAAATGCGTGATGAACGAGGCACAGATCAATTTCGCCAGTTTGAAGCTGTTTGAGCAGCGACAAATTGTTGTTCTGGTAGAGCTTGATTTTGATATTGGCGTGCTCTTTTTGAAATGCACGGAGAATATCGGGAATCATGTTCACTCCGAGTGTGTGCAGAAAGCCAAGCGAAACTTCACCGTATTCCGGATCAAGCAGGGAATGGATTTCCTTTTTGGTATCATCAACTTCCTTAAGAATCCGGTTCACGTGTTTTAAGAATACCTTGCCATACTGATTTAGAATAATGCTTCTGCCTTGTCTTTCGAAAAGAGAAATTCCGAGTTCCTCTTCAAGGCGGGCGATCGACCTGCTGAGCGCGGGCTGTGAGATGGACAAGGCCTCTGCGGCCTGCGTCATATGCTGCAGCTGGGCGACCTTCTGGAAGTACTCAATCTGCTGCCACTCCATAAGTATCACTCCTAAAAGGATGGAGACTTAATGATATCGAATGAAATCATTCTCTTTTTAAATAATTTTCACTGTTTAAAGAAGCCGTCATTAGATGACGGCTTGCATGCTTGATAACGTAACATATATATTAACATAGATACATTGAAAAATCCCTACATCTAAGCACATTTTGCAGATCTATATCATGCGGCAATGTGAAACATCATCAGAGAAGCATGAATTTGAAAGAAAGAAACAGTGAGCTTCTCCCGCTGCATATTATAAATAATATAGAAGCCATATGCATCAATATCATTCACATAATATATTAGACATCAGATAAGGTTTGTCATAGTATGGATGATACAAAGAGAAACAGAGGGGATGGAAGTTGTCATGGATTATATTTCGCCGGAAAGCAGGGCCTTTAAAAAGACATTAGTGGCCATGTTTCTGGGCAGTTTTATCATGTTTGCAGATCTTTACTGCACGCAGCCGGTAATTGCCGTTATTGCCGCACAGTTTCATGTGCCGCCGGCTGCAGCAAGTCTCACACTTTCAGCAGCAACCGGAGCACTGGCCATATTTCTGTTGTTTGTTTCATTCACTTCCGGTATGTATGACCGGAAGAAGGTAATGGTACTGGCACTGGTTTCATCGGCTTTTCTTTCATTAATTGTTGGTTTTGTTCATTACCTGCCGCTGCTGATTGCCGTGCGGTTCATCCAAGGTGCGCTGCTGGCCGGCTATCCGTCAATTGCGATGGCGTACATCAACGAGGAATTTGACAAGAAAGTGCTTGGTTACGTCATCGGAATTTATGTCAGTGGAAATAGCCTTGGCGGGTTGACAGGCCGGCTGATTGTCGGATCATTGAGTGACACTTATTCTTGGAATGTGGCGATCGCCATACTGGGATTATTGAATCTTGTAATGTGCGTGCTGTTTGTCATACTTCTTCCTAAATCGAAGCATTTCGATGCAAAGCGTGGATCTTTCAAAAGGACAACAGCCGGTTTTCTTGAAAATATCGAATCGCCGGCGCTTGTGCTTTTGTATTTAATCGGATTCATTCTTATGGGGAGCTTCGTGACCGTCTACAACTATTTCGGCATTCCGCTTATGGAACCGCCTTACAATTTGAGCCAAACATTAGTGGGCTTTGTTTTCATCATCTTCCTTGTCGGTACATTCAGCTCGACCTGGATGGGCAGATTGTCTGATCGTACCAGCCGTTCCGGAGTGATCGGGTTGAGCATCATTCTGATGACTTGCGGTCTTCTTATCACGATGTCTCCATTTCTGATTTTGAAAATCTTCGGCCTGGCGATGTTTACCTTTGGTTTCTTTGGCGGGCATTCAGTTGCAAGCAGCTGGGTTGGCATTCTAGCAAATCGGCGAGAAAAAGCACAATCGTCATCGCTCTACCTGTTGTTCTATTACATTGGATCAAGTGTAGTCGGACCAGTCGGCGGACTGTTTCTGGATTGGTTCGGATGGGCAGGTGTCGTCATGTCCATTTCGCTTCTATGCATGGTGGGCATTGGGCTGGCTTACTATGTGCGTAAGCTTGTATTAAATGGTGAATGTCATCGATATCGCCATCACCACAACAATCATCACCATCAAAAAATTGCAGGACAGCATATTTAAACTTTTAAAAGAATCCCGGCAAGCTGAGTCATTTATGGCTCACTTCCGGTTTTTTTTGTAATATAATAGTTAAGTTATGGAAAAATAGGAAAGGCAGAAAGATCTGATAAAGGGGTGTTTTTGTTATGACGGTTTTTGAAGACTATCACTACGAGCGGCCGGATGTCGCTAAGTATGAAGATGCATTCCACAAGGCTTTTCATTCATTGAAAAATGCGGCAACGCTTGAGGATGCTGTGCATGCAGTTGAAGAGATCAATTACTTGCGCACCCATCTGGATACGATGTTTCGTCTCGTTGAAATCAGGCACACAATTAATACAGAGGATTCTTTCTACAAAGCTGAAAACGATTTTGCGGATGAAGCGATGCCTCTATTTGAAGGGAAATCAACAGAGTTCTACAAACTGCTTTTAAATTCTCCGTTTCGTGCAGAGTTAGAAAAAAAATGGGGAAAACAACTCTTTGCACTTGCCGAAGCCCAGCTTAAGTCGTTCTCACCCGAAGTCATTCCGCTCATGCAGCAGGAAAATAAGTGGGCTTCTAAGTATACACAATTGATTGCTGCAGCGAAAATTCCATTTGAAGGCGAAGAAAGAACGCTCGTACAATTATTACCCTTCCAACGGTCTTCTGACCGCAAGATCAGGAAAGCGGCACTTGAAGCTTATTTTGGTTATTTTTCCGACCATGAAGAAGAATTTGATGAGATCTACGACCAACTGGTTAAGATCAGAACGGAAATCGCGCGTAAGCTTGGTTTTGAAAACTATGCTGATCTAAGCTATTTTAGAATGGCGCGTATTGGTTATGATCGTGACATGGTCAAAAATTATCGGGAACAGATTCGAAAATACGTGGTGCCGGCTGCTAATAAGCTCTATGAACGTCAGAGGAAGAGAATTGGCGTAGATACATTAAAATATTATGATGTTCCGTTCCAATTCACGACCGGGAACGCAGCTCCAAAAGGTAATCCTGATTGGATTATTGAGAACGGCAAGAAAATGTACACGGAACTGTCTCCGGAAACGGGGGAATTCTATCAGTTTATGCTTGACCACCATCTGATGGATTTGCTCGCGACAAAAGGTAAAGCCGGTGGGGGATACTGCGAATATATTTTTGATTATGAATCTCCATTTATTTTCTCAAACTTTAATGGTACATCCGATGATATCGACGTACTGACTCATGAAGCAGGACATGCGTTCCAAGTCTATTCGACGCATAGTGATATACCTGAATACCGCTGGCCGACCTATGAGGGCGCTGAAATTCATTCAATGAGCATGGAATTTTTCACATGGCCATGGATGAATTTATTCTTCAAGGAAGACACTGATAAACGCAAGTTCTCCCACTTAAGTGACGCACTATTATTCCTCCCTTATGGCGTCAGTGTTGATGAATTCCAGCACGTCGTTTACGAACATCCGGAGATGACGCCGGCAGAGCGGAAGCAGGCATGGAAAGACATTGAGAAAAAGTATCTGCCGCATCGGGATTACGATGGCATCGACTTTCTTGAGATGGGTGGATTTTGGCAACGGCAAGGCCATATCTATGAATCGCCGTTCTATTACATTGACTACACATTAGCGCAAGTTTGTGCCTTTGAGTTCTGGAAGAAGTCACAGGAAGATTATAAAGGGGCATGGCAAGATTATCTGAATTTATGCAAACAGGGAGGTAGCCAGTCCTTCCTGGAACTGGTTAAGACAGCAGGATTGGAGTCTCCGTTTAATGAGGGTTGTGTGGCCTCTACTGTTGAGGCGGTCACAACCTGGCTGGATCAGATTGATGACAGCAGTTATTAATGAATAGATGATATGTGGAAAAAGCAAAAGAAGCCACGTGACGGATGTCGCCGCACGTGGCTTCTTTTGCTTATAAGAGAATGTTTTGCAGTCCCCACATGATAATTGCAACAACAGGTACAAGAACCCAGATGTTTCCTCCGATCAGGGGTCTTCGCTCGGATTCCACATCTTTTAGCCGTTTATCAATAGCATCCAATCTCGCTTCAATGGCTTTCCATCTTTCGTCGTCCATAAGAGCACTCCTTTTACGCTTGGAAGCTTTGAATTTTGTCCATAATTTTTTTGACGTAGGATTGTGTCTCAGCGAATGGCGGCACGCCTCCATATTTCGCAACATTACCGGATCCCGCGTTATACGCGGCTAATGCAAGGTTGTAATTGTTGTCATAACGGTCAAGCAGCTTGCGCAAGTATTTCGTTCCGCCTTCGATATTCTGTACCGGATCATAGGCGTTTTGAACACCTAAAGCAACCGCAGTGCCGGGCATCAGCTGCATCAAGCCTTGTGCACCCGCCGCACTTGTTGCGTTAGGATTGCCGCCTGATTCAGCATCAATGACCGAGCGAATCAGATTAGCATCAACTGAGTACTTTTTACTCATCGCCTGGATTGTTTCGTTATAATCATTGGTGTTGCTACTGCCGGATAAAGCAGCAGCATGCCCGAGTGAAGAAGTGTTAAGCCCTTGCGTAAGCCCAAGAGGCGATAAAGATGTAGAAAGCTGCTGCCAAAGCAGATTGTCTGTATTTTCGCTCTCCGAAGTGTCGGTGCTGTTTAATGACTGGTAAGGAGTATAAGCCAACGAGTCATAGCCGGCAGCCGATTGATCAGCCGTCTCATTGCTTCCCAGCGAACTATTCTCCATCAGGAGAAGGAACGCACTTAATAGATTGGTGAAGTTGCTATTTGTTTGCCCGGAAAAAGGGCTTGATTGATCGGACTGGCTTTGATTTCCGGAAAGCACTGACATCGACAGCAATTGAGCCATCGTACTTGGATCGACAGACATACCTGTGATCAACTCCTTTTCACCTGAATCGCTTGATAAAGCCGCATCATTTTACTGATTGAAGGTCTGCGTGGGATGGATTGTTCCTGAAGCAGAGTATTAAAAATTTCAGCACCTGACTCTTGATTGGCTGCTTCATATTCTAATTCATAATCGTGATGATCAAGGTAGACACTGTGGTCCAGAAACAACTCACCCAATTTGAAAGGGAACTGAGCACGTTTGGTAGTTAATTCGCCAATCAGGACGAGCTGATCTGCATCAACACCCATTTTTGTAATGGCTTGTTCAATCTCACCCGGGGGAACAATGCCAAGGTGGATCATGGACCGGCTTTCTTCATCATCTAGCTGCTGGTGTGTTTCAAGGATGGCACCGTTATGCGGTTGTTTTAGTGTAAAGTCATGCTGCTTTCCATCATTACGGATGCGCAGGACTGTTTTTTTATTCTTCAAAGCGGAAGTTGGAGTGTCAAAATAGTAATTCACTTGTTTGAAAAACGAGGAAGGCTCTAAGCCGAAGGTCTTGCACAGTGCGGAAAATTCTTCAGCTGTCAGCATATTTTTATATTCAATTTCTAATTCCTGAGCCATATCGATTACACCCCGCCCTCATCTATGTTGCTGATCAGAAACTCGTAACTTCTTTTAAATTATGACATAATGGGGGTGAAGAAACAACAGACGGAATGTAAAAATTCAGGTGCTTGTGAACAGTACATGACACACCTGTTCTTGTCTTGGACCAGATGGAGTGATTGGAATGGAATGGGAGATTTTCCTTGCGCCCTATAGGCAAGCAGTAGATGAGCTCAAGGTGAAATTGCGTGGTTATCGTGATCTGTATGAGGTGACTTCAGAAAATTCACCGATTGAATTCGTCACCGGACGAGTAAAGCCGATACCAAGCATTATTGAAAAAGCAAGACGAAAGGGCATGCCGCTGACTCAGCTGAATACGCAAATGCAGGATCTTGCAGGAATTCGCGTCATGTGTCAGTTTGTGGACGATATTCGCAGAGTTGTGGAACTGATTCGCAGCCGGACCGATTTAATGGTTGTTGAGGAGCGCGACTACATCAGTGAAAAGAAAAAAAGCGGTTACCGTTCGTATCACGTTGTTGTTCAATATCCGGTGCAGACGGTCAGCGGAGAGAAAAAAATATTGGTTGAAATTCAAGTGCGAACCCTTGCTATGAATTTTTGGGCGACTATTGAACACTCATTGAATTACAAATATAACGGAAAAATCCCGTCCGATGTGAAAACACGGCTTTTACGGGCAGCAGAAGCGGCTTTTCGCCTTGATGAGGAAATGTCGCAGATCAGAGACGAGATTCGGGTCGCACAGCTGCGCTTTCTTCAGAAGAATGCAGATGAAGAATGAGATGACTCGTAGAGGATGTCCGGATTATTAGTGAACGTAGGAGAAGGAGTTCATGGCGATATGAGTGAAAAATCAACGTACATAAAAGATGTTCCTGCAGGAAGGTTGAAAACATTTGCTATAGAAAATAGAGGGGACGCTTTTTCAGATGCATTGCGAAAGCACATTTTCGATCAATTAACTGCTAGTAAGCTAATTTATGATGACATTCAGCCGGACCTTGTGATTTCTGTCGGCGGCGACGGTACATTGCTTCAGGCTTTTCATCGGTATTCCGATCAATTGAATGGAACAGCTTTTGTCGGTGTGCATACAGGTCATTTAGGGTTTTATGCGGACTGGACAGCCGGGGAAGTTGACGCTCTCGTTCATTCCATTGTTTCAGAGGGATTTAATAGTGTTGAATATCCTCTTCTGTGCGTTTCGGTTAGTTATATGGATGAAAAGCCGCCTAAAAATTTTCTCGCATTGAATGAATGTACGGTGAGAAGTGTTGAAGGTCTGCTCGTTGCCGATGTCATGATCAAAGGTGAAAAATTTGAAAGTTTCAGAGGCGACGGCCTTTGTTTTTCTACGCCTACGGGTTCAACAGCCTATAATAAAGGGCTTTCCGGAGCAATTATTCATCCATCATTACCGTCGATTCAGCTGACTGAAATTGCGTCAATCAACAACCGTGTCTATCGAACGGTTGGCTCACCGCTTATACTTCCCGAGCATCACCACTGCCAGGTGATGCCTGTTACTGACCGCTCTTTTACACTTTCGTTGGACCATTTGTCAAGTATTCATGATGAAGTGCAGCAAATTGAATTCAGCGTGGCGAAAGAAAAAATTCGGTTTGCACGGTTTCGGCCATTTCCTTTCTGGAGGCGTGTCAGGGATTCGTTTATCGGCTGATTTAATTGGATGCTTTGTAAACAACTCTGAGAGAATTTTTAGATCAGCGCGCACAGTTCATGAAAAACAAGGGATAATGCTCGCTTATTTTCTTTGATTATCTTTTAACCATAGCCTGTTGGGAAAGGACGTACCGAATCAGATGGAGAAGCAATGCTACACGATTGAAAAGAAAATGAGTGCCGCAGAGCATGGGATGATCATGCGGGATTACTTAAAGAAAGAGATAAAAGTGTCGCGGCGGGCCTTATCGGCCATTAAATATAAAGGGGGTCAGCTGCTCATTGATGGAGAAGAAAAGTCGGTGCGCCATGTGCTTCAGGAAGGTGAAGTGCTGACCATCGTCTTCCCTCCGGAGACCCCAAGTGATTTTCTATTGGACGAGGCGATACCGCTTGATATTGTCTATGAAGACGACACCGTCCTGATTGTCAACAAACCAGCAGGGATTCCCGTTATCCCGTCGCATCAATACCCATCTGGTACCTTGGCAAACGGCTTACTCCGGTATTTTAAAGATAAGAATCTTGCCTCCACGGTTCATATCATCAATCGGCTTGACCGAAACACATCGGGTCTCATGCTTGTCGCCAAGCATCGATTTAGCCACGAACGCTTTTTCAAAATGCAAAAACGAAAAGAAATCCATCGTAGATATTTGACTTTTGTCGAGGGGAATATTGAGCAAGATCGAGGCACGATTGACGCCCCGATTGGACGCCGGGATGGAAGCGCCATTGAGCGCATGGTCGATTGGCAAAATGGGAGACGTTCGCTCACGCATTATAAAGTACTCACCCGATGTCAGGATTGGACACTTGTCGCGGTCCGTCTGCAAACCGGCCGAACGCATCAGATCAGAGTGCACTTCGAATCGATTGGGCATCCGCTGCTAGGGGACGATCTTTATGGCGGGAATATGAAACTAATCGGTCGTCAGGCATTGCACAGCTTCGAAGTGTCTTTTGTTCATCCATTCACTGGTGAGTCTATTCATATACATAAGCAGTGCCCTGAGGACATGTTGCGGCTGATCACGGAACCGATCAACCTTGAAACGATCTGAATCGTTCGGAAACTAAAGGCATGGATGAGGGAATGGAAACGACTTCCATTTCCGGGTAACGAAGCGCGCTTAGCATGCCGCCGAAGACACAGCCTGTATCTAGATTAAGGGTCCGGTTTTTCCAGTACGGTTTGATGACGGGGGTATGGCCGTACACAATAAGTGGATCACCATGATAATATTTTGCCCAATCACGACGTTCAGGAAGACCATGTTCATCTTTTTTTCCTGTGATGTCGCCATAAAGCGCAAATGTTTTAATTTGGCGCGTAATCGGCTTATTTATATCCTGTTCTCGGATTCCTGCATGACAAACGACCAATTTCTGATGATCAAGTTGGAGGATAAGGGGTGCCTGCTTATAAAGCTCGATAAACGCTTCTGAAACTTCCGAACGTTTCGGGATGGGCAGCTCATTTAATTCCTGCACAGTGGTCTCAAGTCCGTGCGTAATCTGTACATTGCGTCCGATCAGAAAACGGTACAGTTTGTTGCAGTGATTACCTGGAACATACAACGCTTTTCTCTGTATGACCAGCTTAGCAACAATTCGAATCATATCCAATGAGTTCGGTCCGCGATCCGTGATGTCACCAACAAAAACGAGCGTTCGTCCATCCGGATGAACAGGTACATGCTGTTGCCACTGATAGCCCAGCTCTTCTGTAAGCCGGACAAATTCGCGCAAGCATCCATGAACATCCCCGATCACATCATACATTCATATCATCCTTCACCATGTGTATTTATCTATTAACTTTCCCAAATTAACTTCATCCAGTCTTATGATTAATAAGGCAACATGCTCAGAATTTGGAATACCCTCTAATAAAAAAAACGGCCGATCGGCCGTTTTTAAGTAAACATAAATTTTTGTGTCTGCATCCGTATGCTTTGAACAAGACCAACGCAGATCATGCTGGCAAGCAACGAACTGCCGCCGTAGCTGAGAAAGGGAAGGGTAATCCCTGTTACAGGCATGACCTGTATGGTCATGCCGATGTTTTCGAATACTTGAAACATAATCATGCCGACGATGCCGGTACATATATAACTGCCAAATGGATCGTGAGTTTCAGTGGCGGCTTTGATGACTCGGGAAATGAACAGGAAAAATAATAAAATCACGACTACAGCACCGACAAAACCAAAGCTTCCGCCTATAACAGCGAAAATAAAATCATTGTATGATTCAGGTAATGAGATAGACGGATTAAATTTGTGGTTGAAAAATTCACCTGAGCCAATTGAATTCAGCGCCTGAACCAGCTGATAACCTTCCTCGGAAGAATAGCGCTGCGGGTCTTGCCAGGCTAAAAAGCGGTCTTTTTGATGCGATTTAAGCACAAGGTTGATAATTGCGGGAAATTTAAACCAGCTAATGACGAAAAAAGCAAGGCCGCAAACGATTGAAGTTATAACACCAGCAATCAACTTCCAGTTGATCCCACTGATCAGTGTCATCGAAACGATAATACTGAACATAACAAGCGCAGTTCCGAGGTCAGGCTGAGCAAAGACAAGCAGGAACGGCGGGAAGGACACGAGCGCAATTTTTCCAAGAAGCAGGAAGTCCTCTCTTAATCCACGGATTGAATATTCCTCATTATGTTTATCAATCGTTGTAGCTAAAGAAACGATCATAAAAAGTTTCATGAACTCTGAAGGTTGCAGTTGGGTGTTACCGGGCAACGCATACCAACTCATAGCTCCATGCGATTTATCAACTAGCGGAACTGGTACATGGAGTTGAGCAAGGGTTAGTCCCAAGAGCAAGAACATGCCGATGCTATAGAAAATCCAGTGCATCCGTTTTAACCGGTCATAATCAAAGAACATCATGCCTAGCGCTAATATTGTGCTGATCACGTACCATATAATCTGTCGGTGGGCTATACCTATTGCAGGCGCACCGGACGTGAGTGGAGCCATCGAGATGGATATATAGCTGATACAAGCGAACAAGAAGACAATAAAAAATAATGTATAGTCAATTTTTCCAAAAGCATCTCTGTTAAACATAAATGAATCCTTCTTCTATAAATTTCATGTCTTCCTCCATAGCAATCACTTAATCATGATAGCGTAAAGCCTGAAAAAAAGAAACAATAATAATGAAGGCGGGGGCTGAAGAAAGCGTTGCTACACGAGTTCTGAATAAAGTATTCGAGATTGAATCGTATTTTTTAGCCGAATTTATTTAAAAAAATCAAGGCTGGAATTATTAGAAATCTATGCCCATGGATGGTATTAATCAAGAGGTTATTGAGTTGGCGCGAACCGTGCTCGACATTCAATGATCAGCGGAGTTATGTAACAAAGCCAGTTTGAAAAGACGTGCACGTTCTTTCATGATATAATAACTTGTGGTTTGACGCGATATTTAGGGAGGATTGAACATGGAATTAACACTTAAGGGACGTACATATGTGGTCATGGGTGTCGCTAATAAAAGAAGCATCGCCTGGGGCATTGCTCAAGCGCTTGACCGCGCCGGAGCTAGGCTGATCTTTACCTATAATAATGAGCGTTTCCGCGAACCGGTGGAAAAGCTTGCCGCGACGCTTGATGGAAAGGACAGCTTATTCTATGCTTGCGACGTCACAATTGATGAGGAAATCAAAGCGACTTTTGCAAAGATCAAGGAAGATGTCGGCGTCATTCATGGTTTGGCACACTGCATCGCTTTCGCGAAGAAAGAAGAGCTTGACGGCGATTACATGAACACGACTCGCGACGGATTCCTGCTGGCTCAGAATGTAAGCGCCTATTCATTGACTGCTGTTCTCAAAGAAGCGAAAGAATTGATGACAGAAGGCGGCAGCGTTGTCACAATGACCTATCTTGGCGGCGAACGCGTTGTCAGAAATTATAATGTGATGGGCGTAGCAAAAGCCAGCCTTGACGCAAGTGTTAAATATTTGGCTAATGATCTGGGGAAAGACAACATTCGTGTGAACGGCATCTCTGCAGGCCCGATCCGCACGCTTTCTGCAAAAGGTATTTCAGATTTTAACAGTGTGCTGAAAATGATTGAAGAAAAAGCGCCGTTGCGCCATGCAATCGATCCGGAGGATGTCGGCAACACTGCTCTCTTCTTGTTCAGTGATTTGTCCAAGAGTATCACTGGTGAAACCATCCATGTAGATGCCGGCTTTAATATTATCAGTATCTGATTTTCATGCACATACAAAAACGGTGCTTGCTCTTCTGAAAAGAGGCAGGCACCGTTTTTAGTTGTTTGGCCACACGGATGATCTTGTGTCTGCATATTCTGTCAGGAGACCATTTTAAGGAGGAGATTCATATGGCGGAAGAAAGCAAAAAGAAGCCAAAAGTCATCCGTGTCGGGAAATTAGTGATTCAAGCAGATGAAGTCATTATTCAGCATGAACCTAAAGAAGAGCACCATTCAACAATTTCGGACAGTCCTGTACACCAACCGAACTTTAACCAGCCTGTTGCGCGGGATTTCTGGGGATTTCCAATTCGGAACGCTGTCCCGCAAGAAGTCGAACCTGCCCCGGAAGAAGTCAAAAAAGAAGAAGAATAACGAAACGGATTGCGTTTATATTTTTTGCCGGACAGATTATGCCCGGTTTTTCTTCGTTCGGTCACAAAATCTTTTGAACGAACAGCCCGTCTTCATTCCGCCATTCAGCGATCATCACTTTTTTCGGATCTTCAATTGAGTGTTTCTTAAGTTCGCTGATCAACCATTGTTCTGTTTTTCCTAATCGATCTAAGTTTCTATTGATAATGACGCCGTCACTGATTAGCGTAACAGGGACGGAAATCGATCGGTTAGCCAGGTCCAGATCTCCACGTTTTGTTGTCTCATATTCCGGTTTTCTAATTACTGAAACTTTTCCGTTCGATTCCAAGATTGCGAACTCAATCTCTCGAAATGAGAAGATGTCCCGATCGCGCAGCAGCATCTGAAGGTGGTTCATATCAACCCGGTTTTTTTTCATAACGTTTCTGTCAATTTTCCCTTTATTAATAACCAGAGCTGGTTGGCTTTCAAAAAAACCACGTGATTGATGAAATTTTAAGGTAACAATGTCAATAATATAGATTAAGATACCCCAAAAAAGAATAGCAAAGATCACTTTGAAAATATGCGTTTCCGGATCATAGATCGCGTCGCTGACAAAGTCGCCGACAACGATCATTGAAATGAAATCGAAAGGTGTGGATTCGGACAGTGACGCTCTGCCCATGACTTTCGTTAATATGAGTAAAGCGAATAAACCGACGCTTAGTTCAACGGCGATGGAGAAGAACGAATGCATGAGCATCCAACCTTTCTGAAAAATTACCTGCTTCAAACTTGCTGATCATAGGAGTAGTCTGAGGAGGTGCAGCGTTTTTTATTCTCAGCGGAAAACAAGGGGGGGCATGTACGTTTCATTTGTATCTTCTTGCTTCATTGAGGCTTTTTGGGCTATGATAGCGATACGGTTGCTCAATCGGAATAGAATGCCACATGAGTCTATGGGCCATTCTTCTTAAATGGTTCATTTTTTCGCTTCGCAAACCGTCATTTTTTTTATTTGGTTGCATAAAATGGAAATTGGCGGACTGCACCATTAAGTGTTAAGGCGAAAAGAGGCTGATTTTCACAGCTCAGCTTTTATTTGCATGACTTTTTAGATGATTACATGGGGTCTTACACTTTTGTTATTTGGTGTTTTTTAGAAAGGAGAACGAGATGAATGAATGAACAACAATTTTCTAAAAGCATGACTTATGCGCCGGGATTGCCTGAAGGCGCCACTTTTTATTCAGCACATAAAAAGAGAGTCACTTCACATGCTGTTGCAAATGCAGTTGAAGCAGCCTTGAAGGAACGCGGGGTCACCATAGAGGACATTGCGGAAATCGTCTTAGATTTGCAGAAACCGTTTATGTCCGGATTGACAATTGAAACTTGTGCGGAAAACGTGAGAGGTGTGCTCGCAAAGCGTGAACTGCAGCATGCAATTCTCGTAGGTATTGAACTAGACCGGCTTGCCGAGAAAAAAATGCTGTCTGAACCGCTTCAATCGCTTGTCGATCAGGATGAGGGCTTGTTTGGTGTAGATGAAACGATTGCTCTTGGCGCTGTCTCAAGCTTTGGCAGTATTGCGGCAACTACATTTGGTTATCTGGATAAGGTGAAACCCAAAATTATTGGACGCCTTGATTTGGAAAAAGAGGGAAAAGTGAACACATTCCTTGACGATCTGATTGCTAGTATTGCTGCCGATGCTTCTAGTCGGCTTGCCCACCGCGTTAGAGATGAAGAAGAGAAGCGTTTGTCTCAAAATAATGGCAAATAAACGGATCCGGTCCTACCGGGTCCGTTTTATCAATGATATAATTAAGAGACATGTTTTGATAAACCGTGAAGCAATAGTAGGCTTGAATGGGTAAAATGAGGTGCAGGGTATGACCAATTATCTCGTTCTGCATGGACTTGGCGGCAGTACGAATGGACATTGGCAAGAGTGGTTGACGAATGAATTGAGAGCAAAGGGTGAAAATGTCTGGTTTCCACAGCTCCCTGAGTGGGATCATCCGGTAAAGGCAGAATGGCTAAGTTGTCTCGATGATACGATGCGTTTAATTCCTGAAGATGATCAGCTGGTTGTTGTCACACATAGCCTCGGCTGTATTCTGTGGATCCATTACGCGGCGCAGCGCTTTGCGAGAAAAGTTAGCCGTGCGATCATGGTCTGTCCGCCATCAAACGATTTGGATAAGGTTGAGATTCAAAATTTCTTCCCGCTTCCCGCGGACAAAAATGTGCTGCAGATGATTGCGACGGAGACATTGCTGATTGCGTCAACAAATGATCCTTTTCTTTCTCGGGACAAAATTCAGCAGTATTTCGATTATCAGGTTCCTTGCCTGATTTTGCCTGAACAAGGACATGTTAATGTGCAGTCAGGATATGGCGTCTGGCCATGGATGCTCGGGCTTTGCCTGCGAGATACTTTAAGCAGCCCATTTTGCGTACATAAAGGTGTTTAAAACCGGAAGGTATCTACCTTCCGGTTTTAATGTCTACTTAAATTTAATTAATTCGCTTGTGACAGTTTTTTGTAGGTATGTTCAAGTTCACTTAGGGAAAGTTCGTAGAGCTGGTGATCATTGGTCTTAAAAATTCCACGATCCAGCAACTTTCCAATAAGGTCATCCTTTTTCTTCTCATAGCTCTTTGTGAGCGAATCAGACATCGCACACACTCCTTTGCCTATCACGGAAACCAATTGTGTGAGAACAAATGAGAATAATTTATCTGTTTTGGACAGTTCTAAGTATCTCAGACGCACGGTTTCCACTTAATACAATCAGTTCTTCGTACAATTCATCACGTTTCAGATCCATCTGAATAATCTTCTCAGCTAGGCTGATTACTTTCTCTTCTTCCAATGGGATGCCTCCTGTGGCATACTCAAATGCACTAATTCAATTCACTTTCCATTTTAATCGATTTAAGCAATTTCGTCTAATGATGTGTCATGACATCTAACATGGTTATTGCTGATTATTTGAATATGATGTAATATTATCTTACAATTAAATTGAAAGACGAATTGTTTTTCACAAAGAGAGGATGATGCATCAGAATGGCGACGCATTCTCAAAAGGACGCTTACCTGTACAAAAAAGTCATTACAATCGGTACGGTGTGTGAACTGACAGGATTAAGTGAACGGCAGATCCGTTATTATGAAAAAAGAAAATTAATCTTCCCGGAACGGTCGGAACGTGGCAACCGAAAATACTCTTTTTCGGATGTGGAGGCGCTCATGGACATTGCAAATAAAATGGAAGATGGCATGCAGACCTCAGAACTGCGCAAAGAAATGCAGAAAAAAGAAAGCAAGCGTTATGACAACAAACTGAGAGAACGGATGATTCGAGGACAGTTAAACGCTTATTTTAATAAAAGGGATTAATCAAAGCGGAATATTATAGCAAAGAAACCGAATCCGGTATAGTATCCGGATTTTTTTTATACAAAAATAGCGGATGTACGTAATTTTCCCATTTGCGATCTATACGCCATGTAATTCGGTCAAAAATCAACTGAGTTATTTTTCAACCAGCATTACTGAAAAAGATGCGAAGGATCATGAAGGATTATTGCATTTAGGACATTTATGTTAATTAAATATGGTTTAGCCATGAACATTGTCACAAATCAGAAAAATATGCGCCTTATTTTGTTCACAAAATTGTCATTAACGAGTGGGTAAAGTCAGTTTTTGAAGTTGTAAAGTAATAAGTGAAGTGTGACATCTGTTACACTTTTTGGCCTCATGCAATTTGAAGTGATTACCTAAATGATGTATTACAGATATCTGATGGCGACATAGCCAAGCCATCATTCTGGAAAAGAGGAGAGAGTATGGACGTATTGAGTTTAGCGAGATTTCAGTATGCAGCAACAACGATTTTCCATTTCTTTTTTGTGCCTTTATCCATCGGGCTGGTACTTATCGTATCGATAATGGAAACGATGTATGTTGTTAAGAAAAATGAAATCTACAAGAAAATGGCTCAATTTTGGGGGAAGTTATTTCTTATTAATTTTGCAATTGGTGTTGTGACCGGAATTTTACAAGAGTTTCAGTTCGGAATGAACTGGTCGGAATACTCGCGCTTCATGGGTGACGTGTTTGGCGCACCGCTTGCAATTGAAGCGTTGCTCGCCTTTTTTATGGAGTCAACATTTATTGGCATTTGGCTGTTCGGCTGGGACCGCCTTTCAAAAGGTGCTCATCTCGCCTGTATATGGCTTGTCACTGCGGGAACCAGCTTATCTGCATTATGGATCCTGACCGCTAATTCATTTATGCAGCATCCGGTTGGATTTCACATTCACAACGGCCGGGCAGAGATGAATGACTTTTTCGCGCTTCTGACGAATCCGCAGCTGTGGGTTGAATTTCCGCATACTATTTTTGGCTCGTTTGCAACCGGTGCTTTTGTTGTTACGGGAATCAGCGCAATTGCGTTGCTGAGGAAGAAAAACGTTACCTTCTATATGGAATCGTTTAAAATTGCACTGATTATCGGTCTCTTTTCAGGCGTACTGCTTGCTTTCTTTGGACACTTCCAAGCGCAATACTTGGTTCAGACTCAGCCGATGAAGATGGCTGCCAGTGAGGGTCTTTGGAAAGATAGCGGAAGCCCGGCAGCGTGGACAGTAACCGCTAAAATCGATGAAAAAAATCATAAAAATTACGGAGAAATAAATATACCTTATTTGCTGGATTATCTATCTTATGGCAAATTCAGCGGCAATGTAAAGGGCATGGACACGTTACAGAAGGAGTATGTGCAAAAATACGGCAAGGGAAATTATATTCCGCCAGTTCTAATTACATTCTGGAGCTTCCGTGTCATGAGCGGTATGGGCGGTTTACTTTGCATACTTAGCATTATTGGAATGTTCCTTGTTTGGAAAAAGAAACTATTGGATAGCAAATGGTTTTTACGTGCCATGGTGGCAGCTATTGCCATTCCGTATATCGGCAGTACCTCCGGATGGCTGATGACGGAAATCGGGCGCCAGCCGTGGACTGTATTTGGTTTTATGCAGACGGCGGCAAGCGTTTCACCGAATGTTTCAGCAGGAGAGTTGCTTTTCTCGATCATTGCGTTTATTGGTATGTATTCGATTCTTGCAGTTGTCATGGTGTACTTGTTTGTTCGGACATATAAAGAAGGTCCGTCTTTAGATAATAAAGCAACGGTTCAGTCAAATGACCCGTTTGACGGGGAGGGATATCACATTGTTACTGAATGAATTGTGGTTTCTTTTAATCGCTGTCTTGTTTATCGGCTTCTTTTTCCTTGAAGGCTATGATTTTGGTGTCGGTATGGCTACGCGATTTGTTGCTAGAAATGAAACAGAACGGCGTGTGTTAATTAATACGATTGGACCATTCTGGGATGCGAATGAAGTATGGATGATAACGGCCGGCGGTGCGATGTTTGCAGCTTTTCCAAACTGGTATGCAACACTTTTCAGCGGCTTTTACGTGCCTCTTGTCGTGCTTTTGCTACTTCTGATTGCGCGTGGAACAGCTTTTGAATACAGAGCGAAAGTCGCTCATCCGAAATGGGCAGGCACTTGGGACTGGGCTATTTTTATTGCAAGCTTGCTGTGTCCATTCTTGTGGGGCGTTGTTTTCTCAACACTTGTTTACGGACTGCCGATTGACAAAAATATGAATATGCACGCGACATTCACCAGCATCGTCAATCCGTACACGGTCTTAGGCGGCCTTCTGATTACACTATTGTGTCTCTATCACGGACTTGTATATATTTGCCTGCGAACGACGGATGAAATTAAAGAACATGCACGCGCTCTTGCTAAAAAAGTATTCTGGGTATTGGCAGCAGCAGCAATCGCTTTTGTCGTGGTTACCTTCTTTGTGACGGATCTTTTTGCAAAACGCGGACTGTTTCTGTATCCGATCTATGCACTTGATGTGGTCATCCTGATCCTTTCTGTGATTTTCTTGAACAAGAAACGTGACGGATGGGCATTCGGCATGAATGCGGGCGTTATATTGTTGACAATCAGCTCCTTATTTATCGGCTTGTTCCCGCGATTGATGATCAGCAATATCAAAAAGGCATATGATTTAACGGTTTATAATTCGGCATCAGGTTCCTACTCGCTGACCGTTATGACGATTGTCGCAATAACTTTGCTGCCTTTCGTTCTCGGTTACTCCATTTGGAGTTATTATGTATTTAGAAAAAGAGTCTCAAAAGAAGAACATATGGAATACTGAGAGAAGAAAGTTTGAAAGGAAGTGAGCGCTTGGCCCTCGTGACAGCAAGCTGAGGGTTTTGCCAAGCCTGTTTATGGATCGGGAATTGTTGTCTTATAAGGGTGCCAAGCTTTTGTTTGCAATTACTGCCCTGTTAACTTTTTTTCAAGGGCTCTGTGTCATATTACAAGCTATTTTTTTGGGCCGGGTGGTTGCCGGCCTTTTTTCTGGGAAACAGATTGCGAGCGTGAGCTCCGATCTGCTCCTTTTTTTCGTTGTGCTCGTATTCAGGCATTTTTTATCTCTTGTAATTAAAAAAGCGTGTTTTCGATTTGCAGATCGAACCAGTTCAGAGTTGAGAAAATCTTTTTTAACGAAACTCTTCGAGCTTGGGCCTAAATCGATCCGAAAAGAAGGAACAGGGGCACTGGTGTCGCTTTCTCTTGAAGGTGTTCTTCAAGCAAAGAAGTACCTTGAACTGTTCATTCCCAAAATGGCGGCCAATGCCATTGTACCAGTGCTGATCCTTCTGTTTGTATTCTGGACAGACAAAATGTCAGGAATTATACTCTTGCTCACTATGCCCGTACTGATCATTTTTATGATTCTTCTAGGGCTGGCGGCACAAAAAAAGATGGATGACCGTTGGGCTTCTTATCGCGTTTTATCGAACCATTTTATTGATTCACTGAGGGGCCTTCCCACGCTCTACTATTTGGGGATCAGCAGACTCCATAAGAAAACGATCAATCGTGTCAGCGAAAAATACCGATCAATGACAATGGGAACACTTCGTCTTGCCTTTCTGTCATCGTTCGCTCTTGACTTCTTCACAATGCTGTCGATCGCTTTCGTTGCTGTAGCGCTGGGTATACGTTTGATAGATGGGCACATTCTGCTTGAGCCGGCGCTGATTGTACTCATCCTTGCTCCTGAATATTTCTTGCCTGTTCGCGAACTTGGCCAGGACTACCATGCAACACTTGATGGCAAGGAAGCGGCTCGCAAGTTACGGGCGTATACGAATAATACAAATGTAGATTCTCTTTCAGCTGATGCGGCACAGCAACACCTTCAGTGGTCAGAGCATGCAGTGTTGGACGTCAAAGCGTGCTCGGTAACTCATGAAGGGGCAGGAAGAAGAACGCTCAACAATCTATCTTTGCACCTAAGCGGCTTTGAAAAAGTAGGGATAATCGGTGCAAGCGGTGCTGGTAAATCAACGCTGATCGATTTTATCGGCGGATTTATCAAAGCGGAATCCGGTACGATTAAAATAAATGATCACGATACGTCTTTTTCGATGAATGAATGGCGACAACAAGTCACGTATATCCCTCAGCATCCCTATTTATTCAGTGCATCCTTACGCGAGAACATCGCATTTTATAAGCCTGATGCAACAGAACAGCAGCTGCTGCAAGCAGTACAAGCGGCAGGCCTGGAACCGTTGATTCGCCGTTTTCCAGGAGGTCTGGAAGAACGAATCGGAAGCGGGGGGCGTCAGCTGAGCGGTGGCCAAGAGCAGCGCGTGGCATTGGCGAGAGGTTTTCTTTGTGATCGCCCGATACTCTTGCTTGATGAGCCAACAGCACATTTGGATATAGAAACCGAGTATGAGTTAAAAGAACCGATGATCCATTTGTTTCAAAATAAATTGGTGCTTCTTGCAACACATCGGCTGCATTGGATGGAACAGATGGATCGAATTCTCGTGATCCGAGATGGGCAAATTGTTGAGACCGGTACACAGGATGAGCTCATTCAAACTCAAGGAGTTTATCACGAGATGGTTCGCTCTCAATTGGAGGGTATCTTATGAATGAGTGGCTTGTTCCGTCTATTAAGAAGCATTGGCGGGGATTTTCTCTCGCGGCTTTTCTAAGCTTGATGGCAATCTTGTGTGCCTCGGGTTTATTATTTACATCGGGCTATCTAATTTCAAAAGCGGCACTTAGACCTGAAAATATACTGATGATTTACGTTCCAATTGTTGGTGTGCGAACCTTCGGGACTTTCCGGGCTGTGTTTAACTATGTGGGCAGGCTAGCAAGCCACAACACGATCCTTAAAGTATTATCGGAAATGAGGGCCCATCTTTATGAAAAATTGGAACCAGCAGCTCTTTTTATTCGATCAAAATATAAAACAGGGAATATTCTAAGTGTGTTGTCAGAGGACATTGAGCATCTCCAAGATCTGTTTTTGAGAACAGTGCTTCCTGGAGGTATTGCCTTGGTTATTTACGCACTGTGGGTCGCCATGCTTGGCCTATTTAGTCCGTCTTTTGCTCTAGGTATGGCTCTATATCTGTTGCTCTTGCTTGCTGCGCTTCCTTTTATATCACTGATCTGGATGCGTAAATTCCACAGGCGCATCTCAAAGAGCAGGCATCAGCTTTACGAACAATTAACTGATGCGATACTCGGTTCGGCCGACTGGATGATGTCTGGAAGACAGGAACAGTTTATCGTAAGTTACGAAAAATTAGAGAAAGAATCCAGGTTAGCTGAATATACGCTGGACAACTTCAGAAAATGGCGTGATTTCGCTGCACAAGCATTGATCGGAATTTGCGTTGTCATCACTGTCATCTGGTCGGGCCATATGGTGCAAGCAGATTCAATGGATCGTACGCTAATTGCCGCATTTGCGTTGGTCATTTTCACTATTTCTGAATCACTTGTCCCGCTTTCTGAAGCGATTGAGCGACTGCCGCAGTATAAGCAGTCACTCAATCGACTCGAGGAGATTAAAAATGTTGAAGATAAGTTAACGAAGCAAGTGATGTCTAAAAACTGGGATCAACCGGCAGAATGGATCAACATTGAAGTTAATCATGTATTTTTCAAGTTTGCGGAAACTGAAGACTGGTCGGTGAATGATGTGTCATTGAGCGTGCCTCAAGGCGCAAAAATGGCGGTGATTGGAAGAAGCGGTGCTGGCAAGTCAACGCTGGCACACTTGATCTATGGCGCACTCGTACCGAGCGAAGGATCGGTAACCTTAAATGGGACCCCTGCACACATGATTGGAGAAATGAGATCAAAACAAATTTCTGTCCTGAGCCAGAATCCACATCTTTTTGACACCTCCGTTCTGAATAATTTAGCTTTGGGCAGTCCTCAAGCAACAATTGATGATGTTGTGCGTGCAGCGAAACTGGTTGGCCTGCATCAATTAATTGAAAAGTTGCCGGAAGGTTATCACACTCAGATGCATGAAGCGGGATCTATTTTTTCCGGGGGAGAACGTGAACGGCTCGCGCTTGCACGTATTTTGCTACGGAATGCACCTGTCGTCATTTTGGATGAGCCTACAGTTGGTTTAGATCCGATTACTGAACGCACATTGTTAAAAACGATTTTTAAAACGCTGGAAGGGAAGACGCTTATCTGGATTACTCATCATCTGACCGGAACGGAAAAAATGGATCAGGTGCTTTTTATGGAAAACGGCAGCATACATCTTAAAGGGCAGCATGCGCAACTCATGCGAGAATCGGACCGTTATCGAAGTCTTTATGAGCTTGACGTACCGAAGCATCTGAGACAAGCGATTGAGGAACCGAGCAGCAGGGAATAAGAAAAGAGAGGAGCGATCAAATTAAACTGGTACCTATGTCAAGGACACTATAAAAAAAGAGATTAAGCTACTAGAAGATGATTCCTATATTGAATAGGGGTCATCT
>NZ_AWTC01000004.1 GCF_000497245.1 Sporolactobacillus laevolacticus DSM 442
TTTTCTTGTACTGAAAACCCTAGGCTATGCCTGGGGTTCCGGAAAGCTTCCAGCGATGTATCAAAAAAAGCCTCCCTTCGTGCTAAGATGAATTTTGGTTCGCCAACCAAATTCATCAGACAAGGGGAGACTTTTTTAATGTCATCGGATGTTAACAGTTTAGCACATACAAAATGGAATTGTAAGTATCACATTGTTTTTGCACCTAAGTACCGAAGACAAATCATCTATGGAAAGCTAAAAAAAGATATAGGTATGATTTTTGCGACAGTTATGCGAACGAAAAGGTGTAGAGATTATCGAAGCCGAAGCGTGTAAAGATCACATTCATATGTTAGTCAGTATACCGCCTAAGATCGGTGTCTCAGCTTTTATCGGGTATCTCAAAGGGAAAAGTAGTTTAATGATCTTTGATCGACATGCCAACTTAAAATATCGGTACGGAAATCGAAAATTTTGGTGCAAAGGATTTTATGTGGACACAGTTGGAAGAAACAAGAAAGTCATCGAAGAATACATTCGCAACCAGATACAAGAGGATGTAGTCGCAGAACAATTAAGCATGTTTGAACACATTGATCCGTTTACTGGAGAAGAAGTCAACCGCAAAACAAAGAAAAAGTAGGGGCAGCCCTTTTAGGGTAGCCGGGAAAGTAGTGCGGTTGGCGAACGCCTCGGTGCCCATTTAAGGGCTGGCCAGTAACAAAGGCTTTCAGCCGTAGAGCAAACCACCCGTTCACACGGGTGGTTTTGATTTGNCGCCTCGGTGCCCATTTAAGGGCTGGCCAGTAACAAAGGCTTTCAGCCGTAGAGCAAACCACCCGTTCACACGGGTGGTTTTGATTTGTTAGCCTATATTTAAATATAATGTTGTTTTTTAGAAACGAAGCCGCCTGAGTGCGAGACGCATGCGGGATCGCGAGCCAGGGGAGACCCCGCAGATAAAGATCATGTCCGAGGAGGCTCCCGGATCGCCCGCGGCAAGCGAGCACCTGCAGCGGCGGCTAAAAAACTGTAAAAAAACAACAGCAAACGTTTAACAAAGCCATTTCTTAAAAAGGAGCTAAGGCTATGCAAAAAGTGGATGTACGAGAAAATCCTGCAAAAAGAGAGAACAGAATAAAGCAGCAGTGGGATGAACAGAACGTTTTTCAACAATCAATCACCAACCGTAACAACAGTCCTTCCTTTGTTTTCTATGATGGGCCGCCGACTGCAAATGGTATGCCCCATGCCGGGCATGTTCTTGGCCGGGTCATTAAAGACTTTGTCGCAAGATATAAAACGATGCGCGGTTATCAAGTAAGGCGAAAGGCCGGATGGGATACACATGGGCTTCCCGTGGAATTAGGTGTCGAGAAGCAGCTAGGCATTTCGGGTAAACAACAAATTGAAGACTACGGGGTAGAGAAATTCATTAAGAAATGCAAGGAAAGTGTGTTTACGTATGAACGTGAATGGAAGAAGTTCACCGAAGCCATCGGCTACTGGGTAGATATGGAGGATCCGTATGTCACGCTTAATAACACGTATATTGAAAGTGAGTGGCATATCTTATCAACACTTCATAAAAAGGGATTGCTTTATAAAGGGTATCGCGTTACGCCCTACTGCCCAAGCTGTCAAACCTCATTAAGTTCACACGAGTTGGCACAGGGGTACAAGGATGTCAAAGACTTAACGGTAACAGCGAAATTCAAAATTAAGGATTCCGAAAATGAATACTTTCTTGGCTGGACGACAACGCCTTGGACACTTCCTGCCAATGTTGGGCTAGCAGTTAATCCAGAGACAACCTATGTTAAAGTCGGCCAGAATGGCGAGATTTACGTCGTTGCAAAAAATCGGTTAAGTCATGTCATGAGTGGAGACTATTCGTTAATCAGTGAGCATCAAGGCGAAGAGTTTGTCGGCTTGTCTTATACTCCGCCTTTTTCATTCGTTCAAGTTAAAAATGGCTATAAAGTCATTGCAGGTGATTTTGTTACTGAAGATAGTGGGACGGGTATTGTCCATATCGCGCCGGCCTACGGCGAAGATGACTTTCGGGTCGCAAAAGCGAATCACCTTGATCTCGTAAATGTGGTTGATCGAGCAGGACGTTATACGGAGCAGGTGAAGCCCCTTGCCGGCAAATTTGTGAAGGATTGCGATGTTGAGATCATCAAAATGCTTGCTAATGATGGCCTCTTGTTTGACAAGAAAAAGGTGGAGCACAGTTATCCGCATTGCTGGCGATGCGATTCTCCGCTCTTGTATTATGCGATGGAAGGTTGGTTCATCAAAACCACAGCAATCAAAGATGTATTGTTGAAAAATAATGAATCCGTTGAATGGCATCCGGATCATATTAAGCATGGCCGTTTTGGTAAATTCCTTGAAAATGTGGTGGATTGGAATCTAGGACGTAACCGCTATTGGGGAACACCGCTGAATATCTGGGTTTGTGAGCAATGCGGTCATGAATATGCACCGGACAGCATCAAAGATTTACGAGAAAAAGCCATTGAAACAGTTCATGAAGATATAGAGCTGCATAAGCCTTATGTCGATGGTATCACGCTGAGGTGTCCGGACTGCGGTCATGAGATGAAGCGAACAACAGAAGTCATTGATGTTTGGTTTGATAGTGGCTCCATGCCCTTTGCACAATATCATTATCCATTTGAGAATAAAGAGTTATTTGAAAGCCAGTTTCCTGCCGACTTTATCGCGGAGGGTATTGACCAGACGAGAGGCTGGTTTTACAGCCTTTTAGCTGTTTCTTCATTATATAAAGGCAAAGCGCCATATAAAAGGGTTCTGTCACTGGGCCATATTCTTGACGAAGATGGGCGGAAAATGTCCAAAAGCAAGGGAAATGTCATTGATCCAATGGAATTAGTCAGCGAGTTTGGGGCCGACGCCTTAAGGTGGGCACTGCTGTCGGATAGTGCACCATGGAACAGTAAACGTTTCTCAAAACAAGTAGTGAATCAGGCAAAATCAAAACTGGTCGACACACTTGTCAATGTCCATTCCTTTTACACGCTTTATGCAAGTATTGATCAGTTTGATCCGAAAACAGATCCTCAAGGGAAACAAACAACGCTGGATCAGTGGATTCTTTCTCGATTGAACACTGTTATTGGTCTTGTAAAAGACAATCTAGATCGTTATGAATTTACCGGAGCGGCACGTGAACTCTCAAACTTTGTCAATGAATTGAGTAACTGGTATATCCGCCGGTCACGCGCTCGCTTCTGGAGCGAAGGACTTAATGAAGATAAGCTTGCTGCCTATCATACACTGAATCAAGTGCTCGTAAAATTAAGCCAGTTACTTGCACCATTTACGCCGTTTATTGCCGATGATATCTATAGCAATCTGACAGGAAAAAGTGTTCATCTTTCAGATTTTCCTGAATCGGATTTAAGCCGCATCAATCGTTCATTAGAAGAAGAGATGGGTGAGGTTTTGGCGGTTATCGAGACCGCGCGTTCATTACGAAATACAGAGGGGATTAAAACGAAGCAACCATTATCTGAACTGTTTGTGATTCCTAATCAGAATGTGGCTGTCGATTATTTGCTTAGCTATTCAGATATTGTTAAGGAAGAAATAAATGTTAAAACTTTTGATGTTCTTCAGGATGACTATCGTTTCGTCAACTATCAGCTAAAACTGAATTTCGCGACGGCCGGCCGTAAATATGGAAAAAACAGCCCGCTTCTTCAAAAATATCTGCAAGGACTAAGCAATCAAGAGGCAAGAAAGGTTGTTGCACAAGGCTTTGCGGAAACAAAGCTTCCGAGTGATAAGGATGTTCGCGTTACTCTGGAAGATGTAGTGGTTGAGAAAAAGACGACAGAACATATGGCGTTGGCGTCCGACCAAAAGCAAACCATCATCTTGAATACGGAGATCAACAATGAACTCAGGAATGAAGGATTTGCAAGAGAACTGATTCGTTCTGTTCAGGAATACCGTAAAGAGCTTAATTTGCCAATCGAAAAGCGAGCTGATGTCGCTTTTGAAAGCAGCGCGTACGTCCAAGAGATTATTCGTGATTTCGACCAATTGTTGAGAGATAATCTTCTGGTCAACACGATAACGTTCAGCAAGGGAGAGAATGCAACAAAGTATATCACAGTTAACGGGGAACGTATTGGCCTCACCGTACATTGAGATGAGCATATAGTAATAAATAGCGCATTTGATGGCTATATAAACTACTTATGACATGGAATATAAAAGCGGCTCAGCCTGAATAGAGGATGAGCCGCTATATTTTTTGTATAGCGTTATAAAGGGGCTTTAGGGACTTATTTAACTTTAATCCGAACATCTCCATGAATCCGTTCAGGATAATCCATAATTTTTAGTGTGATCGGGCCTTTGTAGTTACGATTTGGAATGTTGACTATCTCATAATGAATCGATTTGCTGAACATCTCTGTTCCTTCCGATCGGGTATCATACTGTTTGCCGCTCTGGTCAGTGAAGGTAATGTCAAAGATTCCATAACCGGAATGGCGATCAATGCTCGGCACGTGTACAGCGAATCGCAAGGTAAGGTCGTTCTTGTGATCGCTGACGCCGGTACGGATGGATTTTAATGCGATTTGTTTAGCAGCAGGGTTCCCAACCAGTTTTTTCTTCTTCAAATCAACCGTTACATAACGCGCGCTCTTATCAATAGCACGCGCACGGGTTAATCTCAGATACAGCGACCGTGGATGCGCGAAATAGTTGCTTTGTAGATAAAATGTTTGATCATTTTCATTCGACCAAGTACCAACGAGTCCGTCTGGCGGGGTCCAACCGCGCCCTTGTTTATCGACAAGCTGCAAATCATCCAGATGGGTGATTTGTTTTGTGTTTTTCGGGTCGTAAGTAATGTGAACCGCGATTCGTGTAGGATAGACGGTGACCGATTGAACAGTTAGCTTTTGCCCTTCCAAGGAAACGGTCTGGTGCACCGGATAACTCATCTTCATCTTTTCGTATTTTGTCACATCATAAGGAACTTTGAACGTCCATGTTCCCATCTTAAAAATTAGAGATAAATAGAGTGGGTCGGTCAGTTTTTTCGCATCAAGTGATACCGATAATCGGTCATGAATTGGTGACTGATTTTTTGACCCGTGGCCGAGTAGGTAGTTAAATTCGGCAGCACCCATAACTGAGTGTCCATCTTTGTTTTTAACATCAAAATCGTTCAGTTGTGGATTAATCTTTTTCCCGGGCTGCTTAATGGTATAGAAGAAAATAACTTGATCTGAATCGGCAATCATGCTGTCAATGGTGACTGTTGTTCCGTTCTTTGTTTGTGACAGGTCGAGCTTTTGCAGGTGGTGATGGTTAATCGCGTCTTCGAGACCGTGATCGCCATTCAGCAGGGTGACGATCGTCTGCATGCCAGGTACACGAGAGATATAGTCAGCGAAGGTAGGCGAAATTTTGATGGAAGAGAGAAACAGGAGCAAAATCGCTGCCGCCGCGATCATGCTTTGCATCGCTCGCCGTTTTCTTTTGATTCGCTTCTTTGCTTGTTCAATGCCCGTATAAATGGCTGATTTAGATTGATTGGACACATCCGTTTTGTAAAAGTGTTCACTCATTTTGGTCAATTCTTTTTCAAGATCCCGCATTAGTGTTCCTCCTCTCTGTCCAATTGATTTCGAAGCCGTTCTAAGCCATGATTTAACCGCGTTTTTACTGTACCTAAAGGTATATCCAGGTTTTCCGCAATTTCGGAGAGTGTATATTGGTGATAGTATTTTAAAAGAATGATTAGTTGATATTTTTCATCGAGCCCATGAACGAGCTGCTCGATATCAAGTTTTGCCGCTTGATCAGGAGGAGTTTCGAATCTGTCCGGCACAGAATCAACGGGCATAGCTTTCCTTTGACGTTTCAGTTCGTCCAGACAATAGTTGATCATGATCCGGATCATCCATGTTTTTACATACTTTGGATTCTCGACTTTATGAAAATGCTTGTAAACACGGCAGCTGACTTCCTGAAGCGCGTCGAGCGCGTCATGCTCATTTTTTAGGTAGTGCCAAGCCAGGCGGTAGAGTTCACTGTGACAAGATGCCATCAAATCGGTGAATAGCTGATCATCACGCTTTTTGACTCTGTTGAAGAAGTTCCCAGACATTTTGTTCACCAAATTTCTTTTTGCTCTATACTTATTAGACTGCGAAACTGCGGAAACGGTTTTTGATTTTTTTTTTGTGGGGAGGAGAGCCGAACAAAGGAGCTAATGTTGAACACAAAAAAGATGCGATAAAAATGGAAACGGCTCAACCTTTATAAGGCTGAACCGGTTTTTGTCAAACATATGTTCGCTTTGTGCTGCAATTCAACAAGGGAGGCTATACCTCAACTTTTATACTAATAGTATAGAACATCGTAAATTATAAGTCTATATTTTTCAAGTGAATTCTTTTATTCTAAATTTACCCGGCCGGTAATACGCACATCATCAGGACGTTGATGTAGGGAAACGAGGAAGCACAAGTGAATGTTTTGAAATGGGATCACAATTTACAGATTCGCTTAGTTGGCGAAGCGTTATTTAATCTGTTTTTTTGGATGTACTTCCCTTTTATCACCGTCTATTTTAGTCACGCATTAGGCAATTCGATTGCAGGGATGCTGATGATGGTTCCTCCAATTATGAGCACGTTTGGCAACTTGATTGGCGGCGGATTGGCTGACCGAGTAGGACGGCGTCCGATCATGCTACTCGGCGCAATAATCCAAACGGTGATGTTCGTATCTCTTGCGTTGTCTCCATCGATCTGGCTTGATTACTTTTCTTTTATGGGGATCAGCTTGGGGACGGCTCTTTATAGCCCGCCAAGCGCAGCGATGGTTGCTGACCTTACACCGGAGAAAGAGAGACGTCAGGTGTTTGCTACCTTCACGACAGCCAATAATATCGGTGCTGTTCTTGGCCCTGCACTCGGAGCCATTTTATTTTTTCATTATAAAAGTGAACTTTTGTGGACTTGCGCTATAGTCTTGTTGACCTATTCGGTGGTTATCTTCTTTAAAATACATGAAACCAAACCTGCAGTAACGGATGAGAAAAGTGATGCACCATTAACGCGACAGTTATTTAGAGGACTTTGGACGAAATTCAGCATTATCTTTACCGACAGAGTGTTTGGACTCTATATTCTGGCAGGTGTTTTTGCGATCATTACGATTATGCAATTGGATCTTCATCTAGCCGTTTATGTGATGAACCACGTGCCTGCGCAACCGTTGATTGCTTGGAATCATTGGTCCTTCAAGCTTTCGAGTTCTGAAGTTTTTGGCTGGCTGCTCGGGTTAAATGGACTGATGTTTGTTGTCCTTGTGCTCCCGATCAGCAGCTGGCTGAAAAATTGGCGTGAGCGAAATATCTTGCTTCTCTCGTGTTTCTTATCTGGAGTGGGTACATTTGCGGTGGGATTAAATTCGAATATATGGTATCTATTTTTTGTAACTATTATTTTCACACTAGGAGAAATTGTACGCTCTCCGGTAACGCAAAGCTTTGTCAGCAATTATGCCCCTGAGCATAGCCGTGGCCTGTATCTAGGAGCATCAAACTTACAGTTCACAATTGGACGATTTCTCGCTCCGATCAGTGTATTCTTGTCTGCCTGGGTTCCACCGATGGGTATTTTTAGCATTCTGCTCTTTTTTGCGCTTGTCGGCATGTCGCTTTACTATTATTTATTTAAAATTTACGCAGTAAACTAGGGAAACACTTAAATTATATAAATGTTTGTTTAATGATAGGAAGAGTTTGAACGATATTAAAAGTAGTTAAATAATGAACAAAAACTGCTCGATGATGGCACAAAAATTCTATTTGCAGAAATGATTTTTATGGATTGCGGGGTGGGTTATTTGTTGTTTGATCAATCGCCTTTTCATTGTCGTGTTGAATGGGGGAGACGTGGTGCACGAGATGCAGCTGATCGTGGAGATCTTGTCATTGTTGTTGATGTCCTTAGTTTTTCCTCAACAGTTGTCACAGCCTTAAATTATGGTGCGATTATCTATCCGTATCCTCCTAACTTAAATGGAAAGGATTTTGCGGGAAAGATTGGTGCTCAATACATTTTGGGAAGATCCGAAGCAGCAAAGTTAGGAATACCAACTTTATCACCGGTTTCTTTTAATCAGGCACATGAAAACAAAAAGTATGTGCTGACCTCGTTAAATGGGGCTTTCTGTACGTGGATTGCCTCAAAGGTGCCTGCACTACTCATTGGCTCACTTTTAAACGCATCATCAGTTGCACGGGTTGCCAATCAACTGAGCACGCAGGCGAATGTAAACATTACGGTCATCCCATGTGGTGAGCAATGGAATGACGTAAGAGCGAATGAAGATACACTGCGGCCATCAATTGAAGACTATCTCGGTGCCGGTGCGATTCTTGCGGAATTGGAAGGGAGCAAATCACCGGAAGCTGAGCTCTGCACAGCTGCATTTACCCATGCGAATCAAAAGATAAGCGACCTCATTTGGGATTGTGGCAGTGGCCGAGAATTACGCGAAAAAGGATTTGCAGAGGATGTCAGGCATTGTAGTCAATTGAATATATTCCAAACCGTTCCTTTGCTTAAAAAGGATCATTTTGAAGACGTGAGGTGAACTATGGGAAATTGGTTAGATAGTCAAACACTGATCTGGTTCTTTCCTATTGTGTTTGTCTTTCATGATTTTGAGGAAATTATTATGATTGAACGTTGGAACGAAAAAAATAAGCAAAAGGTCTATCAAAGATTGCCGAGACAATGGGCGGATCGAATGATCAGACAGTTTTCCATGTCGACAGCACAATTTTCTGTTGCCGTGCTGGTCGTCTTTTTATTTGTCAGCAGTTTTACCTATATGGCAAGTCAGTATGTCCGACAGGGTCCCGGCGCAAATATTTACTGTTTTACGACGGCTATATTGCTATTGTTCATCCACTCGTTTACCCATATCGGCCAATCCGTTTTTTTTCGCTCGATTACGCCGGGTGCGGTTACGTCACTAATTATCGTTTTGCCTTATAGCCTTGTGTTGTTGTACTCGCTTCTAGAAAGCCATGTATTTACATGGTCGATGATCTTTTTCAGCCTGCCATTTATGGTATTAGCGTTACCGGTGGTGCTTCTCGCTCATTTTATTGGGAAAAAAGTGGTTTGAAATGAGAAGGTATTATGATTGCTTTAGATAACCGCGTGAATCTCGTTGTTGGACAAAAAAACTCCAGCTTTTCCATCTTCATTTGCATGAGACTTCATTACTTTATGTGAAGCTTAAAATGATCATTAAGGAAGTGTGTATCAGAAAATAGATCCAAAATGCTTTCCAGTTGTACCCTGGATTCTTGTGGAGATAGCTTAGACGTTCATTGCGGTCTGGTATTTCTATTTTCAATCTGTTTATCTCACGCAATGCACCTAAGAAGCAGAAGTAATTTGCAAACAATGTAAACAAAATTCCAACACCAAAGCTAACACTATAATCTGCAATAACCGGTACATAATCTGAGAATAATGAATCAACGATCCAGAAGGCTAAATATCCATAGGACAAATAGTATAGCTTACGGTGCGCAGACCAAAAGGAAACAGCGAAAAACGCCGACCAATTCCATGAAAAGAATCGTCTCTTTTTGCTCATCTTCGTCCAACGTTTTTCGTAGGTTTCATCATTTTTGCCGAGATAGATTAATAACTCTTCTCTTGTGTCTGCATCTAAATCTAAATAATGGACACCCCAATCTGTGTTCACATAAATCCTCCCCTATCTATTTATTTATCAGCCATCCTACAGTTTACTTTTAGAAATACCCTTACCATGACAAAGAGCAAGGACAATAAAAGGGACAGGGGATGGCCTATTTATCTATAAAATGAATAATCCCGTTCGACTTTGCTGATCCGTGTGACGAATGAGGCATACCAGTCGCTTTTTCCTTTGTTCTGCGCCATTCGGTGATCCATGTTTTCTTTCCACAGCTTGATGCTTTCCAGCGTCGCCCAGTAAGAGACGGTAATACCTAGCCCATGTTCGTCACGAACACTTTCAACGCCGAGAAATCCTGGCTGCTTGCTTGCAAGCTCAACCATTAAATCAGCGACTTTGCCATATCCTTGTTCATCGCTCTCAGTCCGTTGAGATGTGAAGATCACTGCATAATAAGGGGGTTGGGGTGTGTTTGCAAATGACAACTGTACTGCCTCCTTCAATGATTCGTTCCATTTATGAACAGACGGATCCAAAGGTTCTCTTAATATTGGATGAGCCCTTGGGCTTTCAATGTATCTAGCATCTTTCTCTTGTTTTCCGATTGTTCTGCGGATACTGCCTTTGCGATTTGATTGGTAAACGTGTCTACTCGGCGGTTCGCATCACGCAAATCATAATATTGATTGACGTCGTGGTCGTAGGCTTTTAATTTTTCCGAAGGCTGTTCGATTGGTTGATATTCATTTTCGTGATAGACTGCTTCTTTTGGAAGGCGCGGCTTAAGTTGCGGGGACTGGTTTGGATAACCGATGGCGATACCGAATGCAGGAAATGTGTATTTCGGCAGCTTTAAAAGATCAATGACTGCTTGAGGATCATTCAAGATACTGCCGAGGTAAACGGCACCAAGGCCCAAGCTTTCTGCGGCGATCACGAGATTCTGAGCGGCAATGACCGTATCACTGAATGCTCTAAAGAAGAAATCGGTAGAGCCCAGGATATCAGTAGGCTGTTCCTTTGCTTCGGCGATCTTCGCGTTTCGGTTCATGTCTACAACGAATACGAAGAGACGATCTGCTTCGGCTATGTAGTGTTGATTGCCTATTTTCGCTAGAGCCTGCTTCTTTTCTGGATCAGTAACACCAATAATTGAATATTGCTGGAAAAAGTTGCTGGTCGATGCATGTTGCGCAGCACTGATGAGTAGATCCACTTGTTCCTGCGGAATCTGTTGATCGGTGAAACTGCGAATACTGCGGTGATTTAATTGCAATTTGATTGTTTCATTCATGCTCATCATAAAGGACTCGCTTTCATTTAAGATGGAGAACTCGCTAGGATCGCTATATATATATAAATGATTGATCCTGTAGATTTGCTTTTGGTTTTTCTGTAGTGATTATATCATGTCCGCGCCAGTGATTAGTGTATGAAAAATCCACCGTATCGGTTGGTTGTCATTGGAGACAGACACAGACAACCCGGTTAAGACTCACTTTGTCCGGATATACGCTGTGTTTTTACCTCTACCCACTGTTTGGATCAAACCCTTACGCGTAAGTTGTTTGAGAATGCGGCCGGACATCGTTTGAGAAACCTGCAAAATGTTTTCTACATCTCTTCTGCTGATTTTCATTTTCTTCTCCACCAGATTAATCACAGCCTGTTCCTGTTCAGAAAGATCACTTACTTTATTGATTACATTCTTGTTAGGAAGGGTAATTTTAAATGCATTATCGGATACTTCAAACTTTGGTTTTACTGGGAAATCGTAATAACTTCTGATCATTTTAGGAACTCCTGTCCCATAAGCTTCTACCAGCTTTAGGAGATAGAAAATACGAGCCAATTTCTCGTTTCGTGTCATCGAAACACCAAGCATCATATCTTCAATTGAGATTCCTTTGACTAAACCACCAATTGAAACAAACTCGATACGGTCGTCAAAAATACTGAGCAAAGTACTTGCGCTATAAGCATAATCTCTATGAACCAAAGAGTTGAGCAGTGCTTCTCGTAGGGCATCCTCAGGGTAATCTCTGCGATCTACACGGTGAAGACCGGAAAATTCTGCGCGAATACGATTGTACTGAGAAATATATTCATAAACCTCATTAAGTTGTCTGAGCAAAGAACCTCCAAATTCACGACGATCTTTGAACACCGCTTTGTCTGTCCCTTCAAAAACGGCAGCTTTAATGGTATGCGCACATTGATCGGACAACAGCACACCGAGATTTGTGTAAAGTCCGTCTGCATTCACTAAATTTAAGGTTTTATATTGACTTGTGCCAAAGAGAACTTGTCTATCCATAAATTCTTCATTTGCAGCTTTGAAAGTCAAATTCTGATTAAGTGATCGCGTGGTTTCATAGCTGTCACCATCTGTTTCCTTGATCATTCTTCTTATGGCACTTTCAGTAGCGGGAACGGAGGAAGGACCTTGACGGATAAACACACCTTCCGGACGCATTCCTTTTCCTGAAAGATAGTAAGGACTTTCCGTTCCTTTCTGTATCGTTACTTTTATTACAATCTTTCCTTCTATAGATTCAGTTTTGCAGGAAGTAAATAGTGTGATATCGGGTTTAATCGCATCTCTGATCATATTTGTCAATTTCAGCATTTCTCCATCCGGATTTTGTACACCGATAATTTCACCGTCATCCCCAATTCCTACATAAATCGTTCCTCCATCTGTATTGGCGAAAGCAACAACTGTTTTTCGGAGATCATCAACAAACTGTCTTTTCAATTCGAGTGTTAAACCTTCTGTAAATTTCATATGAAACCTCCCGACCTTTCTAACACATATTCTAACACATATTCTAACACATTCTAACCATTCTTATTCATTGAAAGTGTTAGAATAGTATTAAGGAGCATACAAGTTGGTTTATGGGATTCGAAGGTTCATCCATTAGTTCGTATCTGTGCAAACTCCAGTATGATGCTCGATTAAATCATTTGAAATTCCGGTGAATTATTTTACGATATTTACGAGACCTTAACAAAAACAAAATAATCTTGTTTTACACTATTTAGTGAAATCGTTTTTTCGTGATTCAAGATTCTACGTAGTTTGTAAAGGTAACGAGGGGAGATTTACCAATATGATCAGCCGAATAACTGAAAAGAGCCTAATCTTTATTGAAAAATATTTTTATTTATTTGCGCTCATTGAGTTGCTCATTCTTCTCTTTAACCTTTATTACAACTTGAATCTACCGAATTTGAAAAGTTGGGATGAGTCGCGGCACGGAAGCAATGCTTTCGAAATGTTAAAGCAGCACAACCTTATCGTGAATTATTATCGCGGCATGCCGGATTATTGGAATTTAAAGCCACCATTGGCTAACTGGTTAATTATGATGGGTTATCAGTTGTTTGGTTACAATGCGCTAGGGCTCCGATTCTTTTCGGGTCTATGTATGGTGATTATTGAGATTGCTCTGATCCCGTTTATGAAAAACCGATACGGGAGTTTAGCTGCATTAATTACCGGCGCTGCGTTTCTTTCATGCGCACCGATAATATTGAATCATTGCGGGCGTACGGGCGATCCTGATGCTGTATTTCTATTGTTTTTTACGCTATCCATGTTGAGTTTGATGAAGATGGACCAGAAAATGATTTACTTTTATCTGAGCGGATTGTTCTTTGCATTTGCATTCCTGGCAAAGAGCTGGCATGCCATGTCCATTGTGATCATTATCGGACTGGTCATTTTGTGCGGAGGAAAGCTCAGAAAAATAAGCATTCGTCAATACGGTTTGTTTTTCTTATGTGCGGTTCTTCCAATCCTTCTTTGGGCATTAGCTCGATACTTCTATGACGGTATGACCTTTTTTAAAGCTATGATTCAATATGATCTATTAAAAAGGAGTACGCTTGCCATTGAGCATCATCGAGAACCGCGATGGTTTTATTTTCATTTTATTTTAACGCATTATACGTATTGGTCTCTGCTCGTGTTCGGAACGTTGACCGCATGTCTTACTTTGCTGAATCGGGAACGATTTAGTCGGCATAAATCTGCTATTATTCCAATTTTTTTCTGGCTGATTATCCCTTTTATCATTTATACGCTATCGAAAACAAAGCTTTTTTGGTATATTTGCCCTGTATTTCCTGCACTAGCCATATGTGCCGGACTATTCACAGCGCGATTAATACGAATGAAAAAGACCGGATTAACCGTATTCTTGATTGCTCTTCTTGTTTTATCTTTTTACGGATCGGAAAAATATATTGTACATTCAATTACAAGACAACGACCGGCAGACATTCAGCTAATCTTCCAAAATGCAGAGCGCGATGCGCATGTTAAGCAAATGAATGTCTATCTTGGGGATCGCTTGACTTGGCAGCAGAGCACATACTTGTCAGCTTTGCTCTATGGTCAATTTAAACCCCGAGATGGCGGCTTATCTGCCTTTGCTCGCGCTCATGATAACAAGAGTCTTTTGCTCCTTTCAAATAATGTGGAAAATAAACGAATGATTGCATCGAAGCACTATCAGATAGTGACGAGCAATACCGGTTATTATTTGATTAAGAAAAAATAGAGTGCCGATGCGATTTATTTCGATTCCACCCAAGTGAGTCGCTTTGATTGGGGTTGAAAATGTGTTCTATGGTGTTGTTTTTAAAATTTTATATAAACCTATAAATGAAAGCGCTTTATTTTAGGAGTAGTAAAAAAGTCTGGGTATATCTTGTCGAAGGTTGTCGGCAAATCTTTGCTATGCGGGATTTTTCGGGGTTTTTCAGGAGTTTAGACCGTGTTCCAATCTGCCGTTCTTCTACTATACTTTTCTCAAGAAATAAAAAAACATCGTTTATATGACCTGCACCTTCACCTCAGAAGACATCTTCATTTATTTATTTATTCTTTCTTACTCGACGCAAGCATCCCTAATCAAGCGGAAAACCGTCATTGACGGCTCACATAATGGATCTTCCGCTAAATACGCGCGCTTCTTGTGCACAACGCGGAAGTCACCACATCATGTGGAAGTTCCGGCATGCACATGCATGCAACAAAACAAGGAGGTTTTATCATGGCAGGACAAATTCGTTTAACTCCGGAAGAACTGCGCAGCTACGCCGCAAAATATGGTCAGGAATCTTCAAACACAGGCGAATTGATCGGCCGGTTGGATGGCATGATTAATCAGCTTGCCCAAGTTTGGGAAGGCGCGTCAAGCCGGGCATTCAAGGATCAGTATGAACGGCTTCGTCCATCCTTCCAACAGATGCAGCAGCTCCTCGAAGATGTCAATCATCAGCTTGCGAAAACAGCGAGCATTCTGGAAGACACCGACCAGCAGATTGCCGGACAAATCAACGCATAATTCACTGAGAAAAGTCGGGCTCTGGAGAGGAGTCCGACTTTTTGCCATGAAAGGAGGTGCGCCTACATGGGGGCATCTGAAACATTAAACGCAATTTTCCGCACGCTGGCCCATCAGTCGGCGGCGGTGGACGATAAAATTGACCGGTTAAAACGGGCAAATCGAAGGCTGGGTCAGGAACAGGCCGCAAGTGTTCATGCTATCCGCAACCTGACACAACCGGAGCTCGGTGCAGATTGGACGGGATCTCGAGCACGTACGTTCCAGAAAAAGCGAGAAACCGCGCATGATGCGATGAAGGCCAAACTGACCGATGATGTGGACGGTTATCAGCGGCGGATTGAGGCCAAAATCCATGAACTGCAGCTGGAAAACGACTTTCTCCGAGCGACCAATGCCATGGCGCGTGAAGCGGGCACGCTGCTTCACAAAGGTGAAAAAGCCGCAGATGCTCTGGAACATAAATTAGCCACAATAAAAGGGCGGTTATTCTAATGTATCAGATTGAATTAAACCACAGCGTGGTGAGCGGGCGCATTGATGAGGCGGAGCAGGCACTCGGCCAGGTCACACGTCCTTCATCCACGTCATCGGGAAGAAACCGACTGGCCGTGACCGCTGCTTGGCAGGATGGGGAACAGATGATGGTACAGCTTCTGTCTGCGTACCTTGCCGGGGTACGGAAGAACATTGCCGATACGCGTGCCAATGTTAACCTGCTGAAACGGCAGGACGAGGTGATCAAATGAGAATAAATTCAGGCGGTGCGGGGTCTGCAGGAGACACAAAAACCTATGATTCCGAATCGCTCATCTCAGCGGCTAATGCGCACGCCAAACAGTACGAGACATTGAGAAGCCAATTCCACACCTTAAGGACAGCTTTTATCCAAATCGCTAATATCGGTTCGGATTTTCAGGGACAGGGTGCTGAGGCAATAAAAAGCTTTTACTCCGCACAAGTCAATGTGGTGGACGCCTGGCTGCGGATGATTGACAAGAAGATTGCTTATTACCACGATGTTGCCGGTACGATTGATAACAAAAACCTCGGCGGGAACACGCAAGTTCAGGTTCCTTTTCTGAATGAAGACCTGTCCCGAGGCTACGCACGCTCAAAAGAAATGATACGTGAGCAGCGTGACGACATTTCCAAAATTTTATCCAGCATCTCCGACCTGGTGCCGATCAACGTTTTTTCAAATCACGAGGTCGATCAAGCGCTCGACGCTGCTGAAGAGAAACGTGCTCAAAATGTTCTCGATGTCCAGGAATTCGATCAGAACCTGACGAATGAATACCGGCAGGTGAATGAAGATTTACCCTATATTGCTTCTCTTTACGGGGAGCTGATCAACGCCACCCATCAAGGTGCTGATGTTCAGCCGATGCATTTTAACGCTCATGCTTATCATGACAGCAAGATCTTTCAAGTTCAGGACGAGATGGCGAAGGAAACTCAGAAGTATCTCAAGATCAAGAAGCAGCAGGAAAAGGCGAAAGAGGTAGAGAAAACTTCAGAGAAAGATCCTATCGAAAGCCTTGCCGCGGCAATTGAAGGCAAAGTGGCGGACACCGTTGATCAGGTTGTTGAAGAGGTCAAGAAGGAGACAACACAAGCTGGAAGAACTGCCGGCGAAATCAAAGATGAAGCAGAGAAAATGGCCAACTCTTCAGCGGTTCAGGGTGTTGTTCATTTTACTGTTGGTGCCGCCGATCAAGTTATTGAAAACAACACGGGCTTAAAGATTGGTCACCAAGATGAATGGGATCAGTTCAAAGCCTATAAAAGCGGTGAAATTGCTGGAGATGTGTTCTCTGCTTTTGAAGGGGTTGCGGAAATAATCGGAGGCGGAGGCATCATAGCGGGTGGTACTACTGTTTCCGTTGCTGGTGCCCCCGAAACCGGCGGAGTTTCCCTCATCATCGAACCCGGTGTCCTTGCATTGGGGGCTGCCGAAATTGGCCATGGCAGTTTCGTCACAGCGAACGGGTTTAGCAACTACGCCAAAGACATCAAAGATCTGAAACAGGATATTTCTGTTGAAAAGACGGGTGGGGGAGTTAATAAAGCAGGTGTTCAAACAAGTAAAAAGCTTCAAAATGTAGAAGGGTATACGCCATCTAAAATTAATGGCAATGGAGATATGTTGAAACGAACTTACACCATTGAGGGGAAACAAATTGTAATTAATAGCGGGCATGGATTTAGGGCACAAGGCCATAAAACAGGAAGTGTACGAGATATAGGATCAATGGATGAAATAGAAACTAAAATCTTAGATGATATAAAATTATATATTAAATCAAATGGTAATATTCCTAATGTTCCTCAAAAAATTGAAAGAGTAGTAGAAGTAAATGCAAGAGAAGTTGGATATAATCTAACTAGAACAAGTGATGGTGTAATCAGAGTTTCTACGTATTATCCTAAGTAAAGGGAGTGATTACTTGAAGCCATATGAGCTTGCTTTAAAACTACTTGATTTGTCTGAAAAAAATTGGTTTGATTATAGCCAAAAAGAAAGAGCCAATCTAGAATCTGAGTACAATCATTTGATTGAGTTGTTTATAAAAAGTATAAAAAGCGAAAGTGATAGAGCAGTAATTCAATCGATTATCGAATTAGAAAAGAAAAAATTATTTTTACCTACTAACTGTCTAATTAATTTATACAAGCAGGCTTTAAGCCTATCCGATGAAAAGATTGAATTGTTAAATGAATTTTTATCCTTCTTGGATTTATACAGTCCTGATTGGGATGTTGAAGTAGATAATATTAAAAATGCACTTAAAAATAGAAGCATAACAGATGCCTACGATTTAGCAATGCATGTTTCTGAAACGAAAGATTTTTGTTAATGGATATTAAGAACTACTTTCCTAGGATCATTATCATGTGCATAATCCCAACAGCACAGTCAAAAAAGGTTATTACCTAGATGTTAATGGTAGCCAAGTATCAAAAGGTTAGAAAGCATCACATATAGAATCCGCAGGAGGAGATTCATGGAGCTTTCAAAGTTTATTAAAGACTATACCCTTCATGATAGTCTCGTAAAAAAATAGAATATGATAAGGCGAAGAGGCAATTAACATTAACTTTAGATTTATGTCAATGGAAACATTCTTTTTATAAAGAAACAGATCCAGAAATGCAGCTTGGATTTTTAATTTTTTCAGATGTCGTTTCTATAAAATTGAACCTGAATTGTACGAGCTGGATAGTAGTGAAGTATTAGAAGTTGAAGTCCGACCATCTGATGGAAAAAGCGAATGTATTAAACTAGTCATTGAAGGTTTGGACGATGTAATCGTGATCAATATTTAGTCTAATAAAGTTGAATGGAAGATATCAAACGTGGATGGATAAGAGTCACTTTTAAATGAACTGAAAAAAAACGATCTACTTGCGTAAACTTCGTAATTGATCGTTTTTTTCTATGGCTAGATCATTAATGAATGTTACTTTTTAGTCGCATTATGATTTCTTAGAGCGGTACGGTATTGATCCTGAAACCGGACGAAAACTGAGTGCCGCAGAACGTGTAGAAGCCGGAGCCATGGCTGCTTCCACATTCATTCCGATTATTGGCTGGTACGGCAGAATCGCCAAAGGCGGCGAGTCACTTTATAAAACGGCGAAAGGTTTGGAAGCTGCCGACCAATCCCTGAAAGCATATGATCAGGCGAGCCGAACCTTGAAGATGTCTACAACAACGACTTATAAATAACTGAGAGAATAACAACTGTTAAAGACCAAAACGGAATATTTGAGTGGATTGTTGACCCGACCAAAGGAGTAAATCATAGAAGATTTATTCCTAATGGACATATTACAGGTTCTCCAAATCAAAGACCATAAGGTTAAAGGTGATAATAATGATTTTTTCTATTAATATTTTTAAGAAAAATAAAATCAATTACGATTGGAAAACATTATATGTGGGATTTAATCTGGGTTTGATTAAAAACTCTGACATAACTAATTATGCGGTTGATTTTTTAGGCAGCCATTCAGAATCTGATAATCAAAATATTGTTGAACTCGCTTGGGGTGGAAATGATATTGATTACGAGAGATTACTCAGGAACATATTGAGAGAATCAAATGTCGATGACTTAGTTCCAGATTCAGATGTTTGGCAATTAGAAACAAGAAAATGGAGATTCGGTATTCTGACTGATTTAGAAATAATGTATCAAAATGATCCTGAAGAATTATTAAACAAGATTGCTGAAGTGTATGCTGATTTTGATTATCCAGAAGACATGGATAGTTTCATTAATTATCTGACACCTAAAGCTGGCTATGATCCGTCATTGTACTCACCAAAGGAGAATGTAGCAAGATTAATGAATTATTTTAATGTTTTTTTAAACAAAGAACAACAATACTTACAAAAAATTGCATGACTTAACAGTAAGAATAAGCTTTTGCAAAAAAGCTATTCAAAATTTTGTTATATAACAAGGATTTTATTCACTATAAAAAAAGCAGTATACTATCTAAATGAAACATCAATGAATAGACAGTTTGGCGTGTTGTAAACTGGAACTGACGATTTAGAAAAAGTCGTTGCTCATTATTTATTGAGTAGGCGATGAGATGAATTTTGAAGTAAACGGAACAGTGAAGGTTTTAGAAGATAATTCTAAGGATGGTATTAAAAAAGGAGATATTCGTACGATAATAATGGTTTATGAAACACCTAATATAGCATATGAAGTTGAGTTTGTAGATGAAGAGGGTAAGGTTAAATTTCAGGGAGTTTATCATGAAACTCAAATAACTAAATTATAATAACTTAAAACTTGAAGGGATTTTACTTTTCAGGTTTTTTTGTGCTCGCGCCAAGGTGCAGAAGTTCACCCCATATATTTCAACGCTGAAACTTACCATGACAGTAAAATCTACTAGGTTCAAGATGAGATGGCGAAGGAAACGCAGTTGCGGATAAGAAGCTTCTGATCGGGGGATTTCTTTATGCTTGGGAGTGGTTGGTTTCGGCCAAAGGATTTTTTAACATATAGAACCCGTAGGAAAAGAATAATCAAGCCTTCAGAATTTATTAAAGACTATACACTTCCTGAATGTCTTCTGCCGTAGATATTCTTCTAGAATTCGACTGTTACTTAAAAGGCTAAATAGCCGACACAGTTCGACAACACGTCTAATTGATGTAGTATACAATTAAAGAAACTTACAATGATTAGGATGGATTAACCATGAAAAAATTCTACCTCATCCTTAGAATAGGTATAACCGTTATTTCTGTTTTTCTCCTTACACTTTCATACTTGAGAATAATTTCTATAGCAACAGCAAGCCAAATAATTATTCCTATGTGCATACTGTATATCGCATTTGTTCCGACAGGTACAAAAAATTAGAGCCCACATCTAGGACTATAGATAGTTAATCGATTGTCGTTGTTCCATTCGTTCAGGTAAAAATTATAGTGTATAGATCCTAGATGCCTTATAATCACATTTCCAACCGTCATATTGATAACCGTCAGGGATTCTCAAGAAACACCCAATTGTATGATCACGTCTTCTTTTTACGATTCCTGAGACATTCTGGTTATCTATATTACCTTCTGCTGTAACAAGAAACTCATCCTCACATGCAAGCACGATACCGATATGATCATGCCACGCACTGTCTTTAGGCTTGTTTTCCGGAGAGATTATATGATTAAAAATAACAATATCACCCCTCTCAGGTATAAATCCGCCATTGTCATGAGAAATAAAACCATTGGCTTTACCCCATTCATACCACGCGCCTGCTCCGGCAAATCTGTATTCAATCGGCGGCTGTTTAATAGGCAGCTCCATCCCGGCTTTCAAAGCGCAATGATAGACAAAAGCAGCACACCAGTTATTTCTTAATTCGTCGAAGGCAGAGGCCTCAGGATAATACTTGATGATCTCAATAAAAGTTTTATTTTCTCGTTCCCCGCATATGTTTTGTCCGGCAAATTTTTCAGCAATATCTGCAAATAATGATTTTTTGAATGGTTCAGCCGCGGTTTCCTGGTTTTGTCCATAGTCAATAGATGCTGCTTCGATGTCGAATTCATTCAGCAGTTTATTTAATCGCGGAACAGCACGCTCATTTATGAGTGAGACGGTGTCGGTTAAAAACCGTTGCAATAGATCTGCATCTTTTAATACTTCATCGTATTCATCATGGACAACTTCTTTATTTGAATGGTAAAAAATTGCGGATAGGATACACTTTTTCTCTTCATCCGAAAAGATATTCATATTTCTGATCGCCGGGCGAGCCATCTCCGCACCACTTTGTGCATGGCATAAGGAGCTTCCGGTAAAAAAGGCATAGATGTCATGCAAGAGCCCGCTTATATAAGCAAGTTCAGTATTCAGTCCTCTTCTGCCGGCAATAAGTGCGCAGCATTGGGCAACACCATAAGTATGAATGATTGCACTTTTGCGTTCCGTATCCGATTTTATGTTTTCTATAATCTTATCAACATAATGCTGTACAATCGAAATTCTATTCACTTGATGCCCCCCACTTTACCATATTCTTATTTCTATTAACGTTATTTTTGACTACTTTACAGGATCTGAAAGGCTTTATCAAAGAGTAATCTTATATGAACGGTAAATCTAATTAGCATGCATAATTCATTTTCAAAAATTTAAAACTACTTCCGTTAGTATCCTGCATAAAACTATATTCTTCTTTAAAACCAATTTTTTGATATACCTTTATTGCTCTTTGGTTAAAAGCAGCCACTGATAATGTAATAGTATTAGGTTTATAGTTTGATTTTGCAAAATCAATACCTGCTTTTAAAAATTCATATCCGTGTCCTTTACCCGTTAACTCAGGTTTCATACCCAGTCCTATTTCAATAGTATTATTTGAAAGCTTATTAAAGCAAAAGAATCCAATAATTTTATTGAAACTTTTAACTACGTAAAACAAATTACTTCTTTTTTCAGGATTAAGAAATTCTTCTAGATCTTCCTCATCTGCTTCCATATCATAAAAAGAATAGTCACGGTCATAATGCCAATTATAGGATATATCTTCTGCTTGTTCCTGTGTCATTACTTCAAACTTATAATTCATAATAGATGCTCCTCGAACGATTATCTTTTTAAAAAGCCCACTATTCTAGTCTACTGAGAATATAAGAATATGTTTGTTACATTTAATAACAATATAAAAATCAGCCATGATCTCTATATGAATGAATGCCAAGTTGCGCCGCTGTTCTTTTGAAAGTGGAGTGCATCGAGAACTCTGGTACGCATTTTGGGGCGAGTGAGGTAATCTGCAATATTTTCAGGGGTTAAGGTGACGAATGCGGTTTCCTGTGTTTCATCAGACGTTCTTAGCGTTCCGCCGACAGCTTTTCCGATAAACTCCAGATTGATAATATTCTTTGACATATTTTGGTTGATAGCACAAAGCTGTTCAACCTCAACAAGGATTCCTGTTTCTTCTTCGATTTCTCGTTTCAATGCGTCGACAAGTGCTTCGCCTTCTTCTACTTGGCCACCGGGCAGCTCCCATGTATCGTCTCGCCAATAGGTTCTAACCAGCAGCACTTGGTTCTTGTCATTGGTGATGTAGCCGCGGACGGCGACGATGTGCATTGGTGTGTAGTAATCTCCAGTTGCTTTTAGAAAATCTTCGTGGCTTGTCATAAAAAGCGGTTCCAATTGTTTTCTTCGCTCTTGAGCACGTTTGTACATAGGGTCTTGTGCAACCGCGCGCATGATTTTTTTATAAGCATCAAAGTTTTCGTACTCCCAGATCACCACGATTTCATCTTTATTTTCAGTGACTAGCCGTTCAACCAATTTGGCTCCGTGCTTCAATTGATTGGGAAACAGGTACTCATCGAAAAACTGAGTAAATCGTTCGTATTGATCAGGGCGTATTTGATAACTTTCTCTCCGGTAGATCATGGTTAAACCTCCAGAAAATGTTCCGTATAAAGCAATTGTATTCCCATCCTCCATAAGATAAAATTGAAAATAAAAAAGTTAGGTTGACACTTCTTATTATATTTGCTATAAATGGAGTCACAAACGCAAAAGGAGTTTTTACTCATGATTGAATCGGGCAAACTCCAATTGAATACATTTTATTACTACTTTGGTTTCTTTCGTTAGTGTTTGCATTCGTTTCACTGGATGCAAACACTTCAGCAGATGTTTGCATCCATGCGGAAGCCAGAGTGGTACGGTTCAACTCGGGAAAAATAACCACATGGATAAATGATCAATAATCCGTGTGGTTTTCATTTATTAGTAAGAAGCCTTAAACACCCACGGTTATTGATGCCGTGGGTGTTTTTCTCTAAAAAAAGGCTATGTTAAAGCTCAATTTTGAATTTGCTACTATGTTAATTGGAGCGGAAGGTGCGAGACTCCTGCGGGAGGGTTCCTGATGATCGCGAGCCAGGCGAGACCCCGCAGCGAAGTATTGAGCGAGGAGGCTCGCGGATCGCCCGCGGCCGTACCTGTTGATGCGAGCACATGGAGCGAAAATCAACAGTAAAATTTAACAAAGCCAGAAAATACAAAAGGCAGGGAAAAAAATGAGACATTCATTAGTTGGCAAAATGAAAAAGGAATTGGCGCTGTTGCAGCCTTCGGACATTTTGTTATTTGATCAAGCGACTTCATCGATTCCTGATATTATCAAATTAACGATTGGCGAGCCGGATTTTAATACTCCGGAGCATATCAAAGAAGCGGCAAAACGAAGCATTGACAGCAATCATAGCCATTACGCACCACCAGCAGGTACACCTGAATTAAGAAAAGCAATCAGCAATTTTCTTAAAAAGAAATATGATTTGCATTACAATCCTGATCACGAAATTCTGGTAACAGCCGGTGCAACGGAAGCGATTTATACCGTCTTGACATCGATTCTGAATCCTGGAGACAAGGTGTTGATGCCGACGCCGATCTTCCCACTATACATTCCGGACACGATTCTCGCTAAAGCAGAGCCAGTGTTCATGGATACATCATCAAATGGTTTTGTGCTTTCTCCTGAACTGCTTGAAGAAACGCTTGAAAAGCATGGCGATGCAGTAAAGGCCATTATTTTTAACTTCCCTACAAATCCGACCGGCGTTACGTACCGGAGAGAAGACGTAAAGGCGCTCGCTGAGATTCTAAAAAAACATGATATCTTCATAATCAGTGATGAAATATACAGTGAACTCACGTATGGCGAACGTCACGTGTCCATGGCTGAGTACCTGCCGGACCAAACGATTGTGCTTAACGGTGCGTCAAAATCGCATGCGATGACTGGTTGGAGGATTGGGTTCATCTGTGCTCCGGCAGCAATTACGACAGAGCTTGGTAAGATTCATCAGTTCACGATCACTTCGACAACAACGATGGCACAAGATGCTGCACAGGAAGCTTTTGAGAATGGGATGAACGATGGCGCGGAGATGCGTGTGGAATATGAAAAACGCCGTGATTTTGTTTATCAAGAAATGCGCAAGGCCGGCTTTGAATGTGTAAAACCAGAAGGTGCCTTTTATCTATTCGCTAAAATTCCCGATGGATTTATCCAAAAGAGCTTGGATTTCTGTACGGATTTGGCACATAAAGCGCGAGTTGCTGTTATTCCGGGCGGATCATTCGGCCCGGGTGGCGAAGGGTATATCCGGATTAGTTATGCAGCAAGTATGGATCAGCTCAAGGAAGCGATGCGCAGGATTGCGGGCTATGTAGCCGAGAAAGAGGAAGAAAAAGGGAGTGTGCAACGATGAAAATCATCATGTTCAGTGTCCGAGACGACGAGGAAGCGGCGATCCGAGAATGGGAGCAAAAGAATGGTGTGCAGGTGACTATCAATCGCCATGAATTGGATGCCGAATCGGTGAAATTGGCACAAGGTTATGATGGGATTGTCATCCAGCAACGCAATCGCATCAGTGATCCAATTATTTACGAGACGCTCGAAGCATTCGGCTTGAAACAGCTTACCTCGAGAACAGCGGGATTCGACATGATTGATATAGATCAGGCAACGGCGCATGGTCTTGTTGTTACCAATGTACCCGCGTACTCGCCGAACTCAGTTGCTGAATTGGCGGTCACTCAAGCGATGCGGTTGATTCGCAACCTGTCATTGTTTGATGAGCGGGGCAGGCAGCAGGATTACCGCTGGAGCGGCCTAATGGCACGTGAGATCCGCTCCTTAACCGTCGGTGTGATTGGCGCGGGACGAATCGGCGGAACGGCTGCCCGTTTGTTTAAAGCCTTGGGCGCAACAGTCATTGCGAATGATGTTGTCGAGCGGGACGATTTGAGCGATGTGCTCACCTATGTATCAAAGGAAGAATTGCTGCGACAGGCGGATATTGTGACGTTGCATGTACCTTTAATGGAATCAACCACGAAGCTCATCGATACAGACGCTTTGGCATTGATGAAACAGGATGCATTCCTGATCAATGCCTCGCGTGGTCCGGTTGTTGACACCGATGCTCTGATTACGGCATTGCAAAATAAGAAAATTGCAGGGGCGGCTGTTGATACGTTAACTGGTGAGGAGCATTTCTTCAATCAGGATTTGCGTGGTGAGGAAATCCCAAATGAGCAGCTACAAACATTACGAGCGATGCCAAACGTCTTGATCACACCGCACATCGGTTTTTATACAAACCTTGCCGTACAAAATATGGTTGAAATCAGTTTGAATGATGTGCTGACTATTCTTAAAACAGGGAAAAGTGAACATCAGGTCAATAAGGTAGCAGTTAAAAATTGATCAATGATTCTCCATCATTTAGTGGAAGAAGAGGATTGAAATGGAAATCAAGTCCACAACAGATGCTGCACTGATCGCAAGACTTAATGAACCGGTACAAAATTTGCATGCAAAATTATACCCGGAGTACTTCAAACCGTATAATTTTGATGAAATAAGAAAATGGTTTGAACGGGTAGTGGAAGAAGATCACGAGTCAACCTTTTTAGTAATCAAAGATGAGGAACAAATTGCCGGGTACGCGTGGATTCAAGTTTTTACTCGTAAAGAAAATCCTTTTAAGAAAGAATCAAGGGCACTTGAGGTTCATCAATTTAGCATCATGCCCGCTGAACACAAAAAAGGTTATGGAACTCATTTGATGAACTACATTTGTCAGTTTGCTAGAGACAAAGGAATCAATGAAATCGTTCTTGATTACTGGTCGGATAATAAAGCGGCAGAACAGTTCTATCAGAAGCAACAATTTACGGTATATCGAAAAGCTGCTCATAAGCTGCTATAAATTGAGTAAAAGAGCTAACAAATAATTTCACGTAAAAAAGTTATCGCGCAGACGATTCATCTGCGCGATAACTTTTTTTACAGGATGAATTCAGGGTTCATATCGGCGGCGTAATGCTTGGGAAAAGTTCTGATTCAGAACACGAAAGTGCGAGACTCCTGCGGGACTGGTATTGTTGATGCGAGCCAGGGGAGACCCCGCAGACAGCGGGTTGACCGAGGAGGCTCCCGGATCGCCCGCGGAAAGGGAGCAACTGAAGTGTCATCAAAGCACAAGTTTGGTGAATTAAAGCCGCATAATAGTGATTGCCTGGTTTTTTTGATGAAAATTGGATACGAAAGGATAGATCCAATTGGATCTTTTCAATAACAAGTGGCGTGCTATGATAGGAATAATAATTTTTAGAAATCTTACTGAGGGAGGGTACCATGCGACTGGATATTAACCGGAATGAGACGCTTCCTGTGTATATGCAAATTGCCAATCGAATTAAAGAGCAAATCCTTTCAGGAATTTTGCCGGCGGGATTCGTGTTGCCGCCGGAGCGAAAAATGGCTGACGATCATGCGGTGAGCCGAACGACGGTAATCAGGGCTTATGAAGAACTCAAAGCTTTAGGACTCGTTGCGTCACATCGAGGAAAAGGAACAGTGGTGACTGAACGGAAAGTGCCTGAATCGCACGGGAATGACCAGAAAGTCTTTCCCTTGTCCTGGTACCCCCTGTTTGACAAAAAAATTGCCAATGTGAGCGATACAGTCAGTGAATTAATGCATGCGGGCAATCACAACGATGTCATTTCTTTAGCGGCCGGCATTGGTGATCCTAACTTGTATCCTATTTCTACACTACAGCAGATTCAAAGAGAAAGCCCTCTGGAAAGTGATCAGTTGAATCTTAGTCCTGTTGAGGGTCTCTATTCACTTCGAGAAAGTATCAGCCGGCTAATGACAGGCCGCAACCTGTCTGTATCGGCAAAAGAAGTAATGATCCTCGCCGGATCCATGCAGGGAATTGATTTCGCCGCACGTGCTCTTCTTTCTCCAGGGGATGCTGTTATTGTTGAGGAGCCGACGTTTTTACAGGCGATTCAATGCTTTCGGGCGGCAGGGGCAAAAATAATTGGTATCCCAATTGACCGGGAGGGTATTCGACTTGATGTACTCGAAGCACAGCTCGCGCGCTATAAGCCGAAATTTATTTATACCATTCCCGCCTACCATAATCCGACTGGAGTTGTAATGAGTATAGAGCGTCGAAAGGGCTTGCTTGACCTTGCTTATCGTTATCAGGTTCCTATTCTCGAAGATGATCCTTATGGCGATATCAGCTTTGCTCAAGAGAGGCTACCGCCGCTGAAGGCACTTGATCCCTACGGTTATGTGATCTATCTCAGCACATTCTCGAAAGTGCTTTTTCCCGGCTTGCGGATTGGATGGACCATTGCGCCGGAACCGGTCATGAGAAAGTTTGCACTCTTAAAACAAATTGCGGATCTTCACGTGAACACACCAGGGCAATTTTTGGTGGACCAATTTCTTAGAAAGGGATACTATGAAGCGCATTTGCGAAGGACATCGTTGGATTATCAAAAGAAGAGAGATGTCATGGCAAAAGCGTTAACTCAAGCAAAAGGTTTGATTCATTTTGAGATCCCTGACGGAGGTTTCTATCTTTGGTGCCGGATTCCGTACCAGATTTCGCAAAAAGAGTTACTGGCTTTGTGCTCAGATCAGGGTGTGATCTATACACCGGGCAATGTTTTCTATCCTCAGGAAAGTGACGGAGAACATTGGCTGCGTTTGAATTTTACCTATGAATCAATGGATCGTTTGGAACGAGGGCTTTCTATTTTTATAAACGCTGTGAAGAAGTTGAATAAACAAAGCAGTCAAACCGATTTAGAGACAGGCTCACGGCCGATTGTTTAGGCGGATAGGATTCAACAATAGAGATGTTTTAATACAAAAATATTGAGAGAGAGTGAGATTCATGGAAATAAAATTTTCAGAACGTGCCAAACATGTGTCAAATACAGCAACACGCGAAATCTTAAAAGTTACCGAAAAACCTGAAATTATTTCTTTTGCCGGTGGTCTGCCAGCACCTGAGCTTTTCCCAGTTGAAGAAATTAAAGCAGCTTGTGAGGCTGTGCTCAATGAATCTGGGGAACAGGCGCTGCAATACAGCACAACGGAAGGCTATCTTCCTCTACGTCAAGCAATTGTTGATCGGTTAGCAGCGATAGGGATTGATACAACCCCAGATAATCTCCTAGTCATTACCGGATCCCAGCAAGGACTGGATTTAACTGGCAAGTTGTTTCTGGACGAAGGCGATATCGTGATCTGTGAGAGCCCGACGTATCTTGCAGCCATTAATGCGTTCAAAACGTACAATCCAAAATTTGTTGAAGTACCGATGGACGACGAAGGCATGATCATGGATGCACTTGAACAGACACTTCAAGCGAACCCGGATGCAAAATTCATTTACACAATTCCGGACTTCCAAAATCCAACCGGGCGGACGATGAATCTGGAGCGGCGAAAGAAAATAGTTGAACTGGCTAATAGATACAACATCATAATCGTGGAGGACAATCCGTACGGTGCCGTTCGTTTTGCCGGTGAAGCACTCCCGCCTGTGAAGCATTTTGATACAGAAGGCCGTGTTGTCTACCTGAGTACATTCTCTAAAATCTTTGCTCCGGGTCTTCGTCTCGGATGGATTTGTGCAGATGAAACGCTCCTTGAGAAATATGTTGCCTTTAAGCAGGCTACAGACCTGCATACAGATAGTTTTGCCCAAAGAATCACCGCTAAATATATCGAGCTTTTTGATCTTGAAGAACATATACAGAAAATTAAAGCAGTCTATCTTTCGCGGCGTGAGAAAATGATGGAATGTATCGATGCCTTTTTCCCGAAACAAGTGAACCACAGTGTTCCGGAGGGCGGTTTGTTCATTTGGATTGAACTGCCTGAACAGATTGATACCGAAGAACTCTTTGCCGAGTGTTTGAAAAATAATGTCGCATTTGTGCCGGGAAAACCGTTCTTCCCAAATAGTGCGAAAAAAAATACCTTTAGGTTGAACTACTCCAACATGCCGGAAGAAAAAATTGTCGAAGGTATGAAGCGTATTGGAAAAGTTCTAGACGAGGCAATAGCAAGTCAGGCTGAAGTTAGTGTTCATTAATTCATAAGAAAACACCTCCGACGGTATGAACCGTTTCGGAGGTGTTGCTGTTTTCTAAGCTGTTTCTGTCAAGCAGCCGTTTGTTTGCTTGTTTTCAACAATCCAAACTTTGTGAGACGCTGACGGACCTGGATGCCGACAACGCTGGCAATTAACGCTTTGATCACACCGACAACGATGAAGGGATAGACACCGACAGCAAGAGCCTTCGCCCATGAGAGATCCAGCACGAATTTCAGCTGAACGGTTCCAATTACCAAAGTCACAATCATACCAACAATATTGGCAACGATGGCCATTGGTGTGTTGAATGCGGTACGTTCGAGAATAAATCCGGTAACAAAGGCAGTCACAATGAATCCGATGATATAGCCGCCGGAAGGACCAAGGATGACGCCAAGGCCGCCGTTCATTTCAGCAAATACCGGAAGACCAATAGCACCTAGTCCTGCGTAGACAAGCATTGAAAGTGTACCGTAGCGACTTCCGAGAATGGTTGCCGTCAGTCCAACGGCAAGTGTTTGTCCGCTGATTGGGATAACCGGAAGTGGGATGTTCACTTGTGCAAGAATTGCAGTAATCGCTGCAAACAGTGCACATAAAATTAAATTTTTCAGTCTCGAATGATTCATGAGTAAAAGTCCCCTTATATATATGTTAACCTTAACAAGAAATAGGTTAACATATATTTTTCGAAATGGCTATATTTTTTCTTTAATAAGCGTGAGCTTTTCACGGAATAACTTGGAAGATTTGGTACGGGAACTTCCGCTGATTATGGTCCTTAGTTATTTATAAAAAAATCCCATCCCGCTGATTAGGAGATGAGATGCAACTAATTATGATTTATTGTTAACCATGAAGCATGCGCGTTTACATGGAATGATAGGAAATAACAAAGTGCAGGATTGCTAGAGCTGAGGTTGGATTACAGTATTTGTGGTCAAGATCTCCTTTGAATTTAATGGAGTCATATTCATTCAGATGATACGTCTCACCGCCTACTTCCAGCGTCAGTTTGCCGGACATTACAGTGACGTATTCAATGACTCCGAATTGATGAGCTTCGGATGGGTATTCAGCATGAGGTTGCAGGTATCCACGGTAGAGTTCATATAAGCCATGGGATTGAAACAAGGGTTCCGCGACAAATACTTTGTCTGAGCTCATCAGTTTCAACCCATCTTCTTTTCTGGCGATCGACACGTCGGACTCAATGGACAGAAGAGCGCTCACCGGGATATTCAGGCCGTTGGCAATTTTCCAGATGACAGATAGTGTGGGATTGCCTTCGCCGCGTTCAACGTTCATTAAGGTAAGTTTGCTGATCCCGATCTTTTTCGCCAAATGCTCCATGCTCATGCCGCGATTCGTGCGAAATTGACGCAGATTAGCGCCGATCCGCTTTCCTGCAGCGCCTTCTTCCCAAGGATTACTTTGTACCACTATATACACCTCTTTCGGTTGGTATAATCTAATTTACAAAAAGTAAAACATTATATACTAAATGTGCCGCTTATATTATAATAAACAATAAGTTTAATCTATTATACTATTTGATTGGCTTTTATAACATCTAAAATGACAGATTCTAAGAAGGGGATCCCATTGATTCAGAAGAAGGAAACGATAAAAACAGCGTGTATGGAAGCATTGCCGCTAGCGCTTGCGATTGCAACCTACGGCTTGTCTTATGGTGTTTTGGCGACCCAGGTTAAATTTAGTTTGCTTACAGCAGTCAGCATGTCTGTATTTGTTTTTTCAGGATCGGCACAGTTGGTTACGGTAGCGATGCTGGCCGGCGGCGCCAGTTTGATTAGTGTGCTGCTTACCGTCATCCTGCTTAATTTGCGCAATCTACTCTACGGTGCAGCGCTCGCGGAAGGTCTTGCGCCGGCAAAGAAATGGACCGCGTTGCTTGCTTTTGGTATATCGGACGAGCCATTCGTGCTAGCAACTTCACGGTTTAAAAAGGTGGGCCCTGATCCTCTCTATTTTGCAATTGTGACAGGCATGTTCTATATCGCCTGGATCCTTGCTGCATTCTTCGGTGCTTTGATTGGCAACCAACTTGACCCGCAGAAATGGGGCTTAGATCTCGCGTTTCCGGTCACATTTGCTGCGCTGCTTGTCCCTGGACTGAAGGGAAAACCGGTGATTGGAACTGTTCTGGCTGCAACTGTTATTGCAATGGTGCTCGAATATTTAAAACCGGGCAATGAACTAACGATTATTATTACCGGACTGCTTGCACCGCTAGTCGGACTTTATTTGCACAGGAGGACAAATCATGCTTAATCAATGGCTGTTGATTGGCATTCTTGCCATTTCTACGTATTTATCCAGACTTATTGGCGTTGTTTTTATGGCTCGGCAGAAAATGAGTCCGTCGTTGCGCCTTTATTTCAATTATGTTCCGATTGCCATCATTGCGGCATTGCTTGTGAAGCAAATTTTCGTTCCTACTGATGGGCAACTGACAATTTCTCTGCCCGTACTCATCGGGTGCATCTCAACAGCAGTCGCAATTAAAATCACAAGGTTGTTTCTTCCTTCAGTTGTAATCGGTATTGTGGTCGGTCTGCTTGTCCGGTATTTTTTAATCTAGAAAACATCAATTCAGCATATATCCTTTTAGTGAGTGCGCATATCTCCTTGAGTTTCGTGCATAAATTTGTAATATCGCGCATAAATCCAGTCGGTTCGCGAATAAACCTAGGGGTTAAGCGCACAAGTTCTTCAAGGCAGACAAACGAGCAGGTGAATGATAGACTCGTAAAAATTGCGTTTTGTTGCAATTTATTATAATATAAATCGTAATTATTACTATTTATATTGATCGATCACCAACATACAATTGAACGTCAAACTGAAAAGGAGAACGAACAAATGCCAAGCAAAAGTGAACTCTCTAGTGCGCGAAGAGAATTGAAAAGCACAAACAAGAAAACACAGCGAAGAGCATTAAAAGTTATTAAAGAAGCGAAACGCTTAAAGAAAGGGCTATAAGTTCGGTAAATGATTGAAGACGCCGAATGTTTATTTCTAATCCTTTACCGATAATCGAAAGAAAGAATAAAAAATGGCTGTGCCGAAAAGAAGAACGTCCACAACACGTAAAAATAAAAGACGTACGAATAAGGGTTTAAATGGTCCTGCATTGTCGCGTGATCCGCAGACGGGTGAGTATCATCTTTCTCACCGTGTCAATAAAGATGGCTATTACAAGGGCCAGCAAGTGATTGAACCGAAAGATTAAGAGAAACGAAGAAAAGAGATCGCCTTACAGAAGGGCGATCTCTTTTTGTCTTAATCAGTAGCGAACAGATTCGGTGATCGGTTTATGAGTAAGAATTTTACGGTTTTTAGTTGCAAAATAAATAAGCACATAATAATATAAGTGTATTGATATATAATCGGAGGTGAATATATGATTGAGACCATTGAAGATATGTCTGTAATTTCTTCAGTGCTTAAACTACTTGGTGATAAGACACGGCTGACCATTCTTTCTTATTTGAAGGACCAGGAACTTTGTGTCTGTGAACTTGTTGATTTGTTAGACATTTCTCAGCCGGCGATCAGCCAGCATTTAAAAAAGTTACGCGTAGCAGAAATTATTCGTGAGCGCAAACAAGGCACATGGGTCTATTACAGCTTGAATGAACAGATTCCAACGTATGTGTCAGTAATCATCGATCACTTGCCGAACCAGAATACGAAAGACTGCAGCAATCATGAATGTTGCTAATAAAAAAAAGTAACAAATAAAAGGAAGTAGCAGTGAATGGTGTTCAAAGGCTATTGAGATAGGATTTGATGCAAATCAAGTAATTTACGGAAGAAAAGAAGGAAAAGGGCACTAATTAAGAAAGGGACGAAGAACACATGAAAAGTATTCAAATTTTCGAACCGGCAATGTGCTGTGCTACAGGGGTTTGCGGTCCGGGTGTCAATCCGGAACTGATTCGCATCACTGGTGCTGTTGGAAACTTGCAAAGGCAAGGATATCCGATTAACCGTTACAATTTGGCTAACGATCCAGCTGTATTTGCTGAAACAAAGACCATTCATGATCTTTTGGAAAGTAAAGGGATGGAAGTATTGCCTGCAACATTTGTCGATGGGCAGCTTGTTAAAGAAGGAACGTACCCAACGAATCAGGATCTTGCGAAGTGGACCAGTGTGCCTCTTGATGAACTGAGTAAGAAGCCGCAGTTTCGCATTACGCTCAACGTGAACAACTAAGGGAAGAGGAGAACCATTTGACTCATCTATTTCATCCTCAAAACATGGATCTGACCCCGTTCCTTTTCTTTACGGGAAAAGGAGGTGTAGGAAAGACATCCATTGCGTGCGCGACGGCGACCGCTTTAGCCGACAAAGGGGAAAAGGTGCTGCTTATCAGTACCGACCCCGCATCCAATTTACAGGATGTTTTTGGCATTCATTTGACAATGGCATACAAAGAAATTGCTGAGGTACCTAACCTTTTTGTTTCAAACCTGGATCCAGAGGCGGCTGCGGCGGATTATCGAGAAAAGATTGTCGGACCTTATCGTGGTAAATTGCCGGAAGTTGCTGTAAAACAAATGGAAGAACAGCTTTCTGGGAGCTGTACAGTGGAAATTGCGGCTTTTAATACTTTTTCTTCGATGTTGACGGATCAATCGATTACTCAGACTTTTGATCATGTTATTTTTGATACGGCGCCAACCGGACACACCTTGCGCCTTTTACAATTGCCAACGGCATGGAGTGGATTTTTCAAGACGAACACCCATGGAACTTCCTGCCTGGGACCGCTTGCTGGGTTAAGCGATAAGAAGAAGCAGTATGAAGAAACGGTTCAGGCGCTAGCGGATAGAAAGCGAACGACACTCATGCTAGTCACGCGTCCTGATATTTCAGCACTTTCAGAAGCTGCTCGTGCTTCCAAGGAGCTTAGGAACATTGGTATTGAAAACCAATATCTGCTCGTTAATGGACGAATGAAGGAATTCTCTAAAGCAGATTCATTAGCTTCAGCCTTTATCAAGCGTGAGCAACAGGCACTTGCCCATCTTCCTATTGAATTGAAAAATATCCCTGCATTTGATCTTTTTCTAGCACCTTTCAATATGACGGGTGTCATGAACATTCGCAGGCTTTTTTCTACGGAAAATTCAAGTGAGGCTGTGCAAACAAGTCATACTGATCAAAATAAAATTGTTCAGTATCCCAAATTGAATGTTGTTATTGACCAGTTGTTGAAACAAAAGCAACGAGTAATTTTCACCATGGGGAAAGGCGGCGTCGGGAAAACAACCATTGCCCGAAGGATTGCTGTCGGTCTTGCAGCTCATGGAAACAAAGTGCACGTGACAACAACAGATCCGGCGGGTCATCTGGATGAACTCATTTCTGGTGAGAACGGAAACATAACCGTCAGCCAGATTGATCCGAAGAAAGAAGTGGAACGTTATCGGCTGGAAGTGATTAACCAGTCCAAAGATCAACTTGACAGCGAGGGACTGGCTTACCTTGAAGAAGATCTCCGTTCCCCGTGCACAGAAGAGATTGCTGTCTTTCGTGCATTTGCCGATGTTGTAGAACGAGCCGATGATGAAATCGTTGTTATTGATACAGCGCCATCCGGACATACACTTTTGCTGCTGGATGCGGCGGAGGCATATCATAGGGAAATTGCTCACACTGCCGGAGAAATACCTGCTTCTGTAAGGAATTTGCTGCCGCGCCTGCGGAATTCGGATCAAACAGCCGTCATCATAGTGACCTTGGCTGAGACAACACCTGTATTTGAATCTGAAAGACTGGCGACCGATTTGAAGCGTGCAGGTATTACCCCGAAATGGTGGGTGGTGAATCAAAGTTTGGCGGCTGCTAAGACGATTCATCCCGTATTGCAAGTCCGGGCGGCAAACGAACATGCCTGGATTGAGCGTGTCGCAATCGATTCAGAGGATCACATGGCTGTTGTGCCCTGGCATGAGTAGACATTTGGAGACTTTGAGGAGGAATCATGATGAACATATCAGATGATGCAAAGGAAATTCTGTTAAAAAGTATGAAAGAAAACGATTGTAATTGTATACGTGTCACTTTTGAACCTTCTGGATGCTGTGGATCTTCGATTAGTTTTGCATTGGATAAGTTAGTCAATGGTGATCAGCAAGTCAAAATTAATGATCTCGCCATCGTTATGGATGAACAGGCACAAAATCAAACAGCATCACTAACGATCAATGCTGAAAATGGCGAACTCGTTGTAGATGGGGGAGATCACGGCTGCGGTTGCGGATCTTCCGGCTGCTGCTGAAACAATATATCGGGGTTAAAAAAAATTGAATCTCTAACTCTAATTTTATTTTGTAAGATAGAAAGGAAGAAACTAGGATGTCCGCAATTTTAGCGATCATTGTTTTTTTACTTACGCTTACCCTTGTGATTTGGCAGCCAAAGAACTTATCCATCGGCTGGTCGGCATGCGGAGGCGCGCTCATTGCACTGCTTGTCGGTGTTGTTCATTTAGCAGATGTTTGGGCGGTTACCCATATTATTTGGAACGCGACGCTGGCCTTCGTTGCGATTATCATTATTTCATTAATTTTGGATCACATCGGCTTTATTGAATGGGCCGCATTGCATATGGCTCGGCTTGCCAATGGAAACGGCATACGCATGTTCGTCTTTATTTCGATTCTGGGTGCGTTTATCTCCGCCCTTTTTGCGAATGATGGCGGTGCATTGATTCTGACGCCAATTGTTTTGGCGATGGTTCGAGCACTTAACTTTGACGAGCGACGTGTTTTTCCATTTGTGATTGCCAGTGGGTTTATTGCAGACACAACGTCCCTGCCGCTCGTGGTCAGCAACCTGGTCAATATCGTATCAGCTGACTTCTTCGGTATTTCGTTTGGTAATTATGCATTACATATGATCATACCAACGATTTTTTCACTAATCGCGAGTATCGTTGTGCTTTATCTCTACTTCCGAAAAGACTGGCCGCGAAAATACCAGATGTCAGATCTAAAGAAACCATCTTCGGCTCTTAAAGATATCCGGATGTTTCATATTTCATGGTTTGTCTTGATTGTTCTGGTTGTTGGTTATTTTGTCAGCAGCCTAGTAAAACTTCCGGTGTCTTTTATTACCCTTGCTGTTGCTTTTATCTTCCTTTTTCTCGGGAGTCGGAGCTCCGCCATTCAGACAAAAACGATACTAAAAAGCGCACCGTGGAGCATCGTCTTCTTTTCATTAGGTATGTATGTTGTTGTCTATGGCTTAAGAAATGCGGGTATTATTCATCTTCTTGCCCGAGTGATTGAAAGTGGATCAGATGGCGGACTTTTTGCCGGTACCATGATGATGGGCTTTCTCTCTGCTGTGTTGTCGGCAATCATGAACAATATGCCAACGGTAATGATTAACGCGCTTTCCATTGATGCAACGTCAATCACTGGTGTCATGCATCATGCTCTGGTCTATGCGAATGTGGTGGGCGCTGATCTTGGACCAAAAATGACGCCAATTGGCTCTTTAGCTACTTTGCTCTGGCTCCATGTGCTATCAGAGAAAAATGTGAAAATTAGGTGGGGCGATTATTTCAGAATTGGCATCGTGATCACCATTCCGGTCTTGTTCATCACATTGGTTGGCGTTTATTTGTCCATTCTTTTATTAGGATAAATGAGCAATAGTTTTGAAAACGGCTTAATAAACAAATGTAAAAATTGTGTAAAACCGTGTTTCATTGATTGAGATATATAATAACGCGCTTATATAATGATCATATAAAATGCTTTTCCAATATAAATTAAGTTGGGAGATATAAGATGAGAATCGTAGTGATTGGCTCTGTAGCAGCAGGAACAAGCGTCGCGGCAAAGGCGAGAAGAAATACCGAAGATGCTGAAATCGTGGTCTACGACCAAGATAAGGATATTTCTTATTCGGTTTGCGGCATTCCTTATTATGTAGGCGAAGAAGTTGAAACAATTGATGAATTAACGCCCAGGAATGCGACGTGGTTTAAGAAACGCTACAATGTTGATATTTTTACAGAGCATCGAGTCACTCATATTGACGAAGTGAAAAGCGAACTACAAATCATAAACTTGCAAACAGGCCAGATAATCATTGATTCGTATGATGCGCTTGTCTTGGCTACAGGTGCTGCACCGATTACACCGGATGCTTTTACACACCAAAAATGGAGGAATGTGTTTCAGGTACGAAATATTCAAAATGCATTATCGATTCGTTCCTATATTGAAGCGCATCAACCGAAAAAGGCAACAATTTTGGGTGCTGGATTTATTGGGTTGGAAATGGCGGAACAGCTTTTTAATGCGGGTTTAGAGGTCACTTTGATCCAACGTGGAAAACAAGTCATGAAACATATGGATCCGGATATGGCATTCCGTGTTGAAAAACTTTTACGAGACAAAGGCATTCGCATTCTTCTCGAAACAACCGTAACAGAAGTGGTTGGTAAACAGTTAGTGACTGCTCTGAAAACGAGTGCAAATGAGCAGATCGATACAGATATGGTTATCCTTGCTACCGGAGTCAGACCCAATACACAATTGGCTAAAGAAGTAAATGTGACCATAGGCGCAACAGGTGCCATACAAGTCAATAAGAAAATGCAGACGAATGTGAAAAACATCTATGCGGTCGGTGACGTTGCCGAGAGTTACTCTTTAATAACCGGAAAGCCTATGTATCGTCCGTTAGGTTCAACAGCAAACAAAATGGGCCGCATTGCGGGTGATGTGATTACCGGCGGAGGGTTGGAACATCGAGGCATTTTAGGTACGGGCATCGTTCGCGTATTTGATATGGCTGTTGCACAAACAGGACTGACCGAGAAAGAAGCAAGAGAGGCTGGATATGACCTTGCCGTTTTGTATAATATTAAGCCGGATAAAGCGGATTATCTTGGCGGAATAGAGTTGACGATAAAAGCGATCGCTGATAAATCCTCGGGCCGTATTTTAGGTGCTCAAATTACCGGTGTAAACGGCGTCGATAAACGAATTGATGTATTGGCAACAGCAATTACTTTTAAAGCGAAGGCAGAGGATTTGTTTCATTTAGATCTTGCTTATGCGCCGCCGTTTGCGACAACAAAAGATCCTGTTTTATATACAGGGATGGCTCTGGACAATGCGTTGAAAAAGAATCCGCTCATTACTCCGGCTGAACTTGTCATGAGACAGCAAGCTCATGAACCACTGCAAGTGATTGATACCAGGTCTCCAAAACAATACACAGTTTCGGCTGTAGAAGGTGCAATGAATATTCCTTTGGCCAATCAAAGGGAAATGGCGGAAACTCTGGATAAATCTATTCCAACCGTCACGTATTGTAATAAAGGAGTAACAGGAAATGCCGCTCAAAATATTTTGCTGAACCTAGGGTTTGAAGAGGTTTATAATTTGTCCGGCGGGAATAAAAACTACCAACTATATCTTCAAATGAAGAAGTAATTTATGCTTTTAGCACCTTCTATTTTTAAAGAACCGAAGAAAACAAACATGTTATCTATGATTGTTTTCTTTATTTGAAATAATTAATTGCATTTTACAAATAAATATTCTATACTTAGTATTTGTAAGGGAGGAATTGCGATGGAAAACCTCAGAGAAATGTTTCAAATCATGATCAGGCGTTTCGGTTTTCTGGATAAATACTGTTGTTCAACAGGTGGCTATAACATTTCTCTTGTTCAGAGTCATATCCTGTATGAGATTTGGCGCCGGCCTCGACAGTCTATACAGACTATTTCTGAAACATTGGGCATCGAAATGTCAACATTCAGCCGGCAAATTCAGACGCTCGTTAAAATGAATCTTGTGAAAAAGTCCCCAAGCTCAGATGATGGACGTGTGTTTGTGTTGAGCCTGACAGAAGAGGGGAAAGAAGTGGCTGATCAGATCGACGATCAAATGAACAGTTTTTTGGATGACGTCTTTTCTCGGATGAGTGCTTTTGAAAAGGAGACGGTCATACATTCAATCAAATTGCTTAACGCATCAATGGCTCAGTCGGATCGCTGCTGTTCACCGGTTTCTTGCAAGCAAGTGAAGGAATAATCGGATCGGAATGCCGGCATCTAGTCTTGTTTTCGAGGCTTGTTTGGAGAGTCTATTATATTTCATGGTAGATGTTTTTTTATAAGTATATATTTGCATATTGCAAATAAATAGGAGGATGACCTTTGTTCCGGAATATTATTCAAAGCTTCTTATCAATCGCTCTTGAATTGACGCTATTATTCATTGGTATTTCTTTTCTCATCAGTTTGATTCAGGGTTTTATTCCTTATGAAAAAATGAATCATTATTTGAGTGGAAGAAATACAGCCTTGGGTGTTCTGGTCGCCTTGATTTTGGCCTTCATCACACCCTTTTGTTCTTGTTCAACGATTCCGGTTATCGTCAATCTGCTAAAGGAAAAGGTACGTTTTGGTATCGTTATGGTCTTTTTGTTTTCCTCTCCAGTACTTGATCCGACGATTATTACCTTGATGGGCGCTCTGCTTGGCGTTAAAGTTGTCGTTACCTATACCGTGATCACGTCAATCTTATCCGTTATCATTGGTATGCTCCTTGAAAAATTAGGATTTGAAAAGTCGGTAAAACAGGTGATTATGACCGGTTATGAAGTGAATGAACAAAAGTTTAGTCTTAAAAAAGCATTTCGGGAAACCATAGCGCTCATGAAATCTGTTTACCCTTATTTGATTATCGGAGCGGCAATTGGTTCAGTGATCCACGGTGCTGTGCCCACAGAATGGATCTCGTCTGTGTTTGGCGGAAATCAGTGGTGGCTTGTTCCGGTAGCCGCTATTATCGGTATCCCATTATATATCCGTTTATCGATGATGATTCCGATGTCGCAGATTCTGATTTTAAAAGGCATGGCCGTTGCGCCTGTGATGGCTCTGATGATTAGTTCTGCCGGTGCAAGCTTACCGGAACTGACGCTACTACAATCTATTTTTCATAAAAGACTGGTTATTGCTTTTGTCGTTTCGGTATTTGCGATGTCTACAATTTCGGGATTCCTGTTTTATGTGATTTAAAAAGGTCTTAATGGAAGGAGGTGTGGATCATGGGTTTTAAAATTAATTTATTTGAAAAAAAGAAAGGGCATTCGTGCTGCAACATCAAGATTGAGGAAGTTAAAGCTGATCGTAAAACAGAGTCTTGCTGTGATCAAACCAAATTAGATGGAAAGGCTGACGGTGTGAAGTGAACATACGGAAGGCGAATGAAAAGGATCTCTCGGATATTCTGTGTATTTATAATGAAGGAATTGAAGACAGGAAAGCGACATTGGAAGAAGATCAGAAAACAGTTGATTACATGCAAAACTGGTTTGCTGTTCATCAAGGAAGATATGCAGTATTAGTAGCGGAAGAGGAAAAAATCGTAGGTTGGGCATCGCTTAATCCTTATTCTCAGCGATGTGCCTACAAAGGTGTCGCAGAACTGTCTATTTATATTGAAAGAGCGCATCGGGGCAAAGGAATCGGCAGTAAGCTGCTTCAGCAGCTCGAGAAAGTTGCCTTGGAGAACGATTTCTATAAAATCGTCCTGTTTACCTTTCCATTTAATGAGTCTGGGCAGGGTCTCTACAAGAAAATGGAGTTTCGGCAAGTAGGTATATTTAAAAAGCAAGGCATTCTTGATGGGGAATTTATCGATATTATGGCGATGGAGAAGCTATTATGAGCTAAGTTCGATGATTTAACAATCAATAGAATAAGTTAACATAGGGTGATCGTGAAGAACAAATCGTTTCACGATCACCCTTTTTTCGTTTTTTCAGCGCTACAGAGTTGTTGGTTATACAAAACCCAATAAATAAAAATCTCTATGAAAACGTTTTTATTATATAATGGAGGATAATGAGTAGTTGAAGTTGAATGTTTAAAGAGGTGAACAAGATGGGACGACGACGTGAGAAGATTTACAGTGAATTGTCCAGGCGATGCGCTCAATTCGATAAGAAAGCACTTCTCGAAACATCAGGAATTACGGCTTCTGATCTTGCTAAAGCGCTGGACATTCTGAGGAGCAACGTTAGTTCAGAATTGAATGAGCTGGTCAGGGAGAAACGTGTCATTAAATTTATTACCCGTCCGGTGTTGTATGTGCCTGCCGATCTTGTACGCTCGCAATTTGGAGATGTCATTAGTGATTTTGCTGTGAAAAGCGCGTCATTAAAGGAACTTTTAAATCAAGAAAGTGAGCATGAAAAAAATGAGGATGCGTTCTCTCATTTAATTGGCGCGGATAAAAGTTTGAAAAATAGTGTGAAGCAGGCAAAGTCGGCAATTGTGTATCCTCCAAGGGGGCTGCATACGCTGATTCTCGGTCCGACAGGTTCCGGAAAGACGCTGTTTGCGCATATGATGCACAACTATGCGCAATCGATCGGCCGGATCGACGATAAGGCACCTTTTATCGATTTTAATTGCGCGGATTATTATAATAATCCGCAATTGTTGATTGGGCAGCTCTTCGGTTATGTAAAAGGAGCTTTTACTGGAGCCGCGCGTGATCAGGACGGATTAGTGGCTAAAGCTGATGGTGGAATCCTGTTCCTTGATGAAATTCACCGTCTTCCCCCGGAAGGCCAGGAAATGCTGTTTTATTTTATGGATACCGGTCATTACAGCAAACTGGGTGAGACAGGAAACAAGCGTGAGGCGCATGTGTTGATCATTGGTGCGACAACAGCAGATCCAGAATCGGCTCTATTGCAGACTTTTTTGCGGCGGGTTCCGGTGATGATCAATATTCCGAACTTTCAAAGCAGAAGCGTCAGTGAACAGATTGAACTCACCAAATTTTTGCTCTCACGCGAAGCGCACCGTACGCATCATAAGTTCCATGTCAGCGCTGATGTTGTGAAGGCATTGATCGGTAGTGTGACATTTGGGAATATCGGGCAATTGAAGTCGAATGTTCAATTGATCTGTGCTCAAGGGTTCCTTGATAACATGAATAATGATTTCGTTCAGTTGGATGCGAAGATGCTTCCGTCGGAAATGCAAGAGGGTCTTCACCGTATTTCGCACAATGCTCAGATTAACCAGGAATTGAACAAGCAACTGCCGCTCTATCTTGTGGTAACAGGTAAAAAAGATCCCTTGCTGACTGATGTGGATCGTTATGAGCCGCCTTTTGATCTATATAAAATGATTTCTGGCAAATACGACTCACTGACGCAGGAAGGCTTGTCTACACAGGATATTAGAAAATTCATCGCAGAAGACATAAAAGAGCAGGTTAAGAAATTCTACAGGAAAACAGCGAAAGATATGCTCATGTCTTTTGTTGATAAGCGGATCATGGATATATCGAAAGATTTGGAGTCTATTTGTTCTCAGGTACTTGGCGAGCATCTCAGCAACCAGTTTGTTTCGTTATTGACGGTGCATCTGTCTTCTTTCCTAGAGCATCCTTTACGTAAAATTGACTGCTCGCCCGATGTGAAACAAACCATGTTCACGTATGCGCCAAAGGATTATGAAGCAGCCTGCGCGATTGCACGGCTTATTGATCAGAGGCTCCATACAGAACTTCCTGAGGTGGAAATTGTCTACATTGCGTTTCTGATTGGTTCCTTTGTTGAATTATCCCAACAAAGAAATGTCGGTATTGTCGTTGCCGCACACGGGCCACACACAGCAAGCTCCATGGTCAGCGTGGTTAAAGAACTGATGGGCGATTATCCGATCGAGGCTGTTGACATGCCGCTCAGCTTGAATTTCGGGGACATATTTGAAAACATTGTTCAGGCCGTTAAGTCCGTAGATCAAGGAGCAGGTGTCCTGATGATGGTTGATATGGGTTCGCTTTATTACTTTGAAGATAAAATTGCTCGCGGAGCGAAAGTGCGGGTTAAAGCGATTGATATGGTGTCAACACCCATGATTCTTGATGCGGTAAAGAACGCCAACTATCTTCATATGGATCTAAAAGGCATTGTCGATTCCCTGTATAAGCTGCGGCACACGGTTGGATTGGAGCACGCCACGACGACGGAAAGTCAACGGCAAAAAGCAATCCTTACGATCTGTACGACAGGAAGCGGCATCGCGAAGCGGATTAAAAATATTGTCAGTATGTATATCCGTAATATTACGGATGAAGAAATCATCGTTATCCCCGTATCTATTGAAGGTTTATATGATAACGCACAAAAAATGCAGGGCAAGTATGAAATTGTGGCAAGTATCGGCGCGAAAAATCCGAAGCTGGAAGGCGTTCCTTACATTACATTATCCCAATTCGTCGGTGGGGAAGGGCAAGACATTCTTCAGTCTATTTTAACGGGTAAGTCATTGCCAATTAAAGATAATCCATCACATGTGATTGTTAAAGGTGTCTGTGAAGACAGTCTTCAGGACATGCTGATGTATCTCAATCCGAAACGAGCGGTGGCAGCCATTCTTGAATTCAGTGACGCAGTGCAAAAAGCACTTAATCTTCATTTTAAAAACGCGACACAAATCCGTATCATCATGCATTTGGCTTTTGCGTTGGAGCGGGAAGTTGCACGGACACCGCTTAAATATGAAGGTACATTAAGTGATGAGAAAAAACAGCTGTTCCGTGAATTGGAGAAAACACTGGAAGTCATCAAATTTAAATTAAATATTCAAATGAGCGATGGAGAATTTTATTATTTTATTGATATGTTGATTGATGAGCTCGGGAAAAGCGTATTATTTGATCGTGTTTCACAAATTTAGTGTTTCATTTCTTAGTGTTTCGTTTCTTAGTGAATTATTGAACGTTTTAGTGTTTTATTTTGAACAGTTAGTGTGTTATTTTTTTAAGTGATCTATATGAAAACGCTTTTATTAGGAGCCTTTTTCAGGCTTCTTTTTTTAATACACAAAATTGGCACGATAATTGCTTATATAAAAGTGTACAGAGAGAAGGGAGGGGAAAAAGAGTGGTCGCAATCGTTATCGCAACGCACGGGAATTTATCAGAGGCTTTGATTGGTACAGCCAAGATGATTTTCGGCAATATGGAAAATGTCGCACAGGTCACTTTTAAACCCGGTGAAGGAATTGAAAATCTTTTAGACAAGTATCAAACGGCTAGCGGTCAATTTGATGATGAACCTATATTGTTCCTTGTTGATCTGTTTGGTGGAAGCCCTTACAATGCGGCGAGCCGCTTTGTTGCCCGTCAGGAGAATATGGACATCGTCACAGGTGTCAATCTTCCAATGTTTGTGGAAGTTCTGGGTAAGCGCTTAGCTGGAGGCACGCTGGAAGAGCTGGTTCAAACTGCCAAGCTTGCAGGTGCTGATGGCATTAAATCATTCAAAGAAATTTTTTCTCACCAGAAAATCGCGAATAGCGCTAAAGAAGACGAAGGAGATGAATTAGGATGAAAATTAAATGGTTACGAATTGATTCACGGCTGATACACGGACAGGTGGCAAACAACTGGGTGAACCATGTTGGGGCAGGTACAATTATTGCCGCGAATGACAGCGCTGCCAAGGATGATTTGAGAAAGACATTGCTCCTTCAGGTGGCTCCTGGACGAACAAAATCCTATGTTATGTCCATTGACAAAACAGCACGCTGCTACAAGAATCCATCCTATGACAATCTGGAAGTATTGTTAGTTGTTGAAAATCCAACAGATGTGCTCCGTTTAATCGATGCCGGTGTAGAAGTTACCCAAGTCAACGTTGGCGGTATCACATTCAAGGAAGGCATGACCTTAATTTCTGAGGCGGTTTCTGTTAGCCCGGAAGATGTCGAGGCATTTAAAGAATTGGATAAGCGTGGGGTGAAGCTCACTTTACAGCAGCTGCCGAATACCGGCGCATCCGATTTTATGAACCGGCTGAAAAGCAAAAAGTTAATATAAATAGAAGGAGGGTATTAGATCATGAATACTATGCAATTTATTTTAGTTATTCTCGTAGCACTCATCTGCGGTATGGCGAGTGTGCTCGATGAACGCCAATTTCACCGCCCGCTTGTCGCATGTACACTCATTGGACTCGTTTTAGGAGATTTGCATACCGGTATTATTCTTGGTGGTCAGCTTGAATTGATTGCTTTGGGGTGGATGAACGTTGGTGCCGCGATGGCTCCTGATTCTGCTCTTGCATCCACGATTTCGGCTATTGTTGTCATTGTTGGTCATCAATCCATCGGTGAGGGTATTGCCATTGCGATTCCTCTTGCCGCAGCAGGTCAGGTATTAACGATTTTTGTTCGTACAATTGCCGTATTTTTCCAGCACCAAGCAGACCGCTTTGCGGCCCAGGCTAATTTTCGAGGGATTGAGTGGTGCCATTTTGGTGCACTGCTCTTGCAAGGGCTGCGTATTGCCATCCCAACGGGCGCCGTTGCCGCGATCGCCGGAACGAGTATCGTCAATCAATGGCTGGATGCCATTCCTCCGGTGATCACGCATGGACTTCAAGTTTCCGGCGGTTTCATCGTTGTCGTCGGGTATGCGATGGTTATTAACATGATGAAGGCACGTTCGTTGATGCCATTCTTCTTCATCGGTTTTACGCTTGCGACGTTTATGACAGGTATTAACCTTGTTGGTCTAGGTATTCTTGCTGCGTGTGCCGCGGTTGTCTATGTTCAGTTGAATCCGGACTTCCATGATTCGATTAAAGCACCTGCAGCTGCAACGAACGTCGGAACTGATGACGACGATGTATTAGGATAAGGAGGGTGAAGAAAATGACAGAAGTTAGAAAAATTGAATCATTAACAAAAAAAGATATTATCAGTACCTATTTTCGAAGCACATTTATGTTAGGTTCCTTCAACTTTGAACGTATGCAAGCGATTGGATTCTGTGTGACGATGATTCCTGCAATCAAACGCTTCTATCATAAAAAAGAAGATCAGGCTGCCGCCCTGAAGCGCCATCTTGAATTCTTCAATACAACGCCTTGGCCGGCGTCAGCAATCTTTGGTGTAACCTCCGCCATGGAACAAAAGAAGGCGGAAGGCGGCGACATCGATGAAGCCGCAATTACAAACGTAAAAATCGGATTGATGGGACCTTTGGCCGGCATTGGCGACCCAATCTATTGGGGCACTGCGCGTCCGATTCTTGCAGCACTAGGTGCATCACTTGCGTTGAGCGGAAGTATTCTCGGACCGTTACTCTTCTTCTTTGGCATTAACATTATCCGATTCTTAACTAGATGGTATGGATTCAAGGTTGGTTACAATCAAGGTACGGATATCGTGCAAGACGTTGCTGGCAACCGCCTAAAGAAATTGACGCAAATGGCGTCCGTTCTTGGATTGTTCGTCATGGGTTCTCTAGTCTCAAAATGGACCACTATTAAGATGCCACTTGTACTTGTTTCTTACAAACAAGCAGGCCACGTTGTAAGTACATCTCTGCAGAACATTCTGGATTCACTGCTTCCAGGCCTTGTTGCCTTGCTGATGACGTTCGCTTGCATGTGGCTGCTCAAACGCAAAGTCAATGCGATTTACATCATTTTCGGTATGTTTGCGGTCGGCATTCTCGGCTATTGGGCAGGAATCTTCGGACTGTAATTTAAAGAATCATAGACTTAGGCGCATCATTTGATGATGAATTAGACTTTTTGGAGAATGGCTAGGAGGGATTTTCATGTTAAAGAGCGTTATAGCATTTTTGGAACCAAAGAATAAACCTGAAGGTTATGTATACAGTTCGTCGAAACTGGTCACAGGATTGATGATCATCGGGATCCTGTTATACACCATTACCAATGGGTGGGGAACGATCGTTTCTCTGTCGCTTGCAATCGCCTTGCTGATCGGACGCTATTTGCTTGCAAAGCAGGCTACAGGGGATTTCCATGATATGCACGAAGCAAAAAAAGGCTATGCCAAAACAAAAAATAAAGATTATCTGCGGTTCATTAAAGCGCGCGGCGAACAAATGTTGAATGACAATAAGGTGCTCACCAAAACTGCTAAAGAAGAGATTCATGAGCTCCTGGCCTATACCGCCAAATATCTCTAATTCATACTCGAGAATGATGCTGCGAAACTGAATAAATAAAAGATGAAGCGAAGGGATTGGGGCCCTTCGCTTTTTTTTAATGAGCAAACCGATAGATATCGGTCTGATTTGCTAATTTATCGGTCTCTTTGAAATTTTTATCGGTCTATTTTCAGGATTTATCAGTCTTTCAGCTTAGCGAATTATTCAGCAGGTGAGCAAATGATTCAGCAGAACAGGCATGTGTCATCTTCAGTTAATAAGGAGTCAATAGTCGCATTTCTAATTTGTATAGTAAAATCAATACAATAGGTGCGACATTTTTTTGATCACAATGAAATGAGAATCTTTGGAGGAATTAGATGCAACTCAAAGACTATGTAAATCGGATACAGCAAGTGTACCCAGATTTGACGATAAACAAGGCAGAGCTTAATACCATCGGTCAGAATAATGATGTACTGATTGTTAATCGCGAACTAGTTTTCAAATTTCCAAAATACCAGGCAGGAATCATTGATCTGCAAAAGGAATCCCAGTTGTTAAATCAAATCAAAGGTTATGTCTCATTGGCTGTGCCCAGTCCTGAATACGAATCCTATGAAGTGTTAAAACCAGGGCACGTCTTTAACGGTTATTCATTGATACAAGGCACGCCATTATGGAGCAAAGAGCTGAATAAAGCGGACAGCCAATCACAGAAAATGATTTCGGACCAGTTGATTCAATTTTTGATCGATTTGCATAGCATCCCTACTGGTGAACTTCATTTAGGGACCCAAGATCCTTATACAGATATGCTGAACCTGTACCGGAAAATTAAGGAGAAGCTTTACCCATTTATGCGAACGGAGGCTCAAAGTGAAACATCCCGTATGTTTGACAAATTCCTAAGTGGCGGCAAACTTTCCAACATTAAGCTTGCTTTAATCCATGGTGATTTTGGATCGTCCAATATTCTTTGGAATTCAGAGCCTAAGAGGGTTACAGGAATCATTGACTTCGGCGGCTCCGGAATTGGGGATCTTGCTTATGATCTTGCCGGATTGCTGTCTAGTTTTGGTGAGCGATTCTTTAATCAATGCATGAGTCAATATCCTGATGGGGAGAAAATCGTTGAGCGAATCAATTTTTACAGAGGGACGTTCGCACTTCAGGAAGCCTTGCATGGCTTAGAAAATAACGATCCGCAGGCGTTTGATAATGGAATCAGCCGATATCGTTGACAGCAAGAGTAAATCGCCTTTTTGGCTAGTAACTAATGACATCTTAATCCTATTAAGGAATTCTAGTAACAAATCTACCTGTCAAAATGATGAAACTAATTATTGTTTGCTTCCAGATAATGAATAATTGACTAAGTCAAGTAATTGAGCTATAGTTCGAAAAAAGGAGGTTTTTATATATGCCAGGGCAATCTGCCATTTTAAAAATTAGAGCATTTAACCGTTATTACACGAGAGTATTAGGTCTGTTAAATCACCATATTTTATCGAGCGATGTTTCGTTAACTGAAGCCCGTATTCTGCTAGAGATCAAGACAATAGAGACATGTACTGCGAAAAAATTAATCGAAAAACTTGAGATTGATGGCGGTTATTTAAGCCGCATTTTGAAAAATTTTGAGAAAAGCGAACTAATTACGCGTTACGCATTGCCGGCTGATAAGCGAGTCAGCGTTATTCAGCTTACAGAGTCTGGTACTGAAAAGCTGAGTGAACTGGAAGGAAAATCAAATAACCAGATTGAACAACTGCTCCATCATTTGGACAAGAAAAAGCAAGATCAAGTACTCGCTGCAATGGAAACGATTCACACGGCTTTGAGCAAAAATCAAGGGGTGGTGCTGCGTTCCTATCGTCAAAGTGATCTGTCCTTTATCGTTAATGCTCACAGAGATCTATATCACCGTGAATATGGCTTTAATGAAAAATTTGTTCGATATGTGGCGGACGCTGTATCCACGTTCGCTGTTCAACATGATGCAAAAAGAGAGAACATTTGGATTCTGGAAGTGGATCAGCAGCCAAAAGGGGTGATTGCAATTGTCAAAGAATCTGAGGATACAGCTCAACTGCGCTGGTTTCTGCTTGATCAATCACTGAGAGGCAAAGGTTACGGGCATAAACTGCTGGACGAAGCGATTCAGTTCTGCCGCAGCCAGGGTTATGAAAAAGTCATCCTTTGGACAGTCAGCGATTTGAAAGCCGCGCGCCATATGTACAAAAGCAAGGGATTTAATCTTGTTGAACAACATGAAAATGGTGACTGGACGAGTCATGTGATTACAGAAGAAAAGTGGGAAATGACACTATAATTGTGCATAGTGTGGACCTATTGATTCGAGGAAGTTCGATTTAAACGAACACTTTTTAATGGATTACGACAGTCCACGTTTTACTTTTATAAAGGCGATGATTTCCTTCAATTCATCTGCTGTTAATTTTTCATCGTCAATCAATAATCTGCAGTCTTTAGTATGCATCTTATCTAAATGGATGTCCGATGCAAAGTCTCGGTTAACCAGTGTGTCGAGGGAGATGTTGAAGAAGTCGGCAATTTTGATGAGCGCGTCGATAGGGGGCTGGCGATATCCGGTTTCATAACTGGCATAAGTGCTTTTTGCGATCCCGAGAACATCGGCCATGTTCTGGATCGTTAATTTCTTGCATTTTCTTAATTCAATTAACTGCTCAAGCATACAAAGTCCCTCCTTATATAGCATTCTATCGAAAAGTACGCTTAAAGTAAACTTTTGTGTTGATTATCATAGAAAAGAAGCTATAATCTTAATATAAATACACGAATCGGGGACATATGCAGTGAAAAAAATTCTAGTGCTTGCAACTGGCGGGACCATTGCATCAACGCATCATCAAGACGGACTGGCACCCGGTCTGACGATCGATCAGCTGGCTCGTTATTTCAAACATAACTCGGATGTATCGGTTGATTTCCAGGTTCTCATGAATAAAGACAGCACCAATATGCAGCCTGAAGACTGGCTGACCATGGCTAAGGTTATTGATGAAAATCAGAGCCGTTATGACAGCTTTATCATTACTCATGGGACAGACACCATGGCTTACACGGCATCAGGGCTTTCCTATCTCCTCCATGGCCTAAAGAAAACCATTGTGATCACAGGTTCCCAAGTACCTGTAAGTTTTAAACGGACCGACGCGAAGAAGAACATTAACGATGCGCTGACTTTTGCTCAGAAAGCTGATATTCCTGGCGTGTTCATCGTTTTTGACGGTAAGGCTATTCTTGGAACGCGGGCAATTAAAATCAGAACGAAAAGCTATGATGCCTTCGAGAGCATCAATTATCCGTATATCGCTTCAATTGGTGAGCAGGACATCCAAATCAATTTTCAGCCGGAGACGGAAACCGTTGTTTTTCCAAGACATTTCGGCATTTGCCCGAATGTGTTCTTGCTGAAAGTATTTCCTGGGCTTTCTCCAGCATTTTTTGATTTTTTGCAGCAGCATACAAAGGGTCTGATCATTGAGAGCCTTGGAAATGGCGGCCTTCCTTTTGAAAAAAGAGATCTAGTATCAGGAGTCGAAAAGCTGGTAAGCAAGGGCATACCCGTAATTATCACCACGCAGTGCCTTGAAGAAGGACAGAACATGGATCTGTATGAAGTAGGAAAACGTGTCGCTGATGCAGGGGGAATTACCGCAGGTGACATGAACACAGAAGCGATTGTTGCGAAATTAATGTGGGTGCTTTCCCAGACATCGGATCCGGCAACGATAAAGCGCATGATTCAGACGCCGATTGCTCATGATTTAGATTATATTTAAAAGTTTTGAAAGAAGGAGAGTATCATTAAATCAATAGTTCTTACGATCCTAACGGTTCTCATAGGATCGATTTTTTATGGCATTGGCATCAACTGGTTTCTGATTCCTGCCAATGTATATGCGAGTGGGTTCGGCGGCCTGTCACAGTTGATCGCAACAACCGTTCATCATCTCTATCCGTTTTTATCCATTTCGAATATGGTCAGCGTCCTCTATTTGCTGTTCAACATACCGGTCTTAATTCTTGCCTGGTTTGCGCTCGGGAGAAAATTTGTCTGGTACACAATCCTGAGTGTAATCTCCTGTTCGCTCGCACTCCATGTGATACCGGACATCGATTTTTCTTCTAATGTTCTGCTGAATGCGATCTTCGGAGGGATCTTCTGCGCGACAGGTGTTTCCCTGACCTTGAGATCCGGTGCTTCTACGGGCGGGCTCGATGTGATTTCACTGGTTTTAATTCGAAAAACAAATTTTTCATTTGGACGAATCAGTTTAAGCTTTAACGCAATGATCACCATTATTGCAGGAATCGTATTTGGCGTAGAGAAATCGCTATATACATTGATCAGCCTGTATACAAATGCCAAAGTTGTCGACACCATCTATACAAGCAAATTCAAAATACAGTTAACTATGGTAATCGCAAAAAATAAACTAAATACGGTAAGGGAGCTTGTCCTTAATCACACAAATCATGGATTGACGTATACCGAAGCTAGAGGCGGATATACGGGTGACGAAAAGCAGATTATTTATACGGTGATTACCCGAGACGAATTGCAGACGCTCACTTCATTGGTTCATCAAGCCGATCCTTCATCATTTATCACGATTCAAGATGTCGGAGAAGTTAAAGGAAAGTTTATCATGAAATAAAAGTCCTTATTGTTCTTGATCGATCTCGTCATGTGTATATTTTCAAATGCGTTTATTTTTGAATGTAGGGGTGGCCGTGATGGTGAAGAACACAATTGTTTTTAGGCTGATCATTGACAGTAATAAAAATTCATGCTATTTATTAATCAATAAATAAATATAAAGGAAATCTTTTATGAGTAACAAAGAGGAACTCGCATCAAATCGAAAAACTCAAATTCTAGAAGCAGCAGCTGAGCTGTTCGCGGAAAAAGGTTATTACAAAACGACGACTGCCGATGTAGCACGATTGGTTGGAGTCACCCAGCCGTATGTTTTTCATTTTTTTAAATCAAAAGAAGAGCTTTATTTGGCTGTACTGCAGAAAGCTAAGGAAATTATTCTATACGCCTTCTCTAGTACTGAAGCAACAATGGAAGATTTGCAGAAATCAATGGGGAACGCATTTGAAGGGTTGCTGAAAAGCTACCGCAATGAAATGCTGCTCATGATGACGGCATTCTCTATTCCGGAACCGGCAATTAGAAACTATGTTAGAGCTGGATTTGATGAAGTTTATGAGCGCATTAGAGGTGCATTTTCTGATGCAGGTATTACTGACTTTGAAAACCAGGCGAGAAAATTTATCGGCTGCGGTTTGCTCATCACAATGGCAGAAGTCTTACAGCTGCCCAACTTATTTCTGAAAGATTAAGGATTAGCCATTCAGTGGCTTTTCTATTGCGTTTTATTTATTTATTGATAAATAAACTGGAGATGATTACATGTTTACTGCCTCACGTATTAAAATACTTGTTATCACTTGTGCAGCGCTTTTTATGGCTATGCTGGATAACTTAGTTCTCGGAGTGGCGCTGCCTTCTATTCAGGAATCCTTTCATGCAAGTTTGTCCGACTTGGAATGGTTCACAAACGCCTATACGCTTTCCTTCGCAGTATTGTTAATTCCCTTCAGCATGCTTGGGGACCGTTTCGGACGTAAAAAGATCTTCTTAGGCGGAGTAATTCTCTTTACCTTAGGCTCTGCATTATCCGGAATGAGTGGGCATTCTCTTCAGTTGATTTTTTCACGCGCACTTCAAGGCGTCGGGGGAGCTGCCATCGTCCCACTTAGCCTCACACTTGTTCATACCGCTTTTCCTGAAAAAATGCGCGCAGCGGCAATGGGCATCTGGTCTGGAATCTCCGGTCTCGGATTGTCGGTCGGGCCGCTCGTGGGTGGACTGATTTTGGAAGGGGCACCGTGGCAGCTTATTTTCTGGGTGAACGTGCCGGTCGGTATACTTGCGTTTCTCCTCGGGTTAAACTGGCTGCGTGAATCTAAAGGCGAAGCGAAGCCGATGAATCCATTGAGCGTTTTGCTGCTTGCAGCTGGTATGTTTGGGATCATCTTTGGCTTGCAAAGGAGCAACACCGACGGCTGGACGTCATTGAATGTTGTTGGATCTATTCTCGGTGGATTTACGATACTGTTGTTGTTTTATTTATGGGAGAGAACACGCAAACATCAATTGATCCAATTTCATTTTTTCAAGGGTCGTCGTTACGCGGTCTTGATTATTGCTGGATTTCTCATGAACGCCGGCATCTTTGGATCCATCTTTCTATTAACACTCTTTTTGCAGCTCGCTCAGGGGTATTCAGCGCTGGGGGCTGGAATCCGTGAAATGGCTTGGACCGGCTGCACGATGATTGCCGCACCGCTTGCGGGGCTCTTTATAACGAAACTCGGGACCAAGACTGTGTTATCGATTGGCTTACTTTTTCAAGCCATTGGGCTTATTGGTTTTGCTGTCCTCATTACCAGTTTGGATCCAAACTTTTCTTTTGGATACATTGCAACGTTCATGGTGCTTGCCGGCGCCGGTATGGGGTTGAGCTTTACGCCGCTCGCACACGGAATATTATCCTCTGTTCCTGAACGTTCGTCTGGGGAAGCAAGCGGCCTAAGCAATGCAACGCGTGAACTTGGCGGTGTTTTTGGAATCGCCATTTGTACATTGATTTTTGAGTCAGGGGCAAAAATTACATCTCCTCAGGCATTCAGTGATCATATTGTTCCTTCCTTACTTGCCGGTGCCGGATTTGTCCTACTTGCGCTGGGGTTAGTAATGGTACTATTTAGAGAAGTGTCCGGAAAGAAGACCATGCAGGAGATTCCGGAAGTGGTGCGAGAAAGGAGTGCTGAAAGCTATGGCACAGAATAAAAGAATCGCGGTGGTTGGCGGAAATGGAAAGGCAGGTCGATTTGTCGTACAGAAGGCTCTGGAAAAAGGTTATGCTGTTCGCATGCTTGTCCGAAATCCACAGAGGGTAACCGTATCAGACGAAAGAATTGAAGTGACAAAAGGTAATGCTGAGGACATCTCTTCGATCCAGGCATTGCTTGAAGGCTGCGATGCGGTGATTAACACATTAGGGCAACCGAACAAGGCAACGCCTATATACAGTAAAGTAACAAGCCACATTCTGGCTACAATGAAAGAACGAGGTATTCAGCGCTATATAACAGTCACGGGAGGATCATTAAATGCGCCTGGTGATCGGAAATCGCCGATCAATAAAATCGGTGCATGGCTTTTTCAACGACTGTATGCAGATATGATCACCGATAAGGAAAAAGAACTTCGTATCCTGCTGAAAAGCGATGCCGATTGGACATTAGTGAGGCTGCCGTTTGTTATTGAAAAGCCAGCTGTTAGCAAAATTAAAGTGAATCTCTATGACATGCCGGGAATGAAAATGACCAACTCAGATATCGCCGATTTTCTAGTCAACCAGATTTCCGATACAAAGTATATACGCAAGTATCCTTTTATTTCGAACTGAAAGATTGGCAAAGTCTGATCCAGGAATGAAAACAAAATTGAGCGAGGGGGAAAATAATGGATAAGTATATTGTGGAAAAAGTGTCCGTTCCTGAATATTCTTTGGTCAATCAATCTTTTCCTCAGATCAATTATTCGGATTCATATAGAGTGATTTTGCCTGGTGAATCAACCCAAGATGTAGCGTCTGTCACACGATTATTTTTGACTGCTGTACCTCCTTGGGTTTCATATTTGATGAAGGTGCGTGATCACCTGGTCAGCTTGGTTGGGTTAAAAACATCCGACCAGTCGGAAAGACAGAATATAACCTATAACCCTGCAAAAAGGAAGCAGAATAGGAATTTTTCGTGTCATGGAGCACACATCCCATGAGATTTTATTGGGGGAAGATGACCGTCATCTGGATTTTCGTGTGTCTATTTTAATGGATGAAGTGCATGAACTAAAGTATGTCACAATCTCGACTGTCGTATTTTTTCATAACAGGTTAGGCAGACTGTATTTTTTCGTTATCGAAAGATTTCATAAAGCAATCGTATCTGCGATGCTGAAAAATATGATACGTCAAATAACATCTTCGACTTGAAATGACAAAAGGGGCTTGCACCGTTTGAACAATTATCTTCCTAGAGCCTGCTGTTCATCGGAAAAATAAGCGCTTGATCAAAGAGAGGAGATCTCTGTTTTGATCAAGCTTTTTAAATTCCAATTTACGTGGTCTTTCATCTTTCAAATTTAAAATAATGTTGTTCGCATAATAAAAAATATTGTGGGGAAACACCTCTTAAGCTATTGTAGCTTTAAGAGGTGTTTTTTAACATTTACATTTCTAGACGAGGTGTTGTTTTTGCAGAAAACCATTTTACTTGTTGAAGATGATCGATCGATTAGCGATATGGTAAGAAGATATTTAACAAATGAGGGTTTTCATGTTGCATGTGTCTTTGATGGCGAGGCAGCAGCGAATGCCTTTAAGCATTCGCATTATGACTTGGTTCTACTGGACTTAATGTTGCCGAAGTTAAATGGCATGGACGTTCTTCAAACGGTGAGGGCAAAAAGCTACATTCCCGTCATTATTATGTCGGCAAAAGATAGTGAACTTGATAAAGCACTAGGGCTTGGTTTTGGTGCAGATGACTATATTACGAAACCATTTTCGATGATTGAACTTGCAGCAAGAGTGAAAGCAGCTATAAGAAGAGCAACACAATACATAGCAAGTCATTCAAAGTTGAATGAATCAATAATAACCGTACATAAGATTGAACTGGACACGGAAAATCATCGTGCGATGAAGAACGGTGTTGAGATTAACTTAACATCGAAGGAGTGGAAGATTCTCCTGTTGTTTTTTACTAATCAGAAGAAAGTATTTACAAAGGAGCAAATCTACCGTTCCGTATGGGGCGATGACTATTTTGGTGATGAAAACATTATTAATGTTCATATGAGCCGCCTGAGAGAAAAAATTGAAGATACCCCGTCTAAACCAGCTTATATCAAAACATTATGGGGAATCGGATACAAATTGGGAGACTTTAAATGATCGCTTTATTAAGCTGCATTGTCATTGTCCTTTTACTCAGTACTATTTATCAATTTCAACAAAAAAAAGTAAGAGATAAGGACATTGCTTACATAACAAACAAGTTAGAGCAGATCACAAAGTTGCAATCAAAGGAACGGCTCCTCGTACGATCAGAGGATCAGCAACTCATTGATCTGCTTGTTCAGCTCAATCAATTATTGGATAAAAATCAAGAACATTCACGTCAGTTTATAAGAATGGAAACCTCGATGAAGCGGATGTTGGCCAATGTATCTCACGATCTTAAAACGCCACTAACCGTAATTGCAGGCTACACCGAAATGCTGCAGAGCCAATCTCAGATTGATGAGAAAGAGCGAGTGCGTCTGCTCCAACAAGTGCATGACAAAACTATTGAATTGATTGCATTAATGAATACTTTTTTTGATTTAGCCAAATTAGAGTCTGGAGATAAAGAGATTCCGCTTGATAAAGTTAATCTAACTGAAATATGTAAAACAAATATTCTCGTATTTTATGATTGGATCCAAACAAAAGAAATAGAAGCTGTCATTGAGATCCCTGAAAAGCCCATTTTTGCGTTTGGCAATGAGGAAGCATTAAACCGTGTATTGAACAACTTGATTTCAAATGCGCTTCGCTATGGTGCAGAGGGCAAAATGATCGGTTTAAAAGTATTTTATGATGAAAAGCGCGTCTATGTAGAAGTATCAGATCGCGGAAAAGGAATTAATGAAACTGAACAAGAAAAGGTGTTTGAACGTATGTTCACACTTGAAGAGTCTAGAAACAAAGCATTTCAAGGCAGTGGTCTAGGTTTAACGATCACAAAAAGATTGATTGAAGAGATGCAAGGAAACATTTCGGTACAATCAAGGCCATTTGAGAAAACGTCATTTACCTTTTCATTACAGCGCCTCAACTAGCCGTTATTTTTTCTCTTAAGATTTTTGTAAGGATTAAGACAGAAAAAAGCAACGATCGCCCGGTACACTGAAAACATAGTCAAAACGAGGAGGCTAACGATGAATTTTGTTGTACAGACGAGAAATCTGACAAAAACATATCAAGGACATGATGTTGTAACCAATGTAACGATGAACATTAGACAAGGTGAAATATATGGATTTCTCGGACCTAATGGCGCTGGTAAGTCAACGATCATGAAGATGCTGACCAATATGATTAAGCCGTCACATGGTGAGATTACACTCTTTGGGAAACCGCTAAAGCACGATTCATTCGAATTTTTAAAGAGAATAGGCAGCATGATTGAGTATCCGATCTTTTATGAAAAAATGACCGCACTAGAGAATTTAGAACTTCATTGCGCATACATGGGGTACCATGACCCAAACGGTATTCGTGAAGCTTTAGAACAGGTTGGTCTCGAAAATGTAGAGAATAAGCGGCCAAAAGAATTTTCATTAGGAATGAGGCAGCGTCTTTGTGTTGCAAGAGCAATCATTACAAAACCGGAATTCTTGATTTTGGATGAACCCATTAACGGGCTGGATCCTGCCGGAATTAAGGCTATGAGACAATTATTCAAAATGCTTAACAAGGAATACGGAATGACTCTGTTAATTTCCAGTCACATTATTGGTGAAATCGAACAAATTGCTGATACAATCGGCGTCATTAAAAGTGGCAGACTCATTGAGGAAGAGCCTATGGATACGATAAAAGCGAGAAATACAGAGTATATTGAAATCGTAACGAGTCAGCAGAGGAAGGCAGCGATGGTTCTGCATGACAAACTAGGCATTGATAACTTTAAGGTGATTGATGAGCAGGGCATTCGTGTTTATGCCACAGATGTACCTCAGTCGACCATTTCAAAGACATTAATACTGGAAGATATTAATATTGAGTCAATCGATAGAAAACGGACAACACTTGAAGAATATTTCATAAAAAAAGTTGAGCTTGATCAACCAGTAAATTGATTCTTGGATTAAGTATTGAACGTTCAATGAAGAAGCAGGAGGGATACTTTGTTTCATTTAATAAAACTTGAGATAAAAAAGAATAAGTTAGGATGGTTTTTCAAGGGATCCGTTCTTGCTAATATCATTATCCTCGGTTTTGTATGTATGTTTCCGTTAATTGAAAGAAATGAAGGAGAACATATATTTACGAAGTACACGGATTATTTTATGATCAGTGGAGCCTTTGTCAGGGCTACTTTTACTATATTTGCCGCTGTACTTATTTCAAAGATGATTATTGATGAGTTTAAGAATCGAACGATCCTTGTTCTCTTTTCTTATCCGATCAACCGAAAAAGGATCCTAAGTGCAAAATTAATTCTCATCTTTTGTGTAACATTTATGGCTATGGCAATCTCTAATGTAGTAGTGATTAGTGGTTTTATTGGATTGAATCAAATCTTTCATTTAACTTCTGCAATGAGTTTAACAATCGATGATTTTTTGGCGGGAATATCAAATTTAATGATGTTCAGTCTGGCGACTGCAGGTGCTGCACTTGTACCGTTATATTTCGGAATGAGGAAATATTCCACACCAGCAACGATCATTTCTTCACTGTTAATCGTTATGGTAATGTGTTCGTCATCGGGTTCGGCTTTCTCATTGGCTAGTATCATTTATATTCCACTTGGCTTAGCAATTATTGCGCTTGGTATAGTTGCGGGGGCAATTCGAAAAATTGATCGTATTGACTTAAATTGAGTAACGTTTTCTCATAATAAATTAAGAAGAGACATCGCATGATTAGCCGAATATGTGATGTCTCTTCTCTAATTGATAACTGGGGACGCAGGGAGTCTAATTTATTTTTATTTAACTATCGTGTACGTTGCAGTATGAAAAGAAGATTGGTAGTTACTTAAATTGTACACGCTACGATTTGTTTTTGATTGTAACACATCTCCATAACAGGAAGTGTGATCGCCATCATGGGTTCGTTCCTTGAAGTCCAAGCTGTCTATTTCTTCGTAGTTCGGCACCATCATTTGCGATTGTTCCAGCAATACATGACCGCTTAGTCGAAATATTTCGGGCAGGGATGAACTGTTCCCTATTATTGATTCACCTACATCGCTGATACATAACTCTTCTTTCTTTGGTCAAAATAGAGGGCATGACAGCTTTTTAACAGGAGGACACAAGGTGATGCAAGTAGGTGAATTTTTGTTTGAATGCTTGAAAAATGAAGGCATTACAGATATTTTCGGGGTTCCGGGCGACTATAATTTTTCATTACTCGATCAAATCGAAAAGGATGGAGAGGTGCGCTTTGTCCATTGTCGCAACGAATTGAACGCGGGCTATGCTGCTGACGGCTATGCACGCGTTAAGGGGATCGGCGCGTTAATTACCACATTTGGCGTTGGCGAATTGAGCGCATGCAACGCAATTGCTGGAGCTTACAGCGAATCGGTTCCGATTATACACATTGTCGGAGGACCGAAATCAATGATGCAGATGCAGCACAAGCCGATGCATCATACTTTGCTTGACGGCAATTTCGATACATTCAAGAACATGTATGAGCAGATTACAGCCTATGCGGCCAGCATTACCCTGGAGAATGCAGGTATTGAAATCCCCAATGCGATTCAAAAAGCGAGAGAAACGAAAAAACCGGTGTATCTGACCATTCCTATGGACGTCGTCACAACGAACATGACCTCAAGAGCAGGAAACCCGCAGCGAAAGAAAACGGATAAAGCGTCTCTGAAAGAAGCCGTCCAGATGATTACTACTCGTTTGCAAGCCGCCGAACGCCCGGTTATTCTGCCGGATGTTTATGCCATGCATTATGGACTTGGCGAAAAAGTAGAGGCACTTGCGCAGAAAATGAACGTTCCGGTCGTTACAATGATGATGGGGAAAGGCGGATATGACGAGAGTTTGCCGAATTATGCGGGCTTTTACTGCGGAAAACTCAGCAGTAATAAATCGGCTCGAGAACTTGTTGAAAACTCGGATTGCGTGCTCGCGTTCGGAGCGGTGTGGGACGATTACAATACCGGACTATTTACCGACAAAATTGATCCGCTCGCAATCATAAATGTGATGCCGAACTATGTGCAGATTGGGAAAACAATCTATCCGAATATTATTATTGACGATATGATTGAAGCTTTTCCAACGGAGAATCATTCATGGACGCTGCCGAATCCGGTTGCGTTTCCTTTTGATCAGATGAATCCGAGCGATGGCAACCTATCTGCGGACAGCTACTATCCTCAATTTCAGAATATGCTCAAGGAGCGAGACATAGTAGTCACGGAGTCTGGAACGTTTGCATGGGGCTTGGCGGAGGTCCGGTTGAAGAAAGGGACAACTTATATCACTCAAGGTGGCTGGGGCGCGATCGGCTATGCGCTACCGGCTGCATTCGGCGCGTGTATCGCAGCGCCAAACCGACGGGTTCTGCTTTTTACCGGTGAAGGCTCAATGCAGATGAATGTGCAGGAATTAAGTTCAATGCTGGAGAACGGCTGCAAGCCGATCATCTTTATCCTGAACAATAAAGGCTATACGATTGAGAAGTACATCAATACAGTGAAAAATACGGTATATAATAATTTTCCTGATTGGGCTTATCACAAACTGCCTGAAGTTTTTCAACATGAAGCGTTTACTGTGCAAGTTTCCACGGACAGTGAACTGCGTCAAGCAATTTCTGAGGCGGAACAAAAGTGCGTCAAGCAGCTCTGCATCATTGAAATGATGGTGGCCCCAATGGATGCGCCGGAGATCATTCACCGCATGCATGAGACAGTATTGGAAATGGAGAACAAGAGCAAAGGCTTGCTTTCCGTTTTTAAATGAGCGACAGATTTCAAGTATTAGCAAACTTGGCTTTGCCAAGCCTTAGTTCCGTTTATACTATAATCCTTTTAGTATAAAAAAAGAGACGGTCATTGATCTCAGAGCTTTCACTGAGTCGATGACCATCTCTTTTGTCCACGTATAATTTATACTGTTTTTCTTTTTCTTTTCCACCAGCCGGAAGCAAGTACTGCAACTAAGGCACCCAAACCGGTGTAACCCAAGATCGAAGCCATTGTCCAAAGATCTGCTTTTCCTCCAAAGTAGAGAACGTCTTTGATCATTTCCATACCGAAACGTACGGGTACCCAGCTGTAGACCCAATAATGGAAGAAGCTGTTCAGCATTTCAGGTGGGTAAGGAAGAAGTGGTGATCCATAGAACCAAACGAGAATAATAATCGGCCATCCTGCTAGGCCTAGCCAATTCAGTATCGTCGTTTGTAATAAATAATAGACAAAAGCACTAAATGTAAGGGCGACAATGAGGTTCCAACTGTTTGGAACATGCAAATTCATCAAGCCGCTGACAACGGCGAACAGGATCATGGCTTGTGCAATCGAAAGGACAAACCCTGCAAGAACCTGACCAATGGTTAATCGAAGGGATAAATCGCCTCCACCTATTTTTCTAGATGTTCGCCACATTAATAATGAACTGATCAGTCCGCCCAGCCAAACAAGCATGGTTAGGAGTACCGGCGCATTTCCACCGGCACTGTGGCTGCCCACTTTATTCATGAGGTGAGTCTCAGCGACAATTGGATGATTGATGACTTTAGCCTGTGCTGATGTCAGTGGCATCTTTTTCATATCTAGAGCATGAAACAGGGTATTACTTATGCTCGTATTCAATTTTATTGAAACTTTATTAAGGACTGTTTGAACAATGTTTGCTGCCTGAGCGTTCATTCCTTGATTGATCCAAAATTCTATTTGTGCAGGTTGCGGTTTAGGTGTTTGCAGGGAAGCCAATTGATTTGTAAAATGCTCAGGTATGATTACAGCTCCATAATATTCTTTATTATCTAGAGCTTTTTTAGCGGCATGGCTACTGCTCAGCTTCACTAATTTAATTGGCGAATCCTTTTTACTGAACGATTCCTGCAACTTTGACTGGATCGTTTTCCCTTGTGTTCCCCGATCTTCATTAACGATGGCCACCTTTAGTCCTTTCACTTTTGCGGTACTTGACGGGCCGAATTGGGCAAATGAAAAGAGGGAGAGAACAAGCATTATAAGAACAAGGTAGAGCCAAAATGTTTTTCCTGTAAAAATACGAAACATTCATTTTCCTCCTTATTATTCACTGACCAATCAGTGAATTAAAATGTAAAATAATAATCGTTAAATTTGCCAGCACTCTAATAAAAAATCGATATTAACGATAATATAGCGCTCAGAGTCTTCATTGAGTTCGTATTCACCCATAATGAAGACCCGTTCAAAAATATGACTTTGAAAGGTGCTGGCCAACTGACGTGCCATAAGTTTGCAATTGAGCGGACGCAATTCTCCATTTAAGACTCGTTTTTCTAGAAGCGTAGCAATTTGATCAATAACCGCATGAAATGTATCGACAACCCAAGTGGTTTGCTCCTTTTTCAATAAAGGCTGTTCATGAAACAGAATCATCAATGTTTTTCGATTGGTGTCGGACGTGATGGTCTCCCACATCCCTCGAAAGAGGTTGATGAGCATGTCGCGAATAGGCGCTTGTTGATCGACATCTTGAAGAAGCCGACGAATCAATTGGAACTTATATTCAGTTGCTTCTTGGATGATTGAATCCAGAATTTGCTGTTTTCCTTCAGGGAAATAGTAGTACAATAATCCGTCAGCCATGCCGATCGATCGGTTGATCTCTTTGCTCGATGTATTATGGAATCCTTTTTCAGCGAATAAATCTCTTGCAGATTCTAATAATTGTTTTTTTCGTTCGATTGCCTGAAGATCTCTACTCGTCAGGCTTTTTTTTCGTGATGATCCGGCCATATTCACTCACCTCATGGTCAATCGTAATCGTTAGAGGAGGTGAACGTCAATACACTACGGTTGCCTCCTTCCGGCATATAAAATCAATTTCATTGACTGATCAGTCAATGAAATTATAGCTGATTCTTTTTTAATCGTCAACAAGTGTTCTTCGGTATCTGTGAGATGAATGAAATAATTCCCTGAATTTTTTACCACTCAAGAAGTGGCGGTTCCAAACGTTAAATTTGGTTTTGCTCCATATTGATCACTGTAGCCACAAAGGAATATAATTATACTACGGAGGGTTGCACGGTGAAGATAAAACCTTCAGCATCTATTAGAAAAAACTACAATGAAATAGCGGAATTGTGCAGAGAAAGCGGTGAACCGGTCTACCTGACAAAAAATGGTGAAGGTGACCTTGTTGTCATGGATATCGAAGCATTCATAAAACGTGAAAGTATGTTGAGACTGAGGGAACATTTGGTAGCGGCTGAAGAAGATCGATTACATGGGAAACAAGGGTACACCATTGATGAAACAACCTCATTCATACGCAATGCAGTCCAAGAGGTTTTAGATGGAAAACGAAAATAAGCGATATACGGTTATTGTATCGGAGAAAGCAGCAGAAATACTGGTATCACATGCTCGGTTTCTTGCAAATGTTAGTGAAGGCGCGGCAAAAAAACTCATCGAAGATTGTCCGGTGCACTTTTAATACTAAAGAATGAGGGCACATTATTCTGATGATTGTTGCTTTCTAAATGTATAAGACAACGCGATGAAAATGAACAAAATACCGAGAATCTGCAAATAAGCAGGCACAAATCCGGTAATCAATACATCCAGCAGAATCGCGACCAGAGGATCCAGATAGGTAAGAGCGGAAATCACGGGTGTTGGGAGCGAGCGGATGCTTCCATAAAACAGCAAATAAACGATACCTGTATGAACGATTCCGGTAAAGATGCTGTAAAACCAGTTGGCTGCGGTTAAGTGCATGAAGAATGAGTAATGAACAAATGGCAGCAGCATGATCACACCGATAAAGGTTTGAATAATCGTTACCAGATAAGGGCTAGCTTGCTTAATGTACTTTCCGGTGATGATTACGAAAGCGTACAGTAAAGAAGCAGCAAGCGCATAGAACGGGCCAACAACGGATTTACCGCCAGATAGATCGTTAATACTGATGCCTGATATCAGAACGGTACCGATAAAAGCAAGGACAACAGCTAGGATACCGAGCAATTTAATCCGGTCTTTGAAAAAGATCCAACCGATAATAAGCACGATAATCGGAGCCAGATTATAGATTGAGATCGCAACGGTAATTGCTGTTTTTTCAAATGAAGCAAAGAAAAAAATCCAGTTAAGGACGAGAAACACGCCGCCAATCAAGATGGCGGTCATTTCTTTTTTCTGCCATGTTTCTCGCGTATACTTCCCACTGATCAACCAGTAGGCAGTGAGAAAGACCGTTGCGCTAATGCAGCGGACAAAAACCAGCTCCAGAGACGGAAGCCCGGACAGCCGCGAAAAGAAACCGATCGAACCAAAAATGGTCATAGCAATACTTAGTTTAATTAAAGCGGACTTGTTCACTGATGTATGTGCTCCTTTGATGCTAAAATAATACTGGACTTAGATTATAGTACGGTATCTTCATCGTTTCTCAATAAAAAGCGGTTCAAGTAATGTTTTGTTGAAGTTTTCGATCACTTCTTTTGCAGAATACCCACTTTTTTGGCGAAGAAAATTATATATTTTGGGATTCATAGAAGCAATCAGTGTATGGGCGGTAAAATCCGCATTAATCGGCCGTGCTTCTTTTTTTTCACTCGCCTCTTCAAGCAGAGAGCAAATGGTCTGATGGAAAAAAATATAAGGCGCTTTTTCGTAGAACGGCTTTGCGTTATTTGTACATGTTATGAATGAGTGAATCGTCTCAAAAAGTTGCGCGTGCTTCTCTAGAAAATTGAGATGCAGTTTAAGGAGCGCCAGCATTCTTTCTTTTACTGGTTTTGATTTCAGTTCTGCTAAGCTTTGGAGTGTTTTAACCTGCAAACAATGAAAATTTTCACTCATTAATTCTAGGCAAAGCTCGCCTTTATTCGCATAACGGCGATACATCGTGCCCTGTCCCACATTCGCGGCCTTTGCAATCTGATGCATGCTGACATTCTCAACACCGTATTTAGAGAATAAGGATTCAGTTGTCTGTAAAATTGATTTGCTTATTTCATTTGCATCTCTGCGTTGCGTTTGATCAGACATACAAAGTAGATCTCCTTTTCTTGAATCGAGTAAATGATTTGACAAGCGGACAATTGTCCGTTAATATTTTTCTATGCATCGGACAATTGTCCGCATAAATGTCTGTTCTTTTGATTTATTGTAAAGATTAATTGATAGCAGGTCAACAATGAGGGTCCCTGGATAAATGATTCGTAAATTGGAGGATGAGGTATGGCTTTAAATGAAACATCAGATATTCGCTCTGATCAGGCAACGTCAATAAAGGGGATTATTGCCCCGCTGTTGGCGATTATTGTCGGTATGTTTATGGTTATTTTAGATGGAACAGCAATGAATGTTGCGCTTCCTGGATTGGTTAAGGATTTTGACAGTAAGATTTCTGTTGTTCAGTGGGCGGTGACTGGGTACGCGCTGGCACAAGCAGCAGTTATTCCGCTTGCCGGCTGGCTTTCTGATCGCTTCGGCGCAAAAAAGGTTTTTCTTTTTTCAGTGATTATGTTTACGGTTGGCTCAGGATTATGCGCGCTTGCTTCAGGAGTGGAACAGCTTATTGCGTTCCGAGTGCTCCAGGGCCTTGGCGGCGGGATGGTTGCCCCGATTGCGATGGCTTTTGTTTACCGCCTGAGTCCTCGTGATAAAGTAGGTGCGGTCATGGGGATGATCGGCATCCCAATGCTGCTTGCTCCGGCACTCGGACCGGTTTTATCTGGCTGGCTCGTTGATTATGCAAGCTGGCACTGGATTTTCCTTATTAATCTGCCCGTCGGTGTACTCGCTGTTTTTGCTGGCATTCGCACAATGCCGAATCTTGAACGTCAATCTGTGCCCGCACTGGATGTTCTGGGTATGTTTCTCGCTCCGATCGCCTTTGCTTCAATTGCTTATGGCGTGAGTGAAGGCGGAACAAGCTGGACATCCGCGAAAACGATCACCGGCTTAGTCGTAGGTGGCATTGCACTTATTCTTTTTGTCATTACAGAGCTTCGCCGCAAGCAGCCTTTGTTAGAGCTCCGCGTCTTTCGTTCTGCTGATTTTACAAGAGGAATTATTGTTCAATGGATTACACAAATCGCGTTGTTCGGTACGATGTTTCTCGTTCCGCTGTTTCTTCAGCAAGGCAAGGGATTTAGCGCGTTCGAATCGGGATTGGCTGTACTTCCGCAAGCGATTGCTGCAGGGATCTTTATGCCAATTGGCGGACGTTTGTTTGATCGTCTGGGCGCGCGTCCTGTTGTAATTACCGGTTTAGTGTTTGTCACATCAGCAGCATACTTACTGTCAGGCATTTCAGCTGAGGACGGATCGAGCGCACTGATTCTTCCACTGGCACTTCTCGGAGCCGGAATGGGCTTGTCAATGATGCCGCTCAATACACATATTATCCAAGCGGCCCCGCAAAATATCGTTAGCCGTGTCACATCGCTGACCAATGCCGCGCAGCAAGTCATGATGTCGTTCGCAGTTGCCGGTTTGTCGACGATTCTTTCTGAACGAATGGACCTGCACATGAAAGAAGGCGTCCAGCCGCTTCACGCACTATCTTCCTCATTTGGAGATACATTCTCTGTATTAGTGGGGATCGCTATTGTAGGGATGATTCTAAGTCTCATGCTTAAGCGGCCGAAAAAAACAAGTGATGGACCAGAAAGTAAAAAAGTGCCGGTAATGGCTGAGCAATAAAAAATTCATTCGAGTAAAATAAAAACGGGCGGGAGAAATCGACACATGATTTCTTCCGTCCGTTTTTATTGTGGAAAAATTAGCCGAATAAATGTCCGGCGGCGAGTCCGGCATAAATCAGCAGGATACCAAATACATAGGTGCCTCCTGCGTAACACAGAAAAAGTGCGAACTTCTTTTCACGTAAAAGTTTCATATTTTCCGCGTTAAGTGTGGAAAAGGTTGTGAAGGTGCCGATAAGTCCTGTTGTCAGCAAGAGTAAGAAATGCTGTTCGAGCGGCAACGCGACTACAAAACCGAGAATAAAACAGCCGATCATATTGATGGAAAAGGTGGCAATGGGAAATGGAACGTGTTTCTCTCGATCGATTTGTTTGGAAAGTGTCGCTCGACCCAAGACACCAAATACAGCACCGATGGCGACCATAATTCCGTTGATTAGCATGATTATGCCCCCTCTTCTGAATGAAGTGCAGAGTGACTGACGAGATAGCCAAGCCAGCAGGCGGCAAGTCCGCATATGATCGTAGCAGAGAAATAGAGAGCGGCAAGCAGGATATGTCCGCTATGAACAAGTTTGATGACTTCTAACAGAAAAGAGGAGAGCGTAGTGAACGAACCGATAAAACCGGTACTGATTAATGAACGCCATGAATCTGGCAGATTTCTGAAGAAGCGAGACGACTGTGCAATAAAAGTGATGAGAAAACAGCCAATGACATTGATCAATAATGTAGCAAATGGGAAAGGCGGGACTTGGATGATGCATTCCAATGCATATCTTGTCAGTGCACCGAGGATGCCAAACAAAATGAGCAGTAAATAAGACAAAACGATTCCTCCTTTAATAAAAAAACAAAAACGCCTACCTCAAATTACCCTTAAAAAAGGGGATCAAGGTAGACGTTATTAGCTGATTCTAGTACAGCGGTTGAAGGCGAACGTCATCGCCTATTTACTAGACATCATACCGCACAACACGGGCGAGTACAACCTGATGGTTGAATGGAAAGCTGTTTTTCGCCTTATCTCTTTTTTTCTGAAGAGGGTCGCGGATCAATTGTAACGCTGGGCCTCTATTTAGGGTGTATAAAATAATTGATATGAATTCATGCAACGTCGTAACAAAAGTTACAAAAAAGGCCTTATTCATTAATGAAAGCGCTGTTATAATAAAGATGTTGGATAGGATACTAGTTTTAACAAAGCCATATGAAGAAAGGGAGAATGAAAAAGCAAAGATAACAGTTTCAGCTTATGAATGACGGTACATATTTTGTTCAATAATTATTAAGTAGGTAAGATGTACAATTAAAAAGCAGCAGCTAAACAAGCAGGAGGTGTAGACAATGACTTGGACACAAATCTACGATCCGGGACACAATATATTTATATCTGCGGCAATTGCCGCTTTACCAATTGTTTTTTTCTTTTTAGCCCTAACGCTTTTTAAGATTAAGGGATATCTTGCTGCATTCTTGACTGTGCTTATTGCTGTAGCAGTTGCCTTGAACTTCTATCATATGCCGGTGAAGGCTGTTATTGGTGCGGCAAGTTATGGAGCCACCTACTCGATTTGGCCGATCGCATATATTGTTTTTGGCGCCGTCTTTTTATATAAATTGACGGTGAAAAGTGGAGCGTTTGAAGTGATTCGTCAATCCATTATCTCTCTGACGGATGATCCGAGAGTCCAAATACTTATTGTTGGCTTTGTTTTTAACTCATTTCTCGAGGGGGCGGCGGGATTCGGCGCTCCTATTGCGATTACAGCCGCACTGCTTGTCGGTCTCGGCTTTGATCCGATAAAAGCGGCGGGGTTATGCCTCGTTGCCAATATCGCTCCGGGATCATTTGGAGCAATTGGCATTCCGGTGATTGTTGCCGGTCAGGTTACAGGGCTCTCACCCAACTTGATCGCAGCGCAGCTGTCCACGTTCATGCCCTATATTTCCTTCACCGTCCCATTCCTAATTGTAGCGATTTTGAGTGGTTTTAAAGGCGTGAAAGAAGTATGGCGGCCAACGTTGGTTACGGCGCTTTCCTATTCACTGACACAGTGGTTCACCATTCGTTTCATTGGTCCTGAGCTTCCGGATATCACGTCGGCTATTGTTTCTTTAAGCTGCCTTGCCGTATTTTTAAAAATAGGGAAAAAGGGTCAATCACCTGCTTCAGAAAACCATTTGACTTTAGGAAGCATCATAAAAGGATGGTCTCCCTTTATCATTTTGACAGTGTTTGTTTTGATTTGGTGCTCAAGCATCTTCAAGCAAATGTTTTCCCCATCAGGAATTCTTGCAGGGACCACCGTCAATATTCCTATTCCATGGCTGAACAATGTGGTGATGAAGGTAGCCCCACTGGTTCCGAAAACGACGCCTTACCCGGCGATTCTGACGCTTGATTTTATTTCGGCGACCGGTACAGCAATTTTTCTCGCTTGCGTGACAACAATGCTTCTATTGAAGATTAATCTGCGTGCGGGTAAACAAGTATTTGTTGAGACTGCTAAAGAACTCTATAAACCGATTATGACCATCATGTTCGTTCTCTCATTTGCTTTTATAGCTAATTATTCGGGTGAGTCAGCGACACTTGGTATCGCTTTGGCTCGTACTGCACAGTATTTCCCAGCAGTCTCACCTATCCTTGGCTGGCTTGGTGTGTTTCTGACAGGTTCGGTTGTATCGGCGAATGCACTTTTCGGAGGGTTGCAGCACACGACGGCTAACCAGATCGGCGTTTCTCCGCTTATTTTGATAACAGCAAATGTCGCAGGAGGTACAATGGCGAAAATGTTGTCACCACAATCCATTGCCGTAGCGGCAGGTGCGGTTGGTCTAGCAGGAAGAGAGTCGGCGCTCTTTCGCTTTACAATAAAATACAGTCTAATCTTTCTCGGCATTGTTTGTTTTGTGATTTTTATCCAGTCGCTGAATTTTTAATTACAAGTGTGCTGATTTGCAATCATTTTTCAGACGGTTTTTCAGTGGAATAAAAAAACGCCTCCCTTGATCCTTTGACAAAAGGATGAAGGGAGGCGTTATTCGCTGACTTCAGACAGCACTTTAACGTAAGGACGTTTCCATAAAACCAATACGAACAGCATGTTTTATTTCATCTGAGAATGCGCGAAAAAAGATATCTCTTAGCGTCTGGTCATGTGTCATCAAATAAAAATTGCGGTATTTTTCGTAGTCTTCCAATTCGTCACGATAGGCAATCTGTAATCCTTGACGGAATGATTGAAATTGAACTGGCGTTATTTGAAAAACAGGCTTAGTTCCGGTCAATTGAGTATAGAGCCGGCTATACATTAGAAAATGATCGTGTTCGTCGTGTTGAATCCTAAGGATATCTTCTCGCATTTGGGGGGTTGGAGCGGCTTCGGCCAATCGTCCATAGAAATCAACACCAGTTGCTTCTCCTTTAATGGAGCCAAGGATATCTTTAATTAAAGAAGACGAAGGACTTTCTTGACTCATTTGGCGATATTGCTCTTCATCATAATACAACTCATGTCACCACCTATTCTTTACACAAATTTTTATAAAGATTCAGAGGAATTTAGTGTACGTGGTTCGGCAGTAAGAGAACTTTCGCTAACTACGTGTACGTCCTGTACACAACGCGAAAGCCATCGCATCCTGCGAAAGTACGTCCTGTGGCAGGCCGAACACTAGGTCATCCGCCGTGACCGTCGCGACGGTGGCTTAGCCTGCGCTAGATGCTTGGCTTCGCCAAGTTTTCTTTATCTCGTTATAGGCTATGGTGAATTAAGATTTATGTGAATGTCCAACAGAGTGGGTTGCCCGAATACGACGTGAAATTACACCGTTAAAATGCAGAATCATATACTCTTTTTCTTAAATACAGCCATGGCGAGGATCAGAGCGGCGAGAATCAGAGCGCCTGTGATCCAAGCGATATTTAGTAATTGGTCGAACTCTGCTTTGCCTGTCAATAAGGCAACGTTTTCTGAAACGAGCTTTAAAGGATTAAACGTATCCATCCTGAAAATGGTTTGGCAGATGAGTAGAATCCCCAGCCCAGCAGCAGTCACAAAGAGTCCGCCATAAGTCCCCCGTGTGATCACACTCGCCATCAGGAGAACGGCGAGAAGAAATGCACCAAACAGCCAGAGGCAGAAAAGTGAGAAAAACAAATGTCCGACTGAAATGGGTTTGAACAAATAGAGGGTATAGCCGTAATGGATCGTAATGGCAAGGACATAACTCAGTGTCCACAAAATTAAAGCTGCAGCATATTTTGCAAGAATGACAGTGTAGCGGGACAAGCCCTTGGATAGCGGGATAATTAATGTCCCTTTGGCCAGATCTTGAGACAGTAAACCGCCAAAGACGAGAAGTAATATGGCCATACCCATTTGCGAGAAATTGTTGAAAAACTGAACAAAGGCATCGATGAATGTCGGTTCCGGAACCTTGAGAACCATTCCTTCAACTTTCACATTGGCCAGAATATCGGGCATCATTTTCGCAGTCAGTGGACTCATCATGCCGAAAATAGCAGAAACAGATAATAAAATAAGCACTTTATAGTTGCGCACATGCTCAAGCAGTTCTTTTCTTAGAAAAGCAGTAAATCCATTCATTTGATCACATCCAAAAAGACATTTTCGAGCGAAGGTTCAAGTAGTTCATAGTTCATAATTGGTATTTGCTCATCAGATAGCACATCGATAATTTTTAGCCCGTTCTTCTGCGGATCATGGAGCTGCACCGTTACTGCATTTTGACTGCGTTCAACGGATTGAATAAATGAGAGTGCGTGAAGGTGTTCAAGCAGGCGTCTCGCCTGTGCTTCATTAAGTGTTTCAATGCGTACGGCTTCTTTTCTGTACGTATTTTTAATCTCGGACAGCTTTCCATGCAGGGCGAGTTTTCCCTCATGAAGCAGGCCGATCGAATCGCAAATACGTTCCACGTCAGACAAAATGTGCGTTGAGAACATGACGGTTGTCTGATCAGCAGCTACAGACAGAAGGTCAAGTATTTCTTTTCTTCCTTTTGGATCAAGCGCCGATGTTGCTTCATCACAAATCAGTAGCTTTGGTTTGTTCAGCAGCGTTTGTGCAATTCCGAGTCGCTGCTTCATGCCTCTTGAGAAACTGTGTATTCGCCGTTTGATCCCGTCAAGGCCGACAAGCGGCAGTAACTCTTGGATCCGTTTACTAGTTTGCAGCCTTTTAAGTCCGGTGATCCGGCCGCACATCATCAAGTATTCTTTGGCAGACATATATCCGTAAAATTCAGGTACATCGGGCAAGTAGCCGATAAACCGGTTCGTCGCTGTATTGCCATAGGCCACGTTTTCACCGCAAACGCGTATTTCTCCGCCGGTAGGTTTAAGAAAGCCCATGATCATCTTCATCGCAGTCGTTTTGCCTGCCCCGTTTTTTCCGATCAGTCCGAAAATGGAATGCTCAGGAACAGAGAAGCTGAGGTCGTTCAAGACGGGATGCTTGCCAAAATTTTTCTGAATGTGGCGTACTTCTAAAATGTTCATTCGTCTTCACCTCTGCCGATTGTGAAATAGATGATTGGACCAATGATCTGAAAAAAAAGAACAATGATGATCCAGATGAACATATTCCCGAATCTGAACGATCTGTGCCGAAGAATATGAATCAGGGCAGAGAGGGCAAGAATAAGTTCAAGAGCAATAATCGGGATCAGGAACGGCAGGTAATCTGAAATGTGGGTCATAAAACTCACTCCAATTCAAGTGGATGTATGTGAAAGTCATGCTTAACGAGAGAAAGCAATCGCAATGACGATGATACCAACCAAAACAATCCAAGCAATCGGGCGGGCAAAATTTACTGTGTAGCCGATCCCGATCCGCTTTTCCACAAAAATTGAGGGATCGGAGCGATTGAAATAGAAGAGTCCCCAGATCCACTTGGCATCGTCATCAAGGATCGGTCCGGATGAACGCTTGCTTCGGACAAAACGGTTATAGAGCAAAAGCATTGTGATGAGAAAACCGAGATCGACAAGTGTAATGATCATATACCACAGCGTGCTGACAGGCGTAATAAAGCCGATGACGATCAGCAAGAAAAGAAGTTCGGACAGCAGACAAAAGACGATCAGCAAGATGCCCATCATTTTTCGATACTGTGCGTAACCTGGGGCAGCATTCGGATTGCCTTTTACGGATGCCGGTGCACGCCGGATGAAAAGAATAAGGACACCCAGCAGCACTTCAATAAAGACAGGCGACAGCACGGAACGCCATGATTTAGGCGCCCATCGATCGGGGCCGGCGATTCCAAAGTGCGTTAGAATTGAGTCGGTCATGTACGGATAGCCAAACCAAACGACAGCAACTGTAGCAATGAAGAGCGGGACCAACAGCAGAAACCAGCAAAGTGACAATACGGTTTCTCGATCACTTTTTCCAACCTCGACAACAATTTTATCCGTGGTCAACTGGGCATTCGGCACCATACTTTGCTTCAGTATCCGTGTCCGCCGGTTAGCAAGCACAAAAATGAACGAATCGATGAAAATGAGCGCAACCATGGCAACATTAAAGACATCTACCAATGTTCCTTTTGCTAAGAAAAAGGGAAGAACGAAAAGAATGACTAAAATTGCAAGTGCGGTACCAGTCGCTTCGATCAGATAGCGGCGACGGATATAGGTAGCCTGAGCATGCTGCCAGATCGCGCCATCCGCGAAAACCACGCCAAACAGAACATTTTTACGTGAAAACCAAGGCTGCAAAATAAAGAGACAAGCGACAAGGACATAGGTGCAGATAAGAATAAGGCTGGTTCCACTCATGGTTCATTACCCTCCAGTTCGTCATACAGATGATCAATCATTTGATGCAGCACGGCCCGGTCTACACGGCGAGTAATTGCCTCAGATACGATTGCCCGCAGCGGATCTCCGGATGCTTGAAGAAATTCGGCAGCGTTCTTTGCTGCATTTCCTGCTTTGATAAAGGTTCCTCGGCTACGCTGGATTTCGATGAACCCTTCGCTCTGCAGTAATTTATAGGCCTTGTTTACTGTATGGAGATTGACGCCGATTTCCGCACCAAGTGTGCGCACAGAAGGCAATGCATCACCATCCTGAAGCTGACCGGAGGCGATGCCGGTCACAATCCCATTGCGTATTTGCATATAAATGGGCTGATCCGAGCCGAAATCAATGGAAAGAAGCAAGTTGATCTGCCTCCTTTTTTTGTTCTATCTGTTATACACTATATATAACACGAATTAAATGAATCGTCTATAAGGTAAATGATAAAAAGTGTAAAATCGAAAGAACAAAGATGAAGATCTCTGCTGGAATCCGATGCAGAATGTCATATAAAATAAGCTAAATAAGAAAATTGGAGGATAATAAATGGACCCGATCATTCAATCACTGTTTGCTGATCTCGAAGCTACAGACAAAAATGCCCAATATGAATCGTTTAAAAAGTTGCTCGCGATTACTGAAGAAAAAGTGGATTGGGCTTATGAGGTGTAGGACGAGCTTGTTGAAAATCTTGCCGATATAGACCCACATCAGCGGGCGAGAGCTGCTCAGTTTCTTGCGGCACTGGCAATCAGTTATCCTGAGAAGCGCATACTGAGCGCGTTTCCGACGCTATGGAAGGTGACCAAAGATCCGAAGTTTGTGACGGCGCGTCACAGCCTGCAGTCCATATGGAAGGTTGGACTGGCGGGCCCTGAGCAAAAAGAGAAGGTCGTTAATCTGCTTGTCCATCGCTATCATGAATGCTTAGGCGAGAAAAACGACACGCTGATTCGCTTTGATATTATCCAAGATTTAAGAAAACTCTATGACCGACTGCAAGATGAAGCGATCAAAAAGGCGGCGCTGGAATTAATCGCTGCGGAAGAGCGGGATAAGTACCGGAAAAAATACAGCAAGCTTTGGTGAATGAACTGCTTGTTAGTCTGTACGTATGTTTCTTTCTTGTACCTCCTGATGGGTCTCCTCATAATGGTCGCCCCAGCGTTTCATTTCTTGAATAATAGGCTTCAAGGTTTCACCAAACGCGGTCAGCGAATATTCCGTCTTCGGAGGGACGACCGGGAAAACCTCTCTGTGAATGACGCCGTCTTTTTCCAATTCACGAAGCTGCAACGTGAGCATGCGTTGGCTTACACCGGGCATCAAGCGGCGCATTTCGTTAAACCGTCTCGTTTTATTCATCAAATGATAAAGGATGACCCCTTTCCATTTTCCGCCGATTATATCAAGCGTTGTTTCAACAGGGCAATGTTTGCACGCGTATCCCGTTTTCCGATTGCGCATCAATAGGCCTCCTAGGTTACATTCTTGTTCCTTCGTCACGCTAATGTGCGTTCTATCCGAGTCACTTTAGAGCCATTATACTATAAATGTGCTTGAAACTAAGAAAAGAAGCCAGGAGGCGTTAAAATGAAAGCATTTGGTACGCTTGAAGTTACAGACATCTCAAATCCAAACAGTATTGTCCCCATAGAGATTCCGGATCAGCAGCCGACAGGACATGACTTGCTTGTAAAGGTTAAGGCAGTTTCTGTGAATCCAGTAGATACAAAGGTACGGAACTCGCGGAATGGGCTGACAAATGGCGCACGAATCGTTGGGTATGATGCGAGCGGGATTGTTGTGGCAACAGGGGAAAAGGTGACGCTTTTCAAGCCAGGAGACGAAGTGTATTATGCGGGCGACATTACACGTAAAGGAACGAATGCTGAACTGCATCTTATTGATGAACGGATTGTTGCGATCAAACCTAAAAGCCTGGACTTTCTTACAGCAGCTGGACTGCCTCTGACCAGTATCACGGCTTATGAGGCGCTCTTTGATCGGTTGCCATTCAGTGCGGAGCATCTTGAGAGCAATGCGGGGAAGCGGCTATTAATCATAAATGGTGCAGGCGGCGTCGGATCAATCGCCATCCAGCTTGCCAAATGGGCGGGACTCCATGTTACAGCAACCGCCTCACGCCCGGAAACGGTTCAATGGGTTAAAGAGCTCGGTGCGGATGAAGTGATCAATCACAGAAACTCATTCAAGGACGAATTTGAAAAACTTCCGTTTGATACGGTTGATGCGATTTTGTGTCTGAACAATACGAAGGGGCACTGGCAAAACATGCATGATGTGATCAAGCCTCAAGGACATATCTGCTCCATTGTTGAAATTGGCGAGACAGTAAATCTTGATTTGATCAAACCGAAGAGTATTACCTTTAGCTGGGAGTTCATGTTCACACGTCCGATGTTTGAAACCGAGGACATCATTGAGCAGCATAACCTCCTCACAAAGGTTGCAGAGTTATTAGACAGCGGTGTAATTAAGGATACGGTAACGAAAAAATTGACACCATTGAACGCAGAAAATCTCCGCGAAGCACATGAACTTATTGAAAGTGGACGAATGATTGGCAAAGTCGTTGTTGGAGAAAATTAAATCGATGAACAAGCTGCCTTTAGGGATGACCTAAGGGCAGTTTTTTTTATTGAGCAAGAACTCGACAGAAGTTAAGCTGTAAACCATTTTAAGGGAATTTCGTATCAAATCAGCGGAAAGCTGTAACTAGTTGGGAAAAAGTCGTAACGAATTCCAGAAGTAGAAACGAACGAGTGAAAAGTCGTAACTAATCCCGAGAAAATTGTAGCTAATTGATCAAAAGTAGTAACGAAATTCAGAAGTTAAAACCAGCGCTTGAAAAGTGAAACCGAATCGATCGAAGAAGTGACACTACTAAGCAAAGGTGGACTGATACTGTGCAGCAATTATTGGGTTCTTGGTAATTTTTTTCAGTTAAATCAATCGTCGATCACTTTTAATGTAAGGCTTAGTTCACTTCTTCTGTTATCATGGCTTATATTAATTCTATAGATAATAAAGTGGTTCAACAAATTGAAAAAGTCCGATAAAATAGATTTTATCAGCAGCTTTATAGACAACAAAGCAGGGTTGGAGGCGTCTATGAATTCAATCTATCAGGAGAGAATTAAGGCAGTCATTGATTATATTGAAGATCACTATACTGAAAAAATTAATCTCAATCAGCTAGCAGACATCTCTCACTTTTCAAAATTTCATTTCAGTCGTATTTTTTCTTCTGTGACAGGGGCGACGCCAATAGCTTTTCTGAATCAAAAAAGACTGGAGAAGTCCATCGATTATCTTACAGAAACGGATCAGTCCATTTTAGAAATAGCGCTGCTTTGTGGATTTGGCTCAGCTTCAACGTTTAACTCTCTCTTTAAAAAACATTTTCAATTATCACCGTCGGAGGTAAGAAAGCGCCAAAATAAAGAGAGCAATATCTCGCAACAGCTTAGCAAGATTCTGGAAGAAGGCCATGATTCTCTTTGTTACTCTGGAAGTGTAGAGAACAACTTTTTGAGGAGGATCTGGTCTATGAACATTACATTAAAAGAATTACCGGATTATCAAGTGGCTTATGTTCGCCATGTTGGAAATTACTTGGGCACTGGTCAGGCATGGGAAACTTTGATGACTTGGGCAAGTAAACACGAGATATACCCCACGGAACACTATTTTATTGGCATCTCACTCGATGATCCACAGGTTGTCGAAGAAAATAAGTGCCGTTATGATGCCTGTGTTACCCTTCCTGACGATTTTGATCGCAAGCCTGACGGTGATATTCAATTTAAAATGCTTTCCGGGGGGAGTTACGCACTCTATCAATTCTATGACACGATTGATAAACTGGCTATCGCTTATCAAAGCCTTTTTGGGCAGTGGCTGCCAAGCAGTGAATACGAGGCTGATGACAAACCGTGTCTTGAATTTTGCATGAATAATCCATTTGAAGATCCTGAAGGAAAAGCCAAAGTCGATTTGTATCTTCCTATTAGAAAACCTGAATTCGTCAATCCTTAAGAAAGCGAAGCTCTAGTTGCGTTTAAAAATCCACTTTTATACTTTCTGATGGCATAAAACACTAAAAGATCCTCGGTCGTCTTTCGGGGATCTTTTTCTATGAGTACAACGAAAGAGCTTTTTAGAATACGAACATTGGTTAAGCTATTTTCCAAATCGATTTTTAAGACAAATGCGAAAGTATAAAAGATTAGCGGTGTCTACTATAAGTGTAACGAAAAGAGGAACTTCGACTAATAAAAAGGAACTTCAACTAAATACGCTCACTTCCATTGAGCAACATTGAAGCACCGCTTCCTACGGAATCAACCGGTGTTAAAGAATTGGAGTTGCCAAGTTATTCTTTAAATTACTTTGACAGATAGAGTAATCGATGCTATTATTACTATATCAGATAGAGTAATTAGTGAGTGGAAACGGGGTGGCCCTATTCGCAGTGAGATCCTAAGAGAATATCTAGACTCAATGATTTTTCGCTTGCTTAAAGAGGAAGATTCGTATGGCTATGAACTTTCGAAGTAGATTAACCAGTAAACTAACAGTCGATTTTAATTAAAGAAGCCACACTCTGTGTCGCTTTTCAAAGATTTGAAAAGTGAAGATGGAAGACGCTATGTGGCCGATCAATCACTTTCTGTGGTGGCCGTCTCCGATGGAAAACAAATCGGCCGTACGGATGATGGCGGTTACTGTAGTTTTTCCTCTTAATCCTTAAACGAGTCATTCCACGGCTTTCTTAACCAAAAATTAAACTAAAGGGCCATCTCATTTTACCTTCTTTACCTACAATGAATAAGCATTGAACATTTGACGAAAAAGAAATGTTCTCTACAAGTTCAAAATTTTCCCATCTACATCTTAAGTCTTATAGAGATCTACAATTCAGGTCCGTTTCTGGACCGTTCTCCCACCTGTACAATGAAGAAAATACTACAGCAATCATTATTAGGAGGAACGTTCATGGGTTCTATCATCAAATTTTCCTTGAAAAACGTGGCGATTATTGTGATCGCGATGATCTTAATTGTTGTCGGCGGGCTCTACTCCGTCAAAACGATGAAAATGGAGTCGATGCCGAATGTCGACATTCCGTACCTGGTTGTACAGGTCCCTTACCCGGGTGCGACACCGGAACAGTCATTGAATGACATTGGCAAACCATTGGAAGAATCACTGTCCGGTATTAGCCAGCTGAAGAATTTATACATCGAAACCTACAGCAATATGGCGGTGGCAGTCCTTGAATTCGATATGGATAAAAAAATGGATGAGGCGAAAAAAGATGTAACGTCAGCAGTCGCCTCAACAGAGTTTCCCGCTGATGCCGGCAAGGCAGTCATTCAGGAACAGGGGCCGTCGGCAGCACCGGTATTCAGCTTTGCACTGTCTTCAAAAAGTGCAAATCAATCGGATTTGACTCAATTCATTGATGATCAGGTAAAACCGGCCTTTTCGAAAATTGATGGAGCCGGAACCGTAGATGTGTATGGTGAGACAGATAAGCAGATCCACATTCAACTGAACACCGGCAAAATGAAACAGTTGGGCGTTACATATGATGCGGTGAAGCAAGCCATTCAAGCGAATAACTTTTCTTTACCGGCAGGGCAAGTTTCTATAGATCAAAAGACGCTGAATGTGCAAACGGACGCTAGCTTGCATTCAGTGAAAGACATTCGATCTATTGTTCTTCTGTCCGCTGGCCCGCAAGGTGTTCACAAAGTGAAACTGACGGACATCGCGAAGGTAAATAATGGAGAAAAGGAAGAGACGGTCTATACACGTCTTAACCAAAAACCGGCTGTTCTCGTTGAGTTAAAAGCACAAGCCGGAGCGAATGCCGTCGAAGTCGTTAAAGAAGCGAAACAAAAATTATCGGATCTTTCCTTGCCTCAAGGATACAAATTGACGAATCTTTACGATAGCTCTAAAGATGTCCAAGATTCGGTGTACAGCATGCTTCGCGAAGTGCTGCTCGGTACATTATTTGCCGTCATTGTGACCTTTGTGTTCCTGCGCAACATTCGCGCGACGATCGTTGCCGTGCTTTCGATCCCGCTCTCAATCCTTGCATCCATGATTGTGATGCATTACATTGGCTACAGCATGAACATGATGACGCTTGCCGGTATCGCCGTTGCAGTTGGACGTGTTATTGATGATTCGATCGTTATTATTGAAAACATCTACCGGCGTACGTTAAAAAGCAAAAAGCGTGATGAGCATCTCGTACTGAATGCGGCTAAGGAAGTAGGCGGCGCAGTTCTGGCTTCAACGCTGACCACAATTGCTGTTTTCGGTCCGCTCTCTTTTGTACCTGGAATTGTTGGGAAATTCTTTGCGCCATTCGGTATAACCGTAATTGTCGCATTAGCTTTTTCCTTTATCGTATCTGTGACGGTTGTGCCGCTATTGGCAAGAATCTTCTTATTAAATATGAAGCATAAGGAACCAAAACCAAGTATTTTCCATAAAGCATATCGCGCTGCTTTGAACTGGTCGCTTGGGCATAAAATTATTACGATTGTTCTGGCGGCGCTTGTCTTAGGAGGATCAGTTGCTCTTGTGCCGGCGATTCCGAAGAACTTTATGCCAGAGGAGAAGGCAACGTCCTATACATTGAACGCCGAGCTTCCGGTTGGAACATCACTTGATCAATCCAATCAGAAAGCGGAACGGTTAGAATCAATCATTAAGAATGAAGAACATGTGAAATATATTCAAACGTATGTTTCTGGTGATCGGGTACAAATGACGATTGATTTGTCTGATAGCGTGACGGTCGCTCAAAGTAAAGCTTTTGAAAAACAGACACGAGACGCGGTGAAGGGCCTGGACGATGATACGGAAATTTCGATCGCGCCGATTGGCATGACAGGCGGAGACAGCGGATTTGCGTTGATTGTCGATGGCGGCAGCAAGGAGCAGCTTGCTGATGCCAGTGATAAGATTGTCGCAAAATTGAAAGGTGTAAAAGGCCTGACCAATGTACAGACCAATTTATCCGGTGTCGAGCCACAGATAAAATTGACGATCGACAAAGATAAGGCAGCCGATAAAGGATTAAACCCGATTATGGTTGCATCGTACGTGAGAAGCGTTCTGTCCGGAGACAGCGTAGCGAACGCTCAAGTAGATGGGAAAACCGAGCAGATTAACTTATCACTTGGGCATGATCCGCTGCATTCAATTAAAGCCATCTCCAATTTGACCATGACGAATAGTTTGGGGCAGGACGTGAAGATATCAGATGTGGCCACACTGAAAAGACAACCAGGTCCATCCGGACTCTACCGACTGAACAGTCAGGAATACGTGCAGATTACCGGGCGATTTACCACAGATAATGTTTCGGAAGTTCAGGCGACTATCGACCAACGGATCAAATCATTGCACTTGCCGAAAACGATCAAAACCAGTTCAGAAGGATCTTCACAAGCGATGAGTGAAGGGTTTACGAATATGACAATCGCTATGGGTATTGCTGTCGTACTCGTCTTTATGGTCATGCTGCTGGCGTTCGGTAATTTGCTCGCACCCGTTGCCATTCTCTCGTCGCTGCCATTTATCTTCACTGGTGGATTGTTCGGACTTTATATTAGCAAGAAGGCGCTCGGAATGCCGGCATTGGTCGGCTTCCTGATGCTGATCGGTATTGTGGTAACCAATGCGATTGTGCTGATGGATCGCGTCATGCAGAATAAGAAAAAGGGCATGTCGATCAATGACGCTCTGATTGAGGCAGGTATGACCCGTCTCAGACCGATTTTGATGACGGCACTCGCCACAATCGGCGCGTTGCTACCGCTGGCAATTTCCACAGAAGGCGGACTCATTTCCAATGCACTTGCCATTGTCGTCATTGCTGGGCTGATCACATCAACTTTACTGACGCTGATCATTGTGCCGACGGTTTATGATTTGCTCGTTTCGATTAAAGAACGGATCTTCCGTAGAAAAAACAAACAGGTACAGGATGAAGATATTGCTTAACCTAACAAGCAATAAATGAAATACGGAAAATGCCGCAGCGAAAGCTGCGGCATTTTTTTCAAAGTACAAAACTATAGTCATATCATCAACGACAAGAAAATTGGAAAGTGCGTGATCGATGGACAGAATGACGTGATTGACGCTAACCCTTGAGGCTTGAAACCATCAAGTGAAAAATCGAAATGAACAGTAAGGTTGGTTGGATATTTTCCCGGACTTTTCGAAAACCCTCTAAAGCTTATTTAGTCCTTCCTTTTCAACATAAGCCAAAATGTGGTCAAATATTTTCAGAGCGGCGGGAGACAAGTACTGTTTTTTTAGATAGGCAAGTCCAATGAGTCGATGTTCATCCGGTTTAAAGCGGTAGATGCCGACGTCAGAGTGATTTTTCTGTAACACGAGCTCGGGAAGAATGGCAATACCGAGACCGCTTTCCACCATTGCGACAATTGACTGGTCATCAATGCTGTAAAATTGAGAGTGGACCGATAAATTGTACTTTAGCAGCAGCGCCTTAGTATCTTTGTTGTAATCATCACGCTGCAGGATGAAACTCATATCCTTAATTTCATCAACTGTAACATAATCTGGGTGCTCGGGTCTGAAATCCTTAGGGGTAACACACAGTAAGGGATCTTTGCTCAAGGGTGTAACTGCTAGATTTTCTTCTGCCGGTAGCGATATGAATCCGAGATCAACAGCGCCTGTCTTAATCCATCCAGTCACATCTTCATAACCGCCTTGAAAGATGATGATTTGGATATGAGGGAAAAGTTGCCGGAACGATTTGACGATATCGGGAATCCAATTGATACAAATGCTGCTGTATGTACCGATTCGAACCACTCCTTTTTCCAAACCGTTAATATGGGCAGCTTCTTGCTTCAGCCGTTCTTCACAATTGAGGACTGCACGAACATAAGGTAAAAGATTTTGACCCTCAAAAGTCAGCTGCATTCCAGTCCGGTCTCTGATAAAAAGCGCCACACCCAATTGATTTTCCAATTTTGTAATGGAGTGACTTATTGCTGATGGTGTTAAGTTCAGAACCTCTGCAGCTTTTAGAAAACTCTTTTGCTCTGCTACTGCGTTAAAAATCGAGTATGAAAACAGGGACATCGAGCTGCTCCCCTTTTGAATGAATTTTATTCATTTAAACGTGAATAAGATGAAGTTTACTTTCCTTTATTAACACATTACTATAAATGAAGACAAATAGAAAAGAAGTTTTTTCAATGATGCGCGAGTGGATGGTTTTCTCACATTTTTTTACTTTGATCGTGAGGAGAATAAGATGAAAACTTATCGGTATGCAGAACGAATGAGCTTAGTGAAACCTTCGGCGATCCGGGAACTACTAAAATTAGGTGCAGACCCGGACGTTATTTCTTTTGGAGGCGGGTATCCGGATCCCGATCTTTTCCCGCTTGAAAAGCTGAGTTTAGTTTTTGAACAGGTCATTAAGGAGCAAGGAAAATCAGCACTTCAATATACCATTTCAGAGGGACTTTCTGAACTCCGTCTGAAACTAATCGAAAGAATGAAACGCGTCGGGGTCACCTGCGGCCTGGAAAATCTTTTCTTACTGCAGGGCAGCCAGCAAGGCTTGGATTTGGTCGCAAAAATGTTCTTGAATAAAGGCGATATTGTGATTACGGAAAATCCGACTTTTCTTGGGGCGCTGGTCGCTTTTAATCCGTATGAACCGCAGTATGCAACGGTTTCGATGGATGAAGAAGGTATGGATATGGATAAATTGGAAACTGTGCTTAAGGCGAATCCGAATGCCAAATTCATTTACACGGTGCCAACCTTCCATAATCCGACGGGCATCACAATGAGTCTGTGTCGCAGAAAACGTCTTGTCGAATTAGCCAACGCCTACGATGTGATCATTCTAGAAGATGATCCTTATCGTGAAATTCGCTATGAAGGAGAGCAGCTTCCAAGTATCAAGAGCTTTGATACGGAAGGGCGGGTTATCCATTTAGGCAGTTTCTCTAAAATTCTTTGCCCGGGTTTGCGCCTTGGTTGGGTAGTTGCTGAGAAAGAATTGGCGGAAAAACTGTGCCTGCTGAAAATGGCTGCCGATACGCAAAATTCAACGCTGAACATGTATGCTGTAAACCGTTTTATGGAGTTGTATGATATAGATGAACACATTACGCATATTCGGAAGATCTACAAGGACAAAAAGGATTTGATGCTCGAGACGTTACGTGTCGCTCTTCCACAAAGTGTCAAATATACAAATCCGGAAGGTGGGCTCTTCACTTGGCTGACCTTTCCGGAAGGGGTAGATACAACCCGGTTGATGAAGGAGCGTGTTCTTCCTGAAGCAAAAGTAGCCTATGTCCCAGGAAGCACATTCTTCCCGGTGAAAGAGGAAGTGAACCACTGCAGATTTAATTTTTCATACATGTCCAAGGAAAACATTGTGCGGGGCGTGACTGCGTTTGGGCGTATTCTAAAAGAGTACTGTTAACAAGGTAAGCAGCGAGGGGGAAAATCAATGGAGATAAAATCTGTAGCAATCATTGGACTTGGTGCACTTGGAATCATGTATGGAAAACATTTTGTTGATCATTTAGGTGTGGATGCGGTGCGTATTATTGCCGACCACGATCGGATTGAGCGTTATAAGAAAGAGGGCATCTTCTGCAATGGCGAGCCATGTGCATTCCGGTATGTCGATGCTGAGGAACAAATGGAATCTGCTGATCTGCTCATTTTTGCGGTGAAATACACCGGATTAAAAAGTGCAATCGAAAGCGCAAAAAATCAAATTGGCAAACAGACGATTATTCTATCGGTGCTTAACGGAATATCAAGTGAACAAGTCATTGGCGAGGCTTTTGGCTTTGACCGGCTGCTCTATTGTATTGTCGCCGGAATGGATGCTTCCAAAGTAGGCAATGAACTGACCTATAAAAATATCGGTTTTCTCAGCTTTGGTGAGGCGAATGACGAACGGAGCGAGAAGGTGCAGGCACTTGCCCGTCTTTTTGACAAGGTGGACATGCCCTATGAAATTCCGGATCGCATGCTTCATAAAATGTACGGCAAGCTGATGGTCAATACAGGCGTGAATCAGTCGACCGCAGTATTCGAAACGAATTACGGCGGAATACAGGTTCCAGGCAAGCCGCGCGATACGGTGATTGCCGCAATGAAAGAGGTCATCCAAGTCGCAAATGCTGAAGGCGTGGACCTTCAAGAATCTGAAATTGCCGAATGGCTGAAAATCAACGATTCACTGAATCCTGAAGGCATGCCGTCCATGCGCCAGGACACTTTGCAGCATCGCCCAACGGAAGTTGACCTGTTTGCAGGAACAATTCGGAAGCTGGGCAAGAAGCACGGTATTCCAACGCCGGTCAATGATTTCCTCTATGATCGAATCCGAACAATTGAAGCAAGCTACGCATAATAAACGATAACCAAAAGCTGAATGTCACCGCGGCATTCAGCTTTTTCTTTTTACGCTCAAGTCTTCATGCTTGGTATCAAGCAAATGAATTTGATAGGATTTGAAATGAAGGCGGCAAAAAAGAACTCATTCGCTTGGGCAGATTTGCGATCATGACAGTACCAGATCGGATCAGATATGCTCAGCTAAAATTAGTCAAGGAGTGACCAGCAATGATTGATCTGTTTACACCATGGAAATTCAAGGGATTAGAATTAAAGAATCGTGTGGTTATGCCTCCGATGTGCCAATATTCGGTTGAGAAAAAAGATGGCGTAGCAACGGACTGGCATTATGTTCACTATGTCAGCCGAGCAATAGGCGGTGCCGGACTGATTATTATTGAAATGACGGATATTGAACCGGACGGCCGGATTTCGGATCATGACCTTGGTTTATGGTCCGATGAGCAGATTCCGGCACTGGCGAGGATTGTGGATGCCTGCCATCAGTATGGTGCCAAGGTTGCGATCCAGATCGCACATGCCGGACGGAAAGCACAAGATGCACCAACTCCGGTTGCTCCATCGGCGATTGCGTTTAATGAGCAGTACAAAACACCACGAGCACTGACAACGGATGAAGTTAAGGCAATGCCTGAGAAATATGCTCAGGCTGTAAAAAGGGCAGTTAAAGCCGGGTTTGATGCGATTGAGCTTCATGGTGCGCACGGTTATTTAATACATGAGTTCCAGTCCGCGTTTACGAACAAACGTGATGATGAATACGGCAAGGATTTAAGTAAATTCGGTACTGAAGTTTCGCAAGCGGTTCGCAGCGTAATGCCCGCCGAAATGCCGCTGATTATGCGTATTTCTGCAATTGAATATGTGCCGGGTGGCTATGGATTGGAGCATAGTATCGCATTATCGAAAGCCTATAAAGAAGCCGGTGTGGATCTCTTCCATATCAGTGCCGGCGGTGAAGGACCGATTGCTGCAGCAGGAAAACCGGGCACACACGCTGCCTACCAAGTACCATTCGCGCGTGAAATAAAGAAGGCGGTCGGAGCACCGGTGATTGCAGTTGGCCGCTTAGATGATCCGGCTCTTGCCAATGCAGTTGTCGGCAATGAAGAAGCGGATCTTGTCGCAGTTGGCCGTGGCATGCTCAGAAATCCTTATTGGACACTGGAAGCTGCCGCGCAGCTACGTAAAGAAACAGCGGTACCGCAGCAATACGCATTCGGATTTCCTGAACTTCTGCGACATTGAGGCTTTTTAATTGAAGAGTGGCAAACAGAAAGGATTTTCTCTAGTTACATAGAGAAAGTCCTTTTTTAAAAGATTAGAAAGTATAGAATTTTGAGGGGGAGTGCTCGTTCAAAAGCGTAAGGGGACGAGACTCCTGCGGAGCGATCCTGTTGATCGCAGGCCGAAGGAGACCCCGCAGACAAAAGTATGTCTGAGGAGGCTCCTGGACTGCCCGCGGAAAGCGAGTCCCCGAAGCGACATGAAGTACGGATTATCTAAGGACCTGGCACTTTTTTTCACGGACCAGGGAAAATAGGAGGAAAAAATCAACGCGATTCACATAGTGTTCATAAAGGAGTTTTACTATGGACAATGGATTAAAAAGGTCGCTTGAAACCGGAACGAGAGCAGCTCTTATGTATCTGGTTGAGGATCTGAAAATAATAAGGATGAACAGCCACTTGACTGATTATCTGAAGTAGGAAAGGGAGATTTCGTGCATGACCGAAATTAAGCAACCCGTTGATATTGACGGCAAAGCGTACAATCGAATATTTTTAATTATTGTCTTATTGATTGGAGCATTCTGTACTATTTTAAACCAGACATTGCTTGCGACGGCACTGCCTGATATTATGAAAGACTTTGATATTACGGCGGCGACAGGGCAGTGGCTGACATCGGGATTTCTGCTGATGAACGGTGTAATGATTCCCGTAACCGCGCTGCTGATTAATAAAATTAATTCTAAAATGCTGTATATTGGATCAATGATCATTTTTTTGCTTGGTACGGTTCTGGCAGCGGTCGCACCTAACTTTGCTATTCTGCTCACCGGACGGATTATTCAGGCAGCTGGTGCAGGCATTATGATGCCGCTCATGCAAACCATTTCTCTGCTTATTTTTCCTCGAGAAAAACGGGGAATTGTTATGGGACTTGGCGGCCTCGTTATCGCATTTGCTCCGGCAATTGGTCCGACGCTTTCCGGATGGATTGTCGATAGTTATGACTGGCGCGTACTCTTTTACATGATGATACCGATCGTGGTTGTTGTTATTCTACTGGCCTTCAGGGCAATGAAGAAGGTTGTTCCTCTGACCAATCCAAGAATTGATTACTTGTCGATCGTGTTGTCGACCATTGGTTTCGGCGGCATGCTTTATGGCTTCAGCAGTGTCGGAAACTACGGCTGGTCGGATGGACGAGTGATTTGGCCACTCATTGTCGGTGTTCTGTTTATTATTCTTTTCGTATGGCGTCAACTGGCCATGAAATCGCCAATGCTTGAATTGAAAGTATTTAAATCGCCCATCTTTACGCTGTCGGTGGTGATTAGCAGCATTGTTATGATGGCGATGATTGGCGCTGAACTGGTTCTTCCTTTATACATTCAGAATCTTAGAGGCGAGAGCGCTCTTCATTCAGGACTCATACTGTTGCCAGGAGCGATTGTCATGGGACTGATGAGTCCGGTGACCGGGCTTATTTTTGACCGGATCGGCGCACGTAAACTGGCGATTACAGGAATCTTTTTACTGACAGCCGGAACTGTGCCGTTTATGTTCCTGACGGCACATACAAGTTATGTGTCCATTGTAGTTATGTATGCTGTTCGTTTCATGGGCATTTCGATGGTGATGATGCCTGTAACAACGGCCGGGATGAACGCACTACCGGATTCACTGATGAGCCACGGGACGGCCGTGAATAACACGATTCGTACCGTTGCAGGTTCAATCGGTACAGCAGTTCTAATTAGTATATTTACCAATGTTACCAAACACGGTATGCCAAAAAAGAGTTTGATGACGACCGATCCGGCCCACTATGGACAACGCGCTATTGACGCGACGTTAAACGGTATGAACGCAGCATTCATTGTCGCCGTTTGCTTCTGTGTGCTGACACTGATACTCACGTTCTTCATAAAAGGCAAAGAGAAGCAAGCTGCAACCGGCGAAGTATCCAGTTAACCGATTGTGAGAAGAACGCCCCACTATATTTCTAGGAAGTGAACAATGTGATTTTATTCACCTTAATTATTAGCGTCATACTGTTTGTGATTTTTATTTTTACCAGCGGATCTAAGCTGTTTTCGAAGTATAGATGGTTGCAGTACATTTTGGTGGCACTGTCTCTAATTGTGTTTCTTGGCAGTGAGACACTGCTCATTTTGAATGAGCATAGTCACTTCGGCATGAAAAATAAGGTATATACGAAAAAGGTTGAGATTTATTCAGCAACCGGACAGAATCCGCAGGCCCCATTTCTGGTCCTTACCCAGAATGTAGGCAAAGATAAGCTGTACATTTATAACATCAACAAACTAGGCAAACCGAAGATGAAGCATACGCAGATGACCGACCATAATCTTGTTAAAAATACGGATCAGCCGGCATATCTGGCGATAGAAAAAACACGGCGTGTGTTCAAAAGCGATTTTTACAAAACACTATTTGCCTATAGCGGAAACAAGAATGTGCTTGTCTCTACACGAAATGTCTTCTACCTGCCGCAAAATCATCAAGTGATGAGTGTGCAGGACATGAAAAAAATGCAAAAAGAGATGCAGAAAAAGCAGGCAATGCAGCAAAAAAAATGATAGGCAGCAGTACAGGACTTTTCACCAAATGAGGTGGGAAGTTCTTTTTTTGCGTGGTTAACAAATGTTCACAAAAAAATAGTGGGGGACCTGAATCCAAATCCCACCACTATCTTGAATGAAGCATCAGTTTTTCAATTTATTAGAAGACGCTGCGAACGAGGCCGCCGTCAACACGCAATGCCGTACCATTGATGGCCGAAGAAAGAGGGCTGCTGATGTAAGCTGCAAAATCACCGATTTCTTTTGGACGGATCAGGCGTTGAATGATGGAAGTCGGACGGTTGTTGGACATGAACTTCTTTTCAGCTTCTTCTAAAGTAAGCTTTTCATTTGGATAGAGGTTGTCCAGCATTTCTTCCACACCTTGAGTGAGCGTTGATCCAGGCAGAATGGTATTGACGGTGACGTTTGTTCCGCGCGTCAATTCGGCCAGGCTGCGAGAAATCGCTAACTGGGTCGTTTTTGTCGCGCTATAATGTACCATTTCCATTGCTGGAGAAATGGCTGATTCACTGGATATGAAGATAATACGTCCTTCTTTTTTCTGTAGCATTTTTTCAAGATAATGCCGGCTGAGGCGAATACCACTCATGACGTTCACGTTAAAAATATGTTCCCACTCGCTATCGGAAATCTCAAAGAAATCGCGGGTTGGGAAGATTCCCATGTTATTAATCAGAATGTCGAGATCTGGATATTTTTTTGTTAATGATTCGAAGCCCTCATTGGTACTAAGGTCTGCAACCGCTGGCTTTAAATCAGCATTTTTAACATTTTTGCTGATGTCATTAATTGCTTGTGCCACTCGATCTTCGCTTCTTCCGTTAATCAGAACAGTGGCTCCTTCCGCTGCCAGTGACTGTGCAATCGCTTGTCCAATACCTGCTGTTGAACCCGTGACGAGTGCCGTTTTTCCATGCAATTGTAAATCCATAATCAAATCCCCCAATTTTTTGTGATGAATGAACGAATCTTGATTGCGCATAATCATGATTGTCTGCTTACCTAATCCTCATCAGAAACCTTTACAAGAGGAAAAATTTCATGTACTATATGCATGTGCATGCAAAATATAGCACGCTGAAATTGATCTGTCAACAAGAGTCACTTGGGAATACTGGGAGTTACTTTATTTAAATAGAGGAGGTGGTCTGATGAAGAATCCTACATTACCATTATTTGAACATTGGCTGTATCTGAATCAATATCACGCACAGATCGAGCAGACACTAGAAAAGAATTTAACAGCGATGCATGATCTGTCGTTAAAAGAATTTTATGTACTGTACTTCTTAGCTCAGAAGTCCGAAAAGCAGTTGAGACTTCAGGATTTGCAAGAATCTGTCGGATTAAGTCAAAGCGCAATGTCAAGACTCGTCAGTCGCTTCGAAGCAAAAGGGTGCGGCGTTCTTGAAAGACGAACCTGTGAGACTGACCGTCGCGGGGTTTATACATCGATCACGAAAAAAGGTGAAGAGAAACTGAACGAAGCGATGAAAACGGTCGATCAAATTCTTGCTCAAAGATTTAAGGAATGTAATCTGGAAAGCCTTTTCGCGCAACCGGATAAAATTACACCCTGAATCCATGATTCAGGATTTTTTTCTATTAGTAAAGAAAAGTTCGAAGAGGGAATCTAGAAAATATTCTCGGGCAGGTGTTGACTTGTATTTAGGCACATGATATTATATGCATGCGCATGAATCAAAAAAACTCTGCGTTTTCGTATATAAGCTTTCGTTCAAAAAAGATTTCAATAAGTTGTTGACATGATTTTTGATCGGGGTTAATATATGCATGCGCATAAATTAAAATTTAACTTACCTGATCATAATCATTACATAGGAACATAGGAGGATTGAGTATGATGAGAGATTTAAATTGTTCTAATGAATGTATGTGCATTCATTAAAATCAATTTGACCAATGATTATTTTTTACCTGAGGACATCAAAATAAAGAAATCAACCATAAAAGGGAGCGAGAAAAAATGTATAAAGACTTAGCAGGAAAAGTAGCCGTTGTAACAGGTGGATCTAAAGGAATTGGAAACGCGATTGCGCGTCGTTTGTCTGAAGAGAAGATGTCTGTCGTCATTAATTACCACAGTGATCGCCAAGGGGCTGAAAATACAGTGAAAGAATTGGAAAAGCTAGGCGGGAAAGCGGTGGCCGTAAAAGCTAATGTGGGAACAGAAGAAGGCATTCAGGCATTATTGGATGCAGCTGTTAACACCTTTGGCGATATGGACGTTTGGGTGAATAATGCCGGCATGGAAAATTCTTCTTCGACTCATGAATTGAGCTTAGAGGATTGGAACAAGGTGTTGAACGTCAACTTGACGGGCGTATTTCTAGGCGCAAAAGCTGCCTTGAACCATTTTCTGAGCCATGACAAAAAGGGCAACATCATCAACATGTCATCTGTCCACGAACGGATTCCGTGGCCAACATTTGCGCATTACGCGGCAAGCAAAGGCGGAGTCAAGTTATTTAACGAAACGATTGCTCTTGAATATGCCAAACGCGGAATAAGGATTAATGCAATAGCTCCGGGGGCAATTAATACACCGATCAACGCTGAAAAATTTGCGGATCCCGCACAGCTCGAGAGTACGCTGAATTTGGTTCCTATGAATTATATCGGCAAGCCCGAAGAAGTGGCGGCTGTCGCTGCATGGCTGGCTTCAAATGAATCCAGCTATGTAACCGGCACATCCATTTTTGTCGATGGAGGCATGTCCCTCTACCCTGAATTTGCTGAAGGCAAAGGCTGATTCATATTAATTAAATAATGATTGGAAACTGTGGGGTATCACTTGCAGTTTTCATCCTTTTTATTGCACTCATCAATTAATAGAATCTATTCAAAAAGGAGGACAAAAAGGGCCGAGAAGATCAAGGAGGCGCAGTTCCGAGCACCGGAGCGTATGCAAAAAATACGTGAGGAGCAGAGAAACAAGTTGACGCAGAGATTCGACAGCAATTTTTCCCGGACTTTTTGAACAACCTCTAATTAAACACTAAAAGGAGTAAAACATTATGTATATACTGGTTGCACTCATACCGGCAATTATGTGGGGAATCATTCCACTTCTTGTTTCAAAATTTGGCGGAAAGCCGAATCAGCAAATCTTAGGGACAACGCTTGGGGCGGTCATCTTCGCCGTCATCCTGTACTTTTTCACAACACCTGCTTACACATGGGTGAGCTTCTTTGCCAGCTTAACGTCCGGTCTTTTCTGGACCGTCGGACAATATCTGCAATATACATCATTCAAAAGCATTGGCGTTTCCAAAGCGATGCCAATCAGTACAGGTATGCAGCTGCTAGGCACATCACTGGTTGGGGTTCTCGCTTTTCAGGACTGGAACACCCCGGTAAAGTTAACCCTTGGTTTTATCGCTCTAGCCATCATTATTATCGGTGCGGTACTGACCTCTTACCAGCAGAAAAAAGCAGGTAATTCGGAAGGTGCGTCGCAATCATTGAAACTGGGCATTATCATGACCATTTTTTCAGCGATCGGTTATGTCATTTATGCGACAATCGGCCAAGCCTTTCATGTGAGCGGCTGGACCTCCATTTTGCCGCAATCTATCGGCATGTTGCTTCTTGCGCTCATCCTGAGTATAAGAAATGGCGGAGAAAGACGTTTTTCAAAAGAAACGTTCAAAAATATCATTGTCGGTTTGTCTTGGAGTGTGGGAAATCTGGCGTTGCTGCTTTCAACAAATGAAGTCGGTGTGGCAACCAGTTTTACGCTCTCGCAGATGGGCGTTGTTATTTCGACGCTTGGTGGGCTGTTCATACTGAAGGAAAAAAAGACGCACAGAGAATTAGTTTCTGTGATTATCGGTGTCATTTTTGTTGTGATTGGCGGTGCGTTGATTGGTTATATCAAGGGACTGTAAGAACACAAACGATCTTTAGCATACTCGGATTAAGAAAAATGGATTTTACCACCAAGTAATGGAAGCTCTTTCGAAACTCAGAAGAGTTAAGTCAAGCCCAAACGATGTACACAAAATTGGCCCTAAGCGAATCTCTTGCTCAGGGCCAATTTCATATTTGATTGCTCACTTATTCAAAAACCGTTTGATGCCCTCAACGACGTAATCATGATCCATTTGTGGAGTCAGACCAGCAACTGTGACCGAACCGATGACCCCGGCATTTTTTATACGGATTGGAAAAGAACCGCCTACAGCCTGATATTCTGAAGAGGAGAGAAGCGAGCTTTTATCATGAGTGGTTCCGGCTTCCTCGAATCGGGCAGCAATATAATGCGAACTGTGATTGTAATGATCGACAACACGTTTTTTGCGGAAAAACCAGAAGACATTTTCTTCAGAGGTCCCGTCCATCAAGTGTGTGAACAGTGGGACGCGATTGCGTTCAATATGAACAGCTACAGATTTTCCGTTTTCCTTTGCGTAATTGATCAAGGTTAATCCCAAAGTTAATGCATCTTCATTGGTGAACCTGTCAAATTGCAATTCGTTTTCCAATTGTTCGAGTTGTTTGAGACTCATTAATGTCACTCCTTAAAATAGTTTCTGTTTCTTATCCAGTGAGTAGCTCAATAAAGCAAGCCCCAATGCTAATCCGACCATGATGGCACCGATCCACGCTGTATCCAGGTAGGTCAGATAATCGACCGCAACGCCTCCTAAAGCAGATCCGGCAGCGATGCCGATGTTAAATGCTGATATATTTAGTGCGGATGCGATATCTTTTGCTGATGGAACGAGCTTTTCGGCTAGCGTAACGATATAGGCCTGAACACCGGGCGACATCATAAAGGCACAGAAACCTAGAATAATTACGGACAGAACACTGAGTATATGGTTTGGTAAAAGCCACATCTGCAGAAGCAGTACCACGCCTTGAATCAGAAAAATCCACCGTAAGGCCTTAACTGGGTGCTGATTGGCAGATCTTCCTCCAATAATATTTCCAATCGCGAGAGCCACTCCGTAGATAAGAAGCAAGATGGAGATGGCACCGACCGAATAACCGCTGATTTGTTCGAGGATCGGTGAAAGGTAGGTGAACAGGGCGAATGTTCCGCCAAAGCCAAATGCAGTCATCAGAAAGGCCATCATAATACGTGGATTTTTGATGAGTCTTCCTGCGTCACGTAAAGTCGGGGTCTCATCGTGCCTCGTTATTTTATCAACAGCAAAATAGTTCATGATCAATGAAGCGAAACCAAATCCGGTAATGGTAACAAATGTAGCACGCCAGCCAAAATGCTGCCCTATAAAAGTTCCTAGAGGTACGCCGACAATCGTCGCCACCGTTAATCCGGTGAACAGGATCGATATCGCTGTTCCTTTTTTTGTTTCAGGAACAAGATTTGATGCAACGATTGCGCCAATGGCCATAAATACGCCATGTGTCACAGCTGTCACCACTCGGGATATCATTAACAGCTCATAGGATCCGGCTATTGCAGAAAATGCGTTTCCCAAGGTAAACACTGCCATTAATATCAGAAGCAATGCCTTTTTGGGGATGCGTCCGGTCAATACGGTAACAACCGGTGTACCGACTGCGATCGAAATCGCGTAACCGGAGATAAGTGTTCCGGCTTTTGAAATTGATATATGAAGATCATCGGCTACGGTTGGTAGCAGACCGACAATAACAAACTCTGTTGTCCCAATTGCAAAGGTACTGATAGCTAAAGAGAGCAGACCAATCGTTGCTTTAGCAGACATGTCTTTCATCGCTTTCCTCCTGGATCTGATTGTTTTTCTACCAGAGCATTTTGGAAATCCGGGTGCTGCACTGAATCAACTTTTTACTGATGAATTTGTCCCTTTTCTTTGTCAGTCGGGTAGATGGTCCGGATAAAGCCAATGCAGCAATGACATTGTCCTGATAGAACAGGGGCACGGCAATACAGCGCAGACCGATTTCCGTTTCTTCGTCATCAATGGCGTAACCTTGCTGCCTGATCACTTTCAAATGCTCCTTCAGTAAGTGTCTATCGGTAAATGTATTTGTTGTTTTTTGATCGAGTATTAATTGTTTGATCAGATTTTCTCGATCGTTTTCATCTAAGAAAGCTATAATGACTTTGCCAAGAGCATTCAGATGAGCAGGAGCTTGCGCTCCGATTTCCGAAGGACATCTGATGGCAGGCGTTCGATCTACGATTTGTGTCGTGATCACATCTGTTCCATGTAAAATACCGATATTAATCGTTTCGCCTAATTCGTCATTCAGCTGATACAGCGGCGGAACCGATAGCCAATTTAATCGGGCGTTGTATGGATTGGAATAGCCGCCGACTTTATCGGTTACGCTGTATGACTGATCATGTTTCTGTACATAACCCATCAATTCAAGCGTGTATAAAAGGCGAAACGTTGTGGACTTATTCAAACTGAATTTTTTCATGACTTCACTTAGCGTCATACTTTCCTCTTATTGCAGGGCATCAAGGATCATGAGTCCTTTTTTTAAGGTGGCCACCTCGTATTGACTCACTTGATTCACCTTCCTTCGGATGATGTTTATCATAAATGCTGGTAAGGGGAAAATCAAAAAAGAACAATTTGTTTCTCTATTTGAAACGATAGATCAGCGAGCCATAGGTTAAAAGCGGAGAAACGGGTAAAAAATTATGATTCGCATTCCGTGAATCGAGCAATACTATTAAAAGAATACACGAAAGGAAGGGACGAGTTCGATTACGGCGACGATTTTAAATCAAGGAGTCTGTATGGAATGACTGCGAAGAATTCATGTGTAGATCTTGATGGTAAAAAGTACAACCGGATATTATTGATCTGTGTTCTACTTGTCGGTTCATTCTGCGCGATCTTAAATCATGCAATGCTGGCAACTGCACTTCCAGATATTATGAAAGAACTTAAAGTGGACGCGGCGAACGGCCAATGGCTGGCATCGGGATTTTTATTAATCAACGGCATTATGATCCCGATTGCTGCACTGCTTATGAGCAAAGTAAGCTCACGATTTTTATACATAATAGCGATGATGTTTTTCCTGCTTGGCACACTTTTATCGGCAGCTGCTCATCAATTTCCTGTTCTTCTCGCCGGGAGAATGATTCAGGCGGCAGGTACAGGCATCATGATTCCGCTGACGGAGACCATTTTTCTGCTTGTTTTTCCTAAAGAAAAAAGAGGATTTGCGATGGGGTTAGACGGGCTCGTGATCGCTCTCGGACGAGCCGTTGGACTGACACTTTCGGGCTGGGTCGTTGATAATTACCATTGGCGTGTTCTTTTTTATCTTTTGATCCCTGTCTCCCTATTTGTTCTTGTAATTGCTTGTTTGACGATTAGAAGAATCATTCCGTTAACCCATTCAAAGATTGATTATCTTTCCATAGTACTATCTTCGATTGGTTTTGGCGGACTGCTTTATGGATTCAGCAGTGTGGGCAATCATGGTTGGACGGATGTAAATGTGGTTATGGGATTAGCGATCGGAACGGTAATCACAATTCTGTTTATCTGGAGGCAGTTAAAAATAAAGGAACCCATAGTGAACTTAAAGGTGTTCCGGTCACCGCTTTTCAGTCTCTCCGTAGTGGTCGGCGGCACAATCATGACAGCAATGATTGGAGCCGAACTTGTTCTGCCGCTGTATCTTCAAAATTCACGAGGAGAGAGCGCCTTTTTTTCAGGACTTGTTATTATGCCCGGCGCCATTGTCATGGGGCTGATGAGTCCGGTGACGGGAATCATTTTTGACAAAATCGGCGTTCGAAATCTAGCTATTGCCGGCATGTGTTTGCTGACCATAGGCACAATACCGTTTATGTTCCTTACCATGTCCACCACTTATGGCTTCATGATTGTTTTATACGCCGTGCGCTTTTTCGGCATATCTATGGTGATGATGCCGATGACCACAGCCGGTATGAATACGTTACCCGATACGCTGATGAGTGACGGAATCGCCGTCAATAATACAATGCGTACCATTGTCGGTTCTATTGGTACTTCGATATTAATCAGTGTCATGTCCAATGTGACCAAAACTGAACTTCCGGAAAAGAATATGTTCGGCTCCGATCCCACACTATATAACGTCTTAAAAACGGATGCCGTCTTAAACGGCGTCAACGCCGCTTTCATGGTCGCCGTCAGCTTCTGTTTGCTGACACTGGCGCTTACCTTCTTTATAAAAGAACGACATATCAAACATCGAATACAGTAATGCCTATGGTTCTATTCTACTTAATCGCGATCGTTATCGGTTAACAACGACATTTTCTCGAGAAAACCTGCGATAAGGTCTAGATCCGTGTTGCTGTAGGTCTGAATCACCTTTATGTTTTTTTGCGTCAATAAAGAATTCATAATGGGAAAAAATAGAAGGCGAGTTACCTTGACACGCATATTTAAACCTTTATAATTTGAAATGCCGCACTTCAGGCAGACTGTTCATGGATAATCAACCATGGAAACTGCTTGAAACGCGTTTTTATTTCGCCTGTCGCTTTATTGCTTTAAAGCGTATTCGCGAGAAACACAGAGAGAAAGGATATAAGAATGATGCGTGCAACAGAAGAGAAGAACGAAACATTAAGGCGTGGATTGCTGCCGCGCCATATTATGCTTATGGCCATGGCCGGTATGATCGGTACAGGCATTTTTAAAGGGAGCGGCGATACATTAAGCATTGCCGGACCCAGTGTAACGATTGCATACTTGTTATGTGGGCTCATTTTATTTATTGTTATGGTCGCTTTGGAAGAACTGGCGATTGCTTATCCGGGATTGAACATCCAGCATCTTATGCATAAAGCCTTTGGATTCCGTGTATCAATCATGATTGGATGGTTGTACTGGATTAACTGGATGATTGTTACGGTCGTTGAGATTTTAGCTGCAGGAAGTTTTCTTGAATATTGGTTCCCACATGTGCCTTTATGGGTATTAGCAGGGGTGTGCGGACTGTTTATCGTTGGCATTAACCTTTTTCAAGTCAGCCTCTACGGTGAATTTGAATTCTGGTTTGCCGGAATTAAAATTGCAGCAATCATTGTGTTTATTATTTTAGGCGTGCTTATTTTATTTGGGATCATTCCAAGCCCTGCCAATCCGGTTAAGAATATCTTTGGTTACGGTGGATTTTTTCCGCATGGGTTTGGCGGCATGATCCAGGCCTTGCTTGTCGTGATCTTTTCCTACGGCGGGTCTGAACTGATCGGGCTTACAGTAACCGAAGCGAAAGACGTGGAGCATGTATTGCCGAAGGTTATTAAAAGTGTTGTTTCACGAGTAATCATGTTCTACATTCTGCCAATTATCATTATCTGTGGCATGATGCCTTGGAGCAGCGTGTCCGCCACGCAGAGCAGCCCGTTTGTTCAAGTGTTTGAGGCGGTCGGCCTTCCAGGTGTGCCTCATCTAATGAATTTTGTGCTCCTGACTGCCGTATTGTCCGCAGCCAATTCCGGTATCTATGCGACAACTCGGACACTTTACTCCATGGCTGAGCGCGGCGAGGCACCAAAATTTGTCCGTAAGCTTTCAAAACGAGGCGTGCCGCTCGGTGGAATTGCACTGACAACAAGCTTTTTAGTCATCGGCATTGTCTTGGCATACCTGGCTCCTGGTCAAATCATTAATCAATTGATGAGCATCCCAGGATTTACGATTTGTCTTGTGTGGATCGCCATTTGTGCTGCTGAATTGAAGTTGCGTCCTTCTTACGAGCGCCTGCCATTCTTTAAAATGGCCGGATTCCCGTATATGACCATTCTAGGAATGGCTTCACTGTCCGCAATTTTCCTATCCTTCGTGCTGAACGGAGCGAACCGAGTAGGGACGATCACCTGTTTTATTATCATGGGCTTTCTGATCGTCGTTTCGTTCCTCGTTAAATCAGGATCCGAGCAAGCTAAGAGCGAGCGTCCATCCTGATTGATTTTAGATGAATAGATGAAAGAGACTGTCCTTTTAAGGGGCAGTTTTTTTACGCACAAAAAGAGGAAATAGTATCCGGATCACGATGTGGTATTTTACCCTGTTTGCAGTAAAATTAAAATACAACAGAGTGGAAGTCCTGCTTACAAACTTAAATCGATAAGGTGCAGATAAATGAACGTTATCAAAGCAACGGAACACACTATTGATGCATTAGTGGACTTAGAAATGAAGTTATGGCCGGACCATACAAAGGAGGACTTGCTTGCCGAATGCCGAAAGCAGCTTCACTCGGATCAGAATGTTCATTATTTAATAAGGAACAAAAACGACTATATTGCGTTTATCCACGTCTCGATCAGAAATGATTATGTAGAAGGTGCGAACTCTAGTCCAGTTGGTTATGTTGAAGGCATTTTTGTGGAAAAAGAGTTTCGTATGTTGGGGCTTGCGAAAAAATTGATCGCTGCAGGTGAGGAATGGGCGAAAGCTAAAGGTTGCAGGCAGATGGGTTCCGACACAGAACTGGCGAATCAGAGCAGCTTAAACTTTCACATTCAAACAGGTTTTTCAGAAGCCAATCGAATTATTTCCTTCATAAAAGATATTAAATAAAAAAGCACCAATTACAAACGTAAGTAATCGGTGCATCGCAACAATTATGAAATGAGTTCTCTTTTTTTGAATACCTCTTTAGCGACAGCGACTGCATTAAGGACTCTCGGGAATCCAACGTAGGGTACGCATTGAATAAATGTTTCGGCGATTTCTTCCGGAGTCAGTCCGACGTTCAGTGCGCCGTTGATGTGTACCCGAAGCTGGTTTTCCGTTCCTCCTTGAGTTGCAAGGCTGGCTAGGGTAATGCATTCTCGTTGTTTCAGGTCCAGAGTTGGCCGGGTGTAAATGTCTCCAAAAGCAAATTCAATAATGAACCTGCCTAAATCAGGGGCAATTTCCTTCAAGTTTTGTATGACTTGATCGCCAACCGCTCCATCCACTTCCGCCAATTTCTCAAGTCCCCGTTCAAAACGTGTTTTGTCTTCCATATGCTTCATCTCCTAAAGTTGATATAATGAAGCATATATATTGGAGTATACTCCATGTCAAGAGGAGTGTCGTCTGTGGTTTATTCGATCGGAACTTTTACAAAAATAACCGGTTTAAGTGCTGATACACTGCGTTATTACGAAAAAGAAGGATTGATTTTTCCAGAAAGAGACTTAAATAATCGGCGTGTTTATAGTGAGAAAGACATTGATTGGATTGAATTTATACTAAGGTTAAAAGAAACGGCGATGCCGATCAGTCAGATCAAGGCATATGCGCGCCTGAGGTACGAAGGAGACAGCACCTTGGAAAAGAGACTCGACCTGCTTCTAGACCATCAACGTTTCATCTATAAAGAAAAAGAAAAACTTGAACAAAATATTCTGCATCTTAATAACAAAATAAATATTTACAAAGAAGCCATCGAAGAGCGAAGATGATGATAAGTACATGATTGGGGGCTATGAACGGTCAAAAGGAGAGATCCGGAAGCTAAAAATTGAAGATTTTAAAAAGTGCGCGTCCATTTGGGATATGGAAAAGCAGAACAAATTAGCTGAAAAATTTTATCGTGAATTACAAACAGGGAATAGGGAGACGTTTGTCTATGTTGAAGGCGATACATACATAGCTGAAGGATCAATTGTTTTCAACATGCAAGATCCCGATTATACCATTGATAATCAGCGTGTCTATTGTTCAAGGCTGATTGTAAAGGACACCTATCGTCATCGTGGAATAGGAAGCGCCATGATTGATTTTCTGGTCGACTATTCACAGAGATTGGGCTATAAAGAAATGTCCATTGGTGTGGATTTGGACAATGTGATCGCGAGGAACCTATATAAGAAAAAAGGGTTTACACACGTGCTGTTTCAAGGAAAAGATGAGCAAGGAGTTTATGCAAAACTATTAAAAAAGCTGTCCGATTGATCATACCGGTCAGCTCTTTTCGCTTGGCTCTACATGAACGTGCACATCAAAGACATCATACTTTTCCATCAGCACATCTTCCACTTGTGAGGAAATCTTGTGTGCTTCTTTGAGCCCCATATTTGGATCGACAAGGATGACAAGGTCGATAACCATATTGTTGCCGTACGTTCTGCCGCGGATATCACGGACGCCTTCAACTCCTTTAACCGAAAGGACAATCCGATTAAACGAGTCTAGGAGTGTGTCGTCAAAACCATCAGATAAGTTATAAGATGATTCTCTGAAAATGTCCCAAGCCGTCTTGCAAATTAGAAGCCCGATCAGCAAGGCAATGACCGAGTCAAGCCACGGAAGATGAAGCTGCGCGCCAAAAATACCGACACTCGCGCCGACGCTGACCCAAGCATCGGATAAGTTATCTTTTGCTGCGGCCATGACAGATGCGCTGTTTGTCTTCATGGATAAGTTTTTGTTGTACCGATAAACGGCAAACATGACAACCGCGCAGAACAAGCCGATCCAAGCCGATAAAATATCCGGTGTTTCCTCATGTCCGGCAATTAATGATTTTCCACTGTCAAATAAGACCTGAATGCCGACCGCCATCATTACAAATGAGGTAAAAAGTGAGGCAATCGTTTCGCTTTTCCAATGCCCATAGGGATGATCACTATCTGCCGGCCGCTGTGAAAGCCGTAATCCGATCAGTACGGCGACAGATGCGACAATGTCCGTCACATTATTAAAACCGTCGGCGCGAAGTGCTCGTGATTCCATGGTAAAACCAATAAATAATTTAAGCACGGACAGGCAGAGATAAGCGGCAATGCTGATGATCGCGCCGCGCTCGCTTAATTTTAAATTCAAATATTTATCTTGAATCATTGTTCGTGTCACCTGCTTTGTCTCTTCGTCCTACAATTATGATAACCTATCTAAGATAATACGGAAAAACAGTTACGTAATGAAATGATATGTACACGAGCAGTATCGTCATAAAATGTTGAAATACAGCGCGTTTGATTCAGTAAAACGCAGAAAATCTATTCTCGGAGGTTTTTCGATGTTTGATAGCCCTTTTGGTACCTTTTTTGATGGCATGCCTGTCTTCTTCGTCATTGTTTTTGTAATCATCCTTGCGATTGTCGTCATCACATTGATAAGAAATATAATGACTTGGTCCTCTAATAATCAACAGCCGCGCCTGAATGTTGAGGCAACTGTCGCAGGAAAAAGAACAAGAACATCAGGTGGCAATCAGACAGCGGTATCCACCCATTATTATGTCACCTTTGAGGTTGCAAGTGGCGATCGGATGGAATTAAAGGTGAGCGGTCAGGCTTACGGATTAATGGCTGAAGGTGATCAAGGAACGCTGCAGTTTCAAGGAACGAGGTATTTGGATTTTCAGAGATCGACGGATCAAAGATCAGATGTTTAAAAAATCGCCGTTGTTAAAAATGTTTGGAAAATTTGTGTCAGTCCAAAAAATATCCTTGACTTCATTTTGCTTTTAATGGAAACTTATGGGGCACTACATTTTCGGTACACGTCAGAGGGCGAGTACGAGAACATAGGGAGCTGAGTAGAGTTGAGTAAAAGTACAGGTGTGGTAGCGGCAGGAACATTCGGGGAATTCGGAGGAAGCTATGTACCGGATGAGCTGCAACAGGTCTTGTCAAAAATAGCAGAAGCTTTTGACAAGTACAAGGATGATCCGGAATTTAACGAAGAGTTGCGCTACTATTTGAAAGAATATGTGGGCCGCGAGAATCCGCTGACGTTCGCAAAAAATCTTACTGAACAGGTTGGCGGCGCGAAAATCTATCTGAAAAGAGAAGATTTGAATCATACAGGGGCACACAAGATTAATAACACTATTGGCCAGATTTTGCTTGCGAAACGGATGGGCGCGAAAAGGATTATTGCCGAAACAGGAGCCGGCCAGCATGGTGTTGCGACAGCGACTGTTGCCGCCCTGTTCGGATTGCCTTGTACAATCTATATGGGCAAATACGATACGGAGCGACAGGCTTTGAATGTTTTCCGAATGGAGCTACTTGGTGCGGAAGTGGTGCCGGTGGAAAAAGGTCAAGGTCGTTTGAAAGATGCGGTTGATGAAGCACTGGGCGATTTGGTGCGGAATCATGAAACAACATTCTATTTGCTTGGTTCAGCTGTTGGTCCGCATCCTTACCCGACAATCGTACACCATTTTCAATCGGTGATCAGTGAAGAATCCAAACGCCAGATTCTGGAGAAGGAAGGCAAGCTTCCGGCAGCAGTCGTTGCCTGTGTCGGTGGGGGAAGCAATGCGATCGGCGCATTCGCACATTATATTGATGAGCCGATTGTCCGCCTTGTAGGCGTAGAACCTACTGAAGCGGCAAGTATCGCAGAAGGCGTGCCTGCCGTTATTCACGGATTCAAATGCTATGCGCTTGTTGATGAAAATAATAACCCGAAACCAACGTTCTCAATTGCCGCCGGACTGGATTATCCCGGTGTCGGACCGGAACACAGCTATCTAAAGGCTTCGGGTCGCGGTGAATACGTAACGGTTACCGGTAAGGAAGCACTTGATGCGTTCTTGACACTTTCCAAAGTGGAAGGAATCATTCCGGCATTGGAAAGTGCGCATGCCGTTGCCTATGCGATGAAGCTGGCGAAGACGTTGCCTAGGGACGAGAGTATTATTGTTAACCTGTCCGGCCGCGGCGATAAAGATGTGAAGCAAGTCTATGATATGTTAAATCAAGATTGAAAAATAAATACGAAATAGCTTCTAGGGTTCCGTTATTGACAAAAAAATAAGCCTGGACCGAGAGAAGATGATCCTATTTAGGTAAGGGTCACACGGAGGGATAAAAGCCCGGGAGAATGGTCGATACATTCTCTCGGGCTTTTTGTATAAATTGGAACGGTAACTTAATCTGAAAATTTCGTGCTGATCAACACGATCCAATAACAGAGTCTATAAAAAGGTGCAGGAGGAACATGAGATGCTTATCCATTCAAACGATCAAATCAGTGTCTTCCGCAGTTGTCTGCAAGAGACTGTGAGTGTTGTAATAAAAACAGAAGAAATGGTAATGGTTGTCGATCCAAATTGGCTGCCGCAAGAAGTAGAAGAAATAAGAGCATATGTTTATAAGATTTTAGGGCAAAGAACATTATATTTATTATTCACACACTCAGATTATGACCACATTTTAGGTTATAAAGCTTTTCCGGATGCCAAGGTAATCGCAAGCAGTGCCTTTGCAAACAGTAATCAAGAAAAGAAAAGCAACATTTTGACAGCAATCGAATCGTTCGATGACGAATTCTATTTATCTAGAAACTATGAACTCGTTTTTCCACAAGTGGATGTTTCATTTGAGAATGACGGGGAAACAGTAATGCTTGGCGGATTGACGTTAACTTTTTACAATGCGCCCGGCCACAACGATGACGGGATGTTTACCGTAATTGAACCATTGGGTATTCTGCTAGCCGGTGACTATTTTTGTGATGTTGAAATTCCTTATATTGATTACAGCGGCGGACTCTATGAAACAACCGTTTTAAAACTAGATGAACTACTGAACACCTTTGATATTCAGCTTCTGATACCGGGACACGGCAGCTTAACAAAAGACAAACAGGAGATGAAAAAAAGACAATTGGATTCGTTGAACTATATACGCGCAATGCGGCGGTTTATTAAACAAAACAATCAAGCCGCAATAGATCAATTGATTGCTGGATACAAATTTCCAACGACGATGAAAAAGGTTCATCAGGAAAATCAATTGCTATTGAAAAAAGAAATCGAGGTATAAACTTGAGTCATGAAAAGAACACTATGTTTTTATTCGTTTTCTTCTTAATTTAATGCGATCCTCATCAATTGGCTAAAGCGGCTGGTTTCTCAAAAAGAAACGCAGCATGTTTATTTCAATGAACATCTACAGAGAAAACATAATCTGAGTTGCCATGGGGCCAACGCGCATGTAGCAAGATCACATAACGACCCGGTTCTGACGGCAAGGTAAGTTGATTCTGTTTGATAAACAGCTTTTTTCCCTCACGGTCATTTTCCCATATGTGTGCGTATAGGTGAGGATGGGAGTGATTAGAAAAACTGATTTTTGCGATTGCACCTAGATGAACGGTAAGAGGTGTTAAATGCTTTGCAATGACAGATGGGGAGGTTGCATCAGCGACAAGAGCGCTATGATACAGGAATCCGTATTGCCATTCATAAGTACCTTTTGCAGCTTCTACCTGGATGTGATTAATCTTAATGACCGCTTCCGGAGGTGTTTTTTCACGAGAGCATCCGGTGACTGCCATAAACAAAATCATGATGAATACGGGGACAAACCAAAACTTTTTCATCAAATCCCTCCATTATTTATCCTTGTTTTTTCCATTCTAACCCATCTATTCCTTAAATGAATGATACAATAGAAAAAATAATGAAGAGGTGATCGGGGTGTTTGTTCATAAAATCGATGATGACCTGTCTCTGAAATTGATTGATTTAGGGGATGCGGAGCGAATTTTTGAGTTGACCGATCAGTCGCGAACCTATTTGCGTGAATGGTTGCCCTGGCTGGATTTTACAAAGACTGTGGACGATACACGCGCATTTATTCAAGCAACGTTGCGCGGATTTGGCGAAAGTCGTAGTATGACAACCGTAATCCTCTATAAGGGTGAAATTGCCGGAATTGCCGGATTCAACGAGATAAACCGAATGAATCGAACGGCGCAGATTGGTTATTGGCTTGGTGAGAAGTATCAGGGGAAAGGGTTAATGACACGGTCTGCCGGTGAGTTGACCGATTATGCGATCAATGAGTTGAATATGAACAAAGTAGAGATCAGAGCGGCCTCAGGAAATCAGAAAAGCCGCCATGTGCCTGAAAAACTCGGATTTTCACAAGAAGGCACCATTCGTCAGGCGGAATGGCTCTATGATCACTATGTTGATCACGTCGTGTACGGCATGCTGGCGTCGGAATGGAATAAAGAAGACGAATAATGAACGCCTATTATATGCGGTAAGTTATTAATAGTTACAGTAGGAGGAGGACAAAGAGTGAACAGTTTTAGCAACGATCAGCCTTCGTCAAAAGCCTTTTATCACTTGTATCAGACTACAGGATGGAATGATGAAGGCACATACAGCGAAGAACAGCTTTTCCGGGCGATCGGGAATAGTTGGCATATCCTTTGCGTTTATAACGATAATCAGCAATTGATTGGGTTTGCCCGCCTGATTTCAGATGGCGTTTACCAGACATTTCTTTGCGACCTGATTGTCCATCCGTCCTGCCAGCACATGGGCATTGGTTCGGAAATCGTTCGCCGTCTTATCGATCATTGCCGATCACAAGGCATGCACTGGATACAATTATCAAGCGCCATTGGAAAACAATCATTCTATGAAAGATTTGGCTTTAAAAGACGCCCTGATGAAGGGCCAGGTATGCAGCTGTTCCTATAGATTGTTAAATAGATGATCATTTAAAATCATAGACTAAATCAGATCACATTTATTTAAGAGGTGTCTTTATGTCTGGTCATGCGATAAAAGCACTGCTCATTGATTCTGGCCGAGTGCTGAATGGACCTGCTTCCGGACATTGGTTCATTTCCCCCAAATTCTATACTTACGTTGATCGAAAGACGTTTCAATCCATTTCATCGAGTAAACGGCAAAATGCTTTCCATCGTGCTTCTCAATACATCAGTCAGCAATCGCTCATTCAAAATGAAGAGGAAGAGTACGCACATTTTATTCATTTCTATTCTTTATTTTCTCAAAGTCTTCCGGAACTAGATTTAGATGAAATGAAGGTTCAAGCGCTTGCGGAAGACCTCGTCTATAACAGGAAAAAGTATGCATTTTTTAATGATGTTCTTCAGTGCCTGCCTGGGCTCAGCAAATCGTTCAAGCTGGCCGTTGTCTCAGATGCGTGGCCGTCACTAGAACCCGTGTTTGTCGAAGCGGGGATGAGAGACTATTTTTCATCCTTTATCATCTCATCAAAAGTAGGGGTAACCAAACCGAATCCGATGATGTACCGACAGGCATTGAACGAGTTGGAGGTGGCTCCTGAGGAAGCTCTTTTTATCGATGACAGTCTTCGAAACTGTGAGGGTGCGGAACAATTGGGAATTCGCTCGCTGCGTATGCTGAGAGATTGGCGGATGTACACATACAGGAAGCTGTTTAAAAAGGAAGTCTCCATAGTCCGTGATTTTTACGGAGTGATGAAGAGGTTGAACCAGCGATAAATTTTTTGATAAAAACGAGGGAGGCGATTCGATGTTTGAACGATTCGACAAGGAACTTCAGGAGATCAAAGAACAGTTGAGAAGCAAAAGAAAGTGGGAAGATCAGCTCGGCCGGTTAGAGGATGAAGCGGAGCAACAAGAAATCAAGCTGAACATGCTGAAGAAGATTCTGGACAAAGAAGAAAAAGATGTGGTGAAACTGGACTCGTTTAGTGTTTCCGCAATACTGTATACATTAATTGGGCGTAAGCTTGAAAAGATGGATCAAGAGAAACAGGAAGCGATTGCCGCAGAGTTGAAATATCAAGAAGCTTTACGAACAGCGGAAGATATGAAAAAAGAGCTTGCCGAGCTCCGCAACCAACTTGAAACGGTTCAGCATGCGGATGAAGATTATACCGAGTGGATGGAACAAAAAGAGCAGCTCATTCATGATGAACAGTCGCCGCTCAGCGCCGAGATTTATGTATTGGTCAACCAAGAGGCGGACCTTCGAGCAACGATTAAAGAATATGTGGAAGCAATCGAGGCGGGAAACCAAGCACGCAACTCGCTGGAACATGCACTGAAATCCTTGGGCAGCGCTGAAAATCTGTCGACTTGGGACATGCTTGGCGGAGGAGCACTGACGACAGCGATGAAACGCGGAAAAATGAATGACGCTCAGGATGATATTCATGACGCGCAGCAGGCATTACGCCGTTTTGAAAGTGAATTAAATGATGTTGGTGACGGTGCTCTGGCGGATCTTGACACGGGAAGCTTGCTCACCTTTGCTGATTACTTCTTTGATGGTTTTCTGATGGATTGGATAGTACACAGCAAGATTCAGGATTCGGAGTCGCAAACAAGGAACGTATTGCAAAAAACAAATGATTTGTTAGGCAGGTTGGATGAGCAGATCACGAAACTTAAAGGACAGCGTGATGCTGTGTCAAATCGGAGAGTCGCCTTGATTGAAAACGGGCAATAAACTCAGTTGATCTTAGCTGGTCTCACGATATCAAAATACTGAAGGTGTAACGAATAAGGAAAAAGTAGTAACAATCGATGAAAAGTCGTAACTCATTCATTTACACAAAATAGATTACATGCCCATAGTTTACATCTCTTAGCTCAAAATCATCGTTAAAAAATGCCTCCTCCGAAAATGAACAATTTCAGGAAGAGGCATTTATTCATTGCTTGAACTGCACATGCAGCCAGTTTCGGATATCAGTGACTTCACTCGAGATAACGCCATGAGCGGTTGGGTACTCATGGTATGCTGCTTCCAGCCCCTTACTTTCCAGAAATGCTTTGGTCGCCCGGCTAACTTCCAATGAGAAAAGCGGATCGAATTGGCCATGACCGATGAAAAACGACGGTTGCTCATCAAGAACGGTCTTTTTTGCCGCTTCAGCAGCGACATAGTCCGGCAAACGTCCGCTCAAAATAACGGCACCGTTCGACTTTTCCGGATACAGCAGGCTATAGGATAAGCTCAATATCGCTCCTTGGCTGAAGCCAAGAAAAAATCTCGGCTGTTTAAAGGAAAGCTTTTCCTCCTTCACCGTTTCATCAAAGAATGTATCAAGATCCTTCAATGTTCCATTAATGACTTCTTCCTCTGATTGTCTTGAAAAATCAGGCACATAATACGTGAATCCTGAACCGTAAGGACGATCACCCTGAACATCAATTTGCACAAAGTCTTTCTCGCCTTCTCCGGGAATCATAGTCAAGTCATAATAATTTGAACCGACACCGTGCATAGTAAAAAGAATCGGTGTTGAATTTGTAACGTTTTCCGGTTTGCTGATCTTATATAAATAGGTCATAGTCCCACCTCTTTCTGTTGTTACTCATAGCTTATTAACTAACAAAAAGTAAGTCAAATGATTGTTCCTAGATTGAGAAAAATAATTTTGAAGCGAATAACTAATGATTCGAATTTGGATGTACTTGATCCGTTCTATTTTTAATCTGGGAAAAGAGATCTTAAATTAATCAGCTATTTTCCCTTTCTGACTATGAGTTTATTCCTAGGATTTACCAAAAAAATATGTTCAGTTATCCGCTCATTTAAATTCGAACGATACAATTTTCTTTGTGGATAAATATCTTATCGATCACAGAGGAGTGGGTGAATTTGAAGTTCAGGCATGGAAAACAGGTCATGGCTATTGTCGCTGCATGTTGCTTAATGTTAGGAGTGTTTGTCGCTTTTCCGGGTTTTTCAACACAAGCTTCCGCCGAAAACCCTGAGCACATTGTGAAAAAAGTGATTCCAACCTTTACAGGAGATACCAAAACGACCAAGGGATTCTCCTGGTACACAACATTAGAATCAGATCGCAGCGATTTACAACTTGTGAAAAAAACGGGTAAAAAGAAACCTGATTTTAGAAAAGCGTTGAATTTTTCCGGGACAAGCTATGTATCGACGAATGATAGCGGTGAACGGGTCCACAAAGCTGAAGCGAAGAGACTAAAAGCGAACACCGAATACTATTATCGTGTCGGCGATAAAAAGCTGAATACATGGAGTGAAACGAGACTTGTAAAAACATCAAAAAAGAACGGCTCGTTCACCTTCCTCGAGCTAACAGATCCGCAGGCAAAAACGGAAGACGAGGGCAAGCTTGCTGCAGATACTTTTAATACGGCTGCGAAAACAGTTAAAGATTACGACTTCATGACCGTGACCGGTGACTTTGTTGACAATGGAGTGGTTGAAGACCAATGGGACTGGCTGATTAATAATAGTCAGAATGTATGGGGCAATACTACGGTTGTTCCTGTAGCCGGAAACCACGAAAGCAAAAACAATGCATTTATCGACCATTTTAACTTGAAGCCTGCAGCTTCGAACACAGACACGACGACAGGTGCCTATTATTCCTTTAATTACAGCAACACACATTTTGTCGTCCTTAATACGAATGAAGACTCTGAAGAATACCGTGACTTTACACCAGCCCAGGTAAAATGGATGACTTCGGATATCAAAAAAGCCAAAGCAGCAGGTGCAAAATGGACGGTTGTCTTGATTCACAAGGGGCCATATACAACATCCAACCACGCAACAGATTCTGATATTATCGATCCAAACGGGGTCAGAAATAAAATTGCGCCATTGATTGGCAAATTGGGCGTAGATCTAGTGATTCAGGGTCACGACCATATCTATGCACGAACAAAGCCGATAGATGGAGAAAACCAAGCGACCCAACCAACAAAAATAACTGAATGGTTAAATGGACAGCCGATTGAGTATTCTGTAAATCCAGATGGAGCGATCTACTTTATTCCGGCGACGGCAGGCCCGAAAGTGTATAAAAAGAACCAAGATCCGGTACTTGGCGATGCGTTCTACAGCAAATTCGAACGTGCTGAAGAAAATCATGCCTTGAAATATGGTCTGGATCCTACTGATCCAACCCGGCCGGTTCGCGGAGCCATCCAGAACTTTACCAGCGTTAAAGTTGAGAAAGACCGCATCACTGTTGTGGTTTATGAAATAGATCGAATCAAAGGCGGCGCTCCTTATATCGTCGATCAGTTCGGCATTGAGAAAAGCAAAAACGCTAAGCCTAGCAAATCAAAACAGCATCGTTAAGCGAAAGCTAAGCTTAATGATCAAGTAGGACGGGGGATGCCCTGTCCTTTTTTTTGTCTAACAATTAAGCCGTTTTTTCTATTTGTGCAGAATAACTGTGCTATCTCTATTAAGCATTATTACGTTTCCTGCTCTTGACGAACTCAGTGCCGATGATACCGAAGATTAAAATGATTAAGGAAATTTTGCTATAGTCTTTGAAAAAGGTTGTAAATGGAATATCCAATAAGCGCAAGATAAGTGTTAATATCCGACCGAACAATAAAAGGATGCCAAAGAAGAACAATAAGTTAAATATTTTTTCGAGTACGTACATGCTAATCCTCCTTTATCGGGATGGAGTATAAATGCTTGATGTATCCATTTAAAAAAGTTTGTTCTTTATGGTTACTTGCTCATTAGTGGTTAAGTTAAGTTTTCCAAGATACTCGTCTATTGTGTGATAATCTTCTTTAAACTGTATTAATGTCTTCTCCATGTTCTCCATGTCTGAACGTCCATAGTAGTCGGGAAGTTCAGGGTTCTTTTTCTTGGTTTCGCGAATGAGATGTCTTATGTAGGTGTAGGAAACTTGATAGTCAGCTAATATATCACTCGCACCGACACCGGCTGCGAGGAGCAAAAGGGCAGCAACGACACCTGTACGATCTTTACCAACCGCGCAATGGATCAAAACCGCGCCTTTCTGTCCGGCAATGATCCGCATAATCCGGCCTATAGCAGGAAAATCTGAAATGATTTCACCATAAAGCGCGGGAACACCGTCTTTAGATCCTGGATCACGGTTGCCAATCGCAAATGGGCAATGAAAATAATCGAAATCGGGTGAGAGCTCAAAAGCACTGGGATTTCTCTCAATTTCCGGTTTCGATCGGAAATCAATGGCGGCGGTGACATTTAGTTGTTTCAGGATTTCAGCATCTTCTATGCTTAAGACAAGCGGCGCGTCACTGCGCAAAATTCGGGCGTACGCTGTCATTTTTCCGTTGCCGGCGGGATAACCGCCTAAATCTCTTGTATTCATGGTGTGCGAAAGTGGAATGCGTTTCATTGAAATAAAGTCTCACCTTTCTCTTCATTAAATAGATGTTACTTATGTTTCCGAAGTTTTCTACGATGCGAAAAGTTAGTGCTTTTGCTGAATGGTCGTGACAACCTCAAATATTACTTTTACACACTTATATCAATTTGACAAACCTAAATCACCTCATACGTATTTAGGAGAAGGTGTATTTAGTTAAATTCGTATCCACATTCAAATTCAATTTTAGCGTAACGCATTCATCAAATCTCTGCAGATCTTATGTTTCATTATCAAAACCACATCGCAGAAATGAAATATGACTGATTTAATCGTCTGAGTTGTCTTCATGAAAAGTGCATAGACTACAGAAAAAAGCTTTTATTTATCCGATAACGGCATCATAATATGACCGATTTGTCATTAAAAGTTTGACAGAACCTTAGTACTAACACAATAATATCAGCCAAAAATTATGATATGATAAAGAAAAACTTGGCGAAGCCAAGTCTTCCACGCCGGCTAAGCCTTAGTTTTTCTTATACTAGGTACCGCTAATCTTTTATATTTTATACAATCTTATTTGTATAAAGAAAAACACAAAGTAAATGGGAAGAAGGGCTGCTGATGGAGAATAACGCATTGATGGAACGTGTGCTTCCTTTAGAAGGCGTGTACAATTTCCGAGATATGGGGGGATTGAAAGCGCGGGACGGACGGAAAGTGAAAAAAGGGTTACTCTTCCGTTCGGCGGAATTGACCGGAATGACCAGCAATGATAAAACAAATCTTAGGCCGCTGAATCTCAAACTCATCTATGATTATCGTGACATGGCGGAAGCAGTTGTGAAACCCGATCCGCAAATCGGAAATGAACGGCATGAACGTGTGGCCGTTAACGGACAAGATAAATCAACCGCCAAAGATGAGTGGGATCCGGAAACCTTTTATAAAACGTTCACGCGTGAGAAATTTGCTCAGGTTTACAGAGAGATGCCGATACAAAATGCTTCCTATAAACGCCTGATGCATCTTTTTGCAAAGCCGGAACAAAATTTGCCGGTCCTTCACCACTGTGCGGGTGGTCGTGATCGCACGGGAGTCGGTGCGATGCTACTCCTCCGCACACTGGGCGTTTCATTTGAAACGATTATGGAGGATTATCTGCTTTCGAACAAGACCTTGGTTGCCTATCATCAGGAATTGTTTGAAGAAGCCGCGCAATTTGTGTCCGGAGCGCAACTGAAACAATTTGAAGAAGGTTTTATGCTGAACGAACAGTATCTGGATGCATCGATTAATTCGATTTTCAGCACTTATGGCAAATTCGGCAAATACTTGGAAAAAGAATTTGGGATTACACGCACTGAGCGTGAAAAAATCAAGGATTACTGCCTTGAATAAGTTTCATCATCTACGGCTTTTCCTAAAATGGAAAGGTCGTATTTGTTTATTTTGTAAAATTGTGGTGCGTAATATCTAACTTTCGGTTACGAAAAGATTTGCTGAAGTTCATCAATACTTCTGTTTTGCTTACTAAGCCATTGTGAAACTGCAGGATCGCTGTCCAGATTCAAATGAAACCAGACTGGGTTAAGTCCTTTAGCGATAAGACTCTGCGTTCTATTTGTGTTATCTCTGATGATGTACTGGGCATCTAATCCGTTCTTCCCGTTCCATTTCATCACTGTATAACGGTGCTGGATAAGTTCTTCAAATGGAATTAATGGCTTTACTTCTGTTTCGAAAATTGTCTCCAAAGTGTTTAACATAGTGTCTCTTTTTGATTGAATTTGTGGGCATGGGTGGTAATAATCGCCTTTGCCGTTGTGTTTGCCGAATGCTAGTATGCCTGAGTCCGCTATTTGTTGCTGCCAAAGCTTTTTTGCTTCATGGAGATTATGCCATGATGTTTGTGAATGGATTCCCCATCCGATAAGCATCCATGGATGTCTCTGCAATTCATCTTTAGTCACGAGTGACTCAGTCAGCATAATCTTGTTTTCGTTGACCAGTTGTTCAAAATGGTTAATAGCATCCTCGGCTCTCGTTTCTTGCAAATGAAATAGATTATAGATCTGAAGTGTTCCTATTGGATGCCCCATATAAATTCTCTCAACGAACCTGATTAGTTGATCTAAGGTTGGGTCCGCTTTGATCTGTCCCATTGCTGCTCCATATTTTTTTAGTTGGGTATCTAAATTAGGATCAGTTTGTGCGAACTGTGCAGATCCTGGATTCAGCATCAGCACGGAACCTAGTGAACGACTTGAATGGCCCCATTGAATGTACGCAGATGTTCTGAAGACGAGTCCAAAACGGAAAATAAATCTGCCGAAAACCCGTGGATAGTCCATAGTTGTTGTCCCCCTATACATTATTTGAGATAAAGCGGTTTAGTTTCATTTTACATCCGAAATTTCCAGCCGGGAAATCTATAATAAAAAAGAACATAAAAGTACTGAAAGCTTGGTTGGAGTCTAAGTTGGAGTTTTAATGAATTTTTCGGATTAGATGAATGCTGAATGATGGAAAAGAGGATTTGGCATGCATGGCAACCGGTCACAAATTTAAAATAATATTTGGTTTCGTTTGACATATTTTCTACCAAGCGATTTTGATACATGTCAGAAGTTGATGGTATACTTAGTATAACTTGTATCACGCAAAGGAGAGTAAAGCCTATGATGACGTGGATTATTCTTGCAATCGCAGTAATTATTGTCATTTACTTTATTGCCCAATACAACGGTCTGGTGAAGCTGCGCAACTGGGTACAGGAATCGTTCAGCCAGATTGATGTTCAGTTGAAACGGCGCCATGACCTGATTCCAAATTTGGTTGAAACGGTCAAAGGTTATGCAAAACATGAAAAAGAAACACTGAATCAGGTAATTGAGGCACGGAATAAGCTGGTCAGCGGTACGCCACAGGAGCGAATCGAAGCAGACAACCAGATTGAAGGCGCATTGAAGTCAATCTTCGCACTGGCAGAATCGTATCCGGATTTGAAAGCGAACCAGAACTTTCTGCAGCTTCAGGAAGAACTAGCGACAACGGAAAATAAAGTGGCTTATTCACGCCAGCTGTATAACAAAACGGTAAAAGACTACAACATTAAAAGGGAATCTTTCCCGAGCAATATCATTGCCAAAATGTTTGGATTTCAAAGAGAAGAGTTGCTTACTATTCCTGAGGCGGATCGTGAAGTGCCAAAGGTTACCTTTTAATGGAGGCTGCTCATGCTCTATCAACAAATTCAGCAAAATAAGCGAAAGACCCTTGTTCTACTCACGTTTTTCTGTCTGCTGGTATTGGCGATCGGCTGGGCGGTTGGCTATTTTTTGAATGGCGATTCCATTTCAGGGCCGGTGATCGCAGCAGTCGTTCTCGCTTTTTATATCCCGATTACCTTTGCCAGCGCACGTGCGCAGGTACTTGGCATGGCTGGTGCACGTGAAATCAAGAAAAGTGACAATCCGATGGTGTTCAATGTTGTGGAGGAGCTGGCGCTCGCTGCTAATGTGCCGATGCCGAAGATTTACATTGTCGATGATCCGTCACCGAATGCCTTCGCAACCGGGATGAAGCCGGAATCGAGCGTGATCGCTTTCACCAGCGGCCTGCTGGATCGATTAAATCGCGAAGAAATCGCTGCGGTAGCTGCTCATGAGTTCTCACACATCAGAAATTATGATATCCGGTTGATGACGCTTTGCATCGCGCTCGTCGGAGTCATTGTCATTGTTGCCGATATTGGGCAGCGAATGTTTTTCTGGGGCGGGGGACGGGGCAACAAGCGAAATAATGAAAAATCAAATCCCATTTTTATGGTGATTGCGCTTGTTCTGATTATCCTCGCGCCGCTCGTCGCCCAGTTTGTCCAGCTAGCGGTGTCGCGCAACCGTGAATATCTGGCCGATGCTTCAGCCGTTGAACTGACCCGCGATCCGCAGGGATTAATCAACGCACTGAGCAAAATCAGCAGCGATTCCCAAGGCATGAAGCATGTAAAAGATGCCACTGCCTCGATGTATATTTCAAACCCATTTGGCAAAAAGCATAAGAAAACCAACTGGTTTGCCACTCATCCGCCAATTGAAAGCAGAATCGAACGGCTCAGGGCGATGTGAACGGGTTGAAAGATTAATAGATTTGAATAGAAAACATACGCCGCATGGATACACCGTGCGGTTTTTAGTGTTTATTGACGCTTCAAAATAAAAGCAGAACCCAGAAATAGGTGGGAATTACAAGAGAAGATGGGGAGATTCAAAGCTTTTTAATGTAATTATTTCCAATTTGAATTTTTTCTCCTAGTCTGTAAGACCTATTTGTATTACGTTTGCGTAACAGATATGTAAAAATGTTAATGGATGTAAGCATACGCTTTCATAACATCAGTTATTACAACAGATCATCGCGCGCAACGTGATGCTCCACGGAAGAGACTTCTCAATTAATTTTTGCGAAGTCTCTTTTTTATCGCGAAAGATTACGAGATTTTTTTACAAACGTAAAAATAATCCGTCAAAAAGACCTAGAAAATCCGCAGTTTCCGGAAGGGAAATTCCCTCTGATTTCCTTGATTTGGTGCATTGACGGTTTCGGCTGATACCAAGTATTCTTGTGGAGACCCATCAGCAGAAGCGCTGCTGGTTGAGCAGAGAACTCCGGATTTACCGAAGTCGCTACAACAGAGAGAAGCGGGCACATGATGTCTACTCAGGTTTCGGGAAATGGTGATCTCAAACTAACAGACAGGGAGAGGACAACATGAAGATTGGAAGACGCGTAAAACAGACGGCTGCTCTTGCCTTGGCTGCTGCATTCCTATTTGGCGGCACAGGGCATGTGTCAGCGAAACAGAAAGATAACTCAGGAATAAACGAGACTTATGGGATTTCACATCTCACACGTTACAATATGAGCAAAATACCTGATCAACAGAAGAATGAACGTTTTCAAGTGCCGAAATTCGACGCTTCAACGATAAAAAATCTGCCGTCAGCGATTGGCAAAGATAAAGACGGAAACAAAATTGACCTGGATGTTTGGGACAGCTGGCCGCTGCAGAATGCGGACGGAACTGTGGCAAATTACAAAGGCTACAATATTGTTTTTGCACTCGCCGGTGATCCGAAAGTCAGCAGTGACACGTTCATCTATCTGTTCTATCAAAAGAAAGGCGACACATCGATTGACAGCTGGAAGAATGCAGGACGCGTATTCAAAGCGGATGACCATCTGAAAGCAAATGATCCGATCCTGAAAAATCAGGCAGAAGAATGGTCCGGTTCAGCAACGCTGACCTCCGACGGCAAGGTTCGCTTATTTTACACCGACCGCCATCCGTGGGATCCGGATAAAAAGCTTTATGGTAAACAGACGTTGACGACCGCTCAAATCAACCTTTCTCAGCCGGATGCGGATTCATTGAAGGTTGACGGCATTGAAGATTTGAAATCTATTTTTGATGGCGACGGCAAGTACTATCAGAACGTTGACCAATCCTTTAATGTAGACGGAGACAACCATACTTTCCGTGATCCGCACTATGTTGAAGACAATGGACACAAGTATCTCGTATTTGAAGCGAACACCGGCACTGATGTTGGTTACCAAGGCGATGATCAATTTGACAACCGCGCATTCTATGGCGGTGACAACGAATTCTTCCAGAAGGAAAGACAAGCACTGCTTGACAGCCCTAAGAAAAAGCTTGCCTCTCTTGCGAACGGAGCATTGGGTATCATCGAACTGAACGACGACTACACCTTGAAGAAAGTTATGAAGCCATTACTTGCATCGAATACAGTTACTGATGAGATTGAACGGGCAAACGTATTTAAAATGAATGGAAAATGGTACCTGTTCACCGACTCTCGAGGAGCGAAGATGACGATTGACGGCATCGGAGACAAAGATGTCTACATGCTCGGCTTTGTGTCTGATTCTCTGACTGGGGAATACCGTCCGTTGAATGACACTGGCCTAGTACTGCAAATGGATTTGAACCAAAATGATGTGACCTGGTCATACTCCCACTTCGCTGTTCCGCAGCAACATGGGAACAAGGTAGTCATTACAAGTTACATGACCAACAGAGGGACATTTAATGACCATCATTCCACCTTTGCGCCGAGCTTCCAAGTGAAGCTTAATGGTTCAAAATCATCGGTTATAAAGGACAGCATTCTGGAACAAGGTCAGTTGACGGTTGGAGATTAATTACTGAATTGGTTTATAAATAGGAAGAACTGTAGAAAATGTCGTATATAGGCGACATTTTCTTTTTTTTTCGTGAAAATGTGCGAAAATGAAAAGGCATTTTCGATTGGCAGAATGTTGGGGGTTTTGGATGTGCATTGGCATTTAAAAAAGAAATTATTTGTGAGCACCAGCTTAGTTATTCTAGGCTTGCTTGTTCTGATCATAGCACTATTGTTTTATAGGTATTTCAATCCAAAGGAGAAACCAGTGGTGAAAAAGCCGGTACTTACTTACAGGTCGGTCTATCATTTTACTGTGCCGGACAAATGGATGAACGATCCGCAGCGGCCACTTTATTTTGACGGCAAGTACCACTACTATTACTTGTATAACCGTGATTATCCAAAAGGGAACGGTACGGAATGGCGCCAAGCGACATCCAAGGATTTGATCCACTGGCAGGATGCGGGTGTGGCCATTCCAAAATATACGAACAAAAACGGAGACATTTGGACCGGGTCGGCGGTGATTGATTCAGAAAACAGCGCCGGTTTTGGCAAAGGCGCTTTGGTCGCGATTATGACCCAGCCGCCGGCAAATGGCGGACAGGAGCAGTATCTTTGGTACAGCACGAATCACGGAAAAACGTTTAAAGCATATGGAGAAAATTCGGTTTTGCCCAATCCCGGTGTGAAGGACTTCAGAGACCCTAAGGTGATTTGGGACAGCCAGCGCCATAAATGGGTACTTTTGCTCGCCGAAGGAACGAAAATCGGATTTTATGAATCGGAAAATCTGAAAAACTGGCGCTATACAGGTGGTTTTTTTACACAAAATATCGGGATCGTCGAATGCCCGGATTTATTCCAATTGCGTGCTGATGACGGGACGGTAAAATGGGTGCTTGGCACAAGCGCGAATGGTAAGGCTGCCGCGCTGCCAAATACCTATGCTTATTGGACCGGCGATTATAATGGGAAAGAATTTGTCGCAGATCAGGATACACCGCAATGGCTGGATCACGGGTTCGACTGGTATGCGGCTGTGACATTCGAAAATGAACCGGCTGCCGACAAGCTTTCTTCGCGTTACGCGATCGGTTGGTTGAACAATTGGGATTATCCGAACAACACGCCGACAATGAAAGAAAATTTTAATGGTGTGAACTCGATTGTCCGCCAGATCAGGCTAATCAAGCGGAACGGGCAATACAGTCTTGCTTCGCAGCCTGTTGATACGTTGAACAAGCTTACCAAATCACCGGAGCACTTGAAAACGGTTCGAGTAAACGGTACTCAAAAGCTTGGCGTACATGGAACTGCTTATCAACTTGACGCTGATCTTACTTTGCAGGATGCACAGAATGCCGGGTTCAGGCTACGCGAATCCAAAGATGACCAACGTCATATAGACGTTGGCGTTGTTGCGAATGAAGGCTATCTCTACGTTAATCGTGCGTTTACCGGACAACCGGATCAAAGCATGAAGTATGTGGAAAGCAGGGTGCCTCTTGCCAGTGGCCAAAAAAATGTTCATCTGAAAATTTTGGTGGACCATACAAGTATTGAAGTTTTTGTTGATGACGGCCGAAACGTTTTTTCTGATGAAGTATTCCCGCGTTTAAAAGATGACGGCATCAGCTTATATTCCGATGGAGGAACAACCGTTTTCAAAAATATGGTGATCAAGACCTTTCGTTCGATTCACTAAAGCTCCAAGATAAAACGAATAAGTGAAAAATTAAAACGAATGAGGAAAAAGTAAAAGCTAACAGAGTGAGAGTTAAAACGAATACAAAGAAAGTTAAAACCAATGCTCGAAGTTAAAACAAAAAAATGAAAAGTGAAATCCAAAAATGAAACACCAAAAAGTAGAAACTAAATAAGAAAAAATCGTAACTAATCTAAGTGAAGTAGTAACAAAAACCAAAAGTGGTAACGAAACACCAAAAAGTTGTAACTAAATAAGAAAAAATCGTAACTAATCCAAGTGAAGTCGTAACAAAAACCAAAAGTAGTAACAAAACCTGAAAAGTACGCCTGGAACCCTACAAAAAAAGAGCTGTGAGCAATCCGCCCACAGCTCTTTTCCTCATTCGAATCATTCAAACACATTGATAACGCTTTTGAATAGGTCTTTGTTCTGCTGAATTTTGCTTTCGTTACCGAGCACGCACACGAGTCCTTGGTCTGTAACTGCTTTTAACAGCTTGGCGAATTCGTGAATGTCAGCGAGTGTTGTTGCCAGTACATTGTCACGCGTTTCTTGAATATCGGCTTGTGTAATCTTTTTAAAGTACTGGGCGTCCGCCATGCTACCCTTGCTTCTTGGGGTCAGTGGCGTATCAAGATCGGACAGGGTTCCGATAATGTATTTCGTCATTTCGAAATCATCGGCGTCGAAGGATTCGGCGAATTTAGCCGATTCATCATAGATCGTCAAGGTTTCCTTCAGGTTCGGGTCACGATACGACCAGAAAATGATGTTTCCAGCCGATTCGAGCGCAATGCCGCATCCGTAAGCGCCGCCCATCACGCGCACCTGATTCCACAAATAATCGAGCGACAGAATCTTTTTCAAAACCTGAAGCTTGCCACTATAGGAGAAGCCAAGCGATTTGAAGTTTGCACCTTTGGCCGCGTATTGAACCTTGCTCGAGGTCATCAGGCCTTCATTTTTCGAAGTCGGTTCAGGCAGCTTCTCCGTACTTGTTTCACGGGAAGCAGCTTGCGTCTGCAGATCCAGCTGATTAAACTGGCCTTGAACCGCGCTGAAAATCGACGCGTCTCCGGTAATGCTGGCCACAAGCTGATCCTTGCTGAACAGTTGTTTCGCCAGATCGGATAGGGTACCGGTCAGTTGATCGAAACGATCATCCCAATTTTTGTCGAGATCAGAAATAAACTGGTAAAAATCAAGACCTCTCAGTTTCTCGCTATAGGCGGCTGCCTGAGAAAAATAGGAGCCTAGCCGGCGGACAACGACCGATTGACCGTTCTGATTAAAAGCCATTTCCACCCGAGATTTGATTTCTTTGACAATCTCTCGGATTCGCGATGCATCGTCAAATTTGCTATGGTAGAGGATCTCATGGATCAGCGCGAACGCTTGTGGCAATTTCTCTGTAAGAACTTTAGTTTTCACTGAGAATTTCGGTGCATAAGCGTCGTCATCTGATTTATCGCCATAGGTCTGGTTATCAAAATCGATACCGCCGGTTTGAATATTGATTTCGCTGACGAGATCCGAGTACGGATATTTTTCCGTGTCGACTTTGCCGAGGATTTCCTGTAAAAGCGACAGGCAGGAGATCTGATCGACCGAGACATTGGATGCATCAAAGTACAGGCTGACATAAGCGATTTTATTGGTTTCAAGATCATGCTGAAGTGTTTTGATTCCTTCAATAGAGACTTCCTTCAGAGGGAGCTCTTCCGCTTTCTTCTCTACGTCATCAAGCGAAAGCATCGGGATCTTGCGCAGATCTTCAGGCTTGTCGGCACTGGACTGCCGTTCTTTCAACTGTTTTGTTTCTTCGATGATTTGCTGCAGGCCATCTGCGTTCAGATTTTTCTTAACGTCCGCAAGCTTGGCTTCGACTTGCTTGGCTTCTTTATCCGCAATGGTTTTCGAAGGGGCAATCGTCACAAACGTTTGGTGATTGCTGTTCAGCAAGTATTTTTCAATCAGCGCTTCAAAATAATTTGAAGTCAGCGCTTGTTTGATTTTAGTCAGTGTGCCTTCGAATTTCAGGTGGATGGTCGGATCCTCATCATAGAGCCAGCTGTCCATTGCCATAATGCTGTAGATCAGACCTTTTGGCATGGAGCCGTAATCAGCCTCGCGCAGCTGGAATTCTTTCACAGTGATGGCAGCTTCGATTTGTTTTTTATCGAGTCCATCTTTGACCAGTTTCTTGAGCGTGTCGACAACGACTTTTTTGAAGTCCTCTTTCTGGTTCTCGTTTGCGTTCTTAACATTTACTGAGAAAAACGGTTGAAGAATGCTGTTGTCGTAAGCGCCGAACACGTCCTGACCGATGCCTGCGTCGAGAATCGCTTTTTTCAGCGGCGCCGCCGGGCTATCGAGGAGCAGATAGTCCAGAATGTCGAAAGCAAGATACGTTTCCGGATCGGTAGATGTTGATACCGCAAAGTTCATGCTCAGGTAGGTTTTATCGTTCAGATCTGAATCGGGCAGAACAGGATATTCTTTGATCACTTCATTAATCTTGCCAATCGGCTTTTGCACAGCGATGGCAGAGTCGACATCGATACGGTCATAGCTGCTTAGATATGCTTGATCCAAATAAGCAAGTTTTTCTTCAATATCCATGTTCCCGTAGAGGTAGATATAACTGTTGGCGGGACTGTAATACTTTTTATGGCACTGTTCGAAATAGTCTTGGGTTAGGTCGGGGATGTAGAGCGGATCGCCGCCGGACTCATATCCGTAGCTCGTGTCGGGAAATAGTGAGTTCTGGTTGGCGCGCATCAGCAAACCTTCCGGCGAAGAGAACGCACCTTTCATTTCGTTATACACGACACCTTTGTAATTGATCGGATCCTCAGCGTTTTCCAGTTCGTAATGCCAACCTTCCTGCTGAAGAATTTCCTTGTATTTATAAATATTCGGATGGAAAACGGCATCGAGATAGACATCCATCAGGTTTTTAAAATCCTTGTCATTTTTACTGGCAACCGGATACATCGTTTTGTCACTGAATGTGAATGCATTTAGAAAAGTATTCAGTGAACCCTTGAGTAATTCAACAAATGGTTCTTTGACGGGGTATTTGTCGGAGCCGCAAAGGACGGAATGCTCAAGAATGTGAAAAACGCCGGTGTTATTTTCCGGAGGTGTGCGGAAACTGATCGAGAAGACCTTGTTGTCGTCATCGTTTTTCAGAAACAATAATCTCGCACCGCTTTTCTCATGCTCGAACACGTATGCTTCTGAGTGAATGTCTTGAATCGTGTCGGTATGGAGAAGTCGAAAACCGTGGCATAACTTGTTTTGAATGAGTGTTTCCATTAAGTAACCTCCTAATCAAACGTGTTTCATTCCCGAGAAAACGGCACCATGCTAATCGGAAAATGGCAACACCTTTATTATACAGTATTATTTAGAAAAAAATGCCTTTGACAAACCGTACTTTCTTGATCTCACGCCTTTGTTTAAAATGTACAGTAAGGGTTTATTTCATACCAAAAAGAGTTATGAGAATATGAGTAGCGATTATAAAATGGACGAGGTGAGCGGATATGGTATATGAATTGAAGACAAAAGAAAACGAGAACAGCGTCATTGAATTCATTGAATCGGTGGAAAGTCCCAAAAAAAGGGAAGACGCATATCGTTTACTCGATCTTTTTACGGCAGTGACCAGTTATCCGGCAAAAATGTGGGGACCAAGCATTATCGGTTTCGGCTCTTATCATTATAAATATGCCTCCGGCCATGAAGGCGATGCACCGCTCACCGGGTTTTCACCGCGTAAAGCGAAAATCAGCCTGTATTTATCTATGGAGGAAGGAACATACAAACGGTTGGCGGCCAATTTCGGCAAACACACAAGAGGTAAAGCATGTATTTACGTGAATAAAGTCGCTGATATAGATGTCGAGGTGCTGAAAGAAATGATCAAGCAATCCGTCAACTTTTCGAAAAAAATGGGTCAATCATAACAAGGTCTGGGGCGGGGGGAATAAGGCATATGGTAACTCAATTAAAGGAAGCATTTTTACACGGTGATTTGATTCAGCTTGTGCCAACAAATGAGGAAGATCTGGACTTCGTAAAAATGGCGGAGCAGGCGCCTGAAAATGCGCAGTTTGTCGGCGACTGGCCTCGTGAGCAGCATCGCGCTGCCTTGTCTGATCCAGATATTCTTCATTTTACCGTGTTCAACACCAGCCATAAACGTGCGGGTTATGTGATTTTGACAGGTGTGTCCGGCAGCGATCACAATATTAATCTCAGGCGTCTTGTTGTCACACAAAAAGGGACAGGGTATGGTACTGAAGTGTTGCACCTTGTGAAACGGGTGTGTTTTGAATCACTGGATGCTCATCGTCTTTGGCTGGATGTCGTCGATGACAATACTAAGGCTCAGCATATATACAAGAAAGCAGGTTTTGTTTGTGAGGGCGTAATGCGAGAATGTATGCGTTATCCGGACAAGTATAAATCGCTGATTATTATGTCAATTCTCAGTCAGGAATACGATTTAGTGAAATAGGTGAACGTCATCCGATTTTTGAAAAAAACTTTTTGCGGCACTTTTCATGGATGGGTACTTTTTAGTACCTATAGCACATTAATGTGCGTACTTCCGAAAAAAGGATCCATAGATTAAACTGAATATGAATCATGATTGTGAAATAAGGAGGGACTCATTTTGTCACTTACAAGTTTGCAAGATACAGTTACTTTAAATAATAGCGTTGAGATGCCATGGCTAGGCTTAGGCGTCTTCAGAGTGGAAGATGATGCGATTGCAGCGGATTCCGTGAAAGCCGCAATCAAAGCCGGCTATCGACTGATCGACACAGCAGCGATTTACCAGAATGAAAAAGGTGTCGGCCAGGGCATTAAGGAAGTACTCGCAGAAACAGGTCTTTCCAGGGAAGATTTGTTCATCACGTCCAAAGTATGGAACGCGGATCAAGGATATGACACAACGATCGCAGCTTATCAAGCGAGCTTGGACAAGCTCGGTCTTGACTACCTAGATCTCTATCTGATCCATTGGCCGGTCGAAGGAAAATACAAAGATACTTGGAAAGCCTTGGAGTACCTGTACAAAGAAGGTAAAATCCGTTCAATCGGCGTCAGCAATTTTCAGATCCATCATCTAGAAGATTTGTTGAAGGATGCTGAGGTGATTCCGGTTGTTAATCAGGTAGAACGTCACCCGCGCCTGACCCAAGAACCACTGAAAAAATTCAGCGAAGCACACGGCATTCGCTTGGAAGCATGGGCACCACTTATGGTTGGCGGTCTTTTTGATAATGAAACAGTTGTCCGGATTGCCGAAAAGCATCAAAAGACGCCGGCACAGATTATCCTTCGCTGGCACATCCAAGATGGCGTCATCGTCATTCCGAAATCAACGAAAGAAAAACGTATTATTGAAAACGGCGACGTGTTTGACTTTGAACTATCTGCCGAAGATATGGCAGCGATCAGCGCATTAAACCAGGATCACCGCACAGGTCCAGATCCCGATAATTTTGATTTTTAATAAGATAAAAACAATGCCGGTTCCCCATGGAGGGAGCCGGCATTGTTTTTTTACGAAGTGAAACACGATCGGGCTATGAAAAAAGTTAGACCGATCCCATTGAAAGTTACACCGAAATCCGAAAAACGGAACCGAAAGTAAGAAAAACCATAATTAGCGGAAACAGAAGAGGAGCAACTTTCCCTCAACCTTTAGAAGAAAAAGTTGGGTCGATTTTCAAAATGTATTAGTTCCTATTCCGATATTTGGATACAACTTTGAAACAATTAGTTACCACTTTCTCGGAATTGGTTACAACTTTTTGAGTGTTGGTTACTGCCCGGGATTTTCGATCTTTTCAATAACTAGTTCACCTGTCTCAAATCCTTTTACTCCTGCTTTGTTTATCACGAAACCATTTTGATACATTTCAGCACTACAACAGCTTGCAAATGGATTAATTTTGACTCAAGAACTGGAGCAAAGCTTTGTTAAATTCATCTGACTGGTCAACTGGTGAGCCATGTCCGCTATTATAAAGAGGATAAAGTGCGGAGCCTGAGATTTGGCTTTGTGTTAACTGGCCGCTTGCAAAAGGAATGATCTGATCATGGACACCGTGAATCACCAAGGTCGGAACGTTGATTTTGCTTAAATCTTTGGTGACATTTTCTCGTGCGAGTTCCTGCAGTATTTTAATCGTCGAATAGGACGCAGCTTCAAGGGAAAGCGATACGAACCAATTGAGTATACCGGGACCAAGATTTCGATTGAAGAACATCAATGCGAGATCTTCAAGAAATTTGGGGCGATTCACGTAAATTTGGTTAAGCATTGCGTTAACCTGTTCCATCGGCACCCCGTAAGGAGAGTCTGCCTGTCGAACAAGCGAAGGTGATGCTGCATCGGCGAGCACAAGCTTTGAGACATGCCTGCCGTTGTAACGCGCCATATAACGAATCGAAGTTGCTCCCCCTACCGAAAAACCGAGCAAAGTCACATTTTCAAGCTGAAGTGCCTGCAAAACTGTATAAAGGTCATCAGCCAGACGGTCATATGCATAGCTTCCCCATGGTTTATCAGACATACCGAATCCGCGAAGATCGATGCCGATGCAGCGGTATCCATGTTCCGGAAGAACATTGGTTTGGTATTCGAACATTTTATGATTTAAAGGCCAACCATGCACGAAAACAATGGGTTTAGAATCTGGGCCGGGATTCACGTCATGAACAAAAATTCGGACATCTTTTTCCACTTCAACGTACACGATCAGTCCCCCTGTTCATCAGTCAACTGCTCATTTCGATATATGAGCACAGGATCGGTATTATGTGTATTATTGGTCTCAAAAGGGATGGTACAAGAGACAAATATCGATGGGAGATCACTGAAAAATAACTGTTCAAGTTTCCTTAATGCATGTACACTTTTTGACAGAGCTGGTATTCGAACGCTTAGAGGTGAAAACATGCTTCCTTATAAAAAAATACATATTATCGGTTCTGTCGGCAGCGGGAAAACGACGTTGGCGCGTAAGCTATCCTCTGAATGGGGCATTCCGGCTTTCGAGTTGGATAACGTGGTTTGGGAAAGGCACCCGGATGGCGATCGACGCCGAACTCCGGCAGAACGTGATGCTTATCTTGCGAGAATTATAGAAAAAGAGGCGTGGATTGTAGAAGGCGCTCATTACCATGCGTGGGTAGACCCCGTAATGCGACAAGCAGATTTGATCATCTTTTTGGATACGCCATCCTTTGTCCGCAAATACAGGATCGTTAAACGTTTTATCCGCCAAATGATCGGCTATGAAAAAGCGAACTATGAACCATCATTCGAGATGTTGCTGGACATGTTCCGGTGGACTGCGCAGTTTAATCGTGAGGGTCGACAGAAAATCGTGCAAGGGCTTAGGCGCTTCTCAGATAAAGTTCTGATTCTGAAAAATACGAATGAGATGCAAAAGAAATTCAATTTTCACAGGCAGAGGCGATGAACAGGTCTCTGCTCTTTTTAATAAAATCAGTTGCCAATAAGTGGAACTCTTGATAATATGGTTAAAAGTAATTAATTAAATATATTTAATTAAATTAATTTAAATAATATATTGGAGGTGCACAGTGCTTCAGGAAAAATTGGCGATCATCGCTAATTACATGTGGAAACAATCCATTGTTGCGTTGAATCAAACGCTATCAGAGACAGAAATCCGTCATTTCAATATGAACGATTATTATTATTTGACTGTGATTGATCAGATGGAAAATCCAAAGCTTGGCCAGCTGGCGGACGAGCTCCGATTAACAAAACCGGCTATATCAGCAATTGTCAAACGATTAATGAAGAATGACCTAATTGAAAAAACGCAATCGGAAGAGGACAAACGCATTTTCCATTTAAAGGTCACTGAAAAAGGACAGAAAATCATTGAAGGCGATTATAAGTCGTTTAAAGATCTGTCAGAATTGCTCGAGCATACGGTTTCTCAAGAACAGCTCAACGTCTTGAATCAAGTACTTGATCAAGTTGTGGACCAATTGAAAGAGAACAATGCAGAGGAGTGATCTAAATAGGCAGAATGAAATGGTTTTTCTACGTCACTGATGTTGGTTTTTTGCTTTATTGGCTCATTACCTTGCTGCATGTGATCCCGGAGTCAATGCTATTTAAGGATTATCATAATCCGCTGCTCGTTTCCTGGAATTGGTCGTTTCTGCCGCTCGATTTATTCATATCGTTTACCGGATTAATGGCACTCTATTTTTACCGAAAAGGGAAGGACACGTGGCGGAATTTTTCGCTTATATCGCTTGTGTTGACTTTTTGTTCGGGATTACAGGCGATCGCCTTTTGGGCCATTCGATTCGATTTTGATTGGATTTGGTGGGTGTTTAACCTGTATCTAATGATCTATCCGCTGTTTTTTCTCCCCAAGTTGCTTATACAATCCAAACTGGCGAGGTGATTCAAGTGAGCTGGCTCTATCTCGGGTTGGCGATTATGTTTGAAGTCTATGGAACAGTGTTGATGAAATATTCGAAAGGATTATCGAATCTATCGCTTGATGTATTGATGATGCTTTCTTACATAATCAGTCTTAGTATGCTTCCACTTGCGCTGAAAAAGATTGAGATTGGAACTGCCTATGCAGTCTGGTCGGGTATGGGCATCGTGTTCATTGTGACTATTGGCGTTATCTTTTTCAAAGAGTCGCTTTCGTTACAGAAAATCGTGTTTATCGCGTTCATTGTGATCGGCGCAATAGGCTTGAATTTAGTAGGCGAAGCACATTAAATAAGCAGGGGATCAGGACTTTCGGGGTATTGTGCCTGCTCTATTTCATCAATCACATATAATTGTGAATATTTTCTTGCTATAATTAGAGAATTAAAACTTAGGAGGAACAAACATGCAAAAAGTACAACTCTTCTTTTCAAACCGGGAAGTAGGAGGGTGCACGCTCTAACAATCGCTGTACGTTCTCCTGCTTCTCCTAATTAAACCTATACTTTAATTAGAAAGCGGGAAACGGAAACATGACTATTGCTTCATATAATATTCGTTTATTATTTTGGTCCGACTTTTTCGGCACCATGAATTTCTTGCAGCCGGTTTTGACGCTGTTCTATCTACAGCGCGGCTTGAACGCTCAGGATATTTTTATTGTGCTGTTCTGCTGGAGCGCCGCTGTGCTGGTCGGCGAAATTCCGACCGGCGTGTATGCGGATCGCTTTGGTCCGAAATGTTCATTCATTACCGGTGCTATCTTCAGGATTGCCAGTATCGCTCTGCTGATTTTTGCATCAGAACCATGGATGTTTTTCCTTTACAGCTTTATCAATGGATTTTCCGCAACTTTTTATTCAGGGGCTGATGAGGCATTTATCTATGAATCTCTGAAAGAAAGCCATCAGGAAAATCAAATGGATCGAGCGATGGGTAAAATCCAATCCGGCAGCTTTATCGCCATGATCGTCTCGGTGTTATTCGGGGCTTACGTAGCGAAAGATTTGACCACATCACAGTTTGATCTGCTGATTATGCTCACGATTATTTTTCAAATAGCTGAGCTGGTTCTGACGCTATTCTTGAGGAAACCAAAAAGATCCGCCGAACCGTTCGAGAATCCATTTCGCCAGATCAAGGAAGGCTTTCTTGTCATCCGTCGGAAACCGCTGCTGCTCTTGATGTTTCTGAATGTGACACTGGTGTTCATTCCGGTCGGCGCAGTCTTTAAAAATTTTGACCAGCCATTTCTGACCCACGCCGGTGTTCCGGTAAGCGCGATCGGCTTTTTCTATGCCGGAGCAGCCGTGCTTGGCTTCTTCGCCTCGCGATCCATCGGCTGGTTGAGCAGTCATTATTCGCGAATTGCATTGATGTTCGTGACCGGTGCGTTATCGGTTGCAGGTTTGGTGCTGGCTGCGTATGCCGGCTCGGGATTGTGGCTGGCGATCGGCGTCTTTATTTTGCTACGGATCGTTCAAGTGATCCGTTACCCGATCTATTCGCAGATCAGTAATGATTACATTCCGTCGTCAGTTCGAGCGACGACAATTTCACTACTGTCTATTGTGGATTCTTGCTGTGATTTGGCCGTTTTTCTCACACTGTCATTTGTTGCAGCCGGAAATTCGATGCATCCGATTTTTCTCGGCGCCGCGGGTATTGCGCTAGTCGGCATGCTGCTGCCGATCCGTCCGTTAAATGAATAAAATGAGAGAAGAACCAGGTGCAAGCCTGGTTCTTTTTCCAACCAACGAGTGAAAAGTGAAAACGAATTTCGAAAGTTAATCAAATGAGTGAAAAGTTAAAGCGAACCAAGAAAAAGTGAAAACCAACGAGCGAAAAGTGAAAACGAATCTCGAAAGTTAAAGCTAATGAATGAAAAGTTAAAACGAACCAAGAAAAAGTGAAAACTAAAAAAAGAAAGTGAAAACGAATCTCAAAAGTTAAAGCTAATAAATGAAAAGTAAAAACGAACGGAGCCAAAGTGAAAACCAACGAGAATAAAGTAAAAACGAAATCACCAAAAGTGAAACCAGAATCTATTAAAGCGGAACCGAATATCAAGAGTAATGATCTACAATAGACGATATGTTCATCTAACCCCATATATATAAAAACTGCTTGACAGGAGTGTCTGCACAAATTATATTTAGTTGTACATACAAATGAATCGATCAGTTAAGAAAGGAGTTGCAGACTATGGGGGACTTTTTGAAAGATTGTCTCTATTTTACGACAAATCGTCTTAGCCGGGTGATTACGAAAATGGCGGATGAGGAATTTGCAACGACCGGATTCAGCCCAATGTACGGTTATCTATTGCTTCTGGTGATTAGAGATCCGGGGAGCACACAGAAAAAGTTAGCGGATCAACTTGATATTGCACCTTCTACGCTGACTCGATTTATTGAGAAGCTGGAAGGAAAGGGGTTAGTGAACAGAACTGCCCAAGGAAAATCCGTATTGGTTTATCCGACAGAGAATGGAAAGGCACTAGAAGAAGAGATCCGCATGGCGTCAAAGCGGTTGCATAACAGGTATGAACAAATTCTTGGAAAAGAGACAGCCGGTTTTTTATCTAAAGAGCTTGTGCGATCAAGCGATCAACTTGAAGAATAATGAATTTTGAATAAAGTTGTATGTACAACGAAGCGAAAACAGGAGATGGAGTGAACATCAAGTGGAAGTGCGTGTAAAATCAGCAAAGCTTTATTATGGATGGGTTGTTGTTCTCGTAACGTTTATTACGCTTCTCGTATCTGCGGGTGTCCGGGCAATGCCGAGTATTCTCATTGTCCCATTTCAACAAGAATTTGGTTGGAGTCGCGGAAGCATCTCCAGTGTGATTTCAATTGGTATTTTATTATACGGACTGGTGGGTCCTTTTTCAGCGGCGTTGCTGCAAAAGTTTGGTATTCGTCGAGTGGTGGTAGGCTCGCTGGCGGTTCTTGCGCTCAGTTTGGCGATCACACCAATGATGACTGCTCTGTGGCAATTTGAGCTTTTATGGGGTCTGATCTCGGGACTCGCTACAGGGATGATGGCGAATGTGCTTGGTGTAACGGTAAGTAATAACTGGTTTGTTGAGCGCAAGGGACTTGTTGTCGGTATGCTGACTGCAAGCAGTGCAACCGGGCAGCTGCTTTTCTTGCCGATGCTCGCATAAATTACAGTTGGTGCGGGTTGGAGATACGCCATGTATACGGTTGTTTTGGTAGTCGTCTTGGCAATGATCATTGTCGCACTCTGGATGCGGAATCATCCTTATGATATGAACTTGGCTCCCTATGGATCTAAGGAACTTGTTCAACCGGAACCAATCAAGGGAAACTCATTTCTCGTGCCGCTTATAGCGCTTCGTTCGGCGCTGGCCAACCGCACATTCTGGCTGCTGGCAGGCACATTCTTTTTCTGCGGCTTTTCAACCAACGGCTTGATCGGCACACATTTGATTCCGGCTGGCCATGATCATGGCATATCTGAGGTAACGACCACGGGACTCCTGGCGTTGATGGGTGTGTTTGATCTCGTGGGCACAACACTTTCGGGCTGGCTGTCGGATCGGATGGACAGCCGTAAACTGCTTTTCTGGTATTACGGTCTGCGCGGACTTTCTTTGCTCTTTTTGCCTTATGCACTTGACGAGGCGAGTCCGATGCTGATGATCTTTTCCGTATTCTATGGTCTTGACTGGATTGCCACGGTTCCGCCGACGGTTAAACTCGCTGCAAAGGAATTCGGTAATGCTAAGGCGGGCATGATTTTCGGCTGGGTTGCAGATGCTCACCAAGTCGGTGCGTCCGTAGCTGCATTTGGCGCGGGCGCGATGCGCGACTGGCTTGGAAGCTACACGGTTCCTTTCATAGCAGCAGGAGCAGTTTGCTTACTTGCAGCGTTTATGTCGATTTCGATTTCAAAACATCCAGTGGAAGCATGATATAAATAGGGTGTGAAAATTGAAATAGATTAGTATTGAGTTTGTCCGAGGAGAAATTAAATTGTTTTCGCTACAACCCTAATGATGTATAATGTATATATATGATGTATATGATTGGCGGTTGCTCGAAATGAAACGAAAACAAATCTACTTAACTGATCATTTGGATAAGCAATTGTCAGAATTGGCTGCGTCTAAAGGCGTGCCTCAGGCTGAAGTCATACGCGAAGGATTGGAACTGTACTTAAAGTCGTTCGAGGACAAAGATCAAGAATGGGATGAATTGATTCATCAGATGAAAAAATCGACGCTTCATGACTTAAAGTGGAGCAGAGACGAACTGTATGAAGATCGTTACCGGAGGAACTCCGATTATGAGCAATGAGACAATATTGGTTGACACGAACATACTTATCTATGCGTGGGATCACAAAAAAGGCAATAAGCAACGAAAAGCGATTGAAACGCTTGATCGTTTTAAAGGTCAATTATGCCTTTCCACTCAAAATCTGTCGGAGTTCACCGCTGTAATGATGAGAAACCAATGCGATCTTAATTGGCTGCATCAAACAGTTCGCAGATTCACTCATCTGATGACTGTTCTGCCTCTAACACAGGAAGAGATAGTGATGGCCATCCAAGCGGTGCAAAAGCATCAGATGCATTATTGGGATGCACAAATTTGGGCTGTCGCTCATACGAATGGTGTTGCTTCAATTTTTACAGAAGACGGCCCAATCGGAGAAACAATCGAAGGGGTCAAGTACATAAATCCTTTGGCGGGAAAATGAGGTGCAGCTGCCCTATTTCTTTTTTTGCTGAAAATAATGAAACGAGAGGATGCTCGTGAACATGGCCCAACAATCATGGACAAACAACGATGGATTTACCATCGACACAAATAAAAACTTCTTGGATGTAGATGTGATTTATGATTTTCTGCACAATGAATCGTATTGGGCGAAAGAGATCACAAAAGATCTCGTAGTGGAGGCTATTCGAAATTCGACTCTTTGCTACGGAATCTATGAAGGGAATCCTACAGAAGGAAAGGCAAAGCAGGTCGGTTTCGCCCGGGTCGTTTCCGATCTTGTCCGATTTGCATGGCTCGGTGATGTGTTCGTTGTTCCCGAGTACAGAGGACGGGGTTTAAGCAAATGGCTGATCAGCACAATCACAAACCATCCTCAGTTGAAAGGGGTCAGTTTCCAGCTTGCAACTGGTGACGCGCATGGACTTTATGCGCAATACGGATTCCATCCGATTGACCACATTGAACGAAAAATGGAGCGGACAATGAACTGGGATGAGATACATAGAGGTCATGAACTAAATAAATGAATCATAGACAGGCTTTTTAAAAATAGTAAAATGGCTTTTCCTCGAGTGGGAAAAGTCATTTTTTTAATTCAGCATAATTTTTATTATCTAGGCTATGGAGCACAGCATCAAGAAGTCCGGGAAAAAGCGCATTCAAGTCTTTGTTCCTTATTGAAATGCATCGCTGAGTTCCCTCTATTCTCGTTTGGATCACACCTGATTCTCTTAAGACCTTGAAGTGGTGAGAAAGCGTTGACTTAGGTCCGGAAAGATTCAGAGCACCGCAGGACTGTTCGCCATTTTCGGCTAATCGCCGGACAATATCCAGCCTGATGGGGTCGCTAAGGGCGTAAAGTACCGTTGGGAGGCTCATTTCTTGGAGACTTGGGTGGTACAATGTTCGCACCGTTTTCACCTGCCGATTTTATTTCTTAATTGCATTATATCATGATCCATCTTATAATTTCTATTGTTCGATTATATTCGAATAATAGAAAAGAGGTGTTTCCATTTTTGAAAACAAAAGTAGGCGTGTTTTTCTGTATGATGTTTGTCATTGGGACAGATACATTCATTGTCTCTCCTTTGCTGCCAACCCTTCGGCAGGTTTATGGGATTTCGGTTGAGCACTCGAGCTGGATCGTGTCTGCGTATGCACTTGGGTAAACTGCGCTCGCATTGATCGTCGGTCCGCTGTCAGATGGATGGAATCGGAAAACAGTGATGGTTTCCGGTATGATCGGATTCGGAGTCTTCACATTTTTATGTGGTTTTGCCTCCAACTTTTGGATGATGATCCTTTTCCGCTTTTTTGCCGGAGTGAGCGCAGCAGTTACTTCACCGCAAGTCTGGGCAGCTATTCCGCAGTTGGTTCCGAAAGACAAAATATTGAAAGCGATGGGTATTGCAACCGCAGGTCTTGCTATTGCTCAGACATTGGGCGTCCCAATTGGCAGCTATCTCGCTTCTTTCGGATGGAGGATTCCGTTCATCGTGATTAGCGTCGGTTCCTTTGTACTTGTGTTTCTCATTGCTTTCATGCTCCCGTCGATGCCGCCGGTGCTGGAGAACGGATTACGTCGTTCTATTCTTGAAAATTATCGCTCCTTGCTTCGTACGCCGGGTTCAAACCGTGCTTTTCTCGCTTATTTTATTTTTCAGACGGGCAACTTTGCGGCGTTTTCGTTTATCGGGACATGGCTATCCGATCAATACAAGCTGGATGTAGCAAGCATTGGCACCGTATTTTTGTTCCTCGGTCTCGGGAACGTGTTGAGCAGCTTTTTCAGTAGCAGCTTTGTTCAGAAGATAGGCATGAAAGTGTCCTTTGCTTGCGGAATGGCACTCGCTATTGTGATCTACATGCTCCTTCCTTTCGTGCCTGGAATTATTTATGTAAAAGCAGCTTATTTTTGTCTTTTTTTCCTCTTAGGCATGATTTTTCCAATAATGATGAGCTTGCTCCAGCAGCTGTCATCGACAGCGCGGGGCACGATTTCTTCGCTTGCCAACGCGTTGATGTACCTTGGAACGACAATTGGCTCATCAATCGCCGGGATGCTTTACGCAAATACAGGGGGATTTGTCTCCGTCAGCCTGTTTGCGGTTATCTGTTTTTTTCTCTCTTTGATTTTATATATGAACAGCGGACTTTTTCCATTCAGCAGGCAGGCGCAAACTGAAAAGAAGCAAGTATAATATAAAATTTAAAGTTAGACCGAATCGCGAAAAAGTTAGGCCGAATCCCGAATTTGTTAGACCGAAAAACAAAAGTTAGACCTAAACAAAAAAAGATAGACCAAATCCCAAAAAAGTTAGGCGGGAATCCAAAAAAGTCAGACCGAATCGAGTTCCTACTGCATCAATTGCTTGTTCACCAGTGCTAATCATGAGCTTGTTCGCCGATTTGTCTAAATTGTAGAAAGAAAACACCTAGTTAAAAAATGTTAGTAGGTAATTTATTGTATGTGTAGTACAATAGATACAGGGGTGAATAGTTATGCAGAGATCAATTTCAGTCTGTCCCAAACTCGAAAAGGCTTTTCAAATTTTAGGCAAAAAGTGGAATGGTTTGATTATAGAAGTGCTCTTAAATGGGGAAACTCATTTTAGTACGATCTCCGGGTCGATACCGGAATTAAGCGATCGGATGCTGTCCGCACGATTAAGAGAACTGGAAGAAATGGGCATCATTGAACGGCTTGTCGATACCGGATATCCAATCCAGGTTACCTATCGTCTATCTAAGATGGGGAGAGAATTGAAACCTATTTTGGATGAAGTCCATAATTGGGCGGATAAATGGTATTCGGGAACCGGAACCGAAATCGAAGAAACAAAATGATTTACTTTTTTTTAATCAAGTACTATACTTATGTAAGTAAAGAAAAATTAATTAGTTAGGGAGTGTTTTACCTATGTCATTTATCGAAGCAATTGAAAACCGCAGATCCATTTATGCCCTAGATAAAAACGTTAAGGCAAGCAAGGAAGAAATTGTTAAGGCTATCCAAGATGCTGTAAAATATTCGCCATCAGCGTTTAACTCACAAACTGCACATGCAGTTGTCCTGTTTGGCGAGGAAAGCAATAAACTGTGGGGCGAAGGCGGCATTGCAGAACAAGCACTGCGCAAGGTTATCCCTGCAGGTCAATCGTTCGATCCAACTGCCCAAAAGCTTGCTTCATTTAACGCCGGCGTCGGTACAGTCCTTTTCTTTGAAGATCAGGATGTAGTTAAAGGCCTTCAGGAACAATTCGCACTTTATGCTGATAATTTCCCGATTTGGTCGGAACACAGCACAGGAATTGCACAATTCTCTGTTTGGACTGCACTGGCTGAAATCGGTGTTGGCGCGTCACTTCAACACTACAATCCACTGGTTGATGAAGGCGTTCAGGCAGCCTTTGACATTCCAAAGAGCTGGAAACTGCGTGCTCAGATGCCATTCGGCAACATCGCTGCTCCAGCAGGCGAAAAATCATTCGCACCGATTGATGAACGAGTAAAAGTCATCGGTTGATAAGTTCTAAAAAAATATACTTAGTGAACCGAAGCGGTCATAATTGCCGCTTCGGTTTATTTTTTTGTATTTAATCTGACTCCAATGCATTCGTCAAAATGTCTTTAATTTTTTTAAAATTCAACTTTCGTATTGCCATTGCTCCAATGGACAGGGTATAATTATAAATGTTTTAATTACACATACTAATCAGAAAGAAACAGGGGGCAATTTTGATGATAAAGAAGTTATCCTTGCTTTCAGTGTTACTTGTATTCGTCATGATCTTCTCTGCCTGTTCGGCAGGAAGCAGTTCTTCAAGTTCCGATAAGAAAGTTACAAAGGAAAAAGTTCTGCGCGTCGTTAATGATGCAACATACCCGCCATTCGAAACGCTGGACAAGGGTAAAATGGTTGGCTTTGATGTGGATATCATGGACGCGCTCAGCAAAGCTTCCGGCTATAAATACAAGCTGGTTAACGTCGGCTGGGATCCGGTCTTTGCCGAACTGAAATCAAAAACGGCAGCCATGAGTATTTCCGCAATTTCAATCACCAGTGACCGTGAAAAAACCTATGATTTCTCAAATCCTTACTTCAGATCTATCAATGAAATCATGGTGCCTAAAGATAGTAAAATCAAAACAGCTCAAGACCTGAAGGGGAAAACCGTAGCCGTTCAACAAGGGACAACCGGACAATTTGCCGTTGAAAAGGTACTTGGCAAAAACAATCCGAAGATCAAAAAATTCAAAACCGTGAACCTTGCAATTATGGAATTGCTCAACCATGGAGCTGACGCTGTTGTTGCCGATAACGGTGTAATGGATTATTACGTGAAAAACAACCCAGGCAAGAACCTGAAAACAGTTGGCGACGAAAACACATTCGAAGGCGAATTCTATGGCATCATGTATCCGAAGGACAGCAAGCTGAAGCCGGTTTTCGATAAGGCGATCAAAAAAATTATTGATGACGGCACCTATACGAAGATTTATCAGAAATGGTTTGACAAAAAACCGGATCTTGCGAAATTGCAAGCACAGAAATAATTTGTCAATTTAGGAATTGATAAATGAGAGTTGCTTAACATTTTGTTAAGCAACTCTTTCAAGTTAGGGGAGGATTTAGTTGGGCGTTAACCCTTTTGAGATTATTAAAGAATACTTGCCCTTCTTTGCTAGTGGAACATTGTTTACGATCGGATTTTCGCTTGCCGGTATTGTTTTCGGAACGATCCTCGGGCTGCTCGTCTGCTTTGGGAAAATGCTCAGTAACAAGTGGTTGTCGTTACCTTTTGTCTGCTACATAGCTTTTTTTCGGGGAACGCCGTTATTTGTTCAGATCCTGATCATTCACTTTGGCGTTGTTCCGGCGATTTTTCATCAGTCGAATGGTATTGCTTCCGGCATTATTGCGCTATCGTTGAATGAGGCGGCCTATATCGCCGAAGTCTTCCGCGCCGGTATTCAATCAATTGACGAGGGACAAACCGAGGCTGCGCGTTCTTTAGGAATGGACAAGGTTCAGGCGATGCGCTACATTATATTGCCGCAGGCTGTTCGCCGAGTGCTCCCGCCGATGGGGAATGAATTTATCAGCTTAATTAAGGACAGTTCACTGCTTGCTGCTATTGCAGCACCGGAACTAACTTATTGGGCGCAAGCGATGGGCGCACAGTATGCGATCGTCTGGACTCCGTATCTGACCATCTCCTTCATCTATCTCATTTTGACGCTTGGCATGAGTTTCCTTGTTAATCGCCTGGAAAGGAGAATGGCAACGAAATGATGATAAAAGTGGAAGATCTGAAGAAGTCGTTTGGCGACAATGAAGTCTTAAAGAAAATCAATCTTGAAGTAAACAAGCAAGAAGTAGTGGTGGTCATCGGTCCGTCCGGTTCCGGCAAATCCACATTGCTTCGCTGCATTAATTTGCTTGAGACCATCACATCCGGACACGTATACATCGAAGGCACAGACATTGCCGATAAGAAGGCGAACATCAATAAAATTCGCCAGGATGTAGGCATGGTGTTCCAGCAGTTCAATTTGTTTCCACATATGACCGTACTCGATAACATTATGCTCGCACCGACCAAAGTGAAAAAGGTAAGCAAGGAACATGCAAAGGAAAAAGCACTGGAGTTGCTTGGCAAGGTCGGACTTGCGGAAAAAGCGGATGCTTATCCGGATTCATTATCCGGAGGCCAAAAACAGCGTATCGCAATTGCGCGGGCGCTGGCGATGGAGCCGAAAATGATGCTGTTCGACGAACCGACCTCCGCGCTCGATCCGGAAATGGTCGGTGAAGTGCTCGACGTTATGAAGCAGCTTGCAAAAGACGGAATGACGATGGTTGTGGTCACCCACGAAATGGGCTTCGCCCGCGAAGTCGGTGATCGTGTCATCTTCATGGACGGCGGCTATATAATAGAAGAAAACGAACCACGCCAATTGTTCGAACACCCTCAAGAGGAGCGAACAAAAGCATTTTTGAGCAAGATTTTGTGAGCAGGCAGGGAACGAACGAAATTGTGTTCGTTTCCGGCCTGTTTTTTTGTTTGGAAATTTACGAGTATGGTGGGATGCTCAGCAGGCGCAACCGATAGCAGTTCTTCGCTGTTTCGCCGAGCCGGTCAAGCAGATTGTAATTGACGACCGCGCCGACCGCTGCACCGATTCCAGGCATCAACTGAAGCATTTTAGCAAAATCAAGATAGTCTCTGTATTCTTGCTGGAATTCCTGCCAGTCCATATCCAAGAAATCTTGTTTGCGCTCATCCCAGTCTTCAATGATCTTGAATGTTTCGCTCCGAACGTCATCACTCGAAAAAGCCAACTTGAAGATTTGTAAAATGAAGATCCGCTCTTCGTATTTTTTTGTATCAAATCCGTAAATAGAGGCGGCATCGAAAAGAAACTTCATCTTGATCGAAAGAAGAAGCGGAAAATCAGCGAGACCAAGCAGAATACCGCCGGCACCTGTTCCCGCGCCTTCCAGAACAGCTGTTTTCCTGTATGCCGACAGTTTTTCGGTGACTAAGCGATCTTTTTCAGCCAAAGTAAGCCCCTTGGAATGATTTTTCTTCGTGATCAGATGGGATCCAGTAAGTGTTGCCTGAACCATATTTTTTATTGCCGCGGTAATCGCGTTCTGGATTTTTTCGGGGAAATAATTATTGATCTTCGTCTGCATCTTTTTCGACATACGATTCAACAAGCTCGAGGGCTTAAGCAGCTTACGCTTCCATGCCATGACTTCCTCATAAGCGTGCAACTCATATTCGTTCATCGGGAACCTCCTCGCATTTTACTATTAGAAAACTTGGCTTCGCCAAGCCTTTAACAAAGGCGAAGACTTAGTTGCACTTATACTATTTTCCTTAAAATTTATGAACTTTCTTATAGTATAAAAAAGTACGCTGGAAAGGGAAAATGCGTTTCATAAAAACGGATGAGTCAGAGCGCTTTTAATAAAGTTTTGGCTTTCTTTGGAGAGTAATGATACCGGAGATCATGAGCAATGCGGCTGAGAACATGCCTGGATTTGGTCCGGCGACAAGCAGGTTGCCGAGGATGATGACTCCTGCAGAAACGAGCAGAATACCGGATTTTGTTCCCTTCCTTTTTGCACTTAACAGGCAAATCGCACACAGGGCCAAAACGAATGCAAGACCGCTAAAAATTAAAAAGCTTGTGCCGACTCTGTTCATTTCGGCAAGCTGCGCATGAACATGATCTGCTGAATCGGCACTTAACATTTTTGATTTCAGCATGGAACTATGTGCAACGACAAGAGAAAAGATTCCCGCACCAGTTTGAAGACCGGCGATGACTAATCCAATGATACCTACAATTCGTTCAACTGTTCGTTTGTACATGGGTGAACCTCCTTGAACTTAAATGATATTAAACTTTTTCTTCGCCCAGAAGCAGATCAGCCACAAGAGTGCGCCGTTGACCAGGGACGGCAACCATCCGAATGTGAAAGATGGACCGAAGTTGGGGATGAAATAGCCACTCAGAATATTGAGAGCGAAAAATCCTGCACCAGCCAGCCGGCTTTAATCGCATCTTTTCGTTTACTCGAGCGTTCATTAAAAAGTGTTTTACGAACAAGAAAAAAAAGATACCAAATGATCGCTCCTATAGAAACAATAAAGAGAATGGTTGAGAGACCTGATTTTACAATGTAAACCGTCTCGTCCACATGCTTGAAAAAGGAGAAGACGAATGTCACGGCGCCTCGAATAATTAATAGCCAGGAAATCAGATTGAAAGCAAGATAAGCAATAAAAGAGAAAATATGTCCTGGCCGCTCATTAGGCAGCTCACTGATGATTTCATCCGCATACTTTTTCGGGTTATCGCCAAAAATTTGCTGCGCCGTTTTGCCCTCGCTTTGTCCCTCGATTAAGTGATCAAGCAGCTCCATCAGTAGTTCTTCACTCTGCTGCTCAGAAAGCCGCATTTGCAGCCGGATATAGAGCAGCAAATCTCCATAATATTTTTCATTTTCCTTGTTCAGCAGCTTGCGTTTTTCATTGTTTTCAGAGATTAACTGTTTGGAACTAATCATTTTTGTTCCCCCTTTTCATAAGTGAAGTGACCGGCTCGGCAATGCGCTCCCATTCCACCGCCAGTTCATTAAGCGCGGCACGGCCTTCATCGGTCAGCGAATAATATTTGCGGTTCGGTCCCGATTCCGACGGGCGCATATCTCCGCGAATATAACCATTTTTCTGCAGCCGCAGCAGCACCGGGTAGATCGTCCCTTCACTGACATCATCCAATCCGGCCTCCTGCAGCTTTTTCGACAATTCGTAACCATACACCGTTTCCTTCTCAATGATCGAAAGCACACAACCATCAAGCACACCTTTCAAAAGCTGGCTCCGTACAGACATGGCAGCTCCTTTCCTGACAGGTATTATGTAAAGCAAGATACCGATGTTAAAAAACAGCTACTTTGTAATGCAAAATAGCTACCCTAAAAATAATATATGTGCAATTCACTGTCAATAGGTAAAAATAAAAATATTGAGATGCAGACATCCGAACAGCAGAATAACAAACTCTCTGAGAAAAATTGAAACAGTAAGTGAAAACCAACGAGTGAAAAGTGAAAACCAATGAGGAAAAATAGAGGATAGACCCAAACCCAACAAAATTAAGCTCCAACAATATAAGCTAAAAAAACACAAAGAAGTGTTTACACCAGTAAAAACCATCAACTTCCCAAAAATACAACTTTTTTAGGCTCATGTACTTGGGTACCTGCCCATCCTAATGAAATCGCCCGGCATACATTATTACAAACCAGATAGGTAGGTGTGTAAAGAAATGTATGATGATCCACGTGAAGATGGGTACACGTTCTACAATCCCTATCAGTTTCCAATTGAAGAAGATCCGGTCGTCTATTACGACGATGAACGTGAACAACCGCAACCGTTTCTTGTTCCGCCGAGTGCGATTCAGCAGGAGCTCAACCGTGGCAGACGGGGACATTTTTACCAAACGCGACTGGCCAGCTATGGCCGAATGATGACGATCCAATTGCTTGGTATCAACCCGAATACTGGTATGGTAAGCATGAATGTCTATCTGCCGCAACAAAGGAGATGGGTTCAGCACCAAGAGCATTATACGGATATGTCCGGGTTGACGTATCTTGGTCCGACTCCTCCTCCGGGTGTTCCGTGGCCGCCGTCTTCTCGTCCGCCAAGACCATGGTGGTGCCCGCAATTTCCGTGGCATCCGGCATGCCGGTAAATCAAAAAGATGGTTCCGTGATAAACGGAGCCATCTTTTTCAGTATCTGGTACACTATTAACAAAGAACAAGCGAAGAAAAAATGCTCGCCTTTTTACCAATTTTTTATAGCGAGCAACTGCTCCGCACCATTCATCGTTTCTGGCAGCCTATTTTAAAAATACCTTCCAATCTAAGGAGGTGAGCCTATGTTCTTTTATATTACGGCAGTCGTTTTCGGTATAGCTCTTTTGTGCTTGCTAATAGGGTACATTCAATTATTAAGATACAATTTTGAAAGCAGCTTGCTCCACCTGATTCTGAATAAGCGTAACATTAAACTGTTGAGTAAAAATGAGGTTTCGCCAGAGAACTTCAATAAAATCACCTTACTCGTGATGACGGAAGTTGCCGTTGTTGGCATGCTGTTCGCTCTTTTTCTTTTCCCTGAAATCGTGGGGCTGAATGATGATCGCCATTTGCTTGTGTTTGCCATTGCTGCGGTCAGGTATTGTTTCGATTATCTAATTACGAAAATCCTCAAAAAAGACGCAGCCATCAAGGCGTAAAAAAATCGAAGGCCTCAACCTCCGATTTCTTCTCATATTTCTTTATAAACTTCAACTTCCTTAATTTCTGGAATCAGGCTGAAGGCGGTTAGCCGATGCTGCCCATCATACAAGCCGAGATCCTTATTGACGATCATTGGAGGGAGTGATCCGCCTTCTTTTATATAATCGACCATTTGTTTAATGTTCTCGGTGTGATAATCGTCGTAGTTTTCCGGATGGTTTGCCCATTCCTTGTAGGTCACCAGGTTTTTTCCGTTGCTGCTGAAGGCGCAAGCCGCGTCATATAGCGCTTCTTTCGCTATTTTTGTGAGCGTAAATCGGTGATCCTCGGATCCGAACGTGTCGTTTTCAATATCGTTGTACTGGCCGCAAATGTCTTTTCCCGTCAAAATGTCTGCCATGCGCAACCCCTTCTTTATTTTTTTCCCTAAGCGCCGCCAAATCTTAAGTGTGGCAAACGCAAACATAGTTTAAATTTATAATAGATCAGTAGATTTTGCAAAGTGAAAATTGAGTGACATCATGAATTGACAGATCACCATTTTTTGCTAAACTGAACGGTAAACGTAAATTGAACGGGGGCATCATCATGTCTGTTGATAAAGTAAAAGCTTATTTCCGTACGGTCGGTCGTGAAAAGGATGTTATTGAACTGAAACTCTCAAGTGCAACGGTACAACTGGCGGCGGAGCATTTGCATGTCGCCTCGGAACGGATTGCGAAAACACTTGCCTTCAGGGGTGAGAATAAAGAAGGCGCCATGCTGGTTGTCATGGCGGGGGACGCGAAAATCGACAACAAAAAATTTCGTGGCGAGTTTGGTTTCAAAGCGCATATGCTTTCGCCGGAAGAAACGCTGGAACTCGTTGGCCACGCGGTCGGCGGGGTATGCCCGTTCGCGCTGAATCAAGATTGGCCGGTGTTTATGGATGAGTCGCTGAAACGATTCGAAACCGTATTTCCCGCATGCGGAAGCAGCAATTCAGCAATTGAGCTGACGATTGATGACTTATATACGCTCGGAAACGGTAAATCATGGATTGATGTCTGTAAAGGATGGCAGGACGAGACGGAAGCTTAATCCGTTTTTGTTCGCTAATGCTTAAGTCTTATTTTTTTATATTACGCCGGACGGTTTTTTAATCGCCGGTGTTTTTTTATACTATACATACAAAAGAAAAATTGCCGGTTGGTACGCGTGAAAATCAACGGTTTATATAGGAAAAAGTAAAAGGAGAGATTGGATCATGAAACGCTTTGCGATTGTACTGGCAATTGTTGTTGCGCTGTATGTTCTGTTTTTTAACCCGATCCGTTTTCAATGGCTGCCATTTGGCAAGCAGCAAACATCAGCAGAAGTGACGAATCAGGTAGAAAAAATCAATGTAGATGTGTCTAATGTAGGGACAGAAGTCAAGCTTGGCAATGGCAATAAAGTAAAGGCAGTGCTCAGGGGCAGAGGAAAAGTTAGTGTCCGGAAGACAGGCGATACCATTCAGGTGAGTGTATCACGATACTCTAGCGTCTTCTCATGGTGGAACCGTGACAAATTAACAATTACACTTCCGCGATCCTATAAAAGGTCGCTACTCTTTCATGCCGGATCCGCAACACTCAGATTTGATGGAGGAATGCGCGATCAAACATACAGCAAATTTGCGGCAAATGTATCTTCAGGATCGATGAATGTGTCCCATGTTATGGCGAAATCATTTCAAGCTGAAGTAAAATCAGGCAATTTGAGCCTAGACCGTTTGACTGCCAATTCGGCGGATCTTAACGTACAATCTGGAAATCTCGGCGTAAAGCATTTATCGGGTTCGGTCATTGCTCAAGTAAATTCGGGCAACTTGAACATGGGTATAGACGCTCTAAGCGGACCAATTCGTGTCACCGTAAATTCCGGAATCGCACAGCTTGCTCTTCCCAATAGCGCAGATTTCCGCCTAAATGGCACATCATCAAGTGGAATCATTCGATGCAGCATTCCATTAAAAAATAGACAATCCGATGAAAACGGGATCAGCGGTATAAAAGGAACGGGCAAATATAAAATTAACGTTCAGGTGAACAGTGGGTTGGTGCGGATACACTAAGTGCGGATCTTGCCGGGGTTCAGGCGGTCACATGTACATTGAACATGATTTTTGGTACAGGTATTTGGAGAGTTTCGTAGTTCTATCACAATCGAATTTTTCATGATATGATGAAAGGGTTGCCCGGTGCTGATGATCGTTGCGTTACATAATCGGCATTGTCAATCATGAATGTGAAGAAAGAAGTGATGGAATGAGTGTAGTGGAGGAGAAACGATTCCAAGTACACGAAAATCTTAACGTTGTGCCGATCGTTCTTGTGCTTATCTCGGGCGGTTTTGTAACGATCCTGAATCAGACGTTGCTGGTCACCGCGCTTCCGAGTATCATGCACGATTTGCATTTAACTTCGGTCATGGTGCAGTGGCTCCAGACCGTATTTTTGCTTGTCAATGGGATCATGATTCCAATTACGGCCTTCCTGGAGGGTAGGTTCACAACGCGAAGCCTGTTCCTGTTCGCGATGGGGTCATTCACCTTTGGCACGCTTGTTTGCCTCGTCTCGAATGATTTTATCTTTTTGATTGTCGGAAGAATTATCCAAGCGATTGGCGCAGGAATCATGATGCCGCTGATGATGGCGGTGATGTTTATTATTTTTCCTATTGAAAAACGCGGCTCGGTGATGGGTATTTTCGGGCTCGTAATCGGCTTCGCACCTGCGATTGGGCCAACGCTGTCCGGATGGCTGATCACCCATTATTCCTGGCGAATTCTCTTTTATGTCGTGCTTCCAGTCGCCTTGATCGACTTTATCCTTGCCTATTTTATCTTGAAAAATGTAACCAAATTGACCTATCCGAAGCTGGATGTGCTGTCGATTCTTCTGTCCACATTGGGTTTCGGCGGTCTGCTTTACGGATCAAGTATCGCCGGAAGCCGTGGCTGGGGGGATTCTGAAGTACTCATCACATTGGTTGCGGGTGCTGCAGCATTAACCGTCTTTATTCTGCGACAATTCAGGCTTGAACAACCGATCCTTGAATTTCGCGTGTTTCGTTATCCAATTTTTACATTGACAACGACGATCGGCATGCTATCCTTCTCGGTCTTCATCGCCGGCGCGACAATGCTGCCGATCTATATGCAGACGATGCTCGGGTTTTCGCCACTGAAATCAGGTTTGATGCTCTTGCCCGGTGCGATCATCATGGGCGCGATGTCGCCGATCACGGGAAGAATTTTCGATAAAATCGGCGCGCGCGGACTGTCAATCACCGGGATCAGCATATTGCTCGCAATGACGCTGCTAATGAGTCGACTGAGCGCAAACACATCATTCACTTATCTCGCCATCATCAATGCGGTGCGGATGATGGGCCTGTCAATGGTGCTGATGCCAACGACAACCGCTGGTCTCAACCAGCTGCCGCGTCACCTGATTCCGCATGGTACAGCGATGAACAACACGATGCGTCAGGTCGCGGGTTCAATTGGTACGGCGCTTTTGTTCACAGTTATGGCATCAAGCGCGCTCAATCCACAAAAGTACGGCGTCGGCGGCCTGATCCACGGCGTTGACACCGCCTTTTTCGTGGCATCCTTTTTATGCCTAATTGCCTTGATCCTCACCTTTTTCGTGAAAAAACCAAGTACCTGATCTAAGAAATCTGGATCTTTCCGGTGAGCCGGAAAGGTCCTTTTTTACTTTTGTGGGGAGAGTGATAACCTGAGATTTGCAATGTAATAGTTATTACGCAGAAATATGGACTTCTCCAAATCTGAATTTTTAACGAGTTACGAAAAAGTAGTAACTAACCGCCGAAAAGTCGAAACAAAATCGCAAAAAGTAGTAACAAAAATTTGGGATCGTAACGAGTTACGAAAAAGTAGTAACTAACCGCCGGAAAGTCGAAACGAAATCGCTGAAAGTAGTAACGAAAATTAGGGATCGTAACGAATGACGAAAAAGTAGTAACTAACCGTTGGAAAATAGTAACAAAATCGCAAAAAGTAGTAACGAAAATCAAATTTAACAACGATAATCCTCTCAGGGTTCCACAACCCCAAACCGAATCCACGTCAATTCCGAATAACCGCAAACAAGCGGTTCGCATAATACTATAATAAGGTCTATTCGAAAATGTGATACTTAACCGAATTGGGGAGGGCCTGATCGATGCACAACAATGAGCTTAGCGGCGAACCACAATTTTGCGATGCGGATTGGCTGAGGACGCAGATTTTTGAAACAATACGTTTTTATGATCCGCAGTGTATCGATCAGGTGAATGGTGGTTATTATCATTGCTACCTGGATGATGGCACGATTTGCGACTCGGAAATCAAATCACTCGTGGGCACCGCACGCTTCATTTACATATTCAGTGTCGGTTTCATGCTTGGCGGACCAAAGCATTGGAAATCCATGGCGGAACAAGGTCTGCGTTTTCTTGAAGAAGTCTTTCACGACCATAAATATGGCGGCTATTTTTGGATGGCGGAAAAGCGGACAGTGACCGATGCCGGAAAATATATGTACGGCCAAGCTTTTGTTTTGCTTGCACTGGCGACGGCAAACAAAGCGGGCATCGGCGGAACACGGCCGCTGCTAGATGAACACGTGCAAATTCTTGAAAAGAACCTATGGGATCCTGCGTATCAGCTTTATCTGGATGCGAAAAACCGCAACTGGACAGTGACCGATCCGTATCGCGGCCAAAATGCCAACATGCATACCTGCGAAGCAATGATTGCCGCTTTTGAAGCGACCGGCAACAAGGAATTTCTGCGCCGAGCGCTCACGCTTGCGCATTCCGTAACGGTTACGCTTGCAAATCAAACCGGTGGGCTGATTTGGGAGCAGTATGATCAGCAGTGGCATCCGGACTGGATCCGGCGTGAAGCCTACAAGGACAATGAATTCCGGCTGTACGGATACATTTTCGGCCATTCGATTGAATGGAGCAAACTTTTGATGAAGCTGCATCACTACGTGCGCAAGCCATGGCTCAGAGATCGTGCAATTTTTCTGTATCGCACGGCTTGGAAAGCTGCAGCCGATCATACGTATGGTGGCCTTTATTTTTCGATGGCTCCGGATGGCCGGATTCTTGACGCTTATAAATACTATTGGGTGATGGCTGAAGCGCTCGGTGCCTCGGCGCTTCTCGCCAAAGGAGCGCCTGATACGGCCTTTTATCTGCGCCATTATCGAGATCTTTTCGGCTACTGTTGGGCACACTTCATCGATCATCGTTACGGTGCATGGTACCCGAAGCTGAGTCGTGCAAACCTACGCATCGGTTATGAGAAAAGTCCACTGACAAAAACGGATTATCATCCGATCACCAATTACTACGAGGCCATGCGTGTGTTTGAAAAATTAAAAAACAAATAAGCCCTCTGCATTTTTAATCAGCAGAGAACTTATTTATGTGGTGGTATCTTGAATGAATTAGCTTTGCGGGGTGAAAGCTCCGGTCATCTGCTGAGCTGTTTTACCTACCTGTTGTGCGGATTGTTTTGCCCATTGCGGCAGGATGTTCTGATTGTTTCTGAACAAAAAGATAGCGGCAGTAGCTGCTCCGCAACCAACTAAAAACGACCAAAAATTATTACGATTACGCATCTTTTTCACCTCCAATATGTTTGGTACAAAGTTATTTTGAGCTTTTCGGCAAAAATGAATCATGTAAAAACAGGAAACAGTACAGCGTCAATGAGTGGTTTCAAATGCAAATAAATTAAGCAAAAATAGGTGAAAATAAGATCAATAAAAAAGATTCAGCTTGAGTTGAATGAAAAGTCATTCACAACTATTCATCAAGATCCCCGTTACTCAAGCGGATGTCCACAATATTTTGGATAGGCAGTTTCCAACGGATTCCGTAGAGATCTCGGATCGTCAGTTGTTTTTCAAGTACGTCAAGCCGAGCCGGATAACATATTTTTTGCCGAATAAATCCGTCTCGGAAATAACTTAGCTCGATCAGTTTGCGTTCACGAATCGATATTTTTAGCGTTCGGCCGATCTCCTGCAGTTCATCTTCTGCCAGATCGGGACGAGGAATCTTCTCCTTATTTTTACATTCTCCCGTAAGTGGTTCCGCTTGTTCGGGCAGTACTGACTCCAACCGCATATGACTGCCTAATGTCTCTTTACTCATGACAGTACCGCCTCCCAGCGCAAATTGTTGCCTAATGTCTTTTTACTCATAGCAACATCCCTCCATCTATCTTTCGCGTTTGCCGCACTTTATCTATTGCTGCTTTCGCTTCCTCTAGAGTTCGACCGGTTCGATACGCGATATCGGCTGCATCGGAAGTACGCCCCATAATCATGTCATTCTGCAGGATCTGCGCAACTTTTCTCTCATAATGATTCAGCATAAAATCATCTCCCTGTTACCTATTATACACGAACATATGTTCTTTTTGTTCCTAAAAATAGAGAAATATGTTCGGATTAGAGATGCAACTCGGAATATAGCGCTGATAAGCCAGAATTTCTAAATAGTCATATGAACGAGATCGAATTGAAAAAGTCGAAATAACTATAATTTTCCGTGTAAAATGCTGCCATTGGCATTTTTACAGTATTCGGCAATTGATTTTATAAACTGTATCTATTATAATTACACTAATCTCCGAGAAGGGGAATCCTAGAATGAACAGTCAGTTTACTATAGCGGTGCATTGTCTGATTGTGCTCGCGAAAGCGCCCGAACATGTGTGGAACAGCGAGTCACTGTCTCAGAAGGTCCACACGCATCCGGCCAGAGTTCGCAAGATCATGAGCGCTCTGAGAAAGAGCGGGCTTGTCGAAACGAAGGAAGGGCTAGGCGGCGGATACCGGATGGGCTGCGATCCCCATGAATGCACACTGGCGTGTATCTATCAATCTATTTCATGTGATCCTCTGAAACTCAGCTGGTGTTCGGCCGGATGTGAGCAAGATCTCGAATTCGACAAGATCCAGACGATTATGGATTTTGCCTTTGCCGGCGCAGAACGGAGTCTTGAGGAGTATCTTGGTCAATGGTCGATTGCCTCGCTTCTAACGAGACTTAATAAGTCGTCCGAGGAACGGCCGGAGCAGGTGTCACAACAAAAAATTCCGGTTGCTGTACGAATGAAAGAAGAAATCGAAAGACATATAAACAAGATCGGTGGTGAAGGATGATGCAGCAGGAATCCAAATGGAAAAAGGGAGATTGGGTAAAAGGAAGGACAGTGAACGGCGAGCTCATGCATGGTTTTGTGGTCGGCTATAATCATGAAGAAGGAACCGTCAAAATTCAAGTTGTCGCCTGCGACCGAGATTCAACAGTCGGCCGGGTAATTGAAACACTCAGCTACCTGATTAAACCATTCCCGATTATGCCGTTAAGCGGCGAACAATTACGCAGCATGACAGACCTCGCCTTGATCACATCCGATCGCGATTGGTTCATGGATCTGTCATCACAATTGTCGGAAATGGGCGAGACAACAAGCAATAGTTCTGCACAAATGAGCTCATGGTCCTGGTCGGCACAGCATTAACAATTCAAGATTTACGAAATATATTGAGCGCGCGCGTCTACGGATGCGCGCGTTCTTTTTTCAGAATAAGCGGGTCACGAATTTGGATCAATTTTGGCATAAACTCAAGGTTCGTTCTCATGGTCGCATTCCCGAGCCCAGTAGAATTTCAACTTTTTCGGACGTGAAGTAAATTTCTTTTCTCGAAATCGATTGTATGAGAAAATGATAGAGATAAGGGGGTCGGATGAAATGATCAATGCTTTAAATGACACGGTGAAATTAAACAACGGTTTGTCGATACCTGGCTTTGGGCTCGGTGTCTGGAAAGTTAAAGACGGTGAAGAAGTGATTCATTCTGTTCGTTCTGCGTTAAAAGCGGGCTACAAGATGATCGATACAGCGGCAATTTATCGTAACGAGGCCGGCGTCGGCGAGGCGCTACGCCAATCCGGACTTTCAAGAGACGATGTATTTGTGACGACGAAAGTGTGGAACGCAGATCAAGGGTACGATTCCACGCTGGCCGCGTTTGAGACAAGTATGAAGAAGCTCGGCATCGAAACAGTCGATTTGTATTTGATCCACTGGCCAACCGCCGGAAAATACAAAGAAACATGGAAGGCCATGGAAAAATTGTATAGAGACGGCAGAGCGCGCGCGATTGGCGTCTGCAACTTCCATGAGCACCATCTGGAAGATCTGCTTCAGGATGCTGAAATCATTCCGGCAGTCAACCAGATCGAACTGCACCCACTTTTGTCTCAGGTTCCGCTGCGAAATTACTGCTACAAAAAAGGCATCGCAGTTGAAGCCTATTCACCGCTTGGAAGCGGCGGACTGATCGATCATCCGACTCTGAAAGCGATCGGTGAGAAATATGGCAAGACAGCAGCCCAAGTGATGCTGCGTTGGGATGTGCAGAATGACATTATTACCATTCCGCGTTCAACCAAAGAAGCGCATATCATCAGCAATGCTGAAATTTTTGATTTCGAATTGTCTCCAGAAGACATCGATAAAATTGACGAGTTGAATGAAGATAAACGATTTGGCGCGGATCCCGACAATTTTGATTTCTAATGGATTTGGAGAAACTATAAGAAAAGATTCTGGGAAAAAGGTAGGAAGGATTTTTGCAAGAAATTAAGGAATTTGGCGAAAGAAAGGATCTTTCGCAGGAACTTAGGAACGTTGACTAAAAACATTCGTAATGTGAGCGACGTTGAAGTCAGCACATCCTGCTGAAGTACGTCCTGTGACTAACATCGAAGTCACCGCCTCCTGTGTAAAGGTCAACATTTTATCATACAACAACCTAACTGAAAAAAGCTTGGCGGAATGATCGGGCGTTTCGCTAAGCTCTTTTTCTTCTTTACTATACAACGTATAAGGAGCTTCAAAAAGATGACGAATAGTACGAAGACCATGCAAGAAATCAAGCGCGGCCCCATTACCGTTGCACTGATAATCGGTGCGTTTGTCGCCATCTTGAATGAGACATTATTGAATATCGCGCTTTCCGATCTAATTCATTATTTTCATGTTACACCGACAACGGTTCAGTGGTTAACCACCGCTTATTTGCTGGTTATAGGCATTCTGATGCCGGTGACGGCGCTGCTGACCGGCTGGTTTACCACGCGCCAGATGTTTCTTGGTGCGATGAGCCTTTTCTTGCTCGGTACGGTGATTTGCGGGTTTGCCCCGAGCTTTTCATTTCTCTTGCTTGGCCGAATTATCCAGGCTGCGGGCTCCGGATTGATTCTTCCGGTCCTGATGAACACAATATTGTTTATTTACCCACCGGAAAAAAGAGGCGGGGCGATGGGCCTGATCGGACTTGTGCTCATGTTCGCGCCGGCGCTTGGTCCAACTTTGTCCGGCCTAATCATTGCGTCATTATCCTGGCGCTGGCTGTTCTATCTGGTGATTCCGCTTGCCATATTCTCGATTCTGTTCGCCGCCCGCTTTCTGACGAACGTGTCGGAGGTGACACGCCCGAAAGTGGAAGTTCCTTCAATTATTCTTTCCACACTCGGTTTCGGTGGTCTGGTCTATGGTATGGGATCAGGCGCGGAAGGAGGCTGGCTGAGCCTCGTATTTATGGCTATCGGGGTGGTCAGCCTGGTTCTATTTGTCTGGCGCCAGCTGGTCGTTTCGAATCCGATTCTCGATTTTCGAGCGTTTAAATATCCGATGTACACCTTGGCAACGATCATTCTAATTCTGGTCATGGTGACCCTGTTCGCTACCATGATTCTGCTTCCGCTCTATCTGCAGCGGGCTTTGCTTCTGTCTTCATTCGCTGCAGGAGTTGTCCTTTTGCCGGGCGGATTGATCAATGGTCTGCTGTCCCCAGTGATGGGCAAGCTGTTCGACAAATTCGGCCCGCGCTGGCTGGTTACGCCTGGATTGTTGATCATGTCCGTAGTGATCTGGCTCTTCAGCAGGCTGACCGTTTCTGAAAGCATGCTGTACATCATCATTTTATACGCCGCATTGCTGATTGGCATGTCAATGGTGATGATGCCGGTGTCGACAACCGGTCTGAATCAGCTCCCGAAACATATGTATCCGCATGGCACAGCGATCATGAACACGCTGCAGCAGGTGGCCGGCGGTATCGGCACAGCTGTTTTTATCGGCATCATGGTGTCTGGCCAGCAAGCGTACCTAAACCATTCCGCAAATCCTGAGGCACCGTCCCAAGTACTGCAAGGGCTGGTTGCCGGCATGAGCCGCGCCTTTTTCATCGCATTGGCGGTCGGCGTAGTTTCGCTTGTGCTCTCGCTGTTTTTAAAACGAACCTTCGCACCGAAAGAAGAGCAATCAGAAGGATAAAACGAAGGCATACATGATATCCGCAGAATTGCGGCATCCTAAGTTCATCTGTAAAGTATCGGGGTGAAAACATGGATACCTATCTCTGGCCTGTGAGCATGAACCTGTCATTTGTTCTTTTTTCAGCGGAACATATATGTACACTGATTATTATCGCGATACTAGGGGTCTGCCCGTTTCTTTTTCAGAAACAACTGAGGCAGGCCCTTTTTGCGCGCCGCACACTTCGCTATTTTTTCGCGGCCATCCTTTTACTCGGGGAGGCCGGTTACCAGATTTGGACACTTTCAATTGGAGCATGGTCGGTAAAATCGTCGCTGCCCCTTGAAGTCAGTGATCTCGCCGCGCTGCTCACGGCTGTCATGCTGCTGACTAAGCGTTGGCCGCTTTTCTCCATTTTGTATTTCGCCGGAATTGGGGGCGCAGTCCAAGCACTGCTGACACCTGACCTCGGCAGAACAACCTTTCCGCATTTTCACTACATCCAGTTTTTCGCCACTCATGGCACAACCGTAATCGCTTGCTTGTTCATGATTGTGGCCGAGCGTTTCAGGCCAACATACCGCTCGTTGTGGGTGGCTTTTGGCGTAACAAACCTGTACGGCGTAATGATTTTCTTTTTCGACCGGTTGATCGGCGCCAATTATTTGTATTTGATGCACAAGCCAAGTATATCCGTCCTGAATTTTTTAGGACCCTGGCCATGGTACCTGATTTGGACCGAGGTCCTCGCCATCGTAGAATTCCACGTCCTCTACGCACCGTTCTATCTTTGGAAAAAACGAGAAAAAGCGAAAGAAGAGAGGAAAAAAGTTGGGGGAAGTAGAGAGGAACTGTGTGAGGAATGAGAGTCTGCAATAACGGATGAAAAAGTGAAAGGACCTATTTTCTGAAGCGGAAAAATCGTTGTTTAAAAGAGGAAAAATGGGTGTTTATGTCGAATCGAGACATTATCAAAGATAAGGGATGATGCCTATTGATCGTAAATAAACTATATGTTCCCTGGCGGGTGCTCGCTGATCAAGCACTGCTCGAACATCTTGAAAACGACCATCCGGCGCGGGCACAAATTGAAGCGGATCTCGCCAAACGTCAAGCCGGATTTCGCGGCGAACAGAATCTCGCCTATTACCTCGACACATTCCAGAAAGAGGATTGGCACATCTTTTATGCACTCAAGCTTGAAGATTGCCAAATCGATACACTCCTGCTTACACCCACGTTTATTTCACTTCTGGAATCGAAAAATTACTCTGGTGTAGTTCGTTTTGAACCTGATGGACAGTTCATGCGCCGCGTCGCCGATCGGTACGAAGGCTATGCTAATCCCCTTTTACAAGTTGGTCGACACAGAGCCTTGCTCCGAAAATGGCTCTCCAATCATGGCTTGCCAAAACTGCCGATTGAGGCCGATGTCGTAATCGCATTTCCGGCAACGATCATCGAGAACCCGGGAAAATTACGCCATGTCCAAGAACATGTATTCCATGCAGAACAAGCTCCAATGAAACTCGAAAAATTGATTGAAAAATACAAGCATACCCACAATTTTTTTGAATTCATTCCCCAAATTGAACACCTATTGCTCCAAGAACACAATGACAAACCCATCAACGTTTTAAACCTATTCAACATTCACCCATCCGAGTTGAGGCGCGGCGTTCGCTGCGACAAATGCCGCTCCTTCGATATGCAACGCATCTACGCAAACTGGTTCTGCCCAAGATGCGGCTACAAATCCAAAACCGCCCACATACCAATGATCCTCCACTACTTTCTCCTATTCGGAAGCACAATGACCAACAAACAATGCAGAGCGTTTTTGAGAGTCGACAAATGCAAGACAATGACAGATTTGTTAAGCAAAATGAATTTACAAAGAGGCGGATCTGGTTTCGGTAATGGTTTATATTATAAGTCTCCATCTCATGAAACATTTGATCGTTATTTTCGCGATAAACAAGATTGGAGAAAGAGAATCTGGAACAGAAAATAATGAATTACAAAGTAGTAACTAACGAATGAAAAGTAGTAACCAATTCTGGGAAAGTAGAAACAAAACGATTAAAAGTCGTAACGAAAATTTAGAGTAGTAACCAACGAATGAAAAGTAGTAACTAATCCTGGGAAAGTAGAAACAAAACGATTAAAAGTCGTAACGAAAATTTGGAGCAGTAACCAACGAATGAAAGTAGTAACCAATCCTGGGAAAGTAGAAACAAAACGATTAAAAGTCGTAACGAAAATTTGGAGTAGTAACCAACGAATGAAAAGTANAGTAACCAATCCTGGGAAAGTAGAAACAAAACGATTAAAAGTCGTAACGAAAATTTGGAGTAGTAACCAACGAATGAAAAGTAGTAACTAATTCCGAAGTAGTAGAAACAAAACGATTAAAAGTCGTAACGAAAATCTGAAGTAATAACCAACGAATGAAAAGTGAAAACGAAACAGGAAGAAGTAGAACCGAAAAATCATTGTTTTTCAAAATCAGAAGGAATTTCCCAAGTGAAATTCCTACATCCTCCACAAAAAACGAACCAACTTTCCACCTAGCAGCAAGGAAAAGTTGCTCCTTATCCGAACATCAAATAGGGCAAGGATTTTTCGCCTAACATGAAAGAAAAATCCCTCCACGAAGAGCAATAACATGATCAGAAGGAATTTCCCAAGGGGAATTCCCACATCCTCCATAAAAAGTGAATCAACTTTCCGCCTAGCAGCAAAAGAAAGTTGCTCCTTATCTGAACATCAAATAGGGCAAGGATTTTTCGTCCAACATGAAAGAAAAATTCCTCCACCACGTGAAATAGAGACGCTGTTTTAGATATTTTGAAATCGCATGAAATCAACAAATTGTGTCTGGAAGTGTCTCAAATAACACCAAATATGGGTTATGATTGCAAAACAAAAACCGACGTCTGTCGGCTTTTTAATTTTATGGACTTTAGTCCGTTGAGCACGCGTAGCGTGCGAAACAAAAAACCACCCGCTATGCGGGTGGAAGACAAGTCGTTATACAGNTTTTATGGACTTTAGTCCGTTGAGCACGCGTAGCGTGCGAAACAAAAAACCACCCGCTATGCGGGTGGAAGACAAGTCGTTATACAGAAAAGCTCTTCCTTTCGATAGAATATAGGTGTTCAGGCTATATTGCTAAAAGAAAGGAAGAGCGGAATGGCTAATCAAACAAATAGTTTAGCCCACACAAAATGGATGTGCAAATACCATATTGTATTCACACCAAAGTATAGACGAAAAATAATCTACAATCAATATCGGGCGAGCATTCAAGACATCATCCGACAGCTCTGTCGCTATAAAGGCGTAGAAATTTTAGAAGGACATATGATGCCCGATCATGTTCATCTATTTCTCAGTATCCCGCCTAAGATGAGTGTGTCTAGTTTTATGGGTTACTTAAAAGGAAAAAGCGCATTGATGATGTTTGATAAGCATGCAAATTTAAAGTACAAGTTCGGAAATCGACACTTTTGGGCAGAAGGCTACTACGTCAGTACCGTTGGACTCAATGAAGCAACGATCAAGAAATATATTCAAGACCAAGAAAAACATGATATAGCTCTGGATAAATTAAGCGTCCGGGAATATGAGGACCCCTTCAGAGGTCACTGAGTAGTACGAATACCCATTTATGGGTAAGCAAAAGAGGCAAAGGCAATATAGCCTGAACAAAGTGAAGGCCAGCGCCTTGAGACGCTGGTCGGTAGCAAAAGGCTTATAGCCTTAGAGCAAACCACCCTTTTGAAGGGTGGTTTTGATTNAGTGAAGGCCAGCGCCTTGAGACGCTGGTCGGTAGCAAAAGGCTTATAGCCTTAGAGCAAACCACCCTTTTGAAGGGTGGTTTTGATTACCTCAAATATTGTCCCATTTTCAAAAATAAAAAACACTTCCAAAGCATGTGCTAATAAGCTCCATATCGAGGTGCTTTTTACCGAGATCTGATTATAATTATTAAAATTGTTCGGCTTAGAAAATTGCCTTTATTTTAATGAAAAGTTATTCCCATTGCAGCAATTCCTGTACCTAGATTTTTTTTAAGCAATCCAGTGGTTGAAATTTCCATATAAAATTCACCGACTTGAGAACTTAATATAGAGTGAACTGCTAATCGTTGAACTGCTATTTGCCGAAGTCCTTCAGCTAAACTCATTAGTTGCCTTTCAAAATCTTTGCCTTTTTCAACATTATTTTTAAAAGTAATTAACACGTCGCGTTCGTCAGCTTGTATTTGTTCATCCAGGATAAGATTATAGACTTTTTCTAGAATTGTATCTTCTTGTTCTTTCCGACTCAATTTTTTTTTGTTTAACATAAAAAAGTGCTCCCTTTTTTTATGGAACGATATAGCCACTGGCAGCTGAACTCACCTAATCGTTGGCAATAACTTGAAGGTGTATGAAAGATTACCTTGTGTCTGAATCCAACGATACTTGTGTGTTTTGTATTAGATTCAACCGTAGCAATTGTCTTCCATTTTCCTGTCTGAGTCTGTTGAAGCTGACCCTCTGATAATGAATCAAACTTACTCAACGATGCCAATGCGTCCTTAGTTAAACCGACTTTTTTATTTGACATGAGTATGTCTTCCTAAAATAGTTTATAACATTATTTATTATAGAAAATTCATTTTAAAAGTGCCATAACATCTGTCTTATTTGCGAAGAAACATCTTAAATTATTCGGAAACAATTCCATCTAGTGACTTGCCTGCAATAGTGGTTCCTTTAGCTAAGTACTTAACCTTTTTGGTATTTGGCATAATATGCAACACACCTGTTTGTAGCGCTATTAATCGGTTGTCTGCCAATGTATCTTGGTTAGACCAAACGAAAGAAAAGTTAGACCGAAACCATGAAAAGTTAGGCTGAGTCAATTGAAAGTTAGACCGAAAACTAGAGGTTAGACCGAACGAGAGAAAAGTTAGACCGAAACCTTGAAAAGTTAGGCTGAATCAATTAGAAGTTAGACCGATAACCTGATCAGAAGGAATTTCCCGAGGAAAATTCCCACATCCTCCACAAAAAGTGAACCAACTTTCCACCTAGCAGCAAAAGAAAGTTGCTCCTTATCCGAACTTCAAATACGGAAAGGATTTTTCCGATCAACACGAAAGGAAAATCCCTCCACCAATCCCAATAGAAAGTTGCTCCTATTGTTTTCCTCTGACCTAAAGAACTTCCCATCAGGCTTCAATTGGGAAGTTCTTTTTCGAAATTGCTCGTTCCTGTGAACCCTTGTCCTCATTGACTTTTTGGCATATAACCGGAACTCGTTTAATAAGATGTTACAAACTCACATACGGGGTTTCGAGGTGAGCGCGGCGGGCTTGGAACGAGCATAATGCGTTGTTTGGGTTCCGTTTCCTCCAAAGATTGTCTCATTTCGCATCTTCATGACTACAGGAGGCGAGTGGTGTGCACGATTACATCAAAGAGCGTACGATCAAGATTGGAAAGCATATCGTGGAGACAAAAAAGACGGTACGGGTGATTGCCAAAGAGTTCGGAGTCTCGAAAAGTACTGTCCATAAAGATTTGACGGAGAGGCTTCCGAACATTAATCCGGAACTTGCAAACGCAGTGAAGAATGTGCTCGATTATCACAAGTCAATCCGCCATCTTCGAGGAGGGGAAGCGACAAGACTGAAGTATCAAAAGGATACCGAGCAAGCGGTTCAGCACTAAAAAGCTGGGCATCTAACCGCATAGTACGTGAGACCTACACATCCGAATCCAAATCACACCACATAACCATACACAAATGCATCACCCAGACACCTATTGAACCCACATCATCCACATAAACGACACATAAAAAGCATGACCAAAAACCGCAGAGGCAAAGCAAAAAATCGACCTAATGTTTTAATTTAGTGTTTTTTTCGACAGACTCCCTGTTTGTATTGTTTTGTGATAAAATGAAATAATGATTGATAAATATCCTGGATTCAGTCCAGGTGTTTTGACAGGGAGGATTTGGCGTGTTTTCTAGAGATATCGGAATTGATCTCGGAACGGCGAACGTATTGATTTATGTTAAAGGACAGGGCGTGGTCCTTAATGAACCTTCAGTGATTGCATTAGATACGGATACGAAACAAATGCTGGCGGTCGGTGAAGAGGCAAGACGGATGGTGGGACGTACACCAGGCAACATCGTTGCGATCCGTCCGCTTCGTGATGGCGTAATTGCTGATTTTGAAATCACAGAATTAATGCTGACACACTTCATTAATAAAATTAATGTCAAAGGTTTCTTAAAGAAACCGAGAATTCTAATCTGCACGCCGACACATATCACATCGGTTGAGCAAAAGGCGATTCGTCAGGCGGCTGAACGCAGCGGCGGCAAACAAGTCTACCTTGAAGAAGAACCGAAAGTAGCTGCAGTCGGCGCAGGCATGGATATTTTTCAGCCGAGCGGCAACATGGTTATCGATATCGGCGGCGGCACGACCGACATCGCCGTCCTCTCTATGGGCGATATTGTGACCTCTCAGTCCATCAAACTGGCAGGCGACAAATTCGACCAAGAGATTCTGAACTATATTAAGAAAAAATACAAACTGCTGATTGGTGAACGAACAGCGGAACAAATAAAAATGACCGTCGGCACGGTTTTCAAAGATGCCCGTGACGAAAGCATGGACATTCGCGGCCGCGACATGGTCACTGGCCTTCCGAAAACATTGACCGTTCATTCCAATGAGATTGAAGAGGCACTCGCTGACTCCGTCGGCACACTCGTCCGTGCGGCGAAGAATGTGCTGGAACAGACACCTCCGGAATTGTCTGCCGACATTATTGATCGCGGCGTCATTCTGACCGGTGGCGGCGCTCAGCTGCACGGCATCGACCAGCTGCTTGCAAGCGAGCTGAAAGTACCAGTGGTTGTTGCCGATAATCCAATGACTTGTGTCGTTGAAGGCGCCGGCAAAATGCTTGAACACCTAGATAAACTCCCAAAGCGCAAAGCAAATTAATTGCTCTGCGCTTTTCGCGCCTCATAAATAGGACGTAATAAAGCACACAAAGTCACGCAATACACGATAAAAACGCTACTAGGCAGGTGAAGGACATGATAAGAGGACTATACACTTCTGCGGCAGGGATGATTTCCCAGCAACGGCGACAGGAGACCTTGTCGAACAACTTGAACAACATCGATACACCCGGATACAAAAGCGACCAGAGCAAACTTCGCACTTTTCCCGAACAGCTGATTAATCGGCTCGGTGGTGACGAAGAGGCTTCTCGTACGGTAGGAGGCCTGGCAACCGGTGTCTATATGGATGAGACCGTACCTGATTTTTCGCAAGGGACGATCACGGAAACGGGTAAAGCAACCGATGTCGCCTTGATCACTTCGCAGCTCCCGGTCAACCCTCAGACAGGCGCACAGGAAGGTGCTCTGCTCTTTAACGTCCGGACACCTGCCGGGAACACGCGTTATACACGGGACGGACATTTTACGCTTAGCCCGACCGGATTCTTAACCGACGACTCAGGCAATCAGGTATTGAACGCAGCGGGTCAGCCGATCCAGCTCCCGTCGGATCAGTTTCAGATCGCTGGCGACGGCACGATCCAAGCTAATGGAGCGAACTATGGACAGATCGGCGTCAGCTACGCGGCCAACACCAATCAACTGGTCAAAGAAGGCAACGGACTTTTTCGGTTAAATGGAGGAGGCAATCTGCCTCAGGCAACCGGCACCGCCAATGTCAGTTATAATCTGAAACAAGGCTTCGTTGAAGGTTCAAACGTTCAGGCTGATCAGACGGTGACCGATATGATGGAATCGTATCGATCGTTTGAAGCCAATCAGAAGGTACTGCAGATTATCGACGGTTCATTGGATAAAGCAGTGAATCAGGTCGGCCGTATCAACTAACGCGTAGGCAACTATTAATCAAAAACAGGGCAGGTGAGTACGATGCAAAGGCAAATGATGGCAACATCCGTGACTTTAGGACAGATTCAGCAGCAGCTGGCTACCGTCGCTGATAATATCGCGAACGTCGGCACAACCGGATATAAAAGCCGTGACGCGAAATTTACCGATCTCCTTTTTCAGCAAATCGACAATATGAGAGCGAACGCCGATCAGGTTGATCAGAACAATCGCTTGACCCCGTCCGGTATACGTGACGGCTCAGGCTCCAAAGTTGGCGATACACAATTGGATGTCTCTTTAGGTGCAATTAAGCAGACCGACAATCCGCTCGACCTCGCTTTGACCAATGACCATCAGTTTTTCACGGTTGCTTTGACAGGGACAAATGGCGTAACAACGACAGCTTATACACGTGCCGGCGCATTCAGCGCGCAGCCGGATCCACAGAATCCCAATGTCGTTAGACTTATGACGAAAAATGGTAACCCGATACTCGGCACAAATGGTCAGCCGATCGTGTTACCGGCCAATTATAGAGATGTCCATATTGATAATGCCGGCGCGATCACGGTTGAACTGGCGAATGGCACTCAAGTCAATGCTGGTCAGCTTGGCCTCGTCACAGTTAACCGCCCGCAACTGCTGGAAAACCAAGGCAACAGCCTCTACACGCTACCGAATCTCGCCCAACTTGGAATCGGCTTGAATCAAGTCGTTCAACCGGTTGCCGCGGGCAATGGAAGCGTGGCACAAGGCAAACTGGAAAATTCGAATGTCGATTTAACTAAAGAGATGGCTGATCTGATTAATCTGCAGCATAATTATCAGCTGAACGCGCGATCCATTACCATCGGCGATCAGATGGCGGGACTGGTTAACGGTCTGCTGCGTTAAGCGAGGTATTTGTGATGGGGAATAATGAAAAGCTACATAGTACTAAAAAAAACATAACGGCCGAACCAGAAACGAGACAAGCAGCCCGCACAGCCCGGCTCGAGGCACAGAAGGCTGAACGTAAGCCATCGAAAGAAAAAAGGCGCAAACCCGAAGTGAGCGAAGAGGCTAAGCCGCTTTTCAATCCATTCTTCGGCTACAAAAAACGAAAATTCCCAATCTGGCAGCGCCTGATTGCTTTGGTCAGCTTTTGCGCGATCGCGCTCGTTGTCGGAGCAATGTTTGGTTACGGCGGATTAGGTCATAAAAGTCCATGGGCAGTATTCGAACCTGGCACATGGCAACATATCCTCGATTTTCTGAAAACGGATTGATTGAAGGGAGCGAATTCGCGCACAATACGCGAGATCCTATGTTAAACATTGATGAAATTAAAAAGATATTGCCGCACCGTTATCCATTTTTACTCGTTGATCGTGTACTGGAAGTAGAAGATGGTAAGAAAGCGGTCGGTATTAAAAATGTATCGGTTAACGAACCATTTTTTCAAGGACATTTTCCTGATTACCCAGTTATGCCGGGTGTGTTGATTGTTGAAGCACTTGCTCAAGTCAGCGGCATTGCTGTCCTGGGAAATGGAGAGGCCAAGAATATGCTGACGCTTTATGCCGGTATTGATAAATGCCGATTCAAACGTCAAGTACGTCCAGGCGATCAATTAAGGCTGGAAGCAGAAATTCTTCGTTTCCGTGGCGGATTTGCCAAAGCGAAAGGCGTGGCGACCGTTGATGGCGAAGTCGCTTGCGAAGCAGAAATGATGTTCGCACTCAAAGAAGCAGAATAAGCAGGAAGAATCACAGACGCCCGCGATCAATCCGGCGTCTTTTCTTTTTTTTTCAAAATAACGCGTTCTAGACTTTTCTAATAGCTGTGGATAGTAATGGCTCTCCGCTAGGCCAGTTGTTGCCGAACTGTCGGAAATTGTCAACCGGATGACATACGAAAAGACAAGTAGACTGAGTATTGGAGTGTTAAAAAAATGAGAAAGATAATGAAGCAGCAAGAAACGTTTTTTCCAGCTAGGGGGTTTTGACATGAGTCAGGAACCGGATCTGTCCGTGAAAATTGCCAATCTGATACTGAAGAGTCCCGTGATGAATGCAAGCGGCACATTTGATTTAATCTATGAGCCGTCCTATAGCGCCAATGGGCTTGGCGCTTTTATCCCGAAAAGTGTTGCTTTGCATGAGCATCATGGCGAACAGGCGGCAAGCATCTTTGAGGCAGAAGGAAGTTTATTTAATGCGGCAACTTTTCTAAGTGACGGCATTGATTTTTTTGAAAAACAAGTCATGCCCGACTATACGATAGATGAGCTGCCGCTGATCATCAACATTTCCGGCGAGACAGCAGACGAGTTCGCTTCGGTTGTCGAGCGTTTAGAAAAGCACGACACAATTAAAGCACTCGAATTGAATTTATCGTGTCCGAATCTCGATGATAATGGAGAGATGTTTGGGCTGCTGAGCGAAACCACATACAGCTTGGTTAGTAAAGTAAGATCTGTTACCGATAAACCGTTAATCGCAAAGTTGTCACCGAACGTCACGCGTATTCAGGAAATCACGCTTGCAGCGGAACAGGGAGGCGCAAACGCGTTCACCATGGCGAACGCGTTTCAAGCCATGTCGATTGATATAGAGACACGTAAGCCGAAACTCGGAAAAGTTGCCGGAAGTCTTTCCGGAGGGGCTATCAGGCCGCTTATTGTCTATCTGATTTTTCAGGTCAATCAGGTGTCACATCTGCCGATCATTGGAAGCGGCGGCGTCTTGAGCGGCCACGACGCAATTGAGATGATACTGGCCGGAGCTTCCGCTGTACAGGTCGGAACTGCAAACGTTCTGAACCCAGCCGCAATGATCAAAATCACGAACGAAATCAGAGACTATTTGATCGCTCATAAAATCCCATCCATTTCTGATCTGATCGGCCAGGTTGATCTCAGCTGATAAAAGTATAGTAAAAATGTGCGTACTTAGAGAGCAAATATGCGTGCGAGTCCGGATTTATGCGCGGAAAGAAGCCGCGTCGGCGCAGCTCCAACGAAAGTCGCGCAGGAGGAGCTGAAAAAAGAACTCGAAATTAGGGACGACCCTACACGTCCGGTCCATTTTTACATAGATTCGATACAACATTTCATGGATTTGTCGCGTTTTAAGGGTTTCGCCCCATCTTTTTCAAATCGTTTAAGTGTTCTCAAGAGCAGCAAGAATGGATAAAAGCAGTAATTAGTGGATGCGGATGCTCTTTACTGGTGTTCATTGCAGGTTGAAATAACGTTAAGAAATAAAAATCATGATCAGGTAGTTCAAGCATTCGGGCTTCTCCATCTTCATTGACACCCGCAACAATGAAACCATGTTCATCTAAAAGTTCTTGATATTTAGGGTTTAATCCATAATTACAGTTGTATGTCTCCGTTATTTTCTTTTTTTGAATGATTTCATATGCCTTAGTCTCTTCGTTAATAAAAACAGATTGGTCGATATTTCCACGGAGTGAACAGGATAATTGAGACACAACGATATTTCCTGCATGGGCATCAACTTCTTCTGTATTTACGTCAACTAACCTGATTACATTTTTCATAAATTCAATAATGCCATATTGACAACCACTGCAATTTCCAAGGAAGGGCACGTGTTTTGATTCCCTAATCCATTTTAAAGCAGCTAAGACATTTTCATCGGATTGATAAGGACCACCAGGTGCTAACCAAAGCCCATCATAATTACTTAGTTCACCGATGTGCAGATTTTTAGTGGATAACCATTCGAAATCCAAGACGGGGTAACGTTCTTGTCTACTGATAGTAAGTGCTTCATTAATTGCTGTATGATTTTTTAAATGTTCATTGAAGTCCCCAATAATTCCAATTCTTTTAGACATAGAAATTCTCCCCTCGTTACTGATTTAAAAAGATTATTATAAATAAAGCAAATCGAGTTGTAAATGATTTGTCACATTTTATTTTTAACGAATGTGAAGATCTTGATTTGTGCGGATTAAGCACCGATTATCACAGGTGAAAAATTTGTCGAAATGAAAAATAATTTGTCATAAAATCTAACATAGTTCTTTTCTTTTTCAAGAAAGGATTATACAATGAGCATATTCTTAAAAATTTAGTTTATTCAAAATAGAAACGTCGTTCCACCAAGCGGAACGAACGTGAATGGGAGATTGAATAAACAACACTGGGGAAGCCATAACACAATTTAGAAAAAGAAGGGTAGAGAACAAGAATGACAGAGTCAAGCAACACTTTGGAAATGAACGAGGAAGTTGGGTCTTATCAGCACAAGACTCTATGGGCGTCCATTGTTGGGTATGCAATGGACGGGCTTGATATGATGATGCTCGCATTCGTACTGCCATTAATTATTGCATATTATAGCCTTAATCCGGCACAAGCCGGAAGCATCTCGACCATTACCATGCTCGGCGTGGTTGTCGGCGGTTATGCCTTTGGTATTCTTGCCGACAGCTATGGACGTGTTCGCGTATTTACATGGACGATTCTCGTATTCTCCGTATTTACCGGACTATGCGCGTTCGCCCCGAACTTCGAAACGTTTAACATTTTCCGCTTCCTTTCCGGACTCGGTCTTGGAGGCGAGTTCGGGATCGGCATGACGCTCGTTACCGAAACGTGGCCGAAAAAACTGAGGACACGCGCAACCTCTTATGTTGCACTAGGTTACCAAGGCGGAACCATTCTAGCGACACTGGCCGCAGCGTTCATCGCGCCGCATTTCGGCTGGAAAGGCGTCTTCCTTGTTGGTGTTGTTCCTGCGCTGCTCGCTTGGTGGTCTCGTCGCAGTCTGAAAGAACCCGACATTTGGCTGAAAACAAAGGACGAAAAGAAAACGTCGATTTCGATTGTTGAGCTCTTCAAAGGCTGGCGCATTACCGGCACAACCATCGGTCTGATCATCATTTGCAGCGTGCAGAACTTCGGTTATTTCGGCATTATGAACTGGATGCCGACGATGCTTGCGACGCAACACCACTACACAATTAACGGCACCGTGGTTTGGACGATTTCCACCGTTATCGGGATGGTTATTGGAATTATAACTTTTGCTTGGCTCGCAGATAAATGGGGCCGCAAACCAGCATACATGACGTTCCAAATTTGCGCAGCAATTATCGTATGGATTTATTTCCACATTGATAACCCGACGCTGCTTGTTGCTCTTGGCTCTGTCCTTGGTTTCTTCGTAAACGGAATGATGGGCGGTTACGGCGCGCTGCTTGCCGAACATTATGCAACGCGAGCACGTTCCACCGCTGAAAATATTATCTTTAACACCGGACGATTCATCGGCAGCTTCGGCCCGCTGATTATCGGATTCATGGCACTCAATCATTCGCTCAGCGCGGCGCTCGGCACCATTTCATTTGTTTATATCGTTGCGGCTTTGTCAATTCTCTTCCTTGTTCCGGAGACCAAAGGCAAGGATCTCGCGTAATCATCAAAAGGTATAAAGGGAAAGGACGTGATCACGATCGAATGGATGGACCGGTTTGTGAAGCTGATGGATCAAATCAGCGATTGTCCGGCTGCCGGCATTGGGATTGCGGAACTTTCTCGACAGACCCTGCTCAGTAAAGGCACCTTGCACCGCATGCTGCAGAGCATGATCGGTTATCAATTAGTGGTGCAGGATCCGGAATCGAAAAAATATATGCTCGGACCAAAATCAATGGCCTGGGGCAGCAGCTTTCTCCAGAACCGCGATCCGGTCGGCCTGCTTGCTCAGTACTGCAAGCAGGTGGGGGAGGAAACAGGCTTGTATGCATTCATCTGCCGTTATCAAGTCGATGAAATCTTCTGCACGCATACGCATCAGCCGTCAAGCACCGGCAACAGCTTTTTCGTCCATGTCGGGCAGCGCATGCCGATCCATGCGGCGGCTGCGGCCCAGATCATTCTGGCATTCCAACCGGACGAGGTTATTAATCGCCTGCTGGAAAAAGAAGCGCCGGATCCCTTTACGCCATTTACTTTGACCGACCCTGACGAGCTTAGAAACAAGATTCATGAAGCGCGAATCGAAAAAGTAGCGTATTGTGAGCAGGAACTCGAGCTTGGCACATCGGCATTGTCCGTTCCCATTTTTCATGGCAAAGATCGGACATCGATCAGTATGAGCCTAGTCGGCGAGTATCACTACTTTGACACGAATAAAGAAAAATTGATTAAGGCATTGCAGCGAGTGGCGGAGCAAGCAAGCGACCATCTCACCTCAATGCAGGCACTTAGTTCACTATTTTAAAAACAGCTGGCCAAAGAGAGATTTTCTCAAAAAGGCCAGCTCTATTTTCTTCATTGCATGCGAGAGAAAAGCGATTATGGAAAAGCATGGAGAGACGATCAGTGACGTAATCATTTAGGAAATGCAGTAAGGATGGCGATAAGCAATGGTAGAGGCACTTCGAGTCAAACAGACAATGGATGAGGTTGGAAAAATCGGCAGCACGGACCGCGGGATGAAGCGGCTGGCATACAGTATAGAAGAAAAGCAGGCGACGGACTACTTTCGTGCGCAATGCAAAGCTGCAGGTTTGACCGTACGTATGGATGCAGCAGGTAATGTGATTGCCCGCAGGCCAGGCACTTGCCCGGATTTGCCGGCGGTCGGCATCGGTTCCCATCTCGATACGGTGATTGAAGGCGGAAAATATGACGGGACGATCGGCGTGCTGGCAGCATTGGAGATTGTGCGAGACCTGAACGATCGACACATACAAACGAAGCATCCGATTGACATCTTTGCCTTTGCCTGTGAGGAATCTGCCCGATTCGGATTCTCGCAAATCGGCAGCAAAACGATGGCCGGGCTGATCGAACAAAAGGATATTGCCAGCCTCACAGATAAAGAGGGACGGAGCATTCAATCCGTGTTTGCTGAGCGCGGGCTCGACTTTACCCGCCTAGAAGAAGCGCGACTTCCAGAACACGCACTCGCTGCTTTTATGGAAATGCATATTGAACAAGGGCCCATGCTCGAAGGAAAAAATCTGCCGATCGGCGTGGTGAGCGGAATCGCTGCACCCACACGTTTCAACATCTGCGTGAAGGGGCATGCGGCTCATTCCGGATCGACACCGATGAACCAGAGACAGGACGCCTTGATTGGCGCTGCTGAGATTACGATCGAACTCGAAAAAGCTGCGCGACTCGAGATGGAGCACGGTACGGTAGCCACGGTTGGCGATATCGAGATTGCTCCGGGTGCGATGAATGTTGTCCCAGGAGAAACCCATCTTAAGGTCGATATTCGCAGCATCTCACGCGCGTCCAAAGACCGTGTCGTTCAACTTCTCTACACATTCCTCGATCATCTGCGCGAGGCGCGTCATTTGCAGATCGATTGCACCTTGCTCAGCGACGAAACGCCGGTTCGTATGGATCCGGGCGTGATTGCCACTTTTGAAAACGTCTGCCGGGAGAAAAAGATTGACTTCATCTGCATGCCGAGCGGAGCAGGACATGACACCATGAACATGGCTGCCCTGTGCCCCGTGGGAATGATCTTTGTTCCATCAATCGGCGGGATCAGCCACCATCCCGATGAGCATACCGATCTGTCCGACATCATCACCGGAATCGAAGTCTTGGAAGCGGCTGTCCTCGAACGGGCGGTCATCGAGTCAACCACGAAAGCGGGTGTAAAAGGCGCACTATGAAAACGTTCAATGCAAAAATTATGACCAATCAATCGGTAAGCACGCGTTACTGGCAGATCACGCTTGACGTATCCGCAATCGATATGCCGGTTCAACCCGGCCAATTTTTCCATATCCAGTGCGGTGATGCGTGGAAAAATCCGCTTCGGCGCCCGCTCAGTGTTTATCACTATAACCGAGAATTGCGAACACTCGAATTCCTGTATCTTGTCAAAGGAACCGGCACGCAGCAGCTGACCCTTAAGAAAAAAGGCGACATGCTGAACCTGATCGGACCGCTCGGGCAAGGGTTCACGCTGCCGGAACAAGGAGCTCTGCTTCTGGTTGCACGCGGTGTCGGCGTGGCAACGCTGCACGCCTTAGCGCGGGAGGCGCGTTCCGAAAATAAGCGCGTGCACGTGATTATCAGCGCGCGTACTCCCGAGGATCTGTTGACCGTTGAGACACTGACCCATATTGGTGCAACGGTGCACACGGTGACGGATGAAGAGGAGACCAGCTCAGTAGAATCGGTGCGGAGCCTTTCGGAAAAATTGATTCGAGAAGAAGGGATCTCAGCGATCTATACCTGCGGATCACGCCGGCTGAGCAAGCTCGTTCAAGAACTGGCAGATGAATATCAGTTGAAAGGCGAGCTCGCGACCGAAGCCCATATGGCATGCGGCATCGGCGACTGCTATGCCTGCGCCTGCACCATCCGTAAAGGTAACCAGCTGAAAACGGTCCGCGTTTGCACCGACGGCCCGGTATTCCCAATCAGTCAGGCGGTGCTGCAATGACAGATTTAACCGTGAAAATCAGCAGTCTGACCTTGAAAAATCCGATCATGCCTGCATCCGGCACGTTCGGATCCGAGCTCGCGCCTCTGCTCGATATCAACCGGCTCGGTGCCATTGTTCCCAAAAGTATTACCCTGTCCGAACGCGGCGGCAATCAAACACCGCGCGTCTGCGAGACAGACGGAGGGATGATCAATTCGATCGGCATTCAAAGCAAAGGCATTGAGCATTACATTGCGAACATCCTGCCAAGTTATCAGGACTTCGAACCGCCGTTGATCGCCAGCATTTCCGGGGAATCCATCGAAGAATTCGAGAACCTCGCCGAACGACTAGACCGAGAGCCAAGCGTCGCCGCACTCGAACTCAATATCTCATGCCCAAATTTGCGTGATCACGGACAAGCCTTTGGCATGAGCGCGGACACAACCTATCAGCTGCTCGGAAAAGTGCGTGCGGTTACTACCAAACCGCTGATCGCCAAACTGACGCCGAATGTCACCCGGATCCAGGACATCGCTGAAGCAGCAGAACGTGGCGGTGCCGATGCGCTCACGGTCGCCAATACATTCCTTGCGATGGCGATCGACACAGAATCACGCAAACCGCGGATTGGCAATGTAATGGGCGGGCTATCCGGAGCAGCCGTCAAACCGCTCATCGTTCGCTTCATTTATCAAGTGCACCAAGCGACTAATCTGCCGATTATCGGCAGCGGCGGCGTGATGAACGGGCAGGATGCCATCGAAATGATCCTCGCCGGCGCATCAGCTGTACAAGTCGGCACCGCAACCTTTATCCAGCCAAACGCCATGAATACGATCACGGACGAGATCACCGACTACCTCGTTCGTCATCATATCAGCGCAGTCAAAGATCTTATCGGCCAGGTCAATCTTGACTAAAGGCAAGAAAATAGACACCTAACGTCTCGGGAATTATGATAAAGAAAAGATATTCAGGAGGGACTATCCATGACCGATGCAATCACACTATCCGACACCGGCTTTCATTTCGGTGTTAAAGACGCACCACTAAAACTCACTGTGATCACCAATCTCGCTTGCCCGCACTGCTCAGCCTTTTTCGACAACTACGAAACGGAGCTGCTTCCGGCAATCGAGAACAAACAGCTCGAACTCGTGCTCAAGCCGTTCGACAAGCCAAAGGAAGGCCTACTCAAAGGCAACCTGGTTCACCTGTTCCTCGATTACAAGGACCAGGCGAAAACCAACCCGATCATCCTGCAGCTGTTCAAGGATCAAGCAGAATGGAAACAGCTCACCGATAACGAAATCAAAACCTATTTATCCGAAAACTACGGCCTGACCGCCCAGCCGGACAACACCGACTACAGCCTGACCATCACCCAGGAAGCAGTCAGCTTCGACGCGACCTCCGTGCCAACAGCGCTGCTCAGCCGCAAAGGCGCAGCTCCAGTGAAAGTTACGCAGGAAGAGCTGAAAAAAGAGCTCGAAACTTTAGCCGTAAAATAATCAGAATCGAAACTGAGGCCGGGCAAACATGTCTGGCCTCTTCTTTTACATAGAGTCGATACAACTCGAGGATCGAGTTGTAACCATTTTAGAGAAATTCGTATCGAATCAGCGGAAAGCTGTAACTAGTTGAGAAAAAGTTGTAACGAATTCCAAAAGTAGAAACGAACAAGAGAAAAGTCGTAACGAATCCAGAAAAAGTAGTAACTGAATGAGAAAAAGTTGTAACGAATTCCAGAAGTAGAAACGAACAAGAGAAAAGTCGTAACGAATTCCAGAAGTAGAAACTAACAAGAGAAAAGTGAAAACCAATCCTGAAAGTTAAAACCAGCGCATGAAAAGTTAAAACGAACAGGATCAACAAGGTGTGAACTTCATGGCTGATATCGATCTGAGGTACTATTTCGATAAAGTTACAGCTTCGGATAATCGTGACACTGATCTTTAGGTCTTTTGGCAGTGCTCATTTTCTGATACTATGGAAAGACATAGAAGTCCAGCGTATTTTTTGGACTGCCCGGAAAAAAGGAGTTCGTCGATGTGATTGGTGTCAGTGAAACTGTACAAAAGTTCATCCTTGATTATATCCGCAAGCGCGTGAAGCCTGGGGACAAATTGCCATCTGAACGCGAGATTGCGCGCATGCTTGAGGTCGGCCGCTCATCGGTTCGCGAAGCGCTGCAAAGCTTGTGCGATCGCGGGATTATCGAGAAGAGGCCGGGTAAGGGCAATTATCTGACGAACCGCACGATCGATGTGAATCAATTGGATTTGCGGCAATTGCTGCCGATTATCGATGCCGAGTCGTCACTCGATCTCCTTGAATTTCGCAGATCGCTCGAAGCCGAGAACGCCTATCTTGCAGCGCGGCGCCATACGCCCGAGACCATCGAACGTCTGCAAAGCGCAGTCGAAGAATTGGCCTTATGTGTCAAGAACAAGCAATCCATCATTGTGCCGGATTTTAAATTCCATAATACGATCGCACATGCATCGCAGAACAAGGTCATGATTCAAGTGTATGACTCACTGACCGACCTGTCCAAGAAGGTCCGGATTGAGATGGCGAGCAATGACGATATCGAACACGCGCTTTACTATCACACCGAGATTCTCGAAGCGATCAAAAAAGAAGACGGCGAGAAAAGCAGCAGCCTGATGCGCCGTCATATTGAAGATGTCCTACTCCATTATAAAAAGATGCTCACAGAAATAAGCGGCATCGAACAATAATCGACCTCATTTAAAAACATCTCCGAACAAAAAATAATTTCACGGCTCCTCGATCGCGAACCCCGCGAGCAGAGGAGCCGATTCATTTAGAGACAACCGCCGAGCGTACCCATAAACCACCAATTCAAAAAAGTGTGTCATATAATCTGACACAAAAAAGCGAAAAAAATTTCAGAAGATTATAATTTAAAATATCAACTGGTCATACCGGTATGTCCAATGATAGATAAACAGGTGAGGGGAAGCCAAGGATATGATGAATTTCAACCATCGCTATGATGATGGTAAACATGTGCCGGTTTATGGCAAAAGGGGGATGGTTGCCACCTCACAGCCGCTCGGCGCGCAAGCCGGCCTCGAGATTTTAAAAAAGGGCGGTAACGCAATTGACGCTGCGATCGCAACCGCAGCGTGTATGACCGTTCTTGAACCAACGTCGAACGGAATCGGCAGCGATGCATTCGCCATCATTTGGACCAAAGGCAAGTTGCACGGCTTGAATGCGAGCGGCAATGCACCCGAGCTGATGTCAGTTGAGGCCCTGCACAAACGCGGCAGGAGCAAGGTGCCTAAATACGGTTTGGAACCGGTGATGGTGCCAGGCGCCCCGGCAGCATGGGCGGAGTGCATCAGGCGTTTCGGAAAGCTTTCGCTAAAAGAGGTCATGCAGCCGGCGATCGACTATGCCCAATCCGGTTATCCGGTTTCCGAGGTTGTTGCAAAGAACTGGAAAACAGCCTTTGAGATGTACACAGCATTGAAGGGGCCGGAGTTTGAGAACTGGTTCAAGACCTTCGCTCCAGAAGGAAGGACGCCGCGGGCAGGTGAGCTTTGGAAATCCGAAGAAATGGCAGACAGCTTGCGGAAAATTGCCGACTCCAATGCCGAGGCCTTTTACCGGGGAGAACTGGCGGAGAAAATCGATCGCTTTTCACGGAAGTTTGATGGCTTTATTCGCAAGGAAGATCTGCAAAAATATCGCGCAGAATGGGTTGAACCGATATCGGTCAATTATCGCGGCTATGACGTTTGGGAGCTGCCGCCGAATGGTCAGGGATTAGTCACACTCATTGCTCTGAAAATTTTGAATCAATTGGAATTGCCTTATAAGGAATTGCCGGATACCTATCACAAGCTCATTGAATCATTGAAGCTCGCGTTTACTGATGGGAAAAAGTATATTACGGACCCGAGTTACATGCATGATGAAGTCACGCAGCTTTTGTCGGAGGCGCACAGCCTTGAACGCGCGCAGCTCATAGGCGAGAAGGCGATTCAACCGAAGGCCGGTTCCTTGCCGAAGGGCGGAACGGTTTATCTTGCCACTGCCGATGAAGAAGGGAATATGGTGTCCTACATTCAAAGCAATTTTAAAGGCTTCGGTTCGGGTATCGTCATTCCCGGAACAGGCATATCACTGCAGAATCGCGGATTTGATTTTTCACTGAACAAGGAGGATACCAACTGTCTCTATCCGGGCAAGAAGTCGTATCACACAATTATCCCAGGATTTGTGACAAAAAACGGACAGCCTGTCGGACCGTTCGGTGTGATGGGCGAATACATGCAGCCGCAGGGCCAGCTTCAGGTCATCACCAACTCGATTGACTTTCATATGAATCCACAAGCCGCGCTCGACGCGCCGAGATGGCAATGGATCAGTGATAAAAAAGTAATGGTCGAGCCGGATTTTCCAATCGATATTGCGCATGAGCTGGCCGGACGAGGGCACGAGATAACAATTGCTCTGGACATGAACTCCTTCGGACGAGGGCAGATCATCTGGCGCGATCAAGAAACAGGAGTACTGGTCGGAGGCACAGAATCACGGGCGGACGGCATTATTGCCGCATGGTAATCAACTTATAATTAGCGGAGGGATCGCAGATGAACCATACGAAGAAAAACTACATTCTGATTACTGTTTTATTTTCACTTGGATGGGCTTTTATGTACGCAGACCGCAACATTCTTTCACCAATTATGAGCGTGATCGGCGAAGATTGGAATCTCTCAAAGAGCGAACTTGGACTCATGTCCACGGTGTTTTTTACAACCTATGCACTGATGCAGATTCCGGCAGGATTTCTCGCTGACCGATTTGGACGGGTTAAAGTGCTGGTTGGCGGCTATTTGCTGTTCGCGGTGGGAACCTTTTTCAGCGGAATTGTTTCCGGACTTGGTCTGTTCCTCGTCGTTCGCGCAATCACTGGTTTTGGCGAAGGGACATACTATGGTCCTCAGTACGCGATCTCCTCAGCAACGCTGCCGAAGAAGTACCGAGGCTTCTCGTCTGCAATCATTAACAGCGGGATGGCACTTGGAATTTCCGCAGGCTTCATTGCGTCGAGCTACCTGACGTTTACGCTCCATAAAAGCTGGCAAACCTCATTCTTCGTCTTTGGTATATTGACAGCTGTTGTCGCAATTTTAATCGGCGTCTTCATAAAGGACGATGTAAAAAAGCCGATCCCGGCCAAGAAAGAGCCGGTGCAGAAAGCAAATCTGAAAATCTTGTTAAGCCGCAATCATATTTTTACCTACATTCTTATTTTCTGCTCACTGTACGGCTTTTTCGGGATGCTGACCTGGCTGCCGTATTACCTGCAGACCGTCCGCGGCGTCGACGGGTCGCAAACCGGGATCATCTCGTCCCTAGTGCCGTGGGCATCGATTCCAGGCGCGCTCTTATTCGGCTATCTTTCCGATCATATTAAAAATAAGAAACCGCTCGTCTTGTTCCTTGCCTTGCTCGGCGCTATCTGCCAAATCGTCATTCCGTACACGCAGAATTACTCGCTGATGATCACAGGACTTGTCATTTATGGAATGGTTGGGAAACTCGCATTGGATCCGATCCTTGTTTCGTACGTGGCTGAAAACACACCGACAGTGATGTACTCAAGAGCGTACTCCATCTTCAACTTTGCCGGTATGGTTTCGTCCATTTTCGCACCGTACATTACCGGGTACTTTGCCGATCTGACCGGCCATCTTGAAATTGGCTTTTATATTTCCGGTGCACTGCTCTTTATCGGCGGGCTGCTCTTCATGTTTACCAATAAAGAACCGAACGCCGTCGCTGCTCTGGAAACGGCAGATACCGACTTTGGCTCTATTGCTGTCCCGAATCACCGATAATTAATGCAGCTCTTAACTAAATGCTTTTGAAAAAGGGGCATTCTTGACCCCTTTTTTTCGTGAAAAACATCTGAAAGGTTGGATTTGATGCAAGCTCAAGAAAAAGAGAAACCGCGCTATGGCGACATTTTTGCAGCTTTTTTCCGCTCCGGCATCCTTAGCTTTGGCGGAGGACCATCGGGTATTCCCTTGATTGAGGCGGAGGTTGTCAAAAAATATCAATGGATGACGATTGAGGAGTTCGGTGACGTCGTGGCCATCGCCAACGCATTGCCTGGGCCGATTAATACGAAGCTGTCCGGTTATATTGGCTGGAAAGTCAAAGGATTGCCGGGTCTGCTGATCGCATTGGCAGCAACAGTTCTGCCCACCGTGGTTTTGCTGATCATTCTGCTCGGCTTCCTCGCAGCGTTTCAGAATCAGCGATGGGTACGTGGCATGACCCAGGCTGTGCTGCCGGTTGTTGGCGTAATGATGGCTCAGCTCACCTGGCGCTTCATGTCGAGTGCCAAAAAAGGGCTTGGCTGGACGATCAGCTTGATCCTGGTCGGACTCAGTTTTGTTTTAATGGAAATACTCAATGTCCAAGCGCCGATTCTGATCGCACTTGTCCTGATTGTTGCCCTGATCATACCCGTTAAAAAAAGAGTAAAGGAAGGTGAGGGATAATAATGCTTTTATTGCAGATGTTTCTCGCATTCTTTATTCCTGGGATCCTCGGCTACGGCGGTGGCCCGGCATCCATTCCGCTGATCGAAAATGAAGTCGTCGGTCACTACCATTGGATGAATGTCACCGAGTTCAGTAACGTACTCGCACTCGGCAACGCGCTGCCTGGCCCGATCGCAACAAAAATGGCCGGCTACATCGGCTACCAAGTCGGCGGTACAGCCGGAGCGTTTGTCGCTTTGTTCGCAACCATCGCGCCGTCGCTGATTCTACTGATCGTACTATTGCAGATTCTGTACCGCTTCAAGGACTCACCGAAAGTCAGACGATTGACATTGATGATCCGCCCAATCATCGTGGTCATGCTCGGCATGATGGCCTGGAACTTCTTTACCGCCTCAAACAAGGCATCCGGCTGGCTTCCGCTGATCCTGATCGGTGCTGCCAGCTTCGTGCTTATGCAGCGCCTGAAAATTCACCCGGCATTTGTCGTCGCCGGCGCACTAATCATCGGCGCCGCATTCATGGGATGAGACTGAATTCAGTCTCATCTCATTTTGCCGTTCCAGCAGATCTTCCGAATAGAAGCGTAACTTTGTACCAAGCTTTTTTGGCATGAGCATCAAAATCCCGTATAATTTAAGCAGACAGAGGAGACCAAGCATAGTCTCACTGAACGGATGGAGGCGGACATATGAGCTGGGATTACGTCATCAAGAATGGAACACTAGTCACATCGAATGAGAGCTTTAAAGCCAATATTTATATTAAAGACGGAAAAATTGCCGCGATCTCTGATCAACCGCTCGAAGGTGAAGCGAAAACAGAGACGGACGCCACCGGTCAGTATGTGCTGCCTGGACTGATCGACGTCCATGTGCATTCGCGTGATCCAGGCCCGACCTATAAGGAAGATTTCTTCACATCAACACAGGCGGCAGCGGCCGGCGGGATCACGACGATCTTCGACATGCCGAACACAACGCCGCCGACGCGCGACGCGGCCAGCTTTAAGGCGCAGGTCGCCAATCTGACACCAAAGGCGCATGTCGATTTCGGGATCTGGGGTATCGCCCTTGGACCAATGAACAACGCCAACTTGCCAGAGCTGCATGAGGCCGGCGTCATCGGCTTCAAGTATTTCTGGGGCTACGCGGTCAACAAGAACACGTTCCAGCTTACCTACAACTATAAACCGGGTATGACCGACGTTCTGCCGCCGCTGTCCGACGGCGAAGTGTACGAGATCTTCCAGAACGTGGCGAAAACCGGTAATGTGGTTGCGATCCACGGCGAGGATAGCAGCCTGATCCAGACACTTACTGAGCAGGTGAAAAAGTCAGGCCGGACCGATTACGATGCACTGGTGGAGAGCCGACCGAATCTTGCTGAGGAAGTGACCGTTCAGATGGGGGCCGCCTTCTCACGGGCATCCGGCGCGCGCCTGCATGTACTCCATGTGACGACTGCAGAAGCTGCTGATGCCATCCGACGCGCCAAGGCACAGGGTGCCCCGATCAGCGCGGAGACATGCCCGCATTACCTGTTCCTAAGCAACGAGGACTATCCAAAAGTTGGACCAGTAATGAAAATCTATCCGCTGGTCAAATACGAAAAGGATAAGAAAAAGCTCTGGGAAGCCATCAACGACGGTACAATCACGATCGTGTCTTCGGACCATGCACCGCACACACCTGAAGAGAAGGCGGGCAGCCTATGGGAGATTCCCGCCGGCATGCCGGGCATCGAAACGATGGCACCGCTCATGCTGAACGCCGTCAACGAAGGAAAGTTGACCCTGCAGAAACTAACCGCACTAATGGCTGAGAATCCGGCCAAGCGCTTCGGCATCTACCCGCAAAAAGGTTCGCTCGAAGTCGGTACCGACGCCGACATTACTATCGTCGACATGGACAAGGAAACGGTGATCAAAGCCGAGAATCTGCACAGCAAAAGCAAAGTCACCGCCTATGACGGTTGGGCCATCAAAGGCGTACCGGTCGAAACGATCGTCCGCGGCGAAACAGTTATGAAGAACGGCGAAATCGTGCACGCCCCACTGGGCAAGGTCGTAAAACCGAATAAATAAGGAAAAGGGCAAAAGCCGGAACAAGGGCTTTTGCTCTTTTTTTATCATCCGGCACGCTTTGAACCATTTGGATACAGCCAAAAACTCTCAATAAAAAGATGGTGATTTTCATGGAATGGAAAGAAATCAAAGATAGCAAGGATATTGAAAACATCTTATACTTATTTGGGGGATTTCATGATAGTTGCTTAAAAGAGTTATATATGTGGACTGAAAGTTATGTTGATGAAAATTTATCGATGCGTATGCCAACAGAACTGGATACCCATGCAAGAATCCTTTTCCAAAGACAGGTTCATAACCCTTCTGCTTCTCCTATAAAGGATGGACAAAAACACATAAACTGTCCCTCGAATGAAGAACACCTTACGAAAGTTATGTATAGTCAAACAATTGTCCCGAATTTACCTTATGTGAATGAAGTCTGATGTCAAACCATCCCACACAGGCAACTTATATCATTAATCTGCTAAGAGAAATGATTCACGCCCTTCTAACTTGTACCTTTAAAATACTTTCTGACAAAATTCGAGATTATGAACAATACAGGACAAGTGGCGCTGGCCGCTTATCGAGTGGCAAGAACTGCAAGCTCAGCCCATAGATTAAAGACAGACTACTTCAACCAAATGACAAAGACCACGCAAATGGGACAAAGTTCATCTTCGTACAAGAATGCAAGTCTGCAAGGAATTCTGCATAGAAAGAGAGAAGACATTCCTGCAAACAGACAGAAAAATAAGGAGACAAGAGACCATGAATCCATATACATTTTATTACGAATCCGAAGGCAAGCGGACGAACCCGGATGCATATAACAAACCATTGACGACGATTCAAGCAGAAGACATTCGATCGGCGGCAGAGAAGTTTGCCGAGAAATACACACTGAAACTGATTGACTGTGAATCATTGATGTATGGAAATTACCGCATCTACACCGAATCGAGGCGATCATTCTGGCGTAAAGAGGAACAAGTTTATTACGTCATGTCCGAGGAATGAATGTACACGCGTTTAATACTAAATCAAAGCAAAAATCGCTTAAAATAGTTAATAGATGACAAAAGAAGACATTTTAAACACTAAATAGTGAAACATAATTGTAATAGAAACGTAAATAGAGAGCAACAAAGTGTAACAAAAGCCTATACTATTCATTCCCGTGACTTTCTTCCCATAACTTCCTCTTTTCAATAAGAATAAATATGCTATAATGCTTATAGCTTGACGAACCTAAATTTGTCGAGAAATAGCACTTACTATTGTTTTAGAATAGTGTATAATGAGAGAATCTTGAATTCGCTCAATCCTTTCCATTAATCCGATTTTAATAAATATAGAATAGGATTTCCTCAATACCAGTCGAGACATCATCCCAGAACTTTTCACGACGAACTAGATATGAGTCTCCATTTCTCAGGGGGTTTTTTGATGAAAAAAGTCAGAAAAGCAGTTATTCCGGCTGCTGGGTTAGGCACACGATTCCTTCCTGCAACAAAAGCATTGCCAAAGGAAATGCTGCCAATTGTTAATAAGCCGACGATTCAATATATTGTTGAAGAAGCCGTTCAAGCCGGAATCGAAGATATTATCATCGTCACCGGCAAGGGCAAACGAGCGATCGAAGATCATTTCGATATTGCATACGAACTGGAACAGAATTTGATTCAAAAAAATAAAATGGATTTGCTTGAAAAGGTAAGAGAACCTTCTAAAATCGATATTCACTACATTAGGCAAAAATCTCCGAAGGGTTTGGGCCACGCTGTTTGGTGTGCCCGTAAATTCATCGGTGATGAGCCTTTTGCTGTCCTTTTAGGCGATGACATCGTCCAGGCAGAGACACCATGCATTGGTCAGCTCATTAATCAGTATGAAAAAACTGGCTGCTCTTGCATCGGTGTTAAAGAAGTGCCGGAAAATCAGACACACCGCTATGGGATCATTGATCCAAAAGCACAAGATGGCAGACTATTTAATGTCAGCAAGTTTGTTGAAAAGCCTAAAGATAATCCGCCTTCCAATCTTGCGATTATTGGCCGCTACGTGCTGACTCCGGAAATCTTTGACTTCCTGGATAAGAAGGAAATCGGTGCAGGTGGAGAAATTCAATTAACCGATGCCATTCAGAAGTTGAATGAGCTTCAAGGTGTATATGCCTATCAGTTTGAAGGCAAACGCTTTGACGTTGGTGAGACACTAGGCTTTGTTCTAACAAACATTGAAATGGCATTGCAGGATAAAGAAATACAAAAAGATGTACTTAAAGGAATTGAAAAAATCTTACGCGACAATAAATTACCACTTGAATGATGGAGGATAAGACGATGGCCATGCCGAAATCAGAAATCAACGCACGCTACATCGAAGAAACGCAGCGAACCGTTTTGACTCGCAAACTTGGAAATGACAGTACAACCTATTTGTTCTTAAAAAGGGTGCTGGATCTCTTTGGCGCAGTTGTTGGTCTTGTACTAAGCTCACCATTGTTCTTCGTCATTTCATTACTATATCTTTTTGGAGATAATAAGGGTCCTGTTTTTTTTAAACAAAAAAGAGTTGGGCAGGGCGGCAAGGAATTTTATATTTATAAATTCCGCTCTATGATTGTAAATGCCGAAGAATTATTAAAATCAAATAAAGTACTTTATAAGAAATATATAGATAATAATTATAAATTAGAGCCGGACGAAGATCCGAGAATAACAAAAATTGGACGTCTTTTACGAAAAACGAGTCTTGATGAATTACCTCAGTTCATCAATGTTTTAAAAGGTGAAATGAGTTTAGTTGGACCTCGGCCTGTTATTGCTGAGGAATTAATGGAATATGGTGAGAAAAAGGATCTGTTTTTATCAGCGAGACCTGGTCTTACTGGATATTGGGCAGCTAGTGGCCGTAGTGATATAGAATACCCGGAACGTTGTAATGTCGAGTTATATTATATTGAAAATAGATCTATAGCTCTTGATATAAAGATTATACTCCAAACGATTTATTCAGTTATAGCTCGAAAGGGCGCTTATTAATAAACAATGGATTTAACATTCGGGCACCAAACTTATTGGCGTATAAATTGCTTGTATAAAGCCGCCAATCAGAAGAGGTGTCCATCTTTATATTTTTGTGATTTTTAGGAAGACTACAATACAATGTGTTGTCAACATTTTAAAACACATCTAATTTGTGAGGTATGGGACGTGCAGACTTTTATAATCATTTTAAATTGGAATGGATGGAAAGATACAAGGGAATGTGTTAAAAGCATATTATTAAATGACAACGAAAACTATCAAATCATAATTGTGGATAATAAATCAACTGATGATTCTGTATCTCAATTGAAGCATTTTATTATGAACGAAATTGAAGGAGTTTCAATTGAAGAGTATATTGCAGACTCTGAGAGAAACTTTAAAAGAATTAATCATGAAAACTCTCCAAACAAAAAATCCATCGTGTTCATTCAGTCCTATAAAAACCTGGGCTACGCCGGAGGAAATAATCTCGGGTTACTGTTTGCGTCCAAAAGCAACATGAATTCGGCAAAGTTGATTTTGAATAATGATACCACGGTCAATAGTGATTTTATTAGCAATGTTGAACAAACGATCTCAAAAAACATTCAAATTTCACTATTAGGATTCCCCGCTCTTGATTATAACAACCATCAATCAGTGGAAGTATATTACGTTAAGGACAGACAATTATGGGGAGTTCAGAAGGTTACAGAATTAGATGGAAAAAAGGATCAACATTTAATAGAATGTGAAAGTTTAGGTGGGCATGCGATGTTAATCACCCCACTATCGCCAGAGCAGTTCTTACCTGAAGAGTTCTTTCTATATTGTGAAGAAAGTGAATTCTGCCAGCGGGTCAATAAAAAGGGAGGAAAAATATATTTAAGCCTTGAAACACCGGTCTTTCATAAACACTCTGGAACGGTGGGGTTAAATTCTCCTCTACAGGTTTACTATTATAACAGGAATATACTTTATTATATGAGAGCAAATAGACAATGGTATGTATTTTTGCTTTTCTACTTACTAAAATTAAGTAAGTCCTGTATTGTCATTCTTAAGTATTTGATAAAAGGTAATTATATACACGCAAAGGCCTTATTAAAGGCAAACATTGATTTTATTGCCGGTAAAAGAGGGAAACAGTGGGTAAATTAATCAAGGTATACTGTGAGGTAAAAAAATTCATTATGTTGGAGGGCTAAAATGCTAAAAATAAGAAAGATGCTAACCATAGCGAACTTGAAACAATTTAATGCTGTACTTCTTTTGGCTATGCTTCTGCTAACATTAATTACAGCATTGCTACCTCAAATACAGATTGCTCTTTTTAACAAGAACGTATTAATACCCAATATTTCGATAAAGGCTATGATTCTTCTCCTAATTGCTCTTTCCTTCTTATGGATTTGTGGGTCAAAAAACAGAGAGTACATAAAAGATAACAAATCTGTGTTTGGATTATTTATACTTTATTTTATATATATAGCATGTGTTAGCGTATTGTTTGTAAGGTTTGGTTTGTCGTCAGGATTCGTTGTATTTAGTATGAATTCATATTACTTTTTTTTACTTATTATTCCATTTGTGCTTTTGATGAATGTAAATGTTTCAAGTGTTAAAATCATGTGGATCTTTCTCGCGTTCGCTATTCCATTATCTATGATAGGGATTGTGCAACACTTGACGAATCAACCGCTCTTACCACTTGCATCTGCTGATGGACAATTTTCAATTAATTCGTGGCAATTCGGAAATCATGTGCGTGCTTTTTCATTATTTGATTCTGGTCTGGACTTCGGACATTACCTAAGTATATGTGCTGCCTTTGTAGTATCCATGATTACGATAAAGCGGAAAAAAATGATTACTATGAATAGCATCATGCTTATCTTATTTTCGATCACCATATACACAACATTGACAAGAAATATTTATATTGAATATCTGTTTTCAATTATCTGTGTTTTAATTGTTTATCTATTTATTAATAAGAAGTATTTGGCTGTGCTGCCAATAGTATTGTATCTGTTTGGGTTATTGATAAATAATATTGCACCATTGATGGCAAAAATTTATCATCAGCATAGCATTTTTAACTTGGAGACGTATATAACGAGGCAAAATGAATGGATTACAGTAAGAAATGTCTGGCTAGGTCAAGGTTATATAAAAGCTCTATTTGGAACCGGGTTCATTCAAAGTGACAAGTATGAATTGACGCGAAATTTGCTTATTGATAATTCAGTATTAGCTGTTGGTCTTCACACAGGAATTGTGGGTTTAATATTCTATCTCTTAATTATGTGGCTCTGCTGGATGTATTGCGTGAAGGTTACCACGTCTAAACAGAATGTGTTTAACATCGCCTTAACGGGATTTTTCTCGACATGGGCTTTAACGGGGATTTTTAATATTAACTTTTCTACTTATGCAGTTGTATTTATTCTGTTCTTGCTAGGAAATTCAGAGCGAATGAAATTTATAGATAAAAACCAATATATTTTATGGAAAAACGAGTGAAAACTTTGACTAGTAGCAGTACTCATGCCGATGGAGGTATAACAAATGCGAAAAAATATTACCATTGATACAAGAATGATCCATGCCTCAGGCATCGGCACTTACATAATTAATGTGGTCCCGAGACTTATTCAACAAATGAGTGATTGTGATTTCTATTTATTAGGCAATACAGATGACTTACATGATTTAGGAAGAGAAATTAATGTACATGTGATTGAATGTTCAGCAAATATCTACTCGGTCAAAGAGCAAATTGAATTGATTAAAAAGATTCCTAAAGAAACGGATTTATTTTGGGCTCCCCATTATAATATACCTGTAAGGTATAAAGGTAATCTGCTCGTTACCGTACATGATGTATTTCATCTAGCAATGAAACAATTTGTTAAGGGTATTTCAAAGAGAGTATATGCGAAATGCATGTTTGATATGGTAAAAAAACATGCAGATCAGGTGATCACTGTTTCAGAATTTACTAGGTCCGAACTAATTAAATATGTGGGATGCTCAGACAAAAAGATAAGTGTGGTTTATAATGGTGTCGATGCTTCTTGGTTTAACGAAGTGAGTCAAGAGAGAGTCATAAATCATCCTTATATCTTGTATGTGGGTAATGTAAAACCACATAAAAATCTCATTAATCTTATTAGGGCTTTTAATCAGGTGAAAGAAAAATTTCCTTATGATTTGGTCATCGTTGGGAAAAAAGATGGATTTATCACAAATGATGATGAACTTAATTCTTTCTTTGAGACGAGTGAGCGAATTCAATTTACGGGTTTTGTTGATGACGATGAGTTAAAAAAATTGGTGCATCAAGCAGAATTCTCGGTTTTTCCATCACTGTATGAAGGATTTGGATTGCCGCCACTCGAAGCAATGGCGAGTGGCACTGCGGTTGCAGTTTCGAATATCCCGGTTCTAAAAGAAATTTGCGGCGATGCTGTAGTGTACTTTGACCCTAAGGATCATCAGGATATTGCAGAGACGATCTGTAAGATGGAGAATAAAGAAATCAGAAATGAACTAATAGATAAGGGAAACCAAAAAGCAAAACAATTTACATGGGAACATTGTGCGGACAGTACTGAGAAAATAATTCGTAATATGTTAAGCAGTAATTAATGATAATTATTCACGAAAAAAGTTAAGATGGTAGGTTGTTAAAATGAAAATAGCAATTGTACATGAATGGTTTGTTTCACATGCAGGCTCAGAGAAAGTTGTTGAACAGATTTTAAAGATATTTCCAGAAGCCGATCTATTCAGTGTCGTAGACTTTCTACCTGCTGAAAAACGTGGTTTTATTTTAAATAAACAGGTGACAACAACTTTTATTCAAAAGCTTCCTTTTGCAAAGAAAAAGTATCGTAATTACTTACCACTGATGCCAGTAGCAATTGAGCAGCTAGATTTATCTGCCTACGATATAATCATTTCAAGTTCACATGCTGTGGCTAAAGGAATTATTACGGGTCCTGATCAGCTACATATTTCATATATACACTCACCTATAAGATATGCATGGGATCTGCAGCATCAATACCTACGTGAATCTGGGTTGTCAAAGGGACTAAAAAGCTGTTTAGTCAGATATATGTTGCACAAAATTCGCATGTGGGATTATCGAACGGCTAATGGTGTGGATTATTTTATTGCAAATTCTAAGTTCATTAGCAAAAGAATATGGAAAGTGTACCGTAGAGAGAGCGAAGTAATCTATCCACCGGTTGATGTAGACAGCTTTACATATCATGAAAACAAAAACGATTATTATGTTACGGCTTCTCGGATGGTTCCTTATAAGAAAATTGATTTGATTGTCGAAGCATTCTCAAAAATGCCAGATAAGAAATTAATCGTTATTGGGGATGGACCAGATTTCAAGAAGATTGAAAAGATAGCTGGCCCAAATGTAAAATTATTGGGTTATCAAAATTTTGAGATACTGAAGAAGTATATGCAAAGTGCAAAAGCATTTGTTTTTGCTGCTGAAGAAGATTTTGGAATTGTTCCGGTAGAAGCCCAAGCATGTGGCACCCCAGTAGTCGCGTTTGGCAAGGGTGGAGCCCTAGAAACTGTACGAGGATTGGATGAAAGTAATCCTACAGGTGTATTTTTTCAAGAACAAACTGTAGATTCAATAAAACATGCAATTCATCAACTAGAAGCGAATTATCAAAAGTTTAAACCGCAAAACTGTAGATCAAACTCGGAGAAATTTGCGACTGAAATGTTTATTAACCATTTCAGGGATTTTGTTAATGAAAAAAGATCTGAATCTTTAAGCAAGAACTGAAACGCAATAATTTAAGTAAATGGTCTGGAGTTTTTTTATGAAATTAGCGAATAAATCACACTCTTTTATTTACAACTTATTTTATGCTTTTGCTGCACAAGCTATCTCTTTATTTGTGAGTTTTTTGATGTCCCTAATTGTTCCGAAGCTTTTAGGGATAACGGAATTTGGCTACTGGCAGTTGTTTATATTTTATAGTGGTTATGTGGGCTTCTTTCATTTTGGTTTAAATGATGGCGTTTATTTAAAGTATGGGGGCAATTCATATAAAGACTTAGACAATAAGCTTCTAGGATCTCAATTTTGGGCATCCATGTTATTGCAAACAGTGATTGCTGTCGGAGTGATCATGTATGCGTTCATTTACACGAATAATGATGCTCGTATATTTGTTCTCATTTCTGCCGCTGTTTGTTTAATCCTTGTGAATGCTAGTGGATTTATTGGGTATATTTTCCAAGCGGTTAACTTAACTCGGATCTATTCACTTTCTGTGATCATTGATAAAGTTTTTTTTATAGCGGCTGTATTCATTCTGCTTTTCATAAGAGAAACGGATTTTAGACCTTTTGTTTTATTGTATCTTCTGAGCAAGTTTGCTTCATTAATTTACTGTATTTATAAAGGAAAAGAAATTATATTTGTACATATACAGAATTTAAAAACCACATTCGTTGAAATTAGTAAAAATATAGCCATCGGAATTAATTTAATGGCAGCTAATATTGCAAGTATGTTAATACTCGGAGCAGGACAATTATTTATTGATCAGCGCTGGGGAATAAATGCATTTGGAAAGATTTCATTTTCCCTTTCTCTAACGAATTTGTTTTTAGTTTTTCTTGCTCAATTCAGCATGGTGCTCTTTCCTGCTTTGCGACAATCCGGTTCCGACAATCTAAATCATCTTTATCAAAAAATACGAAGTAATTTTGCACTTATCTTTTTGGCAATCCCATTGTTTTATTTTCCAATGACATATGTTTTAATATTGTGGTTACCACAATATCTGGAAAGTTTACGTTACATGATCTTTCTGCTTCCACTTTGTATTTTTGAAGGGAAGATGCAGGTTTTGTGTAACACATACCTTAAAGTTTTGCGGAAAGAAAGGGTATTGCTAGGGGTAAATTTAATCGCAATGCTAATTAGCTTTGCGTTAATTTGGATAAGTGTTTATGTTATTCAGAGCATTGTTGCTGTAGTTGTATCAATGGTGTTTTCAGTGATTGTAAGAAGCATTATTGCAGAAAATTATCTCTCAAAACTCATGAATATTTCTACATTGAAATTTCTCGTTCAGGAAATTAGCCTTTCGTTAATATTTATGGTTGCAACTTGGTTCTTGCCATCATTTATGGCGTTTATCATTTATTTACTTGCCTATATTGTTTATCTATTCATTAATAAAAGTCTAATAAAAGAATTTGGCTCGACTTTATCAAGAAAAATCAGAATTCGAAAACAGCATTAATTTACGAGAGGGTGAACATTTTGAAAGGAATAATTTTGGCAGGTGGAAGCGGAACGCGTCTTTATCCGATTACCAGATCAATATCAAAACAACTGGTGCCAATTTATGATAAGCCAATGATTTACTATCCATTATCAGTCTTAATGCTGGCAGGGATTAAAGATATTTTGATTATATCAACGTCAAAGGACACGCCAAGATTTCAGGAACTGCTTGGTGATGGATCAGATTGGGGCATTCATTTAGAATACACGGTTCAACCAAGTCCTGATGGCTTAGCACAGGCTTTTATTTTAGGAGAAGATTTTATTGGCAATGATAGTGTTGCACTTATTTTAGGTGATAACATTTTTTATGGTCATGGATTCACTAAGATTCTTGAAAAAGCAGCCTCTCAAGAAACGGGTGCAACTGTGTTTGGCTATAATGTCAAAGATCCGGAACGATTTGGAGTCGTAGCTTTTGATGAAACTGGTAAAGTGACTTCAATTGAAGAAAAACCGAAGGTGCCCAAATCAACTTATGCCGTGACAGGCCTCTACTTCTATGACAACCAAGTTATCGATATTGCAAAAGATATTAAACCTTCTGCTCGCGGTGAACTCGAAATCACGTCAGTAAATGGGGCTTACTTAAAGAAGGGAACATTGAATGTTGAGTTGCTTGGCCGCGGCTTTGCATGGCTGGATACGGGAACGCATGAGTCATTGCTTGATGCTTCACTATTTATTCAAACCGTTGAAAAGAGACAGAGTCTTAAGGTTGCGTGTCTCGAAGAAATTGCCTTTCGAAAAAGATATATTGACGCAGAAAAATTGTATGAATTGGCGCAACCATTAAAGAAAAATGGCTATGGCCAATATTTGCTTGGACTACTAAAAGATTGATTATAAAAATATTGGTAGGTGTAAAAATTGGCAAAGATTAAAGTTACCGACACTTTTTTAAAAGGTGTCAAGATTATCGAACCAAAAGCTTTTGGCGATAACCGTGGCTATTTTATGGAGAGCTTCAATGCGGAGGAATTGGCAGAATATGGAATACATACAAAGTTTATTCAAGACAATCAATCGCTGTCGAGTGAACCGGGAATCATTCGCGGTCTGCATTATCAGTTGAATCCGAAGTGTCAAACAAAGCTACTTCGCGCATTGACGGGTGCCATCCTTGACGTGGTCGTAGATATTCGCAAGGGATCTCCAACATTTGGTCAATGGGGAGGATTTATACTCAGTGAATATAACAAACGTCAATTGCTGATTCCTAAGGGGTTTGCACATGGGTTCTGCACATTGACGCCGAATGTCAATATTTTCTACAAAGTGGATGAATATTATGCACCGGAGTATGATCGCGGTATTATGTGGAATGATCCAGCAATCGGCATTGATTGGCCGGTGAGCGATCCGATTCTCTCGGAGAAGGACAAGCATCATCCTTTACTAAATGATGCGGAAATCAATTTTGAAGTGGGGGTCGATGACTAATGAAACTGCTTGTTACTGGCGGTGCCGGATTTATCGGCAGTAATTTTGTTCATCATATGATTAAATTTCATCCTGAAGATACCGTTGTCAATTATGACTTATTGACTTATGCAGGTAACCTTGAAAATTTGAAGGATGTAGAGAATCATCCAAATTACCACTTTGTCCGTGGCAATATCTGTAATCGTGAACTTATCGAATATGTTATTGATCAATTTGACATTGATACGGTAGTGAACTTTGCGGCTGAGTCTCATGTTGACCGTAGTATTACGGAACCAGATATCTTTGTGAAGTCTAATGTACTTGGAACGCAAACGCTTCTTGATGTTGCAAAAAGCAAGAAAATTAATAAATACCTCCAAATTTCAACGGATGAAGTATATGGCACACTTGGTCCTGATGGTTATTTTACTGAAACAACACCTCTAGCACCAAATAGCCCATACTCTGCGAGCAAAGCCTCAGCTGACTTAATGGTGCGTGCTTATTATGAAACCTTTGGTATGAATGTAAATATTACACGTTGCTCGAACAACTACGGCCCATATCATTTTCCAGAAAAGTTGATCCCATTAGTTGTTACCAATGCTTTGGAAGGTAAGGAGTTGCCTGTCTACGGTGATGGCAAGAATATTCGTGACTGGCTTTATGTCGAAGATCACTGTGCTGCTATTGATCTTGTGCTCCATAAAGGCAAACCTGGAGAAATCTATAACGTTGGTGGCCACAATGAAAAGTGTAACATCGACATCGTTGAACTTATTGTTGATACATTGGGCAAATCACGTGACCTGATTAAACATGTATCAGACCGTCTTGGTCACGATCGTCGTTATGCGATCGATCCAACAAAAATAGAGACTGAACTCGGATGGAAACCGCAGTATAACTTCGATTCCGGTATTAAAGAAACGATTCAATGGTATCTTGATCATGAAGACTGGTGGCGTAAGATTAAGTCCGGCGAATACATGGACTACTACAAGAAACAATACGGAGCGAAGAGCTATGTCAAATAAGATCCTTGTTACCGGTGGTCATGGGCAACTAGGTACTGAATTAACGCTAATGCTCCAAGAAAAAGGATTTGAAACCTACGGGCTTGGTCATCAAGAATTGGACATTACTGATCTGGATCATGTTCGTAAAGTATTTCGTGAGATAAAGCCGGATGTTGTTTGTCACACAGCTGCTTACACAGCAGTAGATAAAGCTGAGTCCGATCGGGACGGTGCTTTTTTGATCAATGCCTATGGCACCCGTAATGTGGCGATTGCTGCTGAAGAAATTGATGCAAAGCTCGTCTATGTGAGTACAGATTATGTGTTCAATGGCGAGAAAGAGGGGGCTTACAGCGAGTTTGATACTCCGTCACCTCTTGGTGTTTATGGCCAATCGAAGTACGCAGGTGAGCAATTTATTCATGATTTCCATTCGAAGTTCTTTATTACGAGAACTTCCTGGGTGTTTGGTCAGTACGGTGGCAACTTTGTGAAAACGATGTTGAATTTAGCTGAAAACAATGACCAAATTAAGGTCGTTAATGATCAAAGAGGCTGCCCAACTTATACTGAGGACCTTGCAGAGAAGATCATAGAGATCTTTCAAACCAATAAATATGGGGTCTATCATCTTTCAAACTCAGGAAGCTGTACGTGGTATAAATTTGCGAAAGAGATCTTTAAACTTAGAGGAATTAACGTTAAGGTGGTTCCATGTACAACCGAAGAATTTCCACGGCCAGCGAAGCGCCCCAAGAATTCAGAGTTTGAACATATGGCGCTGAAATTAAATGCGTTTCAAGAGTTGAGAAATTGGCGGGAAGCATTAGAAAGTTTATTAAATAAAGTTTAAGTTTAGTACTCCAAATGTAAAGGACACTTAACCTAGGGTGGCGTTTATAAAAAAAATTCCATTTTTTATTTATTATGATATTGCTTTTTTCCTAATATTGATGATTATTCGCGGTTCAGCGAGTCTGCAAATTATGCATTGGATGGATGTCCATATTTATGGCTGACTCCATCTAGATATTATTCCAAAGATTACTATAAAGGTAGATTTTTCTATTATTAACAAAAGGTGAATATGGTGCTGCACATAAAGATTTCTTTCAAGGGAGCTATAGAGATTATTGAACAAATAATATATAGTTTTTAAGAATAACTACAATAAGTTTAACAATTGAAATTATACAAGAATAATTAATTTGAATTGCTTCAAAATGTGCATTTTACCTTGATAATAATATCATTATTAAATAAAGGATGATTATATTATTGAGACGATATGAGGAATTGGATGCTTTGAGAGGAATAGCCTCACTTGAGGTTGTACTTAGTCATTGCCTGCTCGTTTACCCAATCTTTTTAGCAATATTTTACCACGCTCCCTTGAAAGAAAATTGGCAAATAATATTGCTAGCAAAAACGCCTTTGCATTCTCTATTCGGAGGAAATGAGGCGGTGATTTTATTTTTTGTTCTGAGCGGGTTTGTGTTGTCGCTTCTGTACTTAAAAAAATCACCAAATTATATAGAGTACATTGTAAGAAGGATATGCAGAATCTATCTTCCATACATTTTTTCAATTGTACTTTCTCTTTTTCTTCTTGAGTCTTTCAATTGGACGGCAAAACCGAATTTAAGTGAATGGTTCAATCAGATGTGGCACTATGTTCCGAGTGTTAAACGTGCATTTTCTTATGTAATTATGCTCGGGATTGATACACAAAATGTTAACACGGTTACATGGAGTCTTGTTCATGAAATGCGAATATCATTTGTTTTTCCTCTTATTATGTTACTTGTAAAAAAATACAACTGGAAAAAGTCTCTTGTCATTGGTTTAGCAATTTCTTTATCTGGATGGCAAATAATTGATAAGTTTTCCAATTTAACTACTGGAAATTTGTTGTTTACTATGCAAAATATTGCATTAACATTTTATTATGTTTCATTTTTTATCATGGGAGCAATTCTTGCTAAATACAGAACATCTTTAGCGCTTATTTACTATAAAATGAATATATTTGTTAAGTGGCTAGTTGTCATTTTTGCGGTTATTTTCTATAACCTTGAATGGATGCTTCCGAAGATAGGGTATCTAAAATATTATTCTTCATTTCTTGTTGAATCCTTGGCTAAGTCTGTTATTGATTTTTCAATTACAGTAGCTGTATGTACTTTAATTATATTCGCGTTAAATTCAAAGCGTCTCAGAGCAATTCTTAAAATAAAGCCATTATTATTTCTTGGAAAGATATCATATAGTTTATATCTTATTCACCCAATAGTGTTGTTGCTGTTTGTTCATTTACTATATGGTCTGATACCTTTACCATTAATATTAATTTCGATACCAATAACAGCAATTAGTATAGCCACAATAATGCATCGTTTGATTGAAGTGCCATCCATACAACTAGGGAAACTTCTAAGCAGGAAAAAAATAAATTCCGTTGGTAATGAAATATAAGGAGTAATTTTTGTTCTCTTTAGATGAGTTAATGTTTATAATTTTATCAAATACAATAGCGTTATTAATTGAGAACACAATATATGGGGTAATACCCAAACTTACTTGACTATCATGAAAGTTTTGATTCAACGGAATTTACATTGACGGGTTTAACGAGTCGCGTTAACATGGAACCATGTCATTTGGAAATTTGTAGGAGTGTAAAATTTGAAGAAGATTGAAATAAGTATGATTGTCTGCTTATGTTTTATGATTGCTTTCGCATGGGATATCCCGTCGGCAAAGGGAAAGGTGAAAACGCCGGAAAGTGGTATCTTTTCGTTATAACGAAGGGATATAATCAAAAGGTAGATGGTTTCCCATCGGACAACACGTATTTGCTTGGCTATGTTTCGGATAATCAAACCGGTCCTTATAAACCTCTGAACCAAACCGGTTTGGTTCTTGTAGGTTTAACAGCCGAACGTACACGTATGCTTATTACGGTTTGCGGACAGCGTCAGATTCAAATGATCTCTTGATTACGAGCTATATGACTAATCGCAACATTTCATCAACAAATCATTCAACCTTTGCACCTAGTTTTTTACTCCAAGTTAATGGTGACCAAACTCAGGTAATTAAAAATAGTGTACTCGAACAGGGGCAATTGACTAAAGATAATCAACATCAATCATACTAAAAGTAATGAAAATCTAGGAGATGGGTTTATCCCTGCTTGATCCGAACCCCAAAAGTTGGACATTTTTATTAAGCTACTTGCTCGGTGGTTGAAAGCCGATACTCAATCGGACTTAGACCACCGAGTTTTTTTTGATCCGAGGCGTATTGTAATACTCAATCCAGTCTCGCATAACTGTTTCCAGATCTTTTCGTGTCTTGATAATGATGGTTCCTTACCGTTTCAGCTTTCATGATGTGAAAGAAGCTTTCCATTTGGGTATTATCCAAGCAGTTCGCTTTACGGGACATACTCTGACGGACATGATGTACTTTTAACTCTTTGCGCCAAGCAGAACTCTGATATTGAAATCCCTGATTCGTATGAATATACGTGAGATAGTGATGTTCCGGTATCTTTTCCAAAGCTTCATGAAGCGGTTTAAGCACAAATTCAATCGTCGGATGATCACTTATATTGAATGCCAAAATCTCATCAGAGTAAAGATCCATAACCGGTGAGAGATAGATCCGTTCATGAAGGTCTGATGGCCCCAGCGAAATTCGGATACATCCGTCACGATCTTCTGATAAGGGCGATCCGTCATGAACCTACGGTTCAGATTCTTAGCTAAGTAACCAACGATCCCCTTATTACGAAGGACAACAACACTTTCCGGTGCCTCATTGAGAATAAGTGCCAATGCAAAGACCAGAAATCGGTAAGCAGAGCAAGAGCCAGAGGCAGTCCGCTAGACAACCGAATAAGTTTATGAATGACCTCCTGTTCAATAGCTCCGTAAGATTCTACATAATCCACGGTTTCTTTATATGTGAATGCCGCTAGCGGAAGTTCGACAATCTTCTGTCCCAGTTCGGACAAGGTTTGCCACTCGCGAGGAAGCGGCAGTCTCGAAGCGAGAATTACAGCGACACCACTATCGGGAAGACGGGGCAAAAAATCATTAATAAATAATCGCTCAATTAGCTTCAGCTGTTCAAAATGATCAATGGTGAGAATGATACGATGATCGGCGTCTGCATGATACAACGGTTCGACTGGATTGGCATATTCCCTCGAATCCAAATAAGCAAAATGAAAAGTGGCCGAAAGATACTCAAAGAAACCTGTAGGTGTTTTTAAGCAAGCAGAACCATCCAGTGTAACGACACATGTATGATTATTCTGGGCAATTTGTGCCATTTCTGTGAGCAGAGCACTCTTTCCTATTCCGCGGAACCGCAAACGTAAAATAAGCGGAAAGGTGCATTTGGGTTATGGACCCATTTCTTAATGTTTTCCAATTCCTTCTTCCTACCGGCAAAGTGATGATAGTGATTCAACCGGCTACTTAATTCTTCACTTTTCACACAAATCCTCCTCCCACCAAAAAAAGTTCCTAAAAAAAGTATATAAAATTAAGAATAGATTGATAAGAATACGAGACTATATTGAGACAATATTGATAATGAAAGAATATTGTCACATGGTATTCTATTAGTGTGAATATTGTCATATCATTATATGCTTGATTTCTAGAGAGAAGAAAGGAGCGAGTAATGAATACGTATCAATTCTATATCGAATACGACGGTCGTAGGACCGTATCAAGTGCTTATGAAACACCAATTGAAACAGTAATCGCCGATACGATTGATCAGGCGGCAGGTAAATTTGCTGAAAAAAATAAATTGAAAAACGTGAAAGTTGATCATCTTGATGAGGGGGACTATCGCGTTTTTTTAGAAAAGAAGAATCTGCTTGGCAAAACTCGTGAACTTGTTTATTTCGTTCGTGAAGGCTAATAACATTAAATTTTACAATTATGTAAAAACCGCATAGTTGATTAAAAAGTGCTATAATAATTTTTGCTGTTTTTGATCCTGATGCCATGGTTCAATAGATACAGTTTTTACGAAATCGATGAACATGATAATTTCTCCCATTATAACATTAACAGAGACTTCTATACTATTTCTGAACCCTTTTTACAAAAAAATGGTTATTACAGACGTTACCACAACAATTTGCGACATGTTGCCTCGCGACGAGCACTATTTTCCACATTTGCTAATAAACTGTTACATTGGCAAATTAAATTCTATGGTATAATTTATTAGAATTTATCGGAAATTGTTGATTAAGCAACTAATCTACTTTGCGAGGGATATTATGGAAGAGACTATTAGCCTTAAAGAGATTTTTGCCACATTAAGGAAACATGTGCTACTAATTGTAACGATTACACTCTTAGGAGTGATGATAAGCGCCGGGGTTACGTTCTTTCTGATGACACCAAAATATGACGCTTCGACACAGATTCTTGTTAACCAGGCAAATGCGAATAGCAACAGCCTTTATCAGCAGGCAAACACAGTTCAGACGAATGTGCAGTTGGTCAATACGTACAGTGTCATCATCAATAACCCAGCCGTATTGAATCAAGTGATCAAGAAACTGAATCTGAACCTGACAACGGATGAATTGAAAAATATGCTGACCGTAAGTACAGCACAAAATTCCCAAGTATTCACCCTTACAGCAGAGACAGACAGTCCTGCTCAATCGGTAAGAATCGTTAATGGTGTGGCGGCAGCGTTCAAATCGCAAGTGCAAAAAGTGATGAATGTCGATAATGTCAGCATTCTATCGCCGGCAAATGTTGCTTCTAGCTTAGAGCCTGTAAAACCAAAGGCTACTATAAATTTAGCAATCGCATTTGTTGTTAGTTTAATGGTGTCTGTCGGTTTAGCATTCTTGCTCGAATATATGGACAACACAATCAAGACTGAAGAAGATATTGAAAAAATTCTCGATCTACCTGTACTTGGTTTTATATCTGAGATCAAAGATGGCCGTGAACCGAGTAACGGAAAGTCTAGGTCGACCGCACATACCGCCGGACGGCATCAATTGAGAGGAGCTGGCCACGTTGAGACGAAATAAGCAGAGCTTGTCCAAACAACGTCATTTAATTGCTTTCTATAAACCAAAATCGACAACTGCAGAACAGTTCCGAACGATCCGAAGCAACGTCGATTTCTCACAAGTCGATACGGATTTAAAAACGATTATGTTGACTTCATCTGGTCCTGGCGAAGGAAAGTCGACATCAACTGCTAATCTCGCTGTAGTAATGGCTCAACAAGGCAAAAAAGTGTTATTGATTGATGCGGATCTCCGGAAACCGACGATGCATTACACGTTCCGTCTCTCAAATACAGAAGGTTTGACGACAATGCTACGGAAGCTGACCACTTTTGATGAGTCGGTTAAGAAAACGGAAGTCGACAATTTGTTCGTTTTAACAAGCGGTCCGATCCCACCTAATCCGGCTGAACTTTTAAGCTCTGTCGGCATGGCAAGCTTCATTACCCATGCACTAACACTGTTTGACAATGTCATTATTGACACGCCGCCTATCCTTGCGGTTACTGATGCTCAGGTGTTGGCAAACCTCTGTGATGGAACCATCTTGGTTGTCCGAAGCGGTGTTGCTGAAAAAGAAGCAGCAGCCAAAGCGAAAGATTTGCTGATGAAAGCAAAGGCACGGATCCTCGGAGTTATTCTTAATGGCAAGCCGATCAGTAAGGGAAATGACTATTATTACTACAATTATTATGGTAATGACTAACACAAACGTAGTACATTCTAAGGATGGGAGGGTCTGTACCATTGATTGATATCCATTGCCATATATTGCCGGGAATAGACGATGGTGCACAAGATGAAAAGGTTTCGCTGGCAATGGCTGAACAAGCGGTTGCCCAAGGGATCACTCAGATTGTGGCGACGCCTCATCATAAGAATCGTCATTGGGATAATCCCGGAACCGAAATACGAGCACAAGTTCAAGCACTTAATCAATTATTCAAACAGAATCAGATTGGGCTGCAGGTTCTTCCTGGGCAAGAACCGAGAATTTTTGGGGAAATGGCCCAAGATGGTATGGATCAAGAACTGATGACCATTAATGATAACAAGAAATACATCCTCATTGAATTTCCTACGCATCATGTACCGAGATACGCTCAGCAACTGTTCTTTGATTTGCAAGTTAAAGGCTTGACTCCGGTAATTGTTCATCCGGAACGCAACGAGGAAATCGTCAATCATCCGAACATTCTCTACGGATTTATAACCGATGGTGCGCTGTCACAAGTCACAGCAGATAGTTTAATTGGAAAGAACGGCAGAACGACAAAGAAGCGAACGCTCCAGTTTATTGAACATAATCTTTCACAGTTTGTCGCCTCAGATGCACACAATGTCACCACACGCCCTTTCTACATGCAAGAAGCATTTCTTGAGTTGAAAAAACAATTTGGAAGAGACTTGGCTAATCAATTTAGAAAAAATGCGGAAATGTTAATTAACGGCGAACTCATTAACCGAGATGCGCCGGTTGAGATAAAAGAGAAAAAGTTCTTTGGAATCTTTTAATTCACTCAGGGGGATTTGAAATAAAAAAGTTCTATTACGTGTCATGGTACTTATTTATAATGGAACTCATAACAAAATAGTTAATATTTTTGAAAAAATTATTTTTAAGGTATTGGACAAAATTCTAAACAATATTACGAGTTTGATGGAGTGATAAATATGGCAATATCTAAATATCAAACTAACCCAGAATATTCATCGAAGATAGAACTGGTGAATTCAACTGATTCTAATAATTCTCCCACGTACTTCTTTATTAAAAGAACTATGGATTTAATTGGAGCAATAATTGGTCTAATACTAAGTTCTCCCATTTTTTTCATTATAGCGATATTCTATTTGTTTGGTAATCAAAGAGGCCCAATGTTTTTTAAACAAAAAAGAACGGGCCTTCATGGAAAAATGTTCTATATCTACAAGTTTCGATCAATGGTTGTTAATGCTGAAGAAAAGTTAAAAATGAATGAAAATTTATATCATAAATACATTGAAAATAATTATAAACTTGAACCTGGTGAAGATCCAAGAATAACAAAGATAGGTCATTTTTTAAGAAAAACTAGTTTAGATGAGTTGCCACAGCTGATCAATATTATTAAGGGTGAGATGAGTTTAATAGGACCAAGGCCTATTGTAAAAGAAGAATTAGATGAATATGGGGAAAAGAAAGATATATTTTTGTCAGTAAAACCTGGACTAACAGGATACTGGCAAGCAAGTGGGAGAAGCAATGTAGGGTATCCTGAACGAGTAAATATTGAATTATATTATGTTTATCACAAATCATTTATCTTTGATATTAAAATCTTTTTTATGACTATTAAATCGGTCATTTTAGGAAATGGAGCATTTTGATTTTACGTCGTCTAATTCATATATAAACAAACTACTTTAAATGAGTGATTACTGTGAAAATATCATTTGTTATTCCAGTTTATAATCCTGGACAATGCATAAAAAAATTAATCAGTTGCATTAAACGTTTTTCGTTAACCCATGATATCGAAATAATTGTGATTGATTCTTCATCTAATGATGGTTCAACTGATTTTTTGGTGAAAGATGATTCTATTAATTACCTAAAAATAAAGAAGATAGAATTTAACCACGGTGGAACTAGAAATATGGGACTTAATGTCTCATCAGGTGAATTTATTTTTTTTATTACGCAGGACATCGTTATTCCTGATGTGCAAAATTTGGGAAACTTATTAAAACCATTACTTAATAATTCAAAAGTGGGAGTTGCGTATGGTAGACAACTTCCCAAAAAGAATGCAGATTTTTTCGGTGTCTCTGCTAGAAAAATTAATTATCCTTCTGTTAGTAGAATTAAATCTATAAAAAGTGTTGATAAATTAGGAATTAAGACCATCTTTGTTTCAGATTCTTTTGCGGCATACAGAAGATCTGCTCTCATCGAAATTGGAGGATTTCCGACTGATATAATAATGAATGAAGATCAGTATGTGGGTGCAAAATTAATTAAAAATGAATGGCTAATTGCCTATGAAGCAGACGCTTGTGTTTATCATTCTCATAATTATACTCATAGTCAGGAATTTAAAAGGTATTTTGATATTGGTGTTTTCTTTGGCCATAATGATTGGATACTAAAAGATTTTTCTAAGGCTGAAAAAGAAGGCGCAAAATTTGTTTTAAATCAATTAAAATATCTAATAAGAAAAAAAAAGTTTAGAATTATCCCAAATTTGTTTGTGAGAAATTTCATGAAATATTTTGGATTGCTAGATGCAATAATAAATTAGCCACCCGGACATCCGGCGGTACCACTAGGTTTGTTCCTGCCGCCTAGGCGGCAGGAACAAAAAGCAACTCAGCTCACTAGTTTCTGTAATTCCCTTTTGAATGCTTCAGCAGGTGTCCGGTAGTTCAGAATCTTCCTTGGGAGATGGTCAATAGCTCGAATCATTTGGCAGATGAACGTCCGAGAATAATTTTCGATCGGCCGACCCTTCGGAATGAACCTACGGATCATCCAATTGTGACGTTCATTCGTCGGCCGTTCCCAGGCGGCCGTACGGATGTGTGTAGTAGACGTGCGTGGCCTGATCCTTCAGGCTGTTCGTCAAGCTTGAGAACTCGCTGCCATTGTCGGCCGTGATCGTCCGAAAGACGCGACCGAACAATGGACCAAATCGATCGATTAACCGCTTGATGGCATAGTCTACTGAATCCGGATCTTTGCCGTCAATCTTTTGGGAGATCGTGTCACGGGTCTTGCGTTCCACCAGTGTCAGGAGCACATCGTCTCCACCGGATTTTTTACCGACCACGGTATCGATCTCCCAGTGCCCAAACTGCTCTCGCTTCTGAACTTCCGCAGGCCGGTCGTCGATACTGTCCCCCAGATGCTTGATGTTGGGTCGATGCCCGGATTTTTTGGAACGGTAACGGAGTTTGTTGGGCAGATCCAGGTTCTTTGCTTTCAGGAATCCGCGATCGATATAGCGGTATAACGTCCGCGTGCATACCCTGACCTTGTTTTTCCACTTCGGATCCCGATTGGCGGCACCACAGACCGCATCAGGAGACCATTTGTCTGGGGACAGGATCTTATTCTTCTTATTCTCGGCATAGGCGATGAAATCTGCATCGTGTTCAACTGATCCGGACGTTTTATTGGAGAATTTTGAAAACGCTATAATAGGATTTCTGCTCGGTATTGAATCGGGGGAGGTCCTTTTCCTATCCAACTTCCACCGGATCAATGTACAAAAAATTGAGCAGGCATCTCTTCATAGGGATGGCTGCTCAATTAAATTGTTGAACCATTTGACCGAGATGTTTACGAAAATGTTTTGTATCGGAAATCTAAAAAATGAGGTGGTTTTGCATGGTTGTGCACCTGTGATTGACGTGGAAGTAGTAGGTTCCGGATCCTGCTCATCTCCTGATCCAGCGAGTTGAGCGTTTTGCGGTGGCATATGCTTATAATGATCGAACTTGCTTTAAGCTTCTTATTTCGCCTTCTTGGGTAATTGACCGCATTGAAAGTGTAGTAAGGATCGTCGCTTGTTCATCAACTTTTACATTCAGTCCGGTTATGGCTTCTGAATTTTTAACAACTTGCTTTTGAATGACATCAACTTTCTTCTCGATGCGGTCCAAGCGATTATCAATACCATCGAATCTTTGGTCAATTGCAGTAAATCTTTGATCAATTGCATCGAACCTTTGATCAATTGCAGTAAATCTTTGATCAATCGCATCGAACCTTTGATCAACTGCATCGAGCCTTTGGTTTACTTCTTTAAATCCTTGTCTCATTTCTGTGAGAATTAACTTGAGTTCTTCGGTCATCTTGTGCACTCCTCTCTTATCATGGATGGTCGTTGTCTAACATATATAATTATATATGGAAATGCAGAGATTCGTATATATTTTTTGTCGATTAACTTTTTTCGATTTTGGGCTAGAGCTTATGTAATCCCGCTCATGTCATCGATTATACATGATCCATTGATCATTGCATGATCACGTGAGCGGCTACTTGTAAAAAGGGTTAACCAAAGGCAAAATGGCTAACCGTTTCAAGATTTTCGGGATCCTTTTGTCATCAATTCTTCTTTTAAAGGGGCTAACTTTTTTCGTAAACTTTTTTTCCAGGAGCGAACGGTGTGTTCGGAGACTTGGGCGGCTTCGGCAATTTGTTTGGTGTCCCAATCGCCGAATAAGGTGAGATTGAGGTACTGCGTTTCGCGGGGGCTTAGGTACGGGAGGTGATCTTCGAGGAGGCGGAGCATTTGCACTCTTTGTGGTTCGGGGGATTCATCGGGGATGTCATATGCGTCGTCGGTGCTGCTGTACGCTTCACGACTAGCATTTTTGTAGTGCTTTCTGAGGTAATCGGAGAGTCTGCCGTTCATGGTTCTTGATGCGAAGGCGATAAAGACATTTTCCGGATTTTTCTCGGTATCGACTTTGGTGATGTCGAACTTCTCATTTGCTTCCCAGAATGCGTAACGCGCAATTTGCAGTAAATCGTCGCGATCGGAGGGGCTGTACAGATAGTTGCCATACATATGGCCGTTTTGGCTAACGATTTTTAAGATCTTCGGTTCGTACTTCTTCATCAGTCTGTCAAAGGCGTCGTGCTTAGGCTCGAACGGGGCGGCAAAATAGTCGGTAAACGGCATAATTGTGGAGCTCCTTTCGGGGATTCGTTTTTTGGTGAAGTTGAAGGTTGTGGAACGAGGATAAAGAATAGTGACGGAGAATGAAACAGTTAATCTAGTGAATAGCTCTTTGATTTATATATAGGAGGAACAGTAAAAAAGTGGTGAGAAAAATCAGAAATTATGTATGAAGTACTTTCCTTCAAATAAGATGAAACAGAAAATGAGCAGCCATCTCAAAAATAGGGACGGCTGCTCTTTAGTAATCTTGGATCAGTCGAACGAGATGTTCGGGAAAAGCTGGTAAGTCTTAACTGAGAAATTAGGAAACTGAGAAGTTCAATGGTGCAGATGGCCTTGCGATGTATGACTGACTTGTTGTAACGGAGATCCGGATATACTTTTTTCTCCCTGTCCGGTAGGGTACCACTTGACGATTTCGCGAAGAGCGAATTGGGGATCAGCAGCTCGGTGCGGCTGATTCGTGTTGCGAGGACTTTCATGGTCAAGCGGAGAAATGCTTGTGTCTTTCGTGGACGTTGGGCAAATCAATCATCGAGATTCGCCGAGGATTCATCGCGACTTTATCACGGCAATACTGTAATCCCTCCTTGAGTTCATCATACCTAATATTTACTAGAATAGAAATACAAATTTTGAATTATTTGTCATTTGTCACCTATCTGTTCACACAATCGACAATTTATTACTAATATCACGAGTCTAAAGTAACGAATTATGGATATATATGGGATTAAATTGAAAAAATAAGTGGTTTATGAGTTTGATATGTCTATTATGATAAAATATGTATTTATTGAAATAAAATTCAAAAATAGTTTTTGTTCATAAGATTAAATAACCCTCATCTGTTGAATAGATAAGGGCTATTTGAGTTTGTCACATTAATTTTGTAAGCGCTTTTATTTACTGTGATGAAGTCTAAGAGGCTATCTCCTATAATTAGATGTGTAAGAGAGGTGAGGTCGTTGGAGCTAGAGGAAAAAGAATTGATTAAATTGATCCTTATCCAGAAAAAACCGAGCTTATATGAAATTGAGAAGAATTTAGAAATGAGTCATGAACAAATAGTGCAACTGATTCATTCCATTAATCATCAGCTTATTTCTAATTCAGTTGAAGTCGTTGATGATGCATTGGTGGTCTCGGTCAAGTGCGCGGATGAATTGTATGGATTGCTAATAGGGACGCAGAATGCCGTTTCTTATGACGATATGAATTTCCGTAAAAGTTTGATTGAGATGGAACTCATGACGCAGAAAATGCATCATTCGCTGCAAACTCTATCTGAGCGCTTTTATGTTAGCAGAAATACCATTTATTTGGACATGAAGCATATTAAGAAAGATATAAAAGCGCAGCAATTGGAGCTTGGCTATTCAAGGAAGATGGGTTATCAAATTTTAGGTACGGAGTATCTGCTGCGAAATCATTTGGCTCAGCTCACGCGAAATTTGCTTAAATCTTTTTATGGGAAATCGTGTTTGAGTGTTCTCCATTTTGTTCATGAAGCTGATTACGCTAAGCTGAAAAAATGTTTGTCGCAGATTGAACAACTGACTCAAATTCAGTTGACAGATGAGCAAATGGAAGAACTTCCGTACATTCTGGCGGTTATTTTATGCCGTATTCGTTGTTATCCGCTATCGTGGTCGTTCAAAATTGAGAAATATGATATCCGTAATACGATCGAATTTCCAATTATTAAGGATTGTCTGAGCGATTTTACGTTCTTGAAGGATGTCGACATTCTGTACCTGTCGCTGCATATTCTTTCTTCAAATCGAATAGAGTCGGCTTTTGACTTTATAAATAGTGAGGAAATCCTGTCAGCAATTGATCAGTTTGTTGAGACCATTAAAAACAAATTGGCTTTACAATTTGTTAAGGAAACAGAATTTAAAGAGAAGCTTCTGCTTCATGTACAACCGGCGATTTTCAGAAATCTATTCGGTTTCCGGATTAATAATCCGCTGACTGATCGTTTCATAAAAGAGCATAGAGAAATCTATCTTTCTGTAACAGATGCAGTGGAGCCTTTTGAACAAATTGTCGGCCATCCGCTTTCGGACGAAGAAATTGTCTATCTGTCAATGATTGTTCTGGGGTGGATCTATCAGTCGGAAGAGAGCAGAACGTGTTCGATAAAAGCGGTGGTGCTTTGCCCAAACGGTACATCAGTTTCTAAACTCTTATTAGAAAATCTGAGAGGTATGTTCCCGGAGATTGAGTTTGCTGGTGCTTATTCATTCCGGCAATTTGAACAGATGGATTTAGATCTCGATTTCATTTTTACAACGAAACCGATAGAAAGCAAAGCACAAACGATTATCGTACCGCCATTTCTTGAACCGGAAAGCAGAAAACAGCTTCGGGAGTTGGTGGCCAAACTTTTGTATACGGATGCTTCTATTCAAGCAAAAAGTGCGGTAAGTACCATAAAGGACTTGTTGCCGAAAGATAAGCTTTATGCTGCCGAAGCCTTGCTCAAAGTCTTTTTTGAAGAAAATAAAGAAATCTCATCCACTGTCACTTTTAAACCGAAAAAACAAGAGCTAGATGATAGAAATATTGTGATTGTGGAGGATTCGGTTTCTTGGGGAGATTGTCTCGATGTTGTTTTTGCACCGATGATTGCCAGAAAGACGGCCGACATGGAATACCTTAGCCGTTGCAAAGATGTGTTTTACAGGAACTATCGGCAAATGCTTATTGGACCGAATATTTATCTGCCGCATACGGCTCCGTTCATTGAGTTAGCGCAGCCGGACGTTGAGATTGCTGTGTTCAAACAGCCGGTCATTGATCCGGATGGGCATCATCTGCGGATTATGGTTGGGCTGGTTCCTTCAAAGACAAACGAACATGTTCCTTTATTACTGATGTTGAACGATATCTTTTTGGATCATCCTTCTCTTGAAACTTTAATGAATGCTGAATCGGTGTCTCAAGTGCTGAAAGTCTTTGAAGGAGGTGAGGCTATTGAAAAATAGCTGTGACTCGCTTCAAAGGTTTGTCTGATCGTCTTCTATATGTCTGGTTCTTATGATCTGATCAATAGAAACAAAAAAAGGATTGGAGTGTTTGATCATGTTAGACTATTTGAAACAGGAAGTATGTGAGCTGTCAAAAAAGGCTCAGAGGAGCGGACTTTGTAAGCATAAATCAGGTAATTTTAGTGCGCGTGATAATGAAAGCGGTTTATTTGTTTTCACGCCGACAGGGGTTGATCGTGAACTGCTAACTCCTCGCGATATGGTCGTTGTTGACCAAGATGTTCATGTCATTGAGAACCTGTCCGGATTAAAACCGACTAGTGAGCTGCTGATGCACTTGAAAACCTATGAGGCACGACCAGATGTGAGTGCAATTGCTCACACACATTCAATGTACGCTACTTCTTTTGCCATTATCAATAAGACAATACCGGCAATTGTTTATGAATTGCAGGCGCTTGGCGCGAAACGCGGATATGTGCCTGTCGCTCCATATGGGCGTCCGGGAACTTATGAACTAGCGAATCATGTTGCCAATACACTTCACGATTCAGATGTTGCCTTGATGGAGAAGCATGGAACTATTGGCATTGGAAAAAACATTTATGATGCTTATCTAAAGGTTTCTTATTTAGAAGAATTAGCACAGATGTACTATAACGTACTCACACTTAATGGCAGCAAGGAACCTGATGCACTTCCGTCTTCGGAAATCGTTCAATGGGCATATCCAAAAGAGGTTATCTTTTCATGAGTGTTGGGGGTGATTCAAATGGCAAAAAATGATGTAACCTTTGATATGTTTTTCAAAAATGACTTGGTATTTCATGATGTAGATTGGGTGGATACAGCAGACTTTTTTCATAAGATTTCCGAAAATCTTGTACGTGGGGGATATGTTGCGCCAACCTTCTATGGAGCAATTACCGAGCGTGAGCTGAATTATCCAACCGGACTTCAAACGGCCTCAATTGGTGCAGCCATACCTCACGCTGACCCTGTTCACATTAAGGAGCCGTTCATCGCTGTCATTCGTCCGACACATTCTATTGCGTTTGCGCCGATGGGTGGGAGCCCGGATGATGAAAAAATCCAGGCAAAAATCATCTTCGTGCTTGGTGTTATGCGCAATGGTCTTCAAGTCAAAGTATTACAAAGGCTGATGGGGATGTTGTCCGATGAAGCGGTGATTCATCAACTGCTCCAGGCATCAAACGAAGATGAGATTCTTCGAATTATTAAAAACTCATTTACATCGGAACAAACCGTATAAAAATGAAGGGAAGAGAATGATCATGGCAAAAATAATTGTTGCATGTGGTTCAGGTGTGGCAACATCACAGACGGTGGCTTCTAAAATAAACCGGTTGCTGAAAGAGAAAAAAATCAATTCAACGGTCGATGCAGTGGATATTAAATCTCTGGATAACTTTATCAAGGATGCAGATGTCTATGTATCTATTGTGCGCACTAATAAAAAATTTACGATTCCGGTCATCAATGGAATTGCCTTTCTAACCGGTATGGGCCAGGACAAAGAGTTCGAGAAATTAGTGGATGCAATAAAGAAGGCAGATGCAAAAAAATGACAAAATGACACAATGAAGAGACAAATCGGATGATAAACGGAGGGGAAAGTCATGCAAATGCTTAAAGAAGTTGTCAATTATATTCTCAGCTTAGGTGCACCGGTTTTTGTACCGATCATCATGTTGATTGTCGGTCTGGTCGCCCGGATGAAATTCAAAGATGCTTTTTCGGCAGCATTGACTCTTGGGATTGCCTTTACAGGCATGACCTTGGTGATCAACTTCATGACAGGCGCGATTAGTCCGGCTGCACAAGCATTATCTCATCGAACCGGGATTACTTTAACGGCAGTGGACGGCGGCTGGCCGGGAATGGCTGCTATCTCTTGGGCTTGGCCGTATGCGTTTCTGATGTTCCCGTTGCAAGTTGGCATTAATATAGTAATGCTCATCTTTAATTGGACGAAGACGTTGAATGTTGACATGTGGAATGTTTGGGCAAAGATTTTTACAGCCGTTATGGTTTCTTATATCTCCGGAAACATGATTATGGGTTTTATCGCGGCAGCGATTCAAGTTGTCCTAGAATTGAAGGCAGGGGATATCTGGGGACCGCGCGTTCAGGAACTGACTGGTATTCCGGGTGTCACGGTACCGCACCACATCACATTGCTCGCAACGATTCTTCATCCTGTTGAAATTGTATTAAATAAAACACCTTTGCTGAATAAAAAAGTGGATTCGGATTTTCTGAAAGAAAAAATTGGTATTTTTGGTGAAAACGAAGTCATGGGTGCAATCATCGGCTTGCTGCTTGGTTTCTCTGCAGGCTACAGCATTTCCGGCTCGCTGACTTTAGCAGTTCAATCGGCCGCAGCGCTCGTTCTGTTCCCAATGATTTCTAAACTGTTTTCTCAAGCATTGTCGCCAATTTCTGAAGGTATTTCCGAATTTATGCGCAATAAATTTTCAGATAAGGAAGTGTTCATCGGGCTGGATTGGCCGATTCTTGCCGGACGTAGTGAACTATGGGTTGCCGTGATCATCACGATTCCGATTTTGTTGATTTCTGCAATTGTGCTTCCGGGTAACGCGGTTTTGCCATTTGCCGGCATTATCAATCTATCATTTGTTGTAGCGGCACTGCTTCTGACTAATGCGAACATTATTCACATGCTCATCATGGGTCTGCTAACTTCGCCGCTCTTTCTATATGCAGCAACATTTTTCGCACCTTATATTACACGCCTTGGAAAATCAGTCGGTACTGTTTCCATTCCGCATGGTATGATGCTGAGCTGGAGCACATTTGAATCACCGGATTTCCGCTTTCTGGCAGCGTTTGCCGCTAAGTTTAACATTTGGGCTATTCTTGCTCTAATTGCCTGGATGGGATTATTTTACTGGCTCTATAAGGATATCGACCGGCAAAATAAAAAAGTTACGATAACGAATGATCAGGAAGTTGATCTGTCATGATTCAGAAAACATTCTGGTATTTGATGCTTGGATTATCTGTCACACTTTTTGTTATGACGATCGTTTCAAATAATTTTTGGCTGCTATTCGGAAGTCTCGTGCTTGCCTTTGTCGTTCGAATCAAGGGAAATAAAGTATTATTCGGGGCGTATGATCAAAAACGAAAAGAAAAAATCGAGCGAATCAAAAAGCTTCGGGCAAAGAAAAGCGGAGCATAAGGGATGAAAAATTGACTGTTGTTATTCTTAAAAAACCCGGGATTTAAAATTCCCGGGTTCTATTCATTTTCCTTGAGAAATTGTAGTGACTGTTCCTAAGTTTAATGTTTTATAATGCTTCCTCACTTATTTGAATCATGTAATTAAACCCTGCATGAAACAATCACAAATAAAATATTCGAGAAGGTGGGTCTAAAGAATCTCTCCCAACTTCTCGAATTTATACACGCATACTATTGAACCGCCGTAGCAAAACTGTCCTGTTTCTAATATTTTACAATGTATCATCAATCATTCTTTTCCTGTTTTTAAAGTAAACAGGAGTCAGATGTGCATCACGTGCCATAGCGACACCAAGCTGAAATTTGTTGCCAATCGTATCCGGAGTATGGTTGTCTCCGCCGATTGTTACATATTTTCCTCCCAGTTCAGAATAACGCCGTACAATACCGGCTAGACCGTCATAGAAATCCTGTTTACCGATTAGCCGCAGATTGATCTCAAGACAAATATCATGATGGATCAGAGCGGTTAGAAAATTATCGATCAGTACTGGAAAATCTTCGTAGCGTAATACGTTATCGCTATATTCAAGATAACGGCACGGATAGTCGATATGGGCAAACGTGTCAATGTATGGATTTTTGTTAATCGTATGCTCGGCATAGATCAGATAGCGGGCAAAGAAATCTGGTTTTGATAAAAAGTTTTTGGATTGATCATTCAGGATATCGTAATCCTGAATATTATGTACAGAACCAATCACAAAATCAAACGGATGGTTTTCGACAATCTTCCGGTTACGCTCAATGTAGCTTGTCCGGTTATCAAGGCCGAGCTCGATTCCGAGAAGGAGCCGATCGTTTCGATACGTTACATAGTCGCGAAAATAATCGTCGAGAGGAAATGTGATTTCTGATCCGTCAACATCACGTTCATTCAGGTCATAATGGTCCGTAATAATCAGATTAAGGTGATTACTATTTCCCTGTTTGATTGCATCCTCAATCCTCATCTCAGCATCAAATGAGAATTTTGTATGGTTGTGCGTATCAAAGGGCATGCTATCGTCTCCCAAGTATTCTATTAATTTTGTAACCCAATTTTATAAAAAAATATGATTGAACTAGGTCTTACTTAAATGGTGCAAACACCACAATGTCAGTTATTGTGTGGTCTTATCTAGAACGATTAATCCTTTAATGGTAGAACGTCCGAATGGCGCAGATAAAGAGTTACTTCCTGCCCGAGTTCTGAGTGCGACTCAGGTTGATGCAGCATTTCATAAGTAATCGTTACGTCATGCACGTCGATAGCATATCGGATCGTATTGCCAATCATATTTTTCTCCTTCACTACTCCTTTTAAAGTGAGGCATTCTGAATTTCCAGCGGATTGTTTTATGAACGCTTCAGGACGGATCGCATAGACGTCTGCCTTTTCTATTTTGTCGTTATTATCGCTCTTCTCAAGAATATCAATGAGTTGCTGATGAGTCAGCACATTATAATTACCAATAAAGCCGGCAACGAATTTTGTTTTTGGTCGTAAATACAGATCTTCAGGAGTATCCGACTGCTCGAATTTACCGTTGTTCATCACATAAATATAATCCGATATAGCGATTGCTTCTTCCTGGTCATGTGTGACAAAAAGAACGGTCATCTTCAGTTTTTGCTGCAGCTCTCTAATCAGACCTCTTAATCTCCTGCGGATCTGAGCATCCAATGCGCTCAGGGGTTCATCAAGAAGTAAAATCTTGGGCTGATTGACAATTGCACGGGCTAATGCCACCCGCTGCTGCTGGCCTCCGGATAGTTCATTGGGATAGCGATTCTCTTTTCCGTTCAAGCTGACCAGATCTAGGTAATACAGCACTTTTTTCTTTATTTCATCTGGTTTAATCTTTTGTACCTTTAGTCCGAAGGCAATATTTTCATATACGGTCATATTCGGAAACAGGGCATAGGACTGAAAAACCATGCCGATGTTGCGCTTTTGCACACTTTCATAGGTAATGTCCTTGCCATCCACAATTATTTTCCCGCTGTCTGCCCTAAGTAGTCCACAAATGGAACGCAGCAGTGTTGATTTACCGCAACCGCTTGGACCTAATAGGCTGATAAATTTTCCTTCCTCTACATTAATGGATAAATGTTCGAGTACGTGGATGTTCTGATACGACTGTGTCAAATCTTGGATCTCTAAATAACTCATGGAGCAGCCACCTTTACAAGAATATGGTTCAGAAAAGTAGGATCGAAACCTTGTGACTTATTGTTTTTTTTCTAACTGAATTTCAAACACTTTTTCTTTTTCTGCCATTCGTAAACAAGATGATCAAGAAGCTCAGAATGGACAGAACGAACAGATAAGCAATGACAACCGCACTAGAAATGTGTCCGCTGACTTGCATTATTCGGAACAAATAAATCTGGATCGTTTCATAATTACCGCCTACGACGAGATTCGTTAATGTAAATTCACCGAATAAGATAGAAAAGGATAAGAGTGACGAAACGAGTATTCCTTTTTTTATATTAGGAATAATGATACTGAAAAATATTTTTAATTGATTCGCTCCGAGAAGCTCGGCTGCTTCGATCATAGAGGACATATTTACACTATGCAGGCTATTGCGAATGCCTTGATACATGTAGGGCATTACAACAATAAAGTACGCACCTCCAACAAGAATTAACTTTGGTACTTCGATACTCGAATAGGTTTGAAGCAAGCCGGAAGCGAGGATAATTCCCGGCATGGCATACGGCAGCAGCACAATACTCTGAAACAATTTTTCCAGACGTGGGAAATGCATACTGACAATGACGACCGTAGGGAGCATAACCAGAATCACGACAGCCATCGACACAATGATGAGTACCAGTGTTCGAATCAAAGCATTAATAAATGTCGGGTCTTCAAACATTTGTGCATACCATTTTAGTGTCAGTCCGGACGGGAGGATTGTCGTCGTCCATGACGTCGCCAGTGAATAAACGAGAGTCACAAATAAAGGAATAATGAGATAGAGTGCTAATAAGGTAACGATTAAATAAAAGGGCCACTTTTTACCTTCGCTCATCCGATATCCCTCCGTAACTTTTTCAGAACAAGCTGATTAATAAATAGCGCAATAATCATTGTCAAAGCAAGGACAAGGGCCATCGCACTTCCTAAATTTGGCATCGTATTGATATCTCCTGAAGTGAGCGCGCCAATCCGAGTCGACAATAGGTTGAAGCTGCCGCCGGTTAGTGCATATGCTGTTGCATAAGCGCCCATCGCGTTGGCAAACAGAATGGTCAGTGTGCCGAAGAAGCTAGGAATTAAATAAGGAATCACAATTTTCACCCAATACCTAAAGGAACTGGCACCAAGTAGATAGGCGGCTTCTCTCCATCGTTGATCAATCCCATTGAAGACTGGGTAGAAGAGCATGATCGCAAGTGGAAGCTGAAAATAGACATACACTAGAACGAGACCTACCCATGTATACAAATTGAATTGTACGTGTACATATTTGAGCATGAGCGTGATAAACCCACTGTTTCCAAGCAGGATAATAAAGGCAAAGGCTAGCGGTACGCCGGCAAAATTAGATGTCGCATTCAAAATCAGCAATAATCGGTTCTGAGTGTTCTGTGTCAGTTTTGTAATGGCATAAGTTACAAAAATTCCGAGTATCGAGCCGATGATGCTGGAAAAGAGCGATAAATTAATACTGTTTGTGATCGCAACTGAATAGAAGCGCTGCGAGAAAATTAGGTGAAAGTTATAAAAAGAAAATGTACCGGTACTGTCTTGAAAAAAACTGCTGATCACCATCATAATAAAGGGGATCAGCAGAACTGCTGCAAAGATGAGGATAAAAGGGACCAATACCATAAAGTTTTTTAGTCGCATGTATTTCATTCAATTCACTCCTGTTTTTAAACCCGGCAAGGCTAATTCCTGCATCTTCTCCGACTTTTCAATCTGCAATAAATGGCATGCGAGCGGTGCAATCATCAGTTGTGAAACAAAGCTGTCGCTATGTTCCTCCATTGCTACCTTATCTGAAAGTATGTAAAGAGGAACATGACGTTCCTCTTTTGATGTACCGCCGTGAAAACCTAGGGGATTCATGCCATGATCGGCGGTAACTATGACCTGATAGCCGGCTTCGATCCATTTTGGAATACAAAGAGAGAGAATGTTATCGATTTCAGCTACTTTATTGCAGTACTCAAACGAATCGGGTTTAAATTTATGACCGGCATCATCGACATTCATTGAATGGATATAGAGAAAATCCGGTGCGTACGTATTGAGCAAATAATTTGCGTCCATCAGCAAATGGGAATCCGGATAATCATCCTGCATATAAAAGATTCCATGCTGAATCGGATGATCCGGATGATGCTGAATCCGATCTTGAAAAATTCTAAATGGTGCGTGCTCGTACAATTCACTGACCCAGTAATAAGAGGCGGTTGCATTAACCAAATGATTCTTTGAAGTCAGATCAAACAGACTTTCTTCTTTTGATGCTTGTACGGAAAGATTCGACACAATCTGGCTTTCTGCAGGGACAACGCCTGTCAACAGAAGCTCATACATAGGTCTGGAGAGACTCGGGAGTTGTGAGTGAACCTGATAGAAGGCTGCTTTTTTCTGCTCAACGAGATGTTCCATGAATCCCATATGCAAACGGGCTTTGTCTAGCCTTAAACCGTCAATCATCATAAAAACCAGTTTATTTTGCATAAGCCATAACCTCTTGTTGCCACGATTGCGGGAGCGCTACTGCTGTTTTATCCCATTCTTTATAGTCGGTTATATGTGTTGTTGTTTTATATTCAGATGCAGGCAACAATTTACTTTGTACATCAGCGGGTAACTTCACATCAGAACGGATTGGACGAGCATAACCTTTTGCGAGATTAATCTGGCCTTTATCCGAAAGAATATAGTCACGAGCGAGCATTGCTGAATAAGGATGCGGGGCATTCTTGTTAATTACGGATACGTAGCAGCTTGATGCGGATGCTTCTTTTGGAATGGTTACGTCGAAACGATTGCGGTCAACCTGATCACGGTAACCTAATGCATTGAAATCCCAAAGGACGGCTACATCGACTTCGCCTTTTTCAAGAGAAGAGATATCAATTTTATTCGTTGACAATCTGCCTTCTTGTGCAAGCTTCTTAAAGTAAGTAAGTCCTGGTTTGATGTTACTGACGCTACCACCGTTAGCTAATGATGCTGCGAGAACGCCGAATTGTGACTCAGTCGCTTTTGTCGGATCAAAAACATCGACTTTATATTTACCGCTTAACAGATCAGCCCATGATTTCGGCGCGTTTTTAACATTTTTCTTATCCGTAAGGAAGGCAATCGTTCCGTAATATTCGCCAACATATTTTCCATCTTGGTCTTTAGCCCATGAAGGAATGCTGTTCCAATATTGCGTTTTATAAGGAAGAACAAGGTTTTCTTTCACTGCAACAGGTCCGAAGCTGACGCCGACGTCGCCAATATCCGCTGTTCCATGAGTGCCGTCCGATTTGAATTTAGCGATTTCTTCAGCGCTGGACATGTCCGTATCCGTATGGCTGATCCCGTAATTGGTCTTGATGTCCTTCCAAGTTCCCACCCAGTTAGCCCATGAATCCGGCATCCCGACGCTGACAACCTTGCCTTCTTTCTTTGCCTTTGCAACCAATTCTTTGTGACTCAAATTCTTGTCGATTGATTTGCTGGACGACTGACCGCATCCTGTTAGAGCAACAGCTAATGATAGGACTAACAATGTGATCATTCCCAAGAACTTAATGCGCTTCATGCCAAACCATCTCCTAAATAATTTAATTTTCGAAAAATAGGAAAAGAAAGGGGAACCAATAGTATGTAAATCATTCTTTATGAGATTCATAAAGAACAATTCTATTGTCTATCACAATTGTAAAGATTGATCGGTTGTTTTGTGTATTTATGATTAATTTTGTTGTATTATGTGTTTTCTTAACTAATATGTATAGATTATTACCATTTTTTTAAATAGTCAATAATGTGTGTCAAAAAACCTGACATACAAGTCGAAAACAACAGGATACTGTAGTGATTGGTTGTTTATTGTCGGAGAAACATTGATATGAAAAGGTTTTTTTGAAGAATTATTTACAGCGGAAGGGATCAATCAATCATAGCCAGTATGTGGAAATGATGCTGAGGTTTCTATTTGTGTTGAAATGTGTTGTTTGTTCGCTTCTTATTCAAGAATAATATGTTGTATTTTGTGGGTGAGTGCTGATTTTGTCTGTATTCTTTACAGTGGTGGAGAGTCAATGGAAGTGTAACAAACCAGAGAAAATGGTTCTACTGTCTGCTCCCGTTTACGGATCCTGGTGAAAGCAGACTTATTCCATTTTCATCTAATGCTTGCTTCATACCTGTAGGGCAGTCATCATTGGTTACAAATGTTGATATATGCTTCAAATCACAAATATGCGCAAACGTTGTTAACCCAATTTTACTGTTATCCGCTAGAACGATGGACTCCTCGGAACGCTGCATGAGCAGCCGAGACATGCTTGCCTCATTCAAATCATAGTCTGTAATGCCGTCGGTTGTAGAGATTCCTCCGACTGAAATAAACGCTTTATTTGCTTTGAGCTGCGAGAGTTCCATCTCAGCAAGCGGGCCATGTGTGGATTGCTGTTTAACGTCTACTTTTCCACCAATAAAGATCAGTTCACCATTAAAATGCTGCATCGCCTTCAACATGACCGGTGTCGAATGTGTGATCAGGGTAAGGTTCTTCCTATTGTCGATATAATCAAGAATGTTTAATGCGGTGGTTCCATTTCCGATCATAATCACATCTCCGTCCACAATCAGTGAAGCGGCAAGTTTGCCGATAATCTGCTTTTCTTTAGTATTCATCGATATTTTTTGATCAAATGCAGGTTCTACGGAGAGGGTGCGGTTTACTACCGCTCCGCCATAGACTTTCTTTAATTGTCCTTCTTGTTCGAGTCTGTCCAAATCACGGCGAATAGTTTCAGAAGAAACGTTTAACATCTTTGCAATATTTGGGACGTAAATCTTTCCGTCTTTTTCGAGCAGCTTTAAAATGCTTTCTTTTCGGTTTTCATAAGCGAGCGACATGATAAATCACTTCCTTCACTTGATTTTTTAACAGGCCGTTGTTATATTCAGTCTATAAATTGTTGTTTGTTGTTGTTTTTGTGCATATTTCAATTGAATTTTATAGTTTGTGCCTACTGATTGTCAATTGTTATTCCAAATAACTTAGATCGTATTTACTATTCTTCATATCTTCACATCATTTTTAGAAAATTTTAATTGTTGTTATGGTTTCTTTGAATACTCTCCGATTTTTATCGGGCAAAATCGCTTTGGAAAGTCAAAATGTACGTGCTAATTAGATGGAAACAGGTGAAAGTCCTGTACGGTCCCGCCACTGTAAGGGAGAAATCCTAAGTCAGGTCTTTCTAATTAGTTAAATACTCACGAGGTATGGGGGAGAGTTACTAATGAAAGTGAAATTTGCCGTGTTACTATTTTGCGTTGCCTTGTTGCTTCTTCCGGTGCAAGCTTTCGCATCGGAAGACGTAAGCAGTGATTTGGATACCCTTGCAAATCATATCAAATCTTCCGGACTCAATTCAGATTGGGAAGTTATTGCATTGTCAAAAGCAGGTAAATTGACGGATAGTGAAAGAGCTGCTTATCTAAATACGATTAATGATCGTTTGAATGCAAAGCAGCTATCAGGAACAGATCTTGACAAGACAGCAATGGTTGTTAAGGCTTTAGGTCAAGATCCTACGGATTATCAAAGTCATAATTTAATAAAAGCGATTTATTCGGATGCTTCGATTAAATCATTAATGGATTTTACATATGCACTTACTGCTCTAAGTACCGATGATTATACGATTCCTAGTGATGCTCTATGGACTCAGGATCAATTAATTGCTGCACTTGTTAAGCTACAGACAAGCTCAGGAGGATGGGGATGGGCAGGTGATCCAAATGGAGATCCTGATGTGGACACAACGGGAATGGTTTTAACAGCGCTGTCCCGTTATCAAGATAAAGCAAAGGATGCGATTGACAAAGCCATTAATTACTTAAAGAATTCCGAACAAGAGGACGGCGGCTTTGTGAATTATTCACCGAATTCTAACTCAACCGCACAAGCCATCATTGCACTCTCATCATTAGGGATTGATCCTACTGAAGGAGATTTTAATAAAAATGGTCATAACCCTGTAACTAGCCTGGACCAATATAAGTCAAACGGTGGCTATAAATGGGCGTCATTTAGTGAAAGCGATGATCCTTTTTCTAATGAGCAGGTGATTCAAGGTTTGGTCGCTTATTCTCAATTTAAAGAAGGTGAACAGTTATTCAACTTTAGAGTGAAAGAACCGGTCAGTGGTTCGAGTGCCCCCAAGGATGGATCAAGCACCGTAAGTTCTACTGAAGCAGTACCAGAAAGCAATGGTGGAGTTGTAAGCGGAACAAATCAAGCGCCGGACCCGATTTTGCCTTCTAATACGTTGAGCACTGAGCCTAGTAGACTAGCATCGAATACCAAAACAACGGATACTGTAGTAACGAAACCGAAGCGTTCCAGCGATGAAAAGAATACAGCTCAAGGAACGGCAACGAAAGAAACAAACAGCACTATTCATCATGCATCTCCATCTAAAGATGGATTTAAAAGCTCGGCACATCGTCCGAAATCTCAGCATCAGGTGAAATCAATTCCAAAGCATTCACCAGAACGTGTAACAACTGTAACGAAGACAACTCAGATTAATCCGCTGCATCTTTATTTAGGGTCCGCGCTCGTTCTGTTAGGTATAATCGGCCTTTATGTTCGGATTCGGTTAGGTGGTGTTCGCTATGAAGATCGCTAAATTGATTGTGCTGATTGTTTCCATCGGTTTTATTGTCTTTGGTCTTGCGTTCATTGCTGGCGGGGTTCAAGAAAAAACAGTGACCACCACCCATTTTAAGAATCAGGACAATGTGGTCAAGGCAGATAAAACGTCTTCTGAATCAAACAAAATAAAATCGGATTCTAAAAGTAAAGTCTCTGAGAAAAAAGCTCAGAAAAATAGTGATGGCGGTTCTTCAACTGTAAGTACAAGTTCTGGCTCGGATTCCAGTTCGAATCCCAGCTCGAATTCAAACACTGCAGAAGCTGATGCAAATTCAACCTCGGAGCAACAAGCAAGCACGAAATCGTCTGATTCAAGTACGAATCAATCAAGTGTTTCAAATGCTGCAGACAGCAGCAATCAAGAACTCATCTCTGTAGAGATAAAGGGTTATGACAATAAATATTTCTCGGGAAATATGTCGTATAAAGACGGAATGACTGCGTTCCTTGCATTAAAAGCGCTCGCGGACAGCAAAAATATAGCTCTTGATTATTCGGGCTACGGGCCAACTGTCTATGTTAAGAGTATCGCTGGACAAAGCGCGGGAGATAAATCGGCTCAAAGTGGATGGACGTATACGGTCAATGGCAAAACACCCAATGTATCTGCGGGAATCTGTAAACTTCACAGTGGCGATACATTGGTATGGACCTATCAGGAATAGGGTGAGCATCTTGTTAACTCGAAAAATAGCACTTATTTCATTATTAGCTGCTTTGAGTATTGTCGGCAGAATTTATATGTCCTCAATCCCCAATGTGCAACCGTCTACAGTGATCATTATTATTACTGGTTTGGTATTCGGAGCCAGGTTTGGCTTAACGTTGGCATTGCTAACAGCAATAGGCTCTGATTTTATGTTAGGGTTTGGTTTTTTTACAGTAATGCAGGTGATTGCTTGGGGTGTAATTGGGCTGCTTTCCGGATTTTTAGCCCGTTTTAGAACGAAAATTCCGATGCTGGTTATGGCTTGTTATGCTGGGGGATGCGGCTATTTATATGGATTTGTCGTCTCTTTGAATATGTTGATCGGAGGTGTGCCAAGTTTTATCACCTATTGGATCATGGGGCTACCTTTTGATACTTATCATGCGATTGGAAATCTAGCCTTCTACATCATTTTGTCACCAATCTTAATCAGGTTGTTAGAGGCTGAAAAGAAAAAGTTACAGATATGAAGGGGTGAATAAGGATAATCAATACGCGTACAGGAGATAAGGGGCAAACAAATATTATTGGTGGCCGACTAGATAAGGATAATTCTAGAGTAAATAAAAGAAGCCATTCAGTTGAGTTGAACTCGTGAATGGCTTCATTTTATTAATATAATCCGCCTGCTATCAGTATCAGTGCTGCACAGTCTCTCCTGTAACAACAGTTGCATCATCCTTCTTGCGAAGGCGTTGACTGATTTCAGCGTAAGAACCTAAATGCGGTCCTTCGAAACGATTCTTCGCATAAGCAAAGAAGTAGATTGTCAGGAGAACGAGTACAGAAATGAAGATTTTACCGGTGGCGTAATGCAGGGTGATGCTGCTTGTGATTGCCACATCACTTGGCGAAATGGTCATTAATACGATCAGGAAAATAATCCATGCACATGCAATGACACTGATCGGATTGCTCCATCCCTTCAGACTCCATGGACCATCGTCTTTTTCTGTCCAAGCACCTTTAAATTTGGCTCTTAATTTCAGGAATATCGGAATAAAGTACGAACCATACAGACCGATAACGCTCAATGACGTAATGACTGCATAGACGTTGTTGAAGATGGCGGATAGGAAAGCAATCAGAGCAACGAGCCAGATCGCGTAATTTGGTGTGTAGAATTTCTTGGAAACACGAGCCCAAATATGGGATAGCGGCAGCCCTTTGTCACGACTGAAGGCAAACACCATACGCGAGGACGAAGTGATCGAGGAAAGACCACAGAACCACATCGCAATGGTGATCATCCACAGCATCGCCTGGCCGAACCAGCCGCCGACGGCTTGCTGAATGGCAACGATAAAGGCGTTATTTCCAGCCTGGGCAACAGCTGCCGGATCTTTGATCGACATCGTAACAATTGCAAGAAGGATGAAACCGAAGATGCCGGAAATGGCGACAGAAAGATAAACGCCCCATGGCGCTCTGACCTTCGGATCGATTGTTTCTTCACTGGTATGTGCGGAAGCGTCATATCCGGTCAATGTCCATTGCGCCTGCAGTAGGCCAACGAGAAAGGCAAACCAGTAAGGCATGCTGCCGCTTGTCATTGTTGAGAAATTTGCATTGAAGAGATAGCCGACGTCGTGGTGCGGACCAAAAGCAGTGAGGACACCAATAATGATAAAGACACCGATGATATGATAGATCGCTGAAAATGAGTTCAGTTTGGAAACGACATTGATACCGATATGGTTCAGCGTCGCGTGCATCAATAGAATGACGGCGTAGGTAATCAGTATTTGCACATGTGTCGGATTGCCGAAGATCAAGGCAGAGGCGAAACCGGCACAGCCGAAGTCGATTCCGGCAACGATTGTGACTTGGCCGATGATATTGAGCCAACCGGTGAACCAGCCCCATCTCGGTCCCCCCAGAATCGATGCCCAGTGATAGATTGCTCCGGATGTTGGAATAGATGACGTGAGTTCAGCCATTGCCGCAGCAATGAATAAAACAAACAGTGTAACGAGCGGCCAGCCGACACCCATGATTGCCGGTCCGCCCTGATTAAATCCGTAGCCGTATAGCGTTACTGCGCCGGTTAGAATAGAAATGATTGAAAATGAGACGGCGAAGTTTGAAAAGCCGCCCATGTCTCGCAACAATTCCTGTTTATAGCCGAACGACTTAAGATCCTCAGATGAAACATTTTGAGCTCTGGCTCCCTGAACGGAACGGTTTGCCTTGAAAATAATGGCAAACATGACGACAAGTAGGATCAAGTTCACCAGAATACCGAATAGCAGCATACACAAGGAACTCCTTTGTTTTGGAATAATTGTTAATTACGGCTGCACTACCTATATCGTTATGATTTATAAAATAATACATAAAATTCCGAATTTAATAGACGGATTTTCGGAGCAACGGTTATTCTTTTTAGATGAAGCATTTCAATGACTGAGGAGCTAAAACATACACGTTCACTCGTTAACTATCATCTTTTTGTGTTACATCACCTTACATTCATAGGAAAAAATAAGTTTTTTTTGTTCTTTCGACGATTAAATGAGTTAAAATGAACACTAAAAGTAACGTTTTCTAACATGCATTAAATGATAGCATATCTTGGTATTTCTGCAACACATTAATTTGGCAAATGGAGAGGAATGAATCGAAGTTGGAAAGTGCCGTTTTAAGTGTGGGTATAGACATTGGAACGTCGACAACACAATTGGTTCTGACCAGGTTGACGATTCAAAACAAGGCTTCCTCGTTTTCAGTTCCGAGCATTGTCATCTCAAAGAAAGAAATCATCTATCAAAGTGGTATTATTTTTACCCCTTTATTGGATGGGTACACCATTGATTATTCGCGCATTGCGCAATTTGTCTCTCAGGAATACCTGAAAGCGGGAATTGATAGGCAAACGATACAGATGGGTGCGATTATCATAACAGGTGAAACGGCCCGTAAGGAAAATGCGGAGAGAGTCATCCAGACCCTAAGCCATGATGCCGGGGATTTTGTCGTTGCGACAGCAGGGCCTGACTTGGAAGGTATTCTGGCAGCAAAGGGTGCGGGAGCTGGTAAGTATTCTAAGGAAAAAAAAGTCCCGGTTATTAACCTTGATATTGGCGGGGGGACCACGAATCTGGCTGCGCTGGATGGTGATCAGGTTCTGGATACCGCCTGCTTCGATGTAGGCGGTCGGTTAATCAGAATTAATCCGACCAGCTTGGAAGTGAGCTATATTGCCCCGAAAATCAAGCATTTAATTCACCAGTTGAACCTCGGGCTTCTTGAGGGCAGCGTGCTGCAATCGGCAGAACAGCTGAATCCGATTATTGATGTGTTGGTACACGTGCTGGAGAACAGTGTCGGAATTGGTGAAAGGAATCCTTTTTTCGATCTCTTCATCACGAATCACGATTTTTCCAAACTGAATCCTTCACTGATCCGGTCGATCACTTTCTCGGGCGGTGTGGCGGACTGTATGGCGCAGGATGATCCCCAAAATCCGTTCGGCTACGGCGATATTGGGTTGCTATTAGGTCGCAAGCTTCGAGAATCGCTGATTTTTGAGCATAAAACGGTTGTTCATTCGCGTGAAACCATTCGAGCCACTGTTGTGGGGGCGGGATCCTATTCAGTTACTGTCAGTGGAAGTACCATTTCCTATACGCAGAATGTGCTCCCGATTCGAAACATTCCGGTTCTTCATCTTGCTGTCGAAAATGCGAAGTTGGATACTGACAGGCTTGCGGCCCGCATAAAAAATCAGCTGGAGATTTTTCGTATTCATGGAGTGCTTTCAAATGTGGCTATTTACATTACTGGATTAAACAGCCCATCGTTTGCGCAACTTCAATCTTGCGCGAGAGGAATCAGATTGGGTGCTGAAGAGTTAATCAAAAAAGGAGTTCCGCTGATTGTGGTGACAAATGAGGATGTCGCCAAGGCTCTCGGTCATAGCCTATTTACTTATCTGCCGCGAAAGTACCCGTATGTCTGTATCGACCGCATTAGAGCGGCAAGCGGTGATTATATCGATATCGGTGAGCCGGTTGCTCATACGGCGGTTCTGCCAGTCAGTGTTAAAACATTGCTATTTAATTAAATTAACGAGGTGGTTTAAATGATATTAAAGACCATGCTGACCGGACAGGTGTATGCATTTGATTCGGTGAAAGAGGTTCTAGCAAAGGCTAATGAAGAAAAATCAGGTGACCAGTTGGCCGGGGTCGCCGCAAAAAGTGCTCAAGAGCGTGTGGCTGCCAAAATTGTACTCGCTCAATTAACGCTCAACGACCTTTATAATAATCCTGCCGTGCCTTACGATGACGATGAAGTGACGCGCACGATAATTGATGGTGTGAACCAGAGGATTTATCAATCGATAAAAAATTGGACGGTTGAAGATTTGCGCGAATGGCTGCTATCCGATGCGGCGACAAACCTTGAGATTCAGCGGATTTCAAGAGGATTGACTTCTGAGATGGTGGCGGCTGTCTGTAAGCTGATGACCAATATGGACTTAATTTACGCGGCAAAAAAGATACATATTGAAAAAACTGCAAACACGACGATCGGTCGTTCGGGGACATTCTCATCACGTCTTCAGCCGAATCATCCGACCGATGATCTGAACGGGATTATGGCTTCGGTCATGGAAGGCCTCAGCATGGGTGCAGGCGATGCAGTGATCGGTCTGAATCCAGTTAATGATTCGGTAGACAGTGTGCGGGACATATTGAACAAATTTGAGGAGTTCCGAAGTAAATGGGCTATTCCGACTCAGACGTCTGTGCTCGCCCACATAACGACACAAATGGAGGCGGTAAGAAAAGGCGCGCCTGCCGGATTAATTTTTCAATCGATCGCGGGCTCTGAAAAAGCGAATACCGCTTTCGGAATTAATCGAAGTATGTTGGCCGAAGCCCGGCAGCTTGCAGCAGAACAGGGGCAGGCTTGGGGACCGAATGTGATGTATTTCGAAACCGGTCAGGGTTCTGAATTATCGTCTGAAGCAAATTTTGGCGCCGATCAGGTGACGATGGAAGCCCGGTGTTATGGGTTCGCACGAGTGTTCGATCCATTTCTTGTGAATACGGTGGTCGGCTTTATTGGCCCAGAATACTTGTATGACGCCAAACAAGTGATTCGTGCGGGGCTGGAGGATCATTTTATGGGTAAATTAACCGGGCTTTCCATGGGATGCGACGTTTGCTATACGAACCATATGAAAGCGGACCAAAATGATGCTGAAAATCTAACCGTACTCTTGGCTTCTGCGGGCTGCAACTATATCATGGGCGTTCCCCATGCAGATGACGTGATGCTGAACTATCAGTCAACGGGATTTCAGGAGACGGCAACGATTCGCGAATTATTTGGTCTTCATCCGATCAAAGAATTTGAGGATTGGATGGAAAAAATAGGGATATCAGAGAATGGACATTTATCAGAGCGTGCCGGTGATGCATCGATCTTTCTGGAACGGGTCTAAAATTTTTTCTCAAATGCTGAGGAGATGAATCATATGGAAAAAGAAAATGAGCAGATACTAAGTGATATTTCTCAAATCAATATGCGCGAACAACTTCTTGTTCCAAATCCGAATAACCGTGAAGGCTATATGAAAATAAAATCCTTCACGCCGGCGCGGCTCGGTCTCTGGCGCTGCGGACCAAGATATAAAACGCAGTCGATCCTGAGATTCAGAGCAGACCATGCAGCGGCTCAAGACTCTGTCTTTTCTTATGTCAATCCAGAGCTGATAAAAGTAATGCAATTTATTGCGATCCAAACGTTTTGCCAGTCAAAGGATGAGTACCTGACGCGTCCGGATTTAGGCCGCCGTTTTTCAAAAGAGAATGAGGAGAAAATTAAGCAGCAAATTACCGGTCATCCGAAAATTCAGCTTGTCGTCGGTGATGGTTTAAGTTCCGCAGCTATTGAAGCGAATATCAAGGAGATCATCCCTTCGATTAAGCAAGGATTAAATTACTATGGTCTAGACTGTGAAAAACATATCTTTGTCAAATATTGCCGGGTAGGCGTGATGGACCAGGTCGGTGAAATCACCGATGCTGATGTCGTGTGCATGTTGATCGGCGAGCGGCCGGGATTGGCGACTGCTCAGTCAATGAGCGCCTATATCGCTTATCGACCAACCATGGGGATGCCCGAGATGAGGCGGACAGTCGTGTCGAATATTCATGCGCAGGGAATACCCCCTGTCGAAGCAGGCGCATATATCAGCGAACTTCTTTACAAAATGCTGAACTATAAAAAGTCAGGCCTTGATTTAAAAGCGGTTGAAAATGGTAATTAAAAAGCAATTCGGTCGTTGTTTACGATATTCCGGTCGTCGTTCTGAATAATTCGGTCGTTATCGCGAATAATCCGGTCAATATTCGATATAATCCGGCCGTTGCAAAAGATAATTCGGTCATTACCTAATCTGCTCAGACGTAATTTGATGAAAGGGAAGGAGAAACGGAGTATGAAGCTATATACGAAGCGTGGAGATCAGGGGAGCACTCAATTGATTGGTGGCAGCAAGGTTTCAAAAGATGACAAGCAAGTTATAGCTTACGGGACTATGGACGAATTGAACGCCTGGCTGGGCTATACCATTACGTGTTGCAGCGATCGGGAAGCTCTCTTTATCAATGAATTGCAGGAAATCCAGCAATCTCTATTCGATGCAGGACATGACCTGGCAACGCCTTCTAATCATCCCGCCTACATTTTTAATGAAAAACACGTGGAATGGCTCGAGCAGAGGATTGACTTTTACAGCGCCCATTCTCCGGAAATCAGGCAATTTATTCTTCCAGGCGGCAGTCGCGTGGCTGCAGTCCTGCACGTTGCACGTACGATAACTCGAAGGCTGGAGCGGCAAATCGTCGCTCTACAAAAAGAAACATCAATAAATGGATCAGTTTTAAAATATGTCAATCGATTATCCGACTATTTCTTTGCTGCGGCAAGATATGCCAACGTATTAAACAATATCGATGATGTTTTCTATGATAATGGTAGAAAATAATATCATTAGATATTAACAGGGTGAAAAATGCTATTTGAACATGACCAACTATTTTATCTAGCGTAAAAAAATTAAAAAGATGACTAGAGGTTATGAACATCTTTCAATCTTAGTTAACGCATTTTGAATTGAATTTCAGTTTAACAAGATGTAGAACTTGTCTTCAAAGTGAAATATTTTTGATCCGGCAAACAATATCAAAATAACCATAAAAAATCTCTTTCTGTTGCTTAGAAAGGGATTTTAAGTGTTCATCCGCTTACTTTGATGTGAAAGCATATTCACGGTGCGGCCGTTTTATTGCTTTATTGTCATTGATGTTCGCTAAAGTATCAGGAAGTGAAGAGAAGCACTAGGCATGATATACGTGTTATAAACTTTTATTTTTTCGAGGAAGAGTGAGGATGATTATTTAATCACTGGCTGAACCTCTTCCATCATTACACCAGAAAAACATATTCAGTACTAAAGTTTCTATTGATTTAATGAGCGTTGAGTCATCTACCAAAAAAGATCCGACCGCAATTTATGGCCGGATTTTCTTTGCTTCGGGAACTTCCTTTTATTTTGCTGCCCTCTAAACAGCAGCGTAGATGCTGCAATAATTGATGTTTATTCCGTTCAATCAAAGCAATAGTTGATTTTCTGATATGAAGTCCGTTGTCAATTGTTCAGTTATTGTTCACATGCCATAAACCTAATTGTATTAGGCTAAGATTATCTGCAACACTTACATACTTGCCAGGTCCAATGTGCTGGTGATCATTAGAAGATTAAAGTGGACTATTTGACTAACAAATTTATGATAATAGGTAATTTTGGGGGATGCCAAAAGATTGATAAAATTAGAGAAAAATATAGAATAAAGAAAGGGAAAAAGTCGATTATTGAATGATTTTATGGAGAAGAGCGATAAGATGGTTTTTTTAAGTTTTTTTGTTGGTATATTTTCTCAATTTGTTTTTTTCTATCCGTTTATTATGTCTTTGTTCTGGATGGCAGGAGCACTTTTGTTTTTTATTTACCGGGAGCGACATGAATCAATTGATTTTGATCATATAGACTGGCCGATGGTGAGTTTTTTGGTTCCCTGCTATAACGAGGAATCCACAATAAGCGAAACGATACGTCATCTATCGGAAATGCCCTATCCAAAAAAGGAAATTATTGCTGTCAACGATGGCAGTACGGACCAGACAGAACATGTTTTGGAAAATCTGGCTGGTCAATACAAAGAACTGCGTGTAATTAATTGTAAAGAAAATTGTGGTAAAGCAAATAGTTTGCATCTCGCTTGTCATGCATCTAGTGCAGAATATTTAATTTGCATTGATGCTGATGCCATATTAGATCCGAATGCAGCTTATTATCTTGTTTATCATTTTATTCACAAAGGTGAGCGTGTTGGTGCCGTTACAGGGAACCCGCGTGTACGTAACCGGAGTTCATTGCTCAGCAAGCTACAGATTATTGAGTATGCATCAATTATTGGTTCAATAAAACGGACTCAGCGCATCATTGGCAAGGTGATGACTGTTTCTGGTGTCGTTGCTGCTTTCCGTAAAAAAGCACTTATTGATGTTGGTTTGTGGGATCGCGATATGATTACAGAGGATATTGCTGTTTCATGGAAACTTCAGCGTCATTTCTGGGATATTCGCTATGAACCTAGAGCACTCTGTTGGATGCTGGTTCCGGAAACAATTCGTGGGATATGGAAACAACGCGTACGTTGGGCTCAAGGAGGAGAGGAAGTTCTGTTGAGACACTGGAAAATTTTTCTCGATTGGAGACAAAGAAGAATTTGGCCAATTTATCTTGAACAAGCAGCAAGTGTCTTCTGGTCTTTTTCCTGGATTATACTAATGATCTGGAAGCAGATTACTGCTCATTCATGGGAGGAACATGTAATTTGGCTATCATTAACTTCATTTGTGTTGGTAGCAATGAGTTTTCTTCAATTGATTTCAGCCACTTTGATGGATTCGAAGCATGACAATGTCCGGCAATATCTTATTTGGTCATGCTGGTATCCGGTTTTTTATTGGATATTAAGCACATTTGTTGTAATTGCTGCGCTTCCAAAAGCTGTTCGATCACGAATTAAAGGAGGGTATGCGGTGTGGTCAAGTCCGGATCGAGGGATAGGCAGGAATCTCTAATTATTGAACACAATTCATCATTTTGGAAACGGTTGCTGAGTATCTTACTAACCGCAATAGTCTGGCTATACGGATTGATTGTTTTTTTGCTGTTTTTTACAGCTATTTTTCATCTCAAGTGGATAACTATTGATCGGATTAAATTGCTGCTTCATATTAATGATTCGTCTCTTCAGATGTTCTTTACTTTAGGTGTGATTTTGTGGTTTATATTCTTTATAACGCTTTGGATCTGGCGTTTCTATAATAAACGCCGGTTTGGGCCGTTAACCCGCAGAAAATATCCGTCCCCAGCTACAGATGAAGAAATATGTGCACTTGGACTGATTTCTGAAAAGGATTATAAACTTCTTAAGAATGGTCAAACTGTTAGTTTTGAATCCAATCCAATTTGTTCGCTTTATGGAGAAGATCGATAAAACTTCACAATTTCAAGCTGCATATGATTATTTTGCAGGTAAAAAAGTAGAAGCTCACATTGATTCTCCGCTTTCACTTGAAACAACTGCATCGCTCAATAAATAATTCCAATACCATAGAATCGAGTGTTTTGCTTGATTCTATGATTTTTACATTGAAGAAACGGGTGATGATTTATTATGAATAAAGTGACTGTTCTAGGGAGCATAAATGTTGATACAATTTTTCACGTTGAACATTTGCCATTGCAAGGAGAGACGATCTCTACCAGAATAAAAAGTTCAGCAGGCGGCGGTAAGGGAGCAAACCAAGCCATAGCAGCAGCACGGTCAGGAGCAAACACTGTATTTATTGGGAAAATCGGCAACGATGAATATGGCAAAGCCATGATTGATGTTTTACAAAAAGATGGTATCGATACTTCTCATGTTACGATTTCCAATCAATTGAGCACTGGTGAGGCTTGTATTTTATTGGATAATAATGGTCAAAATAGCATCATTGTCTATGCTGGAAGCAACCATGATATTACAGATGATGACATTGACAGAGCACAATTTGAAATAACATCGTCTGATTTCTTAGTTACACAATTTGAAACTTCAGAACGTGTAGCTGTGAAGGCGTTTCAGTATGCTAAAAAAAATAATGTCATAACCATCTTAAATCCTGCGCCTGCAAAGAGTCATATTAATCCATCGCTATTAAAGCTGACAGATCTCATAATCCCAAATGAAACGGAAAGTGAAATTATAACCGGCATAAAAATTACTGACGAGGAGTCAATGAAACGTTCAGCTGAAAAGCTGATCAACCAAGGTGTTAAAGCTGTGATTATCACACTTGGCGCCAGCGGATCATATTTTTATGGCCCGATTGAACAAGGTTTTATCAAGGCCGTTACAGTTCATACAATTGATACTACCGCTGCTGGTGATACATTTATAGGAGCACTTAGTTCACAGCTTAATAAAGATTTTTCCAATTTAACTGATTCAATTGTTTTTGCAAGCAAGGCCTCTTCATTGACTGTTCAAAAATTAGGGGCAATACCATCGATTCCCACATTAGCGGCAATACAAAGAATATAAATTGGGGACATCATGTGGCATTTGAGTAATGTCATGATTATTAATTTCCTGAGAGGAATGAGCAAGACAAATCAAGAAAGAAGCTGCAGTTGGTGCAGCATCATTCAAAGTTCATATCATAAAAGTGCCTCAGATTTTGAAAATAAATCCAGCTTTCAAAATCTGAGGCATATTTTTATACTTACCAAATACTTTTATAGATAATGGGTTTTCAGTTGCAAAGGGGGCTTGTTTATGAAATTCGAGGATTATCAGCCCTATTTGAGTCCGGCGCTCGCCAAGGCGACGAATCTGATTGTGGAAAGCGGTCAGGGGTGTTATTTGACTGACATCCATGGAGACCGATACTTGGATTTTGTTCAGGGGATTGCGGTCAATGCGCTAGGCCATTGTCATCCGAAGATTGTTGAGGCGATCAAAGATCAGTCGGGAAAGCTGATCACTGCCTCATTTAATGTGGTCAATTACCCGACCACGCTTAAACTTGCGAAACGGTTATCTGAAGTCACGCCGGGACAGCTGAATTCCGTCTTTTTTTCCAATGGCGGAGCTGAAGCGGTGGACGGTGCTTTGAAACTGGCCAAAGCTTATACAAAAAGACCTGCAATTATTGCCTTTCAAGGATCTTTCCACGGACGGACATTCGGTGCTTTGTCGGTGACCGGGTCGAACGCAAAATATCGAAAGTACTATGAACCCTTGGTGGGTTCTGTCTATTTTACGGCTTATCCATCAAAGGATATTTGTCCAAAGGGATTTAATGAAGAGCAGAGAACACGGTTTTGCCTGAACGAACTGGATCATTTGTTCCAATACCTCATTGCACCTGATCAGGTGGCGGCAATTATTATGGAGCCTGTTCAAGGGGAAGGGGGCTATGTCGTCCCGACGAAAGCCTTCGTTCAGGGGATTCGCGATCGGTGTGATCAGTACGGCATTTTGCTGATTATGGATGAAATTCAATCCGGGTACGGACGTACGGGCAAGATGTTTGCCTGTGAACATTTTGACGTAGTGCCGGATATTTTGACGGTTGGCAAAGCGATTGCCGGTGGTCTGCCGATGAGTGCGGTGGTTTCGAAGAAGGAGATTATGGCCGAATGGCATCCAGGGATGCATGGAACAACATTCGGAGGTCATCCCATTTGTGCCGCAGCAGCTTTGGCGGTGTTGGATGAATTCCAACAGTCGCACTTACTGGATCACGTAAATAAGACTGGTACTTATTTAAAGGATCAATTAGTGAGACTGCAAAAGAAATACTGCTGTATCTCCGATGTCCGCGGACTTGGATTAATGCTGGCGATCGAATTTTCACATCCTGATGGAACTCCGGCAGGCGATATTCTAGAAAAAGTCAGAGAAGGCTGTTTGAACAATAATTTACTGACCCTATCCTGCGGTGTGCACAATAACGGCATGCGGTTTGCTACACCGCTGAATGTGAAGAAGGAAGAGATTGATCAGGGCGTTGCAATTATTGACCGGGTATTGAGCCAAATCTGTGCAAAATAAGAAAGGACTGATGTTATGGCGAAAAAGAAAGTCCTTTATTATAACATCGACGATAACCTGGATTATGAACGCGGTTTGTTAACTCAGTGGGGAATAGAGGATCTGGAACTGGTTGAAATCAAAGATTATGACCGTGAGAAGCCTTTCGTTGTCCATGCCAGGGAGGTGGACGGTGTCGTCGTTGAATACCAGCAGCTCACACGGGAGATCATCGAACAATTGCCTAACTTAAAGATCATTTCGCTTCAGGCGATAGGGGTAGATAATGTCGATGTTGAAGCAGCGACCGATCACGGTGTGAGCGTCACCAACTGTCCTGAATTCTGCTCAGAAGAAGTGGCACTGCATACGATTGGGCTGATGATTGACTTGACGCGGAAGATCACCCTTCTCGATCGTTCTGTGCGACATGGAAAATGGGATCCATTATATGGTTATAAAACATATCGACTTACCGGAAAAACTGTCGGGCTCTATTTTTTCGGAAGTATTCCCAAGGCAATGATGCCGATGCTTCAAGCGCTCAATGTCAGAGTACTTGTTTACGCACCGACAAAAACGAAAGCCTTTTTAAAAGAATTTGGCGTCGAGAAAGTCGACACATTTGAGGAACTGCTGACGCAGTCTGATATCCTGTCGCTGCATTGTCCTCTTCTCGATTCAACTGCACACCTCATTTCTGAACGAGAATTGAAGATGATGAAAAAGGATGCCTTTCTGATTAACACCGCACGCGGCAAAGTCGTCGACGAAACGGCACTGGTCAAAGCATTAAAAGAAGGTGAAATCAAAGCTGCAGCAGTCGATGTCATTGAAGATGAAACAACTGAAACAAGCCCCTTGTTTGCCCTCGACAATACGATCATTACACCTCATTCCGCATTTGTCTCCGAAGACTCCTTTTACAATGCCAGAAAAATAGCACTGGAACAACTCGTCCAACGGTTAAGCAAAAATCAAAAACCGGAACATTTAGTGAATCCTAATGTCATGTAGTAACTTCCTTTTTGGAGATTCTCAGAGAAAAATCATTTTACCGCTTATGTTTATCAGTTTTCTGAATAGCTTTTAAACCAGTAAAGGAATTGGCCGATATAGTTTATAAGCAGTTGTTCCCTAATGGTATTTTTCTGTTTGAAATCTATTAAACGATATAAAATTATTTTGAACATTAAAGATCATAGCCTTTTAATAGATTATAATAAACCGTTATTTGTTTTAGAAAGATTGTTTGGGAGAAGGTTTCCGGAGTGGAGAAGATAAAGAGGTTTGGATTAATACTTGCTGCTGTTGCGATGACATTTTTAATTCCTGCAGGAGCGTTGGCTGATACTCAACCAGTTTCTACAGAAAATCAGGGGCTGATCAAACAGAGTACGGATCGGATTCTCGTCAGCAATGAATCGCTCAATGGCGATCAAGCTGAAAGCTCGGGCAGTTTCAGTTTGAATAATGATCAATACGCGTTAGGTAAAAAACTCAATAAAAGTTCCTATCAGCTAGATTATGTCAAACCGTTTGATCCAGAGAAAAATAGAGACAATCTATTAAAAAACAGAATGATGCAGCGTTCGGTTCGATTTGCGGAGAAAGCAGGCGATAGCCGAAACTTTTGGGTATCGAATCTTGAAACGGGCAATTACGATCAAATTAATGCAACGTTGGCGTACAGCGGAACACATGCAAATATTTGGGTGAACAATGATCGGATTTCTTCAGATGACGCAAAAAAACTTGGCGAACAGTTTGATTCATCTATTTATTCATCGGATGTTAATAATTTCGGGACTCCATCTGATGTGGATGGCAACGGAAAGATCAATATTGTTTGCTACGATATTCAAGATGGCTTCAACGGAAGCGGCGGTTACGTCGCCGGTTATTTTGATCCCAATGATCTGACGGATGGAACCGATTCGAACCATTCAGATATTTTATATATCGATACATATCCGGGCATGGGTACAGGATCAACCAAAGATGTAACTGAAGCGTATCCAACTCTGGCACATGAGTTTCAGCACCTGATCAATTTTAACAGGAATGTCCTTGTGGAAGGGCACAGCGCTATGGATACGTGGATAGACGAGGGGTTGGCCATGGCGGCTGAACAGGTTTATACCGGGGTACCTCTTGAGGATGAGATTGATTATTATAATACGGATTCGGCGATTAGTGATGGACAGTCGCTGCTCTATTGGGATTACGATGGAGATACTCTGGCGAATTACGCGCTTTCTTATTTGTTTATGGAATATCTGCGGATTCAGTGTGGACAGGGTAACCAGATCTTTAAAAATCTGATCGATGATTCGAATAGTAATTATGTAGCTGTTCAGGATCTTATTCATCAATATATTGATCCGAATCTTTCATTCAGCCAGTTTATGACTGACTTTCGGTTGGCACTCTATTACAATAATCTAACAGGTTTATACGGTTTCCACGGTGAATCAGGATTCACAAATATCGAGCAAAAAATTTATGCTGGATCATCTGTTAATCTACGGGGAGGAGGCGCAGCTGTCATGCCAGCGAGCTCTCCGGCGCTTCCGGATGACACGGGTTCGGATCTGAAGTACTATAACTTGAATGGGAATGACGGTCCATCCCAAATCGTTCGGCCAGCTTCACCTCATGTTAATCCGGTTGGCAATCAAGATACATCAGTGACTGGGACGGCTCAGGGGAGTGAAACGATAGCGGTGATGTCCGGTACACAAGTCATTGGCACGGGTGAAACTGATAGTAATGGCGCTTTTCATGTTGACATCCCGCTACAAATTGCTGGGTCAACCCTTAATGTATATGCGACCGATGTGTGGGGGACAAAAAGTGCGGCTGCAAGCGTAACCGTGGAGAATCGAACACCTCCCGCTGCTCCAAACCCTGCACCTGCACCTATTACCAATCCAGTTGTCAGCTCTTCGGCCCCCCTGGATGTACATCAAATTAAAGTGACCAATTATAGGAATAAATCGGATGAAATTTATATTAAGGATCTCTCTCCGGGCGACATCATCAATATATACAGCTCGAGAAGGCAGCTTCTGGTATCGGGGACATCAGGCGGAGAAACACTGACTCTGAATGTGAAACAACTGGGTACAAAATCCGGAAAAATCTATCTTACGGTAACCCGTCCTTCAATGGGACCAAGCAATGAAACGGCGGTTTCTTTCAGTGGCGAAATTTCAGAGACGTTAAGCAGAAGTCAGATACAAATTCGAAATTTCAGGCACAAAAGAGATACGATTACAGTAAGAAGAATAAAGAAAGGCGACTACATCCGTATTTATAACGCCAAGAAAAAAGTAATTGCGAAGAAACATGCCGGACATTCATCCATTACCCTTTGGTTCAGACAGCTTGGCAGACATGGCGGGCATATCTATGTAACTGTTACGCATGCTCATATGAGAGAAAGTACGAAAAGGTATGCTGGGTTCGGAAGAGAGAGGTGACTGGTTGATAAGGCAGTCAGTTTCTCGGAGTAGGCTGTGATTTGTATTTATAAAGAGACATTCAGTTAAACAAAAACGGTCAACTATGAAACTTATGCAGTTGATCGTTTTTTCTATGGACACTGATTTATGAATGGTGCTGCATAGTCACTAATCAGTCTTTTGTCTGTATAATCGCTTTTATTTGCATGCTTTCTTTTCACATGCGCCGATTTGGGAAAGATAATCTTCAAAATCTTTGATGATTCGCATGTCATTTAACTCTGTAGAAATGGTTGACGTTCTAATAGGGATCTCCATTTGACTTGAGTTCTCAAAGCTTTTCTGTTCATACGTTTTTCTGAGATATTTGGATATCGTCACAGCGCTAGTCATTCGGGCGTCAACTTAATCAATAATAAAAATTGCGAAAAAATATTGACAATATTGTGATTACGTATTAATTTAAATATATAGTTTTTTTGTGCAACATATGAAACCGGTTTTAGAAAATGAATATAAGGGTAAAAATATTTTTTTAGACAATGTGAAACCGGTTTTAGATCTCTTTTGGGAGTAGATGGTTTGAAAACAATCAGAGATGTGGCGAAAAGCGCGGGTGTTTCTCCGGCAACCGTTTCACGTGTGCTGAATAACAAAGGCTATGTGAGTGAAGAGAAAAAGGCCAGGATTGAAAAGGTTATTCAGGAGATGGGTTTTGAACCGAATCAGGTGGCAAGAGGCCTGGCAAAGAAGACTTCCAATACATTAGCACTGATTGTATCGGATATTACGAACCCGTTTTTCCCTGAGTTGGCAAAGGGAGCAGAGCATGTTGCCCATTTAAATGGTTACTCGCTTATGCTTGGAAATACGATGGGGGTCGATAGCGAAGACAATGATTATATCAAGATTTTAATGAACAAGTATATTGATGGAGTTATCATTGCGACGCACGATATTGATAGTGAGCTGTTGGAAAAGCATACAAAGATGCCAATGGTTATTCTTGAAATGGAAAATAAAATCGAGAATGCTTGCACGATTAAGGTCGATACTTTGCAAGGATCAATTACAGCCACTGAACATCTGATATCCATAGGTTGTAAAAAGATTGCGCATATTTATGGACCGCTATATGATCAGACGGCAAAAGAACGATTGCAAGGGTATCAAAATGTCATTCACGAACATCCCGAACGGGAAGAGGTCATCGTTCCTGGTGATTTCACCATTGATGGCGGCATTGCTGCAGTTAGTCAGTTATTGAAGGATCATCCGGATGTTGACGGACTATTTGTTGGTAATGATTTGATGGCAGTTGGCGTGATTAAAGAATTAAGTAGATTACATATACGCGTACCGGAAGATATTGCAGTTTGCGGGTTTGACGGTATCTATCTGACCAAAGTTGTGAGTCCAGAGATTACGACAATAGAGCAGCCGATTTACAAAATGGGTGAATTAGCCGCTGAAAAGTTGATTGATCGAATAAATAATCCATATATGAATAATGAATCAATCGAATTGAAAACGAAACTCGTAATTAGACAATCGTCAAAAAAAGATAATTAATCGACCCAATCAGCAAAGCGGATTGCGTAGGATCTTTATTATCTGAAAACACAGAATAGAGAGTTTTATCGGCGGTTATTAACAGAAATTTCGAAATAGAAAAGTTTTTTAAAGGATGGAGATCTAAATGAAAGTTTTATTTGTCGGCGAGTCTTGGGTTATCCACATGATTCATACCAAAGGTTTTGACAGCTTTACTTCGACGAAATATGAAGAAGGCGCAACGTATCTTCTTCAGTGTTTGAAAGAGGAAGGAATTGATATCACGTACATTCCTTCACATGAAGTTCAGATTCGTTTTCCGGCAACGCTTGAAGCACTTAATGAGTTTGATGCAATTGTGCTCAGCGATATTGGCAGCAATACATTCCTGCTTAGAAATGCGACTTTTTACGATATGAAGATTGAATCGAACCCATTGGAATTGATCAAAGCATTTGTAGCCAATGGCGGAGGGCTGTTAATGATCGGCGGCTACCTGTCATTTACCGGTATCGAGGCGAAAGCGAATTACAAACATACAGTACTTGCTGACGTTCTGCCTGTAGAGTTGTTAGAAACGGATGACCGGGTGGAGATGCCACAAGGTGTTCATCCAAAAACCATTAAGACAAGCCGGGTTACAGAAAGTCTTGGCGAATGGCCGTTGTTCTTAGGCTATAACAAGTTGATTGCGAAAAAGGATGCGGACGTATTAGCAACCATATCGGAAGACCCTTTCATCGTTACCGGAAAATATGGCGAGGGAAGCACGGCATGCTTCGCCAGTGACTGTGCGCCACATTGGGGTTCCAAAGAATTTGTCTCGTGGGAAAAGTATAAGTTGTTTTGGTCACGGATGATCCAATCTATTGGGAAGAAGAGCTGAACATGGTAGAAGTGACTGAGAGCAAAGCGCTCATTCAAGAAAATAAACAGGCGTTTATTAACTTTCTTTCTCAGATGATTCAAGCAGATACACAAGTAGCGGATCAGGGAATCGGAGGTGGCAATGAAAAGAACGGTCAAAAGATTGTTAAGCAGAAACTTCAGGAACTTAATTTTATGATTGATGAATTTGATGTTGACGATGAGAAGATAAAGAAATTTCCAGGTGCAAATCTCGGACACAAAAACGCAGGAAGACCTAATGTTGTCGGTCTATTAAAAGGAACAGGCGGGGGCAAGTCCCTGATATTAAATGGCCATATTGATACCATGCCGTATGGCAACAGAAACCAATGGAAGCATGATCCATTTTCAGGAACAGTCATTGACAATGAAATGTATGGCCTCGGCGCAACAGATATGAAAGGCTCTCTTGCTGCGATGATTCTGGCAGCTGAATTAGTTCAGAAACTTGGCATTAAACTCAAGGGCGATTTGCTCATTCAATCGGTTGTAGATGAAGAAGGCGGCGGCAATGGGACGATGGCTTGTGTGGAGCGAGGATATACCGCTGATGGTGCGATTGTAGGCGAACCGACACAGCTTCATTTGCAAACCGCTCATATGGGCTTCCTTTTTCATGAAATAAAAGTAACAGGCAAGAGCCTTCATTCCAGCCAGCTATGGGAAGGGGTTAATGCCATTGATAAATCATTGAAAATATACCATGCCCTGAAAGAATTGGAACGTGACTGGCTGATGACGCGGAGACATCCGCTTTTGCCAGGACCAACCATTAATCTTGGGATTATTGAAGGTGGTGTTGCCGGTTCGGTTGTTCCGAATTTGTGCACGATGAAGACCTGTTTGCATTATCATCCTGAACCAAATGAAACAAAAGAAGCGACGAGAAATCGCGTAGTCAATGAAGTGGATCATGCAATAATTTCGGCTGTGAAGAGTGATTCATGGCTGGCAGCAAACATTCCAGAGGTATCGATCTATCAAGAAGGTTTTGCTTTCGAAACACCTCTTGATCATCCGCTTGTTCAGGAAATGAAGAAGACCTTAGACACTGTCCTCGATGAGACGGTTGTCGAGGGGATGCCGGCAGGCTGCGATGCAAGAACGTTGGCGTCTTTTGGCAACACGCCAACGATTATATTAGGCTGTGGCAACCCGCAACATTGTCACTGTGTTGATGAATCTTTACCAGTCGATCAATTTCTTCAACTTATAGATATCTACACCCAATTTATTATTTCCTGGTGTGGAACGGACTGAATGATCAAATGCTTATTTACTTCCATTGACAAAATCCAATTCGGATTTTTCATTAAAACAACATGAGGGGGAAGAGGGAATGAAAGTTTTTGGTGGAAAAATGAAGGCCGTATTAATTTTGGTGCTTGGGGTTCTACTTGTCTTGGGAGGCTGTTCATCAAATGGCAAATCATCAGCTTCAGATGGAAAAAGCAAACAGCTGACAATCGGATTTGTAACCATTAACCAGGAAGCTTACTTCTTTACTGAATCAATTAGAGGTGCGCAGGAACAAGCAAAGAAAATGGGCGTTAAATTAGTGGTTCAAAATCCAAATAATGACCCGGTGAAACAGAACAATCAAATTGAAAACTTAGTCAATCAGAAAGTCGATGCAATCATCGTTGACTCGATTGACACAAAGGGTGTTATCCCGGCGATGAAAGAGGCAGCTAATGCTCATATCCCTGTCATTTCTATTGATGCGATTGTTAAGAGCGATGCGGTCAGCACACAAATCGGTGTCGATAATGCAGAAAGCAGTAAAGAACTAGGTCAATACGTGAATAAGTACATCAAAGATAATATGAAAAAACCGGCTAAATTAGGTGTTGTCGGCGCCCTTAACTCATTCATTCAAGTCATGCGCCAGAATGCGTTCCTAGATACGGTTAAGCAAACACCAAGTCTTAAAGTTGTGAACATTGTTGACGGGAAGAACGTTCAACAGACTGCAATGACTTCTGCCGAAAATCTGATGACTGGCCATCCGGAAATGAATATCGCTTTTGCATCTGGAGAACCAGCATTGATCGGATTGGCTTCCGCAGTTAAATCCCAGCACAAAGAAAAGAAACTAAGCGTCTTCGGATGGGATTTGTCAAAACAAGCGATTCAAGGAATTGACGAGGGCTGGGTAAAAGCAGTCATTCAACAGCATCCGGAAAAATTCGGTTCTGAAGGGGTAAAGGCTGCCGTTAAACTGGCGAAAAAACAGAAGGTTGCCAAGACCATCAATGCACCGGTTACGATTGTAACGAAGGATAATGTTGATCAATTTAAGCACCTCTTTAAATAATGGATGATCTGATCTGCATTGAATGACAATAGAACGGATGCTAGTCGATGATTAGCACCCGTTTATTTAATTAAACGAGGAGGATACAAATGGCTGCAACTCCAAGAATCGAAATGAAAGAGATAACGAAATCTTTTGGAAGAATTCAGTCACTCAGAGGTGTCAATCTCGAATTATACTCTGGCGAAGTGCTTGGTTTGGTTGGCGACAATGGGGCAGGAAAATCAACATTGATGAAAGTATTGAGTGGTGTGCATCTGCCGGACGGTGGATCAATGAAATTTGAAGGTCAGCCCATCAGATTACATAGTCCGAAAGAAGCGAAAAACTATCAAATTGAGACCATTTTTCAGGATCTGGCATTGTGCGACACCTTGGATGTTGCGAGCAACTTGTTTCTTGGTAGAGAGCCGCTCCGCCTTTTCAATCGACTCATTGATAAAAAGAAGATGCATCTGAGCGCACAGCAGGAACTTGATCGGCTCGGTGTGACGATTCCATCCACCTATGCAACGGTTGAAAATCTGTCAGGCGGTCAAAGACAATCGGTAGCCATTGCTCGGGCCGTCATTAACAATCCTAAAGTGCTGATCATGGATGAACCTACAGCTGCGCTAGGAGTCAAGGAAGTTCGGATGGTTCTTGAATTAATTAAAAAAGTAAAGCAAAGCGGAGTCAGTGTCATTCTGATTACGCACCGGTTACGCGATCTATTCGAAGTCTGCGACCGAATCACTGTTCTTTACGAAGGACGGATCATTGATAATCGGCCGATTACTGACTTTACAATGGAAACACTTGTTGAATCGATTACCGCAGAAAAGGAGGCAGTGCACTAATGATCGAAGCAAAGGGTAAGATGACTTCCGTAAGTAAGAAGCCTGCAACGACTATTAAGCAAAACAAAGCAGTCCCTCAATGGATCGCTAACAATAAGCAAATTATCGGCATTTTTGCCGTACTTGTCATCCTTTCTTTGTTCTTTTCTGTTTTTAGCAATTCGTTTGCGACAACAGGCAATATGCTTAACATGCTACAGCAATTAGCAGCTAATTTGATCGTCTGTGTTTTTATGACACTAGTAATCACAACGAGCGGAATTGATCTTTCAGTCGGTTCGATCCTTTCGCTTGCGAGTGCATTAATTGCTGTGCTCATCAAAGCGGGGCTAGGCAGTTTCGAAGCTTTTCTAATCGTCCTCATTGTTGGGGCTATTGTTGGATTAATTAACGGAGTCGTCATTTCCTATTTGTCGATTCCACCGTTCATTGTCACACTCGCATCAATGATCTATATTCAGGGCTTAGCATTGCTGATTACCGGCGGCTATTCCATTGGCATTGACGGAAGTGCATGGCTTAATGCCATTGGGCAGGGCCGTGTATTAAACATTCCGGTTTCAGCAATTATTGCCATTGTTGTTGTTGTTGTTGGATGGGGAGTTCTAACCCAAACACGATTCGGCACCTATGTGATTGGTATTGGATCCAATGAAGAATCCGTTCGCCGGTCTGGTGTAAACATTAAAAAAATCAAAATGCTGACGTACATGTTCAGTGGAATGGCAGCGTCCTTTGCGGGTATCGTTCTGGCAACACGATTGGGTTCTGGATCATCGAATGTGGGGACAGGATTTGAAATGGCAGTCATTGCGGCAGTCGTTCTTGGAGGCACATCCCTATTTGGTGGGATTGGTACAATGCTTGGCTCTGTATTCGGTGTTTTCCTAATTGGCGTAATTGACAATGGTCTGACCCTAATGAATGTTTCACCGTACATTATCCAGATCATTCAAGGTTCTGTATTGTTATTGGCGGTTATTGTCAATACTCACGTTTTCAGTGGGAAATCATTGAAACGAAGATAACGAACCTGCAAATATATAAATGAAGGTGACCCGTTTGGAAATCAATGAACTTTTACATGCCATCGATAAGGATAAGGCACTATCTTTCCTTCAATCGCTTGTCAGAATAAATAGTGTTAATCCGCCGGGAAATGAACGGTTAATGACGGAATATATTGCTGATACGTTTGGGGAAAGTGGTTTAACGGTAGAAAAATATCCACTGGATGCTGATCGGGAAAACGTATTTTTAACGTTAAAAGGTTCTGAATCATCTCCTGGTCAAATGCGGAAAAGTCTTGTACTCAGCGGACATCTGGACACGGTACCGATCGGTAATGGGCAATGGCAAGAAGATCCATGGGGCGCACATGTAAAGGATGGGAAGTTATACGGCCGTGGTTCATCAGATATGAAAAGCGGGGTCGCAGCAATGATTCTGGCTCTTGAGGCGATTGCGCAGTCTGGAATAAAACTCAAAGGCGATCTATCCTTTCTCGGGACAGCAGGAGAAGAAGTCGACGGACGCGGTGCACGATTGGCGATCCAAGAGGGTACAGTTGCTGAAACCACAGCATTAGTGATCGGCGAACCAACAAACAATCAGCTTTTTATTGCACATAAAGGGGTTCTTTGGCTGGAAATAACAATTAACGGAAAAACCGCACATGCGGGATGGCCGGATAAGGGAATTAACGCTATTTCTGCCATGCATCAGTTCGTCAATGAATTAGAAAAATTCCATCCGGTTCACGATAAAATATTAGGGAATTCCACGGTAAATCTAGGATTAATCGACGGAGGTATCGCGCCGAATATGGTCGCCGATTCCTGCAGGTTAACAATTGATTGCCGGACAGTTCCAGGTCTAGAAGCGGAGAGTATCTATCAACGGGCAGAAGAGATTTCAACTGCTCTATCAGAGAAAATGGATGTTTCATATGATCTTAAGGTGCTAAATGATATGCATTTTGTCAGTACACCGCAAGAAGATCCATTCATTCAATTATCTGCCGACGTCTTGAGGGAAACGCTTAAAGCGGAAGCGAGTTTCGGAGGCGCCAATTATTATTCAGATGGTTCTCTGTTTACTAAAGAAAATGCAGATTTACCTATCCTTATTTTTGGTCCCGGTCATCCTGATCAGGCTCATCAGCCAGATGAATGGGTCTCTATTGATCAATTTTATGATGCAATCCGCTATTATGCAGTGCTTGCGATTCGTTATCTTGGTGTTGACCAATGATCGGTTGACTGAAAATTGTTTTCAATTGTATACCATATAGGGGGGGGTCTCAAAAGTCGATTTTTCGACTATAAGACGCTCTCTTTTGTCATACAAAACCTTGATTTATCAGCCTTTTATATCATAGAATTGTTAGCGGATACCCTTTTGGGACAGCCACGTTTATTTATATCCCAAATTTAATGAGATTCTGTCTTTAGGAGATAAATAATTTTTTATTAAAGTGTGAAAATAAATTGACAATTTATCAAAATGTGTCTATTCTAGGACAAAAGGACACTATGATTCTTGCTCATTTAATTGGGTGCCTGTGAGCAGGAAGAGTGAATGGCACAACCGACCTTTTTACAGTTGACTAACTGTGAATAGGTCGGTTTTTTTATGGAATTAAAGAGTTCATCATCTGGTTACTGCCAAAAAGTCCAATAATTTACTGTTTTAATTATTAAAAATTCCTCAATATGATCATCACCTTTTTGCAGAAACTGCAAAGTTGGTTCCTTTACACTTGACGTATAAATCCGAAATTTATTTCCGTTGACTAAATTATTTTCTTGGAAGATTCATGACAGAGAACTCAAAATGTATGTTTCCTCAGATTTAGCTATGGTCACTCAAAAAAACAAAAGAGTAGCCTAATCTACTAATATTCGTAAAGAATAGGGGGAGTAAATCATGGAGAAATTGAAAGGTAATCATTCGCCCACTGCTACTGTACAAGTTATTGAAAACAAGAACAATGTTCAAGAACATCCAAAGAGCATAAGGAATAGGTTCTTATTCTTGGGAACATTTATCACTACAATTGTCTATATTATATGGAGGGTGTTTTTTACCATTCCTTTTGACTATGGTATTTTTGCTTTAGTTTGCGGAATCACTTTATTAGTTGTTGAAATGACCGGAATGCTGGAAGCTGCGGAACACTTTTACAGTATGTCTAATATCTTACATCCGAAAAAGCCGGTACCTCCTAAGGAATGGTATCCAGATGTGGATGTCTTCATAGCAACGTACAACGAACCGGTTGAATTATTACGAAAGACGGTTAACGGATGTAAGCGGATGGACTATGTCGATAAAAAGAAAGTGCATGTGTATATTTGTGATGATGGTAATCGACCGGAGATGCAAGCACTTGCGGATAAAATGGGCATTGGCTATCTCACAAGAGAAGAACACAAGCACGCAAAAGCCGGTAATTTAAATAATGCAATGGAGAAAACGTCTTCTCCTCTTATTGCTACATTTGATGCAGACATGATCCCTATGCATGATTTTCTGATGTCATCTGTTCCATATTTTTATGTAGAAGACAACACTGGAAAAAATTCAGGTCAGAAAGAAAAGATCGGATTTATTCAGACACCTCAAAGCTTTTATAATCCTGATCTGTTTCAGCATAACCTTTTTTCGGAAAATAGAATTCCTGATGAACAGGATTATTTTTATCGCGATGTGCAGATCTCAAGAAATAAAACCAATTCTGTTATCTACGGCGGTACAAACACAGTCATATCCCGCGAGGCGTTAAATGAAGTCGGAGGATTTTGTACCGGTGTCATTACGGAAGATTTCGCAACAGGTATGCTTATTCAAAGCAAAGGGTATCAATGCTACGCGATCCCCGATCCCCACGCAATCGGTCAAGCTCCTTATGATCTGAAAAGCCTGATCAAGCAGCGTGTTCGATGGGCTAGAGGGTGCATCCAAACCGGCAGAAAATTGAATTTTTTCTTCATGAAGGGCTTGTCATTAAAACAAAAGTTAAGCTATCTATCGTCTATTCTTTATTGGTACGGTCCGATCAAAAGATTTGTCTATATTATGTCGCCGATTTTATTTACTGTATTTAATGTTGTCGTTATTCGATGCACATTATTTGAAATACTTATTTTCTGGTTGCCTATGTACCTATTTCAAACAGCAACTTTGAGGTTTCTTTCGAAGGGTATTCGTAACACTCGCTGGACTAATGTCTATGAAACTATTTTATTCCCATCTCTGCTCGTACCTGTCATTCTGGAGAGTATTGGGATCAATAAAAAAGTGTTTTCAGTAACACGAAAGGATGGTGCCGGAGAAGATAGAATTTATGGCATCATTCATGCGATTCCTCACGTTATTCTTGTTACTTTAAGCTTGATTGGAATTGCTTCAGGGATCAAGTGGACTTTTTCATCCGGATCAATGACTTATACTGTTCTGTTATTCTGGCTCATTACTAATCTGTATACATTGCTTATGTCTACTTTCTTCATGCTGGGAAGACCTGTCGTGCGTAAGGCCGAAAGGTTTAAGGCAGCGATTGATTGTTCGCTTAGCTGGCAGGAAAAATGTATAAAATGCCAAACCTATGACATCTCAGAAAAAGGACTTTCAATCATTTTGGATTACCCGTACTACGTTCCTTATGATCAGCAACTTCAGATTAATCTTCATTCTGATTTGTATTCATGTACATTTGCAGGAACTATTGTAAATGTTATACAACAGGGAGATAGCAAATGGAAATATGCAATCACGATCAATCACATTGAGGATGAGAAAAAGAATGATCTTTACAGCCTTGTTTATGATCGAAAGCCTTCTTTGCCTTCAAAACTTGAGAAAAGCATCAGTATTTTTGATGATTTAACCATTAATGTTATTAACAGATTAAATCAATCTATCGATTATAACCGAAAGCTGGCAAGGGTGCATGTCAACAAAAAATTAAATACCAAAGAAGCTGGGGTGATCACGCTCCTGAATTTTAATTATGAATATGCCTTAATAAAAACGAAGCTAAGGCTTAGCACTGCAGAAAAACTAACAATCGATGTATCCGATGATATTATGATGTACTGCACAATGGAAAAAGATATGACTGAGGTAATAAAACCTAATAAAAAGGCCAAAAATAGCCATTTTCTATACCTGTACCGTATTAATAATAAAAATGATCTCATCTATAATGAACCGTTCAAAGGCTTTCTGAAAGATTGGATTGAACAGGCTGCTGCAGATCGATATGAAGAGCAGCGTTTCAAGAGGGCTAGGGCAAAAAGAATCGAATTTGACGATGAATTTTATGTCAGACATTATTTATAATTATCGCGGATTTTGAGGTGTTGTTTCGATGAGGAAAAAGAAAATAATAATCTTTCTATTAATCATCTTTATCTTTTCATTCTGGGAGAATAAAGTATCTGCTTTTAATCTGGAAACCGTTAACTTTTCTCCAAATCCTTTAAAGATTTATTCAGATGGCGTAAAAGTAGACCTTCAATCACGGAACTCTGTAACATATGATGCATTGTTAGATACGTCTAAAAAGGAAAAGGGGGTATATACTACTTCTTTCTATGAAGACCGTTTGAGAAATCTAAATAATTACGGTGCGATGGTTTTTGATATTTCTAATCCGAACAAGACGGAAATGAGATTCAATTTCTCGTTCAATACCGGACGTATTTTGGTTCTTAAAAACGGCAGTTTTGTAGCCTTGATGAGTTCAAGCACAAGCAACTGGGAAACCTTTCGGGTCAAGAACGGAACCGTATCAATTCCACCAGCCTTTCATGGGAAAATATATATTCCCTTTGCTAGTCTGTTCAAGAGTGATAAATCGGTGGATTTGTCAAGTATTAAATCATGGGGAATCAGTTTTACACTGGATAAAAATCAAAAACAAAGAGTGAAATTTGGCGATTTCTCCTTTGTCACCAGATCTTTAGCGGACAAAGAAAACAGGGTACTGGATCTGACCATCACGGGTGAAGAGAGTGTTCAAATTCCTGTTGCTGGCGAGTCTATCGCCTATTACCAGATCCGAAAGACTGAAAACACAGAAAATAAACCAACTTTAGGACTGTTAGGTAAACCTAAAGGTGTTACATTGGACAAAAACGGGACATTGACTTTAACTACTCTTGCAAAGCCGCAAACGATCCGTTTAGTCTCTATTTCACCTGACGGCTCGAAGACTGTTAAATCCGTTCGTTTAATAAAATCGTGGATCATCGGCAAAAAAGCTGATGATGGAATTTCAATACAAATTCCTATTCCTGACAAAGCTCCAAAAATAGTTAATATATCCAGTTTTCTTTATAGTGATGCAGCAACGCGGCTGATTCGATATATTCTAATCGTAATTGGTTTACTATTAGTCCTAACTTATTTCTGGTGCAGAAAAAAATCTAAAAATAAGTTTATCAATTTAAATTTATAATCGGAACATTACACGATTGATGGAGGATAACAGTCTATGCTTTTTTCAAGTATACTATTTATTTTTTATTTTCTTCCTGCCGTTTTATTGCTGTATTTCGCCTGCAGATTCTCGACAAGGCTCCAAAATGTCGTTTTATTATTTGCCAGTCTTATTTTTTATGCCTGGGGCGAGCCTAGATTTGTCATTATAATGATTTCATCAATCCTATTCAACTATGTATGTGGCCTGCTTATAAACGCAACCTTAAAGAATAAGACATGGTCGAAAATCGCATTGATTTTCACAATTGTTGGGAATATCGGCAACCTTTTTGTATTCAAATATTTGGATTTTGTCATCAAGAACATCAATTATGGGGCGCACGCACATATACCGCTACCGGATATTGTACTGCCATTGGGGATATCATTCTTCACGTTCCATTCATTATCTTATATCATTGATGTCTACAGAGGAACTGTTAAAGTTCAAAAAAATCTGATCTACCTGGCGTTGTATATCGCTATCTTTCCGGCGCTTATTGCAGGGCCTATCGTACGCTACAACACGATTGCGAATCAGTTATTGGAACGAACAGAAACATGGAGAAAGTTTTCCATTGGCTGCTGTCGTTTCGTGACGGGACTTGGCAAGAAGGTGTTAATTGCGAACAACATGGCGATTGTTGCCGATCGCATTTTTGCGATGAGTGCGGATTCATCGATCCCGTTGCTATTAGCCTGGCTCGGCGCTATTGCCTATACATTCCAGATTTTCTTCGATTTTTCAGCTTATTCCGACATGGCGATTGGACTGGGATTAATGTTCGGGTATGAATTCGAGGAAAACTTCAATTATCCTTACCTATCAAAATCAATCTCAGAATTCTGGAGAAGATGGCACATTTCGCTCGGGACGTGGTTTAGGGACTATGTTTATTTTCCGCTCGGGGGTTCTCGTGTCGGCAGTACCGATAGATTAGTTTGGAACTTATTTATCGTATGGATGCTAACAGGTATTTGGCACGGGGCGGAATGGACATTTGTCGTTTGGGGGTTCATTAATTTTGTATGTATCACGTCTGAAAAGCTTTTCCAATTTGAACAGATACAAAATATTAACTTCATTAAACATGTTTATGCGCTTTTCGTTATTGTGATCGGATGGGTCATTTTCCGAGCGAACAATCTGCAGGCAGCCGGTAAATATATTGGATCCATGTTTGGAAGCGGAGGATTCTGGAGTGATACGGCTTTTATGTTTGTTAAAGAATTTGCGGTATTTTTCATCATTGCCTTAATTCTTTGTGCACCCGTTGCAAGACGTGTGAACCGTATTGTCGTGGATAATGATTATCCGGCACTCAGCATTGCGGTGACGATCCTTTATCCTGTTGTGATCTTGAGTTTATTTGTCCTTTCTGTGACTTACTTAGTCAAGGGAAGCTATAATCCGTTCATTTATTTTCAATTTTAAGGGGAAACTTAAATGAAAAAATTTTTTATCATAAGATTAATCACAGCTATCCTCTTCATTTGCGTTCTTTTCACGTATTCAATCATGAATTTCATGAATGCTTTGGATCCGATAAAAGCAGCGTTATCTAAAGTGAAACCCGCTCCATCTAAACAGTTCGTTGACTCAGTCAATTCGGCAATTGACGAGAATGTATATGGAAAATATAGCATGGTCGAGGGATATGGATACCTGCAAAAACTCTTGGGAAAGAATGAAGAGGCGAATTTTGAAGTCGTTAAGGATAATTCTGGGAGTCTGCACTATACTTACTTTACATCCAAACCAAATCCTGTAGGTGATTTGGCGGATCGGGTTGAAAGGTTGAAGGAGGGAATAAAAGACAAGAAAGCTAGACTGGTTGTCCTTATGCCACCTGATAAAAACGTCCGAGGCTATACCAAATTTCCTAAGGGTATCCCGTACTCCTACGCAAATGAGACTGCAGATAATTTCTTAAAAGCTGTTCGGGAAAAGCAAATTGACACACTCGATTTTCGAACGCATTTATTAAACAGCGGAATTCCTGCAAAAGACCTGTTCTTTAAAACGGATCATCACTGGAAAATACAAACCGCTTTTTGGGCGTTCAGTGAGCTGGTCTCATATTTAAATAGGAATGATCAAATGAACTTGGATCCCGATCATTATTATACAAATATTAAGAATTATAATCAGATTACTTACAAGCATTCATACCTTGGTTCCCTGGGAGCCAAAACAGGTACTCTTTATGCGGGAATTGATGATTTTACATTAATCTATCCTAAATTTAAAACCGATTATACGTTTCACTCACAAAATAGTCTGTTCAAAATCAACACAAGTGGGAGATTTGAAGATGCGTTAATGAATGGACATCCATTTCATGTCTCTGGAAATAATGCTTTATTTTCTTTGGAATCGGATAAATATTTCACTTATCTGTATGGTAATCAGGCTCTTGTTCACATTGTTAATAAACAAAATCCGAAAGGACCGAAAGTTCTTTTCATTAAAGATTCGATGTCTGTGCCCCTGGCCGCTTTCTTTTCAACGGTCTGCTCCGATGTTTATTTAGTTGATCCGAGATACTATCATGGTGATATGAGTAAACTAATAAACAGTTATAAACATTTGGATGATATTTTTGTATCCATCTATCCAGAAGATCTTAATAAGGAGTTCTTCCCTTATTAAAATAAAACCGAAACAACAAACAAGCACACTAACGTACCTAGGGAGACTTTAATATGAAAGGTAAGAAAAAACTTATTTTGTTTAGTCTCATGTTAATGTTGATCATTCTGTTTTCATCGCTAGTTCCTTATTTTCATTATAAATATTCGGAGAAAAAACAAATGGTTCAATTTCGTTCTATGAATATAGGGAATGCATTAGATGCTCCGCGATATACACCGTGGGATGTTCAAATGAAGTCTGGGTACTTTAAAGCAATTAAAAAAGCAGGTTTTAACTCAGTCCGATTGCCGGTCCGATTCTCGGATTATGCAAAAGATAATCCGAATTATGAACTTGATCCGTCTTTTATGAAAAGATTAGACGGCTATCTCCATGTTGCTCTGAAGCAGCATTTATATGTGATCTTGGACTTTCATCACTTCGAGGAAATCATGCAGAATCCTGAACAGTATCATACGTGTTTTCTGAGCGTTTGGAAACAATTGTCCGAACGATATAAGAATTACTCATCACATTTGATGTTTGAAGTACTAAACGAACCGAGAGATAATCTGAATGGAAATCTATGGAATCAGTACTTGGCAGAAGCGATCCATATCATCAGAAAAACGAATCCAACACGAAAAGTCATTGTGGGACCCGACAACTATTACTCCTTATACCGTTTGGATGCACTCCGGATACCGAAAGACAGGAATCTGATCGTCTCTTTTCATTACTATGAACCTAATAAATTTACCTTCCAGGCTAATCCTTATCTAGGGTTTTCTCAGTACCATGATATTGAATGGAAGGGTACAAAGCAGGAAGTTAATTATATACATGACCGGTTTGCTAGAGTTAAAAAATGGGCGGATCAACATGATGTTCAGGTTTATCTAGGAGAGTTTGGTGCCAACAAACAAGCACCTTATGAATCAAGGCTTCACTGGACTGAAGAAGTTCGTCAGCAAGCTGAAGAATTTGGATTCAGCTGGGGGTACTGGGAACTCGCGTCATCCTTCGGGGTATATGATGCTCATACGGGAAAGTGGGACAAGAATATGCTTAAAACCTTGCTCCCTGATAAATATAAATAAGATCAGATACCAATTATACCCCGTTTGAAAATTAAGAATTTGCTATCTCTCATATCAAAGGGAAAACATAGATAGAGCAGCTCTTTCTTCCTATTTTAGTTGAATCATTATTTTTACTTGCGTCATCTTAATCTTTTGAGGACGAACATATTAATAGAATACTATTTGTGGAATAGGGCTATTTAGTGGATGTTCTGGGGAACGATTAATATAATGAATAATTATTAGTGTTTCTTTGATGAGGGAGGTTCCCTATGAAGGAAGTTAAACTGGCGCTTTCCAATATCTTATTGACCTTTTCCATTTTGTTCGTTCTTTATTTGACGATGATTCCGCATGGACGTATAAGGACTGGAATGGATAGTGGTTCCGCTCATTACTTTAACTATAATTTGAATCCTATTCATTTGTTTGAAGACCTCCAACATGCTTCTTTATTTTATTTAATCGTTGATATCATCGGAAACATTATACTCTTTGTCCCGTTCGGCATTTTTCTGACGATGCGGTTTCCAGAGCTTAAAGTAGCACATGTTGGCTTTGTGGGCGCTTTTTTCTCTTCAACTATTGAGTGCATCCAACTTTTCCTGCCCAATAGAATGACCGATATTGATGATGTTATTCTTAACACCACCGGAGCGATTGTTGGCTATTTGCTTTTTCGTTTTGTTGAAAGTGCCAGACAAGAAAATCTAGAAATGACTAGACGATAATTGTATGTGAATAGTGAAAACATCAGATTGCACACAGTGCGATGCTGGTGTTTTTTTTGTTTTTTCCCTGATTGGAGCATTAACTAAACGTCGAAATTAATCATACAATACCTGAATTAATAAAAAAGATAAGATTAGTAGGAATTAATTATTGACATCGAGGGTTCTGCATATTATCATTAAACTCATCAACTTAATAGGTTATATTTCTTATCCAGAGTGGCGGAGGGACTGGCCCAAAGAAACCCGACAACCAGCATGTAGTTCATGTATGGTGTTAATTCCAGGAGCACAATTTGTGTTCAAAAGATAAGAAGGACGGACAACAAGCCCTTTTTATCTCATTGGCTTGTTTTTTTGTTTCCGGTATGTGTGAGAGGGGGCGTTGGTCTTGATGAAAGCTAATGAGTGCGTGATGCAACATTGCTTGATCTAGTTCATTTAGAGAAAAGTAAAAAAAGACCATAATGTGTTTTATTCATCGTTCATAATAGGGGGAAGTTAAATTGAGAAAGTTAATTATTACATTTTTCGTCGTAATCATGATTGCGGCTTTAACAGCATGTGGTTCGAATAATGCAGCACCAAGTAAAAAAAGTAAAGATGGGGGTTCAATTACTTTAGCAGTACCCGCAGACCCATTGGTTTTAAATCCAAATTATGCCAGCGACCGTGTCACATTAACCATTCAGCAAGCTTTGTTTGCTCCACTGTTTTACATCAATGGCAGAAACGTTACACCTGCGCTAGCAGAGAAACTTAGTGTGTCAAAGGATCAAAAAACTTACGAACTCACGTTAAAGAAAAATTTAAAGTGGCATGACGGAAAAGCATTGACGGCTAAGGATGTTGTCTTCACTCTGAACTCCATCCTCGACAAAAAACAAAACAGCGACCTTCGGGGAAACTTTGTTTTTAACAACAAACCTGTAAAAGCTGTTGCTCTGGACAACCAAACGGTTAAATTCACGCTTCCGGAAGTTGCTCCTTCTTTCCAACTGAATTTGGAACAACTTTATCCTATTCCACAGCATGTGTTTGCTAATGAGAGTAACCTTCAGAAAAGTACAAAGAACAATCATCCGATAGGATCCGGACCTTATCAGTTCGTCACTTATAAATCCGGTCAGTATGTTGAATTGAAGAAATTCAATGACTTTTTTGGGGGCAAGCCGCATCTTGATAAAGTCATCTTCCGGGTTGCAAAAGATCAAAACGCGGCTAATCTAGGTCTTCAAAATGGAAGCATCCAGCTCAAAGCCATTCAACCGGCAGATGTTGCTAACGTGACTGGCAAAGGCAACGTTGATGTTGTCTCCTACCCTGAATACCGCCTGAATTATGCGACATTTAATGAAAATGTGCCGGCTTTTAAAAATAAGACGTTCCGTCAGGCGATTTCTTATGCGCTAAATAGGGATGACATTATTAAGTCCGCCTATGGCTCAAATAAATATGCTGTTCCGGCGTCTTCAATCTTTACTGCTGATGTAAAGTTCCAGAATAAGAATGTTCAAACCTATCCTTATGATCTGGCTAAAGCGAAACAACTTCTCGATCAGAGTAAAGTAGACAAAAAGCAACCGCTGACCATTTTATATTTGAATAACAATAAGGCTCAAGAAAGTATCGCACTCTATTTCCAGCAGCAATTTAAGAAGATTGGTTTGAATTTGCAGCTGAAACCAACGGATCCAGCCGCTTGGGGTAACTATGCATTAAATAGAAAAAGCACAGCTTATGGCATCTTACTTAACGGTTATATTATGGGACCTGAAGCAGATACCTATAAAGTTCTTTTCCAATCAACGTCACCTTATAACTATGCTAATTATCACAACGCTAAGCTTGATAAAGTTTGGGATGCTGCATCTGTTGAGACCGATCAGGCTAAACGATCCGCTGACTATGATCAGATTCAGAACAAAATTGCTGATGATGCGGTGCTCTATCCGATTTCTTATGATGATGCTCTCTTTGCACTAAGCAAGAAATATGGCGGCATCAAAGAAGCTAAGCCACAGCCTGTCACTATTTTAAGAGACTTGTCCAAGCTTTATTTGAAATAATATATTTTATAGTTTGTACTATAGGAGTTAGGGACTTGGTGGCGACACCAAGTCTGCTTTTTTGGAGGGAATTAAGATTGAGTAGAATGATATTGAGACGTATGCTTCAAATAGTTCCGTTGCTGTTTGTGATTTCCGTGATCTCCTTTGCACTCGTCAAATTATCACCGGGTGACCCTGTGAAGATGTTCGTTACACCTAATATGCATCCCGAAGATGTTGAACGGATTCGGAGAAGTCTTGGACTCAATCTGCCCATTTATGAACAATATTTCAGATGGCTGGGTCAGATTGTACATGGGAATCTGGGCTATTCACTGCAAAATAGTCAACCGGTTCTTGGACAAATCCTTCAGAGACTGCCTGCAACGATCGGTTTAATGGGCACAGCTTTAGCAGCAACTCTGATCATTGCGATTCCGCTCGGTTTGGTCGCAGCGAAGTATGAAAACACCTGGATTGATCGTCTGTTAAATATGATTTCGTATATCAGCATCTCAATTCCTGTTTTCTGGTTCGGAATTCTCTTGATTGAATTTTTTTCTGTAAAACTTAACTGGCTCCCATCCTTGGGCATGCAGACAATTGGAGAGAACAGTTTCGTTGACTTGGCGCAGCATGCCATTCTGCCTGTGACCACGTTAACTTTTCAAGGATGCGGGGCGTATTATCGATATGTTCGGTCAAATACCCTTTCTGAGATCAGGAAAAGCTATGTGGAATTCGGTCATGCTAAGGGACTATCCATCTGGAAACTCTTATGGAGTCACATTTTGAAAAATGTGATGTTGCCGGTCATTACTTTGCTTGGGATGTCACTACCTACGCTGATATCCGGCGCTTATATTACAGAAAGCGTCTTTTCATGGCCGGGATTGGGTTTACTCAGTGTGGATGCCATATTCAGTCTGGATTATCCCATTATTATGGCGATGACACTGTTTTCGGGATTAATGCTTATTCTCGGAAATTTGTTTGCGGACATGACTTATCAATTTGTTGATCCAAGAATTCGAAAGTAAGGTGAATCACAGATGCATGATGTACGTTATGAACTTTTGAATCCAGCTACTCTTGGGTCTAAACAAGTAACCTATACAGAACGCCGTGAAACGGTTCTTTATCGGCTGTTTCATGATCGTCGAGCGGTAACAGCAGGTTCAGTACTCGTTTTGCTGACAATTATTTGCCTTCTTGCCTTCCTATCACCTTACGATCCTAATCAATTATCGATCATGGATAAGCTCCACGCTCCTTCGTGGGCACACTGGTTTGGAACAGATGACCATGGCCGTGACTATTTTACTCGTATTCTGTATGGAGGTCAGGTGTCTCTTGCAGTTGGTTTACTCTCGATGCTGATCGCTGTTTCTTTGGGAACGATTGTTGGTACGGTCTCCGGTTATTTAGGTGGAGTGATTGACGGTTTATTTATGAGATTTCTGGATGTTTTCATGTCACTTCCGTCATTTTTCATTCTAATGATCCTCAATGCCTACCTGAAACCAAGTGTGCAGAACATGATTATCATTATTGGTTTGTTGTCGTGGATGGATGTCGCTAGAATTGTACGATCCCAGACAATGAGCATTAAGGAACAGGAATTTATGCTTTATGCACGGTCAATTGGTGTGAGGATGTGGCGGACGATTTTTAAGCATCTGATTCCCGGTGTGATGCCATCGATTGTTGTGGCGGCTTCACTTAATGTTGCCAATGCTATTTTAACAGAATCTGCTTTGAGCTTTTTGGGACTCGGGGTTCAGCCTCCTGCATCATCATGGGGAAGTATGCTGAATAACGCGCAAGGCTATCTTGGAACTGCGTCATACCTTGCCATATTCCCAGGTGTGCTCATTCTAATCGTTATCCTGTCTTTTAATGTCATTGGTGATGCACTTAGAGATGCCTTAGAACCTACTGAATAAAGTGATAGATGAACATGTATCGTTGAGGTGGCTGATTTGACTCATTCTAAAATACTTGAAATAGAAGATTTAACCGTTTCTTTTCATACCCGTGTCGGTGATATCCAAGCTGTCCGCGGAGTTGATCTTGAATTATATAAGGGGGAAACCTTGGCGATTGTCGGTGAATCGGGTTCCGGGAAGTCCGTGACTGCCAAAGCAATCATGCGTCTGCTTTCCAAGAAACAGTCGAGTATTAAACAAGGTTCCATTCTTTTTGACGGAATCGATTTATCTCATGCCTCTGAAGGACAGATGATGAATATCCGCGGGAAAGACATTGCCATGATTTTTCAGGATCCTATGACATCCCTCAATCCGACATTGACTATTGAAAGGCAGATTATTGAAACGCTGCGAATGCATCAAAAGTTAACGAAGCATGAGGCACAAAAAAAAGCTGTGGAATTGCTTGAAATGGTCGGTATTCCTCAGCCGGAGATCAGAAACAAGCAATATCCGCATCAATTTTCAGGGGGGATGCGCCAGCGTGTCGTGATTGCGATCGCAATAGCTTGTAACCCTAAGATTCTGATTGCCGATGAGCCTACAACAGCTTTAGATGTGACCATTCAAGCGAAAATTCTTGAGTTATTGAAAGATCTCCAGAAAAAGATGGATACATCCATTATTTTTATCACGCATGACTTAGGCGTTGTCGCAAACATGGCAAATCGTGTGGCAGTGATGTATGCCGGAAAAATCGTTGAAATAGGGACTGTTGATGAAATTTTTTATAACCCAAAGCATCCCTATACATGGGGATTGATCTGTTCTATGCCAACCTTAGATCTTAAAGATAAAGAGCTGTATACGATTCCGGGATCGCCGCCGGATTTGATTCATCCGCCAAAGGGAGACGCGTTTGCGCCTCGCAATCCTTATGCCCTAAGCATAGATACCTTGGAACAGCCCCCGATGTTCCGAATTTCCGATACTCATTATGCCGCAACTTGGCTTCTGGATCCCAAGGCTCCTAAAGTGTCACCTCCTGACGAGATTCTGCGCCGCCAACAGATTTTTGAGCGATTGGAAGCGGGGGAGGTAGTACAATGAGCGAAGACAAAAGAAAGTTATTGGAAGTGCTACATTTAAAGAAATATTTTAATCAGGGAAGCCGCCAGGAAGTCCGGGCCGTTGATGATGTTTCTTTCGATATCTATGAAGGGGAAACTTTTGGGCTCGTAGGCGAGTCAGGGTGCGGAAAGTCGACAACGGGTCGTACGATTATTCAGCTGTATGAGGCAACAGGCGGAGAAGTATTATTTAATGGACAAAATATATTTAAGATAAAGAAATCTGCTGGTCGCAATAAGCTTCGTCAGGAGATTCAAATGATTTTTCAGGATCCTTTTGCATCCCTTGATCCGCATCTTACGGTGAAAGATATTATTGCTGAAGGAATGGATGTTCATCATCTCTCTGGAACGTCTAAAGAGCGAGAGAATAGGGTTTATGAATTACTTGAGGAAGTAGGATTGAACCGGGAACATGCTGGACGTTATCCCCATGAATTCTCAGGTGGTCAGCGGCAACGGATTGGGATTGCTCGGGCGCTTGCCGTCGATCCGAAGCTGATTATTGCCGATGAACCGATTTCCGCACTGGATGTCTCGATTCAAGCACAGGTCGTTAATTTGTTGAAGAAAATACAGCGACAACAGGGGCTGACCTATCTGTTTATTGCGCATGATTTATCCATGGTTAAATATATCAGTGACAGAATTGGTGTCATGCATCAAGGGATGATCGTGGAATTGGCAGATTCAGAGGAATTATACAGAACGCCTTTGCATCCCTATACCGAGTCACTCCTGTCGGCCATTCCCCAGCCAGATCCGATTTCAGAGCGGAAACGCCAACGGCTTGAGTATCAATCGAAAAAGGGCAATGGCCAAATGAAAAAACTACGCGAAATTGCGCCTCGGCACTTTGTCTACTGCGCCGAGCATGAGGTGACGGAGTACCAACAAAAATACAAGACAATCCAGAATGAAAAAGAGGAATCACGTGATGAAATTAATTGAGCGTTCAGGGCATGTTGAACTGGTTCACAAAAATGGAAATTGGATTTTATTAAGAGATCTTGGTTTTTCACCGGTTCAGACCGTTGTCGCTGCGACGGCAGCGTGCAGCGCCTATGTTTATGAAGGGATTCTTAAAAAACAAAACATCCGGTTCAGATTAATCAGTATTGATACGGAGTATGAAATTAACGAAAATTTAGAAACCCATCCTATATCGTTGATCCATGTGCACTTTGTCTTAAATGTCGATGAAGCGGATCAGGAAAAAGCAATTAAGGACTTGAGGCTGATCGCGAAGAACTGCCCTGTCGCCCAATCACTGAATCCATCGATCGAAATCAGCGAAACAGTTTCATTTTCAGATGGAGAGGTTGGTTCTGACTGAGGAAGAATTAATTAAAACTTGAGCATAAAAGAGCGTGGAAACATGCTCTTTTATTTTTTAGGCTAACAATACTAGAAAAAGATTAATTGATTAACCGATTTTGCACAAATTAAGAAGTACAATATTGGATAAGGGAGGCAGTTGAATGGATAAGCATGAATCTCTAAAATTAATCGAAAAACTATCAAACGCAAATGGTGTTTCGGGATTCGAAGATGAAGTCGTTAAACTCTTTTCGGATGCTGTACAAGATCTTGGAAAAGTTACAGAAGATCATATGCGCAATGTGTATGTGGAGCGGTACGGGAATCGTGGAAACAGACCCGTTGTTCAATTAGACGCGCACAGTGATGAAGTCGGGTTCATGGTTCAGGCCATTAAACCAAATGGAACGCTAAGGTTTGTGACCGTCGGAGGATGGGCCGCTGTAAACATACCTGCGCATAAGGTCCGCGTACGTAATCGGGACGGCGTGTATATTCCGGCCGTTATTTCCAGTACGCCGCCTCACTTCATGACAGCAGAGCAGCGTAACCGTGTGCCGCAGATTGCTGAAATGTCTATTGATGTTGGCGCGACGTCGGCGGAAGAAGTTGTTCAGGATTTCAAGATTGACGTTGGTGCACCGGTTGTTCCGGATGTAACGTTTGACTATCTGGAAGAAAAGGAAGTGCTGCTCGGCAAGGCTTTTGATAACCGAATCGGCACTGCAGCCATGATAGACATCTTGCGTGAATTAGATGGTCAAGATCTCGATGTGGATATCGTTGCTTCGCTATCCGCTCAAGAAGAAGTCGGCGATCGAGGGGCACAAGTGACGGTTCGAAAAATTCAACCGGATCTATCGATTGTGCTTGAAGGACCGCCGGCTGATGACACATTTATGCCGGACTACATGATCCAAACCGGTATGCGCAGAGGGCCGATGCTACGCGATCTCGACACGTCGATCATCGTCAATCCCAGATTTCAAAAGTATTGTTTGGATACTGCCAAACAACACAACATCAAGGCCCAGCGAGCCGTGCGAACAGGCGGCGGTAATGACGGCGCCGTGATCAATCTCTACCAGGGCGCGCCAACTGTGGTCGTTGGTGTTCCCGTACGCTATGCCCATACTCATTATTGTTATGTTGCGTTTGAAGATTACATGTCAACAGTGAGACTGGTGACCGAAATTTTGAAGTCGCTGGATGCTGAGGCTATCGGTAAGTTTTAACATGAAATGATTTGAGAGAAAATTGTATGATAGAGAAGAACTTCGTGTCGATCATCCCCAGTGATCGGCATTTTTCTAGAAATACTTATGTGGAAGCATCGCAATGACAATCGGGCAGTTCAATTGATTCATACGTAATGATATAATGAACGCAGAGTTCGATTCGTTGATGGGGTGAGTACGATTAACTACCAATACCAGTCGCTGAAGGAAATTGTCTATCAATATATCGCGGACCGCATTCAAAATGGGTTATTGGCTCCGAGTGAAAAGATCAATGAGGCTGAAATTTGTAAAACGCTTGGGATCAGCAGGACACCGGCGCGTGAAGCTTTATTTCAATTAACATCAGATAATTTGCTTGAATATATGCCTCGCAAGGGGTTTATCGTTAAAGAAATTGATACGAAGAAGAAGACCGATGTCTTTGAGATCATCGGAACATTGGAATCATTAGCCGCGTCATTAGCTTTGGCGTATATGACAGAACAGGATATTTTGGAAATGGAAACTATTGTTGCGACGATTGAAGACGCGATTCGGGCAAAAGATTTTTCTGCATATCAAAAAGGGCAAAGTACCTTTCATGATTATTACATTAATAAATGCAATAACAGTACGCTTGTCAAGTTGTTACACGACTTGAAATATAGTTTTATTCGACAGACGTATTTATGCGAAGACAAAGAACGGCTGTTTCGAATTTTATCCGATTCAAACGATGACCATAAGCGGATTATAGAAGCCTTTAGAACTAAAGATGCGGACAAATTGAGAAAGTATACAAAGAGTCACTGGGATACGATTTATTTAGACATGATTTGAAAATCTGACAGTACGCATATGAAGCGGATTCTTGTGTCACTGGCTCTGTCGGTTGAGCAATTTTTAACCAATTTATGTGAGAAGAATATCACCTTCCTACTCAGGGGATGGCAGTCCTTTTGGTGAAAAAGGGCTGTTTTTCGTTGCAAGGTAAGATAGTATATGTGAATGAATTCAGGATTCATATAAGCGGCGTAATGCTTTGAAAAAGTTAGGGTTCAAACACGGAAGTGCGAGACTCCTGCGGGAATGGTATTGTTGATGCGAGCAACTGAAGTGTCATTGAAGCACAAGTTTGGTGATTAAAGCCGCATAAAGAGTGACGGCCAAAGACAAGGCTTAGCCTGGTTTTTCTCAAAAGAAAGTGGTTAAGATACGCAATTCAACAGGTCAGATCGTTACAAAAGAGCAGAGTAAAGCCGCTCATAAGTAAGGTCACAGTTTGACCATAAAAATGTATACAATATACAAAGACAAAAGAGGAACCTATGAAACCATTTGGAAAATATCTTGCTTTGTTTGCGCTCGCGTTCGGTTCTGCATCTTCTTATGCTCTGCCTTACATCAAATATATTTTTTATGATGCGCTGCTAAAGGGATTACAGATTAACAATGAACAATTGGGCTTGCTTTTTACTTTTTACGCGGGTGTTCATCTGTGCTTGTATCTTCCCGGTGGCTGGATGGCCGACCGATTTAGCATTCGAAAAATCTTAGTTTTTTCCTTTTTTGGTACTGCAGCACTTTGTGTCTGGCTTGCTGCTTCGATGAATTACAGATCCGCCATTTTTGTTTGGGCGATGTTAGGCTTTTCCACAGGTTTCGCTTATTGGGCAGCGACCGTAAAGGGAGTCAAGCGGTTAGGGAGTAACAAGGGACAGGGGAAAATGTTTGGGTTCTTTGAATCGTTCACAGGACTTTCAATGGCGATGATTTTGTTTCTTGCACTCTACATTTTTTCTTTGTTTCATTCAGCAGTTTCAAGTTTAAGAGCAGTGATCCTCTTTTATGCTTTGATGAATCTGGTTGCTGCACTCATCGTTTCATTTTTCTATAAAGAGTCTGATGTTTATGAGCAGGAAAGGAAGGAGGAACAAACCCAGGTTCGCTTTGTTTCTGTTTTAAGAAAGCCTCAAATCTGGTTGGCTTCTCTGATCATTTTCTCAGGTTATGGCCTTTTCTCAGGAGAAACGTTTTTCACGCCTTACTTAACGCGTGTCTTTGGCGTCACGGTGGGGCTATCAGCGATCCTGTCCATTATTCGTACGTATGTGCTACGGTTTATGGGCACACCGGTTGGGGGCCTGCTTTCCGAAAAAACAGGTTCTTCACTTAAAGTATTGCTCTTCAGCTTTTCGGTTACCGGTATTCTGCTCATGGCTTTTTTTGCTGTTTCACCAGGCACGCAATTTATCGTTGTGCTGCTGTTGATGTTTACGGCATCAATCACCACCTACATGGCGTTTGGCATTATGTGGGCTACGGTTGAAGAGATTCGTGTGCCGGGAAGTATGCTGGGCATGGTCATTGGTGTGACCTCACTGATCGGTTATATGCCGGATTTATTCGTGCATACCTTATTTGGCAGGTGGCTTGATCTCTACGGAAATGATGGATATCGGTACATTTTTTCATTTCTCATCCTATTATGCTTCATCGGTACTTTAAGCAGCACGCTTTTCATTATATCGCTCAAAAAAAACCGCACTGCACGAAAAATGCAGGCGGAGCAGGTGAGTCATACCTTCTGATTGGATGCTTTCTCATGGGGAAGGCCATTAACAATTTTAAAAACTTTATCGTATTCGCCTTTTAAATAATAGACGAGATTTTCAGCAGCGATCCGTTGGCATTCGTAGAGCGCAGTATCCGAATAAAAGGCGGAATGAGGGGTAATCACCACATTTTCCCGCCCGATAAGCGGATTCCGTGTCGTTTCTTCGTCCGTTTCGTTTTCGAGAACATCCAGTCCGGCTCCGGAGACCAGTCTTTCGTCCAAAGCTTGCGCTAAATCGTTTTCCACGATTAAGCCGCCTCTGGATACGTTAATGATGATCGGCTTCTGTATCATCTTAGTAAAAGTACTGTGGTTCAGCATGCCCTGATTCTTAGGTGTCAGGCTCGTCGTTAAGGCGATGATTTTTGATCGTTCCAATAACTCATCGAATGAGACGAGTGTCACGCCGTACTTGCGTGCAGTTTCTTGAGAGCAGGACGGGCTGTATGCGATCATTTTCAGTCCAAATCCGGCCGCTCGTTTTGCCACGGCACGGCCGATTTTCCCCATTCCGATCAGGCCCAACACCGAGCCTTCTAGTCGGAACATGCCCGAAATCGAGTTGTAATCAAATCGGTGCTTCGATTCGATCTGTTTCTGGTAATGTTTTAGATTTCTAGCGACTGCAAGCATGAGGGCCATTGCGTGATCAGCCACCTCTTGCGTGCAGTATTCCTCAACAGCTGTAATGGCAATTCCTCTCTGGGCAGCAGCTTCAGTATCCACAAAATTGTATCCGGTCGACTCAATGGAAATGACTTTTAACTTGTGCATGCTATTCATTGCTTCATCAGGAAGCTTTAGATAAGAGGTTAGGATCGCATCTGCATCTTGGAGCATTTTCTGACGTGCATCCGTATCGCCTTGATCTTCATAGATACATAGCTCAGTCTGCGCACCTAATTCTTTTTTTATGATTGCGATTTCTAGCTCAAGATCACGGTTAAGGAATTTTTTGGGGTCACAAATGACAATTTTCAATACGAACAGTCCCGTCGCATTCAGTTTTGGGTAAGTTAAAAGGAATCATTTTAAGAAATCGGTCACGTCCCAGGCACAAAGGTAAAAGGGAGGTGACCGTTCGAATTCATTATTTGTTGTGATTATACACTGATTTCAGGAGCATTTGCCGATGCGTTGGCTTCAAGTACTGCTTTTAGTTCGCTCAGGAAGATGTCGTTTTCCTCTGTGTTGCCTACGGTTACCCTAATATGACGGTCATACCCCCAGCCGCCGCAAGGCCTGACAATAACACCTCGACGCATGAGCTGTTCTGCAGTCTCAGCTGCCGGATAAGGCGTACTGAAAAACACAAAGTTTGCGTAAGAAGGGGAGACCGCACACCCCATTTCTGTTAATTGTTCACTGATGCGTTCTCGGTCAGCCACAATTCGATCACCATAGGTCTTAGCCGTTGCTAGGTCATGCTCAATGATGGAAACTGCTCCGGCCAAACCAATTCGGTTTGCGTTAAATGGTTCGCTCACGGTATCGTAACACGTAATCAGCTCAGGATCTGCAACCAGATAGCCGATTCTGCCACCAGCTAGGCCGTAGTATTTAGAGAACGTCCGCACACAGATCACGTTTTTATGCTGCTTAATGAAGTCGATACCGTTCGGAAGCAGCTCATTGGGTGCAAACTCTGCATAGGCTTCATCAAGTACGATCCATGTGGATTCAGGAAGGGCGTTTACGAGTTCTTTAAATTTTTCCTTGTCAAACAAGCTTCCTGTCGGATTGTTCGGATTACATAGCCAAATCAGTTTGCATTTCGGAGTAAGCGCCGCTTTAAAATCATCCAGATTCATTGAGAAGCCTGAATCAAGGGGGATTTCCTTCACAACAGCACCCATCATTTTAGAAATCTCTCGATATAACCGGTAAGACTCCTTAGGAATAATGACTTTGTCGCCTGCTTCGAGAAATGTTCTCGCGAGCGTTTCCAATACGCCGCCTGCGCCATGTCCAAGACCAATATAGCTACCATCAAGCCCATACTTCTCACCAAGCAGATTTTTGAGTTTGATGAAATTTTTTTCAGGATAAATATTGAGCCGATTGATCTCGGAAGCCATAGCCAGTTTAGTGTGTTCAAATGGTCCGTAAGCATTTTCGTTTGAGCCCAGCTTAACGACAGAGTTCAAGCCGTAGGCTTCTTTAACTTCATCCATACTCTTTCCAGGCACATAACGTTCGCAAAGATACGCTTCTTTCCTAACGCCATTTATCATCAGAAACAGCTCCTTTTCCTTGGAAAAAATCACTTCAGTTTTCGCTATATAAACAGTGGATTCAATCATTATGCAAAAAGTGCCGCTTGCTTTAACGAAAGAACAATTTGTATACAATATACAATATATATGAAAATGATCCTTTTTTACAAGTGAATTTTTATCTATTCATTAGCAGAGTGTTCCTTTTTCGGCGAATAAGCGACAGAATAAGCTCTTCAGTCTTCTAAACTTGTGCAATCATAAAGATCTTTTTTCGTAGAAATTGATGCAATCTATCTATGTACACGCTTCCCCAAAAGTGCTAGTTTTATAGAGTACATAGTTTGTCGAACAATGTAACAAAAGGTTGGATCCATGGAGGTCTCAACATCTACAAGGGAGAGTGAAAAGTGAAACAACGTGCACGTCGATTCATTTCCGGTTTTCTGTTTTTGACTCTTGTTATTCTATCACTCAGCTTCTCAGTCGGTGATACCACTCATGCAAGTTCTTCGTATAGTTCCTATGTTACTTCTTATACATTGAAAGTTCGCAGTAAGGCAAGCACGCATTATCGTACATTACGCACCTTGGCAATGGGTAATAAGGTTACAGTTACAAGCAAGGTTGGCAAATATTCGCGTATCAAGTATGGCAGTACAACGGGGTATGTTCAGACTCAGTACCTGAGCAGGAGCAAGTATAAATCCTTCAGCGCTTATGTGACTTCCTATACGTTGAAAGTACGCAGTCAGGCGAGTGTGCATTATTCAACCAAACGTACGCTTGCCATGGGAAATAAGGTTACCGTACTCGGTAAAGGTAATAAATATGCGCTTGTCAGCTATGGCGGGACAACGGGCTATGTCCAGAATATTTATCTGAATACACGACCGTTTCAAGCCTATAATGCCTATGTGACATCGAACACATTAAAGATCCGCAGCAATGCCAGTGTTCATTACACCACCAAATTGGTGATGATGATCAATAATCGAGTGACGGTTACCGGCAAAGGCAATAAATACGCCCAAGTGAAGTTTGGCAACATTTCGGGTTATGTGCTGGCAGCCTACTTGACCACGACGCAACCTGTTTCCTATGGCAATCAACCGACCGATCCACCGAGAACCAATGGCTCTCAGTTTGGTCTTGATATTTCACACTATCAAAATGACGCAGGCAACGGTCAGATTGATTTCAATGCCATCAAACAGGATGGAAACAGCTTCATCATCGCAAAAGCATCGGAAGGCGGCGGCACAGACGGTACATTTGTAGACAATGCTGTTGCAGCAAATCAGGCCGGACTCACCGTTGATGCTTATCATTTTTTCCATGCGACTGATATTCCGGGCGCTCAGAACGAAGCCAATGTTTTCTCAAATCAGATTCATGCTGCCAATGCAAAAGGCGTTCAGGTCCACTATCTATTCATTGATGTGGAAACAACGAATGGTGTTGACAAGGATACGCTGACTAACAATGTGCTCGCATTTATCAATCAGATGCGGGCGAACGGTTTCAATCAGCTTGGTATCTATTCGAATCTAGCATTCTTTAATGGTTCAGTTGATCTACCGAAGATCACAGCAGCACAACCGGCACAACCGAAATTCTTGGTCTGGCTGGCTAGATATCGCGGTCAAGAAACCAACCAGGGACCAGGCGCTAACTTCAACGTCGACATCTGGCAATATACAAGCAGCGGTACATCAAGCGGCGTTGTTGGTGCGGTAGATAAGAATATCTGGTACTACACGATTAATGGATTGTAAAATAAAGAATCGCTAAAGATAGTTGATCGAATCCCCTATGAGTGTACAGGTAAAAATCTGTTGCTCATGGGGGATTTTGTATATAACACTGATTGTGGTTTGTACACGGCGCAGCAGGATTTATGCGCGAAAAGCAGGAAATATGCGCGCGCCGGAGTAAGATATGCACAGGATGGTAAGAGGTTTATGCACGCGAAGTCCAAATGCAGATTTTCAAACGGCAAACGAGACAATACACGCGGGAGCAAGTATTTTCGTGCATCTATTTAATGGAATGAAAGCCTTGCACCACCGAGATTCTTGAACAGCAGGCGCGTGCCTGTTGAACAAGCAAACGTTTGCTGAATTAATTTGGACGGTCATCATGTCTGCTCCGACATGGTGAACTTTACGCAAAAAATCAATAAAAGCCATGTTGTGCTGGATGCTGAACTGAACATTATTGACGTCGCTGTTGATGGAGAGCTAAAACATCCTGTATCCGTACAGAAATAAACGCTCACACTACGAATATATGAAAGAAAAACACTGGGTTATGTTTAGGCAAAGTAGAAAAATAGATATGGTAAAAAGGCGAGGAAAGCAAACTCCTCGCTTTTTTTGCTTAATTTAAGGATGGGTAAAATTTATACAATCCCTTTTATTTAATGGGTATCCCCGGATTAAAAACAGAAGCAGTTCTTTGGCACCGCGCTGGTTCCACTTTCCCTCAATTGGTTCGCCTTCTCAAACAATCTCGTCGCCTGCGGAGTCTCGCATCACGCGTTCTTCAGCCCCTACATTACATGAGTGAAACCAATATTAATTTTAAACATAGCCTTTTATTAAGTAATTTGGAATTCCTGTTCAGTCAAATGAATACTGTTAATAAAAACGTTGATTGGTTTGCAGTCTGTCTGTTTTTCGAAGTAGGTGACCTTGAACGACATACGGAGGAACTTCAATGAAAAAGACATTGGGATTAAAAGAAATCTATCTTATTTTGCGGAAGCGGTTATGGCTCATCGCTGCGATCACTCTGACTGCCGGAGTCATCGGAGCGATCGCAACACATTTTTTCATGACGCCGATGTACGATGCGACTACTCGTATTCTTGTGAATCAGGGCAATGGTAAAACGCTGTACGATTCGAACGCGGTTCAGACCAATGTGCAGCTGGTGAACACCTACAGTGAGCTCATCGATGATCCGTCAATTTTGAATAAGGTGATTCGGAACTTGCACCTGAATTTGTCCGCGGGGGATTTGCAAGGCATGTTAACCGTCGAAACGAACCAAGAATCGCAGATTTTCTCAATCACAGCAGAAACCGATCGAGCGGATTTGTCGGTACGCATTGTGAATCATGTTGCAAATGTGTTCAAAGCGCAGGTGCGAAGCATGTTGAAAGTCGATAATGTCAGCCTACTTTCGCCCGCGACCGTTTCTGCGAGTGCTGGACAGGTTTCGCCGAGTTTGAGTAAAAATGTGACGATCGCAGTGATGCTTGGTTTGTTGTTCTCAGTTGGTCTTGCGTTTCTGCTTGAGTATTTGGATAACACGATTAAGACAGAAGAAGACATCGAACAGAAAATAGGCCTGCCTGTTGTCGGCATCATCGAGCATTTTGAATATCATGACAAGAAGAAAAGAAAGGTCGATGGAAAGTCTGAAACAACAACACATTCGGAAAAGTTAAAAAAAGGGAGGCGGGATTCTTGAGGCGACTTAGAAAAGGTAGGGTGGAGAGACGTCATCTTGTGACGTATTTAAAAAATAACTTTTTGCTTTCCGAACAATACCGAACATTGCGTACTAATATTTCCTTTGCCAAGGCGGGTGGAGGTCTGAAATCGTTGGTGGTGACTTCTGCAGAAGCGGGTGAGGGAAAATCAACGACTGCATCGAACTTGGCCGTAGTCATGGCGCAGCAGGGAAAGCGGGTGCTGCTGATTGATGCCGATACACGCAAACCGTCACAACATGAATTCTTTGGTATGGATAATCGGGAAGGGCTGACCAATGTACTGACGGGGCAAGCGAACTTCATGGATGTTCTTCGACCGACGAGTATAGATCAGCTGTTTCTTTTGACCAGTGGACCTGTCCCTCCTAATCCTGCCGATTTGCTGAGTGCTGCGGAAATGGAGACAGTGATTGAGCAGGCAGAGGAACATTTTGACCAGGTGATTATTGATTCTCCCCCGATTTTGGCTGTGTCCGATGCCCGGCTGCTGGCAAATCTATGCGACGGAATTTTACTTGTCGTACGAAGTGGTTCAACCGAAATGGATAAAGTCAGAAAAGTAGCCGATGTGTTTTCGGAAGTTAAAGGCAAACTTCTTGGTGTCGTTTTAAACGATAAGAAAGTGAGCAGAAAAGAGCGGTATTACTACGCCTATAACGGTTATTGATGGAACAACAAGCTTGCTTGCCGTCCTAACCGTGCTCCCCGTAAATCAGAATGATCACTATCTTTTGTCTACAGGAGGCCGGCATTATGGCTTTATCAAAGCCGCCAACAGATAAAACGTTCACCTCTGCAGTGAAGGTCAGAGGGAAGGTCCAACAACTTTATGTGAATGTAAAGCGTGATGGACTTTATTTATTCATTAAAAGAATGATGGACATATGCGGCGCACTGGCAGGGCTAATTATCTTGTCCCCGCTTTTTATTTTGATTCCGATCCTAATTAAGCTGAGTGATCCTGAAGGACCTGTATTTTTCAAACAAATTAGGATCGGAGAGAATGGAAAAACCTTCATGATCTATAAATTTCGATCTATGGTGCATAAGGCTGAAGATCTTCTGGATCGTCTTCTTGATAAAAATGAGACCAGCGGCCCTATATTCAAGATGAAAAATGATCCTAGAGTTACTCGGGTTGGACGTTTTCTAAGGAAAACGAGCTTGGATGAGTTTCCTCAACTCGTGAATGTTTTAAAAGGAGAAATGAGTTTAGTCGGGCCCCGTCCACCGCTTCCAAGAGAAGTGGAAAAATACACCGACTATGACCGGCAAAGATTACTCATCAAACCCGGATGTACGGGTCTTTGGCAAGTCGAGGGAAGAAGCAGCGTCGGATTTGAGACGATGGTGAAATTAGACATCGAGTACATCAATAAGAGAGGAATTCTTCTCGATATCAAAATTATTTTAAAAACTATTCTTGTTTTAATCCATTCTAAAGACGCCTATTAACAGATGAGCCTTGTCAGGTAGATGTTGTTGCTCCGATCTTATAAAGCCCCGGTTGGGAAAATACAAATAAAGCTCTTTGAGGGTGAGGGCGGATGGCAATGAAAATTTTACATGTTTGCGAGTATGTAAGAGGCGGGATCACAACCTACCTTAACGAGATCCTAAAATACCAGGCAACAACGGAGCAAGTAAGCAGTGTCCATGTGTTAATGAGTGAGTACAACTCCGACAAACTACTCATAAATGGTGTTCAATTTGACTATTATCACTATAAAAGAAAATTATCGAAATTTATTCCAGCTATTATTCAAATTAACCGAGTGATTAAAAAAATTCATCCGGACGTCATACACATCCATAGCTCTTTTGCCGGTTTATTTGTGCGGGTGTGTTTCTTTTTTAAAAGAAAACGTCCCAAAATCGTGTATTGTGCGCATGGCTGGTCCTTCTTAATGGAAATCTCTCACGTTAAAAAGAAAATGTACGGAATTTTAGAACGGGTACTGGCAAGGAAAACGGACCGAATTATTAATATTTCGGATCACGAGTTTATCGGCTCACTAAAATACAAGCTTCCTAAAGAAAAATCATTGGTCATTCCGAACGGCATCGAAGACCGTCTCTATAAAAATAAAGACGTTGCGTTAGCACTTGATCCGTCTAAGCTTAATTTACTTTTCGTCGGGCGATTTGACCGGCAGAAGGGCATCGACATTCTCTTAGATTTCTTTAAGAATGATCCGTTGAAGCATGTTCGGTTGTATACGATCGGGGGAAATGTACTAGATCCCGTTCTCAAGAAGATTCCAGACACGATTATTTCTCTGGGTTGGATTGATCATAACGTGATCGATAGCTATTATGAAAAATTCGATGCGGTCATTATTCCTTCCAGATGGGAAGGGTTCGGACTGGTTGCCATTGAGGCGATGAAAAATAGAAAAGCGGTAATTGCCAGTAACCGGGGGGATCTTCCTGACTTGGTGAAAGACGGAGTCAACGGTTATTTGTTTGACTTGAACCATTTAGAGGAATTAACGCGGATCCTGACAACGGTGAGTAAACAAGAACTGGAAGTCATGGGTGAACGAGGATTCGCAATCTTTCAAGAAAAATATACAGGCGAAAAATTAAACCAGAGGTTAATGGACGTTTATCAGCAGTTAGTTGAAGGCCATGGTCAGCCGACTGTCCATCGAACAGGTGCACAGTATGAGGCAAAGTAATGTGAAAAATAGAAGGAACAGATATCTATGAGGGACAGAAAACGCGGAGGAAAGCTATGTTGAATTATATTTTTGAATTCATGACTTTTGCATTTCCAAAAGCAGGGGCACAAATCGGTGTTCCGTTTACAATCGCTATTTTTTTATTCTTATTTGCCCTGTTAAAGTGCCAATATCAGGTGATTCCCGGATTCATGCAAGTGAAAGGGTTAGCCTTCTCCTATACGCTGTTTGTTTCGGTCGTTTTGGTTTCATTACTATTCAATTTGGGCAATTTTCCAGTTTTCCAATTGGCAACAGTCATGATGGTGATCGCTTCGCCGCTCGCAATAGGAATTGGAAGATCACTTAATCCGCAAACAGCGCTTAAAATTCTTGCGATCTCCTTGGTCATTGTTGGTGTCTATGCACTGATCCAGAGAATTGTCGGCATTGTCACTACTTCTATTCCGGGTGTGACGTATACCTTCGGACAGGACCTGGCCGCAAAGCCGATTGGCTATGGCATGGCTGCTTCAGGAGAGGCACAGAAAATGCCTTCAACCTATCAAAATGGGAATGGGGCCGGTTTGTTTTATGCAATGGGTATTCCCATTCTTCTCGCATGGAGTCCTTCTTCTGCAAAACAAAAGGTCTTAAAAATAGTCGCTATTCTTTTTGGGTGTGTCGGGCTTCTTCTGTCCGGGTCCAGATCAATTATGATTCCATTTGTTCTCTTCCTCATTGTTCTTCTGGTGCTCGTTAAAAATAAATTAAACTATCGAAATCAAATTCTGTTTTTTTCAAGTTTAATGTTTATCGCTACTCTTGGAATCGTGTATTTACTGCAGTCAGATAATCAGTTTCTCCAACAGCTTTATACCCGGTATATTAATCAGACGCTGTCGGATCCGACAGGTGCGGGCCGAACATCCCAATTTGTGGCTGCATTTACACAAATAAATGGTTTGGATGAGCTAGGATTCCTCAGATTTCTATGCGTTGGATTGCCATGGGATCAAGTTGGTGTGCTGGAAGGATTCGTGTCAATACTCTTCAATTATGGACTTTTCGGTTTCATAGGATTTCTTTTCGTATTAGCTGCCGCTATTTACGGTATCTATGAACGTAATAAACTGGCATCCATTGGTTTTATCTGCGTCTTCATTGCTTTTATCGTCGACGGTTCATTTAACTTTCCGCCAACACTGATGAACTTTTTCTTTTTAACGGGATTGCTCACGCAGCCCGGGCTTCAAGAAACAAGTCATAACAGCAAAACTGTGCCTTCAAATGGGGGTACCCCCTTTTCTTTACAAGAAAAGAAAGTATAAATTTTTTGACTTAGTCACTAGGATGATCTGCGTTACTTCGCCTTGATTTAGGTTCAAACACGAAAGTGCGAGACGCCTGCGGAGCGATCCTGTTGATCGCAGGCCAGGAGAGACCCCGCAGATGCTAGGTTGATCGAGGAGGCTCCCAGACTGCCCGCGGCAAGCGAGCAGCTGAAGTGTCATTCAATCAGAAGATTGATGATTCAAAGTCGCATATAGAGTGACAGGAAAGGATTAGGCGTAGCCTGGTTTTTCTCAAGGAGGATGAACTGATGGAAGTCGCAATCGTCACGTCCGGATATCAGCCTGTTCCTGCGGCAATGGGGGGTGGGGTAGAGGCATTGATTGATCACCTGATTTTGAAAAATGAATACTATGGAACGATGAACTTAACGATATTCAGCACTTATCATGAAAAATCGGTCAAGATGGCCAGTAAGATTCAGAAAACGAAATTTATCTTTATAAAACCACCGGCAATCGTCAGAATTTGTGATCGCGTGCTCTATTTTATTGCCAAAAGGATTCTGAAAAAAGAAAAAAGCATGTCTTATCGGTATATCATTCAACGGCTCCATTACATTGCCAAGGTCAGCAAATACTTGCAGAAAAACACTTACGATAAAGTAATCCTTGAAAATCATTCCACACTGTTTATGACATTAAAAAAGCATCATAATGCTCAAAAATACGCCGGAAGCTATTATTATCACCTCCATAATGAGGTGACTAATGATTATGGTTGCAGACAGATTATGCTTGGCTGCAGGAAAGTGCTTGGCGTAAGTCGGTATATCAATCAGACATTATCAGGATTTCTCGGTAGTTTCCCTGCAGATAAATTTGATGTCCTTCGGAACTGCGTGGATACGTTTCACTTTGGCAGTGTGAAAAGCAAACAGGATGCGATGGCTCTGCGCAAGAACTACGGGATCGCCGCTGATGAACGCGTCGTTCTTTTTACTGGCAGGCTGAACAAAGAAAAAGGCATTAAAGAGCTCTTGCTTGCCTTTAAAAAAGTTCATTTGCTGAGAACGAAGCTGGTCATTGTAGGCGGTTATTTTTACGCCAGCGATATGGTCAGTGATTATGAAAAAGAACTGCAAAAAATTGCTGAGCCTATGAAAGACACCATTGTTTTTACAGGATTTATTGATTATCCAGAAATGCCGGCTGTGTATGGGATGGCAGATGTTGCAGTTATTCCGTCCATGTGGGAAGACCCGGCTCCGCTTACTGTGATTGAATCCATGGCTTCCGGTCTGCCTCTGATCACCACTGTTTCGGGCGGGATCCCGGAATATGCCAGTGTTGAAGGCGCTATTCTTTTACCCCGGGATGATCAGATCGTAGAACGGCTTGCGGATTCATTAAACCAAGTTCTGTTCAATGACTCGCTGCGTCATAAAATGGCGGCAGCTAGCCGTAAGACTGCTGAGCAGATGAATATGGACCGGTATTACACAGATTTCATTGCGAAAATTTCAGATTAACATTGGGGGATGTTGAATGAAAGTTGCAATCGTGACAGCGGGCACATTACCCGTACCGGCAGTAAAGGGCGGGGCAGTCGAAACCCTGGTGGAGAATCTGGCAAAGGAAAACGAAAAATACCGCCGGATTGAACTCGTAATTATCAGCGTCTTTGATCATGAAGCGGAGACACAGGCCCATAACTACCCCCACACACGTTTTATCTTTCTTCGTCCCGGTTTGTTTATTGAAGCTCTTGATAAGTGCACTTATTTTATTGCGAATAAATTACTGAAAAAAGGCCGGGCTGCCTCTTACCGGAATATTTTCCGACGCTTCTATATGTTACGTAGATCAGCACGGATCCTGGCTAAAGAGACGTTTGATCGGGTGGTCTTAGAGAATAGTGCGACATTGTTCCAGACATTAAAAAGGAAAAAGAACTATAAAAAATATGAGGGACACTATTACTATCACATTCATAATGTTGTAACGGGAAGTTACGGTTGCGCACGCATCATCAACGGATGCAAGACTCTGGCAGTCAGTAACTATATCAATCAGACACTGCCGGATTTTATGCAAACGATACCGAGGCAAAATCGTCGCGTGGTCTATAACGGAATTGATACAAAGCGATTTAACTGTACCATTAGCAAAAAAGACCGTGATCAACTGCGCAATAAATTTGGACTTGAATCAAAAGACATCGTCCTCATTTTTGTAGGTAGGTTGACTCCGGAAAAGGGGATTAAAGAGCTGTTAAAGGCGTTTCGAAAAATCGATACGCCAAACGTAAAACTGTTGATTGTGGGTAGCCTTTTTTTTGATAGCGATCTTTGGAGCCCATTTGAAGAACAGATCAAACAAATGAGCGAAGCCATGAAAAACAGGGTACTATTCACAGGATTTATACCTTATAAAGAGATGCCCTTCATTTATTCAATTGCCGATATTGCCGTATTGCCTTCAATTTGGGATGAACCGGCCGGATTGACCATGATCGAAGCCATGGCGTCTGGACTGCCGCTGATCACAACTTTATCGGGGGGAATTCCTGAATATGTAAAAGGAGATGGCGCAGTTCTCTTACCCCGGAATGAGCATATCATTAATAACATGGCCGGAGCTCTGAGAGAACTGGTCATGAATCACGACTTGCGGCTCATGATGGCGAAGGGAAGTCAGTTAATCTCACAAAGGATGAATCTTGACCATTATTATTTGAATTTTATTAAAGAGATATCTGACTAAAAAGGCTGGACCATTAAGACAGGTTCATGTCGTTATCATTGAAGGAGGCAGTCATTGTTATGGAGCCGCTCATTAGCGTGATTGTTGCGGTATATAAGGCTGAACAATATCTTGATCAATGTATAGAAAGTATTATCAATCAAACGTATCGTGACCTGGAGATTATTTTGGTGGATGATGGTTCTCCAGATCGCAGCTCGGAGATCTGTGACTCTTGGGCAGAACAAGATCCTCGCATTCATGTGATCCATAAAGAGAATGGCGGACCTTCTTCAGCGCTAAACGCTGCCTTGGATATAGCAAAAGGTGACTATATTGCTTTTGTTGATTGTGATGATTGGATACAGCGTGACACCTATGAACTTCTCATGAATAATCTTAGAAAAGAAAAGGCGGATCTGTCCATCTGCAGTGAATTTCTGGTTTTTGGAAAAAGCATACGGCGTGAAAAAAAGGAAAATGTCTATTTGGTGATGAACAGTGAGCAGGCTTTTCAAATAATAAACAGTATCGGCTATTTTGGAGTTGGTGTATGGGACAAACTCTATGCGAAGCATTTGTTTGATCATTTACGATTCCCCGTAGGACGTATCGGTGAAGATTATATCGTCACATATACCGTACTGGATCGTGCGAACACGATTGTCTACGACTCTACACCAAAATACTATTACCGGCAGCGTTCTGGAAGTATTACACATAGTAAGGACATTGATCTTTGCTCCATACAATCCGCAGAAAAAATGTTAGAGCTTGTAAGGGAAAAATATCCGGCCATTAAAATCTATGCCATCGCGGGTTATGTCTTCGCTTTGATGGGCATTTACGATTTGATTCTTCGCACTGGTACCCGTGATCCAAAATGGAAGTCATATCAACAAAAGACCAAGAAGATTGTTCGCAAGTATTATTCAGAACTTATCGCTACTATTGAAATATCCTTTTCACGGCGCTTGCAATTGCTCTTTGTCGGATGGTTTTCATTCATTTATGCTCCGATATTCAAGATTTTTTATAGGTGGAAACATCGAGGAGTCCGTTGATATTTTTCATAAGGCTTTGTTCATTTCTACTGTTGATTATGATCCATATTTAATAGATACGAAATTTGCGAGCCTCCTGCGGGACGGTACCTGCTGATTGCGAATCAGGTGAATCCCCGCAGCGATATACCCGAGCGAGGAGGCTTGCGGATCACCCCGTGGAATGAGCAGATGGAGGTGGCTATTGAAATGAAAAGAGTGCTGGTTTATGGGCTTGGAACATCAGTCGGTGGCATGGAAGAGTACATCATGAATTTATTTCGTACTATTGATCGATCTAAATATGTATTTGACATTATTCCCCATGGAGGGAAATTCTTTTACGCCGAACAAGAAGTCAATCAACTTGGAGGAAAAGTTTATAAGATTACTGGGCAGAAGCAAAGCTTATACGGATCTATGAAAGAATTAAATAAGCTCTTAAAGAATTTGCGAAGCAGTCACGAGATCATCTACTTTAACTCATGTGGATTTTATAACATTTTACCCTTTGTATTGGCCAAAAAATACCACTATACAATCATAACACATGGACATAATTCGCGAGACGCTGAAAGAAGTGTCTTAGTGGAAGTTTTGCACTGTATCAATCGCATTTATGTCCGGTGGATTTCCAAATACCGTTTTGCGTGTTCCAAGGCGGCTGGAGAATGGATTTTTGGAAAACATTATTTTCATCAAAAAAAAGTAAAAATCATTAATAATGCTATTGATTGTGAGAAATTCCGATTTAGAGAACGAATTCGTCAAGCTGTTCGAAAGCAATTAAACGTAGAAAATGATCTGGTGATCGGACATGTTGGGCGATTCGTTTATCAAAAGAACCACGACTTCCTTATTGATCTATTTCATGCGATTCATCAGCGAAATGAGAAGAGCAAGTTGCTGCTCATTGGCGAGGGAGAATTGAGATCAAAAATTGAGGAGAAAGTTAAAGATCTAGGTTTAGACGATGGCGTACTCTTTTTAGGAAATCGAAAAGATATTCCTGAGTTGATGTGGGCGATGGATCTTTTTGTTCTTCCTTCCCGATTCGAAGGGCTTCCCGTTGTGGCTGTCGAAGCACAGGCAGCGGGTTTGCCACTTATCCTTTCTGATACGATCAGCGAAGAAACAAGGATTACAAAACTAGTGACCTTTTGTTCATTAAAAAACCCACTATCTTATTGGGAAGAAGCTGTTCTATCAGGAATTTCAAAACATAGGGATATGGAAAAGGAAATAAAGTCGAGTGGATTTGATATTAAGGATCAAGCAAATAAATTTGTCGTTGTATTAGACCGTTTGATTCAGTAATCATTTAATTGTTTCAAAGATTGTCGAGAGGCCCCAAGATAATTATCTGTTTTGACAAATGATCATTTAAGGGTGGACTAATATGAGTATCAAAAAAAATTATTTATATAATCTTCTCTATCAAATTTTAGTGATGATCTTGCCTCTCATAACGGTCCCATATGTTTCACGTGTTTTGCTGCCTCAAGGTGTCGGAACCTATGCTTATACAGCGTCCATTATTTCCTATTTTTCTTTTATCGGCTTACTCGGTATTGACACCTATGGCAATAAGTTAATTGCTATGACAAGGGATAATAAAAGAAAGATGAGTGAGAACTTCTTCAGTCTTTATCTTCTGCAATTGGTGCTTACGCTTACTTCACTTATTGGTTATCTGATTTTGGCTATTTTCTTCATTCAGCAAGATCAGTCTATTGCCCTGATTCAGACGATTAGTTTATTAGGAACAGTCATTGACTGCTCCTGGTTTTTCTTTGGCATTGAGATGTTTAAAAAAATTGTCACCCGGAATATCGTCATTAAACTCCTTTCTTTATTGGCTATTTTTATTTTCGTGAAAAATCCAACTGACTTATCTATCTATACGTATATTATGTGTCTGTCGGTCTTTTTAAGTTCCCTGGTCATGTGGTTTTATCTTAAAGGCCAGATTATGTTCGTCAGAATTTCATTTAAACAAATCATAAGTCATTTGAAACCAGCAATTGTTTATTTTATTCCGGGAATCGCCCTTCAGATTTACTTTGTGTTGAACAAGACGATGATCGGAATCGTGTCAACGAACAGTGAAGTCGGAATCTTTGATTATGCAGATAAGATTCGGATGATGGCATTATCCGTTGTCACTTCACTCGGTACGGTTATGCTCCCTAGAATGGCGCATACGTTTGCCATCGGTCAGATTGAAAAAGCAAAGGATTATTTGCTTAAATCGCTGGATTTCTCAACATTATTAGCCATTCCGCTTATGTTCGGGGTGGCAGGAATTGCTGAGGAGTTCATTCCATGGTATATGGGTAATAGTTTTTTGAAGTGCATTATTGTGCTTACAATCCTTGCACCAACTATTGTCTTAATGGCCTGGAGCGGTGTATTCGGTACTCAGTATATGTTACCGCTAGGCAAGATGAAAGAATATACGACCTCTGTCTATGCAGGAGCAATTGTCAATTTTGTTGTTAACCTTATACTTATTAAGCCATTTGGATCGATTGGTGCAAGTGTAGGGACGATTGCTGCGGAGTTAGCTGTCACGTTTGTGCAGCTTTATCTAATTAGAGACATCGTTCCGTTCAAAAGTATTATTCCAAAAACATTCGATTACCTCATTGCAGGATTTATTATGTTTATTATTCTCCGAGTTGTGGGGAGAGGTATGGGGCCATCTATATTAACGACAGGTGTCCAAATACTCATTGGCAGCATCGTTTATTTTTCAATCGTATTCGTTGTAGAATATTTGAAACGTGATGGAATGATTTATCATGAAGTTGGGAAGACGTTACAAAAATTGAGAAACAGGTAATTATTACAGGATAAAATGGCTTTGTTCTGAACGATCTTTCTTTTTTAACGCGCATGTCCTGCAAGCAACGTTGGACCGCTAACGCAAGGTCATTTCTGATTGTCGTAACAAAGGCTTCGCCTATGGCGAAGCCTTTGTTGTATATCATGCGCTTACTGCAAGAGACCCTACCTAATCAGCGATCAATAATCAGCCCTTATTTTATCGAGCTCATTGATTATTTTTGAGGAATCATCATTGAATTTTCTTGTGAAAAGGTAGATGGATACGCGATGATTTGCATAAATAAGATCGTTCTTGAATAGCGGCATATGTATTTTCTGAATGAGAGAAGGATAGGGAGGTCCTCCTAATTCCCAATCTACATATGTCAGTGTGTTTCTAACGGTCCGTACAAAAGGGGAGTTCATAATAATCGTTTGAAAAAACATTTCATCCGGTACGAACGTATGCTGAAAAAACGTGATATATTCATCATTTGAAGAAAGAAATTTTAATAGATAATCGACGAATGCATCATTAAATGACCACCATTGACTACCGGCAAATGGTTTATAATCTTGATATTTTTGAGGATAAGGTCTTCTAATCCTAGAGCCTCTAATTAATTTGTTTACGAGTTTAATTGGGAATGATTTCAAATTTGTGGTTCGATCACATTCGATGCGATAACAAAATAATCGATCAAATGGGTGATCCATCGTAGGCATCAGATGAGCATCTATATAATTAATATTTCTATTCTTTTCGAAAAGATCTTCTATATATGCATTACTCTTTATCGGATAGTCAACGCCGCTTAATAATACAAAACGATCAAAATCATCAAAATGGAAGGCGTATTTTAACAACTCAATCGTTGCTTCCACCATACTGAACCCGCCCCATTTTATAGAATACTGCTTCGGAAGCACTTGTACGTGATAAAATTCATCAAATGATACTGGGGGAGCCTTCTGATCAACATGTATAAAAAAGAATGCATTATCCATTTGAATGGATCTTATTAATCGCTTTAAGTGTTCAAAATTGTTGTGGGCAATAATTAAATAGGCAATCTTCATATTTAAACACTCTGCTTTCATTTAATAATGAATTGCGGCTGTGTTAAACGTGTCGATCCTGTTCTATTTCAAACCACAAACTATTTCCAGGCATTTACTTTCTCAATAACATCATTTATTTCTTTATCTTTCATCCCATACCACATTGGAAGGCTTATAATCTCATCTGCTATTTGTTCTGCAATGGGCAGTTGCCCTTTTTTTATATTTAAGTCCTTATAGGCGTCTTGCAAGTGCATAGCAATTGGATAGTGAATCGTTGTTTCTATTCCATTCTTCTCTAAGTAGCTCTGAAAGTCATTTCTTTTTTTCGCTCTAACAGCAAATATATGCCATACCGGTTCTGAAAAATCACTTATAAATGGTTTTATTATTTTTTCATTATCCATTTGGTTGATATATCTTTCTGCAATCGTTCTCCTATGATGGTTCCACCGGTCCAAATGCTTAAGCTTTATTCTTAGGAAAGATGCTTGGATTTCATCGAGTCTTGAATTCACGCCTTTATAAATATGATGATATTTCCTGTCTGAACCATAGTTGGACAGTGCTTTTATTTTGACAGCAAGTGCCTGATCATTGGTAACAACAGCACCTGCATCTCCAAGAGCGCCGAGATTTTTTCCGGGATAAAAGCTGAATCCGGCTGCATCACCAAGATTACCGGTTCTCGTGCCTTTATAGTTTGCGCCATGTCCTTGAGCGGAGTCTTCGATGACCTTTAAACCATATTTCTTTGCAATCCGATTGATTTTAGTCATTTCAGCAGGCTGCCCATATAAATGTACGGCAATGATGGCTTTTGTTTTATCATTGATTTTTTTTTCTACTAGATCCGGATTTATATTATATGTTTTGATGTCAGGTTCAACGAATACAGGTTTTGCTCCGACATAGGAAACAGCAAGAGCTGTGGCGATATACGTGTTCGAAGGGACGATGACTTCATCGCCAGACTGAATATCATATCCTCTTAATATAAGATATAACGCGTCAAGACCATTCCCACAGCCAATACAGTATTTCGCCCCGCAGTAGTTTGCAAATTCTGTCTCAAATTGTTCAACTTCTGTGCCATTGATATACCAGTTTTTATGATAAATTTCATTAAATTTATCTAGAATTTCACTTTCAATTTCATGATGCATCGGTTCGAAATTATTGAAAGGTATTTTCATAGACTGTACATCTCCTAGAACTGGTATTTATGAATGAAAAGATTTTTAATGTAAGCTTTTACCCTGGCTATAATCTTAATCACGACCGCATCAATATACTGAATGCTAAGAAGGAAAAGCTGACTCTTTTTCTCTGTCCTTCGACGATAGTCATACACTTTTTCTCTGTATAAACGTTTACCGATTTTTTCTGGATAGGGGAGGATCTCTTTTTTTAAAACTAAATTAGCGTCTTCTTCAAAAGCAGGGTTAATGGCTTTACCCGTGCTTATTCCACCGAGCCTGTATTTTATAATCGTTGCATCAATGAAATAAATCCGTTCCCCTAATCGAACCAATTTTAAAAATTGAGGATAATCATTTAAAAATGTGTAACTTTCATCTAAATAGCCATATTTTTCAAATAATGTTCTGCTATAGGAGGTGCATGCGCCGGCAATGAAATTTCTTCTGCACAATTCCTCGAAAAGTTTATCCATATTATTGAATAATTTTAATTTGTTTTTTTCAGGTGACCTGCGCAAAAATTTCATTAAGCTTTGGTCGTATTCATTCATATAGCCGGTAATTATATTTGCACCTGTCTTTAGGAATTCCTTGACTAATAAGCTGATTACATTTTCATCATAAAAACAATCATCACAATCTAACGGTACGATATAATCACCTCTACTTATTTTTATTGAATTATTGAAGTTTTTTACGATGCCTAGATTTTTATTGTTTTGAATCACCTTGTAATCTACTATATTTTTACGCATGTTATCTTTTAAGTACTTTTCAAAAGAGGATTTATTAAAATCTTTAGAGCAATCATCACTAATTATGATCTCTATATTAGGATAATTTTGACTTAACACAGAATTGATGGATTGTTCTAAATAATTGAAATTATTATAGGTTAAGATAATTACTGATACCAATGGATGATCCATATGCAGCAACCCTCTTTTAATGGAATATAGTCAACACTTTCTGTTTGGCATTTCATGAAAACCGTGTCCCACCTTAAAAAATCTGTTCGAAAAGGAGGACAAAAAGGACCAAGAAGGTCAAGAAAACGCAGCTTTGAGCCCCGGAGCGTATGCGAATAATACGTGAGGAGCGGAAAAGCAAGTTGACACAGAGATTCGCCGGTAATTTTTCCCGGACTTTTTCGAACCCTCCTTGAAGCAAAGTCGCGCGAAAAGCGTTTCAATCAATGGCTGTGCCATATTGCTTCTTGAAGTAATCCCTGTATTCCCCGGACCTTATTTTTTGCCACCATTTTTTATGAGTAAGATACCACTGGATGGTTTCATTAATCCCTGTTTCAAAGGTATACTTTGGCTGCCATCCAAGTTCGGTTTTTATCTTTGATGCGTCGATAGCGTAGCGCCGATCATGTCCAAGGCGATCTGAAACATGTTTGATTAAGCTATGCGGTTTGTTCAGCTTATCGAGAATCAGCTCGACAAGATCGATATTACGCTTTTCATTATGACCGCCAACATTATAGACCTCACCAGGTTTCCCTTGATGGAGTACAAGATCAATCGCTGCACAATGATCTTCAACATAGAGCCAGTCACGAATATTCTTGCCGTCACCGTAGACAGGCAGTTCTCGATCTTCCAGTGCATTGGTTATGATTAATGGAATCAATTTTTCAGGGAAATGGTAGGGCCCATAGTTATTGGAGCAGCGTGTGATATTAATATTCATACCATAAGTTTCAAAATAGGCTCGAACAACCATGTCTGCTGAAGCTTTACTCGCAGCATAAGGACTGTTGGGTGCTAATGGTGTTTTCTCTGTAAAGTAACCATTCGACCCTAAGGAGCCATACACTTCATCCGTAGAAATTTGCAGGTATTTCTTCACATGCTTATTTTTTGCTGCATCAAGCAAGGTTTGTGTTCCGAGTACATTTGTTTTGATAAATACATCGGGTTGGGTGATACTACGATCAACATGGGATTCTGCAGCAAAATTAACAATCGTATCAATAGCATACTGATCGATGACATAGTCAATCAGTTCATAGTTGCAGATATTTCCATGAACAAAATGGTAATTTTGATGTGCTCTAATATCTTCAAGATTTTCTAAATTGCCTGCATAGGTAAGTAAATCAAAATTAACGATTGTATAAGTTGGGTGAGCCTTTATCATATGATGAATAAAGTTGCTTCCTATAAAACCGGCTCCTCCAGATACTAGCAGTTTCATCAATCCTCAACCTCCATATGAGAACTATGTAGCCTGTTCCTTCAACAAATTCAGTAGATATTGCCCATATCCATTTTTACTTAAAGGCTGAGCTAATTGGTATAATTTGTTTTCATCAATATAGCCCATACGATAAGCAATTTCTTCAAGACATGCAATTTGCAATCCCTGTCGATTCTCTACTGTTTGAATAAAAAGGGAAGCACTTAACAAAGATTCATGAGTCCCTGTATCGAGCCAAGCAAATCCACGTCCAAGTAATTCAACATTTAACTCGCCTTGATTTAGATACACTTCGTTAACAGACGTAATTTCTAACTCTCCTCGAGCAGAAGGTTTTAAATCATTTACAATGTCTACCACCTGGTTATCATAAAAATAAAGACCAGTTACAGCATATGTTGATTTAGGATGCTTTGGCTTTTCTTGGATTGATGTTACATGCCCCGTTTTATCAAATTCTACAATGCCAAATCGTTCAGGATCCTTAACATTATAGGCAAATACAGTTGCTCCCTTTTTTTGAGATGCAGCTTTACGAAGAATATTTGTGAAATCATCTCCGTAAAAAATATTGTCACCGAGTATAAGGGCTACGTGTTCGTTGCCAATAAATTCTTTACCTAATATAAAAGCCTGAGCCAATCCGTCAGGGCTTGGTTGTATCTTATAGTTCAGCTGCACGCCGAGATCTGACCCATCACCAAGTAATTCTCTAAAGCGAGGTATATCTTCAGGAGTAGAAATGATGAGTATATCCTTGATGCCGGCCAATAATAAAACGGATAATGGATAGTAAATCATCGGTTTGTCATAGATAGGTAGTAATTGTTTGGATATTGAGCGCGTGATCGGATATAAACGTGTACCGCTTCCACCTGCCAATACAATACCCTTCAAAAAATCACATCCCATTTCTAACAAAAGATTTTTTGTTTATCTGGGTAATTCGGGTTTATTTCTGCGCACATAACTATTAGATGGTGTTCGAAAAGTCCTGGAAAAGGTAAGAAGGATCTTCCGCTAAGGAGAGGATCTTTCGTTAGTATAAAAAAGGATCTTCCGTTAATAAAAAGGATCTTCAACTAAATACGCTCACGTCCTGTGAGCAACGTTGAAGCCACCACATCCTGCGGAAGTACGTTCTGTGAGCAACGTTGAAGCCACCGCATCCTGTGAAAGTTAAATTTTTGAATCATCAGCTGGATTGGCTTGAAATATTTTTTTTGCCTCATTTAAGTAGAGATTGTAGTCTCTTATATAGTCTTCTTCAGAATAATGTTCTGAGGCAACAACTAATAATACACTTCCTTTTGAGAAATCAAACATTTCACGCCATACAAGGGGACCTATATACAAACCTACTGACGGGTCGTTTAAGTTTATTATTTCTTCTTCGTTTGGATTCTTAATCCTTATTTTTAATGAACCATGTAAGCATATAAGTGCCTGTTGTAATTTTCTATGCGAATGAAACCCTCTTGCAGATTTCTGTGCAACCCCTGTAATGTAATAAATTCGTTTTATTTTAAAGGGGACATCAATTTTTTCTTCAATTGGCGTTAGATGGCCATCTTTACGCACAATATCCTTAAATTTCAATAGCGCACAATTATACATCATTGCCCTCCCTTCCCTAGTTTCAGATGCCTCTAGAATTTGCCAACTTTTATTCTAAAGATCAGGACAGTACATCATAATTTATGTCACACGAAAACGGAAAATGCCTCAATAGTTCTTAATGATGAGCAAACAAGAGCTTTGAAATTGTGCGTATCATTTGTGAATGACACCAGTGAAGGGAAACATGAATGCTTATTTTTTAGATGCGTATTCTATTTCATTTCCAAGGACGATGTGTGTTCTCTCAGAAAATGTCAATGAATTTCAAAATTTAGTGAGTCATTCAATTGGGATATTAAAAAAATGAAAATGATTTTATAGACGCGTGGTACAAAAGTCCAGGTGGTTCTTGTCGAAAGTTGTCAATGAATCTTTGCCATGCGGGATTTTTCGGGGTTTTTCAGGAGGAAAGTCCGTATTCGGGAGTCTACTGAATCTTATATAATACGAGCAAGAAAGAAACCACTCATAAAAATTTCATCTTAAACACCTCAGAAGAAAATCATATCCTTTTTCATCTCATTTACCTAAGTCTTAGTTGAAAAATGATGCAAAACTTAAATGCATAAAATCGAGAAGGTGATTCATTTGATGAATCAGTTTGAATTATACAGTGCGGATCATGGACGAATTGATGTAGCGGAAGAGGATTCTGTCCGAAA